>NZ_JAVIZI010000001.1:2797500-3290000 GCF_031453535.1 Pseudoxanthomonas sp. SORGH_AS_0997
TCGCGGTCCAGCACCTTGAACACCTGGTCCTCGTAGGTGCGCGCATTGGCCAGCACGTCCTCGCGGGTGAGCGGCTTGCGGGTGACGTTCTTGCCGGTCGGGTCGCCGATCATCCCGGTGAAGTCGCCGATCAGAAAGATCACCTGATGGCCCAGGTCCTGGAACTGCCGCATCTTGTTGAGCAGCACCGTGTGGCCCAGGTGCAGGTCCGGCGCGGTCGGGTCGAACCCGGCCTTGATGCGCAGCGGACGGCCGGATTGCAGGCGTTGCTGCAGGTCTTCGAGTTTGAGGATTTCGTCGGCGCCGCGGCCGATCAGTTGCAGTGCGTCTGCCTGTGACACGTGAGGTTCCAGATGAAGAAAGAGACCGGCGCGGCCACCACAAAGTTGAACGCGCGGTTAAATCGAGGTTAACGCCGGACCGCAGGAAAAAACCAATCCGCTCAACGGTTTGACCTGCTCCCCATGCCTGACTATGGTAGCTCGATTGGGCCTTCCGCTTGGGCCCCAGGGTGAAGACATCGATGCAGACGCACGGGGACGGCAGCCGCCGCAAGCAACGCTTTCGCGAACGACTGGAAGTCCTTCGAGAGTCCGCTCTCCACCGCCAACTGACCCAGCACCTGCCCCAGGGCCGGTGGACGCGCCGGCAGTGGATCCACGCGTCCCTGTTCACCACCATTGGCATCATGGTGGCCACCATCGTGCCGGGCTTCTCCAGCGTGGTACAGCCGCAGCGCAAGCCGCTGGCCAGCGTGCCGCTGGCGCTGCCCGAGATCGACACGCAGGCCGCAGCGGCCTCGGCAGGCGACAACTGGCAGACGGTGAACGTCCGCCCCGGCCAGACTCTTAGCGCGATCTTCGAAGAGATGGGCGTGCCGGCCGCCACCCTGCAGCGGGTGATGGAGAACAAGGCGGCCGCGGCCGAACTGCGCCGCCTGCATCCGGGCGATGAGATCGCCTTCGATCTTCCCGCCGAGGGCGTGCTCAAGGCGCTGCGCTACGACCGCGACATGGCCTCGCGCGTGCAGCTGGACATCAGTGACGAGGCGGTCACCGAGCGGGTGATCAAGCGCGAGGTCAGCGTGCGCACCGCGGTGCTGAGCGGCAAGGTCGGCAGTTCGCTGATCCGCTCGGCGCGCAAGGCCGGGTTGACGGCGGCCAACATCAATGCGCTGACCGACGAAATCTTCAAGTACGACATCGACTTCAACTCCGACCTGGAAGCCAACGACCGCTTCAGCGTGGTGGTCGAGCAGACCTGGCGCGAGGGCCAGCTGGTGGCCACCGGTCCGGTCCAGGCGGCGACTTTCACCGTGGACGGCAAGCTGCATTCGGGCTTCCGCTTCACGCGCCCGGGCGGGCAGCCGGAGTACTTCACCGCCAGCGGCAAGCCGCTCAAGCGCAGCTTCATCCGCATGCCGATTCCCTACGCGCGGCTGAGCTCGACCTTCGGCGCGCGGCATCATCCGATCCTGGGCACGATGCGCATGCACCAGGGCGTGGACTACGCCGCGGCCACCGGCACGCCGATCATGGCCGCGGGCGATGCGCGCGTGCAGTTCGCCGGCCAGCAGCGCGGCTACGGCAATGTGGTGATCCTGGACCATGGTCAGGGCCGCACGACGCTGTACGGGCACATGTCGCGCTTCGCCAAGATCAAGACCGGCCAGCGCATCGCGCAGGGCACGGTGATCGGCTACGTCGGGTCCACCGGCATGGCCACCGGCCCGCACCTGCACTACGAATTCCGCGTCAACGGCGTGCACCGCAACCCGCTGAAGGTCACCCTGCCGCCGCCCGAGCCGCTGTCCGGCACGGTGCTGGCGCAGTTCAAGACCCAGACCTCGAGCGCGCTGGCCCGCATCCACACCGTGGAAAGCGCGATCTACGCCGATGCCTCGCCGGCCACGGCGCCGCAGCCGTCCGTGACGCTGGCCCAGGCGCTGGAGGCGTCGCGCAAGCGGCCGGATCGCCAGTGACTCCGCCGGCTGCGGCGCGCGCCGGCGGACCGCTGGCACGCAAGCCGGCGCTGGGCGACCTCTATCTGGGCATGATTTCCGGCACCAGCGCCGATGGGATCGACGTGGCGCTGGTGCGCTTCGACCCCGAGCCGCAGCTGCTGATGGGCCGCACCTACCGCTGGGACGACGCGCTGCGCACGCGTCTGATCGAGCTGGGCCAGGGCGGCGAGGCGACCTCGCTGGACGAGCTGGGCGAACTGGACGTGCAGGTCGCGCTGGCCTTCGCCCATGCGGCGGGCCGGCTGATCACCCAGTCCGGGCTGGACCGGGCGCTGGTGCGGGCGATCGGCTCGCACGGGCAGACCGTGCGCCATCGCCCGGAGGGCACCTTCCCTTTCACCTGGCAGATGGGCGACGGCAATGTCATCGCCGAGCGCACCGGCATCCCGACCGTGGCCGACTTCCGCCGGCGCGACGTCGCCGCGGGCGGCCATGGCGCGCCGCTGATGCCGGCCTTCCACGCCGCGATGCTGCATGACCCGGGCGAAGACCGGGCGGTGCTCAACCTGGGCGGCATCGGCAACCTGACCCTGCTGCCGGGCAGCGGCGCGGTGCGCGGCTTCGATACCGGCCCGGCCAATGCGCTGCTGGACGCCTGGTGCGAACGGCATACCGGCATGGCCTTCGATGCCGGCGGCGCCTTCGCCGCGACCGGCAAGCCCGATGAAGCGCTGCTGGCGCAGCTGTTGGACGAGCCGTGGTTCGCCCAGCCGCCGCCCAAGAGCACCGGTCGCGAGCAGTTCCACCTGGCCTGGGTCGAAAGCAAGCTCGGCCAGGGCGCGCTGGCGCCGGCCGACGTGCAGGCCACGCTGGTCGAACTCAGCGCGGTCACCGTGGCCGGGGCGCTGCGCGCGACCCAGCCCGGCACCGCGCGGGTGATGGTCTGCGGCGGCGGCGTGCACAACCCGGTGCTGATGCAGCGCCTGGCGGCGCGGCTGCGCGGGCGTGGTGGTCGAATCCACCGAGGCCCACGGCCTGCATCCGGACTACGTCGAGGCCATGGGCTTTGCCTGGCTGGCCCGCGAGACCCTGGCCGGGCGCCCCGGCAACCTGCCCAGCGTCAGCGGCGCCAAGGGCCTGCGCGTGCTGGGCGCGCTATATCCGGCCTGATCGCGTCGGAATTCGCGGGAAACCTCGGCGCCCGGAATTGACCTGAGGGCGAAAGCGGCGGCTAAGACGCCGGGCCGCCGTGCGGCACCGCGCGCAGCGCCGCGATGGCCTCGGACAGGACGGCGACCTCCGGGTCGCTGAAGCCGTTGCGCACCTCGGCCTCGACCGCGAACAGGCCGTGCTCGATCAGGCGGCTGATGGTCTCCTCGGTGCTCCAGCCGCGCGCCTGGGCGACGCGGCGGATGCGATCGGTCAGGATCGGATCGAGGTCACGGATGAGCAGGTCGGTCATGGTCGGGTGCGGCCACTGTCCTGGAAGGCTCCTTGATACGACGCCACAGCCAGGCAAGCAAGGCCAGCGTGGGGATCACGGTCAGCGCGCTCAGGGCGAAGAAGGTCGAATACGAGGTGGCCTCGACGATGTACCCCGAGACGCCGCCCACGAACTTGCCCGGCAGGTTGGCCAGCGAGACCAGCAGCGCGTATTGGGTGGCGGTGAAGTTGCGGTCGGTCAGCGAGGACATGAAGGCCACCAGCACGGTGCCGGCGAAGCCCTGCGAGATGTTGTCCGCGCTCAGCGCCGCGTAGAACGCCCATAGCTGGCCGGGATGCTGGGCCATCAGCAGGAAGGCCAGGTTGGACAGCGCCACCGCCAGCGCGGCCAGCAGCAGCATGCGCCTGAAGCCGAACGCCGCCACCGCCATGCCGCCGCCGAAGGCGCCGACGATGCTCATCCAGATGCCGAACAGCTTGGACACCGTGGCGATGTCGGACTTGGTGAAGCCCGAGTCCAGGTAGAACGGCCCGGCCATGACGCCGATCACCTGGTCGGGGAACTTGAACAGGCCGACGAACAGCAGCAGCGCCAGCGCCAGCTTCCAGCCGTTGGTGGTGAAGAAGCCGACGATCGGTTGCCAGAAGGCGCCGAAGAAGTCGATCCGCCGCACCACCGTGGCTTCCGGTCGCACCGGCTCGCGGCTGACCAGCGTGGTGACGATGGGCACCAGCATCAGCGCGGCCATGCAGAAGTAGGCGATCTTCCAGTCCTCGAACTCGGCCATGTACAGCGCGCCGGCGCCGCCGACAATCAGCGCGATGCGATAGCCCAGGATGTAGGTGGCCGCCAGCGCGGCCTGCGCGCTCTCCGGGGCGATCTCGATGCGGTAGGCATCGACCACCGCGTCCTGGGTGGCGCCGGCGAAGGAGCCCACCAGTACCCAAGTCACCAGCCCGGCCACGCCCAGTTCCGGCCGCATGGCGCCGAGCGCGAACAGGCTGGCCGCGACCAGCACCTGCGCGGCCAACAGCCAGGAGCGCCGCCGCCCCAGCCGCGGACAGCAGCGGCAGCGTGTAGCGGTCGATCAGCGGCGCCCAGACGAACTTGAGCAGGTAGAAGAAGCTGGCCAGGCTGATCAGGCCGATCTCGCCCAGCTGCAGGCCGACGTCGCGCAGGCGCGTGGACAGGGTCTGCGAGGCGATCAGCAGGAACGGCAGTCCGCTGCCGAAGCCCAGCAGCGCCATGGTCAGCGCCGAGGGCGTGGCGAATGCGGCCTTGATCCCGCGCCACCCTTTGTAGGACACCGGCCGCCCGCCGGGCGCGGCGCTCACCGGGCGTAGTCCACGGTGAACGGGGCATGGTCGGAGAAGCGCTGCTCGCGGTAGATCGCGCAGCCGAGCAGGCGATCGCGCAAGCCGGGCGTGGCGAACTGGTAGTCGATGCGCCACCCCACGTTGTTGGCGCGCGCCGCGCCGCGGTTGGACCACCAGGTGTAGTCCTGCCCTTCCGGATGCAGCACGCGGTAGGCGTCGACCCAGCCGCGGCCGGCGGCCACGTCGACCTGCGCGCCCTCGTCGGCGCACAGGCCGTTGAGCCAGTCCCGCTCGGGCGGCAGGCAGCCGGAGTTCTTCTGGTTGCTGGTCCAGTTGCGGATGTCCAGCCGGGTGCGCACGATGTTCCAGTCCCCGCACAGCACATAGTCGCGGCCGCTGGCCAGCCACTGGTCCAGGATCGGCTTGAGCCATTCCATGACCTGGAACTTGTAGCCCTGGCGCAGCTCGCCCGAAGAGCCGGACGGGATGTAGAAGGACACCACGCTCAGATTGCCGAAGCGCGCCTCCAGGTAACGGCCCTCCTCGTCGAATTCCGGCCAGCCCAGCGCGGTCCGGATCTCGTCGGGCTCGACCTTGCTGTAGATCGCCACGCCTGAGTAGCCCTTCTTGGTGGTCGCGTCGCGGAAGTAGGCCTTGTAGCCGGGCGGCAGGAATTCGGGCCCGGCCAGCTGATGTTCCTGGGCCTTGGTCTCCTGAACGCACAGCACGTCGGCGTCCTGTGCGGAGAACCACGGAAAGAAGCCCTTGGACGCGGCCGAGCGCAGGCCGTTGGCGTTGAAGCTGATGATGCGCATGGAGTTGGAGCCGAAGACAGAAGCGACGCGCAAGCATACCGCCCGATCCGGCCGCCGCCGCCTGCTAACCTTTGCCCATCCCCACACGTTCAAGACGCCCATGTCCAACCACCGTGCGCGCTTCCTTCAGCTGGCCCTGCGCGCCAACGCGCTGCGTTTCGGCGAGTTCACGCTCAAGTCGGGCCGCCTGAGCCCCTATTTCTTCAACGCCGGGCGCTTCGACAGCGGCGCGGCGCTGGCCGAGCTGGCCGGCTGCTACGCCGATGCGATCGAGGAGGCCGGGGTGTCGTTCGACCTGCTGTTCGGCCCGGCCTACAAGGGCATCCCGCTGGCGACCGCGCTGGGCATGGAGTTCGCCCGCCGCGGCCGCGACCTGCCGCTGGCCTTCAACCGCAAGGAGGCCAAGGACCACGGCGAGGGCGGCACGCTGATCGGCGCGCCGCTGGACGAGCGCCGGGTGCTGATCGTGGACGATGTGATCACCGCCGGCACCGCCATCCGCGAGGCGCTGGGCCTGATCACCGCGGCCGGCGGCGTGCCGGCCGGGATCGTGGTGGCGCTGGATCGCCAGGAAATCCTCGGCGAGGACGGCCAGCGCCTGTCGGCCGCCCAGCGCGTGGCCGCCGAGACCGGCGTGCCGGTGATCGCGGTGGCCAGCCTGCACGATCTGCTTGCATTCGCCGGGGAAAATGCGGAACTTGTCGGCCACCGCGAGCAGTTGCTGGCCTACCGGGCCCGGTACGGCAGCGCCGCGTAATCGCCACTGGCAGCAAGGGGGCTGTCATGACCAGGACCAGGTTCGCCGCGACGCTGATGATGCCGCTGGCCGCGGCGGCGCTGACGGCGGGCGCGCAGGATGCGCCCAAGGCCAAGAAGCTCTATTGCTGGAACGACCCCAAGAGCGGCCGCACCTGCTCCGATGCGCTGCCGCCGGATCAGGTCAACAGCGCGCGCGACGAATTCAGCGCCACCAGCGGTGCGCGCACCGGCGCGGTCGGCCAGGCGCTGACCGCCGAGCAGCGCGCCGACCTGGCCGCCGCCGCCGCCCAGGCGCGGGCCGACCAGGCGGCCGAGGACACGCGCAAGCGCACCGAGCAGGCGATGTTGCTGTCCTATGCGTCCGAGGACGATCTCAAGCGCGTGTTCAACGAGCGCACCACGCTGATCGACAACAACGTGCAGACCGCGCGCTTCAATCTGACCAGCATGCGCGAGGCGCTGGTGATCAAGCTGCAGCAGGCCAGCAACGCCGAACTGGCCGGCCGCAAGGTCGACGCCAAGCTGGCCGAGGACGTGCGCCAGCGCCACACCGACCTGCTGCGCCAGCAGGCGCTGCTGACCAATTTCGAGCAGCAGCGCACGCAGCTCAGCGCCGAGGTGGAGGACACCTTGAAGCGCTACCGCGACATGAAGGCCAGCGCTGCGGCCAATGGTTGAGGTGGGTGCGGGTGGCTGGACCTGCTGTACACCGGCAGGCTCGCGAAGCTACTGCTGCTTGGCCTGGCGATGGCGGCAGGCACCTCTGTACTTACTGCCGAGGCCTGAACCTGTCGTGGGAGCCGCCACGGCGGCGATGGAGCTTTCCCGGTAGCGGCTCCCACCTGTAGAGCGGAGCTTGCTCCGCTGGGGCCTTCCCCATGAACCGAACGAAGAGCAGCGGAGCGAGCTCCGCTCTACAGGCGGGCGGCTGCTGGAGTTAAGGGGCCAGTTGCTCCCACCTGTAGAGCGGAGCTTGCTCCGCTGGGGCCTTCCCCACGAACCGAACGAAGCGCAGCGGAGCTTGCTCCGCTGGCGCCTTCCCTACGAACCGAACGAAGAGCAGCGGAGCGAGCTCCGCTCTACAGACGGGCAGCTGCTGGAGTTGAGGGGCCAGTTGCTCCCACAAAGCAGTTGCTGGTCGACGATCGTGGCCCTGCCGGAGCCCGCTCCGCCTTCGCGCTATTGCCGCGCCTCAGAAGCGGGGCTTGAGCTCCGGCGCCACGGCCTGCAGCTGGCTGCGGAACGCGCTGCGGATGCGCTCCAGCGCCGCCGCGTCCGAGGCTTCGAAGCGCAGCACCAGCACCGGGGTGGTGTTGGAGGCGCGCAGCAGGCCCCAGCCGTCGTCCCAGTCCGCTCGCAGGCCATCGATGGTGGACAGGCGCGCACCGTCGAACCGGGCCGCGTCCACGAACGCCTGCACGATCGCATGCGCATCGCCGGAGGGCACCTCGACCTTGATCTCCGGCGTGGACACGCCGTCGGGCAGCGCGTCGAGGATCTCGCTCGGGGTCTGGTCGTCGCGCGCAGCCAGGATCTCCAGCAGGCGCGCGGCGGCGTAAAGGCCGTCGTCGAAGCCGTACCAGCGCTCCTGGAAGAAGAAGTGTCCGCTCATCTCACCGGCCAGTTCGGCGCCGGTCTCGCGCATCTTGGCCTTGATCAGCGAATGCCCGGTCTGCCACATCAAGGGCGTGCCGCCGTTGCGCAGCGTCCAGCCCTGCAGCTTGCCGGTGCACTTGACGTCGTAGATCACCATCGCGCCGGGGTTGCGTTCGAGCACGTCGGCGGCGAACAGCATCAGCAGGCGGTCGGGGAAGATGACGTGGCCGTCGTGGGTGACCACGCCCAGGCGGTCGCCGTCGCCGTCGAAGGCCAGGCCCAGATCGGCGTCGAAGCGCTTCACCGTCGAGGCCAGGTCGAGCAGGTTGTCCGGCTCACTGGGATCGGGGTGATGGTTGGGGAAGGTGCCGTCGATGTCGCAGTACAGCGGCACGACCTCGGCGCCGATGGCCTCCAGCAGCACCGGGGCGATCTCGCCGGCCACGCCGTTGCCGGCATCGACCACGACCTTGAGCGGACGCGCCAGCTGCACGTCGCTGGCGATGCGCTGGACGTAGTCCTCGGCGATCTCGCGCTGGGTCAGGCCGCCGCGCTCGGCGCCGTGCAGCTGCCCTTCGCTGATGCGGGTGTAGAGATCGGTGATGGCGGCGCCGGACAGCGTCTCGCCGCCGACCACGATCTTGAAGCCGTTGTAGTCCGGCGGATTGTGGCTGCCGGTGACCGCCACGCAGGTGCCGGTGCGCAGGTGGAAGGCGGCGAAATACGCCACCGGCGTGGGCACCATGCCGATGTCGATGACATCGCGACCGGCCTTGCGCAGGCCTTCGATCAGGCCGGTGGACAGCTCCGGGCCGGACAGGCGGCCGTCGCGGGCGACGACCACTTCGGTCAGGCCCTGCTCGGCCATCACCGAGCCGATCGCCTGGCCGATCAGCTCGGCCACCGGCACGCTCAGCGTCTTGCCGACCACGCCGCGGATGTCGTACGCGCGGAAGATGCCCGGATCCACGGTGGTGCCACGCACCAGCTTGGCGGCCGGCGCGGCCGCCGAGCCGACCGTCTCGACCGGCGCGTCGGTGGCCGTTGCTTCGGCATCGGCATCGGCCTCGTCCGCCGCCCTGGCCGCCGCGGCGGCGCGGTGCGACTGCACGGCCTGGTCCAGGGTCAGGCCGTCGTCGGCCACGTCCTCGCCCTTGCCGCGACGCAGTTCGGGCACCTTGAGCTTGACCTTGCCGGTGGTCAGCGCCGCCACCAGCGCGGCCAGCGCCAGCAGCAGCAAGGCCACGATCGCGCTGGGGAGCGCGCCCAGGCCCAGCGGGCCCTCGCTTTCGTCGGGGACGGCGGCGGCCACGCGCAGGCCGGTCTGGCCGACCGGGCGCGAGAGCGCGTCGGCGGACCCGGACAGGCCCGCATCGCCGACCTCGCGCAGGGTGAAGCCGCCCTGGCGCAGGGCCAGATAGGCTCCCGGCACCTGCGCGCCGTCGATCGGGGCGGTCAGCAGCGCCATCGGCAGGCGCACGTAGAGCAGCCGGTTCTGCACCGGCACGGCCAGCGCCAGGCCGGTGCCCGTGCCGTCGCGCACCGCGCCGACGATCGCGCCCTTGGCCTGCTGCGCGGCTTCCAGCAGCGCCAGCTTGCTGTAGCCGAAGCTGGCGGCATCGGCGTAGGCGGACTGAAGATCGGCAGGCAGCATGTCGACGGCTTCCACCTCGGGCCAGCCGGCCTTGATCGCCGCGCCGACCGCGGCGGTGTCGTCGGCGCTCACCGCGGCCTGGAAGGCGGGCGTGGCCACCCGCTGGTCTAGCTTGGCGGTCTGGGTCTGCAGGTTCTGCTGCAGGCCCTGCACGGCGGCATCGCGCGCCTGCAGCAGCGCGTCGCGGCGCGCACCTTCCTGGTAGAGCACCCAGGCGCTCCAGCCGAACCACGCGGCCAGCAGCACCAGCAGGGCGGACAGCAGCAGCACGTGTTGCCCGCTGCCTGTCTTCGCGGTCCTTCGTTTGAATCCAGCCATGCGACGTTTCGCCCCTGTCAGCGGACGCCCGTGTGGCCGAAGCCCCCTTCTCCACGCGCGCTTTCCACGAAAGTATCCACGATCTTCAACGCTACGCGCGCGATGGGCAACACCACCAGCTGCGCGACCCGGTCGCCGGGCTGGATCACGAAGGCCTCGCTGCTGCGGTTCCACAGGCTGATCAGCAGCGGGCCCTGGTAGTCGGCATCGATCAGGCCGGTGCCATTGCCCAGCACGATGCCGTGGCGATGGCCCAGGCCCGAGCGCGGCAGCACCACCGCGCACAGATGGGGATCGGCCAGATGGATGGCGATGCCGCTGGGCACCAGCACGGTCTCGCCCGGCCCCAGCGTGAGCGGGGTCTCCAGCGCGGCGCGCAGGTCCAGCCCGGCGCTGGCCGCGGTGGCATAGGCCGGCAGCGGCCAGGTCTCGCCGAAGCGCGGGTCCAGCAGTTTGACTTCCATCGGCAGGCTCATGCGCGCAGACGCTCCCCGATCAGGTCCACCAGCGCCTCGGCCAGGGCGGTCTTGGGCGCGGAAGGGAACTCGCGCTGGCCATCCTTCCAGAACGCGGTCATCGCGTTGCTGTCGCTCTCGAAGCCGCCGTCGGGGATGCCGACCCGGTTGGCCACGATCATGTCCAGGCGCTTGGCCAGCAGCTTGCCGCGCGCGTACTCGGCCACGTTCTCGGTCTCGGCGGCGAAGCCGACCACCAGCTTGAGCGGCTGCACCGAGGCGGCGACCTCGGCCAGGATGTCCGGCGTGCGGACCAGGTCCAGCGCCAGCGATTCGCTGGACTTCTTGATCTTGTTGGGCGCCGGCATGCGCGGGGTGTAGTCGGCGACCGCGGCGGCGCCAATGTAGACATCGGCCGGGAAGGCGCCGAACACCGCCGCGCGCATCTGCGCGGCCGAGCGCACGTCCACGCGGGTCACGCCGGGCGGGGTGCCCAGGCTCACCGGGCCGGCCACCAGGGTGACCTTCGCCCCGCGCCGCGCGGCCGCCTGGGCCACGGCGAAGCCCATCTTGCCGCTGCTGCGGTTGCCCAGATAGCGCACCGGGTCCAGATCCTCATAGGTGGGACCGGCGCTGACCACGACATGCAGCCCGGCCAGCGGACCGTCGAGCGGAACGGCCGCCTGCGCCGCCTGGCTGAGCGCGGCCACGATCGCGTCCGGCTCGCTGAGGCGGCCCGGGCCGGATTCGCCTTCGGCCAGCGGACCGTCCTCGGGCCCGATCACCTGCACCCCGCGCGCACGCAGGGTGGCCAGGTTGGCCTGGGTGGCGGCGTGCTTCCACATGATGTGGTTCATCGCCGGGCACACGGTGATCGGGGCGGTGGTGGCCAGGGCCAGGGTGGTCACCAGGTCGTCGGCCAGGCCGTGGGCCAGATGCGCCAACAGGTCGGCGGTGGCCGGGGCGATCAGCACGCGATCGGCCCAGCGCGCCAGCTCGATATGGCCCATGGAGGCCTCGGCGGCGCTGTCCCACAGGCTGGTGCGCGTGGGCTGGCCGGACAGGGCCTGGAAGCTCAGCGGGGTGACGAACTGCTGGGCGCCGGCGGTCATCGCCACCTGCACCTGCGCGCCGGCATCACGCAGCCGGCGCACCAGTTCCAACGATTTATAGGCGGCGATGCCGCCGCCGACGCACAGCAGGATGCGTTGTCCTTCCAGGGCCTGGGCCACGTCAGAATTTTCCGAACCAGAACTAAGGCGACAGCTTACCCGACGCCCCTCCCGGGTCTGATAACCCCAGGGCATGAGCTTCCGGAACAATCGCCATGACGCCGCAGGGAAGCGGCACGTCCCAAGCCCAAGGAAGCGCCCATGCATATCCGCGACTGGCCCGCCGAGGAACGCCCCCGCGAAAAACTGATGGCGCGCGGCGCCGCCACGCTGTCCGACGCCGAGCTGCTGGCGATCTTCCTCGGCTCGGGCCTGCCCGGGCGCGACGCGGTACGCACCGCGCGCGACCTGCTCGCCAGCCACGGCCCGCTGCGCGGCCTGCTCGACCACCCGCCCAAGGCGCTGGCCGCCCTGCCCGGCCTGGGGCCGGCGCGCGCCTGCCAGCTGGCCGCCGCGCTCGAACTGGGCCAGCGCCACCTGGCCGCCGGCCTGGCCCGCGGCGAGATGCTGAACGACCCGCACGCGGCCGGCCGCTATTTCGCGCTGAAGCTGCGGGCGCGGCCGCGCGAGGTATTCGCGGCGCTGTTCCTGGACACGCGGCACCGCGCGCTGGCCTTCGAGGAGCTGTTCGCCGGCAGCCTGGACGCGTCCGAGGTGCACCCGCGCGAGGTGGTCAAGCGCGCGCTGGCGCTGAACGCCTCGGCGGTGATCGTGGCCCACAACCACCCCTCCGGGAACCCGGAGCCCTCGGCCGCCGACCGCGCCGTCACCGCGCGGCTCAAGGCCGGTCTGGCGCTGGTCGACGTGCGCCTGCTGGACCACTTCGTGATCGCCGACGGCCCGCCGGTCTCGCTGGCCGAGCGCGGCTGGGTGTGAGGCCCGCGCGCGGCGGCCCGGGCGCCGGGGCCGGCAAGGCGGCGGGCGTGGGCTAAAATGTCCGGTCCCGCGTGACCCATCGAGCCAGAACCCCGTGAAATCCGATCTGCGTGCCCGCATCGCCCAGGGCATCGACGCCCTGCGCCAGTCCGGCACCCTGCCCGCCGAGACCGCCACCCCGGACTTCACCGTCGAGCGTCCCAAGACCCGCGAGCACGGCGACTTCGCCACCAATGCCGCCATGCTGCTGGCCAAGCCGGCGCGCAGCAATCCGCGCGCCCTGGCCCAGGCCCTGGTCGACGCGCTGCCGGCCAGCGCCGATATCGCCCGCATCGAGATCGCCGGACCCGGCTTCATCAACTTCCACCTGGCCAATGCCGCCTACCAGCGCGAGGCCGTGGCCGCGCTAACCCAGGGCGCGCAGTACGGCCGCAACGCGTCCGGCGCCGGCCGCACGGTCGGCGTGGAATACGTCTCGGCCAATCCGACCGGCCCGCTGCACGTGGGCCACGGCCGCGCCGCGGTGATCGGCGACTGCCTGGCGCGCGTGCTGGCCGCCAACGGCTGGAACACCAAGCGCGAGTTCTACTACAACGACGCCGGCGTACAGATCGAGAACCTGGCCAGGTCCACCTATGCGCGCCTGCACGGCCTCAAGCCCGGCGACGCCGACTGGCCCGAGGCGGCCTACAACGGCGACTACATCGCCGATGTCGCCGCCGCCTACCTGCGCGGCGATGCCATCGAGATCGAAGGCCACACCATCACCGGCGCCAAGGACATCGAGGACCTCGATGCCATCCGCCGCTTCGCCGTGGCCTACCTGCGCCGCGAGCAGAACGCCGACCTGGCCGCCTTCGGCGTGGGCTTCGACGTGTACTTCCTGGAGAGCGCGCTTTACCGCGACGGCAAGGTTGAGGAGACCGTCGAGACGCTGATCAAGTCCGGCCACACCTACGAGGAAGGCGGCGCGCTGTGGCTCAAGTCGACCGACTACGGCGACGACAAGGACCGCGTGATGCGCAAGTCCGACGGCACCTACACCTACTTCGTGCCGGACGTGGCCTATCACCTGTCCAAGTGGCAGCGCGGCTACGGAGCGCGCGATCACCGAGCTGGGCGCCGACCACCACGGCTCGCTGGCGCGCGTGCGCGCCGGCCTGCAGGCGCTGGACGTGGGCATCCCCAAGGGCTGGCCCGAATACGTGCTGCACCAGATGGTCACGGTGATGCGCGGCGGGGAGGAAGTGAAACTGTCCAAGCGCGCCGGCAGCTATCTGACCCTGCGGGACCTGATCGAGGAAGCCGGCGCCGATGCCACGCGCTGGTTCCTGATCGCGCGCAAGCCCGATTCGCAGCTGACCTTCGACATCGACCTGGCGCGCGAGCAGAGCAAGGACAACCCGGTCTTCTACGTGCAGTACGCCCATGCGCGCGTGTGCAGCCTGCTACGCCGCGTCGAGGAGAAGGGCTATGCGGCCTACGATCAGGCCGCCGGCATCGCCGCACTGCCCTCGCTGGAGGACGCCGCCTCGATCGCGCTGATGGTGGAACTGTCGCGCTATCCGGAAGTGGTCGAAGCGGCCGGCGTTTCGCTGGAGCCGCATGCCATCGCGCAATACCTGCGCGAACTGGCCTATGCTTTCCAGGCCTGGTACGACGGCGAACCGATCCTCATCGACGATGCCGATGCGCGCAATGCGCGCCTGGCGCTGGCCCTGGCGGTGCGCCAGGCCCTGGCCAACGGCCTGGACCTGCTGGGCGTGTCCGCGCCCGAGCGCATGTAAGACGACTTCTACGAGAACAAGAACAAGATGGCGGCACGACGCGGTAAATCCCAGGCCAAGCGCACCAACGGCAACGGCACGCCCGGCTGGGTCTGGCTGATCGCCGGGCTGGTGCTGGGCGCGGCGGCGTTCTTCATCGTGCCGGACCTAATGAAGAAGGACGGCGACACCTTCCTGCGGCCCAAGCCCAACCCCGACGCGCGCCCCGCGCCGGTGAGTGAGGACGACAGCGCCACCCCGCCCGCCTCGGCCCCGGCCGAGACCGGAGCCGCGCCCGCGGCGACGGCCGAAGCCGCAAAGAAGCCGCCCGAGCGCCCGACCCAGTACGACTTCTATACGCTGCTGCCGGGCCGCGAAGTGCAGATGTCCGACGCCGAACTGGCCGCCAGCGCGCGCGCCGAGGCCGACCGCAAGGCCAAGCTGGCCGCGCAGCAGGCGCGCGAGGACGCGGCCAAGAACGCCGGCCAGCCCCAGCCCATCGCCGAGACCACGACCGCCGCCGCCCAGCAGCCCACGCCGCTGGATGAGATCACCAAGGTGCCCTCGGCCACGCCGACCCAGACCACCGTCGCCCAGGCCGCCGCGTCCAATGCGGTGGCCAGCGCCGCGGGCGATGTCGCCTACATCCTGCAGGCCGGCAGCTTCAGCGCGTCCGGCGATGCCGAGGCGGTCAAGGCCAAGATCGCGATGCTGGGCCTGAGCGCGCGTGTGGAATCGGGCGACTCGGCCGGCAAGACCGTCTACCGCGTGCGCATGGGGCCCTACGCCACCGCCAGCGAACTGGCCGAGGCCAAGCAGAAACTGGCCAGCGGCGGCCTGCCGGCGATGCCGATCAAGGCCCGGTGATCGCCCCGGCGACCCAGCGCGAGCGCCTGATCCTGGCGGCCGCGGTCGCCTTCACCGTGGATTTGCTGCTCGGCGTGCTGATCTGGCGGCTGCTGCCGCCCGGCTGGCGCGTGCTCGAGCTGCACGGCAACAGCCTGATCCAGCCCGCGCACTGCCTGGCCGGCGCCTTCAGCCTGCTGCTGGGCGGCTGGATCGGCGGACGACGCTTTCTTCCGCTCGGCGTGGCGCTGATGTTCGCCCTGCAGCTGCTGGCCCTGGGCCTGCTGGTGCAGCTGGCCGACCGTCACATGCCGCAGCGGCCGCTGTGGCTGACGATCCAGGACGTGCTGGCCAGCAACGTGCTGGGCGTGGGCCTGCAGCTGCTGGCTGCCGCGCTCGGCGCGCTGGCCGGCGCGGCGCTGCACGCGCGCCGCCCCCTGTTTCCCTCCCCCAAGGAATCGACATGAGCAAGACTGTCCTGATCACCGGCGCCACCTCCGGCTTCGGCGCCGCCGCGGTGACCCGCTTCGCCAATGCCGGCTGGAAGGTGATCGCCACCGGCCGCCGCGCCGAGCGGCTGACGCCGTTCGTCGAGCAGTTCGGCAGCGAGGTGGTGCACGCCGCCGCCTTCGACATCCGCGACGGCGCCGCGCTGGATGCGGCCCTGGCCGCGCTTCCTGCCGGCTTCGCCGACATCGACGTGCTGGTCAACAACGCCGGACTGGCGCTGGGCACGGTGCCGGCGCAGGAGGCGGACCTGGCGCAGTGGCAGCAGATGATCGACACCAACGTGACCGCGCTGGTCACCATCACGCGCAAGCTGCTGCCGGTGCTGATCGCCCGCAAGGGCGCGATCATCAACATTTCCTCGGTGGCGGCCACCTATCCCTACACCGGCGGCAATGTCTACGGCGGCACCAAGGCCTTCGTGCGGCAGTTCTCGCTGGGGCTGCGCAGCGACCTGCACGGCACCGGCGTGCGCGTGACCAGCATCGAACCGGGCATGGCCGAGACCGAGTTCACCCTGGTGCGCACCGGCGGCGACCAGGCCGCCTCGGACAAGCTCTATGGTGGCGCCACGCCGATGACGGGCGAGGACATCGCCGAGCAGATCTTCTACGTCGCCACGCTGCCGGCGCACCTCAACATCAACCGGCTGGAGATCATGCCGGTGAGCCAGTCCTTCGCCGGCTTCCAGGTCGCGCGCCAGTAAGTCCTTGCCCTGCGCGGACGCGGACGCTCAAGCCGCGTCCGTGGCCGGCATGGTCGTGGTGCGCGGCCTGAGCACGCGGCCGCGCAGGCGCAGGAACGGCCGCTCCACCGCGTAATGCAGCAACGCGGCCGCCAGCAGCGAGGCGCCGCCATAGACCAGCACCTGCGCATCGCCCCAGCCGGCGATGGCCTGGCCCAGATGGTCCTGCACCTGCACGAACACGGCCTTGTGCACCAGGTACAGGCTGTAGGACACGCCGGCCAGCCAGGCCGCGCCCGACAGCGCCCAGCGCCCGATCAGGCTGCTGCGCCCCGCCCCGGCGAACACCAGCAGCGCCAGCCCGATCGACAGCACCGGCCAGCCCACCGCGTTGCCCACCAGCCCGCTGCGATCGCGGAACAGCCACAGTGCCAATGCCATCACCGCTAGCCCCGCTATCAGCGCGCCGTCGGCATACCGCTGCGCGCGCGCCCACAGCGCGGGGCGGAAGGTCTTCAGCGTCGCCAGCAGCACGCCGCAGAGCAGGCCGTCCAGGCGGTTCCAGGTCGGGTAGTAGAGATCCTCGATGAACCAGTTGCGCTGCGCCGCGCCGGCGGCCTCGGCGGCGGTGTCGTGCAGCCAGATGCCGGCGCGCAGCGCGATGCCGCCGACCAGCACCAGCGCCGCCAGCAGCGCCACCTTCCACGCGGCCGGCCTGCGCATCAGCCACCAGGCCAGCACGGGGAACACCAGATAGAAGTGCTCCTCCACGCACAACGACCAGGCGTGCGAGAACGCGGGCCGGCTGTAGTCGTTGCCCAGGTTCATCACCATCAGCACGAACTTCCACAGCGGCTCTATCTCCGGCCGCTCGCGCCAGGCCGGCACTAGCGCATACAGCGCCAGCACCACCCAGTACGCCGGCAGGATGCGAAACGCGCGCCGCAGATAGAAGTCGCCGAACCGCAGCGGCTGCCCCCGCGACAGCGGCGCCAGCACCTGCCCGCCGATCAAGAAGCCGCTGAGCACGAAGAACAGGTCCACGCCCATCCAGCCGTAGCGCGACAGCCAGGTCCATTCCGGCGCCAGTCCACCCACCACCCACGCATGGAAGAACATCACCCACACGATGGCGATGGCGCGCAGCAGGTCCAGGCCCGGGTAGCGAGCGTCGGTGCGGATCATCGGGCCAAGCCAGGCGTGCAGGGGAAGTGGGAAAGTTTATGTCCGCGCAATGTGCTTGTTGCCGCCGTTGCGCCGGGCCGTGCCCCGCCTGCGGTGAAGCGCGTCAGTCCGCGGCGCCGGTCAGCTGGGCGCGCAACGCATCGACATAGGTGCGGCTGACGCGCAGCGGCGCGCCGTTGTGCAGCCGCAGCAGCGCGTCCTTGTTGGAGAGCGGCTGCAGTTCGGCCACGCAATCCAGCCTGACCATGGTGGAGCGATGGATGCGCACGAAGCGCGCCGGGTCGAGCTGGGTCTGCAGGCGCTGCAGCGCATCGCGCAGCAGGTATTGCCGTGATCCCACGTGCAGGGTGACGTAGTCGCCGTCGGCCTGGAGATATTCGACCTCCTCGACCGGCACGAACACGATCCGCCGCCCGACCCGGACCTCGAAGCGCGTGAGCGGCTCCGGCCGCGGCTCGCTGGGCTGCGAAACGGGAGCGGGAGCGCTCGCCTGCAGGCGACGCCGCACGCGGGCCAGGGCGTCGGCCAGGCGCTCCTCGTCCAGTGGCTTGAGCAGATAGTCCAACACCTCCAGCGCGAAGGCCGGCACGGCGAACTCGGCGTGCGCCGTCAGCAGGATGACCAGCGGACGTGCGTGCGATTCCATGGCCTGGAGCAGCGCGATGCCGTCCAGGCCGGGCATCTGGATATCGAGGATCAGCACATCCGGGCGGCACTGCGGGAGGCCGGCCAACGCCGCCTCGCCGTCGGCGTACTCGCCCACGACCTGGACATCCTCATGGCGCGCGAGACCGGCGATCACGCCGCTGCGTGCCAAGGGCTCGTCATCGATGACCGCGATCCGGATCACGCCGTATCGCCTCGCGGAGCCAGGCGCTGCAACGGAATGGCGATGGCGACCACATACACGCCGTCCTCCAGCCCGGCGGCGAAGGCGTGGCGCTGCGGATACAGCCAGGCCAGGCGCTGGCGCACGTTCGCATGGCCCAGCGTTCGTCCGCCCTGCGCCTCATCGTCTGGCGCGAGATCGTTGACCACGCGCAGCTGCAGCTGCCCGGCGCGCGCGTGCAGCGCGATGGACAGCCGGCCCGCCGCGCTGCGTCGGGCGATGCCGTGGCGGATCGCGTTCTCCACCAGCGGCTGCAGCAGCAGCGACGGCAGCGACGCGTCCAGCACGCCCGGCCCGATGTCCCATTCCACGCGCAGGCGGTCGCCCAGCCGCACCTGCTCGATGGCCAGATAGGTCTCGGTCATCGCCAGCTCCTCGGCCACCGACACTTCATGGGAGGGCCGATCCAGCGTCGCGCGCAGGAAGCCGCCCAGCCGCGCGAGCATGGTGCGCGCCTCCTCGCCGCGCGCCTGCGCCACCAGCGAGGACACACCATTGAGCGTGTTGAACAGGAAGTGGGGATTGAGCTGGTAGCGCAGCGCGCGCAGTTCGGCATCGCGCGCGGCCAGCAGCGCCTGCGCCTGGCGGCCCTGGGCCTCCTTGAGTGCGTGGGAATGCCCCACCAGCGCGTTGGCCGCGCAGTAGGCGATCAGCGCCAGCCAGCAATCGTCGACGCCGAAGAACACGCGCGGCCAGCGCGGCGGCGGTGCCCCGGACCAGCCCATCGCCTCGGGCAGCAGGAAGCCCAGCACGTTGTTGACCACCGCCATCAGATACGTCACCGCCAGCAGCAGCGGCACCGTCTTCCACGGCGACCACCCGGCGCGCCAGAGCGCACGCTGCAGCCAGATCAGCACCGGCACCCAGGCCAGGAAGGCCAGCAGATACAGAGTGCGGTAGGCCAGCGCATGCCCATGCCCTACCGCCGGCACCGCCATCACCAGCAGGCACAGGCCGATCGGCAGCGCCGCCATCAGCGAGACGCGCCACGGCGGTGGCGAGAAGACCGACGCGTCCGGCGCCATCGTCGTCAGCTGGCCCGCGCGGGATCGCGCATGGTCCAGATGACCGAGATGATCTTCCAGCCTGCCTCGGTACGGATCAGCTGCCACATTTCCCTGCCCCGGTTGGTCTGCCTGCCATTCTCCAGGTAGGCGTAGTCGAAGGCGACCGCGGCGATCTCGCCATCGGTGTCGATCCTGACGTCGGAGAACACTTCCTCGCTGGCCTGGGCGCTGGTCACGATCGAGTCGATGAAGCTCAGGTAGTTGGACTGCGGGATGTAGCGGGCCTTCCTGGCATCCGGCTTGATGGCGCGGAACCGCGCCAGGCGCGCATCGTCGTTGACGAACTGCCACGTCACCCGGGCCGGGTCCTCGGAGAAGAACAGCGCGGTGAACCGCGCCTTGTCCTTCTCGACGATGGCGCTGCGGAAGGCTTCGACGACCTGCCGGATCGCGGACACGTCGCGCTCGCTGTTCTGTGCGGCCAGCGCGGGCTGGACGGTCAGGGCGAGCAGCACGAATACCAGCGCGGCCTTGGATCTGATTGCCATGGGATCGAGAGACGTCAGTGAGGGCGGCGCCATTACTCCACGCGGCAGGGCATGACGCCATACGCCTTCCGGCTCCATGCGCCGAGCCGTGCCCGCGATGCGCCAGACGGCCATCCGGCAGCTGTGCGAGCGAGGCCCAGCGCGCACTTCAGCGCAGTCGCCGGGCCATGCGCGGACGGGCGTGATAACGTGCGCACGCCAGCGTCGTGCCAGCGATCTCATCCGATCGATCGAGGAATGACGATGCTGCGCACCTGCCCTGTTCCCTGCCCGATGCCCCTGCCGGCGCGGCGGCCATGACCGCCCAGATCACCGACGCCGACACCCTGCAGCGCTGCGTCGGCGCGCTGCCCGGTCCGCGCGACATGAAGGTCATCGACCACCTGGACGCCTGGGCGGTGCGCTGGCTGCAGGCCTCGCCGCTGGCGTTCTTCGGCTTCGGCGACGCCGAAGGCATCGCCATCACCGTCGGCGGCGGCCCGGCCGGGTTCGCCCGGACCGATACGCCGACCACGCTGGATCTACCGCCCACCCGGCTGGACGATCCGCGCCTGGCGCGCGCCGGGCAGAGCTTCTGTTCGCTGTGGCTCGTGCCGGGCCTGGGCGAGACCCTGCGCATCAACGGCCAGGTCGCCGGGGTCGAGGACGGCCGGATCGGCATCGCCGTGCGCGAGTGCTATCTGCACTGCGCCAAGGCGTTGATCCGCTCGGACTTCTGGCAGGCCGCGCCCGATCCGTTCGCCGCGCCGCTCGCGCCCGTCCAGGCGGCCGCACGCAGCCGCTTCCTGGTCCTGGCCACGGTCAATGCCGCCGGCCAGGCCGACCTCAGTCCCAAGGGCGATCCGGCCGGCGCCCTGCTGCAGGCGGACGAGGCGGCGCTGTGGCTGCCCGACCGCCCCGGCAACCGGCGCGTGGACAGCTTCCGCAACCTGCTCGAACAGCCGCGCCTGTCGCTGGCCGCGCTGGTGCCGGGCCAGACGCGGCTGCTGCATGTCCGTGGCACGGCCACGCTGACCACCGATGCCGCGGCCCGGGCCCGCCTGGC
The DNA here is from genome assembly GCF_031453535.1 of Pseudoxanthomonas sp. SORGH_AS_0997. Classification (NCBI taxonomy): domain Bacteria; kingdom Pseudomonadati; phylum Pseudomonadota; class Gammaproteobacteria; order Lysobacterales; family Lysobacteraceae; genus Pseudoxanthomonas; species Pseudoxanthomonas sp. SORGH_AS_0997. The sequence continues at coordinate 2,818,347 of NZ_JAVIZI010000001.1, forward strand.
CGTCGGCGACAAGACGCCCAAGCTGGTTACCCGCATCGCGCCGGCGCACTGGGCGATGCGCGACAGCGCCGCCCTGGCCGCCGCCGCGCTATGGCCGGCGACGCAGCCTCCCGACGACCTGGCGCCCGCGGAGATCTTCAAGGCCCATGTGCGACTCAACCGCAGCAGCGGCCTGCAGGCGGCGATGGTGCGCGCGGCGGTCGCGGTGCCGGGGCTGGTGCGCCACGGGCTGGATCAGGACTACAAGAAGAACCTTTATTAGGCGGCGCGATGGCCGCTGCATCGTCGTTCCCGCGAAGGCGGGAACCCATGGACGTTCGCATGGGACGCGCAAGGCGCTGGGTTCCCGCGTTCGCGGGAACGACGATTGGTGGATCATGTGGGTCAGCGCGTCGCAGCGCGCCGTGCACGGCGCGTAAGTCCATGGATCCCCGCTTTCGCGGGGATGACGAGGTGAAGTATTGCTGCGGCTTTAGTGTCGCTTCGGCTTGGTGGCGCTTCGGCTTTGAATCCCGAATCCCGAATCCCCAATCTCAAACACGCACCACCCCAGATCGCAGGGAAAAACAGCGCCCTACGCCAACGGCTCATCCGAAAGATACGTGTACCCCGTCAGCCCCGCCTCCAAAGCAGCCGACAGCTCCTGCGCGCGTTCGGCCGACAGGTCGGCGGCGGCCACGCGCTGGGCGTAGGCGCTGCGCAGCTCGGCCAGGGAATAGCCCACGTAGTCGAGCATCACGTCGGTGGTGTCGCCGCGGCGCTGCTGGGTGATGCGCGTGGTGCCGTCCTGGCAGGTGACCTCCACCGCGTCGGTGTCGCCGAACAGGTTGTGGATGTCGCCCAGGATCTCCTGGTAGGCGCCGACCAGGAAGAAGCCGATGCGGTAGGACTCGCCCGGCTTCATCGCATGCAGCGGCAGCGAGCTGTCCAGACTCTCGTTCTCGACATAGGTCTTGACCATGCCGTCCGAGTCGCAAGTCATGTCGCAGACGATGCCGCGGCGCTGCGGGCGTTCGTCCAGGCGCTCGATCGGCACGATCGGGAACACCTGGTCGATGGCCCACACGTCCGGGATCGACTCGAACACGCTGAAATTGACGAAGTACTTGTCCACCAGCCGGTCGTTGAGCTCGTCCAGCACCGGGCGGTGGCTCTTTTCCTCGTGGCTCAGGCGCGCGCGCACGCCGTGGGCGATGGCGTAAAACAGATCGTCGATGCGCGCGCGGTGGGTCAGGTCGATCTGCCCCAGCGCGTAGGCGGCCAGGCCCTCGGCGTGGAAGTGCTGGGCCTCCTGGAACAGCTCCACCGCGGGGCGCGTGTCCAGCTCGTCGTGGATCTCGCGCAGGTGGCGCACCGCGGCCGGTTCGTCGTCGTGCGCGTCGGGCACGCGGCCCTCCGGCGCCTGCTCGACCTCGGACACGTTGGCGATCAGCACCGCGTGATGGGCGGTCATGGCGCGGCCGCATTCGGTGACGATGCGCGGCGGGGCCAGGCCGTGTTCCTCGCAGGCCTCGGCCAGCGGCTGGACGATGTTGCCGGCGTAGGAGCCGAGCCCGTAGTTGATCGAGTAGTAGCTGCGCGAACGCGTGCCTTCGTAGTCGATGCCTAGCCCGCCGCCGACGTCGACATGGCTGATCCGGGCGCCCAGCGCGGAGAGCTCGACGAAGTAGCGCACCGCCTCGCGCATGCCGTTGGCGATGTCGCGCACGTTGGAGATCTGGCTGCCCATGTGGAAATGCAGCAGGTTCAGGCAGGCCGCGTACTCGGTATCGCGCAGGGTCTTCCACAGGTCCAGCACCTGGCGCGGGGACAGGCCGAACTTGGCCTTGTCGCCGCCGCTGTTCTGCCACTTGCCCGCGCCCAGCGAGGCCAGGCGCATGCGCACGCCCAGGCCGGGCATCACCTCCAGCGCCTTGGCCTCCTCCAGCACCAGCTTCAGCTCGGAGGGCTTCTCGATGACGATGAAGGTCTCCAGGCCGAGCTTGCGGCCGATCAGCGCCAGGCGGATGTACTCGCGGTCCTTGTAGCCGTTGCACACGATCAAGCCGCCGGGACGCGAGAGCGCCAGCACGGCCATCAGCTCGGGCTTGCTGCCGGCCTCCAGGCCGAAGCCCTCGCCATGGTGCGCGGCCAGCGTGCCGGCCACGCCACGGTGCTGGTTGACCTTGATCGGATAGACGGCGGTGTAGCCGCCGGCGTAGTTCCAGTCCGCCTGGGCCTGGGCGAAGGCCGCCTGCAGCTTACCCAGGCGCTGGCCCAGGATGTCGGGAAAGCGCACCAGCAGCGGCAGCTTGGCGCCCTCGGCGCGCGCGGCGTCGACCACCTCCGGCAGCGCCACCACCGGGCCGCCCGGGCCCTGCGGGGACACGGTGATGCGCCCGGCCGCGTCCACGTCGAAATACCCATCGGCCCAGTGCGGGATCGAATAGGTCTTGCGTGCCTGGTCGGTGGACCAATCGCTCATCGTGATGCGGCCTGTGCTGTCGTGGGGAAACGGCCGCGAATTGTAACGTCCGCCCGGGTTGGCTTCGTTACAATGCGCCGCCTCGCGCGCCGGGGCTGCCCGTCGCCGCGCCTGTTATTTCGCCCGGCGGCCGCGTCCGTCCGCCTTCGCACGCAAGGAATTCCCATGACCGACAACGACTCCTGGTACATCGAACACTTCCAGCCCACCGGCTCGGCGATCGGCTTTCGCCTGAAGGGCAAGCTGGACGAAGTGCAGTCCCCGTTCCAGAAAATCGAGATCTACGACAGCACCGACTGGGGCAAGTTGATGGTGATCGACGGGGCGATGATGCTCACCACCAAGGACAACTTCTTCTACCACGAGATGATCAGCCACCCGGTGCTGTTCACCCACCCGAATCCCAAGCGCGTGGTGATCATCGGCGGCGGCGACTGCGGCACCCTGCGCGAGGTGCTCAAGCACCCGGGCGTGGAAAGCGCGACCCAGTGCGACATCGACGAGCAGGTCACGCGCATGGCCGAGAAGTACTTCCCCGAGCTGTGCGAATCCAACGGCGATGCCCGCGCCGAGCTGCTGTTCGACGACGGCGTGGCCTACATGGCCAACTGCCCGGCGGGCAGCGTGGACGTGGTGATCGTGGACTCCACCGACCCGATCGGCCCGGCCGAGGGGCTGTTCAACCAGGCCTTCTTCGAAAGCTGCTTCAAGGCGCTCAAGCCCGACGGCCTGCTGGTGCAGCAGTCCGAATCGCCGCTGGCGCTGCTGGACCTGATCCGCGACATGCGCGCGGAGATGGGCAAGGCGGGCTTCAAGTCGTTCAAGACCCTGCCCTTCCCGCAGCCGTGCTACCCGACCGGCTGGTGGAGCGTGACCATCGCCTCCAAGGACGCCGGCGCGGACTTCGCGTTCCGCGTCCAGGACGCGCAGGCCAAGCCGTTCCAGACTCTGTACTACACCGCCCACCAGCACACCGGCACGCTGGTGCCGCCCCCGTTCGTCGCCCAGGCGCTGGGCGAAGGCTGATCCCAGCGCGCGCCCGGACAGGACGCGAGCGATGCAACCCAACGCCGCGCGGGGCAGCCCGCGCGGCGTTTTTCGTTGCATGCATCTGTTGGCGAAGCTTGGCGGCGAATGGACCCGAACCCAGTGCTTTGGGTGTTGCGGGCTTCGCCCGACCCTCCCCCCTCAGTCGCCAGCCGCGACTTCGAGCTCTCCCGGTGGGAGGGGGCTCACAGAGAAAAGGGATCAGAACTTCTTCCGACCGAAGCCTTATGACTTGACGCGCGAGGCAGCGGGCCGGCGGGCGGTGGCCGCGCCTAGCGAGGCAGGATGCCGAGCGCCCGAATCAGGGCAGGATGCCCTGATTGAGGGAAAAGCGGCCACCGCCCGCCGGCCCGCTGCCCTTCCGAAGCCGAGACGCCCACTCGCCGCGCCGTGCTGCGATCCCACGATCCCGCGATCGGCAAAAGAATCCCTGTCTCCGGAGGAACTCCAGCCCAGCAAGTAACGCAATGTCACCCACCCGCCATCCCCGCATGCGAGGCTGCACGGTCACGCAGGGGCGACCACGCGCGCCTGCTTCCAAGGAGTGCATGATGCGATCGACCCTGTTCCTGATGGCCTGCATGGGCGCCACCCTGTCCTTCCACGCCGCCGCACAGGACACGCCGCCGAAACCGGTGCCGAGCGACCGGCCCCTGGTGATCGGACACCGCGGCGCCAGCGCCCTGCGCCCCGAGCACACTCTGGCCTCCTACGCCAAGGCCATCACCGACGGCGCCGACTACATCGAACCCGACCTGGTCTCCAGCAAGGACGGCGCCCTGCTGGCGCGCCACGAGAACGAGATCGGCAGCACCACCGACGTGGCCGCGCACCCCGAGTTCGCCGCCCGCCAGACCACCAAGACCATCGACGGCCATGCCGTCACCGGCTGGTTCACCGAAGACTTCACCCTGGCCGAACTGAAGACCCTGCGCGCGCGCGAACGCCTGCCCAAGCTGCGCGGCACCGCCTTCGACGGCCAGTTCCAGCTGGTCACCCTGGACGAGATCATCGACTTCACCGCCGCCGAGTCGGCCGCGCGCGGGCGCGTGATCGGGCTGATCCCGGAGATCAAGCATTCGACCTACTTCCAGCAGCAGGGCCTGCCGATGGAGGCCAAGGTCGTGGCCACGCTCGATGCGCACGCCTACACACGCAGCGCGCCGGTCGTGATCCAGTCCTTCGAGATCGCCAACCTCAAGCGGCTGCACGCCTTGCTGGGCGATACGCATCCCAACGTGCGCCTGGTCCAGCTGATCGACGCGCCGAACGAGCGCCCCGGCGACGTGCTCGCCGCCGGCGACAGCACCACCTATGCGCAGATGCTCACCCCGCAGGGCCTGAAGGCCATCGCCCGGTACGCCCAGCTGCTCGGCCCCGCCAACCGCATGCTGCTGCCGCTGGACGCGCAGGGCAACCTGGGCAAGCCCAATGCGATCATCGCCGACGCGCATGCGGCCGGACTGAAGGTGGTGCCCTACACCTTCCGCCCCGAGAACGCCTTCCTGCCCAAGGACCTGCAGCAGGGTCGCGAACCGGCCACGCGCAGCGACGCCGGTTCGATCCGCGAGATGCGCGCCTTCCTCGATGCCGGCGTCGATGGCTTCTTCACCGACGACCCGGCCCTGGGAAGACAGGCGGTGGACGGCTGGCATAAACCCTGAGGAACGCGGAGCGCCTGCGCGGCATTCCGTCACAACGCACGCATCACCCGGCACGCGTGCAACGCCGCGCCAACTTCGTAAGAAAGTTTTCATGTTCGTCGGTCAAGGTGTCCGGGCGCCTACGCGCCTTCCCTTGACCAACGACGCTTCGAACATGCACATCCGCTCCCTGACGGTCGCGGTGTCGCTCGCCCTGTGCGCTGCGAACGCCTACGCCACCGACGACACCCCGCCCGCCGCGCCGGCCGACGCCGACACCACCGCCAAGACGCTGGACAGCGTGTCGGTCATCGGCCGCGGCGAAACCCGCCAGGTGCAGCGCATCACCCAGGTCGACAAGCAGGTGCTGCCGCCGGGCACCAGCGGGCAGAAGCTGCTGGACAAGCTGCCGGGCGTGTCGGTGCAGTCCAACGACGCCTTCGGCGCCAACGAGGAATCGCAGTCCATCACCCTGCGCGGCTTCGACAAGAGCCGCCTGGGCTATACGCTCGATGGCATCCCGCTGGGCGACAACAGCTACGGCAACTACAACGGCCTGAGCATCTCGCGCGCGCTGATTCCCGAGAACCTGGCCGGCGTCGAACTGTCGCAGGGCATCGGCTCGCTGGGCGTGGCCTCCACCAGCAACCTGGGCGGCACCCTGCAGTACTACTCGCAGGACCCGGACACCGAGGCCGGCGGCCGCCTGCAGCAGACCATCGGCAGCAACCACCAGAACCGCACCTACCTGCGCGCCGACACCGGCGACCTGCACGGCTTCTCGGCCTATGTCTCCGCCGTACGCCAGGACGCCGACATGTGGGCGCCGCCGCACCAGGCGCAGAAGACCAAGCAGTTCAACGCCAAGGCGGTGTGGAACGTGGGCGACAACCGCTTCGGCGCGTTCATCGCCACCTCACGCGTCAACCAGCCCAACTACTCCTACCTGTCCAAGAGCATGCTCGCCCGCGGCCTTGGCTGGGACTGGAACATCTACGCCCCGGACTGGGACCGCGCCGTGGCCGCGGCCTACTGCGCCCCGGCGACCTACAACGCCGCACGCTGCCGCTTCAGCGGCGGGGTCAACAGCATCGACGACGCCTACTACCAGAGCCGCGCGCTGCGCGACGACAACCTCTACGCGCTCGACGGCGACATCGCCCTGGGCAGCGAGGCGCACCTGAAGCTGCTGGCCTACCACCACGAGAACCGCGGCCAGGGCCACTGGTGGGCGCCGGGCCAGGCCTCCTACCCCAATACGCCGCAGGCGCTGCCGATCTCGATCCGCTCGACCAACTACACCATCAACCGCACCGGCGGCACCGCGGCGCTGGACTGGCGCTGGGGCCTGCACGAGCTGGAGGCCGGCCTGTGGTACGAGTACAACGACCACAACGTCGAGCGCAATTTCTATTACGTCAGCGGCCCGTTCCTGGACGACTTCTACCTCAACCGGCCCAACCGCCGCCTGTTCGACCAGGACTACACCATCCGCACCCGCCAGTTCTACGTGCAGGACCGGATGCGTTTCCTCGACGCCCGCCTGACCGTGGACGTGGGCATCAAGAGCCCCCGCACCGAGATGACCGCCAAGGCCAAACCCGGCGTGGAAACGCTGCTCGCCAGCGGCACCCTGGTGGCCAAGAAGAATGCCCTGCCGCAGGTCGGCCTGGGCTTCAAGTTGAACCAGGACAACGAGCTGTTCGCCTCCTACGCGCAGAACATCGCCGCCTTCGTCGGCGGCGGCAGCGGCGGCCCGCTGCAGGTCACGCCGCAGTCCTTCGCCGCGGCCAAAGGCCTGGAGCCTGAGAAGTCGCGCACGCTGGAAGCCGGCTGGCGCACCTTCGGCGAGCACTACCAGGCCTCGCTGGCGGCCTACCACGTGCTGTTCGACAACCGCCTGCTGTCGCTCAACCCGTGCTCGAGCATCGAAGTCGGCACGCGCCCGGAGTGCGTCACCAAGTTCGTCAACGTCGGCTCGGTCAAGAGCGACGGCGCCGAGCTGACTTTCATCCTCAAGCCCGGCGCGGGCTTCGAGTGGTACAACGCGCTGTCCTGGAACAAGAGCACCTACGAGGACAACTACGTCTCCGGCGGCCAGGTCGTCCCGGTGGCCGGCAAGATCACCGTCGACACCCCGCAGCGCATGGCCTCCAGCGAACTGAGCTGGCGCGGCGGCGGCTGGAACGTCAGCCTGCGCGGCAAGTACACCGGCAAGCGCTACTACACCTACACCAACGACCAGTCGGTGCCGGGCGTGACCACCTTCGACTTCGGCACCGGCTACGACTTCGGACCCGGCCTGGGCCTGCGCAACGTGCGGGTGTCATTCAACGTGGCCAACCTGACCGACAAGCGCTATGCCGGCCAGCTCAGCTCGTTCGCCCCGACCGACCCGGCCGGCACGCGCTATGCCATCCATGCCGATGCGCCGCGGCAGTATTTCCTGACCTTCGGCGCGGACTTCTGACCGCCCAGGCCGGATTGGTGTGACCCCGGGCGGGGCGCGGATGTAAGTCCGCGCCCCGCTTGCGTTTTTGGGGGCCCGGGGCGGGGTCGGACGGGGGGCACCGGGAGCGGCGAGGGGCTGATTTCCGGCCTCTGGGACCGCCCTGGGAACGCCCTCGCCGCCATGGCGGCTCCCACCCTGTAGAGCGGAGCTTGCTCCGCTGGGGCTTTCCCCGCGAACCGAACGAAAAGCAGCGGAGCAAGCTCCGCTCTACAAGGAGGCCGCGGCTTACCGAGCCCTCGTGGCCCCAGGCGGACGTTTGGCGCTTCGGAGCCCGCCCGATCACCCCCTCCAGCGGAACAGTCTCTGTCGGAATTTCGTTACACCCTCATGTCGGAAAGCCGTTAGAATTGTTTGCCGAACCAAAAAGTTCAGTAATTCCGCAGCTGTTGGTCCCCGGAGTTCCACCGGCCCACGCGCGAGGCAACCGACTTATGAATACCGCCCTGCTCCCCTTCCACCCCGGCGCCCGCCTGCCGGCGACCGCCAAGCTGCTCAAGCGCGGCGAGCGCGTCCTCGAACCGGACGTCTACGTCACGCCCTACGAGGGCCGACCGGTGGTGGTCAAGGATTACCGCCGCTATGCCGGCACGCCGATGGCCCTGCTGGCCCGGCTGCTGGTCTGGCGCGAGGCGCGCATGCTCCGGCACCTGGCCGGCTGGCGCCATGCGCCGATGCTGCTGGGCACGGCCGGCGGCCTGCTGCTGGGCATGGAATTCGTCTCCGGCACCGTCCTGGGCGGCGATGCGATGGACGCCGGCAAGACGGTGTTCCGCCAGCTGCGCGCCATGATCGCCCAGCTGCACGCCGCCGGCATCACCCACAACGATCTGCACACCTCCAACCTGATGGTCAGCGGCGGCACCCTGGTGCTGCTCGACTACGCCTCGGCCATGCGCCTGCCGCGCTGGATGATGCGCCTGCCCCTGCTGCGCGAACTGCGCCGCTCGGACCTGGCCAACGCGCTGAAGATCCAGCGCCGCCTGACCGGGCGCGAGATCACCGGCATGCGCGCACGCGTGGTCGCCCAGCGCCCCTGGGTGAGCGGCGTGCGCAACGGCTGGAAGCGCTTCTACGCCTGGAGCAAGGCCTGAGCCCAGCGCCCGCCGCCCTGCGCGACGGGGCTAGTCCTCGGAATTTCAGGCCCGCTCCATGAGCGAACGCGCCCGAGCAGGAACGACGTGGGCCACCGCTTGCGAGCCTGCCTCCAGAATCAGTTCGTGTCGGGCTGGATAGCGAAGACGCCTGCTTGCCGGACTGCACGCAGCCGTCGCCGAGCGGCTGCCTGGCGCTGGCCTCCGCATAGCGCGCACCGCGCTGCGCTCACCGCGGTCCTGAGATGATGGCGAGATCGCCGTATTCGAAGGACCATCCGGTGAACAGAAGGCAGGAACATCCCGCGGTCGCGACGGACGACAAAGCACGCGCATCCGTCCCCGAGCCGCAGCCGTCCCGCGCCGCTCGACGCCTCGCCGGCGCGCTGTGGATCGCCGCTGGTGTGATCTACGTGGCTGCGGAGTATGTGGCGTCCACCGCGTTTCCCGGCTACAGCTATGCGACGAACTACATCAGCGACCTCGGCGTGCCCGAAGTGGGTGTCGTGGACGGCCGGCATCTCGATTCGCCGCTGAGCTGGGTGATGAACACCGGCTTCGTCCTGCAGGGCATCTTCTTCCTGATCGCGGCCCTCCTGGCCGCCCGCGCGCTGACGCGCAGGCCGCGCAAGACGACGCTTTGGGTGACGCTGTCGGCGCTGCACGCCTTCGGCATCGTGCTCGTGGCCGCCGTGCCCGGCAGCCAGCAGGCCATCCAGTCCGGCATGGCCGTCTTCCACGGCATCGGCGCCGCGTTCGCGATCATCTGCGGGAACCTGGCCGCGGTGGCCGGAGGCTTCGCGATCGGCGGGCGCTGGTTCCGCGGCTTCAGCATCGCCATCGGCGTGTTCGGTCTTCTCTCGCTGGTCGGGCTGTTTGCACACAACGCGCTCGGGATCGCGGCCGTGGCGGACGGCCTCTGGGAGCGTGGGAGCGTCTACACGATCATCCTGTGGGAGCTTGTCGCCGGCATCGTCCTGATCGCGCTCAGCGGCTCGGGTCGGCCTGACGGCGGCTGGCGATCGCGCTGACCGACGCCGCAATGGTGATGCGATCGCGCCGGGTTTCGGACCCATGACCCCGATAGTGCCCTCGAACATCGAGCAGTGTAAGCCGCCGAAACTCCGGAGGGCGGTTGGCGCCGACCATCAGGCCCTGTCGGCCCTGGCGTTGCGCTCGAAGGGATACTGGGGCTACTCGCCGCAGTTTCTCGGAGCCTGCCGCGCCGAACTTTCCTGGAGCGCGGAGGCGTGCGCGTCCGGGCGCTTCTGGGTCGCCGTCGCGGACGACGATCGGATCCTCGGCTTCAGCCTGATCGGCCGAACGCCTCCCCTCGGGGAGTTGTGCGCACTCTTCGTCGATCCCATCCGCGATCGGCACCGGATGCGGACGGCTGTTGCTGCAGAACGCGCTTCGCGATGCGGCGGCCCTTGGATTCGGGCGCCTCGTCCTCGACGCCGATCCGGGCGCCGAGGCGTTCTACGCCCGTTTCGGTGCCGTCAGGATCGGTCTGGTCCCAAGCGGCTCCGTCCCGGGGCGCTTGCTCCCGCAGATGGCGTTCGACCTCGCTGAGACGTCCTGCGGCAGTTGAGACCAGCCCGCGGCCGGGCCGCATCGGAACCGTCGCCTCTGGCGCGTGACCGCTAACGAACGGTCCTTCCACGATAATGTGCGCGAACCGGCGCGCGCGGCATCGGACTTTTCCGACCCGCCGGCGCGCGCCCGGCCGATGGTGGCGCGCGCAGGGCGCATGCGACCTTGGCCTTGAGCCCACGGAGCCTGCCATGATCGATCTCAACCCCCTCGATGACCTCGCCCGCCGCCTGAGCGAGCTGGTGCCGCCTGGCCTGCGCGAATCGCGCGAGGACCTGCAGCGCACCTTCAAGAGCGCCCTGCAGTCGGGCCTGGCCAAGCTGGACCTGGTCACGCGCGAGGAGTTCGAGGTGCAGCGTGCGGTATTGCTGCGCACCCGCGAGAAGCTCGACGCCCTGGAGCGCGAACTGGCCGCGCTGGAGGCGCGCGTCGCCCCGCGCAGCTGACGGTTCCCTCCTTCCGGCGGACACGGAGCGTCCCCCATGAGTCTGGCCCTGGTCCATAGCCGGGCGCGCTGCGGCGTGCAGGCGCCCGGCGTGCAGGTCGAAGTGCATCTCTCCGGCGGCCTGCCGGCCACGCACATCGTCGGCCTGCCCGAGGCGGCGGTGCGCGAGAGCCGCGACCGGGTGCGCGCGGCGCTGCTGTGTGCGCAGTTCGAGTTCCCCGCGCGGCGCATCACCGTCAATCTGGCGCCGGCCGACCTGCCCAAGGACGGCGGTCGCTTCGACCTGCCGATCGCGCTGGGCATCCTGGCGGCCAGCGGCCAGCTCGACCGCCAGGCCCTGGCCGGCTGGGAATTCGTCGGCGAGCTGGGCCTGACCGGCGAGCTGCGCAGCATCGACGGCGTGCTGCCGGCGGTGCTGGCCGCGCGCGACGCGGGCCGGCGCCTGGTCGTGCCGGCGGGCAATGGCGCCGAGGCGGCGCTGGTGGCCACCGGCCAGGCCTGCACCGCGCGCACCCTGCTGGAGGTCTGCGCCATGCTGTGCGGCACGCGCGCACCGGCGATGGCGGTGGCCGAGCCGGTCACGCCCTGGCCCGTGCCGGACCTGCGCGATGTCCGCGGCCAGCTGCATGCGCGACGCGCGCTGGAGGTCGCCGCGGCCGGCGGGCACCACCTCCTGTTCGTCGGTTCGCCCGGCTGCGGCAAGACGCTGCTGGCCTCGCGCCTGCCCGGCCTGCTGCCCGAGGCCAGCGAAGACGAAGCGCTGGAGAGCGCCGTCATCGCCTCGGTCAGCGGCCGCGGGCTGGACCCGGCGCGCTGGCGGCAGCGCCCGTTCCGCAGTCCGCACCACACCGCCAGCGCGGTGGCGCTGATCGGCGGCGGCGCGCTGCCACGACCCGGCGAGGTCTCGCTGGCCCACCACGGTGTGCTGTTCCTCGATGAGCTGACCGAGTGGGACCGGCGCGCGCTGGAAGTGCTGCGCGAGCCGCTGGAGTCGGGCACAGTCACAGTCGCGCGCGCGGCGCGCAGTGCGGAGTTCCCCGCGCGGTTCCAGCTGGTGGCCGCGATGAATCCCTGCCCCTGCGGCTGGGCCGGCGATGCCAACGGCCGCTGCCGCTGCACGGCCGAGCGCATCGCCCGCTATCGCGGCCGCATCTCCGGCCCGCTGCTGGACCGGATCGACCTGCAGATCGACGTCGCACGCGTGCCGCCGCAGGCCTTGCGCCCCGACGCACCGGCCGGCGAAGACAGCGCCACCGTGCGCGAACGCGTCACCGCCGCTCGCGCGCGACAGCTGCAGCGCGCCGGTGTGCTCAACGCACGCCTGGATCAGGCGCAGACACTCACCCATTGCCGGCTGGCGCCACCCGACCAGGCGCTGCTGGAGCGCGCGATCGATCAGATGCGGCTGTCCGCACGCGCCATGCAGCGCACGCTGCGCGTGGCCCGCACCATCGCCGATCTGGCCGAAAGCGAAGACATCACCACCGCGCATCTGACCGAAGCCCTGGGCTATCGCCAGCAGGCGATGACGCCGCAGGTCGATGCGGCGTGAGCAGGACAGCGAGCGCGGTATCTCTTTCGTCGCTGCAGTTGCGGTGGCATCAAACCTCGGCGTCGGGAAGGATCCTCGGGAGAGCCCCATCGCCGCCGTGGCGGCTCCCACAGGTCGCGCGGTCAAGGTTGAGGAACGGCTTGGGGCTTGATGGTGGTGTCGCGCGGGGCGTCTTCGCGCCCGGCCTTCTTTGAGGTGGCATCCTCGCTGTGGTCCGGCGCGTCGCGCTTTTCGGCGTCTTCCGCCGCATCGGCCGCATCGGCGGCGGCGTGGCCCTCGATCGGTTCCAGCAGTTGGAGGGGCTTGCCCTCGTAGCGGAACTCCAGCGCGTCCTGCAGCGCACGCAGCTGGTCGACCTGGTCGCACATCGCTTCGGCCTGGGCCTCGATGGCCTCGCTGCGCGCCTCGAGCTTGGCGTCCAGTTCGTCGCCCAGGCGGTCGGCGCGCTCGTCGATCGCATCGCTGCGGCCGGTGAAGATCTGAAACAGCAGGTGGCGGGCGATGCTGCCCTTGAAGGCCTCGGCCTGGTCTTCCACGTAGCGCTCGAAGTTGCCGCCGAAGGCGTCCTGCTCCCAACGGCCCTTGCCCAGCGTGCCATCCACATAGCCATGGGCCTGGGTGCGCATGCGCGCGATCTTGCGCGCGTTGAAGGAGCTGCCGGTCATGATCTCGATCACGCCGCCCAGCGCGTCGTAGCTGAGGTCGACGACCTCGTTGGCCAGCCCGGCCACCTTCGGCATCAGCGCGCGGGCCTGGCTCTCCATCTGCCACAGCCGCTGCGCATCGGCGGCGCTGACCGGGCGCAGCTTGCGGTCCACGCTCAGTTCGCCGCCGTGGAAGAAGATCTCGCGCGGCGAGCCGCTGTCGCGGTACAGCCAGATGCCGCCGCTATCGGCCAGCACGTTGAATTCGGTCCCCAGGCCGCACTGACGCGAGGACACGTGCGGGCGGCGGTCGTGCCGGCCTTGCTGCGCAGGGTCGGACTGGGGCTTGTCGGCAGGCGTCTGCGGCACCTTCTCGGCAGAAGCCTGGGTCTGCGGCGCCTTGTCGGCGGGCGTATTCGCCTGCTGCGCCCAGGCAGCAGGCGCCAGGCACGCCAGCATCACCACCTGCCATCGCTTGCGCATCTTCTCGAACGTCCTGTCTGCCAACTGGCAGCCAGCTTCCGCGCGGCCGCCGGATGCGGGCGCGTGCCTGAAGTCACAAGGACCGATGGCGGGCGTGCTTGATGGGACAACTGGCTCTAAGGTCAAGCCGCGGCCTCCTTGTAGAGCGGAGCTTGTGGCAATCCCCTTTTGGGGACTCCGCTGCGTTTCGACCGGATCATCGGCAAGGCCCAGCGGAGCAAGCTCCGCTCTACAGGTGGGAACCGCCCTTGTGGCCTTCTTGGCCATTGCCGGCGAGGGGCTTTATTGGGAAAGCCTCATCGCCGCCATGGCGGTTCCCACCCGGATCCTGTCGCCCCAGGCTGTGCCTCGGGTCAGGCGTCCTCCCCCACCGCCAGGACCAGCTGCAGGTCGTCGCGCTCGCCCTGGATGCGCAGCTGGCCCTGGGCTTCGCCGGCCAGTGCGCCGAGCCTGGCGCCGCAGTCGGCCAGGTCGGTCCACTTGAGCTGCCACACGAACGGCGTGGGACAGGCGCTGTCCAGCATCAGCCGGGAGACCGAGTCGGTCACCTCCAGGCTGACATTGGGCACGCCGGGGATGGCATGGCGGCGACCGACCGCGTCGGGGCGCGGACTGGAGGCCAGGTGATCCAGCATGGAGGCGAGCATGGCGATGCCGGGGCGATCCCCGCGGAACATCAACGCATCCTGGCCGCGATAGCGGTTGTCGTGACGGGCTCGAAGCATGGCGCACCTTTCTCAGTGGGTGAACGACGCTGGTGGGTGTTCGATGACGCTGAAGCGATGCCGCGGATGTTGCCAAAGCACCCGACGCCAGCGCGTGCGATGTCTCTGATCGAGGGCGGGGCCTCCCAGCCCGCGTCGCGCCAGACCCTCGCGCCCCTGCACGCGAGGGTCGCCTGCGCAACGCCGCTCCTCTCAAGGTTCATCGCACGCGCCGGTGCCGGGCGCGTCCTGCCTGGTTCAAGGCGCCGAGGCTCAGGCCGCCTTGTGTTCGTAGAACTGCTCCTCCTCGGTCGAGCCGGTCAGCGCGGTCACGCTGGAGCTGCCGCCCTGGATGACGGTGGTGACGTCGTCGAAGTAGCCGGCGCCGACTTCCTGCTGGTGGCTGACGAAGGTGTAGCCCTGCTCGCGGGCCTCGAACTCCGGCTGCTGCACCTGCTCGACGTAGTGCTTCATGCCCTGGCCACGGGCGTAGTCGTGGGCGAACTTGAAGGTGTTGAACCAGTTGATGTGGATGCCGGCCAGGGTGATGAACTGGTACTTGTAGCCCAGCGCCGACAGCTCGTCCTGGAAGCGGGCGATGGTCGCGTCGTCCAGGTTCTTCTTCCAGTTGAACGAGGGCGAGCAGTTGTAGCTCAGCAGCTTGCCCGGGCTGGCCGCATGCACGGCCTGGGCGAACTCGCGGGCGAAGCCCAGGTCCGGGGTGCCGGTCTCGCACCACACCAGGTCGGCGTGCGGCGCGTAGGCCACGCCGCGGCTGATGGCCTGTTCCAGGCCGTTCCTGACGCGGTAGAAGCCCTCGCTGGTGCGCTCGCCGTTGACGAAGGGCTTGTCGTTGGGATCGAAATCGGAGGTCAGCAGGTTGGCGGCCTCCGCATCAGTGCGGGCCAGCACGATGGTCGGCACGCCCAGCACGTCGGCGGCCAGGCGCGCGGCCTGCAGCTTCTGGATCGCCTCCTGGGTGGGCACCAGCACCTTGCCGCCCATGTGGCCGCACTTCTTCACCGCCGCCAGCTGGTCCTCGAAGTGCACGCCCGCCGCGCCGGCGATGATCATGTTCTTCATCAGCTCGTAGGCGTTGAGCACCCCGCCGAAGCCGGCCTCGCCGTCGGCGACGATGGGCAGGAAGAAGTCGATCGCGTCCTGCTCGTCCAGCTTGCCGTCGCAGATGTTCTTCCACTGGATCTCGTCGGCGCGCTGGAAGGTGTTGTTGATGCGGCGGACCATGGTCGGCACCGAGTCGTAGGCGTACAGCGACTGGTCGGGATACATGGTCTCGGAAGTGTTGCCGTCGGCGGCCACCTGCCAGCCGGACAGGTAGACCGCCTCCAGGCCGGCCTTGGCCTGCTGCATCGCCTGGCCGGCGCTGATGGCGCCGAAGGCGTTGACGTAACCCTTCTTGGCCTCGCCGTTGACCAGCTTCCACAGCCGCTCGGCGCCGCGCTTGGCCAGGGTGTGCTCGGGCTGCACGCTGCCGCGCAGGCGCACCACGTCGGCGGCGCTGTAGTTGCGCTTGACGCTGCTCCAGCGCGGGTTGGTGTTCCAGTCCTTCTGCAGGGCGTCGATCTGTTCCTGGCGAGTGCTCATGGTGCTTCTCCGGTCGTTGACGGATGCCCGTCGAATGGGGTGCAAGCGAAATGCGGGTAAGGGCTGGGCCGGCTTCTTCGATCCGAAGCCCGACCCCGGCTTCAATCGATCTGCGCGTAGGCCGGCAGGGTCAGGAACTCGGCCAGCGTGTCGCTGCGTGAGAGCTGGTCCAGCAGGGCGATGGCCTGCGGCACCTTGGCCGCGCCGGGCAGCGCCGCATCACCCAGGCGGGTGGGCAGGCGCTTGAGCGTGGTCTCCAGCAGCGCCAGGTCGATGGCGGTGCCGTCGTCCAGGTGCAGGCCGTCGGTGTGCAGCCACTGCCAGATCTGGGTGCGCGAGATCTCGGCGGTGGCCGCGTCCTCCATCAGCCAGTGGATCGGCACGCAGCCGTTGCCATCCAGCCAGGCGGCCAGGTAGCGCACGCAGACCTCGACATTGCCCTCGAACCCGGCGCGGGTGATGGTGCCGGTGGACGGGCGGATCAGGTCGTCGCGGCCGACGTGCACATCGGCGCGGGCCACGCCGTGCTGGTTCGGGCCGGGCATGTGCGCATCGAAGATCTCCATCGCCACCGGGATCAGCGCCGGGTGCGCGACCCAGGTGCCGTCGTGGCCGGCGGTGACCTCGCGCAGCTTGTCGGCGCGCACGCGGGCCATGGCCTGCTCGTTGGCCGCCGGGTCGTTGTTGATCGGAATCTGCGCGGCCATGCCGCCCATGGCGTGCGCGCCGCGCCGGTGACAGGTCTGGATCAGCAGCTCCGAATAGGCCTTCAGGAACGGCTGGGTCATGGTGACCTGGCCGCGCTCGGGCAGCACGCGGTCGGGGTGGGCGCGGAAGGTCTTGATGTAGGAAAAGATGTAGTCCCAGCGGCCGCAGTTCAGGCCGACGATGCGGCTGCGCAGCGCGTACAGGATCTCGTGCATCTCGAAGGCCGCCGGCAGCGTCTCGATCAGCACGGTGACCTTCATCTGCCCCTGCGGCAGGCCCAGGGTCGCCTCGATGTGCGACAGCGCGGTCTCCCACAGCGCCGCCTCCTCCATCGACTGCAGCTTGGGCAGGTAGAAGTAGGGGCCGCGGTCCCTGGCCTGCAGCGCGCGGGCGTTGTGGAAGGCGAAGGTGGCCACGTCGAACAGGCCGCCGGCGATCGGCGCGCCATCGACCAGCACGTGCTTCTCGTCCAGGTGCCAGCCGCGCGGACGCACGATCAGCACCGCCTGCTCGTCGGCCGGCTTGAGCGTGTAGCGCTTGCCCGGCTTGTCGCCGGCCGCCGGCGCCTGGAAGGTCAGGTCGCCGTCGACCGCGCCGATCAGCGCGCGCTGGCCGGTCAGCAGGTTGGCCCAGGTCGGCGAGGTCGAATCCTCGAAGTCGGCCATGAACACCTTGGCGCCGGAGTTCAGCGCGTTGATGACCATCTTCGGGTCGGTCGGGCCGGTGATCTCCACGCGACGGTCGGCCAGCGCGGCCGGGATCGGCGCCACGGTCCAGTCGCCTTGGCGGATCTGCGCGGTGTCGGCGCGGAAGTCCGGCAGGGCGCCGCCGTCGAACGCGGCCTGGCGGGCGGCGCGGGCGGCCAGGCGGGCCTGGCGCTCGGGCTCGATGGCCCGGTGCAGCGAGGTCAGCAGGCCCAGCAGGCCGGCCGGCAGCAGCGCGTCCTGGCCCGGGGCCCGGACCGTCAGCGCCAGGCCGGGCGTGGCGCCGCGGGCGGTGGGCGACAGGGCGAAGGCGGTGGCGGACATGGCGGTGTTCCTCGTCGTTTCAGCTGGGCCGCCACCGTGCTCCGGGGGTTAGTATTTGACAACTTAGTTTTATCAATTCAATTCATAAGTTCTGCTCATGAGAACGGATTCAGACCCATGCCAGCGAACGTAACCCCGCGTTTTTCCTACAAATCCGATCGGCTCAAACCGCTGCGCGCGTTCTGCCAAGTGGTGCGTCTGGGCTCGGTTTCGCGGGCGGCGGAGGCCTTGTTCGTCAGCCAGCCGGCCATTTCGCTGCAGCTGCAGGCGCTGGAGCGGGAGTACGGGACGCGGCTGTTCGAGCGCAGCGGGCGGCGCCTGACCCCCACCCGCGAGGGCCAGCTGCTCTACGAGATGGCCCAGCCGCTGGTCGAAGGGGTGGACTCGCTGGCCTCGGATTTCCGCCACAAGGTCAGCGGGCTGGACGCCGGCGAGCTGAACATCGCCGCCAACAGCTCGACCATCCTCTACCTGCTGCCGCGGATCGTGGACGCCTTCCGCCGCGAGCATCCCGAGGTGCGCCTGACCCTGCACAACGCCATCAGCGCCGACGGCACCGACCTGCTGCGCCAGGACGCGGTGGACCTGGCGGTCGGCTCGATGGTCGACGTCGCGGCCGACCTGAGCTACGAGCCGGTCTACCGCTTCGAGCCGATGCTGATCACCCCGCACGACCACCCGCTGGCGAAGAAGGACAAGGTGACCCTGGAGGACATCTCGCCCTACGGCCTGATCCTGCCGCCGCGCCGGCAGATCACCTACCGGCTGGTGGACCTGACCTTCCAGCAGGCGCGCGTGCCGTACACCGTGGCGCTGGAGGTTGGCGGCTGGGAGGTGATCAAGCAGTACGTGGCCATGGGCATGGGCCTGTCGATCGTCAGCTCGATCTGCCTGGGCGAGGCCGACCGCGGCCGCATCACCGCGCGCTCGCTGAGCGCGTACTTCCCCTCGCGCAGCTATGGCGTGGTGGTGCGCAAGGGCAAGTACCTCTCGCCGCAGGCGCGGGCCTTCATCGCGCTGATCCGGCCGGACCTGTTCCACCCGCGCGACCACGACGAGAGCGGGCATTCGGAGCGCTGAGCGCCCGGCCGCCAAGTCCCTGCACGAGCAGCCCGGCCACCAGCAGCACCGCCAGCACCAGCGAGGCGCCGCCGGTGCCCAGCTCCAGGCCGCCATGGGCAGCCGGCTTGGTCAGCAGGTCGCCGAAGGTCGCACCGAACGGCCGGGTCATCACGAACGCGATCCAGAACAGCAGCACCCGGCTGACGGACGTGAAGCGGTAGGCCAGCGCCGTGGCGGCGATCACCGCCGCGATCAGCCCCGCGCTTGCGGCGAAGCCCAGGCCGGAGGAATCGGCCAGAAAATCGCCCAGCGCCGTGCCCAGCGTGTTGCTGACCAGGATCGCCATCCAGTAGTAGCCCTCGGCCCGGCGGCTGGCGATGCGCTGCACCGACAGATGCCCCTCGCTGTGGTACCAGGCGGCCAGCACCCCGCCCAGCAGCGCCACCAGCAGCAGCGCGCCGCGCAGATAGCCCAGCCCCAGCGTGCGATCCAGGAAGTCCGACATCGCCGTGCCCGCGGTGCTGGTGGACAGGATCACCACCCAGTACAGCCCGCGATGGAACCCGCGCGCGCGCAGCTGCACCCACAGGGTCAGCGCGAACAGGCCCAGCAGCAGCAAGGCCCCGGGCCCATAGCCCAGCCCGAGCGTCATGGTGAGCCAGTCGCCGCCGGTCTCGCCCAGCGTGGTCGCCAGGATCTTGAGGATCCAGAAGCCCAGGGTGACTGCGGCGACCTTGTTGGCGACCGCCGGCGGCGTGCCGTGTTCGGACATGTCCAGCCCTCGGCCTCGAGTAGGGCAGACACGGTCGCAGCCGCGCTGTCGGATTTCGGTCGCACCCCACGCCGTGGGCCAGCGGTCGCCGAGCTCAACCCCTCCTCAGTCTCGACCGGCCGAGGCGGACGCGGCCGAGCGGATGAACGCGAGCAGGTCACGATTGAAGCGGTCCGGTTCTTCCAGGAACGGCGCATGGCCAGAGTCGGCATAAAGCACGCTGCGGATCCGCGGATTGAGCCCTTTGGCGCGTGCGATGCTCGGCTCGGCCTTCACCAGCGCGTCGCGCGCCCCGTAGAGCAGCAGCACCGGGACCTTGGCCCGGCCCAACCCGCCGGCGGCGTCGACGGTCATCGACGGGACGGCTTTTTGCATCTCCCACGACGCCAGCGCCGCATTGGCCAGCAGCAGCGAGAAAGTGTCCGCATCCGGCTGGCGGTGGAAGCACAGCCGCAGGAAGGCGCGTTCGCCCTGCAGATGGGTCTTCAGGTCCGCGGCAACCATGTCGCGATAGACCTCCGGGTGCGCCACGAGCTGCTCGGGCTTGAGCTCGATCACGCCATCGACATAGACCGCACCGCCGATGGCGCCGTCGCCGTAGGCGGCGAGGTAGTTCGAGATCACCGCACCGCCCAGCGACCAGCCGACGAGGATCGGCCTGCGGGCCTTCGTGGACGCGATGACCGCCGCCAGGTCGTCGGCCCACCGGCGCCCGTCGGTGTAGGCCGCGGTGTCGGTGGGCTTGCCGGACAGGCCGTGTCCCCGCAGGTCGTAGGTGATCAACCGATGGCGCTGCAGCTGGGGGTCGAGCAGTTGCCTGTCCCAGTTCAGCCGGCTGCCCAGCAGGCCGTGGATGAAGATGACCGGAGCACCGCCCGGATCGCCGGATTCCTGCACGGCCAGCGCCACGCCGTCCGGCGCGGCGACGGTGTACTGCCTGGTGACGGCGAGCGCGGCCGGCGCGCCGGTCAGCAGCGCAAACCCGACGATCAGCGCGCCGAGCGCGCGGTGAAGCCTGGACGAAAGCATGGCGAATCCTCATCGATGCCTGGGATACGCGCAGTCTCGAGCCTCACACTGATGTGAGAGTCAAGCGCGGCCTGTGCTAGCGTTCGCCCATGCCCAAGGCCCGTCCCCAAGCTGCCCTGTCCATCGGCGAACTGGCCCGCGAGACGGGCGCCAGCCTGCGCTCGATCCGGCACTACGACGACCATCGGCTGCTGTCGTCGGTCCGCGCCGAGAACGGCTATCGCGTGTTCTCCGCCCTGGCCGTGACCCAGGTCCGGCAGATCCAGCGCCTGATCGGCGCAGGCTTCAGCCTGGCCGAGATCCGCGAGTTTCCCGATTGCATGCGGATGATCGAAGGCGCGGCGGCCTGTTCGGAGACGACCGAGGTGCAGCGCCGGCGGCTGGCTTCGATCGAGCGGCAGATCGCCGAACTCGAACAGCGACGCAGCCGACTGCGCCAGATGCTGGAAAAGGGACAGCAGGCGGATCGCGATCCGGTCTAGCGGCGGGGCGGTTTCCCAGCGGGACGCCGCCCTGTCTTGCCCTGCTGCTCGGCCACGCGCTTGGCCAGCTTGGCCGCCGCGGTGGTCACCTCTTCCTGCAGCTTCAGGTAATTGGCCAGCCGGCCGGGATCGAGCTCGCCGGCCTCGATCGCCGCCTGCACCGCACAGCCCGGTTCGCCCTGGTGGGCGCAGTTACGGAACCGGCACTGCGCGGCCAGCGCCTCGATGTCGGCGAAGCCGCCCTCGGCCAGGTCTTCCTCGCCGGTGGGCTTGAGCTCGCGCATGCCGGGGGTGTCGATCAGGCAGGCGCCCGAGGGCAGCGGGATCAGCGCGCGGTAGGTCGTGGTGTGGCGGCCGCGCGAATCGGTCTCGCGCACCGCATTGGTCTTCATCTTCTCCACGCCCAGCAGCGTGTTGGTGAGCGTGGACTTGCCCGCGCCCGAGGAGCCCACCAGCACCGCCGTGCGGCCCGGCCCGAGCCAGCCGTGCAGCTGGGCCACGCTGGCCGCGTCCTTGGCGTTGACCGTGCGCAGCGGCACCTCCTGCGCGGCCAGGTCGGCGAGCACCTCGAGCGCGTCCTCGGCGTACTCGGTGCGGTCGGCCTTGGTCAGCACCACCACCGGCTGCACGCCCCCGCCGCCGACCAGCATCAGATAGCGCTCAATGCGGCGCGGATTGAAGTCGGCATCCAGTCCGCAGACGATGAAAACCACATCGATATTGGCCGCGATCACCTGCTGGTGATAGTGCTCGCCGGCGGCGGCGCGCTTGATCGCCGTGCGCCGCGGCAACAGGGCAACAATGCGCTTGTCTTCCTCCACCAGCACCCAGTCGCCCACGGCGGGGCGCTCGTGCGCCGGAAAGCGCGGGCGCTGCCAGTCCGGCAGGGACTCGGGCCGCAGCGTCTGCTCGGGCAGCAGCCCGCGCGCGACCACGTAGCCGGAGCGATGCTGCTCGATCACCCGCGCCGGCCGGGCGCCGGGATGGGCCTGGATCAGCGCCCACCACGCCGGGTCCTCGGGCGCGCCAGGCCAGGGCCAGCCAATTCGCCGCAGATCGGCATCGTCGAAGACAGCATCGGTCATGGCGGCGATTCTACGGGCTGGCCCGTCGGCGCCGCAGGCGAGCGGCCTGGCCTCGACCATGGTTTCCGCTGAAACGCCCGCAGCACGGGCCATCAGGCGTATGCTTTGGTCGTTTTTTCACCTCCACGCGCCCGTGCCATGTCCTCCGCTCCCCTCAAGCCCCTCGCCATCCGTGAACGCCTGTCCGAAGTCCGCTACGAGATCCGTGGCGAGCTGGCCCGGCGAGCCCGCGAGCTGGAGGCCCAGGGCCGCAAGCTGATCAAGCTCAACATCGGCAACCCCGGCGCGTTCGGTTTCCGCGCGCCCGAGCATCTGCAGCACGCGATCGCCGACGACATGGGCCGCACCGACCCCTACACCCACCAGCAGGGTCTGCCGGCCGCGCGCGAGGCGGTGGCCGCCTACTACGCACGCCGCAACACGCCCGACGCGCATCCGGACCGAGTGTTCATCGGCAACGGCGTGTCCGAGCTGATCGACCTGTCGCTGCGCGCGCTGCTCAACCCGGGCGACGAAGTGCTGGTGCCCTCGCCCGACTATCCGCTGTGGTCGGCCGCGACCATCCTCAACGACGGCCGCCCGGTGTACTACCAGTGCGATGCGGCCAACGGCTTCCTGCCCGATCCGTCGGAGATCGAGACGCTGGTGTCCAGCCGCACCCGCGCCATCGTGCTGATCAACCCCAACAACCCCACCGGCGCGACCTACCCGCGCGAGCTGCTCAAGCGCATCGTGGCCATCGCCGCCAAGCATCAGCTGCTGCTGATGGTCGATGAGATCTACGACCAGATCCTCTACGACGGGGCCACCTTCGAGCCGCTGGCGCCGCTGGCCGGCGAGGTGCCGTGCATCACCTTCTCCGGCCTGTCCAAGGTGCATCGCGCCTGCGGCTGGCGCGTGGGCTGGGCGCTGCTGTCCGGCGACGCGCAGCGCATCACCCCGCTGCAGCACGCCATGGACCTGCTGGGCGCGCTGCGCCTGTGCGCCAACGTGCCGGGCCAGTACGCGGTGGAAGCGGCCATCAACGGCCCGGACACCATCAGCGCGCTCACCGCGCCGGGTGGCCGCCTGTACGAGACCCGCCGCGCGGTGGTCGAGGCCTGCACGGCCAGCGAGCACCTCAAGCTGTGCGCGCCGGCCGGCGCGCTGTATGCGTTCCCGGCGGTGGTGGGCGATGCGGCCAAGGGCTTCGACGACTACGCCTTCGCGCTGGAGCTGATGGAGGACGAGGGCGTGCTGGTGGTGCCGGGCTCGAGCTTCAACGTGCCCTACCGCAACCACTTCCGCGTCACCCTGCTGCCCGATGCGGTGGCCATGCGCGAGGTGTTCACCCGCATCGACCGCGCGCTGGCCAAGCGCGCGGAGGCGGCTACCAAGGTCGTGCCGCTCAAGCCCAAGTCGCGGCCGGCCGCGGCCTGAGCGCCATGGCCGGCGTGCGTCCGGCGGCGGGCAGCATCGCGCCGCATGGCCTGCGCTATCTGGCGCTGGGCGATTCCTACACCATCGGCGAGGGCGTGGCCGATAGCGAGCGCTGGCCGGTGCAGCTGGCCCGCGCGCTGCGCGCCGACGGGCTGGGCGTGGACGATCCGCAGATCATCGCCACCACCGGCTGGACCACCGACGAGCTGCAGGCCGCGATCGATCGGGCCGCGCCGACGCCGGGCTTCGACCTGGTCACGCTGCTGATCGGGGTCAACAACCAGTACCGCGGTCGTCCGCTGGACGAGTACCTGCGGCAGTTCCAGGGCCTGCTGGAGCACGCCATCGCGCTGGCCGGTGGGCGCGCGCGGCGCGTGGTGGTGCTGTCGATTCCGGACTGGGGCGTGACCCCGTTCGCGGCCGCCTCCGGGCGCGATGTCGCGCAGATCGCCGCGCAGATCGATGCGTTCAACCGCGAGGCCCGGCTCGCCTGCCAGCGCCGGCACGTGGCGTTCGTGGATGTCACCACCGTCAGTCGCCAGCAGGGGGCCGAAGCTGCGATGCTGGTCGACGACGGCCTGCATCCTTCCGGCGCGATGTATCGGCTGTGGATGCAGCGCGCGTTTCCCGCCGCCCGGGATGCGCTAGCCTAGCGCGCTCCCGCCCCTGCGCCGAAGGATCGACGTGAGCGAAGCCACCCGTCCCATGCCGCCCCAGCAAGCGTTGGCCATCGCCCGCGCCTTCCTGCCACGCCGGCCCTGGGGCAATCGTCACGACTACTACTACACGCGCATCAAGCTGCGCACCGATCCGCTGTATCCCGGCGTGCTGGCCGCGCTGCGCGAGGCGCCCGGCCCGGTGCTGGACCTGGGCTGCGGCCTGGGCCTGCTGGCGCATGCGCTGCGCGCGGACGGCCAGCCGCGCCGCTATCACGGCGTGGACATCGACGCGGACAAGATCGCGCGCGCCGGCCGGATCGCGCGTCGCAACGGCCTGCACGACGCCCGCTTCGAGGTGGTCGACCTGGCCGCGCGCTGGCCCGAGCACCGCGGCAACGTGTGCATCCTGGACATGCTGCAGTACCTGCCCGAACACGTGCAGGCCGGCATGCTGCAGCACGCCGCGCGCATGCTCGCGCCGGACAGCAAGCTGGTGATCCGCAGCGCGCTGGGCGACGACAGCGGGCGTGGCCGCACCTCCAGGATCACCGACCTGATGGCGCACTTCACCGGCTGGATGCAGGAAGTACCCAAGCGCTATCCCACGCGCGAGAGCCTGGAGCACCACCTGACCAACGCCGGCCTGAGCGCCAGCTTCGTCCCGCTGTACGGCAACACGCCGTTCAACAACTGGCTGATCGTGGCCCAGCGCCGCGGTTGAGCCGGCCTGGGCGCGCTGCGCGCGCCAGGCCCGTCCACGCGGACGGCGAGGTCCGCACGCGATGCCGGCCGCTCAGAACCGCCAGGACAGGGTCAGCTCCACATCGCGCGGATCGCCGTAGATCCACTGGGTCTGATAGGTGACGTTCGCGTAGTAGTGCCGGTCGAACAGATTGCGCACGTTGAGCTGCGCCGACAGCGCCTGGTTGATGTCGTAGCGGGCCATCAGGCTGGCCAGCAGCACGCTGCCCTGCTCCAGCCGCAGCGTATTGCCCTGCGGACCGACGCCGCGATCGTAGAACGACGACTGCCAGTTGAACCCACCGCCGATCCGCCAGGGGCCGGTCTGCCAGGTGGTGAACACGGTGGCCTCGCGGCGCGGGCTGGTCGGGCTGACGTCCTTGCCTTGCGCATCGTCGGCGTCGAACTGCGCCCAGCCGAAGCTGATGCGCCATTGCTCGGTCAGCTCGCCATCGAGCTGGAACTCCACGCCCTGGCTGACCGTGCCGTCGGCGGCGCGATAGGCCTGATCGGTGGTGCCCGGCACCCGTTGGCCGGGATCGGCCACGGCGAAGTTGTCCTGCTCGATGCGGAACAGGGTCAGCCCGGCGTTGAGCCGCCCGCCGAAGTATTCGCCCTTGGCGCCGATCTCGTAGTTGTTGCCTTCCAGCGGCTCCAGGTAGCGGCCGTTGCGGTCGCGGTTGTTCTGCGGATTGAAGATGCTGGTGTAGCTGGCATACAGCGAATGACGCGCGTCCAGGTCGTAGATCAGGCCGGCATACGGCGTGGTGCGGCCGCGCTTGGCATAGGAGCTGGCCGGCGCCAGCCGGTCGGTGTTCTTCCAGTCGCTGACGCGGGCGCCGACGATGGCCTTGAGGTCGTCGGTCAGGCTGAAGCGGCCGGCGGCATAGGCACCGACCTGGCGGACGTCGTTCTCGCTGCCCTTCTGCAGCGGCGTCCAGGCCGGCTGCGGCATGGTGCCGGTCCAGGCGTAGACGCTCTCGGCCACCAGCGGTTGCAGCGGCAGGTTGTACCAGCTGCGCGCATTGCGGTCGGTCCAGGTCGCACCCGCGACGATCTCGTGCTCGCGCCCCCACCACGTCAGCGGCAGGCTGACGTAGGCATCGAGGCTGTCCTGCCGGGTAGAGGTGGGGTAATCCCCGCCGTAAATGCTGTCCAGCCCTAAGCCAGTGGTCGGGTCCGGATAGCCGTAGTAGCCGTACAACACCGACTTCCAGTCGGTCTCGAAGCGCTGGTGCGAATACTCCACGTGCAGCTGCGCCCCGCCTTCGAAGCGATGGAGCAGCCCGGCGAACGCGTTGGTGGTATCGGCCACGCCGCGCGCCCAGCGCGGGGTAAACGAATCCGAGCGCGAGAAGTGGGTGCGCGTGCCATCGCTGAACCAGGCCGGCACGCCGCCCCAGGTGGTGCCACGGCCGTCGTTGCGCTGCTTGCTGACACCGGCATAGCCATGGGTGGCATCGCTGAAGTCCGCATCGACGATGCCGTACAGCAGGCCGGAGGTCTTGCTGTAGTAGTCGCGGAACGAATCCTTGTCCTCGTAGCTGGCCACCACGCGGCCGCGGACGTTGCCGGCCGCGTTCAGCGGCGACTGCACATCGACGCTGCCGCGGTAGCGATCCCAGCTGCCGGCCGAGAGGCTGGCATTGCCGGTGAACACGTCGCTGTTGGCATGCTTGCGCACCAGGTCGATGGACGCCGCCGGGCTGCCGGCGCCGGTGGTCAGGCCATTGGCGCCGCGGACGATCTCCACGCGGTCGTAGATGGCCAGGTTCTGCTGCACATCGCCGGTGTACTGGGTGGGGATGCCATCGACCCGGTAATAGTCGATCTCGAAACCACGCGCGCTGATGTAGGTGCGCTCGGTATCCCAGGTCGGCGAATTGAAGCCGGCAACCGCGTCGGTGACGTCCTGGAAGGTGTGCAGGTCGCGATCGATGATCTGCTGCTGGCTGATCACCACCACCGACTGCGGCGTCTCGCGCAGCGACAACGCCAGCTTGGCCGAACTGCGCGCGAGGTCGGCGGTGTAGGAGTCGCTGCCTTCGGTGGCATCGCCACGATGGCCCTCCACCTTGAGGCGATCCAGATCGACCGCCTCCTGGGGGGCGGACTGGGCGGCCACCAGAAGCGGCCAGGCGCAGGCGATGGCCAGCAGCGAACGGGACAGCGAACGTACGGAAACGACCTGCGCGGCGAGGCGCGCAGGGCAGCAGCGATGGGACATCGTCGAGAGCCTCGGGACCGGTGGGAGATGCCGTCGTGGACGGCAGCTGGCTGGGCATCGGGCCTTGTAGGCAAGGCGCCGCCGGTCGCTGGCTTCAGCGCGGCATGGTCCGCTCGCGTTAAAACGCTGTCAAGAATGCTTGCCGGCGCAACCGAGTCGCTCTTGGTATCAACGTGCGATCAGGGAAGCTCGGCACGCAGGCTGCGCGCGCGCAGCGCTTCCAGCACGCGCCGCACGATCTCCACGTTGTGGCCGTGCGCGGCGCCTTCGTGCAGCAGGACGATGGCGCCGGGCTTGAGGTCGGGGACAAGGCGCGCCAGCACCTGGTCGGGCGTGCAGCGCACGCCGTCGAAGCCGCGCGCGCTCCAGGCCACGCGGGTCAGGCCGTGGCGGGCGAGCACCGGCGCGATGAAGGGATTGGTGTGGCCGACCACCGAGCGGAACCAGCGCGGCGGCACGCCGGCCAGTTCGGTCAGGCTGTGCTGGTTGGCGGCGATCTCGCGTTCGAGCGTGGCCGGCCCCAGCCGCCAGAACGCGGCCTGCGGATGGCTGTCGCTGTGGTTGCCCAGGCCATGGCCGCGGCGGACGATCTCGCGCACCAGGTCGGGCCGGGCGCGGGCGCGCTCGCCGACGACGAAGAAGGTGGCCTTGGCGCCGTGGGCATCGAGCAGGTCCAGCATCGGCCGCGTGTCGTCGGAGGGGCCGTCGTCGATGGTCAGCCAGACCCGGGGCTGCGCACCTGACAGGCGCACCAGGGCCGGGCAGAACAGCTGCGAGCGCGGGTTGAAGGTGGACCACAGCACCGCGCCATGGCTGACCAGCAGCACGGCCAGGCCCAGCGGCCAGCCGACCAGCCACCACAGCGCCAGGGCGACTACTTGTGACAGCGCCAGCAGCCCCAACCTGAAGTAGGGCCTGGGCGTGGCGCGATGCTGCGTTGCTTCGGGCTCCATCCCGCGCATCATGCCACGCGGGTAAAATTCCCCTCCTTTCTCGTCGTCCAACCCGCCGGTAGCCCTCATGTCCCTCGATCCCGCCCTGCGTTCGCGCATCGATTCCCTGCTGCAGTCCAACCGCGTGGTGCTGTTCATGAAGGGCCAGCCGACCATGCCGCAGTGCGGCTTTTCGGCCAAGGCGGTCGGCGCGCTGTCCACGCTGGGCGTGGACTACGCCCACGTCAACGTGCTGGCCGACCAGGAGATCCGCGAGGGCATCAAGGTCTACGGCGACTGGCCGACGATCCCGCAGCTGTACGTCGATGGCGAGCTGGTCGGCGGCAGCGACATCATCGAGCAGATGACCAACTCCGGCGAGCTGGCCGCGCTGCTGGGCGTGGCCGCGCCCGACCGCACCCCGCCGTCGATCACCGTGACCCCGGCCGCGGCCGAGATGCTGGCCAATGCCGTGGCCGACGCCGGCGGCGGCGCCGCGCTGGTGCTGTCCATCGACGCGCAGTTCCAGCCGAACTTCCAGCTGGGCCCGTTCGACGCCAACGCCATCGCCGCCGAATCCAATGGCGTGCGCATTCAGTTCGACCTGGCCAGCGCGCGCCGCGCCGAGGGCATCACCATCGACTGGGTCGACGACATCCGCGGCAAGGGCCTGGCCATCGACAACCCGAACGCGCCGCGCCCGGTCAATCAGCTCTCGGTGACCGAGGCCGCTGCCAAGGTCGCCGCTGGCGAGCTGCTGCTGGTGGATGTGCGCCCGGCCGATGAGCGCGCCATCGCCTCGGTCAACGTGCCGTTCAAGACCTTCGACGGCAACGGCCGTGCCGAGCTGGAAGCCCTGCCCAAGGACACGCAGCTCGCGTTCCTGTGCCATGCCGGCGGGCGCAGCCACCAGGCCGCCGAACAGTTCCGCGTGCTCGGCTTCTCCAACGTGCACAACGTGGCCGGCGGCATCGAGGCCTGGTCCAACGACGTCGATCCGAGCGTGCCGCGCTACTGATCCTTACGCGCGCATGGCCCACACGACACGCCCCGCTTGGGGCGTGTTGTCGTTTTGGTGATCGATTCAAGGGAGCGGTCCTCGCCCCTCCTGTAGAGCGGAGCTTGCTCCGCTGCGTTTCGGTCGGTTCGCCTGGAAGGCCTAGCGGAGCGAGCTCCGCTCTACAAGGCGTTTCGGTCGGATCGCGGGGAAGGCCTAGCGGAGCAAGCTCCGCTCTACAAGGCGTTTCGGTCGGATCGCGGGGAAGGCCTAGCGGAGCGAGCTCCGCTCTACAAGGCGTTTCGGTCGGATCATGGAAAAGCCCCAGCGGAGCGAGCTCCGCTCTACAAGGGGCCGCGACGTGATCGGGAGAGACGGTTGCTCGCAAGGCCCGCAAGGCCACTCCCGAGACTAGAAGCCACCGCCCGCGTCCAGCCAGGCCTGTTCCTCGGGCGTGCTGGTGCGGCCCAGCGCGGCGTTGCGATGCGGGAAGCGGCCGAAGCGCGCGATCACGGCCTGATGCGCATGCGCGAACTCCAGATGCTTGGCATCCCCCAGCGACTCGAACAGCGCCACCGCCCGCGCCTGCAGCGCCGCGTCCTCGGCATGGCTGAAGGGCAGATAGAAGAACGGCCGCAGCGCCAGCTCGGTGGCCTGGTCATGGCCGGCATCCAGCGCGCGCGCGGCGTAGGCCAGGGCCAGGCCGTCGGTGGCGAAGGCGTGGCCGCTGTCGCGCCAGGCGTTGCGCGGAAACTGGTCCAGCAGCACCAACAGCGCCAGCGCGCCTTCGGCGTTGTGTAGCCAGTCCTCGTGCTCACCGCGCGCGGCGGCGTGGTGATCGGCCAGGAACTGGGTGCGGAAGTTGGCGTCGAACGATTCGTTCTTCGCAAACCAGCGCTCCGACCCGGCCTGGCGCCAGAACTCCACCACTTCCTGCTGCCGGCTCGGCTTGCGCTTCACCGGCATGCGCGGCGCCTCACCTGACCTGTCTCGCCTGCCTGCTTGCGCCTGGACATGCCGCCTGCCTCAACGGGATGGATGGACCGGCGAGCATAAGAAGCGGCGATGAACGGGACGTGCAAACCCGCAGCGCCCGCCCGGTTGGCTGACAAGGCCGTCATGCGTCGCCTGGCAGCCGCTTGGGTTCGACAACTGCGAAACGTCCTGCAATTTTCCCGTGACCGGATCGTCCACAATGCGCGCCGGGAGGGCGCCGCCACGGATCGACGTGACGCGCCGCAACATCATTACAAGACCTGGCAACACGGCTCACGCCGGCTTTCGAAGGGGAAAGCGCATGCGGATCGGGATCGTGGTGGACTCGGCGTGCGATCTGCCCGCCGACTTCATCCGTCAACACAACCTCGTCGTCCTGCCGATCACGGTGCGCATCGGCGATGCCATCCTGGCCGACCATCGCGACGAGGAGGCCACGCTGGAGTTCCTGCGCACGCATGTGGCCGAGCGCGGCCATGAGGCGGAGACCACGCCGTTCTCGGTGCTGCAGATCCGCGACCTGTTCCTGCAGCGGCTGGCGATCGACTACGACCACGTGTTCTGCCTGACCATCTCGCGCCTGCGCAGCCAGATCCACGACAACGCGATGCAGGCGAGCTTCGCGATCCTCAACGACTACAAGCCGATCCGCCAGGCGGCCGGGCACACCTCGCCCTTCGCCCTGCGCGTGATCGACACGCTCAACGTGTTCGCAGGCCAAGGCGTGGCCGCGATCGAGGCCGTGCGCCTGCGCGATGCGGGCGAGAGCGTGGCCAGGATCCGCACCTCGCTGGAGGCGCTGGCCGAGAACACCTACGGCTACATGATTCCGCGCGACCTCTACTACCTGCGCGCCCGCGCCCGCACCAAGGGCGACCGCAGCGTGGGCCTGCTCAGCGCCGCCCTGGGCAGCGCGCTGGACATCAAGCCGGTGCTGCGCGCCTACCGCGGCGTGACCGAGCCGGTGGCCAAGCTCAAGGGCTTCGAGCCCTCGGCGCAGAAGCTGTTCGAGTTCACCGGGCAGAAGGTGCGCGAGGGACTGCTGACGCCGGTGGTCAACCTGGGCTATGGCGGCGAACTGGCCGAGCTGCACGCCCTGCCCGGCTATGCGCGCCTGCGCCAGACCTGCGAGGAACACGGGGTGCGGCTGTACGAGTCGGTGATGAGCCTGACCGGCATGGTCAACGTGGGCAAGGGCGCGCTGGGCGTGGGCTTCGCCGCGCCGCCGCACACCTTCTCGGCCTGAACACGGGGCGCTGACGCGCGCCGTCCTAGGCTGCGCCTCAATGCCATCGCGGAGGGAACACCCATGACGACCTATTACATCGCCCTGCCTGACCCCGACAAGGCGCGCGGCCCGGAGCCGGAGTTCAGCTTCACCTCCAGCAGCGCCGAGGGCTATGCGCAGCAGCTGCAGGATGCGCTGCGCACCGACCTGCTGTTCGCCCGCTGGCGCGACGCGCAGGACGAGCCGGACCAGGTTCCGCCCTCGCTGGGCGCGGTCGATCCGGCCGCGCATGTGCAGGGCAAGATCGACGACCTGCACATCGACCTGGTGGTGGACACCAGCCTGCCGAGCGAGGTGCTCAAGCATCGCCTGGGCCTGCTGGCCGGCAGCGGCTGGCGGCTGCACGACGTGCGCTGATGGCGCAACACCAGGGCTGCGAGAGGCCGCGCCATGCGCGGCCTTTCTTTTGATCGCACTGCTACTGCGACCGCCAACAAGAATCCGTCGTCCCCGCGAACGCGGGAATGACGGTTGAAGCATTGCTGACAGCGTTTACGGGACTGCATCCAACGGCGCCGCGCGACGCGAAGGCAGCCGCCACTTCAGGTTGACGCCCAGCGTGCCGAGGATGATCAGCGCCACGCCGAGCAGCTGCACGGCATCCAGACGATGCCCGTAGAGCGCGTAGTCCAGCACCAGCGTCACCAGCGGATAGACGAAGGCGATCACCGCGATGGTCGCCACCGACAGGTGCCGGTAGGCCGAGTAGAACAGCACATACACGATGCCGCTGTGGATCACGCCCAGGCCGACCAGCCAGGCCCAGTGCGTGCCCAAGTGCAGTGCGGTGCCGGAGGAGAAGCCCGCCAGCATCACCGAGCCGACGCAGCACTGGATGGTGACCACCGCGAACGGCCGCTGGCGCCCGACGCTGCGCGACATCAGCAGGGACGCACCGCACAGCACCGCGCCCAGCAGGGTCAGCCCGATGCCGGCCAGGTATCCGGCATCGACATGCTGCAGCAGCCGCAGCGGATCGGCCGAACAGACCACGCCGCCGAACGCCAGCGCGGTCCAGCCCCAGTCCGCCGGCCGCGTGCGCTCGCCCAGCAGCAGCGCGGCCAGGATCAGCATCACGAACGGGAAGAAGTGATAGACCAGCGTGGCCACGCCGATCGACGAGCGCGCCATGCCGGCGAACAGCGCCACCCAGTTGAGCACCAGCAACACCCCGGAGATCACCGCGCCGCGCAGTAGCACGCGGTCGCGCAGCACGCCGCGCAGATGACCGCGCGCGAGGCCCCAGGCCAGCAGGAACAGCACGCCGAACAGGCAGCGGTAGAACACGGCGGTCACCGGGTCCTGCCCGCTCTCGTGCACGAACACACCGACCGAGCCGATCAGCACCTCGGCGATCAGCAGCTGCCACAGCGCGGTGCGCGACGCGGCGGGAGGAGAGGCAGGCGACATGACGGCGGCTTCGCGGCAGGAGGAGAGACGTCAGGCTAGGCCGGCCACGCGCGGCAATACAGATTCAGTTAACCTCGAAGTTGACCAATACAGATGCCGCCCCATGCTGCTCTACGAAACCATCGCCGACGGCCTGCGCCGGCAGATCGCCCAGGGCACGCTGCGCGCGGGCGAGCGCCTGCCGTCGGTGCGGCAGCTCGCCCAGGCGCACCAGATCAGCGCGGCCACCGCCGTCCAGGCCTGCCTGCAGCTGGAGCGCGAAGGTCTGGTGCAGGCGCGCCCGCGTTCGGGCTATTTCGTCCATGCCGCGCCCTCCGCCCTGCCCGCGCTGCCGAAGCCGCGCCGGCGCGCGCCCGGCGAGGTGGCCAACCCGGCGCTGCAGCGGCTGCTGGAGCTCCCGCAGCGCCCGGGCCTGTTCCCGCTACACGCGGCGGTGGCCGACCATTCCCTGCTGCCGCAGGCGTCCCTGAGCGTCGCCCTCGCCCGCACCACGCGGCGGCGACCCACCGCCGCGCTGGAATACGCCCCGCCGCAGGGCGACCCGGCGCTGCGCCGGCAGATCGCGTTGCGCTACGAACAGACCGGCACGCCGATGCAGGCCGATGAGGTCGTGGTGACCGCCGGGGCAACCGAGGCGCTCAGCCTGGCCTTGCGCGTGGCCACCTCGCCCGGCGATGTGGTCCTGGTCGAGACGCCGACCTATTACGGCATCCTGCAGACGGTGGCCGCGCTGGGGTTGAAGGTGCTGGAAGTGCCCAACCGGCTCGGCCAGGGCATCGATGTGGCGCGGCTGGACCGTGTGCTGCAGCAGACCGCGGTGCGCGCGGCGATCCTGGTGCCCAACTTCAGCAATCCCAGCGGCAGCCTGACCTGCGATGCCGACAAGCAGGCGCTGCTGGCCAGCTGCGCGCGGCATGGCACCGTGGTGATCGAGGATGATGTGTATGGCGAGCTGGCCTGGTCGGGCCAGCGCCCGCTGCCGCTGCGCCACTGGGACACCGGCGGCAACGTCATCACCTGCGGCTCGTTCTCCAAGACGCTGGCGCCTGGGCTGCGCGTGGGCTGGCTGGCCGGCGCCGCCTGGACCGAGGCGCTGGGCCGGGCCAAGTATTTCTCCAGCTCCAGCAATGCCAGCCTGCCGCAGCTGGCGGTGGGCGATTACTTGGCGCGCCACGGGCTGGAGCGCCACCTGCGGCGCCTGCGGCGCGCCGTGGCCGATAACGGCCAGCGCATGCGCGATGCCGTCGCCCGCTACTGGCCCACCGGCACCCGCTGCAGCGCGCCGGCCGGCGGGCTGTCGCTGTGGCTGCAGCTGCCCGCCGGCGGCGACGGCCTGGCGCTGTTCGATGCCGCGCTGGCCGCCGGCATCGGCATCTCGCCTGGCGTGCTGTTCTCCAGCCGCGGCGACTACGGCGACTGCGTGCGCCTGAGCTGCGGCATGCCGTGGGATGCGCGCCTGGACCAGGCGATGCGCCAGCTCGGCAGGCTGGCGGCCAGACAGACCGCTTCGGCGCGCTGAAGCAGGGGCGGCGAGGCCAGCCGAGCGCACGTCGGTCGCGACGCGTTGGCACGCATCCAGCCCGAACCCTGCGCTCACCCGCGCTGCAACCCGCCGCCGGAACGCAGCGTTGAACCGGCCGCGCCGCCATATCCACGACATGACCACGCCGTCAGGCGCACGCTAAGCGTTCCTGACGCGACGCGCGTGCGGGGCGCCGACACTGCCGGCGCCCGCGCCCGCTACCGCGCCATTCGGTCCGTGTCCTGACGACGCGGGATCGCCAGGGCCCCGCGGCCCGACGTCCACGCCTGCCACGCGCGAACCCGAAGTTTCCGTGGAGATGCGTGCATGCTCACCTTCGATAGCGGTCAGGCCCCCGTCCAGCGCCACGACGCGCTCTACGACAAGCTGGCCGCGCTGCTGCAAGCGGCGGACGTCAGGCTGGATGGCCACCGCCCCTGGGACCTGCGCCTGCTGCACCCGGACGTGCCGGCGCGCGTGTTCGCCCAGGGCAACCTGGGCCTGGGCGAGGCCTACATGGACGGTCACTGGGAATGCGACCGGCTGGACGAACTTTTCCACCGCGTGCTGCGCGCCGACCTGCCCCGCCAGGTCCGGCCGCTGCAGCTGCTGGGCCATCACCTGCGCGCCCGCCTGCTCAACCTGCAGACCGCGCGCCGTGCCTGGCAGGTCGGCGAGGCGCACTACGATCTGGGCAACGACTTCTACGCGGCCATGCTCGATGCGCGCATGACCTACACCTGCGGCTACTGGGAGCACGCGCAGACGCTGGATGAGGCGCAGGAAGCCAAGCTGGATCTGGTCTGCCGCAAGCTGGGCCTGCAGCCGGGCATGCGCGTGCTGGACATCGGCTGCGGCTGGGGCAGCTTCATGGCCTATGCCGCGCAGCATTACGGCGTGGAATGCGTCGGGGTGACCATCTCGCGCGAACAGGCGGCCTGGGTCCAGCAGCGCTATCCGGACCTGCCGATCGAAGTGCGGCTGCAGGACTACCGCGACCTGGACGGGCGCTTCGACCGCATCGCCAGCATCGGCATGTTCGAGCATGTCGGCCATCGCAACTACGCCACCTTCATGGAGGTGGCGGCGCGCTGCCTGGCGCCGGATGGCCTGTTCCTGCTGCACACCATCGGCAAGACCGTGGCCGGCGCGACCGATCCGTGGACGCATCGCTACATCTTCCCCAACGGCGAGATCCCGACGCTGCAGCAGATCGGCACCGCCTGCGAGGGCCGGCTCGTGATCGAGGACGTGCACAACTTCGGCGCTGACT
Organism: Pseudoxanthomonas sp. SORGH_AS_0997; assembly: GCF_031453535.1. Lineage (NCBI taxonomy): Bacteria > Pseudomonadati > Pseudomonadota > Gammaproteobacteria > Lysobacterales > Lysobacteraceae > Pseudoxanthomonas > Pseudoxanthomonas sp. SORGH_AS_0997. The sequence goes on from NZ_JAVIZI010000001.1 coordinate 2,853,760, forward strand.
ACGATCGCACCCTGATGGCCTGGCATGCCAACTTCGCCCGCGCGTGGCCGCGCTTCGCCGAGGCGCTGGGCGAGCGCTTCGGCCGCATGTGGCGCTACTACCTGCTGTCCTGCGCCGGTGCGTTCCGTGCGCGCGACCTGCAGCTGTGGCAGCTGGTGCTGTCCGCGCGTGGCCTGGAGGGCGGCTACCGGCGGCCGTAGGCAAGCATGGTGATGCGTTGCCGACCTTCGCCTGGCTGCGCTAGGCTACGCGCGATTTTCGACAGGCTGACGCCTGCCGCGTAAGCGTTCACGTCAACCAACGCGCACCCCGTCCCTCTCTCCGGACGCAGGTCGCGCGCGGGTTCGTTCTCGGGCACGACCGGCTACCGGCTTACATCCCGAGACCTGTCCATGCATGCACTTCCTTCCGACCGCGCGGCCACCTGGCGCCTGGCACGCCTGTGCCTGGCGACCTTCATCGCCTATCTGAGCATCGCCGTCCCGCTACCGGTGCTGCCGGTGTTCGTCCGCGACACGCTGCAGCAGTCCAACCTGATCGTCGGCTGCGTGATCGGCGTGCAGTTCGTCGCCACCGTGCTGACGCGTGGCCTCGCCGGCCGCATCGCCGACACCCGCGGCCCGGCCCGGGCCATGCGCCGCGGCTGCCTGCTGCTGGCCGCGTCGGGCGCCACCTACCTGCTGGCCGCCGCGCTACCCGGCGCCGCCTTGCCCCTGCTGATCATCGGCAGGCTGGCGACCGGCATGGGCGAGAGCCTGCTGGTTACCGGCATGCTGGCCTGGGGCATCGGCACGGTCGGCCAGCCGCGCGCCGGACGGGTCATGACCTGGGTCGGACTGGCGATCTTCGCCTCGCTGGCCGTCGGCGCGCCGATCGGCGTGGCGATGGCGCAATCGTGGGGCTTCACCGCCGTGGCCGGCGCCTGCCTGCTGGTGCCGCTGCTGGCGTGGGCGATGACCGCCGGGGTGCCCGCGCCGCAGCCGGTCGCCGGCGCGCGCCTGCCGCTGCGCGACGTGCTGGGCCGCATCGCGCTGCCGGCGGTGGGACTGGCGCTGCAGGGCGTGGGCTTCGCCTCCATCAGCACCTTCGCCGTGCTGTACTTCAATGACCAGCACTGGCGCGGGGCCGCGTGGGCGCTGAGCGCCTTCGGCGGCGGATTCGTCCTGTCGCGGCTGCTCTTGGCAAGCAGCATCGACCGCTTCGGCGGCGCGCGCGTGGCGGCGGTCTCGATGATTGGCGAGGGCGTCGGGCTGGCACTGCTTGCGCTGGCCACCACGCCTGCGCTCGCCTTGGCCGGCGCCTTCGTCGCCGGCATGGGCTGCTCGCTGGTGTTCCCGGCGCTGGGCGTGGTGGTGGTGCAGCGCGTGCCGGCACAGATGCGCGCCACCGCGCTGGGCGGCTATGCGGCGTTCCAGGACATCGCCTATGCGATCACCGGGCCGCTGGCCGGCATCGTGGCCACGCACCTGGGCTATGCGGCGATCTTTGCGCTGGCCACGTTGTCTGCGGCGTGCGGCGTGGGCGTGGCGATCGGCCTGGCCCTCCGCACGCGGAGGGCGCAGACCTGAGGCTGCACGCCCTCGTGCGGCCTCAGGCGCGCAGCGCGGCGGCGTGGAAGGCGATGTGCTCGCCGATGAAGCTGGCCATGAAGTAGTAGCTGTGGTCGTAGCCGGGCTGCATCCGCAGCGTGATCGGGTAGCCCACCTCGGCCGCGGCCTGTGCGAACAGCTGCGGCTTGAGCTGGCCTTCCAGGAACTCGTCGGCATCGCCCTGATCGATCAGCAGCGGCAACCGCGGCGCCGAGGTCTTCACCAGTTCGGTGGCGTCGTACGCCTTCCAGGCGGCACGGTCCTCGCCCAGGTAGGCGGCGAAGGCCTTCTGTCCCCACGGCACCTGCGTCGGCGCGACGATCGGCGAGAACGCCGACACGCTGCGATAGCGCTGCGGATTGCGCAGGGCGATCGCCAGCGCGCCGTGGCCGCCCATCGAGTGCCCGAAGATCGAACGCGCGTCGCTCACGGGGAAGTTCGCCTCGATCAGCGCAGGCAACTCCTCCACGATGTAGTCGTCCATGCGGTAGTGCGCCGCCCAGGGCTGCTGGGTGGCGTTGACGTAGAAGCCCGCGCCCTTGCCCAGGTCGTAGCCCTCGGCATCGGCCACCTCGTCGCCGCGCGGACTGGTGTCCGGCGCGACGACGATCACCCCATGCTCGGCCGCGTAGCGCTGCGCGCCGGCCTTGGTGATGAAGTTCTGTTCGGTGCAGGTCAGGCCCGAGAGCCAGTACAGCACCGGCAGCCTCGCGCCGGCCTGCGCCTGCGGCGGCAGGTAGACGGCGAAGTTCATCTGGCAACCCAGCACCTGCGAGCTGTGCCGGTAGACGTCCTGCCAGCCGCCGAAGCAGGCGCGGTGTTCGATGCGTTCCATGGCGGCGGCTTCAGTAATGGATGACCGAGCGGATCGACTTGCCTTCGTGCATCAGGTGGAAGGCCTCGTTGATGTCGTCCAGCGGCATGGTGTGGGTCACGAACGGCGCCAGCTGGATCTCGCCCTTCATCGCGTCCTCGACCATGCCCGGCAGCTGCGTGCGGCCCTTGACCCCGCCGAAGGCGGTGCCCAGCCACTTGCGCCCGGTGACCAGCTGGAACGGCCGCGTGCTGATCTCCTGGCCCGCGCCGGCCACGCCGATGATCACGCTCTGGCCCCAGCCGCGGTGCGCGCATTCCAGCGCCGCGCGCATCACGTTGACGTTGCCGATGCACTCGAAGGAATGGTCCACGCCCCAGCCGGTCATCTCCACGATCACCTGCTGGATCGGCTTGTCGTAATCCTTCGGGTTGACGCAGTCGGTGGCGCCGAACTCGCGCGCCAGCTCGAACTTGGACGGGTTGGTGTCCACCGCGATGATGCGCCCGGCCTTGGCCTGGCGCGCGCCCTGGATCACTGCCAGGCCGATGCCGCCCAGCCCGAACACCGCGACCGAATCGCCCTCGGCCACCTTGGCCGTGTTGTGCACGGCGCCGATGCCGGTGGTGACGCCGCAGCCGAGCAGGCACACGTGCTCCGGGTTGGCCTCCGGGTTGACCTTGGCCAGCGAGACCTCGGCCACCACGGTGTACTCGCTGAAGGTCGAGCAGCCCATGTAGTGATAGATCGGCTGCCCCTCGTAGCTGAAGCGGCTGGTGCCGTCGGGCATCACGCCCTTGCCCTGGGTGGCGCGCACGGACACGCACAGGTTGGTCTTGCCGCTCTTGCAGAACAGGCACTGGCCGCACTCGGCGGTGTACAGCGGAATCACGTGGTCGCCCGGCGCCACGCTGGTCACGCCCTCGCCGACCTCGACCACGATGCCGGCGCCTTCGTGGCCGAGCACCGCCGGGAACAGTCCTTCCGGGTCGTCGCCGCTGAGGGTGAAGGCGTCGGTGTGGCACACGCCGGTGTGGGTGATCTTCACCAGCACTTCGCCGGCCTTGGGCGGGGCGACGTCGATCTCGACGATCTTCAGCGGCTGGCCGGGACCGAATGCGACGGCGGCACGGGATTTCATGGTGGAAGTCTCCTTAAGCATTAAGAAAAAAGAGCGGAGCGCGACGCGCCCGGCTTACTTGAGGTACGAGCGCACCAGGCCGGTCATCTCGGCCACACGCGCCTCGCGCTGGATGTCGTCATCGGCCGGCTGGCCGAAGGTCTCGCGGATATGGGCTTCCATGACCTCGGACATCAGGCCGTTGACCGCGCCGCGGATGGCGGCGATCTGCTGCAGCACCGGGCCACAGTCGGCGCCAGCCTCCAGCGCGCGCTCCAGCGCCTCGGTCTGGCCGCGGATGCGGCGCAGGCGGCTGAGCACGCGCTTCTTTTCCGTCACCGAATGCGGCATGGCGGCTCCTCGCGGATACTGGGGGATAGTATCCAGAGCCGCACCCGGACATGCAAGCCCGCGCACACGCACGCGCCGGCATGTGCGCGACACATGCCGGGCGATGACGCGGCGGGAGGGACGGCTTTCAGGGCCCGCAGCGGGCCGGGGACTGGCCGGAAACGCCCAGGCAGCGGGCGCTGGACCACCGCCGGCTGAACGCGACCCGGGACGTGGCGGCGGATGGCACGACTGACAAACGCGACCTAAACTGGCGCAGTATTCAAGCGCTCATGAACGCCATCCTTGCCGATATGGACCCCGAATTCCGCATCCTGGTTGTCGACGACGATCCGGACCTGCGCCGTCTCACCGTCGATTTCCTGATCGGCCACGGTTATCTGGTGGACGAGGCCGACAGCGCCAAGGAGATGTGGGAGACGCTGGAATCCGGGCGTCCCGACCTGATCATCCTGGACGTGATGATGCCCGGCGAGGATGGCCTGAGCGTGGCGCGCCGGCTCAACACCGGCAACGGTCCGGCGGTGCTGATGCTCAGCGCGCTGGGCAACGACACCGACCGCATCGTCGGGCTGGAGGTCGGCGCCGACGACTACCTGGCCAAGCCCTGCAACCCGCGCGAGCTGCTGGCCCGCGTGCGCGCCCTGCTGCGCCGGCAGAAAGCCTTCGGCTCGGCGCCCGAAACGCGCGGCAGCCAGTACGAATTCGGCGGCTGGCGCCTGGACGCGGTGCGCCGCGACCTGCGCGATCCCAGCGGCACCTACATCACCCTGTCCGACGGCGAGTTCTCGCTGCTGCGCACCTTCGTCGAACATCCCCAGCGCGTGCTCAGCCGCGATCAGCTGCTGGACATGGCGCGCGGCCGCGGCACCGAGGTGTTCGACCGCGCCATCGACAGCCAGGTCAGCCGCCTGCGTCGCAAGATCAACGGCCGCGGCCACGCCGAACTGATCCGCACCGTGCGCAACGAAGGCTACATGCTGCTGCCGTCGGTCACGCGCCTGTGAGGCCAGCGGCCGGAGGCCGCTCCGGCCGCTCGATCTTCTCCCGGACCTTCCTGCTGCTTGCGGCAGCGCTGGTGCTGGCCCAGTGCATCGGTCTGGCGGTGCTGTTCCTGCGCACGCCGGTCTACAACCCGCCGGTGCAGCTGCCCGAACTGGTGGCGCTGCTGTCCACGCGCATGCCGGCCAGCAGTCCCAACGTCTCGGTCACCGACGAGCGCGAGGCGCCGGTACCGTCGGCCGGCATGAACCGCGAAGACCCCTTCATGCGCCGCGTGCTGGCCGGCTGGCTGCGCCAGGATCTGAATCAGATCCGCGTCTACCGCCCCCACCACGACGTGGCCCGCGGCGAACAGGAGCGCCTGAACGACGGGATGGTGCCGCTGTCGATGGGCCAGGAGCCGGCCTGGATGCGCCGGCGCGGGGTGGCGACGATTCCGGGCATGACCGCAGGGCCCTTCGTCCCGTCCCTGCCGCCGCAGGCCATTCCCCAGGACATCGCCGCACCGGAGGCCGGCCAGAGCTCCCAAGGCAATGCCTTCGCCCGGCAACGCGAGACCCCGCTGGTGCTGCGCTTCGGCGCCGGGCTGGAGAACGGCTTCATCGCCGCGGCCCAGCAGGACGACGGCCACTGGCGCGTGGTGCGCTACGCCGGGCGCACGCTGTCCACCGCCTTCAAGCTGCAGCTGCTGGCGCTGTTCTCGTTCGGCCTGCTGCTGATGCTGCCGCTGGCCTGGTGGTTCTCGCGCGCGCTGTCCAAGCCGATCCGCGATTTCGCCGCCGCCGCCGACCGCCTGGGCCGCGACCCGGACGCGCCGCCGCTGGAGCGGCGCGGCCCGGCCGAGATCCTGCAGGCCACCGATTCGTTCAATGCCATGCAGGCGCGCCTGAGCCGCATGGTCGCCGAGCGCACCCACATGGTCGGCGCGATCGCCCACGACCTGCGCACGCCGCTGGCGCGCCTGGCCTTCCGCCTGGACGACATCGACTCGCCGCTGCGCGAACGCGCCGCCGCCGACATCGATGAGATGAAGCACATGATCAGCGTCGCGCTGGAGTTCCTGCGCGACCAGTCCTTCCGCGGCCCACGCGAGCGGCTGGATTTCCGCGACCTGGTCGAGAGCGTGGTCGACGACGCGGCCGACATCGGCCAGGACGTGACCCTGACGGCGGACAGCCAGCGGGTGATGATCGACGCCGATCCGCTGGCGCTGCGGCGCGTGGTCGGCAACCTGATCGGCAACGCGGTCAAGTACGGCACCCGCGCGCGGGTCAAGGTCCGCGCCATCGATGGCCACGCCCTGCTGGAGATCGAGGACGATGGGCCGGGCATCGACCTGGCGCTGGGCGACAAGTTGTTCATGCCGTTCTTCCGCGGCGAGAACTCGCGCAACAAGGAGACCGGCGGCATCGGCCTGGGCCTGGCCTCGGCCCGCGCGATCGTGCTGCGCCACGGCGGCGAGATCGGCCTGGCCAACCTGGACCAGGGCGGCCTGCAGGCCTGGGTGACGCTGCCGCGCGCGCGCGACGACGCGTAGCGCGATCGGCTTCGAGGCGCGTGCGGAGCCGCGCCCAGCTCGCCTGGCCCGAGCGGGATCGCACTGATCCGCGGCTGACATCTCCTCGTCGTTCCCGCGAAAGCGGGAACCCAAGGACTTTCGCCGCCTGCTCCAACGTCCATGGATTCCCGCGCTCGCGGGAACGACGGATCTGGGTGGCGAAAACGCGCCGTCTTGCCGTCGCCCGAAGCATGGACGGGAGGGCGGCCGATGTCCTGTCCCGGGCGGATCCTGCGCATTGCCATGGAACCGTCCCGATCTGCGACAGCGCCATGTCCTTCGTTGCCCCGCCGCACCGACCGCTCCGGCAAGCGCTGCATGCGCTCGGCCTGCTGGCGCTGCTCCTGCTCCCGCTGGGCTGTGGTCGCGCGCCCGCGGACGGCAAGCCGGATGGAGCGCAATCCAAGCCTGCCGCCATGATCGACCAGGCGCAGCTGGACCGCCTCAAAGCCGAGGGACCGGTGGCCAACGCGCGCCGGGTGGCGCCGATCGACTATGTGCTGCACTACCGGCTGATGCAGGCCACCGGCATGGTCGACGCGCTGGGCGGGCAGCCGCAGGCGCTGGAGGCCCTGCAGGCGCTGGGCAACGCCTACCAGCGGCACGCCGAAGCGCTGGCTGCGCATCCACCGAGGCTGCAGCCGGTTGCGTTCACGGGAGAGGGCATGTCCTCCGGTTTCGTGGGATTTGGCATGGGCGTGTTCGGCGGCAGCCTGGTCAGCAGCATGTCCGGCTATATGGTCAGTGAGGCCTCCGACGCGCGTGTGGCCGAACTGGTCAAGGCAGGCCCCATCGAGCTGAGCAGGAACGACCGGGGCGGCATGGGGATGACGGTGACCGACACGACCGTCGAACAGACCCTCGAGTACGCCATGAACGAACACGGCATCAGCGGCGCGCTGAAGGTGCGCACGCGCATGGACACCTGTCCGGACCGCGAGGGCAGGGTGAGCATGACCATGGACGTGGACTCGAAGATGGCGGTCACCGGCAAGCCCGGCATCGGCGGCGCGGTCACCGCGCATTTCATCCTGGAACGCTGGCTGGACGACGATGCCCACCTGATCAATGCCCAGGACGGAAGCGCCTCGCACCTGGACATCCGCATGAGCGGCAGCGAACACGGCGCCATCCAGTCGGCCGACGTCAGCATGGGCCTGGGCCGCGACGGCCAGGGCACCTTCACCGAGCATGGCGAGCAGGGCTTCAGCATCTTCCATCCGGACGAAGCCGAGAGCGCCTACAAACTGCTGCAGGGCGCACAACTTTTCATGCACCTGATGTCCGAGGCGGCGCTGCGCAGCGCGCCGTGGCAATCCGGGCGCTGCGTAAAACTCGAGGTCACCAGCGACCCGGCCAAGCGCACCGGCGCGCGCCCCAACACCGCCTACACCCTCAGAGCCATGCCAAGGGCGAAGGCCGACGGCGCACCCACCCGCGGCACGGTCACCGCGACCTTGAGCGGTGGCAGCACGCTCAACCCCACCGGCAAGGTCAAGGCCGATGCGCAGTTCGACTACGCCAACCCGGACCAGCGCGACCAACGCGCCAGCATCGCCTTCGAGGCGCGCAGCAAGCGCGGCGTGGGCAAGGCCACGCTGACCTTCGACACCCTGCAGGGCGGCTGGCGGATCACGCTGCTGCCGGGCTGCCCCGCCATCCAGGGCGATGCGCGGGTCTGCGACCTGACCAGGCCGTTCGCGATCCGCGGCACCGGCGCCGAGTGCAGCCGGGCGAATGTCTCCATGCAGTTCACGCCCACCGACGACCGCCACGGCCGCTACCGCTGGCTGACCTCCATCGGCTCGATCAAGGCCGACTACGGCGGCAGCTACACCATCGAAACCGACGGCGACACCGCGGTGATCCAGACCCAGGCCGCCGGCTGCGCCACCGGCCCGGGCGGCAAGGCCTGCGGCGGCGCCAGCCCCGGCATCCCGATGGTGCGCGAACCGCAGTGCGCCGACGGCCCTGACGGATGAGCGAGGCCGCCACCGCCGTCCCGTTCTCTCGCTTGCCTTGCGCCGACCTCCCGCTTACGGACAGGCCCGCGCCCGACCCACCCTTCCACACTCGACCGGAGACATCCTCATGCGACCCCGACACCTGATGCTCGCCCTGCTGCCGCTCGCCGCCGGCCTCCCCGCCGCCGCCCATGCCGAAGGCTGGTGCCTGGGCGCGGCCATCCGTGCGCGCTACGTGGCGCACTTCGCCAACAGCGCCGGACTGAGCGTGCGGGATCTGGAACTGGCTTACAAAGCCCACCTGCAGAAAGCGGCCCCGCAATCCTTCAACTGGGTCAACAGCGGCAACGTCGAATGCGGCACGGGCAGCAACGACCGCAACAACACGCTAGAGGGCGGCAACACCGGGCAGACCGTCGCGGTGGGCTGGCAGCCCAGCCCTGCCGATCTGGAGGCCGGCAGGGCCGAGAAAGCCAGGCTGGAGGCCGCACAAGCCACACAGGCCACACAGGCACAACCCACCGACGCGCCGGCGCAGAACACCGACGCACAGCCCGCGCAGGCAGAGACGATCAGCAAGGCCAGGAAGCTGCTGAAGTCGCTTACCGACAAGATCCCGCGATAGGTCCCGCACCGCGGACCGCGGCAACGCGGATGTCGCGCGCGGGGTCGAACGCGATATCGCCGCAGGGCGCCCAACCCGCGTGGGCGCTCAGCGGTAGGCGAACTCGCGGAAGACCGGGTCCACGCTGCGGCGCCATGCGCCCTCGTACAACGCCAGCTTGGCGTCGGCCGCGCTCACACCCGAATCGACGATGGCATGCAGCGGATCGAGGAAGCCGGTCTCGTCGCGACCTGCGTGCAGGCGGGCGCGCCGCGCCAGGCCGGCGTGGGCGATCTCCAGCGCGCGCCGCGCCAGATCGCGCACGCTGCCGCCACGGAACGGCAGGCGCAGGCCATGCCGCGGTACGCCGTCGCGCAGGGCGTGGCGCTCTTCGCCGGTGAAGTCGCGCACCAGGTCCCAGGCCGCATCCAGCGCCGCATCGTCGTACAGCAAGCCCACCCAGAAGGCCGGCAACGCGGCCAGACGATCGGGCGTGCCCGCATCGGCGCCGCGCATCTCCAGGTACTTCTTCATGCGCACCTCCGGGAAGGCAGTGGTCATGTGATCGGACCAGTCGCGCAGCGTGGGCAGCGCCCCGGGCAGCACCGGCAGCCGGCCCTTGAGGAAGTCGCGGAAGCTCTGGCCGGAGGCGTCGTGGTAGATGCCGTCGCGGTAGGAGAAGTACATCGGCACGTCGAGCAGATAGTCGACATAGCGCTCGAAGCCGAAGCCGTCCTCGAACACGAAATCCAGCATGCCGGTGCGGTCGCCATCGGTATCGGTCCAGATGTGCGAACGGTAGCTCTGGTAGCCGTTGGGCGCGCCGTCGGTGAACGGCGAGTCGGCGAACAGCGCCGTGGCGATCGGCTGCAGCGCCAGCGACACGCGGAACTTCTTGACCATGTCCGCCTCGCTGCCGTAGTCCAGATTGACCTGGACGGTGCAGGTGCGCGTCATCATGTCCAGGCCGAGCTTGCCGACCTTGGGCATGTAGGACTTCATGATCTGGTAGCGGCCCTTGGGCATCCACGGCATGTCCGCGCGCGTCCACTTGGGCTGGAAGCCCATGCCCAAAAAGCCCAGGCGCAGCTCGTCGGCGACCTGGCGCACTTCGTCCAGGTGAACGGTCAGCTCGTCGCCGGTCTCATGGAGCGTCTCCAGCGCCGCGCCCGAGAGCTCGAGCTGACCGGCCGGCTCCAGCGTGACCGAGGCGCCGTCGCGCAGCAGCGCGATGGTGCGGCCGTCCTCCTGCACCGGCTGCCAGCCGAAGCGCGTCAGCCCGACCAGCAGCGCCTCGATGCCGCGCTCGCCCTCGAAGGTGGGCGGGCGCAGATCGTCGGTGCGGAAGCCGAACTTCTCGTGCTCGGTGCCGATGCGCCACGCCTCGCGCGGCCGCGCCCCGGAGGCGGCGTAATCGACCAGCTGCGACAGCGTGGTGATCGGGGTATCGGCAACGTGGCTGGGACTGGACAAGGGCGACTCGCAACGAAGAGGGGGGCGATCTGGCGCCGCGGGGGGGACCAGCACAACGGCCGCATGATACCGGGCGATCCCCGCCGCATCGTCGACGCTGGCGTCTCTTGAGCTTTCCGTTGCTGAGCACCCGATCGACTCAGCGGGCATGTGCGACGAGGCTCCACTGGAATCGGTCTGCGCGCGGCACTCGCATGCGGGACTCCTTGGCGGGCAATCCATGCCAGACACTGGCAGCCTCGACCAACGCGCCCGCTCGCGTTAGCCGATACGACATCGATCGACATCTACTCCGCCACGCAGCGCGGCCCATCCTGCGTAGTCGATCGACCTGCGCTCAGGAACGCACACGCATCGATCGCCCCTGCGCGAGCGCATCGCATTCGCGCCAGGCCTCGCAGTTCGCGCCGGGTGGTCGTGGTTGGCTAGGCTGTGGCCTCCCGATCGCCGGTCATCGCCCATGCGCAAGTTCCACGCCGAAGTCCACCGCAGCAACCGCACCGGCTGGCTGCGCGCCGCCGTGCTCGGCGCCAACGACGGCATCGTCTCCGTCGCCGGGCTGATGGTCGGCGTGGCGGCCAGCGGCGCGGGCCAGGGCGCGTTGGTCGCCACCGGCGTGGCCGGGCTCGTAGCCGGGGCGATGTCGATGGCGGCCGGCGAATACGTGTCGGTCAGCTCGCAGGCCGATACCGAGCGCGCGGACCTCAGGCTGGAGAAGCGAGAGCTGGCCGAAGACCCGCACAACGAGCTGATCGAGCTGGCCGGTATCTACGAGCAGCGCGGCCTGGAGCCCGCGCTGGCGCGTCAGGTGGCCGAGCAGCTGACCGCGCACGACGCCCTGGCCGCCCACGCCCGCGACGAGTTGGGCATCACCGAGGCCCTGCGCGCGCGGCCGGTGCAGGCGGCGCTGGCCTCGGCGGCGGCGTTCTCCACCGGCGCGGTGCTGCCGCTGCTGGCGGCGTTGCTGTTCCCGGCGCAGGCGCGGCTGGCGGTGATCGTGGCCACGCTGCTGGCGCTGCTGGCATCCGGCGCGCTGGCCGCGCGCGCCGGCGGCGCGTCGACGCTGCGCGGGGCGCTGCGGGTCACCTTCTGGGGCGCGCTGGCGATGGCGGCGGCGGATCTGGTGGGGCGTGCGTTCGACGTGTCGCCGTCAGGGTTGGGCGGCTGACCATCACCCGTCGTTCCCGCGAAAGCGGGAACCCAGTGCACTGGTTTGGCGCTTGAACGTCCATGGGTTCCCGCTTTCGCGGGAACGACAGTAGGGAGGTTTGCTACTGGGTGCGGCGCGCGCCTTGGATCCACCTGCTCGTCAAAAGCCAATCGGGCGGCACGCGATGAACTCAAAACTCGTCATCCCCGCGAACGCGGGGATCCAGGGACTTCCGTGCAGGTCGAGCGACGTCCATGGGTTCCCGCGCACCCGGGAACGACGGTAGGGAGGTTTGCTACTGGGTGCGGCGTGAGCTTTGCACCCACCTGCTCCCCGAAAGCCGATCCCGCTGCGCGCGATGAACTCAAAACTCGTCATCCCCGCGAACGCGGGGATCCAGGGACGTCCGTGCAGGTCGAGCAACGTCCATGGGTTCCCGCCTTCGCGGGAACGACGGTAGAGGGTTTGTCGCGGCGCTGATCGGCCGCGACAGTGCGAACGGAAAGCCGCTACAGCGCGAACGGAAAGGGGAAACGCCGCGGCGCTTACTCGGCCGCGACGGCCGGCGCGGCCGCCGGCATCAGGTCCAGCCAGGTCTGCACCACGGCGCGAGCCTGGTCCACGCCCTGCTTGGACTCGGACGAGAACACCTGCACCCCGACGCTGTCGCCGAACGCCGAGGACAATTCCTTGCGCACCGCGGCCAGGGTCTGCGACTGCTGGCCGCGGCCGAGCTTGTCGCCCTTGGTCAGCAGCACGTGCGCCGGCAGGCTGCGCTGGACGGCATAGCCCAGCATCTGCCGGTCGTAGTCCTTGAGCGGATGGCGGATGTCCATCACCACCACCAGCCCGCGCAGGGACTGGCGGGTGGCGAAGTACTGGTCGATGAAGGCCTGCCAGTGCGCCTGCAGGTCCATCGGCACCTTGGCGTAGCCGTAGCCGGGCAGGTCGACCAGGCAGCGCTGCGGCCGGACCTCGAAGAACACCAGCTGCTGGGTCCGGCCCGGCGTCTTGGAGACCCGCGCCAGCGCGTTGTGGCCGGCCAGGGCGTTGAGGGCGCTGGACTTGCCGGCATTGGAACGCCCGGCGAAGGCCACCTCCAGTCCGTCGTCGGCAGGCAGCTGGCGGGCGTTGTGCGCGGACAGCAGGTAGCGCGCGGCGTTGAGATAGTTGGAGACGGCCATGGGCATAGGATCGCACGGCCGTCGCGCGGCACGGCGGCCATGTTGCAGCGCGCCATCTTTTCCGTGCATCTGCCCGGCATCTGCGCGCAACTGGCGCATTGCGCGCGCGGGACGCGCACTCGCATTGACCGTCCGAGCGGGCCATGACGATAATCGGCCGGCTTCGCGCGGCCCCGGGCCTTGCGGTGCGCGAACCATTGGGAATCACGGAGCTCCAGCTATGCGCCACGCTCGTGTCTTGGGACTGTCCAGCCTTGCCATCGTCGCCGTCGCGGCCGCCGCCTACGCGCAGACCAGCGTGACGCCGCTGCCGGACAACACCCCGGTGCAGGCCCAGCCGCTGGAGATCGACCTGACCAAGACCCACTGGGGCGATGCCAAGGCCGGCCAGAGCAAGGCCGGCACCTGCGCGGCCTGCCATGGTGCCGACGGCAACCCGGCCGCGCCGATCTATCCGCGCCTGGCTGGCCAGAGCGAGCGCTACATCGCCCAGCAGCTGGCGCTGTTCGCCACCGGCCAGCGCACCAGCGGCATGGCCGCGGTGATGATCCCCTTTGCCCAGAGCCTGAGCCCGCAGGACATGCGCGATGTCGGCGCCTACTTCGCCACGCAGAAGGCCGGCGCGGGCGTGGCCGACGACACCCCGATCACCGAGGGCCCGTACAAGGGGCTGAAGTTCTACCAGGTCGGCGAGCAGCTGTTCCGTGGCGGCGATGCCGCGCGCGGCATCCCGGCCTGCATGGCCTGCCACGGGCCCAGCGGCGCCGGCAACCCGGGCCCGCCGTATCCGCATGTCGGCGGCCAGCCGCAGGACTATGTGGTGCGACGCCTGCAGGAGTACCAGGCCGGCACGACCGCCTACAAGGATCCGGCCCACTTCCAGATCATGGCCCAGGTCGCCAAGCCGCTGACCGATCAGGAGATCCAGTCGCTGGGCAGCTACATCCAGGGCCTGCACGAGAGCGCCGCCGATGCGGCCGCCACCCCCTCGGCCAGCGCCTCGGCGCCGGCGCCCGCCGCGCCCGCGGAACCAACCGGGCAGTCCTGAGGTCCAAGCGGCGCACCGCGCCGGCGGCCACGGCTGTCGCCCCCGTCACCCACGACGCCGGCCCTGCATGGCCGGCGTCGTGCGTTTTGCCGGACAATCCCCCTCCCCACCCTCCCGACCGGAAGGAGCTCTCCCCGCATGAAGCTGCGCTTGTTCGTCCTCGCCCTGCTCGCCCTGCTGCCGCTGACGGCCTGCGCGTCCTCCAATGCGCCGGTGGAGGGTGAGGACTACGACGTCATCGCCGGCGGCCAGCCCTTCGCCCCGCTCACAGGCCAGCAGAAGGTCGAGGTGGTCGAGGTGTTCGGCTATGTCTGCATCCACTGCGCGCATTTCGAGCCGCAGTTCGAGGCCTGGCAGAAGCGGCAACCGGCCAGCGTGCGGGTGACCTCGGTGCCGGCGGCGTTCGGCGGCTACTGGATCCCCTACGCCAAGGCGTTCTACGCCGCCCAGCAGCTGGGCGTGCTCAAGCAGAGCCACGCGGCGGTGTTCAGGGCCCTGCACGACAGCCATGAGCTGCCGATCCAGAACGCCAGCGACCAGGAGATCGCCGGGTTCTACGCGCGCTTCGGGCCCGACCCGGACAAGTTCGCCGCGGCCATGGAATCGCCGCAGGTCGCCGCGCAGCTGGACAAGGCGCGCGCCTTCGGCATGGCCAGCGGCATCCGCGGCACGCCGACCCTGGTGATCAACGGCAAGTACCGCATCACCACGGTCGACCCGGACGACGTGCTGAAGGTCGCCGACTTCCTGATCAAGCGCGAACTGGCCGCCGCCAAGTAACGCGCACATCCCTTCTTTACGTGCGCGGCGGCACCATGCCCCGCGCGCCCGCCCGCTTCTTCGCCTGCTGCTATGGAGTCGCACCGACCATGAAGACCCGTTTCGCCCTGGCCCTGGTGGCCCTGTTGCCCGTGCTGGCCGCCTGTTCCAAGGAGGACGCCTCCGCGGCGACCGCCGCGAGCACGCCCGCCGCTTCCGCCCCGGCCGCCTCCGCGCCAGCCGCCCCGGCTGCGACCGACACCAGCGCCCCCGCCGCCAGCGCGCCGGCCGAGGCCGCCGCCCCCGATGCGCCCAACAACAATCCGATCGTGCCGCCGCAGGGCCCGGCGCCGGTGGAAGGTACCGACTACTCGGTGATCGCCGACGGCCAGCCCTTCGAGCCCGCCGACGGCAAGATCGAGGTGGTCGAAGGCTTCAACTACATCTGCCCGGCGTGCGCGCAGTTCGAGCCCGGCTTCAACCAGTGGAAGGCCAAGCAGCCGGCCGACGTGAAGGTGGTCTACGTGCCGGCGCAGTTCCGTCCGGACTTCCGCGAGTACGCCAAGGTCTACTACGCCGCGCAGGCGCTGGGCATCGAGAAGAAGAGCCACGACGCGATGTTCAAGGCGATCCACGTCGACCACGCGCTGCCGGGCGAAGGCGAGCCTTTCGACGCGGACAAGGTGGCCCAGTGGTACACCCAGTACGGCGTCACCGCCGACCAGTTCAAGCAGGCCATGGCCAGCTTCGCGGTGGCCGGCAAGCTGAGCAAGGCCAACCAGTTCCTGATGCGCGCGCAGATCCCCGGCACGCCGGCGCTGATCGTGGGCGGCAAGTACCTGGTCAAGGGCCGCTCGATGGCCGACATGCTGCGCATCACCGACCACCTGATCGCCAAAGAGCGCCAGGCCGCCAAGTAAGCCGATGACCGAAGTGTCCCCCGATGCACGCCGGCTGCGGATGTTGAGCGCCAACATCCAGGCCGGCTCCAGCACGCGCCGCTACAGCGACTACTTCACCCGCAGCTGGTCGCACGCGCTGCCGGTGGGCGCCAAGCGCAGCAGCCTGGACGCCATCGCCGACCTGGCCGGCGGCCATGACATCGTCGGGCTGCAGGAGGCCGATCCGGGCAGCCTGCGCTCCGGCTTCACCAACCAGACCCACTATCTGGCCCAGCGCGCCGGCTTCCAGTACTGGAGCCACCAGCCCAACCGCAACGTGGCGCGCGTGGCCGGCAGCGCCAACGGGCTGCTGAGCCGGCTCGAGCCGGTCAAGGTGGCGATGCACCCGCTGCCCGGGCGCATCGCCGGGCGCGGCGTGCTGCTGGCGCATTTCGGCAGCGGCGAGGAAGGCCTGGTGGTGGCGGTGGCGCATCTGTCGCTGGGCAACGGCTCGCGCCGCCAGCAGTTGGGCTATATCGCCGAGCTGCTGGCCCCGCATCCGCATGCGGTGCTGATGGGCGACTTCAACTGCGTGCCGACGGTGCCGGAAATGGACCTGCTGTACGAGCGCACGCACCTGCGTCCGCCGAGCTTCTGCGTGCCGACCTTCCCCAGCTGGAAGCCGGCGCGCGCGATCGACCACATCCTGGTCACCGACCAGCTGGCCCACGCCAATGCGCGGGCCGTGCCGGCAGCGTTCTCCGACCACCTGGCGCTGGCGCTGGACATCGACGTCCCCGCGCAGGCGCTGCGGCAGTAGGACTTCTGAATATCCCCCCGGCGGCCCGCCTGTAGAGCGGAGCTTGCTCCGCTGCTCTTCGGCCAGATCATCGGGAAAGCCCCATCGGAGCAAGCTCGGCTGCGTTTCGTTCGGTGTGTGGGGAAAGCCGCAGCGGAGCAAGCTCCGCTCTACAGGTGGGGAGGCGCCGTTGGCGCTCCTTCCAAACCCACGCCCACCGCGGAAATCCGATTCATGCACGCCTGCTTATCATCGCGCGCATGATGCGATCGCTCCTGCTGTTGGCCGTTACCTCGCTGTGCCTCTGCGCGCCCGCCGCCGCGCAGGACCTGGATGCGCAGCGCCCGCTGGTCCGCACCGCGCTGGAGGCCGCCGACCGCGGCCAACCCAGCGATGCGCTGACCAACCCGGCCCTGGCCAGCAGCCCGGTGCGCGGCTGGATCGAGTTCGCCCAGCTCAAGCGCGACATCGACACGCTCGACCCCGCGCGCGCGCAGGACTTCCTGCGCCGCTACAGCGGCCAGCCCGTGGCCAACGCCCTGCGCAGCGCCTGGCTGCCGTCGCTGGCACGACGCAAGGACTGGCCCACGCTGCTGGCCAACTGGCAGCCCACCGACAACCCCGGCCTGCGCTGCGCGCGGCTGCAGGCGCTGTGGGTACAGGGCCGCACCGATGCGGCCTGGGTGAGCGAGGCCCAGGCCCTGTGGCGCGGGGCCAGCAAGTCCCTGCCCGACGGCTGCGACCCGGTGTTCTCCGCGCTGGCCACGCAGGGCCAGCTCAGCGATGCGCTGCGCTGGGAGCGCATCGACGCGGCGGCGGCCGCGGGCCAGACGGGCGTGATGCGCGCGGCGGCCAACGGCATGAGCGCCGGCGCGCGCAGCCAGGTGCTGGCGTATGCGAGCTTCCTCGATGCGCCGGGCCCCCAGGGCCTGGCCTGGGAACCGTCCGACCGCGCCCGCGCCATGGCCACCGACGGCCTGGAACTGCTCGCGCGCAAGGACCCCGACGCCGCCGAAGGCCTGCTGCCGCAGTACGTGCAGGCCCTGGGACTGAGCGAGACCCAGCGCGGCCAGGTGCTCTACCAGATCGCGCTGTGGACGGTGGCCTCCTACCTGCCCGACTCGGCGCGCCGCCTGGCCGCCGTGCCCGCCGCCGCCTACGACGAACGCCTGCACGAATGGCAGGCGCGCGAGGCCATGGCCCGCGGCGACTGGCCCGCGGCGCTGCAGGCCATCCGCGCTATGCCGGCCGGGCAGCGCGGCGATGCGCGCTGGCAGTGGTTCGAGGCGCGCATGCTCGACAAGACCGGCCAGCCCGGCGCGGCCAGGGCGCTGTACGCGCAGGCCGCCCGCACCAGCACCTTCCACGGCTTCCTGGCCGCCGACGTGCTCGACCAGCCCTATGCGCTGTGCCCGCGCGAGCCGCGCGACAGCGCGCAGGCGCAGGCGGCCGTGGCGCGCGACCCCGCGCTGGTGCGCGCGATGGAGCTGTGGAAGCTGGACCGCGCCGCCTGGGCCACCGCCGAATGGAACGACGCGCTGAGCCGCTTCAACGACGATCAGCGGCGCATCGCGGTGGAAGTGGCGCAGCGCAACGGCTGGTTCGACCGTGCGGTGTTCGCCCTGGGCAAGAAGCCGGAGGAGATGCAGCTCTACCGCCTGCGCTTCCCGCTGCACCACGACGCCACCATCCGCACCCAGTCCCAGCGCAATGCGATCGATCCGGCCTGGGTGGCGGCCGAGATCCGCGCCGAGAGCGTGTTCAATCCCAATGCACGCTCGCCGGCCAACGCCCTGGGGCTGATGCAGGTGGTGCCGGGCACCGCCGCCGAGGTGGCGCGGCGCAACGGCATCGCCTACGGCGGCGCGCAGAGCCTGTACGACGCCGACACCAACATCGCCATCGGCGCGGCCTACCTGCGCGAGCTGCTGGGCAAGTACGGCACGCCCTACGTCACCATCGCCGCCTACAACGCGGGCCCGACGCCGACCGCCCGCTGGCAGTCGCAGCGGCCCGGCTTCGACCCGGATATCTGGATCGAGACGATCAGCTACAAGGAAACCCGCGAGTACGTGGCCCGCGTGCTGGCCTTCAGCGTGATCTACGACTGGCGCCTGGGCGGCGACGCGCTGTCGCTGGACGAACGCATGCAGGGCCGGCTGGACGGCAAGCGCAAGCGCTTCGCGTGCGGGGCGCAAACAGGAGTGAGTGAAGAGGAGTGAGAAGTGAGCGAAGACAAGGCATGCTGGCATCCTGGCTCGCCTGAAGCCCTGCCCGCTCCAGTCACTTCTCACTCCTCTGCACGCACTCCTGGGTTCATGAAGACCTATCTCGTCGGCGGCGCGGTCCGCGATGCCCTGCTCGGTCTGCCGCCGGGCGATCGCGACTGGGTCGTGGTCGGCGCCACGCAGGCGCAGATGGAGGCGCAGGGCTTCCGCGCGGTGGGGCGCGATTTCCCGGTGTTCCTGCATCCGGACACGCAGGAGGAGTACGCGCTGGCGCGGACCGAGCGCAAGTCCGGACGCGGCTATCGCGGCTTCGTGGTCGACGCCGACCCGGGCGTGACGCTGGAGGAAGACCTGGGCCGGCGCGACTTCACCCTCAACGCGATCGCGCGCAGTGCCGACGGCGCCCTGGTCGATCCGTATCACGGCGTGGACGATATCGAGGCACGTGTGCTGCGCCACGTCGGCCCGGCCTTCGTCGAAGACCCACTGCGCGTGCTGCGCGCGGCGCGCTTCATGGCGCGCCTGGCGCCGCTGGGCTTCCGCGTCGCACCCGAGACCCTGGCGCTGATGCGGCAGGTCGCCGACAGCGGCGAGCTGGACGCGCTGGTGCCCGAGCGCGTCTGGCAGGAGCTGCGCAAGGCGCTGGCCTCGCCGCGCCCCAGCGCCTTCCTGCGCACGCTGCACACGAGGCCGGCGCGCTGGCGCATGTGCTGCCGGAGGTGGACGCGCTGTACGGCGTGCCGCAGCGCGCCGAGTTCCATCCCGAGGTCGATACCGGCGTGCACCAGGAACTGGTCAGCGACATGGCGGCGCGACTGGCGCCGGGCGATGAGGTGATCGGCTACGCCGCGCTGACCCATGACCTGGGCAAGGCGCTGACGCCGGCGGACGTGCTGCCACGTCACATCGGTCACGAGCAGGCCGGCATCAAGCCGCTGCTGGCGCTGTCGGCGCGGCTGAAGGTGCCGACCGAACATCGCGAGCTGGCGGTGATGGCCTGCCGCGAGCATCTCAACGTGCACCGCATCGACGAGCTGCGCGATGCCACCGTGCACGATCTGCTGGCGCGCTGCGACGGCTTCCGCAAGCCCGCGCGCATCGCTCAACTGGCCCTGGTCTGCGAATGCGACAAGCGCGGACGCGCCGGCAGCGCCGAAGACGCCTATCCGCAGGGCGAAACGCTCAAGCGCCTGCATGCGGCGGCCTGCGCGGTGAGCGCGCGCGATGTGGCCACCGAAGGCCTCAAAGGCCTGCAGATCGGCGAGGCCGTGCGCAAGGTGCGCATCGCGGCGATCGGCGCCGCGCGTTCGACGGGCGGCTGAGCCCGGCGCGGGCGCCTAGGCCCCGTCCCCCACTCGTCGCGACCCGGCGGGCGCGGACGGCAGACTCAATGCCCGTTGTAGCGGGCCGAGAAGCGGCCGTCCTCGACCTGTAGGAACGGCCCCTGCTCGCCGCCGCCGGTCAGCCTCAGCCGACCGGAGAAGGTGCCTTGCACCCCGTCGGCATCCATGGCCGTCACGGTCATCACGAAGCTGGCGCCGTCCATGGCATCGCCGGTGTAGGTCGTCGTCCCGCTGGGCGTCTGCACGTAGTACGACGCATAGAGCTGATCGACGCCGCTGCGATAGGTCCCTGGCTTCACCTCCGGCGCCACGAGCTGGAACATGAAGCCGGGCGACGACGGATCGTCGTCCAGGTGTCCGCCGACCGACACGAAATGCACCGTCGGCTCGGACGGCGGATCGTTGGCGCCCAGATGCTTGTCGAAGCGCAACGGCTTGCCTTCCAGTGTCAGCGTCAGGGACTGCTTGGGGGCACCGCCGCCGCAGGCGGACAGCAGCCCGACGAGTCCCGCGGTGAGCAGGAGGAATCGACCTGTGTTGATCGGCATCGCGGAGGTCCTTCTTCGCCCATGGCGTCCATGTCTTCCAAGCTTGGCCGAGACGGCCGCGCCGCTCAAGCTTCCCGCCGCTCCATGGCCGTCAGGAACGCCACCAGCGCCGGCGAGCGTGGGCGGTTGGCCAGCTCCAGGCGATAGAGCGGACGCTGCAGCGCCGGGCCGGGCGGCAGCGCCAGCGC
Organism: Pseudoxanthomonas sp. SORGH_AS_0997; assembly: GCF_031453535.1. Taxonomy (NCBI): domain Bacteria; kingdom Pseudomonadati; phylum Pseudomonadota; class Gammaproteobacteria; order Lysobacterales; family Lysobacteraceae; genus Pseudoxanthomonas; species Pseudoxanthomonas sp. SORGH_AS_0997. The sequence continues at coordinate 2,874,363 of NZ_JAVIZI010000001.1, forward strand.
GCGCAAGCGCCCGACCGCGATGAGATCGGCGACCACCGCGGCCGGCAGGATCGCTACGCCGTCGCCGGCGGCCACCGCTCGGGCGATGGCCTCGTTGCCGCCGATCTCCAGCGTGCGCGCCGGCACGATGCCGCGCGCGGCCAGCAGCGACTGGGCGACCTCGCGCGTGCCCGAGCCGGCCTCGCGCACCAGCCAGCGCTGCGCGGCCAGCTGCCGGGCGCTGGCCCGGCGCTGCGCGCCCAGCGTCGAGGCGGTGGCGACCACCGCCTGCAGCGGCTCGTCGCGCCAGCGCGTGGCCAGGATGCGTTCGTCGTGCGGCGGGCCTTCGACGAAACCCGCGTCGATGCGGCAATCGATCAGCGCCTCGGCGACCTCGCCGGTGTTGCCGACCACCAGCGCGCTGTCCAGCTGCGGATGGCGCGCGGCATGGCGCGCGAACGCCTCGGCCAGCCAGTACGCCGCCACCGTGGTGCTGGCGCCGATGCGCAGGCCGCCGCGCCGCAGCCCCACGCGCTCGCGCACTTCCTCCAGCGCCGCGCGTTCCAGCGCGAAGATGCCGCGCGCGTGGCGATACAGCGCCTGGCCGCTCTCGGTCAGGCGCACGCCGCGGCCGCCGGAGCGGTCGATCAGCGGCAGGTCCAGCTGATGCTCCAGCTCGCGCAGCGCCTTGGACACGGCGGACTGGCTGACGAACAGTGCCTCGGCCGCGCGCGAGAAGCCGTCGTGTTCCACCACCGCGGCGAAGACGCGCAGCAGGTGCAGATTCAGGCCATGAGCTGAATTCATGGAAATCGGAGAATGATGTATTGGACGCATCCTAGCCTTGAGCCGAGCATGGCGCATCCTTCAAGGCCACTGACGCGTCATGTCCGGTTCCACGTTTCCGCACCCGCATTCGCTCACGCTCGGCACGCGGCCCGGCCCCTGGCCCGGACTGCTGCTGGCGCTGGGCATCGCGCTGGCGGGCATCGGCCTGGCGCAACTGCCGTGGATGCAGCACGCCGGGCTGGGCGCGCTGACGCTGGCGATCGTGCTCGGCATCGTGCTGGGCAACAGCGTGTTCCCGGCCATGGCCGCGCAGGCCGGAGCCGGCGTGGATCTGGCCAAGGGCACGCTGCTGCGCGCCGGGATCGTGCTCTACGGCCTGCGCGTGACCTTCCAGGATCTGATGGGCGTGGGCCTGGCCGGGCTGGCGGTCGATGTGGCGGTGGTGGCCGGCGTGTTCGGCGCGGCGACGTGGTTGGGCACGCGCGTGCTCAAGCTGGATCGCCAGAGCGCCATGCTGATCGGCGCCGGCAGCGCGATCTGCGGCGCGGCTGCGGTGCTGGCCACCGAGCCGGTGCTCAAGGCGCCGGCGCACAAGGTGTCGGTCGCGGTGGCCACGGTGGTGGTGTTCGGCACGCTGAGCATGTTCGTGTATCCGCAGCTGGCGCCGTATCTGCCTCTGGACGCGCATGCCTACGGCCTCTACGCGGGCTCGACCATCCACGAGGTCGCCCAGGTCGTGGTGGCCGGCCGTGCCGTCGGCGAGGCCGCGGCGAACGCGGCGGTGATCGAGAAGATGCTGCGGGTGATGCTGCTGGCGCCGTTCCTGCTGGCGCTGGGGGCGTGGCTGCGCCGCGGTCGAGCGCGCGCCGATGCGGAGGCGATACCGCTGACCATTCCGTGGTTCGCACTGGGCTTCGTGGCGATGGCCGGCTTCAACTCGCTGCAGCTGCTGCCGCCGTCCGTGGTCGCGGTGGCCAACGGCCTGGACACGCTGCTGCTGGCCATGGCGATGGCGGCGCTGGGGCTGCGCACGCAGTGGGGAGCGATCCGGCAGGCCGGCGCCAAGCCGCTGCTGTTGGCCGCGCTGTTGTGGGGGCTGTTGCTGGTAGGCGGCTATGCGCTCAATCGTGGGGTGATGTTGCTGTTGGCATAGCAGTGGCTTGCGCAGCCGCGGTTGGCTTCGGCTGTTCCCGCTTTTGAGCAGACGCGGGCAAGTGTGGGAGCAACGCGCTTGCAGCGCGCCAAGTGCAAAGGCAGAGGCAAAGGCCACTGCGTCGCCGCTACACCTTGATCACGATCCCCTTCCGCTCCATCGCCTTCGCGATGCCCCACCACAGCCCGGTGAACGCCAGGCCGAACGCCAGCGATGGCGCATACGACCCGAACTTCGGCGTCATCCAGCCCGCGAACCCGATCCGGTAGATCGCCTCCCATGCCCCCACCGCGTACAGCAGCAGGAACATCAGCGCCGAGCCCGCGTAGACCGTGATCGCGTTGATGCCCAGCGACCGGCCCAGCGCCGGCCAGCCGTGGCGATCGATGAGCTGGTGGAACAGCCACAGCACGGCCATCGCCCAGCCCGCCGTCCACAGCACGAACGAGGGCGTCCACAGGTTCTTGTTCCAGGGCAGCACGGCCGACCACAGCCAGCCGACCATCAGCCCGGCCAGGGCGCCCGGCAGCAGGCGATGGGCGCGGCCGCGGCGCAGCCAGCCGCCGGCGTGCAGGCCCAGCAGGGTGGTCACGAGGGACGGCAGCGTGGACAGCAGGCCTTCGGGATCGTGGCCGCGGCCGGTGGCCGGGTCGAGCTCGTACACCAGCGGCCCCAGCAGTGCGGTGTCCACGCGGCTGACCAGATTGGTCCACGGCGCATAGCCGCCGCCGAAGGCCAGCAGCGCCCAGTAGCCCAGCAGCAGCCCCGCGGCCAGCAGGCCCAGCCAGGCGCGCGACCTGGGCAAGGTGGCCAGCCAGCCGACCACGAAGAAGCAGATCCCGATCCGCTGCAGCACGCCCCACGGGCGGAAGTGCGGCTTGTCCAGCAGCCACCACGCCAGCAGGTTGATCGCCAGGCCGATGCCGATGATGCGCAGCGCGCGCACCGCAATGCTGCGGCGGATCGGTGCGGGATCGGCGCCGGCCTCGATGCGCGGCACGATCCCCAGCGCGATCGACACGCCGACGATGAACAGGAAGAACGGGAACACCAGATCGGTCGGCGTGCAGCCGCTCCACTCCGAGTGCAGCAGCGGCGCGTACACATGCGCCCAGTCGCCCGGGTCGTTGACCAGCAGCATCAAGGCCACCGTCAGCCCGCGCAGGGCGTCGACCGAGGCGAAACGGCGGGTGGCGGGGGCGTTCATGGCGCTGCAGTGTCGCTCAGAGCGAGGGTTTCCCGCCAATCCAGGTCTCGACCACGCGCAGGTCCTCGTCCAGCGCGACCAGGTCGGCGCGCAGGCCCTCGGCGATCGCGCCGCGCTCGTGTTCCAGCCGCAGGAACTGCGCCGGGTACAGCGTCGCCATGCGCAGCGCCTCCTCCAGCGGCAGGCCGAGCAGGTGCACGGCGTTGCGCACCGCGCTGGCCATGTCCAGCGCGGAACCGGCCAGCGAGCCGGCGGCGTTGCGCACCACGCCGTCGACGGCGGTGATGGTCTCGCCATACAGGTCGAAGCTGGGGCGCTCGTCGCCGACCATCGGCATGGCATCGGTGACCAGCACCAGCTTGCCGCGCGGCTTGGCCGCCAGGGCCACGCGCAGGGAGGCCGGGTGCACGTGCACGCCATCGACGATCATCCCGCACCAGCTGTGCGGATCTTCCAGCGCCGCGCCGACCGCGCCGGGCTCGCGGCCCTGCAGCGGGCTCATCGCGTTGTAGAGATGGGTGAAGCCGCGCAGGCCGGCGTCCAGCCCGGCGCGCACCTGTTCGTAGCTGGCCGCGGTGTGCCCGGCCACCACGATCGCCCCGCGCGCGACGAGCGCGGCGATGCGCTCGGGGCCAATGGCCTCCGGCGCCACCGTCATCAGGGTCAGGCCGTTGTCCAGCGCGGTGACCATGGCGATCTCCTCATCGCCGGGCACGCGGAACTGCTGCGCGTCGTGCGTGCCCTTGCGCGCCGGCGCCAGGTACGGCCCTTCCAGGTGGATGCCGAGCACGCCGTCCACGCCGTCGGCGATGGCCTGGCGCGTGGCGGCGATGGCCGTGTCCATGACTTCGGCGCGGTCGCTGATCAGGGTCGGCAGGAAGGCGGTGGTGCCGTACTTGCGATGCGCGCGGCCGATGCGGTCGATGCCTTCGGCCGTGGGCGTGTTGTTGAACAGCACGCCGCCGCCGCCGTTGACCTGGATGTCGATGAAGCCCGGCGCCAGCCAGGCGCCGCCAAGATCGCGCAGATCCTCGGTGAAGGCCTTGGCGCCGGCGCGGTCGGTGATCGCGGCGATGCGGCCGTCGCGCACCACCACGGCGCCGTCCTCGATCAGGCCCTGCGCGGCGAACACCCGCGCGTTGACCAGGGCAAAGATGCTCATACGGTTTCGGTGACCTTGTTCAGATGCGGCGGCACGTCGGGGTTATGGCCGCGCGCCAGGGCCAGGGCGTTGATCGCCTTGTAGAAGCTCTGGATGGTCAGCAGCGGCGCGCACGCCGGATGCGGCACCTCCACCAGCGGCAGGTCGCCATCGTGCGTGGCGGCCACCCACACCTGCGCGCCGCGGGCGCGGAACTCCCTGGCCAGCGTCAGCATGCCGGCCTCGGTGCCATCGGGCTGGGCGAAGCACAGCACCGGGAAGCCCGGGCCCACCAGCGCCATCGGCCCGTGCTTGACCTCGGCCGAGCTGTAGGCTTCGGCATGCAGGCCGCAGGTCTCCTTGAACTTCAGCGCCGCCTCCTGCGCCGCGGCCAGGCCCAGGCCGCGGCCGAGCACGAACAGGTTGTGCGCATCGACCAGGCCCTCGGTGACGCTGGACCAGTCCGCGTCCCAGGCCTGGCGCAGCGCGCCGGGCAGCGCGTCGAGCGCGGCCAGCAGCGCCGCGTCCTGCGACCAGTGCGCGGCCAGCTGCAGCAACGCGGCCAGCGAGGCCAGATAGCTCTTGGTCGCCGCGACCGACTTCTCCGGGCCGGCGCACAGCGGGATCACCACCTCGGCCAGCTGCGCCAGCGGCGAATCCTCCACGTTGACCAGCGCCACCACGCGCGCGCCGGCGGCCTTGGCCGCCTCGGCGTTGCGCAGCAGGTCCGGGCTCTTGCCGGACTGGGAGATGACGATGAACAACGCGCCGGCCAGTTGCAGCGGCGCGCCGTAGACCGAACCGATCGACGGCGAAGCCGAGGCCGTGACCACGCCGAGCTGGGTCTCGAACAGATACTTGCCGAAGGTCGCGGCATGGTCGGAACTGCCGCGCGCGCAGGTGGCCACGAACGGCGGCGGGTTCTGCCGCAGCGACTGCGCCAGCGCCACCACCGTGGCGTGATTGCGGGCGAACTGGGCGGCGACCACCTGCGCGGTGGAGGCGGCTTCGTTGTACATCAAGGTGTCGGCCGGGGCCGGCAGCGAAACGTCGGACGTCATGGGATCAGGTCTTGGACTCGGCGCGCGAAGGGCGCATGGGAGCGGTGGAACCGCGCACGACCAGCTGCGGCGTGAAGCCCTGGTTGTGCATGGCGATGGGGGAGTCGTCGTAGGCGTCCTGGCGCAGGCGCGCGATCAGCAGGCGCGCGGCGTGCTTGGCGATGTCCTCGGTGGCCTGCTTGGCCGTGGTCAGCGCCGGCCAGGACTGCTTGGAGAACGGGCTGTCCTCGAAGCCGGCGATGGACAGGTCGTAGGGCACGTTCATGCCGGCCGACTTGGCCGCGGCCAGCACGCCGGCGGCGATCTCGTCGTTGGAACCGAAGATCGCCGTGGGCGGCTCGCGCAGCGCCAGCAGGCGGCGCGCGCCGCGGAAGCCGTCGTCGAAGGTGTAGTCGCCCGGCACCACCAGGTGCTTGTCCAGGGTGATGCCGTAGTCCTTCAGCGCCTGCTCGTAGCCGGCGTAGCGTTCGGTGGACGAGCGATGCGCCGGCCCGCCCATCAGGAAGCCGATGCGCTGGTGGCCCAGCTGGATCAGATGCTCGGTGATCTCGTAGGCCGCGTCGCGGTCGTCCACGTAGACGCACGGCGGGCCCTCGCCCGGGTCTTCGGTGGCGGCGATGATGCGCACCAGCTGCACGCCGCGCGCGGTGAGCGTGGCGATCAGCTCGGGCCGCTCGGACATCGGCGCGGTCAGCACCAGCCCGGCCAGGCGCGAGCGCTGCACGAACTCGGCCAGCTCCTCGGCCAGCAGCGGCGAGGTCGAATCGCAGGGCTGGATCTGCAGGCCGAAGCCGGTCTCGCGGCACGCCGCCAGCACGCCGTTCTGCACGCCGATGATGTGGTACGGGTTGGGGTTGTCGTAGACCAGGCCGATCACGAACGGCGTGCCGCTGCGCAGGTTGCGCGCGGACGGGTCGGGCTCGTAGTCCAGTTCGGCGATGGCGCGCAGCACGCGCTGGCGCGTGGCCTGCATGACCGAAGGCTCGTTGTTGATCACGCGCGAGACCGTCTTGAGCGAGACCTTGGCCCGCTCGGCGACGTCCTTGATGGTGGGTCGGCGCATGTGCTGGCTCCTGCGTCAGTCCGGAAGAAGGGGCAGCGGGCTCAGCGCGATCCGGCGCCGTGACCGACGCGGTAGCCGCGCACGGCGAAGAACAGGATGTACAGGTAGCAGGGCACGGCCAGGCACGCGAACACCACCTGGAAATCGGCGTGCTGCTTGAGGATGGCGAAGCCCTGCGAGAGCACCGCGCCGCCGGCGATGCCCATCACCAGCAGCGCCGAGCCGGTCTCGGTGAATCGGCCCAGGCCCTTGATCGCCAGCGGGAAGATCGCCGGCCACATCATCGCGTTGGCGAAGCCCAGCGCGGCCACGAAGCCCACCGACACATAGCCGTGGGTCAGCAGCGCGCCCAGCGCGAACACCACGCCCAGCACCGCCGACATCGCCAGGTAGGCCTGCTGCGAGAGCAGGCGCGGGATCGCCACCAGCCCGGCCAGATAGCCCAGCAGCATCGCGCCCAGGGTAAAGGAGGTGAAGAACTTGGTCTCGTCCAGCGGCAGGCCGAAGCCGTTGCCGTAGGTGCCGATGGCATCGCCGGCCAGCACTTCCACGCCGACGTAGCAGAACAGGCACAGCACGCCCAGCAGCAGGTGCGGGAACTGGAAGATGCTGCCGCGCGCCACACCGCTCCTGGCGGCCACCTCGGCGTTGGCCTCGCTGCCGCGCAGCTCGGGCAGCGGCGAGAACAGGATGCCCAGCGCCACCACCACCAGCACGCCGGCCATGGCCAGGTAGGGGCCGTGGATCTTGGCGGCGAACGCATCGAGCAGCTGCTCCTTGGTGGCAGGGTCGGCGGCGGCCACCTGGGTGGCGATGTCGCCCACGCCGTGCAGCACCAGCGAGCCGATCACGATCGGCGCCAGGATGCCGGCCACCTTGTTGCAGATGCCCATCAGCGCGATGCGGCGCGCGGCGGTCTCGATCGGCCCCAGGATGGAGATGTAGGGATTGACCGCCGTCTGCAGCATGGCCAGGCCGCCGCCGATCACGAACAGCCCCGACAGCGCGCCGGCGTACCAGCGATGGGTGGAGAACTGGCCGAACATCGCCGCGCCCACCGCCATCAGCCCCAGGCTCAGCGCCAGGCCCTTCTTCATGCCGGTGAGCTTGAGCACCGCCGCGGCCGGCAGCGCCAGCAGGAAGTAGGAGATGTAGAAGACGAACACCACCAGGAACGCCTTGACCTCATCCAGGTCGAAGGCCAGCTTGACGAAGGTGATCAGCGGGCCATTGATCCAGGTGAAGAACCCCATGATGAAGAACAGCAGGCCGGTGATGGCCAGCGAGGTGGCGAAGCGTTTGCTCTGGTCGGACGACATGGACGCGCAACTCCGAAGGTTCGATGGTGAGAGCGTGCTGGGGGGATGACACCCGCCGCGCCCCGGACACGCCCGGGCGCGGCGGACGGGTTCAACGTCGCAGTTCGGCGACGAAATCGTAGAAATCGTTGTGGCAGTAGGTGTCGGTCAGCTCGATCGCGCTGCCGTCGCGCGCGTAGCCCACGCGCACCACGTGCAGGATCGCGTCGCCCTCGCGCATGTCCAGGTAGCCGGCCATGCGCGCACTGAGGTTGATGGCGCGGAAGTACTGCAGCGCGCGCACCACCGGCGTGCCCTGCGCATCCAGGTAGGCGTAGAGCGAATCGCCGATCTGCGCCGGGTCCGGGACGATGCGCTCGGGCAGCACCGCCTGCTCGTAGGCCATCACCCGGCCGTCGGCGCTGCGCAGGCGGGTCAGGGTGGCCACGGTGGACTCGGGCGACAGGCCCAGGCGGATCAGCTCCTCGCCGTGGGCCGGGCGCAACCGGCGCTCCAGCCAGCGCGTGCCGGGCTCGTAGCCCTTGATGCGCAGGGTCTCGCTGAAGCTGGTCAGGCCGCTGAGCTGGTGCTGGATGTGCGAGGTCACGAAGGTGCCGGCGCCCTGCCGGCGCGTGACCAGGCCCTGGTCGACCAGCACGTCCACGGCCTGGCGCAGGGTGACCCGCGAGATCTGCAGCGCCTCGCACAGGTGGCGCTCGGGCGGCAGCGCCTCGCCGCTCTTCCAGCGTCCCTCGCGCACGCTGTCGCCCAGCTTGGCCGCCAGCTGCAGATACAGCGGCGTCGGCGCCTCGGCATCCAGGGTCAGGGCGTCGATGCGGGCGTCTCCTTCGGACTTGGTGTTGGCCATGCGCCGTCCCGCCGTCAAATTCGTCTTATCCAATATATTACCAATTTGGCCTGGATGCACAGGGGGCTCACGGCAGGTCAAGCACGACCAGGGCACGGGGCGGCAGGGTCGCCGTCAGCACCCCGTCGGCCAGGCGCGCCCCGTCGAAGGGCGCCGGGCGCACCGTATCCGGTGCGGCAAAGGTATTGGCGCTGGTGATGTCCGGCGCGGTCAGCACCTGGCCCGACACGCGCGTGCCGGAGGCGCCGCGCAGGGCAATGCGCACCCTGGCCGGCTGGCCCGGGTCCAGATTGCTCAGCGCCACGTGCAGGTGGCCGTCCGCGCCGCGCACCGCCGAGCCATGCACCGCCGGCACCTCCAGCCCGGCGTGGCGATAGGCCGGCGTCTCGAGCTTCAGCGGCAGCGCGGTCGCATCGCGCCAGGGCTTGTACAGCATGAAGACGTGATAGCTGGGCGTGCGCAGCATCCTGGGCCCGTCGGTGAGCAGCATCGCCTGCAGCACGTTGACCATCTGGGCGATGTTGGCCATGCGCACGCGCTCGGCCATGGGCGGTGAACACGTCCAGCGTGACCGAGGCGACCAGCGCGTCGCGCAAGGTGTTCTGCTGTTGCAGGAAGCCGGGGTTGGTGCCCGGCAGCGGCGCATACCAGGTGCCCCATTCGTCGACCACCAGCGCCACGCGCCGCTGCGGGTCGTACTTGTCCATGATCGCGCTGTGCCGGGCGAGGTAGTCGTCCATCAACAGCGCGCGGGAGAGCGTCTGGATCCAGCCGGCCTCGTCGAAGGTGGTCGAGGAGGCGCGCGGCGGCCAGCCGCTGGGCGGGATGGTGTAGTAGTGCAGGCTCAGCCCGTCGATGTACCGGCCCGCGCCGCGCATCAGCGTCTCGGTCAGCGTGGTGTCGTCCTCGTTGGGGCCGGGCGCGATCCTGAAGAGCGTCTGCCCCGGCTGCGGGCGCAGGAAGGTCTGGTAGCGGCGGTACACGTCCACCGTGTACTCCGGGCGCATGTTGCCGCCGCAGCCCCACAGCTCGTTGCCGATGCCGAAGTACGGCACGGTCCACGGCGCCGGATGGCCGTTGGCCGCGCGCTCGGCCGCCAGCGAGCCGTGCGTGGCGGTCATGTACTCCAGCCACTGCGCCATCTCCGAAGGCGGTGCGCTGCCCACGTTGCCGGCGATGTAGGGCGCCGCGCCGATCAGCTCGGCCAAGCCCATGAACTCGTGCAGGCCGAAGGCGTTGTCCTCCTCCACCCCGCCCCAGTTGCTGTTGATCCGCACCGGCCGGTCCTTGCGCGGGCCGATGCCGTCGCGCCAGTGGTAGTCGTCGGCGAAGCATCCGCCCGGCCAGCGCAGCTGCGGCACCTCCAGCGCGCGCAGCGCCGCCAGCACGTCGTTGCGATAGCCCCGCGTGTTGGAGATCTTCGAATCCTCCCCGACCCAGATGCCGCCGTAGATGCCGGTGCCCAGGTGCTCGGCGAACTGGCCGAACACATTGCGCGAGACCTGCGGCCCGGGCTGGTCGGCCTGCAGCGTGCCCTGCACCTGGACCTGCGCGAGGGCCGCGCCGGCCCCGGCCAGGCCCAGTGCGAGCAGCGCCAGCCGCGTGCGCCAGCGACGTGGGAGGATCGGACGCGCCACGGCGCCCGCATTGCCGACTGCATCGTTCATGGACTGCTCCAAGGCAAAGGGAATGCCGTCCGCCGAGACGAACGGCGTGGAATTCATCGGGCGCGTGCGATCACAGGCGCCCCTTGCGCGGCCTGGCCCAGGCCGAAGCCGTCGTCGTCGAAACCGCCCTGCCCGCTCCCCGGCGGCGCAGGGCGCTACAGCCGCACATAGAGTTTGCGTCGGTCCATCCACCACGCCAGCAGCCAGCACACCAGCGTGTAGGCGATGGCGCACAGCAGCGAGCCCAGCGGCCCCGGCGCGAGGCGCTGGAACAGCGTAATTCCGGCCCAGTCGTACAGCCCCACGCCCGGCGCCACCTGCACCAGTTGCAGGGTGACCACGAACAGCTCGGAGAACAGATAGATCGCCAGCGGGTTCTTGCCCAGCACGGTGAAGAAACCGCTGCCGCCCTGGTGTCCGCCCAGTTCGATCCAGCCCACCAGCACGCCCAGCGCGATCAGGTCCAGGCCCACGGTCAGCAGCACGAACGGCCCGGTCCACAGCTTCTTGGCGATGGGGAACAGCGGATGCCAGGCCAGCGCCAGCAGCACCAGCGCCGCGCCGGCCACCAGCATCGTGCGCACCGCGCGCGGCGTCTTGCCGGCCTGCTGCAGGAAGCGCCCGGCCAGGTAGCCGCCGAGCACGTTGGCCGTGGCCGGCAGCGTGCCCAGCAGGCCCTCCGGATCGAAGCCGCCGGCCTTGCGGTACAGGTGGTCGCGGCCGAACAGCCACAGGTCGATGCGCGTGCCGACATTGCCCAGCCGGTCCAGCGCCAGCCCCGGCGGCGATGCGACGTACAGCAGCGCCCAGTAGCCCAGCAGCAGCGCCGCGGCCAGCCACGGCAGGCTGCGCGGCGGCAGGTAGCGCACCGCCAGCGCCGCCAGCAGATAACACAGGCCGATCCGCTGCAGCACGCCGGGCAGGCGCGTCTGGCTGAAGGCATTGAACGCCCAGCCGCCGCCTTCGACGCGATGCACGAACGGATACCAGTACATCAGCACGCCCAGCAGCACGATCAGGCCCGCACGCTTGAAGATGCGCCGCAGGAACGCCGCCTCGCTGCCGCCGCCAGCGGTGAAGGCCAGCGCGTTGCCGGTGACGAACAGGAACGTCGGGAAGATCGCGTCCGCCAGGGTGAAGCCGAACCAGGGCGTGTGCGAGAGCTGGGCGTAGGCCGGCGCACCCGGCCCGGCGGTGTTGACCAGGATCATCAGGAAGATGGTCACGCCGCGGAACACGTCCAGCGACAGGAAGCGCTCGCGCGTTGGGCGCAGGGTCGCCACCGATTCGGTCGCCGCGCTCATGGCGCGTCCAACTGCTGCAGCAGCGCGGTCAACGCCGCGGGCACGTCGCGCAGTGGCGCGGGCGCCGGCGGCGGCTCCGTGCGCGCGACCCAGGCCAGCTCCCACTGCTTGACCGACGCCTTGAACGCCGCCTCGTCGAACGGTTGCCCCTGCGCGGCCGAGGCGCGCATCGCGCCGAGCAGCTGCTGCCAGCGCGGCAGGTAATAGCCCGCGACCATGCCGGCCCAGGCCTTGGAGGCGTAGTCGGACAGGTTGCCCTCGCCGCCCCAGATCGTGACCTGGGCGCGCGCATTGCGCACGTAATAGGCCGAGGTGGCGGCATCGTCGCCGTAAGCGCTGGCCTGGCCCTGCCACTGCGCCAGCGAGTCGGGCTGCGCGGCCAGCAGCTGGTCCACCGCGGTCGCCAGCCGGGTCACGCGCGCGGTGAGCGCATCGCCCTCGGCCAGCGCGCCGCCCTGGTAGGCACGCACGGCCTGCTGCAACAGCCCGTCGATGCGCTCCAGCGCGTAATGCGCGCCGACGTCCACCAGGTCGTGCCGGAATAGCGGCGCGTCGCGATACTGCGGCGCCAGCGCCAGCAGCCCATCGATGCCCTCGCGCAGCGGCGCCAGCTTGCCGGGATCGCCCTCGAAGCTGACGATGTCCGGCGTGGGCCGCTTGAAGAACAGGTACGAACCCGCGCGCCCCTTCCACCAGCGCGTGTCCCAGTAGCGCGTGCGGTAGACGCCATCCTGCAGCGCCGCCCAGGCCTGCGCCAGCTGCGGCGAGCTGTGGCCATAGCGCGCGCGGGCGTAGCCGTCGAACCACGCCGGGAAGGACTGCGCCGGCCCCGGGCCGTTCCAGGCCAGGTCGTACAGGTAGGCATACACCACCGAGTTGGTGTCCAGCCCTTCCGGGAACACGCCGAAGCCGGCCAGCTGCCCGTGCCCGCCATCGGCCAGCAGCGCCGACACATCCTGGCGGTAGAAGTCGAAATCCCCGTACACCGGGTTGGCCCCGCCGTAGTTGTGCACGTAGCCGTAGATCCACGGCTTGCCGTCGAAGGCCGACGAGGCCTTCCACGTGCCCGGATAACGATCGTTGCCGATGTCCAGCACCATCAGCTTGTCGTCGGGCACCTTGTGCAGGAAGGCCGCGATCGCCTCCGGCGTCCAGAACGCCTTGTCCGAGCCGAACAGCCAGCCCTGCATCACCCAGGTCGCCTTCGGATTGGCCGCGCGGATCGAGGCATACAGCGCCGCGCCGTAGTCGGCCAGACGCGCATGCTTCTGTTCGGGCGTCACCTGCGCGGCGGTGTGGGTGGCCGCGGTGTTGGCGGTGCTGTCGCCGTAGCTGGCCAGGCGCGCGTCGCTGCCGTCGGCCGACACCGGCGGCACCATCTCGTTGAAGGCGTCGGCCAGGTAGTACTCGCCCGGGCCGTAGGCCTGGGTATAGAGGTCGATGAAACGCTTGGCGATCCTGGCGAACAGCGGATCGGCCGGGTCCAGCCAGTAGGTCTCGTGGAAGCCCTCCCAGGCGCGCATGCGATAGATACGCGCCTCCGGATGCGCCTGGGCGAAGGCCTTGGGCACGTAGCCGGCGAAGGCCGGCAGGATCGGCTTCATGCCCAGCGCGCGCATGCGCGCCAGGATCTGCTTCTGCAGCGCGGCCTTGCGGTCGATCCAGGCCTGCGGCAGCGGCGCCTGATAGCCCTCGATGTTGCCCATGCGCTGCCACGGGGTGAACGCCGGGCCGGAGAAGTATTCGGCCAGCCCGGCCTCGGACACGCCCAGCCCGCGCCACAGCTGCTGCCAGATGGCCTCCTGGCCTTCCATCGCCAGCGGCATGTCGATGCCGTGCAGCGCCATCCAGTCAATCTCGCGCTCCCAGCGCGCCCAGTCCCAGAACGGCGTGGTGTAGCCGTAGGTGCAGGTGTTGAGATAGGCGCGATGCGCGAACGGCGTGGCCACCACGCCGCTGGACTGCGCCGGCCACACCGCCGGCAGCGCCACGCGGTCGCCCTCCCAGCTGACCGACAGCGCGCCGGCCTGGTTGAGATAGGCGTAGGCGCCGCGGCTGAGCGCGACCTCCGACGAGCCGGTGATGCGCACCTTGCCGGCGCTGGCGTCGATCCGGTACCAGGCCTTGGGCTGGGCCGCATCGCGCTGCACGCGCAGCTCCAGTTCGGCCGCGCGCGGACCGATGCTCCGCTGCAGCACCGCGCGCGCCGCATCGCCCTGCGCGGCCAGCGCCTGGCCGGCACAGGCCAGCAAGGCCAGGACGAGCGCGGCGCGCGAGGACCTGCGCAGGCGCGCGGGGATCAGGGAAGGGCTTGAAGGCTGCATCGGGAGCTCACTCTCTAGTATTCGATCGACACCACATCGCGCAGGCCGTATTCGGCCCCGGCGACCACCTGCAGGATCACCACCAGCGTGCGTTCGCCGGCACCGGCCGGCACCGGCACGCGCACCGGCTCGCCGGCCGCCGCGCGCGCCACCGGCCGGCCGTCCAGGAACACCTGGGCCGGGCCGGTGCAGCGGCCCAGGCGCAGCCAGCCGCCGCGCTGCTGGATGCCCGCCCACGGCGTGAACTGCGTGCGGTAGAGCACGTAGCCATCGCCCTCGGCGCGGGTCTCCACATTGCCAGGCTGGAAGAAGCTCCAGCTGTTGTTGTCGTTGGGCGCCCGCCGCAGCGCCGGATCGGGCGGCCGGGGGAAGGGCTGCGTGTGACGCCAGCCGCCGACCACCTGTACGCCGGCCACCACCGGCACCGACGGCGGGACCGGCGCGCGCAGCAGTTCGATGTCCAGCCGCGCCGGGCGCAGGCCGGGACTGCGCGCCTCCAGGCGCAGACCGCGCGCGCCGGCCTCGCCCTGCACGATCGCCTGCGCCAGGCCATTGAACAGATCGACCGCGCTGGCCGCATCGGGCGCATGCCGGTTGGGATCGCCGTTGCCCACGCCCAGCACGCGGCCACCGCGGATGGACAGCTGCACCGGCAGATTGGCGGTGGGCACGTGGCGGCCCTGCGCATCGAGCGCCTCCAGCGTCACCGGCTGCGCGTCCTGGCCGTCGCCGCGCATCCGCGCGTGGTCGGGCACCAAGCGCAGGGCGACCGGCGCGCCCGCGGTTTGCACGCGGTGACGCGCGACCTCGCGCCCGCCGCTGTAGCCGACCGCCTCCAGCACACCGGGCTCATAAGGCACCTGCCACGCACAGTCGGCGAAGCGGTCGTTGCGCTGGCGACCCAGTGTGCGGCCGTTGAGCCACAGCGCCACTTCCTCGACGTTGGCGTAGGCGATCACCTTGATCGGCTGACCCTCGCGCCCGGGCCAGGTCCAGTGCGGCATCAGCTGCAGCACCGGCGCCTCGTCGATCCACAGCGCGCGGCGCAGCCAGTAGGCGCCCTTGGCGAAGCCGCACTGGTCCAGGATGCCGAAGAACGAGGCCACCGACGGCCATTCGAACGGCGAGGGCTCGCCGCGATAGTCGAAGCCGGTCCACACGAAGCTGCCGGCGATGTAGGGACGTTCCGCGATCAGCTTCCACGCCTGCCGGTGCGTATTGCCCCACGGCGCGGCCTGTGTGTCGTCCTCGGCGATGACGTGCGCGTCCAGGTCGGTGAACCACGCGCCGCGGGTCTGGAAGGCGCTGGTGTCCTCGGAGGACAGCAGCGGCGTGTCCGGGCGCTGCGCGTGCACGCGGTCGTAGTTGAACTGGCGGTAGTTGAAGCCCAGCACGTCCACCGCGTCGGCGACATTGCGCGCGGTGAGCATGCCGTCGTTCATGGCCGCGGTCAGCGGGCGGCTGTCGTCCAGGGCGCGCACCTCGGCGGCCAGGCGCCGGGCCATCTCATAGCCGGCCTGCGTACCCTGCAGCGGTTCTTCGTTGAGCAGCGACCACATGAACACACAGGCGCGGCTGCGGTCGCGCCGCACCATCCAGCGCAGCTGCTCCAGGTTGTCCGGCGCGGTGCTGAAGACGCGGTTCTCGCCCAGCACCAGCAGGCCCAGGCGGTCGCAGACATCCAGCAGCTCGCGCGCCACCGCGTGGTGCAGACGCACCGCATTGCAGCCCATCGACTTGAGCCGGCGCATGCGGAATTCCAGCAGCGCATCGGGCACGGCCACGCCCACACCGGCATGGTCCTGGTGCAGGCACACGCCCTTGATCTTGGTCGGCACCTCGTTGAGGAAGAAGCCCTCGCGCGCGTCGAAGCGCAGCGTGCGAAAGCCGATCCGGCACTGCGCCGCCTCGTCCGGCTGGCCCTGCGCGCCGACCCGCACGCGCACGGTGTGCAGCGTCGGCGACTGCGGCGACCAGCGCGCCGGGTCGGCCACCTGCAGGTCCACCCGCGCGCAGGCCTGGCCCAGCGGCGCCAGCGCGTCGAGCTGCGTGCGGCCCTGCGCCAGCGTGCGCCCGTCCTGGTCTTCCAGCCACACCGCCACCTGCACCGCGCGCGCCTGCTCGCCGGTGTTGGCCAGCTGCACCTCCACCGGCACCTGCCAGCGCCCGTCGGCCTGCAGGCGCGGGACCGCGCTCAGCCCATCGCTGACGATGTGCACCGGCTCGCGGATGACCAGCCAGGCATGGCGATACAGGCCGGCGCCTTCGTACCACCAGCCGTCCATCGCCTCGGCATCCACCCGCACCGCGATGGTGTTGGGCGCCTGACCGAACTGCGCCAGCGCGGTGATGTCCACGTAGAGGCTGGTGTAGCCGTTGGCGTGGCGCGCCAGCAGCACGCCGTTGACCCAGACCGTGGCGTGGCTGGCCACGCCGTCCAGATGCAGCTCGATGGATTTGCCGCGGCAGGCCTCGTCCAGGCGCAGGCTGCGGCGGTACCACGCGATGCCGCGCGGCTTGAAGCCCTGGGCGATATTGCCCTGCGGGTCGAACGGCTGTTCGACCGCGAAGTCGTGCGGCAGCCGCAGCGGCCGCCACGTCGAATCGTCGAAATCCGGCGAGGCCGCGCCCCAGGCCTTGCCGGCCTTGGCGTTGTCGTAGGTCTCGTCCTGGCCGGTCAGGCGCGGCGCCGGGAAGTCCCCGGCGCAGAAGCGCCAGCCCTCGTCCAGCAGCCAGGCGCCGGGCGCGCCGGCGGCGGCCGGCGGCTGCAGCGTGGCGGCCGCCGCCGCTGCAGGGCCGGCGGCGCGGACGGGGCGCGGCAGCAGCCAGGCCGAACCCAGCATCGCCGTGCCGGCCATGAACTCACGTCGTTTCATCGCCTCCCACCTGGCTGAGGGGCCGCCGCCCGACGGCGGCCCGGATCGGACCCCACGACACCGCCGCGGGTCAGAGCTCCCAGGTCATCGACAGGTAGTAGCTTCGTCCGGTCACGCCGGTCATCTGCCAGCGGCTGGCGATGTCCTTGTACGCCTGTTCCTTCTCGTCGGTCAGGTTCAGACCGCCCAGTTGGAAGCTCAGCTTGTCGTTGACCTGGTAGCCCAGCACCGCGTCGAGCTGGGTGCGCGCCTCCATGGTGTGACCCTCGCGGGCGAAGAAGCTGTCGCTGGCGTCCTGGTCGTACTGGCTGCGGTGGTTGAGCGAGACGCGCGCGGAGAACGTGTCGTTCTCCCAGTAGCCGGTGAAGTTCCAGGTCTTCTCCGACAGGTTGCGGATCTTGAACTGCGTATCGCGCTGCGGGATGACGCGGGTGTAGTTGGCGGTCAGGCCGAAGCCCTCGATCGGCAGCCAGGCATCCAGCGACTGGGTCCAGCCCAGCTCGTAGCCCTTGATCTTGACCTTGCTCGGATCGTTGAGCGTGGAGGTGACCTCGTAGACGGTGCCGTTGGCCGCCACGCAGTCGCCGCTGGCGTTGGTGGACAGCGCGGTCCCGTTGAAGCTGGTCGGACAGCCGATGGTGTTGTAGGTGCCGTTCTTGACGTTCTTCCAGAAGCCGGCCAGGGTCAGGCCGCCGCCGCTGCCGTAGTACCACTCCAGCGACAGGTCGGCCTGATCGGCGGTCAGCGCCTTCAGGTCGGTCTGGCCTTCGTTGACGTAGACGTAGTTGCGGCCGCCGGTGTCGCTGCCGGTGGAGATGGTGGTGGCGATGTTGGTGTTGCTGGTCAGGATCGGGCGCACCAGCACCTTGGCCGCGGCGAAGCGCAGCAGCAGGTCCTCGCGCAGGTCCAGCACCAGGTTCAGGCTCGGCAGCCAGTTGTGGTAGTCGTACGGCGCCTTGGCCGTACCGACGATGTCGTTGGCGTCCTCGCTGAACTCCGAGGCCTGGGTCAGATAGGTCTTGGTGTTGCGACGGGTGTCCTCGTAGCGCACGCCGACGTTGCCGCGCAGGCGCATGCTGCCCAGGTCCGTATCGATGCGCGCCAGGGCGTAGGCCGAGAAGATGTTGTTGGCGATGTTGTAGCTGCTCTGCGGCGCGTACAGCACCGGCACGGTGATGCCGGCGGCCTTGAGCGCGGCGGCGTAGGCGTTGACGTCCGGCGCCACCCAGTCGGTCTGCGAGGCCAGGTTGCCGTCCATGTAGTTGCGCAGGTTGACGTAGGCGGCCGACAGCTCGGGGAACATGCCGTAGCCGCTCACCGCGCCGGAGTTGACCAGGTACAGGAAGTCCTTGCGGTAGATGTCGCGGTCCAGGGTCTCGCGGCGGTACTTGGTGCCGAACTTCACCGAGTCCAGCGCGCCCAGGCCCAGGTAGCGCTCGGCGTCGAACTGCAGCGACCACTCCTTGTTCTGCATCTTGCGGATCGCGCCGTTGGGATACTCGTCGCGCACCAGGTTGCGCTTGTCCCAGGCGCTGGTGTCGGTCAGGTCGGCGTCGGTGACCAGCGAGATCGCATCGGGGTTGGAGGAATCGAAGATGGTCGAGGTCGGCAGGCGGCCCAGGATCGCCGCGCGCTCGTCCTCGTCGGTCTTGCCCTCGGTGTAGTTGGCCGCGCCGGAGAAGGTCCAGGCCTCGCCCTTCCACTTGGCGTCCCAGGTGGTCAGCTGGGTGCTGAGGTCGTGACGCTCGAGCTGGCGGTTATTCTCCAGCCAGTAGTTGGACGCCGACACCCGGGTCGCGGTCAGGCCCTGGGTCTGCAGCACGGTCTGGTAGTTGCGGTCGAAGGAATAGACCAGCTGACTCATGTCGTTGTCGGTCTTGTCCTGCGAGTACAGCGTGGTCAGGCTGGTCTCGAACTGGTCGTTGACCTTCCACTGCAGGCCGCCGCTGAACATCTTGCGGTCGGTCTCGCGCAGGATCGAGCGATAGCGCGGGCGACGCGGAATGTAGAGCGTGCCCTCCGGCGTGTCCTGGGTGAACCAGCGGTCGATCCACAGATAGTCGGCGCGGTCCTTGAGCTTCTGGTAGCCGGCGCTGAGGAACACGCCCAGCTCGCCGCCGTCGCCCATCTTGAACTGGTCGATGTAGGTGCCCACCACCTTGGGCGTGGGCGCGCCGCCGGCGAATTCGGCGTACTGCTCCTTGGCCGACACCAGCACCTTGCGCTCCTTGTAGTCCAGCGGCTTGGTGGTGTTGATGTTGACCGTGCCCGACAGGCCGCCGGCGTCCATGTCCGCGGTCGGCGACTTGATCACCTCGATCGAGGCGGCCACCTCGGGCTGGATGATGTCGTAGCGGAAACCGTCGGTGAAGTTGGCGCTCTTGATCGCCTGACCGTTGATGGTGGTGGCCGCGTACTGCGAGCCCAGGCCGCGGATGCTGATGGTCGAACCGCGGCCGTTGATGCTGGAGATCTGCACGCCGGGAATGCGCTGGATGGCCTCGGCGATGTTCTCGGCCGGGAACTTGCCGATGTCCTGGGACGAGATGCCGTCGGTCATGCGCGTGTCGGCGCGCTTGGCGTCCAGCGCCGTTTCCAGGCTCTTCTGGAACGAACCGGTCACCGAGACCGCGTCGAGCGTCTTGGCGGCGCCCGGGTCGGCGCCGGCGGCGTCCTGCGCCAGGGCCGAGGCGTGGAAAAGACTGGCCCCGATCGCGGCGGCCAGCAGGGAAATTGCGAGAGAGGTCGGAGTACGGCGCACGGGCGAGTCCTTTGGATTGGATGGCGGTGTGACGACGAGAGACCGCAGCGAGGCGCGCCGTGCCGGGATGGCGCCCGCTGCCAGGCTCCACCGCTCGACCACTGCTTCGACGCCATCTGAACCGGCCCGCGCGTGGCGCACCGGCGTCCGCGCCCACCCTTCCCCAAGGACGCCCGGACCTGTTCAAACCCCTGCTGCGACGCGACATTGGTATGCATACCAATCGCGTTGCAGCATTGATATGGTATTAAAAATGTTTTGTCAACATCCCTGAAACATTGGTGAAAACAATCGAGCGCAAGCCTGGTGCCGCGCGCTGACAACGATGATAAAAGGCTTATTTATAGGCATTTTCAGGAGATTCTCGCACCGCGGAACAGCGCGCCATCTTCGTCGGCGAGTCATCAGAAGCCCATCGTTGTCATAAGACGACCCAGATACCAATTTCCCTCGACCGGTTTACGCCCAGGATCGCGCGCAATCAAAACGACCCCACCGCCTTTACCGCCAACCCTCGCCGTCCCGTACCTCATTCCAATCAATGACTTGAGAGAGAACCTGCATGCCACCCCGCCTTCCGCAACCGTTTACAGCCCACGCCGACCCCGGCCGGCGCCCAGCAGATTTCGTTGACGCCCTGTTGACAACGTTGTCAACGCCGAATCAGACTCGATTCACGGTCGATGGCGGGGGACGCATCGACAGGGTCGTACCTCTCGGGAATCGGACGTGCCTGGCCAAGCCAACCCATCATTCGGAACTGCCATGACCACGGCCGCGCCCTTCATCGCCGCCGACGTGGGCGGCACGCATGTGCGCCTGGGCCTGGTCCGCCCGACCGGACACGACCTGCAGCCGGTCGAGATCCTCAGCTACCGCAAGTACGCCTGCGCCGATTACGGCGGGCTGGCCGAGATCATCGGCAACTTCCTCGATGGCCTGGACGGCCCGCGCGTGCGCCGAGGCGTGATCGCCAGCGCCGGCTTCCCGCTGGAAGACGGCACGGTGATCACCGCCAACCTGCCCTGGCGCCTGTCCCCGCGCGAGATCCAGGGCACGCTGGGCTTGGACGATCTGCGCCTGGTCAACGACTTCGAGGCCGTGGCCTATGCCCGCCGCGCTGGTCGGCGACCAGGAAGTGCTGCGCCTGACCGGCCCGGCCACCGTGTCCGAGCGCGGGCCGACGCTGGTGCTCGGCCCCGGCACCGGCCTGGGCGGCGCGGTATGGATCCCGACCGGACGCAGCGCCACAGTGCTGGCCACCGAAGCCGGCCAGGCCGCGTTGAGCGTGGGCACCGAGCTGGAGATGCGCCTGCTGGCGCAGATGCTGAAGAAGCAGCCGCACGTGCCGGTCGAGCACGCCCTGTCCGGCCCCGGCCTGCTCAACCTCTACCGCACGCTGTGCGAGGTGCGCGGCGTGGCGCCCGAGCATTTCGCGCCCAACGCGGTCACCGCCGCGGCCGGCCACGACCCGCTGGCGCGCGAGGCGCTGGAGGTGTTCTGCGGCCTGCTGGGCAGCACGGTGGGCGACATGGCCCTGCTGTACGGCATCACCGGCGGGGTCTACCTGGCCGGCGGCATCCTGCCGCGCATCCGCGAGTTCCTGCTGCAGAGCAGCTTCGTCGAACGCTTCCTCAACAAGGGGCCGATGCGAGCGGCGCTGGAGCGCATTCCCGTGCGACTGGTCGAGCACGGGCAGTTGGGCGTCCTGGGCGCCGCCAACTGGTACCTCGGCCAGACACAACAACCGCACTGACGTCCTTCGCACGCCGCCCTTTGGCGATCGCGCTGGACGGGACATTCGGCATCCGCATCACCTTGTCGTCCTTGAACACTGCTCGTTTTTCGCACCGCACCGATGTAAGGCCTGGCAGCCCACTGCCACAACCCAACTTCTAGACCGGGGAAGCATCATGACCTGCAAGAAATCCCTCCTCAGCGTGGCCATCCTGACCAGTCTGAGCTTCGCCGCTCAGGCCCAGCAGACCGACAGCAGCCAGACCGCCACCGACCTGGACACCGTCAAGGTCGTCGGCATCCGCGGCAGCCTGGAGCAATCGCTCAACACCAAGCGCGACGCCAGCTCGCACGTGGAAGCCGTCAGCGCCGAGGACATCGGCAAGCTGCCCGCCAAGAACGTGGCCGATACCCTGCGCGAACTGCCGGGCGTGAACATCGCCTCGTCCTCCGCCAGCGAAGGCGCCTTCGACGAAGCCGACCGCGTGTCCCTGCGCGGCACCAGCCCGAGCCTGACCCAGACCACCCTCAACGGCCACGGCATCGCCACCGGCGACTGGTTCGTGCTCTCGCAGGTGCAGACCGTCGGCCGCAGCGTCAGCTACTCGCTGCTGCCCTCCGAGATCGTGGACCAGGTCGTGGTGCACAAGTCCTCCGAGGCCAAGCTGGTCGAAGGCGGCGCGGCCGGTTCGGTCGACATCATCACCCGCAAGCCGCTGAACTTCGACAAGCCGCTGACCCTGGAAGGCTCCTTCGGCGCGGTCTACTCCGACCTGCCGGGCGACACCAAGCCGCAGTTCAGCGGTCTGCTCAACTGGAAGAACGATGCCGACACCTTCGGCATCCTGGTCCAGCCGTTCTACGAGAAGCGCAGCCTGCGCCGCGACGGCCAGGAAGTGGTCGGCGGCTACGGCACCGCCACGGTCGGCGGCCAGAGCGTGCTGTATCCCAACCTGATCGGCGCCACGCTGTTCACCCAGGAGCGCGAGCGCCAGGGCGGCACGGTCGACCTGCAGTTCAAGGCCTCCGACGACCTGACCTTCGACCTCAACGGCTTCTACTCGAAGATGAAGGCGGACAACTACAACCGCAACTTCATGATCTGGGGCAGCCAGTTCGTCGGCGCCCAGACGCCGGACAGCTACACCGTCAACAACGGCGTGCTGACCAGCGCCAGCTACACCCCCAACGGCACCACCCCGTACGGCGTGTACGACATGATCTCGCGCCCGGGCGCCGAGTCCTCGACCAACTACGTCGCGCTCAACGCCGACTGGCACGTCAACGACAGCGTGGCGGTGAAGTTCGAGGCCGGCAGCAGCCACGGCGTGGGCAAGAGCCCGCATCAGAACGTGCTGGAGACCGGCATCTCGCCCACCGGCGGCACCGTCGGCTGGCAGATGCACGGCATCGGCAGCGTCATCGACGCCTCGCTGGGCACCGGCAACACGCCGACCACCCAGGTGCCGTCGGCCGGCTGGATCTTCGGTGACCAGGGCATTGAGGTGAAGGACAAGGAGAACTGGTTCGCCGCCGACAGCAGCTGGACCAACACCGAGGGCGTGTTCAGCTCGCTGGACTTCGGCGTGCGCTACACCGAGCACGAGCGCCACAACGACTTCGATATCGGCCAGGGCCCGCTCAACGGCATGCCGCCGCTGTCGGCGCTGCCGACCACCGGCGGTTCCTACCCGAGCGACTTCGGCGACGGTATCGGAGGCAACCTGCCGAGCGGCATCTGGTACTACACGCCCGGCCAGCTGGCCGCGATCGACGCCGCCTACGCCAACCGCGATCCGGTGACGCGCTTTAACTGGCAGAACGTCTACGGCGTGAAGGAAAACAACGGCGCGGTCTACCTGCAGGGCAACTTCGAGGGTGAGCGCTGGAGCGGCAACATCGGCGTGCGCTACGTCAGCACCTCCAGCACGGTGCGCTACAACCAGGGCGTGGCCGCCACCATCCCGGGCGCGATCACCGGCTCGGCCTTCGGCGCCTACCTGCCGATCGAGGCCAAGAACAGCTACAGCAAGCTGCTGCCCAGCGCGAACTTCAAGTTCGACTTCAGCGACGACCTGGTCGGCCGCGTGGCCGCGTCCAAGACCCTGACCCGCCCGGACTACTCGGCGCTGGCCGGCTCGCTGTCGCTGGATGACCTGACCCACACCGGCAGCGGCGGCAACCCCTACCTCAAGCCGCTGGTGTCGACCAACTTCGACCTCTCCCTGGAGTGGTACTTCATGCCGCGCGGCCTGCTGGCCGCCAGCGCCTTCTACATGAAGATGAAGGACTACATCGACGTGGGCGGCTCGCAGACCATCCAGTACAAGGACCAGCAGGCCAGCTTCGACCAGGGCACCGACGTCTACGCCAACTACCAGGTCACCGTGCCGGTCAACACCGACGCCAAGGTCAAGGGCGTGGAGCTGACCTACCAGCAGCCGATCGGCGAGCACTTCGGGACCAGCATCAACTACACCTACACCGATGGCGACACCGACACCGGCACGCCGATGTTCGGCACCTCGAAGAACACCTACAACGTGGCCGGCTACTTCGAGAACGACATCTTCAGCGCGCGTGTGTCCTGGAGCTACCGCGACAGCTTCTACGCCGGCGCCAGCCGCGCCACGCCGTTCTACCAGGACGACTTCGGCACGCTGTCGGCCTCGCTGGGCTGGAAGTTCAACGACCACCTCTCGCTCAGCCTGGACGGCCTGAACCTCAACAACCCCAAGGCCAAGTACTACACCGACAGCACGGTGGGCTTCCTGCCCTATGCGGTGTACTCCAACGGGCGCCAGTACTACCTCAACCTGCGCGCCAAGTTCTGATCGGCGCCAAGTTGTTGCATGCTTGACCCTTGAACGGGCCCGGACATGTCCGGGCCCGTTCACTTTTCGGCGGATCGCGCCCCGGCGCGGTCCCATGTCACGCACGAGGTGTTCAGAAGATGTCCCTGCCCCGCCGTCTTGGTCCTGTCCTGCGCGCCGCCGCCCTGCTGCTGGCCGTGGTCGCGCCCGCCGCGCTGGCCGCGCCGCTGCCGCTGATTCCCGCCCCGCAGTCGGCCGTAGCCAGCCAGGGCCGCTTCGCCCTGGCCGCCGGCATGCGGGTCGGGGCGCAGGGCGAGCCCGCGCGCCAGGCGGCCGAGCAGTTCATCGACCTGCTGCACAACAGCGGCGGCCCGGCGCTGGAACTGGCCGAGGAAGGCGAGGCGGCGCAGGCCCCGATCCAGTTCGTGCTCGATCCGGCCGCCGGCCCGGCCGAGGGCTACCGCCTGCAGGTCACGCCCGAGCGCATCAGCATCCGCGCCGCCGACGGCGCCGGCCTGTTCTACGGCGGCGTCAGCCTGTGGCAGCTGCTGCCGGCCGGCAAGGGCGCCACCGGCCTGGCCGCGGTGGACATCACCGATGCGCCGCGGCTGAAGTGGCGCGGGCTGATGCTCGATTCGGTGCGCCATTTCCAGAGCGTGGAAGAGGTCGAACGCCTGCTCGACGCGATGGCGGTGCACAAGCTCAACACCTTCCACTGGCACCTGGCCGACGACCAGGGCTGGCGCATCCAGATCGACCAGTACCCGCTGCTGACCCAGGTCGGCGGCTGCCGCATCCCGCTGGGCGAGGCGGGCTTGGGCGAGGACGGTCAGCCGATCCAGGAATGCGCCTTCTACACCAAGGAGCAGATCCGCACGGTGGTGCGCTACGCCGCCAAGCGCCACATCACCGTGGTGCCGGAGATCGACATCCCCGGCCACGCCACCGCCGCCATCGCCGCGTATCCGGAGCTGGGCGTCGACCGGCCGCAGCTGCAGGTCGCCAACGGCGCGGGCGTGTATCCCAACCTGTTCAACGCCGACGAGGCCACGCTGACCTTCCTGGAGAACGTGCTGGGCGAGATGCTGCCGCTGTTCCCGGGCACCTTCTTCCACATCGGCGGCGACGAGGCGGTCAAGGATCGCTGGAAGGCCTCCAGGCACATGCAGGCGCGCATCAAGCAGCTGGGCCTGAAGGACGAGGAGGCCCTGCAGGGCTGGATGATCGATCGCCTGGGCACCTGGCTGGCCCAGCACGGCAAGCGCATCATCGGCTGGGACGAGATCCTGCTGGGCGGCCCGCTGCCCGAGGGCGCGGCGGTGATGTCCTGGCGCGGCACCGAGGGCGGCATCGAAGCGGCGCGCAAGGGCCACGACGTGGTCATGACCCCGGCCTCGCACCTGTACCTGGACTACCTGCAGACCGCCTCGCCGGCCGAGCCGCCGGGCCGGCCGCTGCAGATCCCGCTGCAGAAGCTGTACGCCTTCGACCCGGTGCCGGCCGAGCTGGACGCCAGCCAGCGCCAGCACATCATCGGCGTGCAGGCCAATGTCTGGACCGAGCACATGCACAACTTCGCGCGCGTCGAACACGCGGTGTTCCCGCGCCTGGCCGCGCTGGCCGAGGTCGCCTGGTCGCCGCAGGCCAGCCGCAACTTCGAAGACTTCAAGGCGCGCCTGCCCAACCTGCTGGCGCATTACCGCGCGCTGCACATCGGCTATGCGCGCACGCCGTTCCAGGTGCTGTTCGACACCCAGGCCAACGACGCCGGCACCCAGGCCACGGTGGCCCTGTCCAACCCGCTGGACTATCCCGACATCCGCTACACCCTGGACGGCAGCGTGCCGGCGGCCGACTCGCCGGCCTATACCGCGCCGCTGACCGTGCCGGTGCCGACCACCGTGCAGGCGGCGGTGTTCTTCGACGGCAAGCCGCTGGCGCCGCCGACCGTGCTGGGGCTGACCACCGAGGCCCTGCGCACGCGCAGCGACGAACAGCTGGCCATGTGCACCGACCAGCTGATGCTGCGGCTGGAGGACGACGGCCCGCGCGAAGGCGCGCGCGCGGTCTTCAACGTGGACATCTTCAACCCGTGCTGGCTGTGGAAGGGCGCGCCGCTGAGCGGCATCGGCAAGGTGACGGTGCGCGCCGGGCGCATGCCGTACTTCTTCGAGCTGGCCCACGATGAGTCCAAGCGCAAGTTCAAGCCGGCCAAGACACCCTACGGCGAGCTGGTGATCCGCAACGGCTGCGACGGCCCGACCCTGGCCAGCCTGCCGCTGCCCAAGGCGCCGGCGGCCGACGGCTTCCTGACCCTGGAGGCGCCGCTGACCAACGCGCCGGCCAAGGCCGACCTGTGCGTCTACTTCACCGGCGACACGCGTCCGGAGATGTGGGTGCTGGATCGGATCACGCTGCAGCCCGCCGCGCCGTAAGGCGGCGGCGCTGCCGCCGCGGCGAAGTGAGCTCCGGATGAGCCCTTCGCCCCTGCAGAGTTTCCGAACCGCGGAGACAACGGTGCTCGGTGGGAGCGACTGTGCCCAAAATCTCGCACCAGCCTGCCTGTAGAGCGGAGCTTGCTCCGCTGAGGCCTTCCCCGCGAACCGAACGAAGAGCAGCGGAGCAAGCTCCGCTCTACAGGTGGGAGCCTTGCTTTTTAGTTAGCGCCGCGGGAACAAGCGCAGCAGCAGATCGCGCGCCGGCGTCCTGGCGACCAGCAGGCCCAGCGCCACGCCCAACGCATCGGCCAGCGCATCGAAGGCATCTGGCGTGCGATCGACGGTGAACCAGCCCTGCAGGAACTCGATCAGCACCCCCAGCATCACCAGGCCCGCCCCGGCGCGCAGCAGCGCGCGCCGGGTGGCGAACAGCTGCACCGCGCATACGGCCAGCACGAAGAACGCGCTTGCATGCTGCAGCTTGTCCACGCCCGGCGCGACCTGGGGAATGTCATCGCCCGGCAGCAGGCAGGTGGTCACCACCACCGCCATCGCCAATACCCACAGGCCGACCCAAAAGGCCGGCCAGCACAGCGGCTTCAGGGCCGGCGCGCTCACAGGCGCCACGTCAGATCGCCGGTGAGGAAGGCCGCGTCGAAGTTGCAGTCGCGCGCGAAGCCCATGCACTGGAAGCGCTCGCCCATCTCGTTGGGCAGGGTGAGCTTCTTGAACGCATTGCGCAGGCGCAGCGCGCCGGCCTCGTCGGCCTGCGCCTCGGCCTCGGCCAGGCGGTCCATCAGGCCGTTGCCGAGCAGGAAGCCGGCCTGCGTGGCATAGCCGGCCAGTTCGAACCCGGCCCCGGTGCCGGCCTCGGCCAGCGCGGTGAAGTCCACCGACGCGGTCAGGTCCTGCAAGCCCGGCCAGCGGAAGACGTCGCCATGCATGCGATGCCGGTAGAACGCCCGCAGCGTGCCGCTGCTGCGCTGGTCCAGGTAGTACTCCTTGCGCGGATAGCCGTAGTCGCAGAACAGCATCGCGCCGGACTTCAGGCCGCCGATCACCGCCTGCACCCAGTACGGCAGCTGCGGCAGCAGCTCGGAGCGGTAGCCGTCCTCGAACAGCACATCGCGATAGCGCTCCACGTGGCGCACCGCCGCGGCCAGCAGCGGATCGGCCGGCCGGTCGGTGGTGACGAAGGCGCCCTGCCCGTCCAGCGCCACATGTTCCTCGAACACCTCGCCCTCGCGCAGCACGAAGCGCGGCGTGGGCAGCGCATCGATCACCTCGTTGGCGAACACCACCCCGTTCCAGTCCTCGCCCGGCGGACCGTCCAGCCATTCCACGCAGTCGAATACCGGCGGGATCAGGCGCTTGCCCAGACGTTCGCGCTGGCGCTGGCGCAGGTCGGCGCTGGGCTCCAGGATCCAGTACTTGTCCGGCATCGCGTCCAGCTGCAGCAGGCGCTTGAGCATGACCTCGGCGAACGCGCCGCTGCCGCCACCGATCTCCAGGAAGCAGGCCTGCGGCCCCAGCTGCTGCAGCACCGGCGCCAGCGCCCCGGACACGGCCGCGGCGAACAGCGGCCCCAGCTCCGGCGCGGTGACGAAGTCGCCCGCTTCGCCGAACTTGGCCGCCCCGGCGCTGTAATAGCCCAGCCCCGGCGTGTACAGGCAGCGCTCCATGAAGCGCGAGAACGGGATCGAACCGCCGGAAGCGGCGATTTCGCCGCGGATCAGCGCGGCCAGCTGCTCACTGTGCGCCAGGGCGTCGGCATCGGGCGTCGGCAGGTCGGTCATGCGGAAGGGGAGGGCCTGATGGGAGAGATCGGCCATGGTACCTGCCCGGTCCTGAGGGCTCGCCCACACGCGGGCCGATGCTGTCCGCAGTTCGTCCGCCTGCGACCCGGTCGTTGCTGAGGTGCGCTCCGGGCACAGGCGCGCATCCGTCCCTGTGCTGTCTTGACGTTGCTGACTGCGAAGCGCAACGGCGGATGGGTGCCTGCGCCGACGCAGATCGAGGCGATCGCCCGTCGCATCAGGCGTGGAGATGCCCGTGAAGACCGCGACCTGCGCATGAAACGCACTGGTTCCTCGTGCAACCACCGCGCAGCCCTAGCCAGCACCGGCGGGGCTGCCTATGATCGTGAAGCCTATTTCCCCGGTTTCCCCATGACCTATTGCGTCGGCATCGAAGTGGACGAAGGCCTGGTCTTCGCAGCGGACACCCGCACCAGCGCATCGTTCGACGATGTGCGCGTCTACCGCAAGATGCATGTGTTCGAGTATCCGGGCGACCGGGTGTTCGTGCTGCTCTCGGCCGGCAACCTGGCCACGACCCAGCTGACCATCTCGCGGCTCAAACGCGACGCCGAGGATCCGGACTGCACGCGCAGCCTGCGCACGTTCAAGCATCTGTTCGAGGTGGCCGAGTACGTGGGCGAGGTGCTGGTGGCCAGCCAGGCCGCGGTGACCGACCAGGCCCAGCAGAGCGGCGTCAGCGTGCAGTCCACGCTGGTGCTGGGCGGGCAGATCGCCGGCGAGCGTCCGGGCCTGTACATGGTCTATCCGCTGGGCAACTGCATCGCCACCTCGCCCGAGACGCCCTACCTGCAGATCGGCGAGTCCAAGTATGGCAAGCCGATCCTGGACCGCATCCTGCGCCCCGGCACCACGCTGGAGGACGCGGCGCGCTGCGCGCTGGTCTCGCTGGATTCGACCATCCGCTCCAATCTGTCGGTGGGCATGCCGCTGGACATGGCGATCATCCGCGCCGGCGATCTGCGGATCAGCCAGCAGCTGCGCCTGGAAGCCGACACGCCGCTGTACGCCGAGATCCACGACACCTGGTCGCGCAAGCTGGAAAACGCGGTGCGCACGCTGCCACGCTTCCCCTGGGAGCCGCCGCGCGCAGGCGACGAGGCCGAGGAACGCGGCCCCGCGCCGGTCACCGCCCCGCCGCGGCGCATGGCGGCGCGGCTGGATCCGGGCGACGAGGCCGGGCAGCAGTAAGCGTAGCGAAGAGAGTCGAGGCAGCGCACCCGGCGCTGCATTCACTCCTCAGTTGTAGAAGTAGCCCTCGACGATGGCCTGATGCAGATCGCTCAGGCGCGTCTGGATATCGTCCATGAAGGCCGCCGGATTCTGCGCGGCCAGCCACACCGGGTCGGCGTTGCGGGTCATGCCGACCACGCGGTTGAGATGACGGTCCACGCTCGGGCGCGGCGGCATGGTCGGCAGCACGTGCTGGGCGCGGGTCAGGCAGAACTGCACGCTGCGCGGGAATTCGGTGTTCTGCAGCAGGAAGCGCAGCGCATGCTCGCCGGTGACGCGCTGGCGGATATGGCGGCGATACATCTGATACGCCGCCAGCGAGCGCAGCACCGCCATCCACTGCATGTTGCGGAAGGCCTCGCGGTCTTCCTCGGTGCGCGGTGTGATCAGGCCCGAGGCGCCGGCATCGATGATGCGCGTGGTCATGTCGGCCTGTTCGATGCCGGTGCCCAGGCGTAGGAACTGGTAACCGATGTCGCGGCTGACGTTGGCCGACAGCAGGCCGGAGACCTTCAGGCAGCCATCGACGGTGCGGTTGATGAACTCCTCGCGGTAGCGCCGCTGCAGCGCGCGCTCGCCGCTGGCGCCCACGTACAGGTGCAGGTCGTTGACCGCCTCCCACACCTCCTGCGGCAGCGCATCGCGGATGCCGCGCAGGATCTCGCGCGCCTGGGTCAGGGTGACGCGCAGCGAAGACGGATTGAGCTCGTCCAGCAGCAAAAAGCGCACCACCTCGGCATCGGCCACATCGGTGCCTGCATCGGGATGCAGCGCGTTGAACACCTCACCGGCGCCGACGGTGTCGATCATCGGCCGCCAGGTGAAGCGCACCGAGCGCGGCAGGTCCAGCTGCAGCATGCTGCCCACGCCAACCAGGCGCGCGGTGTTCTCCGCGCGGCGGATGTAGCGGCTGAACCAGTACAGGTTGTCTGCGACGCGCGAGAGCATCAGGCGTCCCCCTCCTCGTCGACCACCCAGGTGTCCTTGGCGCCGCCGCCCTGCGAGGAATTGACCACCAGCGAGCCGGGGGTCATCGCCACGCGCGTCAATCCGCCGGTGGTCACGTAGGTGTCCTGGCGCGAGAGGATGAAGGGGCGCAGGTCCAGGTGTCGCGGCGAGGGGCCTTCGTCGGTGACGATCGGCGCGGTGGACAGGTTGAGCGTGGGCTGGGCCATGTAGTTGCGTGGATCGTCCTGGATCAGCCCGCGGAACTTCTCGCGCTCGGCGCTGCTGGCGCGCGGGCCGATCAGCATGCCGTAGCCGCCGGACTCGTTGGCCGGCTTGACCACCAGCTGGTCCAGGTGCTCGAGCACGTACTTGCGATCGGCATCGTCGTGGCACAGATAGCTGGGCACGTTGGGCAGGATCGGCTCCTGGTCCAGGTAGTACTTGATCATCTTGGGCACGTAGGCGAAGACCACCTTGTCGTCGGCCACGCCGGCGCCCGGCGCATTGGCCAACGCCACCTTGCCGGCGCGCCAGCTGCGGATCAGGCCCGGCACGCCCAGCATCGAATCGGGGTGGAACACCTCCGGATCGATGAACAGATCGTCCACGCGCCGGTAGATCACGTCCACGCGCTGCGGGCCGTACACGGTGCGCATGTAGGTGCAGTCGTCGTCGGCGACGAACAGGTCCG
The DNA here is from genome assembly GCF_031453535.1 of Pseudoxanthomonas sp. SORGH_AS_0997. Taxonomy (NCBI): domain Bacteria; kingdom Pseudomonadati; phylum Pseudomonadota; class Gammaproteobacteria; order Lysobacterales; family Lysobacteraceae; genus Pseudoxanthomonas; species Pseudoxanthomonas sp. SORGH_AS_0997. The sequence continues at coordinate 2,905,531 of NZ_JAVIZI010000001.1, forward strand.
AGCCCTCGACCAGCTCGATGCCCATGGCCTGGGCCAGATAGGCGTGTTCGAAGTAGGCGCTGTTGAACACGCCCGGCGTCAGCAGTGCGATCACCGGCGCATCGCCCGGGCGCGGCGACAGCGCGGCCAGGGTCTCGTAGAGCTGGCTGGGGTATTCGTCCACCGGCAGGATCGAGCTGGTCTCGAACAGCTCCGGGAACACGCGCTTGGCCACCATGCGGTTCTCCAGCATGTAGCTCACGCCGGAGGGGATGCGCAGGTTGTCCTCCAGCGCGTACAGCGTGCCGTCGGCATCGCGCACCAGGTCCGAGCCGCAGATGTGCGCCCACACGCCCAGCGGCGGGGTGATGCCCACGCACTGCGGACGGAAGTTGACCGAGTCGGCCAGCAGCATCGCCGGGAACACCTTGTCCTTGACGATCTGCTGCTTGCCGTAGATGTCGCCGATGAACAGGTTCAGCGCCTGCATGCGCTGCTTGAGGCCGGCTTCGGTGACCTCCCACTCGCGGCGCGGGATGATGCGCGGGATCAGGTCGAAGGGCAGCGTGCGGTCGACGTTGCGGCCATCGGAATAGACGGTGAAGGTGATGCCCATGACCCGGGCGGTGACGTCGGCGGCCAGCTGGCGCTCGGCCAGTTCGCGCCCCGAAAGCCCCTCCAGGTACTCGACCAGCCGGCGCGCGGCGGGGCGCGGCTGGCCATCGGCCTGGATCAGCTCGTCAAACGTGGAAGTCCGATACTTCGCCCAGTCCATTCGCTCCGTTCCGATGCCCTTGCAGCCAGCGGAAAGCGGTCGCGACAGGGTTCTTCGGCAACATGCCCGCAAACCATGACCGGCGTCAAGCAATGCCAGCGGCGCGCGCGGCAGTCCGGCGCGGCGGCCGGCGATGCCACAATCGCGGTTCGTCCTCGCCCCGATGACCGCCATGTCCGACCAACCCCGCGTCGCCCTGATCACCGGTGCCGCCAAGCGCATCGGCGCGGCCATCGCCCGCGCCCTGCACGCCGACGGCTACGCGCTGGGTCTGCACTACCGCGCCTCGGCGCCGCAGATGCAGGCGCTGGTCGATGAACTGGAAGCCGTGCGCCCGGGCAGCACGCTGATGCTGCAGGCCGAGCTGGCCGACACCGAGCGGCTGCCGGCGCTGGTCGAAGACACGGTGCGGCGGTTCGGCCGGCTCGACGCCCTGGTCAACAATGCCTCGGCCTACTACGCCACGCCGATCGGCACGGCCACGCCGGCGCAGTGGGACGCGCTGTTCGCCTCCAATGCGCGCGCGCCGTTCTTCCTCTCCCAGGCGGCCGCGCCGCACCTGGCGGCCAGCGGCGGGGCGATCGTGAGCATCGCCGACATCTATGCCCAGCGCCCGCTGCCCGAGCACACGCTGTACTGCATGGCCAAGGCCGCGCTGGTGATGATGACCCAGTCGCTGGCGCGCGAACTGGGCCCGCGGGTGCGGGTCAACGCGATCGCGCCGGGCAACATCCTGTGGTCGGAGAACCCGACCAAGGCCGAGACCGAGGCCCTGCTGCGCGAGCGCGTGCCGCTGCAGCGCCAGGGCGCGCCGGAGGACATCGTCTCGGCGGTGCGCTGGCTGCTGGACGGCAATGCCTACATCAACGGCCAGGTGGTGGCGATCGACGGCGGGCGCTCGGTGTTCGTGTAGCGCGAAGCGTGGAAGCAACCGTCCCCCGGACCAAGTCGCCACCTCGTTGTAGAGCGGAGCTTGCTCCGCTGCGCTTCGGCCGGATCATCGGGAAAGCCCCAGCGGAGCTTGCTCCGCTGCTCTTCGGCCGGATCATCGGCGAAAGCCCCAGCGGAGCAAGCTCCGCTCTACAGGTGGGAGCCGCGCAGCTGATCCAGCACGTCCTGCATCAGGTCCAGGAACAGCGCATGGCCCAGCTTTCGGTCGTCGCGTCGTAGAGCGGAGCTTGCTCCGCTGCGCTTCGGCCGGATCATCGGGAAAGCCCCAGCGGAGCGAGCTCCGCTCTACAGGGGGGCCGCGCAGCTGATCCAGCACGTCCTGCATCAGGTCCAGGAACAGCGCATGGCCCAGCTTGCGGTCGTCGCGTCGTAGAGCGGAGCTTGCTCCGCTGCTCTTCGGGCAGATCATCGGGAAAGCCCCAGCGGAGCAAGCTCCGCTCTACAGGGGGAGCCGCGCAGCTGATCCAGCACGTCCTGCATCAGGTCCAGGAACAGCGTATGTCCCAGCTTGCGGTCGTCGCGTCGTAGAGCGGAGCTTGCTCCGCTGCTCCTCGGCCGGATCATCGCGAAAGCCCCAGCGGAGCGAGCTCCGCTCTACAGGTGGGAGCCGCGCAGCTGATCCAGCACGTCCTGCATCAGGTCCAGGAACAGCGTATGCCCCAGCTTGCGGTCGTCGCGCCGTAGAGCGGAGCTTGCTCCGCTGCGCTTCGGCCGGATCATCGGGAAAGCCCCAGCGGAGCTTGCTCCGCTGCGCTTCAGCCGGATCATCGGGAAAGCCTCAGCGGAGCAGGCTCCGCTGCGCTTCGGCCGGATCATCGGCGAAAGCCCCAGCGGAGCGAGCTCCGCTCTACAGGTGGGAGCCGCGCAGCTGATCCAGCACGTCCTGCATCAGGTCCAGGAACAGCGCATGGCCCAGCTTGCGGTCGTCGCGCCACAGCACGATGCCGTGGCCGTCGCATTCGCAGGCCAGATCGATGTCGATCACGCAGTCGGCCGCATTCGGCGCGCGGCCCAGCGCGGCCTCGATCTGCTTGAGCCGCGCCGGCAGCGCCTCGCGCGTCAGCGCGGTGGCCAGCACCACGGCCTGGTTGTGGAAATGGCGCGCATCGCCGGCGCTGATGCTGGGCCCGCTGACCCGGCGCGAGGCTGCCTCGATCAAGCCCTCGACCGCCAACGATTCGATCGCCCGTTCCAGCACCAGCGGCGAGGCCAGGCTGGTGCCGAGCAGCAGCACGTACCGGTGGGTCTTCATGCGGCGTGGCGCACGATGCGCACGCCCACGCCGCGCGCGGCCGGCACGGCCTGCGGCTTGGTCACGCGCAGGGCGACGGTGCGGATCGGGAACGCGCGCAACAGGTGCGCGGCGATGGTCTCGGCCAGCGCCTCGACCAGCGCGAAGGCCGAGCCGGCGCAGAGCTGCTCGATGGTCTGCGCCACCACCGCGTAGTCGACCGTGTCGCCCAGCGCATCGCTGCTTCCGGCCGCGCGCGTGTCCATGGTCATCTCCACGTCGAACACCAGCGGCTGCGGGCCGTTCCGCTCGAAGTCGTACACGCCGATCAAGGCCTGCGTCCGCAGCCCGTCGATGAAGACCACATCGTCCATCGGGCTCATGCGTCCACGCGCCCGCCGGCCATGCGCGCCAGCCGCAGCTGGAACAGCACCTTGGTCACCAGCAGGCGTTCCTCGATCGGCTTGAGCACCAGGTCGTTGGCGCCGTCGCGCAGCAGCTCGGCCTGGTTGTCGCGGTTGCTGTCGCCGGTCATCACCAGGATCGGCAGGCGCCGCTTGCCGTAGCCGAAATCCACGCGCACGCGCTGGACGATGTCCACCCCGCTCAGCTCGCCCTTCAGGGTCACGTCGGTCAGCACCACGTCGAAGCGGATATCGGACAGGCCCAGCGACTCGGCGGTCAGCAGGCCGAAGGCGTCCTCGGCGCGCAGCACGTGGACCACCTTCAGCCCATGCCGCTCGAGCATGCGCGTGGTGGTCTCTGCCACCACGCGACTGTCCTCGACATAGAGCACGGTCGAGCCGGGCACCGGCTCGGGCTGCACGTAGCCGTGGATGAAAGCGGCCAGCGCCTCGTGGCCCAGCGCCTTGTCGAAGTAGTCGGTGACGAATTCGGTGAAGCGGCGCTCCTCCAGATGCTGCTGCGCCTCGCCGGAGACCACGATCACCGGCACATAGGCCTGGCCGGCGGATTCGCGCACCGCGCGCGCCACCTCCAGGCCGCTGCCGCTCTTGAGCGACAGCGCGGTGGTGACCAGGTCGACCGGCCCCTTGGCCAGTGCCTCGCGCGCCTCGGCCAGGGTCGCGCAGCCGACCACCTCGACCTGCGGCAGGTCGCGCTTGAGCACATCGGCGATCAGCTTGCGCACCATCTTGGAGCCGTCCACCACCATGACCCGTGGCGCGTCGCTGATCAGGTGCCGCAAGTCTTGGGGGGCCATAAGCGCGGGGGCGGTCAGGTGTCGGTCGGGCGGGTCTGGCGCAGGTAGTGCCCGGTCACCCACCAGGCCCCCAACCAGCCGATGATCAAGGCCGCCACCAATACCAGACCAGCGCGCGCCGGGTCCAGCCCGTCCAACGCGAAGCGGCTGCCATAGCTCTGCGCCAGCGCATCCAGCGGCGCGCGCAGGGCGGCCCCGGCCACCAGCACCAGGCCCAGCGCCAGTACCCCGGCGCCCAGGCCATACCAGGCGCCCAGATAGATGAAGGGCCGACGGATGAAGCCGTCGCTGGCGCCCAGCAGCTGCAGCACGCCGATCTCCTCGCGCCGCGACTGGATGTCCAGGCGCACGGTGTTGCCGACCACCAGCGCCGCGCCCAGGCCGAACAGCGCCGCCAGCACCCACACCAGGCGCGTGCCGAAGCGTAGCCAGCCGTCCAGGCGCTGGCGCCAGACCGCGTCGTGCTGGACCACGTCGGCCTCGGGCAGCTGCTCCAGCGCCTGGGCCAGCGGCGCGTCGTCGCCGCTGGGGATCACCACCAGCTGGGCCGGCAGCGGGTTCTCGTCCAGCGCATCGATGGCCGCGTCCAGCCCGCTGAGCTTGCGGAAGTCGGCCAGGCCCTGCTCGGGCGTGCGCAGGTCCACGCGGGCCACGTCCGGGCGCGCACGGACCTCGTCGGCCAGCGCGCGGGCGCGCTCGGGCGAGGTGTCGCGCTTGAGGAACACGTCCACCTGGCGCGAGGCCTGCACGCTGCCGGCGAAGTGCTGCACGTTGCCCAGCGCCAGCCACAGGCCCAGCGGCAGGGCCAGGGCGACCGCCATCACGCCGATGGTCAGCGCCGTGGACCAGGGCCGGCGCAGCGCGCGGCCCAGGCTGGAGACGAAGCTGTACAGGTGCTGGTCCAGCCAGATGCCCACGCCCGAGCGCGGGCCGTCGACGCGGCGGTTGGGTTCGATCTTCGGGCCCGGTTCGTCGCTCATGCGCGCCCCCCTACGAAACTTGCGGACATCATGTCGGTCACTCGGCCAGGTCGTCGGGGCTGATGTCGTCCATCAGCCGGCCATGGTCCAGGATCAGCACGCGCTTGCGCATGCGCTTGATCAGCGCCAGGTCGTGGCTGACCACCAGCACCGAGGTGCCGCGCTCGGGCATGGAGGCGAACAGCGACATGATCTCCGCGGCCAGGGTCGGGTCGAGGTTGCCGGTCGGTTCGTCGGCGACCAGCAGGCGCGGCTCGGACACGATCGCCCGGGCGATGCCCACGCGCTGCTGCTCGCCGGCCGAGAGCTGGGTCGGCAGCGCGCGCTCGCGGTGGCCCAGGCCCAGGCGGGTCAGCACCTCGCGCACGCGCTTGCCGATGTCGCCGCGGCGGTCGCCGCGCAGGATCAGCGGCAGGGCCACGTTCTCGGCCACGGTGCGGTCGGTGAGCAGGCGATGGTCCTGATGCACCGCGCCGACATGGCGCCGGTGCAGCGGGACCTGGCGGCCGCGCACCTTGAGCAGGTTGCGCCCGTCGAACACCACCGCGCCGCGGCTGGGCCGCTCGCTCAGGTGCACCAGCCGCAGCAGCGTGCTCTTGCCGGCGCCGGAGTGGCCGGTGACGAACAGCATCTCGCCCTCGCCCACCTCGAAGCTGACATCGGACAAGGCCTCGTGGCCCCCGGGATAGAGCTTGCTGACGTTTTCGAAGCGCAGGACGGTCATGGCGCGATTATGCCCGCGCGACGCGAAGAACGAGTGCGCGACCCGTGGAGCGGGAAGCGGAGCGAGGAACGCGTGGCGGCGAATCGGCCGCAGCGCCGATGCGTTGGCGCTGCTCCGCCCGCGTCCCTCTACCGTCAGCCGCCGACCAGCGACTTGATCTTGCGGCCCAGGCGGGTCAGGAACGAGTCGTTACCGGCGGACGACGCGGCGGCCGGGGCCGGCTTGGCCTTGGCGACGGGCGCGGCGGCCGACGGCTCGGGCTTGGCGCGCGGCGCGCGCGGGCCAGCGGCGCCGTTGCCGGAGCTGGCCGAGGGCGGCGTCGCGCCTTCGGCGCCTTCGACCGGACGGCCGTGGCGGCGACGACGGCGCTTGCGCGGGCGCTTCTCGCCCTGCGGCGCGTTCGGATCGTGCGGCGCCTCGACGTCTGCGACGGCGGCCGGCACGGCGCGGGGCGCCTCGGCCAGCGGCGTGTCGGCGACCGGCGCAACGGCCGCCTCGCCTGCCGCCGGCTCGCTGCGCGGACGGCGCGGCGGACGCGGGCCGCGGCTGCCGGCGCTATCGCGGGCGCCGCTGCGGCCGCCCTCACGCGAACCGCTGCGCCCACCGCCGCCGGAGCCGGAGCGCCCGCCACCGCGGCGCGCCTCGTCGGCGGCCTTCTGCTCGCGCGCCTCGCGGAAGATCGCGCTGACGCTCTCGGCTTCCTCGCCCTCCTCGCCCGGCGGCAGCGGCGCGCGCTCGGGGCGCGGCAGCGCGGTCAGCAGCTCGGCGGTGACCGGCTCGACCGGGATCTTCTGCTCGATGTAGGCCTCGATGTCCGGCAGGCTCATCGCATAGCGCTCGCAGGCGAAGCTGATCGCGTCGCCCTCGGCGCCCAGGCGCGCGGTGCGCCCGATGCGGTGCACGTAGTCCTCGGCGTCGAACGGCAGGTCGTAGTTGTAGACGTGGCTGACGCCGTCGATGTGCAGGCCGCGCGCGGCCACGTCGGTGGCGACCAGCAGCTCGAGCTGGCCGGCCTGGAAGCGCTTGAGCAGGGTCTCGCGCTTCTTCTGCGGCACATCGCCGGACAGCACGCCGACGCGGTAGCCGGCGCGCTCCAGCGCCCGGGCCACGCGCTCGACGAAGGCCTTGGTGTTGACGAACACCATGGTGCGCGCGCCCTCGCTGCGCGACAGCAGGCCCAGCAGCAGCGGGATCTTCTCGTCGTCGGCCGGCAGGTACATGCGCTGGCGCACGCGCGCGGCGGTGACCGTCTCGGCCTCGACGACCAGCTTCTCCGGCTCGTTCATGTGCTCATAGGCCAGCTCCAGCACGCGGTGGCTGAGCGTGGCGCTGAACAGCAGCGTCTGGCGCGTGGTGCGCTCGGGCATGCGCCGCAGCAGGAAGCGGATGTCCTTGATGAAGCCCAGGTCGAACATGCGGTCGGCCTCGTCCATCACGCACACCTCGCAGGCATGCAGGGACACGACCTTGTGCTGCTTGACGTAGTCGATCAGGCGGCCCGGGGTGGCGATGATGATGTCCACGCCCTGCTGCAGCAGCTCGCGCTGCTTGTCGTAGTCCACCCCGCCGTAGACCAGCGCGAAGCGCAGGCCCAGCGACGAGCCGAACTTGACCGCGTCCTTGTGGATCTGGATGGCCAGCTCGCGGGTGGGCGCCATGATCAGCGCGCGCGGATCCTCGGGCTTGCGGTCGGCCAGGGCCGGCCGGGTCAGCAGGCGGTTCATCACCGCCACCAGGAAGGCCAGCGTCTTGCCGGTGCCGGTCTGGGCCTGGCCGGCCACGTCGCGCCCGGCCAGCGCCACCGGCAGGGTCAGCGCCTGGATCGGCGTGCAGCGGGAGAAACCGGCCGCTTCCAGCCCGGCCAGCAGGTCCGGATGCAGGGGAAAGGAGTTGAAGGTGACGTCGGTAAGAGGCTTGTCGCTCATGAATTCTCTTTACGCCGGGGCACGGGCCGACGGCGGGATGAAGGGGGCGGAGAAGTCCGCTTGCATCGCCGGCAACCCGGTCGCACACTGGCGCCCTCGATGCCGGGTGGCGCGGCCGCCCCCTAGAGCATGCAGGGCTTGATCGGGCCGCGAAACACCCCATTTTACCGCATCCGGCGGCCATCTTCCGGCCCCGCACCGCGAAACCTCCCACGGAGACCCCCTGATGAGCGACAAGGTGACCCACGTCGGCGACGCCGATTTCGACGCTGCCGTACTGCAGTCCGATGAACCCGTTCTGGTCGATTTCTGGGCCGAATGGTGCGGTCCGTGCAAGATGATCGCCCCGGTCCTGGACGAACTGGCCAACGCCTACGAGGGCCGCCTGAAGGTGGTCAAGCTCAACGTCGACGACAACCGCGCCACGGCCATCAAGTACCACGTGCGCAACATCCCGCTGCTGCTGCTGTTCAAGGACGGCCAGGTCCAGGCCACCCAGGTCGGCGCCGTCGGCAAGGGTCAGCTGACCCAGATGATCGACAAGGCCATCGGCGCCCAGGCCGCCTGATGCCCCGCCCCGCGGCCTCCCGCGGGGCCTGAATCCGCTGCAAACCGACGCCGGGACGCGCTTGAAGCCGTTCCGGCGCGGTGTTAAGGTCAAGATATCCGGCGCTTGGGGTTCTCGCGCCGCACCCCTTCTGCAACACCACCCACCGTCACTCCAACAGCCGCCCGCGCCCTTTGTGCCGCCGGCAGGCTCGCAACCTCTTAAGCGAGGAATCGCCCTTTGTCCGACAGCAACGAAACCGGCGTCGCCACCGCCGAGAAGCGCGTGCGCAAGCCGCGCGTGAGCAAGACCCCCAAGCCCGACGCCATCGCCCAGCCCGACCTGGCCCTGGACAGCGCACCGCCTGCGCCCAGGCCCGCCCCGGCGCCGGAAGCCAGCGCGCCCGCCCCGTCGGCGCCGCCCGCCGCCCCGGCTGAGGCCAGCGCGCCGCGCAACGAAGGCGGCGGCGACGGCGCCCCGAGCGAGCCCCGGCAGGCTCCGCAGGGCCAGCAGAGCGGTGAGGCCAACGGCAACGGCCAGCACAACAATCCGCAGCGCTTCCAGAACAACAACCAGAACAATCAGAACAACCAGAACGGCCAGCAGCAGGGCCAGGGCAACAACCGCCGCGAGCGCTTCCGCAACCGCCGCGACCGCGAGCGGGGCCGCAACGACCGCTACAACGACGGTCTGCCGCAGGACGCCGCCAGCGAGACCTTCGTGCCGCGTCCGCACCCGCAGGTGCCCGAGGGCTTCCCGCAATACTCGCTGAGCGATCTGAAGAAGATGCCGGCGCACAAGCTGATCGAGATCGCCGACCAGCTGCAGATCCAGGAAGGCGTGGCCCGCGCCCGCAAGCAGGACGTGATCTTCGCCCTGCTCAAGGTGCTGACCCGCCATGGCGAGGGCGTGGCCGCCGACGGCGTGCTGGAGATCCTGCCCGACGGCTTCGGCTTCCTGCGCGCGGCCGAGGCCAGCTACCTGGCCGGCCCGGACGACACCTACATCTCGCCCAGCCAGATCCGTCGCTTCAACCTGCGCACCGGCGACCACATCTCCGGACGCATCCGCTGGCCCAAGGACGGCGAGCGCTACTTCGCGCTGAACATCGTCGACACCATCAACGGCGAGCCGATCGAGGCCAGCAAGGGGAAGGTGCTGTTCGAGAACCTGACCCCGCTGTTCCCGCGCAAGCGCTTCCACCTGGAGCGCGGCAACGGTTCGTCCGAAGACATCGCCGGCCGCATCCTCGACCTGATGGCCCCGCAGGGCAAGGGCCAGCGCTCGCTGATCGTCTCCCCGCCCAAGGCGGGCAAGACGATGATGATGCAGCAGATCGCCACGGCCATCACCACCAACCATCCCGACGTGCACCTGATCGTGCTGCTGATCGACGAGCGTCCGGAAGAAGTGACCGAAATGCAGCGCACCGTGCGCGGCGAGGTCATCAGCTCGACCTTCGACGAGCCCGCCGCCCGCCACGTGCAGGTCGCCGAGATGGTGATCGAGCGCGCCAAGCGTCTGGTCGAGCACAAGAAGGACGTGGTGATCCTGCTCGACTCGATCACCCGCCTGGCCCGCGCCTACAACAACGTGGTGCCCTCCTCGGGCAAGGTGCTCACCGGCGGCGTGGACGCCAACGCCCTGCACCGCCCCAAGCGCTTCTTCGGCGCGGCGCGCAACGTGGAGGAAGGCGGCAGCCTGACCATCATCGCCACCGCCCTGGTCGACACCGGCAGCGCGATGGACAAGGTGATCTACGAAGAGTTCAAGGGCACCGGCAACTCGGAAATCCACCTGGATCGCCGCATCACCGAGAAGCGCGTCTACCCGGCCATCGCGGTCAACCTCTCCGGCACCCGCCGCGAGGACCTGCTGATCGAACCGGAGCTGCTGCAGAAGATCTGGATCCTGCGCAAGCTGCTGCACCCGATGGACGAAATCGCCGCGATGGAATTCATGCTGGACAAGATGAAGAACACCAAGTCCAACGACGAGTTCTTCAGCTCGATGAAGCGCTGAACCGCGCTTCTCGCAGCCCAACAAAGAGCCCCGCACTGCGGGGCTTTTTGTTTGTCTCGCGCCGATGTGGGGGAATGACTTCAGTGTGCGTGGTCGGTAAAGCCGGCTTCGGTGAGCAGCCTCGACCCGGCCGGGCGCGGCTCCGCGAGCGTGCAGATCAGGACTTCTTCCAACGAAGCCATTGAGCAAGCGCTCTGCCCCCTCCCTTTCGCCGCAGGCGAAGGGGAGGGCTGGGGTGGGGTGCTTTTGCTTTTGCTTCTGTGGCTTACTCGGGAAAGCCCCGACCCCTCCCCAGCCCTCCCCTGCGCTGCGCGCAAGGGAGGGGGCCTCAAGTCGAAGCCCTTCCCTTCACTGATCGCGCTCTGCGCCTAGGCGAGGGTCTCGAACGACCGCGCAAACCGAAGCCTCGTGACCTGACGCGCGAGGCAGCGGGCCGGCGGGCGGGGGCCGCGACCAGCGAGGCAGGACGCCGAGCGCCCGAGTCAGGGCAGGATGCCCTGATCGAGGGATAAGCGGACACCGCCCGCCGGACCGCTGCCCTTCCGAAGCCACACCGCTCACCTGCAACGCAATCTCAGAATCGCGAGCAGAGCCGGTTATTGGTGCTCCGAGCGAAAGTCCCTGGGTTCCCGCGTTCGCGGGAACGACGATGGGGGTGTGTAAGTCGGGGCAGATGCCATGACCGAGGGATAAGCGAACACTACCCGCCGGAGCGCTGCACCTCCGAAGCAGCAGCGCGCCCGCGCTAGCCCTGGCCGAGATCGGTCCGCAGGCGGATGGCGCCTTCGCCGACCGGGGCGAGCGTGCCGGACTGGGCGGCATCGACGTCCTGGGCGCGGGCCAGCTCGGGGCGCAGCCACGGCGCCGGCATGTGCGGACCGGGGATGTAGGGCTCCCAGGTGCCGTAGCCGGGACGCTGGCGCGCGAGCGAATAGTCGATCGGCACGCGCGAGGTCCAGCCGCCCTCGGGATGCTTGGGATCGTTGGCGGACGGCGTGAACTGCCAGGCCCGCGTGGCGGCGATGGCCGACTGCTCCAGCACCTTGCGCCAGCGCGCCATCTCGCGCCCGTTGGCCAGCACGCGCAGATTGGTCTGCTCGGCGAACGCCTGCTGGACCTTGCCGTCCGCGCCGACCTTGATCAGCAGAAAGACCGTGCCCGACACGTTGGACGCCGCGGCCACCGCCGGATAGGCCGGCGGCGGCATCTTCTGCTGCTTGAGCCAGGTCGCATCGACCTCCTCGTCCTGGTCGCCGGTGAAGGACGCGCTGCGGATGCTCAGCACGTAGTTGCCGTCCTCCCGCTTGTACGCGACCAGGCGGATGCGCATGCGCGAGCGCACCTCCGCCGGCTTGCCCTCGACCAGGATCGGCTCGAACTCCCAGCTCGGCACCGCACGGTCGATCAGCTGCGTCACATCGCCCGACAGCTTGTCCGGCCGATCGATCTGGAACGCCTTGACCTTGCCGTCGCTGGCGATGCGGATGTCGCCTGTGACGACGAGGCTGGATTCCAGCGTGTCCCTGACTTCGCCACGGGTCTGCGCGAACGCGGCATTCCCCACGGTCGCAAGCAACGCACTGCACAAGAAGGCCGCGAGTCTGACGGTGATGCGCATGGTCGATCCCTGTCCACGATGAGGCGCCGAGCTTGCCGCCCCGGCGCGGCGGCGGCAAGTGCCATCCGGCCCGCCGGCGCCATGACAGTGCAGCCCACGCGCGCGGCCGGTCGTACGCGCGCGGCGGCGCATAATGGAAGGGGCGCAAAGGGAGTTTCGATGAACGACGGCGGTCTGCAACTTGCGCTGGTGTTCCTGCTGGCCGGCGTGGTGGCCGTGCCGGTGTTCAAGCGGCTGGGCCTGGGCGCGGTGCTGGCCTATCTGGTCGCAGGCGCGCTGCTGGGCCCGCATGGCTTCGGCTTCGTGCGCGATGCCGAGCGCATCCTCAACGCCTCGGAAGTCGGCGTGGTCATGCTGCTGTTCGTGATCGGCCTGGAGCTCTCGCCCTCGCGGCTGAAGGTGATGCGCAAGCCGGTGTTCGGCACCGGCGGGCTGCAGGTGCTGCTGACCACGCTGGTGCTCGGCGCGCTGTGTCTGCGCCTGGGCCTGAGCTGGAAGAAGGCGCTGGTGATCGGCATGGGCCTGGCGCTGTCCTCCACCGCGGTCAGCCTGCAGCTGCTCGCCGAACGCAAGGCCCTGGCCACCGACTACGGCCGCACCGGCTTTGCGGTGCTGCTGTTCCAGGACCTGGCCGCGATCCCGCTGCTGGTGGCGATCCCGCTGCTGGGCGGGGCCAAGAACCAGACCCTGAGCTGGGCCACGGGCCTGGAGGCGATCGGCGCGATCGTGCTGGTGGCGCTGTTCGGCCGGCTGGCGCTGCGGCATCTGTTCCGCATCGTGGCGCGCACCCGGATGCCCGAGGTGTTCACGGCCAGCGCGCTGCTGGTGGTGCTGGGCACGGCCTGGCTGATGCAGCTGGCCGGGCTGAGCGCGGGCCTGGGCGCGTTCCTGGCCGGCGTGCTGCTGTCCGACTCCGAGTTCCGCCACGAGCTGGAATCGCAGATCGAGCCGTTCAAGAGCCTGCTGCTGGGCCTGTTCTTCATCGCCGTGGGCATGTCCATCGACATCGATCGCGTCCGCGCCGAGCCGCAGATCATCGCCGCCGGCGTGCTGACCCTGCTGCTGGTCAAGGCCGGCGTGCTGCTGGCGCTGGGCCGCTGGCAGGTGCGCCTGAGCTGGCGCGCGGCGCTGAAGCTGGGCGCGGTGCTGTGGCTGGGCGGCGAGTTCGCCTTCGTGGTGTTCAACCAGGCCGCGCAGGCGGACCTGCTGAGCGGGCAGCAGCGCGACCGGCTGGTGGCGATGGTCGGCCTGTCGATGGCCGCCACGCCGCTGCTGCTGATCGCGGCCAGCCGCTGGCTGGACCACGCGCCGGCCGCGCCCAAGCGCGCCTTCGAGGAGGTCGAGGACCTGCAGCCGCGCGTGCTGATCGCCGGCATGGGCCGCTTCGGCCAGATCGTCGCGCGCCTGCTCACCGCCCAGCGCGTGTCCTTCGTCGCGCTCGAACACAGCGCCGAGCAGGTGGACACGCTGCGCCGCTTCGGCAATGCGCGGCTGTTCTACGGCGATCCCACCCGGCCCGACCTGCTGCGCGCGGCCGGCGCGCAGCACTGCAAGGTGTTCGTGGTGGCCATGGACGATCCGGACACCAACATCCGCTGCACACGCCTGATCCGGCGCATGTACCCGGCCGCCACGGTGCTCAGCCGGGCGCGCAATCGCCAGCACGCCTGGCGGCTGATGGACCTGAGCGCCGAGCCCTTCCGCGAGACCTTCGGCTCCAGCCTGGAGATGGGCGAGCGCGTGCTGACCGCACTGGGCGTGGACGAGGAAGAAGCCGCACGGCAGGCGCAACGCTTCCGCGCGCACGACGAGAAGCTGCTGCGCGAGCAGTACCTGGTCTACGACGACGACGCGGCGCTGATCCAGACCGCGCGCGACGCGCGCCGCGACCTGGAAAAGCTGGTCGCCGCCGACACGGCGCCGCCCGCTACAGCGGACACGTCTGCGTCTGCGACGACGGACAAGCCGGCGGCCAGCGACTGAGGCCGCGCGCGCTCAGCCCAGGCGCGCGCCGTTGGGCACCGGGCGCTCCAGCGTGGTGATCACCACGCCCTCCTCTGTGTAGGCGCCGGTCAGCAGGAACTGCGACCGGAACGGCCCGATCTGCTTCTCGGGAAAGTTCAGCACCGCCACGATCTGTCTGCCGACAAGATCCTCGGGCGCATACAGGCTGACGATCTGCGCGCTGGTCTTGCGCTGGCCGTAGGGGCCGAAATCGGCCCAGACCTTGTAGGCCGGCCGGCGCGCCTCGGGGAAGGGCTCGACCTTCAAGATGGTGCCGGCCACCAGCAGCACCTTCTCGAAATCGGTCCAGGTGATGGGGACGGCATCGGCGGCGGGCGCGTCGGACATCGGCGAGGATCCAGGGGCGGAAGCGGTGCGCCGCCTTCAGCGCGGATCGCGCAGGAAGCGCGCGATCGGCGCGCCGGCGCCGGGCACCACGGTCGGCGCCAGTTCGCCGGCCACATCGACGAAGCCGCGCATGATCGCGATATCGCGCGGGATGCGGTTCAGCGCATCGCGCTGGGCCGGGTCGGCGCCGGCGCGCAGCAAGCGCTGGACCACGCGCAGCAGGCCGTGCAGCGCGGCCAGGTGCAGCGGGCCGAAGCCGCGCGGGTCGCGCACGTCGAGCGCGACGTTCTCGTCGAGCAGGCGCTCCAGGCCGGCCAGGATCACGTCCTCGTCGCAGGCGGTGCCCGGCTCGGCGCGCGCGCCCAGCAACAGCAGCAGCGGGGTGACCGTGCCGCCGTCGGGCCCGTCGGGCTGGGCGCCGGCCAGCAGCAAGGTGTCCAGCAGCGCCAGCAGGCGCGGCCGGTCGCGGGCGATGAAGCCGAACAGCCCGGCGCAGTGCAGCGCGGTCAGGCCCTGCGCATCGACCGCGTGCACATCGGCCCCGGCGGTGAGCAGGCGCGCGGCGACATCGGGCAGGCCCAGCGCGGCGGCCAGCATCAGCACGCTGACCTCGCCGGGCAGGCGATATTCGATGCTGGCGCCGGTATCGAGCAGGGCGCCGACGATCGCGGTCTGGCGCATGCTCACCGCCGCCGACAGCGGCGTGGCGCCCGTGCGCGCGGGGCGCTGCGGATCGGCGCCGCGCGCCAGCAGCAGGTCGACCACCGCGCCGTGGCCGCCGCCGGCCGCGCGCAGCAGGGCGCTGCAGCCCTGCGCGTCCTGCGCGTCCACGTCGAAGCCCAGGTCGAGCAGGCGGCGCACCGCGTCGGCGTCGCCGGCCTTGGCCGCGGCCGGCAGGTCGGCCGGCTGCAGCGCGCGGCGCGGCAGCGGCCAGACGCGCCAGTCCAGCCAGTCGGCCAGGTCGCGGCGGCCGGCCGACAGGGCCACGCCCAGCGGCGTCTGGCCGTCGGCGGCGCGCGCGTCGGGCGAGGCGCCGGCCGCGATCAGGCGCCGGACCATCGCCACATTGCCCAGCGCGGTCGCCAGGTGCAGCGCCGACATGCCGCGCGCATCGCGGGCCTCGCGGTCCACGCCGAGGGCGAGCAAGGCCTCGACCAGCGCTGGCCAGTCCAGCCGCACGGCCAGGGGCAGCGCGCGGTCGCCGCCGGGCGCGGGGGCGAAGGGATCGGCGCCGCGGGCCAGCAGCTCCAGCGCCAGTGCGGCCACCTCCGGCCGGGTGCGCGCATCGGAGGCGAGGCAGGCGGCCAGGAAGCGCGCCAGCCCGGCGCTGCCGGCGGGCGACAGGCCGGCGTCGAGCAGGACCCGGATCACCGGCAGCGCCGCCGGCCCGCGCGCCATCGCCGCCAGCAGCGGCAGGTCGCCGCGCACGTCGGGCTGTTCGCCCGAGGCGCCGTGGCGCAGCAGCCAGGCCACCGCGTCGGCCTGCGCCTGCAGGGCCGGGGCATGCAGCAGGCTGCCCAGCTCCTGCGGCGAGCACAGCCGCACCAGCGCGTCCAGGCCGCGCCGTTCGCCGCGCTCCAGCGCCTCGCGCAGCAGGCCCAGCGGCGCCTGGTCCGGCGGCGGGGCGTGGGTGTCGGCCGCCGAGACGGCGGTCGGCAACGGGTACTCGGGATCAAGCTGGGAGACCAGGGCCCAGCGCCCGGCCGCGGCGGCCAGGTCGGCGGCGCGGTGGTCGGCCAGGTCGCGCCGTTCGGGGTCCACGCCCAGTTCCAGCAGGCGCTTGACCACCGCGGGCACGACCTGCTCGGCGGTGCTGGCCAGCAGCAGCGCGTTGCGGCCGCGGGCATCGACCGCGGCCAGGTCGGCGCCGGCGCCGGCCAGGGTGTCCAGCGCGGCGACGCGGCCGCTGCGCGCGGCCTCCAGCCACGGCGTGGCGCCGGCTTCGTCGCGCGCATCGACGCTGGCGCCGGCCGCGAGCAGCGCGGCCAGGATCTCGGCATGGCCGGCCAGGGCGGCCTCGTGCAGGGCGCTGCGGCCGTGCGCGCCGCGCGCGTCGACCTTGGCCTTGTGCTTGAGCAGGAGCTGCACGCCGGCCGCGTCGTCTTCCTCGGTGGCGGCGGCGGCCAGCAGCACCGGCTGCCCGCCGGCGGGTTCGGGGCGGGCGCCGCGTTCGAGCAGGAACTTGGCCAGACGCCAGTTGCCGGCGATGCAGGCGATGCCCAGCGGGGTGATGCCGTCGTGGTTGAGGGCGTCCAGCTCGGCGGCGGCGTCGCGCAGCAGCGCGGCCACGCCGGGGTCGGAACTGCGCGCGGCGTGGTGCAGGGCGGTGTTGCCTTCGCGGTCGGCCTGGCGCGGATCGGCGCCGTTGGTCAGCAGCGTGGTGACCGCGTCGGGACGGCCGTGCCAGCTGTCGCGGGTCGCCGCCAGCAGCGGGGTCATGCCGGCGTGGGCTTGGTTGAGGTCGATGCCCTTGGCGATCAGGGTGCGCAGCAGGCGCAGGTCGGGCAGCACCGCGGCCAGCACGGCCAGGCTGCGCTGGTCGCGCGCGTCCGGCGGCGGCAGGGCGCGCGGGTTGGCGCCTGCCTCGATCAGCTCCAGCGCGCGCTCGACCCGGCCGCTGCGCGCGGCCTCGTACAGCGCCGCCTCCTGGGCCGGACCCGCCGCGGCGGGTGCCGGCGTGGCGCGCGGCGCGGCGGCCGGTGCCGGGGCGGCCGGGGGGCGCGCGGCAGGCGCCGGCGCCGGGGCGAAGGACGGCGGCGCCTTCTGCGCCGGTCGGGCGGCGGGCTTGGCCGGCATGTCCAGCACCGGCAGGCCACCGGCGCGGGTGGCACGCTGCAGGCCGGCATGCAGCAGCGGCAGCGCCAACGCGTAGACGATCGCGCCGGCCGCGCGCAGGGTGCTGGGCCACAGCGCCGGCCAGGCCAGGCTCAGCCCGCCGCCGATGGCCAGCGCCACGGCCGCGGCCACGCCCAGCCCGCGCCAGTCGCCGACGTCGCGGTCGGCCATTGCCCGCCACTGGCGCGACAGCGCGCCGCCCTCGCGTTCGACCGCCAGCCACAGCGGCCAGGCCCGCCACACGCCGATCAGGCAGACGCCGACCACCGCACTCAGGCCCAGCGCCGCGCCCAGCGAGCCGCCGCTGCGCAGCGCCTGCAGCGGCCAGGCCAGCAGCGCGGCCGCGAGGGCGAAGCCCGCGCCCCACACCACCAGCAGCGGCAGCAGATCACGCTTGAGGAAATCGCGCCGCGCCGGCGCGCGCGTGCGCGCCTGCCAGGACACCGCCAGGGCCAGGGCCGGCTGGGCCAGCAGCGCGCCCACCGCGGCAACCGGTCCGCCGAAGAAGGTCAGTGCCGCCAGGGTAAGGCCGGCGAGCAGCGCCACCAGCGCCGCGCGGATCGGCGGACGGACAGGGTCAGGCATCGGGCATCGGATCCTGGATCGCCGCCAACGGCGGGAACTGCAGGTGGAAGCCCTGGCTGGCCAGGTTCTGTCGCACCACCGCGATGTCCTCCCGCGCCAGCTTGCGCTCGGGCGTCAGGGTCACTTCCAGCACGAAGGCCAGCTCGCCCAGCTGGGCGCGCACCGGCGCGGGCAGACGGGCGAAGTCGTCGCGCGCTGCCAGGTACAGGTACGTGTCGGCCTTGCGCAGGCTCTTGTAGACGAACGCATGCATCCGGTTGCGCGCGAATCCGATTGATCAGGAAAGTCGCAACGATTGTGCGGCAAAGCCCGCAGTGGCGAAACCCGAACCTGAAACGCCACCTGCGCGTGCACACGGTCACGCCAAGGCCGCTGGCTATACTCGAACGCCATCGACTGACACAAAGCTCTGGATGCCGTCCCCGTCCCGCATGACGCCCCTGGCGATCACGGCCTATACCGCCACCACCGCCCTGGGCCATGGCCGCCAGGCGCAGGCGCAAGGCCTGGAAGCGCGCCGCAGCGGCCTGCGGCGCAACGACTTCGGTCCGACCCCGCGCCTGGACTGCTGGATCGGCCGCGTCGACGGCGTCGAGGAAGTCGTGCTGCCGCCTGAACTGGCCCAGTGGGACTGCCGCAACAACCGCCTGGCCTGGCTCGCCCTGGGCGAGGACGGCGTGCTCGACGCGGTGCAGGCCGCGGCAGGCCGCTACGGCGCGGCGCGCGTGGCGGTGGTGATCGGCACCTCGACCTCGAGTATCGGCGCCAGCGAGGAGGCCTATACCCGCCTGGAGCAGGACGCCGAAGGCGAGCGCTTCCCCGACGACCTGGCGCGCCCGATCGTGCACACGCCGCACTCGCTGGGCGACTTCGTCCAGCACGCCACCGGCCTGGCCGGGCCCTGCGTGACCGTGGCCACGGCGTGTTCGTCCAGCGCCAAGGTCTTCGCCCAGGCCGCGCGGCTGATCCAGGCCGGGCTGGTCGATGCGGCGCTGGTGGGCGGCGTGGACACGCTGTGCGGCAGCGTGCTGTACGGCTTCAACGCCCTGCAGCTGGTGTCGAAGAATCCGTGCATGCCTTTCGATGCCCACCGCGACGGGCTGTCGCTGGGCGAGGCCGGCGGCTTCGCCCTGATCGAACGCGCGGACCAGGCGCAGGCCGGCCTGCAGCTGCGCGGCTACGGCGAATCCAGCGATGCCCACCACATGTCCGCCCCGCATCCGGAAGGCCTGGGCGCGCAGCTGGCGATGGCCGATGCGCTGGCCCGCGCCGGCATCGAGCCCGCGCAGCTGGACTATCTGAACCTGCACGGCACCTCCACGCCGGCCAACGACACGGTCGAGGCGATCGCGGTGGCCAAGCTGTTCCCCGACGGGCTGCACGCGGCCTCGACCAAGGCCTGGACCGGGCACACGCTGGGCGCGGCGGGCATCGTCGAGTCGGTGTTCGCGCTGATCGCGCTGGACACCGGCTATCTCCCCGGCACCCTCAACGCCCACACGCCCGATCCGGCGTGCGGTCCCCAGATCCGTTTCGCGCCCGAGCGGCGCCCGGTGCAGTACGCCATGAACAACTCCTTCGGCTTCGGCGGCAACAACTGCGCGCTGGTCTTCGGCCGCGCATGAGCGCCCCGGTCCTGAATGCCCGCGTGGCCGGCATCGGCTTCTGGTGCCGCGGCCTGCCGTCCTGGGACGCCGCGCAGGCCTATGCCCGCGGCGGCGCGCTGCCGCCCGACGCGCCGGCCAAGCCGGCCCCGCAGCTGCTCGCGCCCAACGAACGCCGCCGCGCCCCGGAAACGGTGGCCGTGGCCCTGGAAGTGGCGCTGGCCGCGTGCCAGGCCGCCGGCCGCGACCCGTCCGCCCTGCCCTCGGTGTTCACCTCGACCCACGGCGATCTGGCCATCACCGACTACATGTGCCGCCAGCTGGCCAGCGACCCGACCGGCATCTCGCCGATCCGCTTCCACAACTCGGTGCACAACGCCGCGGCCGGCTACTGGACCATCGGCGCCGGCACGCATGCGCCGGCCACCGCGATCAGCGCCTTCCACGGCAGCTTCGCCCAGGGCCTGCTCGAAGCGCTGACCCAGCTGGCCACCGGCACGCCGGAGGTGCTGCTGGTGGGCTACGACAGCCAGTCGGTGGGGCCGCTGGGTCGCATCTCGCACAGCCAGGGGCTGCTGGGCGCCGCATTGGTGCTCAGTGCGCAGGGCGAAGGCCTCGCCCTGCGCACCGCGCTGGGCACCGGCGGCGCCGACCGCGCTCCGGCCGGCCCGCTGGAAACCCTCGCCGCCGGCAACGCGATGGCGCCGATGCTGCCGCTGTTCGACGCCCTGGCCCAAGACGCCGCGCACTGCCACCTCGACGCCGGCCACGGCGCGGTGCTGCAGGTGGAGATCGTCCGATGAGCGCACTGACCATGGACGATGTGGCTGTGGTGATCCCCGCGCTCAACGAGCGGCTGCGCATCCGCGAAGTGGTCGAGGACGCGCTGGCGGTGTGCCCGCGGGTGATCGTGGTCGACGACGGCTCCGACGACGGCACCAGCGACTGCCTGGACGGCCTGCCGGTGACGCTGATCCGCCATCCGCGGCGCCTGGGCAAGGGCGCGGCGCTGCGCAGCGGCTTCGCCGAGGCCGCGCGCCAGGGCGCGCAGGGCGTGCTGACCATGGACGGCGACGGTCAGCACCGGGCCAGCGACTTCCCGCGCATGCTCGAAGCGGCCAATGCCTACCCCGGCTGGGTGGTCAACGGCGCACGCCTGCGCAAGCGCGCCAGCCAGCCGATCATCCGCCGCATCGGCAACGACTTCGGCGACTGGGGCATCGCCTGGGGCTGCGGCTTCCGCCTGGTGGACACGCAGAGCGGCCAGCGCTTCTATCCGCGCAGCGTGTTCACGCTGGACGGGGTGGAAGGCGAAGGCTTCGTGTTCGAGGCGCAGATGCTGATCAGCGCCGCGCGCCGCGCCGGCGCGCGCGTGGTGTCGGTGCCGATCGAGACGCGCTACGCCGGCACCGAGCCGGGCACCTTCCGCAAGAGCCATTTCCGCCTGGTGCGCGACCTGTGCAGGATCACCACGCACGTGGTCGGCCAGGTGCTGCGCCATGGCCGGCTGCTGTCGGTCTATCGCGGCATCCGCGCCACCCGCCCGGTCATCCACGACCCACACGGCGAGTTTGCTAGGGTGCCGGCTCCCTCCCCGGCGGCGGAAGCCTGAAGATGAATGCGCGGACCGATGTGGCCATCCTCGGCGGCGGCCTGGCCGGACTGACCCTGGCCCTGCAGCTCAAGGCGCGCGACCCGGCCCTGGCCATCAGCGTGATCGAGCGCCGCGCCCATCCGGTGCGTGAAGGCGCGTTCAAGGTGGGCGAGTCGACCGTGGAGATCGGCGCGCACTACTTCAGCGATGTGCTCGGCCTGCGCGCGCACCTGGATGCCGAGCATCTGCGCAAGTTCGGCTTCCGCTTCTTCTTCTCCGAGGGCCAGTGGCGGATCGACCAGTGCACCGAACTGGGCGTGAGCCAGCTGCTGCCCACCCCGTCCTGGCAGATCGACCGCGGCCGCTTCGAGAACTTCCTCGGCGCGCGCGCGCGTGCGCTGGGCGTGGACTTTATCGATGGCGCCAGCGTGCGTGGCGTGGATCTGGCCTCCGGTGAGGCCGATCACGGCGTGCGCTTCGAACGCGACGGCGCGGCGGCCATGCTGGACGCGCGCTGGGTGGTCGATGCCAGCGGCCGCGCCGGCCTGCTCAAGCGCAAGCTCGGCCTGGCCCAGCCCAACGCGCACCATGCCAATGCGGTGTGGTGGCGCGTGGAAGGCTTCATCGATCCCAACGACTGGTCCGACGATCCGGCCTGGCTGGCGCGCTGCACGCCGCCGGACCGCTGGCGCTCGACCAATCACATGTGCGGACCGGGCTACTGGTTCTGGCTGATCCCGCTGTCCTGCGGCGCGCATTCGCTGGGCATCGTCTGCGATGCCGATGCGCATCCGCTGGAGACGATGAACACCCACGCCAAGGCGATGGACTGGCTGCGCACGCACCAGCCGCGCGTGGCCGCCGCGCTGGAGCGGCCCGAGCATGCGCTGATGGACTTCATGTTCCTGCGCGATTTCTCCTACGGCTGCAAGCAGGTGTTCTCCGGCGACCGCTGGGCGCTGACCGGCGAGGCCGGGGTGTTCCTGGACCCGTTCTATTCGCCGGGCAGCGACTTCATCGCCATCGCCAACGGCTACATCACCGACCTGGTCGCGCGCGATCGCGCCGGGGAAGGGATCGCACCGTACGCGGGCATCTACAACCAGCTCTACAGCGGCTTCTACGAGAACACGCTGACCCTCTACCAGGGCCAGTACCCGCTGTTCGGCGATGCGCAGGTGATGCCGGTCAAGGTGATCTGGGACTACACCTACTACTGGTCGCTGCTGGCGCCGCTGTACTTCGCCGGACGCCTGACCGATGTGCCGCTGCTGGGGCGGCTGCGGCCGCTGTTCCAGCGCGGACGCGCGCTCAATCTGGCCGTGCAGGCCTTGCTGGCCGAATGGGGCCGGCGCAACGCGCCACACCCTGCCCCGCTGACCGACGGGCGCCTGTTGGACCAGTACGCGATCGACTGGTTCTTCGAACTCAACCGTGCCTTGAACGACACGCTCGATTCCGACGCCCTGGCCGCACGTCTGGCGTCCAACGTCGCACGCATGGAATGGCTGGCCGGCGAGATCCTGGCCCGCGCCAATGCGGCGCATACGGACCTCGACGATCATGACCTGGCGGCCTTGCTGGCCGGCACCGCGCCGCCTATCGCGTCGCTGGAACCCGCCTGGTACGCAGAGGCGGCATAACCCCCGCTGTGGGTTGTAGGTGTGCCGGGTGGGAGCCGCCCTTGTGGCCTGTTGGGCCAATGGCGGCTCCCACCTGTAGAGCGGAGCTTGCTCCGCTAGGCCTTGCCGATGATCCGGTCGGGACGCAGCGGAGCAAGCTCCGCTCTACAAGGGGCCGCGGCGTGACCTGAGAGACAGTTGCTCCCGCAAAAGCAGAGCGCTTCGCCCTCCTGTTTGCCCTGCTTGAGGCCGAGAGCCTATCGGCGGCCTTTCCTACGCCATCCCGCCATTGACGCCGATCACCTGGCCGTTGATGTAGCCGGCGGCGTCCGAGCAGAGAAAGGCCACCAGCGCAGCGACTTCCTCGGGCTTGCCGGCGCGGCCGGCGGGGACCAGTTGCTTGATCGCCTCGGGCGGGAACTGCGCGCCGATCATCGCGCCCTCGATCACGCCGGGCGCGACCACGTTGGCGGTGATGCCGCGGCTGGCCATCTCGCGCGCCAGCGACTTGGTGGCGCCATGCAGGGCCGACTTGGCCGCGGCGTAGTTGACCTGGCCGCGGTTGCCGATCACCGCCGCGACCGAGGAGACGCTGATGACGCGGCCCCAGCGCGTGCTCGCCATCGGCAGCAGCAAGGGCTGGGTGACGTGGAAGAAGCCGTGCAGCGAGACATCGATGACGCGATGCCACTGCTGCGCGCTCATGCCGGCCATCGGCGCGTCGTCATGGATGCCGGCGTTGTTGACCACCACCTGCACCGGGCCGGCTTCCAGCAGGGTGGCGATGGCGGCCGCGCAGGCATCGGCATCGGCCAGGTCGAAGGCCACGGCCTGCGCGCGTCCGCCGGATTCGGCGATGCGTTGCGCCACGGCCTGGGCGCGCCCCAGGTTGCCGTTGGCATGCACGATCACCTCGAAGCCTGCCGCGCCCAGCGCGGTGCAGATCGCCCCGCCCAGGTCGCCACTGCCGCCGGTCACCAGCGCGCGTCGCGCCGGCTTTGAAGTCGTCGATGAAGTCATGGGTGCATGGTAGCAATGCAGTGTGCTTTGCTTGGATTCGCTTGGCTCGGTGGGAGCCGCCATGGCGGCGATGGGGCTTTCCCCGGTAGAGCCTCAGTTTTTATCGGTGCCGAGGGATGGTCGGTAAAGCCCCATCGCCGCCATGGCGGCTCCCACCAAGCCAAGCCAAGCCAAACCAAGCACGGCCCCCCCTCGCGTCAGCCCAGCATCACCGAGGCGCGGCCTTCTGCCAGCAGGGTGCCGGCGTGCAGGATGCGGAAGCCGTACTGCTGGCTGTCGGGCGTGTGCATCAGCAGCTCGGCATGGCCCTCCAGCGCCTGCTCGAGGCCGTCGAGCGTGTCCACGTGCAGCTGCACGCCGCGCAGTGCTACCAGCATGCCCGGTCGCACCGGCGCGCCGCTGGACTGGCCGAGCAGGCCGCCGTGCACGGCCATGGCCTGGGCGCCGTATTCGCACAGGTGCACCGCATGCAGCCGGCCATGCCGGCGCAGCGGATGGTCGGGCGCACGATGGCCGTGGCTGCGCAGGACCAGCGCCGTGTCGCTCCAGTCCAACACCTCCTCCCACAGGCACATCAGGCCCTGGTGCGGCACCAGCCGTGCGATCTCCGCGCGCGTGCGCGGCAGCGCAACCTCAGCCATGCGCGGCGGCCTGCGCGCCCGGCGCATCGTCGCCGCGCGCGTGCTCGCGCGAGACCAGCAGCGCCAGCACGAAGTTGAACACCACGCCCATCGCCACGGTCGAACCGATCGCGCGCAGCACCGGGATGCTGGACAGGCCGAGCAGCACGAACACCAGCAGCGTCATCAGGCTGCACACGATCAGCGCGTGCAGGGTGCGGCGCTGGTCGGCCGCATCGTCGCCGGCATGGTCGAAGAACAGTGCGTAGTCCAGCCCCAGCCCGGCGCCGAGGATCAGCGAGATCAGGTGGAACAGGTTGAGCTCCACGCCCGCGCCGCGCAGCACCGCCAGGATCAGCAGCACGCTCAGGCCCATCGGCAGCAGCACGCGCACGATGCGGCGGCGCTCGCGCAGCGACACGCTGACGGCGATGGCCAGCAGCACCGCGGCCACGCCCATGGCCACCAGCACGCGGTGGTAGGTGAGCACCAGCGTGCGCGAGGCCTCGCGCAGGTCCATCAGCTGCGCGCCCGTGCCTGCCAGCGCCGCGGTGAGCGCGGCCGGATCGCGCAGGCCGCTGAGCGAGACCAGGGCGGTGGTATGGCCCTCGCCTTCCAGCAGCAGGCCCTGCACGCCCGTGGCCAGCGGCGTGTCGGCCAGGTCCGGCGCGTCCAGCGGCCTGGCGGTGCGCGCCTGCTCCAGGTCGGCCAGGAACGGGGCGAAGACATCGCTGCGGAACGGCAGCCCGGCGGTGGCCTGTTCCAGCATCGTGCGCGCGGCCTGCGGCGCGGGCAGCTGCGCCTGGCGCTTGCGCTGGGTCGCGATGGTCGGCAGATAGCGCGCGGCCATGTCGTAGCTGGCCAGGTTGCCGGCGGCGACCTGCGCATCCAGGCGCGTGCGCAGGGCGGACGAGGCGGCCAGCGCGGCCTGCCGGTCGGGGGCCTGCAGGCTCAGCACGTACATCACGTCCGGCGCCCCCAGCTCGCTGCGCAGCTCCCCGTCCTGCATCAGCGATTCGCGCGGCACCGGAGTCAGTTTGGACAGGTCGTCCTGCCAGAACGGGGTCGGGCTGGCGACGATCACCACCGCCGCCGCCACGGCCAGGCCCAGCAGCGACCAGCGCGGCCGCGGCAGGCGATCGATCAGCACGAACAGCCGCGCCATCAGCCGCGAGTCGGCATAGTCGCGCGGCGAGGGATCGATCAGCGCCGGCAGCAGCAGACGCGTCAGCAGCGCCGCGCCACCCAGCCCGCAGATGGTGAACACCGCCAGCTGGCGCAGGCCTTCGACGCCGGAGAAGAAGAAGGTCACATATGCGATGCAGGTGGACACCACGCCGGTGGCCAGCGTCGGCCACAGATGGCGCGCGTTGGCGTAGGGCGAGAGCCCCGGACGCTGATGGCTGAACAGATGGATCGGATAGTCCTGCACCACGCCGATCAGGGTGAAGCCGAAGGCCAGCGTGATGCCATGCACCTGTTCGAAGCACAGCATCACCGCGACCATGCCCACCAGGCCGGCGCTGGCCAGCGGCAGCACGCCCAGCAGCGGGATCTTCCAGCTGCGGTAGGCGATCAGCAGCAGCAGGATCAGCCCGCCGGTGTCGAGCATGCCGATCCACTGGGTCTCGTTCTGCGTGCGCGTGCTGATCTCCACCGAGAACGCGCCCGGTCCGGTCAGCAGCAGCTGGCTGGTGCTGCCCTTGGCCACAGCCTCGAACGCGGCGCGGATGCCGCCCACCGCCTGCTGCTGGCCGCTGGGATCGAAGCCGCCGGCCACCGTCTCCACCACCAGCAGCGCGCGCTTGCCGGCCTTGTCGAACCACACCCCGTCGATCAGCTGCGGCGTGCTGGCCGGCTGCAGGCGCTGGGCCACGTACAGCAGTTCGAGCGTGGGATCGCGCGGCAGCATCGGCTCGATCATCTCGGCCGCCGGCGAACCCAGGTCCTGCACGCGCTCGGCCAGTTCGGCGTGCAGCGTGGCCGCGTCCAGCGGATGGGCGTCGTAGCGGTCGGTCAGCAGGAAGCGGTACGGCAGCCACTGGGCCGGGATCGCATCGCCCGGCGACACGTCGCCATTGGCGACCATCGAGATCGCCTCGCGCTGGCTGGCCAGGCGCGCGCGCAGCGCCTTGGACTGCGCCGCCAGCGTGGCCTGATCGCTGCCGGACATGGCCAGCAGCAGCAGGCGCGAACCGGGGCCTTCGCCCAGCTCGTCCAGCAGCAGCTTCTGCGCCGGGGTGCGCGCCTCGGGCATGAACTTGCGCAGGTCGCCGGACAGCTTGAGCGTGCTGCCGATCCACGCGCCGAGCGCGAGCAGCAGCGCCAGCCAGAGCAGCGCCAGGCCGGTGCGCGCGACGGGCGGCAGACTCACCCGGCGTGGCCGCGGCACAGCGCGGTCAGGGCCGCGCCGTCATCCACGCCCTGGGCCGCATGCGCCGCGCCGGCCAGCAGCGTGCGCTGGGCCTGGCCCTTGGCGTCGGTGGTCTCGATGCAGCGCAGCTCGGCGCCCTGCCCGTAGAGCTGGATGCCGCGCACCGGCACCTTGGCCGCGGTGGCGTCCTTGGGGTCCAGGCGCAGCTGCCAGGCCTGGCGCGTGCCGGTGGCGCTGAGCGCGTAATGCTGCTCGAGCTGGCTGGCGTCGCCGCTCAGCAGGGCGCCGAAGCCTTTTTGCAGATCGGCCAACTCCGGCGCGCGCGCCAGCGAGAAGGTACGCGTGGCCTTGCCGTCGCGCTCCAGCGTGGCGGTCTGGCCCTTCAGCGTGATCTTCTCGTGGTAGGGCGCGGTGACCTCGCGCACCAGGGTGGTGTCGGCCTGGCGCGCGTAGCGGCCTTCCACGCGCAGCGGCGCCTTGAGCAGGGCCGAGCCGCGCAGTTCGACGAACGGGGTGGAGATATCGCCGCTGCGGGCGATCTTGGACAGGATCCAGGCCGGATCGACCGCGTCAGGCGACGCGGCGGACAGCGGTGCGGCGCTGCACAGCAGCGTCAGCGTCAGCGCCCGGAACCACAGCGGCAGGATCCGGGTCGGGCTTGGTGTTCCAGAAATCATAGAAGTTGAACCAGTTGTAGGGCGCGGCGCACACATGATGCTCCAGCCGCGCGGCATAACCACGGATGAGTGCGCCCAGGGTCGCGGCGCGGTTGCGGCGCGGCACCTCCAGGCCTTCGCTGAAGGTCTCGAACGCCAGCGTGTAGCGCGCGCGGCCCTGGTACAGGCCGAAGGCCAGCACCACCGGCACCTTGAGCACCGCGCCGATCAGCCACGGCGAGGTCGGGAACTGCGCCTGCGCGCCGAGGAACTGCGCCGGCAGGCACGGGTCCTCCGGCCGCGCGCGGTCGACCAGCAGCGCGACCAGGTGGCCTTCGTCGGTGGCGTGCTTGATCGCCATGACGATCGAGGTGCTGTCCTGGCTGGCGTCGATGATGCAGTCGGCCAGGCGCGGGTTGAGCGCGGCCAGCATCTCGGTCATCGCCGGCGCCTGGGCCTTGTCCAGGACCACCTTGACCTGCACGTCCGGGCGCTCCTGGGCCAGCACGCGCAGCGCGTCGAAGCTGCCCAGGTGCGAGCCGAAGATCAGCACGCCGCGGCCCTTGTCCATCTGCGCATGCAGCTGGTCCAGGCCGGTGACGCCGACCTCGAACTCGCCCATGCGCCCGCTCAGCAGGAACACCCGGTCCAGGATCACCGAGGCGAAGGTGTGGATGTGGCGGGCGACATCGCGCCAGCGCACCGGGCGATGGAGCACGCGCGCCAGGTAGGCGCGCGAGGCGCGGCGCTCGGGCCCGCGCACGGCCATGAAGTACAGCGTGATCGGCCACAGCAGCGCGCGCGCCAGGCCGCGCCCGCCGTGGCAGGCGATGGCGCGCAGCACGCGCAGGGCCAGACGGTTGCCGCCCTCGGGGCGTTGCTTCCAGGCCGTGCTCATGCGACCACCACCTCGCCGCTGGCCAGCACGGTGTCCGCGCGCAGCACGCGGAACTTCCAGCGCGGCGCGGCGCCGTCCAGTTCCACCCGCGCGGTCTGGTCCGGCAGCAGCGGCTGGACGAACTTCACCTGCGGCAGGCGCAGCGCGCCGGGCAACGGGCCGTGCGCGGCGGCGATCGCCTCCAGCACATGGTCCAGCAGCACCACGCCGGGCACGATCGGCTGGCCTGGGAAATGGCCCGGCAGGGCCGGGTGGTCGGACGCGACGGCGAATTCCATGCCCTGGCTCAGATCCGGGGTTCCAGCATCGTGCGCACGGCGTCGTGGACACGCTGGGTGAGCGCCTGGCGGTCCAGCGGGTCGCCGGGCTGGTGCGGGTCGATCGGCGTGCCGATGCGTACCCGGATGGTGCCGGGCCGCACGCGGAACAGGCCCTGCGGCGGCAGCACCTTGCCGCAGCCGTCCAGCGCCACCGGAATCACCGGCACGCCGGCGTCGATGGCGGCCTGCAGCAGCCCGGCCTTGAACGGGGCCAGCTCGCCGGTGCGGCTGCGCGTGCCCTCGGGGAACAGGCACAGGGTCTGCCCGGCGGCCAGCAGCGCGGCGGCCTGGCGGCGCACGATCGCGCCGGCGCGACGGCTGTCGCGGTCCAGGAACAGCATGCCGGTGGCGCGCGCGTACCAGTTCACGAACGGCACCTTGCGCATCTCGTCCTTGAGCAGGAAGCGCAGCGGCACCGGCACGGCCATGTACAGCGCGCAGATGTCGATCACCGACTGGTGGTTGGAGACGATCAGATGCGGGCGCGACCAGTCGATGTCCTGCCCGCCTTCGACCACCAGTTTGGCGCCCGCCCCGGCCACCAGCACCGGCGCCCACACGCGCGGGGCCATGCGCAGCAGGCGCGCGACCGGCACGCCCAGCACGTAGAGCAGCAGCACCAGGCTGCACAGGGTGGCCGTCCAGAGCAGCGTGAACGCCAGTTGCAGCAGGTTCCAGGCGCCCCAGGCCAGTTGGCCCAGGGACCTCGACGGCTGCACGTCCATGTTCTCTGTCGAAATGCTCATGCCCGACAGGATACCCGGCCGCCGCGCACTTGGGCGGCGGGATTTTGCGATTTTTTAACGCCGCTCCGAGCCGCGCCCCTGGACCGCGCGCGGCCGCCTTCAGCGCAGCACATCGCGCCAGAAGCCCGGCCCCAGCCGCGCCAGCTGGCGCACGAAGTCGACGAAGTTGCGGTACGGCCGCACCGGAAACCAGCGCGCGCGCAGCAGGTATTCGCCCAGGAAGAACCCGCCGATCACCCCGTAGCCGAGCAGGTTGGCGAACAGCGAGGCATGCGCGTCGGAGATCGGCCAGGGCGAGGGACGGCCCAGCTGCGCCAGCACGCCGCCGGGCACCGCGCACAGCGCCAGCACCAGGTTGGCGAGGGTCATGCCGGCCAGCAGCGCGGTCCAGGCCTGGGTCAGGCGCCGGGTGTAGCGGCGCTGGTCGTCGCTGAGCGGCTGCCCGGCCTGCGCGTACAGGCCCTCGACGATGCGCCCGATCAGCGGCACGCGCCCGGCGCGCAGGCTGCGGCCGAAGAACCACGCCACCCAGCCGGTAAACACCACCGGCGGGGCGGTCAGCAGCAGCAGCGCATGCGGCGAGCGCCACAGCGGCACCAGGGCGGCCAGCAGCAGCGCGGCCAGCGCCCAGGCCCACCAGCGCCTCCGGGCGATCGGTTCGATCAGCAGCATCAGCACCAGCGCCGCGCCGGCCAGCACAGCCAGGTCGCTGCGGCCGCTGGCATTGGCCCAGTGCGCCAGCGGCGAATAGACCACGGCCAGCACCAGCGCCGCGCCGATCGCCCAGGGCGCGGCGTCGGCCGGCGCGCCCGGCTCAGGCGCGCGCATGGAGGACCGGGCGGACCGGGACCTCAGACGGTCCGGTTGGCCTGGACATGGGCCGACAGCGCGCGCAGCGAGGCGAAGATGCGCTGGTTGTCCTCGTTGTCCGAGCGCAGCTGGAAGCCGTACTTCTTGCCGATCGCCAAGGCCAGCTCCAGCGCATCGATCGAGTCCAGGCCCAGGCCGGTGTTGAACAGCGGCGCCTCCGGGTCGATCGCGCCGGCGTCCACGTCCTCCAGGTTCAGACTCTCGACCAGCAGCTGGGCCAGTTCGTGTTCTTCGGGCGTTTGCGCGGACATGCGGCAGCGGTTTCCAGGGCGTTGAAGGTGCGACACGATGGTGCAAAGGACGGCCGCGCGCAACCTTCGGGCAATGTGGCCGCGCAGGCTATGATGACGCCCTTGTCAGGACTGCCACACGCGAAGGTTCGCGCCGCATGACCCCCGCCACCGCTGCCCAGCCCGCCGCCGATCCCGGCGCCGCCGCGGCCCTGGCCACCGCCCCGACTGGGGCGCCCGACGCCACGCCCGACGTGCTGATCGTCGGCGGCGGCCCGGCCGGCAGCACCGCGGCGATCCTGCTGGCCCGCGCCGGCTGGCGCGTGACCCTGCTGGAGAAGGACCACCATCCGCGCTTCCACATCGGCGAATCGCTGCTGCCGATGACCATGCCGCTGCTGGAGCGGCTGGGCGTGCTGGAGGACATGCGCGCGATCGGCACGCTCAAGCTCGGCGCGGACTTCCCCGACGAGCAGGGCGGCTACAACACCTTCAAGTTCGCCCGCGCGCTGGACGCCAAGAGCCCGTTCGCCCTGCAGGTGCCGCGCGCGGACTTCGACCGGATCCTGTTCGACAAGGCCCGCGGCGAAGGCGTGGACGCGCACGAGGGCACGGCGGTGACCGGCGTGGCCTTCGAGGGCGAGCAACCCGTGGTGCGGGTGCGCCAGCACGGCACCGAACTGACCCTGCGCCCGCAGTGGCTGCTGGACGCCAGCGGCCGCGACGCCTTCCTCGGCGGCCGGCTCAAGCTCAAGCGCAAGAACCCGCGCCACCAGTCGGCCGCGGTGTTCAGCCACTTCCGCGGCGTGGCCCGGCGGCCCGGCGAGGACGCGGGCAACATCAGCATCTACCGCCATGCGCACGGCTGGATGTGGCTGATCCCGCTGCCGGACGATGTGATGAGCGTGGGCGCGGTGTGCTTCCCCGACTACCTCAAGACCCGCAGCGGCGATCTGGAAGGCTTCCTGCGCCAGACCCTGGCGCTGAACGACGAGGTCGCCCAGCGCATGGCCGGCGCCCAGCGCGTGGCCCCGGTCCACGCCACCGGCAACTACGCCTACGAATGCACGCGCATGAGCGGACCGCGCTGGCTGCTGCTGGGCGATGCCTATGCCTTCGTCGACCCGATGTTCTCCTCCGGCGTGTTCCTGGCCATGCACAGCGCCGAACAGGGCGCGGCGATGGTCGATGCCGCGCTGCGCGCGCCGCGGCAGGCCACGCGCCTGCGCCGCCGGCTGCAGCGGCGGCTGGACGCCGGCCTGGACGAGTTCAAGTGGTTCATCTACCGCTTCACCTCGCCGACCATGCGCCACCTGTTCGCCAACCCGCGCGACGTGCTGGAGGTCGAATCGGCGGTGGTGGCGATGCTGGCCGGCGACGTGTTCGACAGCCCGCGCGTGCTGCGCCGGCTGCGCGTGTTCCGCCTGATCTACGCCGCGCACGTGGCGATCATGGTGCCGGCCGCCCTGCGCGCCTGGCGCAGGCGGCGGCGCCAGCTGGCCGAGGGCTTTACCGGCGACACACTGCAGGCCGATTAAACTGATCGCGTGAACTCGCTCTCCGCTTCCGTGCCCCTCGACGCGTCCACCCTGACGGTGGACTACCTCCACGACACCACGCCGCAGGCGCTGCTCGGCCGACGACCGCGTGCTGGCGGTGTTCGGCTTCGGCCCCGAGGCGCCCGTCGACGACGATCCGCGCTACCTGCGCGTGCCGCTGGCGCCCTACGGCGCGGCGCCGCTGGAAGTCTGGCGCAGCACCCGCCCGGTCGTGCGCGGGCGCGACGGGGCGATCGCCTGGGCCAGCGACGGGACCCTGCAGTTCGGCGCGATCCAGATCGACGAGGTCGACGGCGACATCGAGACCGCCGCCGTCCAGGCCTATGCGCAGCTGTCCGGCTTCGTGCCCGACAGCGCCACCCCGCACCTGCTGCGCGTGTGGAATTACCTGGACGACATCACCGAAGGCGAGGGCGACGCCGAGCGCTACCGTCACTTCTGCGTGGGCCGCGCGCGTGGCTTGGGCCGCTTCGACACCGCGCAGCTGCCGGCGGCCACCGCGATCGGGCGCGTCGATGGCCGCCGCACCCTGCAGGTGTACTGGCTGGCCAGCCGCGAGCCGGGCACGCCGGTGGAGAACCCGCGCCAGGTCAGCGCCTATCGCTATCCGCGCCAGTACGGCCCGCAGCCGCCGAGCTTCGCCCGCGCCATGCTGCCGCCGCCGTCGGTGCACGCCCCGCTGCTGCTGTCCGGCACCGCCTCGGTGGTCGGCCACCAGAGCCTGCACGGCGACTCCACCGCCGCGCAGCTGGAGGAGACCTTCGCCAACTTCGACAGCCTGCTCGCCAGCGCGCGCCGGCACCGGCCGACACTGCCGGCGCAGTTCGACGCCAGCACCCGGTTGAAGGTCTACGTGCGCGACGCCGCCGAGCTGCCCCTGGCCGCCGACCTGCTCGCCCAGCGCCTGCCGCCCTCGGTGCCGTGCCTGATCCTGCACGCGGCCGTGTGCCGCCGCGACCTGCGCATCGAGATCGACGGCGTCCACAGCTGAGCGCGCCGTCGCCGCCATTGGCCGAAGAGCCACCAGGGTTCTCCCACCTGTAGAGCGGAGCTTGCTCCGCTGGGGCTTTCCCGCGAACCGAACGAAAAGCAGCGGAGCAAGCTCCGCTCTACAACCCCGCGAACCGAACGGAAAGCATCGGAGCCCCCCAAAAGGGATTGCCACAAGCTCCGCTCTGCAACGAGGCCGCGACCGAGGGAAGAGCGGACGCGGCCCGCCGGACCGCTGCCCTTCCGAAGCCAGCGCTCAAGCACCCAAGTCGCTCAGCCAGGACAGAGGCCTTTAAAAGCCCCCGCCAAAAGCTCAATCACCGCAAAGCTTCGGCGTGACATCAGGCACGCCTCCATCGGGCGAGAACGGCAGATCCCCTTCCTCGGGCGCGGGCGCGCTCCAGTCCTGCTGCCACTGACGCGCCAGGGCATCGGCCTGCGCGACCTGGGCATCGGACATGTTGCCGCGCAGCCAATCGATGTTGCGCTGGAGCGCGCCGGCGCGGAACCGCTGCATCGGCGCCTGCGCCTGCGCGGACTGCGTGCTGGCCAGCGCCTGCTGCGCCCGCAGATAGAGCGCCAGCGACTTGCTCGGATCCGGCGTCACCACCTGCGCCAGATACGTGCGCCGGCCGGTATCGCGCTGCGGCGAATACGCCCCGGCCAGCGCCATCGTGGCCTGGAGGCTGCCGCGCTCGGCCGCCTGCAGCGCCAGCCCTTCGGCCTCGTTGCGATAAAGCTGCAGCTGCGGCAGCACCTGCAGCGTGTCGCGGGTGCGGAACGCGTTGCCGACCGCGTACTGCGTCAGCGCCGGCAGACTGCCGCCCAGCGCCGCATCGCGCCACAGGCCCGCGCGCTGGGCCGGCGACATCGCCGGCACCCCCTCGCAGCCTTCCGAATCCTGCAGCAGCTGCTGGCCGCGCGCGAGGGACGTGCGCTCCATGTTCTCCTGCGCCTTGGCGCGCCGCGCGGGCTCCATGCCCTCCAGCATGCGCTGCTGCTGTCGGGTCATGTCGTCGAACTGCGCCAGCTGCAGGCGCACGCGCTCGCACTGCTCCAGCTCGGCCGCCAGCCGGCAGGCCGCGCGCGCATCGCCGTTGCCGGCGCGCCGCTGGAGATCGTCGAACACCAGCCGCAGCGGCGTGCCCGTCACCGGCAGCGGCGTGGTGCTGGCCGGCAGCGCGCTGACGGTGGGCGTAGAGGTAGCGCGCGCGGGGGTCTCGGGCGCGGCCACGGCGGCCTGCGTCGGCTCGGGCCTGGCGCGCAACGCCCACCACCCCAGCCCCGCGAGCGCCGCGGCGAGCGCGACGCCGGCGATCACCGCAGCCGGTTTCATGTCGCCTCCCCGAGCAGGCGCAGCACCTCGGCGCGCGGCAGCTTGCCGGTGTCGGTGCGCGGCAGCGCCTCGACGAAGCGCACCCGCCGCGGCAGGAACACCGGATCCATCGCCCCGCGCAGCGCGGCCAGCAGATCGCCCTCGGACAGGCCCAGCGCCACCACCAGCGCGGCGATACGGCGCACCTTGCCGGGGCTGTCGAGCTGCACCATCACGCCATCGCGCACGCCGGGCACCGCGCGCAGGCGGCGGGTCAGGTCGGCCAGCGAGGCGCGCTTGCCGGCGATCTCGAGCAGGTCGGCCTGGCGCCCGTGCACGATGAAGCGCCCGTCGCCGAGCACTTCGGTCAGGTCGGCCAGCGCCACCGGCTGGCGCAGATGCGGCGCGGCGATCAGCGTGCCGTCCGGCTGCGGCTGCACGCTCACCCCGGGCAGCGGGGTCCAGGCGCGTTCGATGGCGGTGCGGCGCCTGGCGAAGATGCAGGTCTCGGTCGAGCCGAAGATCTCGCGCACCTGGCCGCCGAAGCGCGCCTCAGCCTGGCGCGCCAGCGCCTGCTCCAGCGGCGCGGTCGCCGACACGCAGCCGGCGATGGCCGGCAGCGACACGCCCGACTCGACCAGGGCGCGCAGGTGCACCGGCGTGGTGATCAGCATGCGCGGCGCGGGCACGTCGGCCAGCGCACGCGCCACATCCTGCGGGAAGAACGGGCGCTCCCCGTGCAGCACCGCCTCGGTCAGCAGCGGCACCATCACCGACTGCTCCAGGCCGAACATGTGCTGGGCCGGCACGGTGGCGACGATGCTCGGCCGCGCGCCGTCCCACAGGTCGGCCATCGCCGCGACCAGCTGTGCGGTGCTGGCGCGGAACTGCGCCAGCGTCTTGGGGAAGGCCTTCGGCGCGCCGGTGCTGCCGGAGGTGAAGGCCACGGCGAACACCGCGTCCTCATCGACCTCGGGCACCGGGCCGTCGGCCTCGTCCAGCACCTCGGGCAGGCGCCAGTAGTGCGGCGGCGCGACGGCCAGCGCCTGATCGCCCAGCGCGTAGGTGGCCGGCTGCCGCGCCATCACCTCGTCCACCACCGCCGGCGCGCGCGAGGGCGGCAGCAGGGTGACCTGCCCGCGCAGCGCCACCGCGCACAGGGCGACCATGAAGCGGTAGCGGTCCTCGCACAGGTTGACCGCGTGGGTGCCGGCCGGCAGCCGCGCCGCCAGCGCACGCACCTGCGCGTGGAAGGTGTGCAGCGCGATGTCGCGCCCGCCCGCACGGGCGATCACCCGTTCGGGCGTTCCGGCCCCCAGCGCGCAGCGTCCTGCCGGGCGGGGCAGGGTTTCGATGACAGCCGACATGGCGTGGTGTGAGGTCCTCGTGCGTGACGCGCGCAGCCTGCCGGGCGCGTCCTGATGCGTCCTTGAATCAGTACTCCAGCAGGCGCAGCGCGGCATCGCGCGGCAGCTTGCCGGTCTCCCCGCGCGGCAGCGCGGCGACGAAGCGGATGCGCCGCGGCAGGAACACCGGGTCCATCGCCGTGCGCAGCTGCGCGAGCAGCTCGGTCTCGTTCATGCCCGGGGCGACCACCAGCGCGGCGATGCGGGCCACGCCCATCTCGTCGGGCGCCAGCTGCAGCACCGCGCCGTCGCGCACGCCGGGCACGGCCTGCAGGCGGCGGGTCAGATCGCCCAGCGAGGCGCGCTTGCCGGCGATCTCGAGCAGGTCGGCCTGGCGCCCGCGCAGGTGGAAGCGGCCGTCGGGCTCGACCTCCATCAGGTCGGCCAGCGGCACGGGCTGCGGCAGGTGGCGCGCGTGCACCAGCGTGCCGTCCGGCTGCGGCTGCACCCAAACGCCGGGCAGCGGCGTCCAGGCCGTGTCCAGCGCGGTGCGGCGCTTGGCGAAGATGCAGGTCTCGGTCGAGCCGAAGGTCTCGCGCAGCTCGCCGCCGAAGCGCGCCTCGGCCGCCTGCGCCAGCGCCTGCTCCAGCGGCGCGGTGGCCGAGACATAGCCGGCGATGGGCGGCAGCGACACCCCCGACTCGACCAGCGCGCGCAGGTGCACAGGCGTGGTCACCAGCACGCGCGGGGCCGGCATCTGCGCCAGCGCGCTGGCCACGTCCTGCGGGAAGAACGGCTTGCCGCCGTGCACGCAGGCATCGCTCATCAGCGGCATCACCACCGACATCTCCATGCCGTACATGTGCTGCGGCGGCACGGTGGCCACCAGGCTGGGCGTGGCCTGGCCCCACAGGTCGGCCACGGCGCTGAGGTTCTGCGCGTTACTGGTGCGGAAGGCTGCCAGGGTCTTGGGGAAGGGCTTGGGCGCGCCGGTGCTGCCGGAGGTGAAGCCGATGCAGACCACCGCGTCCTCGGGCACTTCCGGCACGGGGCCATCGAGATGGCTCAGCGTGTCGGGCAGGCGCCAGTAGCCGGCCGGGGCCGGGTCGATGGGCAGGTCGCCCAGCGCGTAGGTGTCGGCATGGCGGTCCATCACGTCGGCCACCACCGCCGGCGCGCGCGAGGACGGCAGCAGGGTCACCTGCCCGCGCAGGGCCACGGCGCAGAACGCCACCAGGAAGCGGTAGCGGTCCTCGCACAGATTGACCGCGTGGCGCCCGGCCGGCAGCTGCGCGGCCAGCGCGCGCACGTGGCCGTGGAAGGTGGCCAGATCGATGGCCGCACCGCCGCTGCGGGCGATGATCCGCGTGGGCGCCCCGAGGCCCAGCGGGCACAGGCCGGCGCGCTGCGGCGCGGATTCGACAACGGCTGACATCAAGACATTCCCCTGGCTGCACCCCGGTCCTGGTCGCCGGGCGAACGGTACTGTCGCCGCTGGGGCCCGCCCGGGCAAGTCGCCGTGACCTTGGTCCGATGCGCCCCGCGCGATGCCGCTGCTACCCTTCGCGGCTCTTTGTCGTCGAGAAGCGCCTGTTCATGCGCCTGCCCGTTGCCGTCCTGTCCTGCCTGCTGCTGTCGCCCGCCGCGCTGGCGCAATCGCCCACGCCGCTGACCATCGAACAGGTCATGGCCGACCTGGACTGGATCGGCCCGCCGGTCGAGGCGCCGCGCTGGACCTGGGACAGCCACGGGGTGGAATACGACCTCAAGCGCAACGGCTCGCCGATCCGCGACACCTTCCGCCAGGAGCTCGGCGCCAGCGCCGCCACGCGCGTGTCCGACGATGCGCGCGACACCCTGGGCGCTCCGGATGCGATCTACGACGCCAAACGCCAGCGCCAGGCCTTCATCCGCAATGGCGATGTGTTCGTGCGCAACCTGCGCAGCGGCGCGCTGACCCAGCTCACGCGCACGCTGGAGGACGAGCGCCAGCCGCAGTTCGCCAGCGACGGCGCGCTGGTGTGGCGGGTCGGCCAGCAGTGGTTCCGCTGGAACGGCACCGCCGTGGCCCAGGCCGCCCAGGCCAAGGCCGAGGACGATCCGGACAAGGCGCCCGAGGCCGACGTCCTGCGCGAGCAGCAGCTGCGCACCCTGTCCACCCTGGCCCACGACCGCGAGCAGCGCGAGGCGCTGCGCCGCCAGGAGGCCGCCTGGCGCAAGGCCGACCCCAGCCGTGCGCCGGCGCCGGTCTACCTGGGCAAGGACGTGCAGATCAGCCAGACCGCGCTGTCCCCGGACGGGCGCTGGCTGCTGGTGGTCACGCAGAAGAAGGGCGCCGACGCCGGCCAGGCCGGCGAGGTCCCGCATTACGTCACCGAATCCGGCTACGCCGAGCAGCAGGAGGCGCGCACGCTGGTCGGGCGCAATTCGCCGATCCCGCAGGCGCTGTGGCTGGCCGACATGGCCAGCGGCACGGTCAAGCCGCTGAGCCTGGACACCCTGCCCGGCATCGCCAACGACCCGCTGGCCGAGCTGCGCAAGGCCGCCGGCAAGGAGCCGCTGAAGGGCAACCGCGCCGTGCGCGTGGAAAGCGACGGCGACGCCAGCGGCGCGGCGATCCACTGGAGCGCCGATTCGCGCAATGTCGCCTTGCTGCTGCGCGCCACCGACAACAAGGACCGCTGGATCGCCAGCGTGGACCTGGACAACGCGCGCCTGCAAGTGCGCGACCGCCTCACCGACCCGGCCTGGATCAACTGGAGCTTCAACGAGTTCGGCTGGCTGCCGGACAACCAGACCCTGTGGCTGCTGAGCGAGGCCAGCGGCCACTCCCAGCTCTACACCCAGCGCGGCAGCGAGAAAACCAAGGCACTGACCAGCGGCGCGTGGGAGGTATCCGCGCCGCAGGTGGCGGCCGATGGCGAGGGCTTCTTCTTTCTGTGCAACCGCGCCGCGCCGGGCCGCTACGAGGTCTGCCGGACCGAACTGAAGACCGGCAAGGTGGCCGAGGTCACCGCGCTGGATGGCGGGGTGGAGGCCTTCAGCCAGTCGCCGGATGGGCGCTCGCTGCTGGTGCAGTACTCGGCCAGCTATCTGCCCAGCCAGCTGGCGGTGGTGCCGGCCGGCGGCGGCCAGGCCAAGGTGCTGACCGACACGCGCACGCCGGCGTTCAAGGCGGTGAACTGGATCCAGCCGCAGCTGGTGCAGGTGCCCTCGCGCCACGGCGCCGGCGCGATCTGGGGCAAGTTCTACGCACCGGCGCAACTGGTGCCGGGCAAGCGCTATCCGGTGGTGATGTTCGTCCACGGCGCCGGCTATCTGCAGAACGCCATCGCCGGCTATCCGCCCTACCCGCGCGAGCAGATGTTCCACAACCTGCTGGTGCAGCGCGGTTATCTGGTGCTGGACCTGGACTACCGCGGCAGCGCCGGCTACGGCCGCGACTGGCGCACGGCCATCTACCGCAACATGGGCCACCCGGAGCTGGACGACTACCTGGACGGCCTGGAATGGCTGGTGCGCGAGCACCAGGGCGACCGCGACCGCGCCGGCATCTACGGCGGCAGCTATGGCGGCTTTCTGACCTACATGGCGCTGTTCCGCGCGCCGGGCACGTTCAAGGCCGGCGCCGCGCTGCGCCCGGTGGCCGACTGGATGCAGTACAACCATGAGTACACGTCCAATATCCTCAACACGCCGGACATCGACCCGCAGGCCTATCGCGTCTCCTCGCCGATCGAGTACGCCGCCGGACTGCAGGACCGCCTGCTGATCGCGCACGGCATGATCGACGACAACGTGTTCTTCAAGGACTCCATCGACATGACCCAGAAGTTGATCGAGCTGCACAAGGACAACTGGTCCATCGCGCCCTACCCGCTGGAGCGCCACGGCTTCACCCGCGCCGACTCCTGGCTGGACGAATACAAGCGCGTGCTCAACCTGTTCGACGACACGCTCAAGCCCACGCCATGAGCGCGCCCGTCCCGCCGCCGCTGCCAGGCGCCGCGCCCTCGCCCCGCAGCGGCGCGCAGGGCTTCGTCACCGTGCTGGCCTGGATCACCCTGGCCCTGGCCGCGGTCGGCCTGGCCTACGGCGCGCTGCAGATGGCGATGGCCGGCCTGGTGTCCAGCCCGGCCTATCTGCAGCTGTTCGAGCCGGCTGGCCCGATGCCGCCGCTGATGCGCTGGATGCTGACCCATTACTTCGAGATCGGCCTGGCCGAGGCCATCGCCTCGCTGCTGCTGGCCTGGCTGGGCTGGGGCCTGCTCAAGCGCCGCGAATGGGCGCGCCTGGCCTTCATCGCCTACCTGGCGCTGGGCACGCTGTTGACCTACGGCTCGCTCTGGTACGTCCCGGCGATGACCGAGGCGTCGCTGGCGATGCAGCCCGGGCTGGGCGGCGCCGGTGGCGCGCTGCCGCCGGAGCTGGCCGGCCTGAAGACCGCCGCCATGATCTTCAGCGTGATCGTGGCGCTGGTGTTCACCGCGCTGCACGGGGCGATCATCTGGAAGCTGTGCACGGCCCCGGTGCGGGCGCAGTTCGGCAGCGCGCCGACGATCCGTCCGCGCTGAGCGCCACGAAGCGGCCCGTACACTTGCGCGCATGACCGACATCCCCAGCATCGACCTCGTCCGCGACTATCTGGCCGGACTGCAGGACCGCATCTGCACCGCCATCGAGGCCGCCGACGGCCAGGCCCGCTTCCTCGAGGATCGCTGGACGCGCCAGCCCCCGGCCAACGCTGCCTCGCATGCCACCGGCCCCTCCCTGGGCGGCGGCGGGCGCACGCGGATCCTGCGCGACGGCGCCGTCTTCGAACAGGCCGGCATCGGCTTCTCCGACGTGTCCGGCAGCCGGCTGCCGCCCTCGGCCTCGGCCGCGCGGCCCGAGCTGGCCGGCGCCTCGTGGCGCGCGGTCGGCGTGTCGCTGGTGTTCCATCCGCGCAATCCGCATCTGCCGACCACGCATGCCAACGTGCGCCACTTCCGCGCCGAGCGCGACGGGCAGACGGTGGCGTGGTGGTTCGGCGGCGGCTTCGACCTGACGCCGTTCTATCCGGTCGATGCCGATGTGCTGCACTGGCATCGCACCGCGCGGGCGCTGTGCGCGCCCTTCGGCGGCCAGGCGCGCTACGAGGCGCACAAGCGCTGGTGCGACGAATATTTCTTCCTCAAGCATCGCGGCGAGACGCGCGGCGTCGGCGGGCTGTTCTTCGACGATCTGCAGGACGACTTCGACGCCGACTTCGGCTATCTGCGCGCGGTCGGCGACGGTTTCCTCGAGGCCTATCTGCCGATCGTGGCCGCGCGCCGCGACACGCCCTATGACGAACGCGAACGCGACTTCCAGCTCTACCGGCGCGGGCGCTATGTGGAGTTCAACCTGGTCTACGACCGCGGCACGCTGTTCGGCCTGCAGAGCGGCGGACGCGCCGAATCGATCCTGATGAGCCTGCCGCCGCTGGTGCGCTGGGAATACGGCTTCACTCCCGAGGCCGGCAGCGACGAGGCGCGCCTGGCCGACTATCTGCGGCCGCGCGATTGGTTGGCGGAGCTGGATCACTCTTGATCCTTGTGGGAGCAACTGTCTCCTCAACTCTCGCAGCGGCCTGCCTGTAGAGCGGAGCTTGTGGCAATCCCCTCTTGGGGACTGCGCTGCGCTTCTTTCGGTTCGGGGGGAAGGCCCCAGCGGAGCGAGCTCCGCTCTACATGTGGGAGCCGCCACGGCGGCGAGGGGCTTTACCGGTAGAGCCCCATCGCCGCCATGGCGGCTCCCACATAAGCACTACTGCTTCTGGCCTTACCCCGACTTGCCCT
Organism: Pseudoxanthomonas sp. SORGH_AS_0997; assembly: GCF_031453535.1. Classification (NCBI taxonomy): domain Bacteria; kingdom Pseudomonadati; phylum Pseudomonadota; class Gammaproteobacteria; order Lysobacterales; family Lysobacteraceae; genus Pseudoxanthomonas; species Pseudoxanthomonas sp. SORGH_AS_0997. The sequence continues at coordinate 2,946,860 of NZ_JAVIZI010000001.1, forward strand.
CGCGGGTCTCGATGGTGATGTGGCCGTTGGTTTCCAGGATCGCCAGGCGGATGTCGCGCTCGTGTTCGCAGCCGGACTGGCGCATGGCCTTCTTGAAGTCCGACTCGGCCACCAGCTGCTTGCGCAGCACCTCGGCGAAGACCTTGCCGTCGCGGGCCAGCACCGTGGCATGGCCTTCCACCAAGTGGCGAAAGCGCATCGAGCGCGCCGAGCCGAAGGCCACCAGCCAGTTCAACGCGATCAGCGTGGAGGCCATGATCAGCGCGCCGGTGAGCGAGTTGTCGCCGCCGTTGATGCCGTTCTGCACGGCATTGCCGATCAGGATCAGCAGGATCAGATCGAACGGGGTGAACTGGCCGATGGCGCGCTTGCCGGAGATGCGCATCAGCACGGTGACCATCACATAGATCACCACCCCGCGCAGCACGAAGTGCCACCACGGCGCGGACAGGTCGAACAGATCGTGCATCGGGGCGGCATCGCAGGTGGCAACGGCGGCGTTATCACACGTGCGCCCCGCAGCGGCAAGTGAAGAACCGGCGCCGTCCCAACGCCGGCTGAAGCGCGCGGCGACGGAAAGCCCTCGGAAAGGTCCGCTGCCTAACGTGGCGCCACCTCGAACCACGCACCAAGTCCCATGTCTCTTCGTTCCGTTCCCCTGCGCTGGACCGTGCTGTGCGATTTCGACGGCACCATCGGGCTGCGCGACACCATCGACACCTTGCTGCAGCGCTTCGGCCGTCCCGGCTGGGAGGCGCTGGAGGACGACTGGCTGGCCGGTCGCATCGGCTCGCGCGCCTGCATGCGCGGCCAGGTCGCGCTGCTGGACATGGATGCGGCCCAGTTCGAACAGCATCTGTCGGGCCTGGACATCGATCCGGCCTTCCCCGCCTTCGCCGCGGCGGTGGCCGCGCGCGGCTGGCCGCTGGAGATCGTCAGCGACGGCCTGGACCTGCCGATCCGCCTGCTGCTGGCCCGCGAGGGCGTGGCGCCGCTGCCGCTGTACGCCAACCGCTTCCATCCGGTCGGCGAACGCCGCTGGAACCTGGAATCGCCGCACCAGGCGCCCAGCTGCGGCGCCGGCACCTGCAAGTGCGCGCGCGCCGCGCAAGCGCGCCGCCACGCGCCGGGCGGCCAGGTGCTGCTGGTCGGCGACGGCACCTCGGACTTCTGCGTGGCCGGCCGCGCCGACTACGTGTTCGCCAAGCGCAAGCTGATCGCCCATTGCCGCGACCACGCGCTGGCGCACAGCGCCATCGAAGGCTTCGCCGAAGCGCTGGCGCTGCTGCCCGCGCTGGAATCCGGCGCACTGACCCGCCACGCCCCGCTCGTTTCTCCCGCCGTCGCCATCGCGTGACGCGGCTTCCCCTCCTGCTGCAAACGGACACTGCCATGAACCTGCTCCACACCCTCGCCCCGGCGCTCGAGGACGACGCCCAACTGCTGGCCGACGAGGCCCGCTACAGCTCCTTCGGCGACACCGTGCACTACGTCGATCCGCCCAAGGTGTTCCACCGCTGCGAAGGCAGCTACATGTTCGACAGTGGACAGACGCCGTATCTGGATCTGCAGATGTGGTACTCGGCCTGCAACTTCGGCTATTCCAACAAGCGCCTCAACGACGCGCTCAAACACCAGATCGACACCCTGCCGCAGGTCGCCAGCCAGTACCTGCATCCCACCCGCATCCAGCTGGCCAAGACCATCGCCCAGGATGTGGAAGGCAAGTTCGGCCTGCCCGGCCGCGTGCACTTCAACGTCGGCGGCGCGCAGGCCATCGAGGACTCGCTCAAGCTGGTGCGCAACTACAAGAACGGCAAGAGCCTGATGTTCGCCTTCGAGGGCGGCTACCACGGCCGCACCCTGGGCGCCTCCAGCATCACCTCCAGCTACCGCTATCGCCGCCGCTTCGGCCACTTCGGCGAGCGCGCGATGTTCATCCCCTTCCCCTATCCCTTCCGTCGGCCCAAGGGCATGAGCCCGGAGGAGTATTCGGACCACTGCGTGCGCCAGTTCGCGCGCCTGTTCGAGACCGAATACAACGGCGTGTGGGACCCCAAGGTCGGCCAGGCTGAATACGCGGCCTTCTATGTCGAGCCGATCCAGGGCACCGGCGGCTACGTGATCCCGCCGCCGAACTTCTTCCGCGACCTGAAGAAGGTGCTGGACCAGTACGGCATCCTGATGGTGGTCGACGAGATCCAGATGGGCTTCTGGCGCACCGGCAAGCTGTGGTCGATCGAGCACTTCGGCGTGACCCCGGACGTGCTGGTGTTCGGCAAGGCGCTGACCAACGGCCTGAACCCGCTGTCCGGCCTGTGGGCGCGCGAGGAGCTGATCAACCCGACCATCTTCCCGCCGGGCTCGACCCATTCCACGTTCAATTCCAACCCGCTGGGCACCTCGCTGGGGCTGGAAGTGATCCGCATGGGCTACGAGATGGACTACGAGCGCACCGTACCGGAGAAGGGTGCGCACTTCCTGGACGGCCTGCGCGAGCTGCAGAAGCGTCACAAGGAGATCGGCGACGTCGACGGCCTGGGCCTGGCGCTGCGCGCGGAGATCTGCGAGGCCGACGGCTTCACGCCCAACAAGGCGCTGCTGGACCGCATGGTGGACATCGGCCTGGGCGGCGAACTCACGCACAAGGGCAAGCCGATCGGCCTGGTCCTGGACGTGGGCGGTTGGTACAAGAACGTCATCACCCTGGCGCCCTCGCTGAACATCACCCACGAGGAGATCGACCTGGCCATCGCCCTGATCGACCAGGCGCTGACCAAGGCCAAGCAGACCGTCTGATCCCCCACCGGCACCGGCCGCCTGCAGCGGCCGGTGCTTCGCGGAGCCGCCATGTACTCCTGTACCCAGCTCGAGCCCGATGCGCTGCTCGACAGCTTCCTGGCCCATCCGCCGCCTGGTTTCCAGGTCGAACGTCTGTCCAGCGGCCTGCCGCTGTTCCGTGCCCGCCTGGATCTGCTGACCACCGCCGACGATGCGCTGCGCCGGCGCGTGACCGGCCTGCCCGGCTATCGCCACTGGCGCCGCTGGCTGGAGTGGCCGGCCTGCTTCATCGGCTGCACCGCCACCGAATACGCACCATTGCCGCTGAGCGGCAGCGTGGAGGCGTTGGCCGATGAGGTGCTGGCGCAGGCGCGGCGCGCGCCGCTGCTGATCGTCAAGGATCTGCCCGACGACTCGCCCCTGCTCGGCCTGCACGGCAACCGCCGCGCCCAGGCCTTCGCCCAGGCGCTGGCCGAGCGCGGCTTCGTGCTGATGCAGGGCATGCAGCTGGCGTGGGTGCCGATCGATTTCGCCGACGAGGACGCCTATCTGGCGCGCCTGTCCTCCGGCCGCCGCCGCGATATCCGCCGCAAGCTGCGCTCGCGCGCCGACCTGCGCATCGAATGCCTGCCCACCGGCGCGCCGTGCTTCGACGAGCCGGACACGTTGGCGACCTATTACGCGCTGTATCTCAACGTCTACGCGCAGAGCCAGATCCACTTCGACCAGCTCGACCGCGCCTTCCTCGACGGCCTGCTGCGCGACGGTGGCAGCGGCGGGCGCGTCTTCGCCTACTACCACGATCAGGCGCTGATCGGCTGGAACCTGTGCTACGAACACGCCGGCATGCTGGTGGACAAGTACATCGGCCTGGCCTATCCGCAGGCGCGCCAGCACAACCTGTACGCGGTGAGCTGGATGCACAACCTCGAACACGCCCGCCGCCAGGGCCTGAGCCACTACGTGGCCGGCTGGACCGATCCGGAGATCAAACGCTATCTCGGCGCGCGCCTCACTCCCACCCGGCACGCGGTGTATCCACGCAACGCCCTGCTGCGCGGCCTGCTGCGCCGGCATGCGCACCGCTTCGAACACGAAGCCGGCAGCGTGCCGCAGGCCGAGGTGGCCGGATGAGCGCACCGCTGGTGCTGGACCTGGACGGCGCGGTCGGGCCGCTGCCGGGCGCGCGCGTGCTGCCGCTGCGCGCCTGGCAGGACGCGGTGCGCTTCGGCTGCGGCGTGGCCACGCTGGAACGGCTGGCCCGCGAACTGCAGCCGGCGCTGGAGAGCGCGCACGGCACGGTGATGCTGGGCAGCGGCGATTTCCACCATCTGACCTGGCCGCTGGTGCGGCAGGCAGCGGCGCGTCACGGCGGCCCGCTGCAGGTGGTGGTGCTGGACAACCATCCGGACAACATGCGCTACCCCTTCGGCGTGCACTGCGGCTCGTGGGTGCGGCGCGTGGCGGCCCTGCCGCAGGTGGCGCGCGTGCACATGGTCGGCCTGTGCTCGGCCGACGCCGGCACGCGCCACTGCTGGGAGAACGTGCTCGGCCCGCTGCGTGCCGGACGCGTGCACTACTGGTGCCTGGGCGTGGACACGCGCTGGGCGCGCGCGCTGGGCTGCGGCCAGGCCGTGCACGGCTTCGCCGACAGCGCCAGCCTGCTGGACGCCTTCGCCGCACGCGCCGACGCCGCACTGCCGGTCTATCTGTCCATCGACAAGGACGTGTTCGGCGAGGACGTGGCCCGCACCAACTGGGACCAGGGCCGCTTCCAGCTGGCCGATGCGCGGCGCCTGATCGATGAACTCTCCGCGCCGATCGTCGCCAGCGACATCACCGGCGAGATCTCGCACCATCGCTACCGTCAGCCGTTCAAGCGCCTGCTCTCCGCCCTGGACGGCCAGCAGCCGCCCGATCCGAACGTCCTGCCCCTGTGGCAGGCCGGCCAGCACGCGCTGAACGCGGCGCTGCTGCCCCTGATCGCCGCCGCCTCGGTCGCGGCCTGACAGCGCGCGTCGCGCTGCTCCTACTTCATGCCCACGCCCTGGCGCAGGGCGTCGAGAATGCGCGTCCGCGTGGCCTCATCCAGCCAGGGGCCGTTGCCGATGGTCAGGCTGCACGCGGCCAGTGCGCGCGCCTGCGGCACCTCGGCCTGCGGCACGCAGTCGCGCAGATAGGCGTAATCGGGCAAGGCGTGGATGAACATGCGGCTCACACCCAGGCCGGCGGTCCACAGCCGCGCGAGCACGGCGTCGCGGCGCGCGCGGTCGGGCAGGCGCAGCCATAGCACCGGCCAGGTGCCGTGTTCGCCGGGGCGGTCGTCGTAGACCTGCACGCCGGGCACGGCTTCGATGGCCTGCTTCCAGGCCAGGGCGCGATCGCGCGCGTCGTGCAGGAAGGCCGGCAGCCGCGCGCTGGCATGCACGCCGACCATGCGCCGCCAGGCGCCGACGCGGTGCAGCGGTATCTCCGGCCCGAACACATCGCCCACCGCCGCTTCCGGATCGCCGCGCTCCAGCGCGCGTCGCAGCGGCAGGCCATAGGCCAGGGCCAGCGCGCGCGGCCGGTAGGCCAGGGCCAGGCCCAGCAGCTCGGCGCTGCGACGCAGCTCCCAGCCTGCGCTCGAGGGCACCCGTGCGGCTTCCTCGGCCAGCAGCGCGCGCAGCGCCGGATCGGCGCTGACCAGCACGCCGCCCTCGTACAGCGACAAGCCCTTGCCCGCGGCTAGGCTGAAGAACCCGATGTCGCCCCGCAGACCCACGCTGCGCCCGTCCACGCGCGCGCCCAAGGCCTGGGCCGCGTCCTCGATCACCCAGGCGCCGCAGGCGCGCGCCGCGTCCACCGCGTCGGCGACATCGGCCACGCGACCGGCCAGGTGGGTGGGCAGCACCGCCAGCGTGCGCGGCCCGCACAGGCCGCGCAGGGCGACCGGCTCGAGATCGAAGTGTCCTTCGCGCAGCTCGCCCAGGCGCAGACGCAGCCCGCAGGTCTGCACCGCGATGGCCACCAGCGGGCAGGTGTAGGCCGGCACCACGACCTCATCGCGCGTCGGCGCCAGGCGCCGCAGCGCGCGCAGGGCCAGCACCAGCGCCGCGGTGCCCGAGCAGGTCAGCAGCGGCGCGGGCAGATCGAACAGCTGCGCCAGCCGCGCTTCCAGCCCGGCATCGCCGGGCAGCAGGTCGGTCCAGCGCAGCGGCAGCCCCGCCGTGGGCGGCAGTTCACGTCGCAGCAGCACCGGCGATCTCGGCGGTCTGGGTTTCGGCACGCGCCAGGCAGGCCACGCCGGCCAGGATCAGCGCCGCCCCCACCAGGTGCACCAAGGTGATCGGCTCGCCAAGCAGCCAGGCCGAGACCAGCAGCACGCTGACCACTTCCAGATGCGAGGCGGCGAAGGCCGGGCCGATCGGCGCGCGCTCCAGCAGCGTCATCCAGGTGAAGAAGGCGCCGATGTAGCCCAGGATCGCGCCATAGATCCACGGTTGGCCGAACAGCCGCTGCAGCCAGGGCAGGCCCCATTCCAGCGGCAGGGCGTGATCGCCGGCGAGCTTGAAGCTCAGCTGCGCCAGCGTGTCGAACGCCATCAGCAGCGGAAAGCCGAACACATACAGCCGTTTCATCCGCCCACTCCCACCACCGCCACGCCCAGACCGATCAGGCCCATGCCGGCCACGCGCAGCGGCGTCAGCCGCTCGCCGAAGAACAGCCGCCCGGCCAGCATCAGCGCCAGGATGTTGACCGAGCCCAGCAGCACGCCGCGCGACAGCGGCACCAGTGACAGGAACGCCGCCCAGGCCAGGAACTCCACTACATAGCAGGCGATGCCCAGCCACAGCCACGGCCGCGCCAGCCGGTGCCGCCAGCGCGCTAGCGTCTCTGCGGCCTCACCGCCATCCACCGCCGCGGCCTTGAAGGCCAGCTGGCCGGCGGTATCCACCACCACGGTCAGCAGCCACAGCAGGGCCACCGCCAGACTCATGCCAGCGCCTCGTACCGGTACGGCGCATCGACGCTCGCCCGCGGCGCGGCTTCCGGCTGCGCCAGGCGCTGGAAGAATTCCACCGTGCGCTCGGTCAGCAGGCGCCGCTGCCGATCCAGGGTCAGCATGTGATAGCTCTCGTGCATCGGCAGGAACTCGGTCGGCCCGGACACGCCGTCCAGCACCCATTGCGCATTGCGCAGGCTGGCCACGTCGTCCTCGGTGGCATGCGCCACCAGGCAGGGCGCGGTGACCTGGGGCAGGTGCCGGCGCACCCGCGCCGCCAGCGCGCGCAGCTCGGCCAGCGAATGCCAGGGGTTGCCCGGCAGCCCGGCCACGCTGCTGTCCGCGCCCTGCATCGCCGCGCTGATCTGTGCGCGCAGGCGCTCGTCGCGCAGGCCGAACGGCGGCTCCTCCATGAACATGCGGTCCCGGCCGATGCCGGTGGCCTTGAACAGTGGCAACAGGAAGGACAGGTGACGCGTCCACGGGATGTTCCAGCCGTCGTAGACGAAGGTCGCGCCGTACACGCCGACACCCGACACCAGCTCGGGGCGCTGGGCGGCCAGCTCCAGCGACAGCAGCGCGCCCATCGACAGGCCGGCCACGAAGATCCGGTCCACCTTCGTCGCCATGGCGTCCGCGGCCTGCTCGACGCTGGCATACCAGTCGCGCCAGCCGGTGGCCATCAGGTCGTCCAGGTCGCCGCAGTGGCCGGCCAGCTGCACGCCGTGCACGGTGAAGCCGGCGCGGTGCAGGCCGGTGCCGACCCGGCGCATCTCGGCCGGCGTGCCGGTCAGGCCATGGATCAGCAGCACGCCGTTGCGGCCACCTTCGAAGAAGAATTCGCTTGAACGGATCACGTGCCACCTCACTGAAGAGGCCGGCAGGGTGTCACGCGAGGTTTTCCGCTGGCTTTCGTCCGCGCCGGGGCGGCGGCGGGGTTTACGCCAGGTTGTGCTTGCCCGGATCGGCCGCCGTCTCCGGCCGCCCCGCCACGGGGAAGCGCACCTCCACCCGCAGCCCGCCCTGCGCGCCGCGCAGGAACGCCACCTCGGCCTGGTGGTGGCTGGCGATGCCCTGCACGATCGCCAGCCCCAGGCCTGTGCCCTCGCCGCCGGTGCCGGGCACGCGGAAGAAGCGCTCGCCCAGCCGCGCGCGCAGCGCGTCGGGCACGCCCGGGCCATCGTCTTCCACGCTGAGGATCACCCGCGCCTGCTCGGCCGAGAGGCCGACGGTGATGCTGCGGCCCTTGCCGGCATAGCGCAGGGCGTTGTCGATCAGGTTGTCGAGCAGCTCCTGCACCCCGCGCGCTTCGCCGACGATCGCAGGCACGGGCGTCTCCGGCGGCTGGTAGCCCAGGTCCAGCCCGGCATCGAGCGCCTCGGGCACGCGGGCGGCCACCGCGCGCGGCACCAGCCGGTCCAGGGCCAGCGGTTCATGCATCTCCTCGCGCGGATGCGGCGCCTGCGCGCGGCTGAGCGCCAGCAGCTGGTTGGAGGCCCGGGCCGCACGCGCGGTCTGCGCCAGGATGTGGGCCAACGACTGCTGCAGCTGGGCCGGATCCTGCGCCGTCATCGCCCGTTCGGCATGCAGCTGCAGGCCCGCCAGTGGCGTGCGCAGCTGGTGGGCGGCGTCGGTGATGAAGCGTTCCTGCAGGGAGATCGCGCCGCGCACGCGCACGAACAGGGCGTCCAGCGCGCGGGTCAGCGGCAGGATCTCGCGCGGCACGTCGGGCTCGGTCACCGGCGCCAGCGCCTGCTCACGCTCGGCCAGGCGCCGGGTCAGCGGCGCCAGCAGGCCAAGCCCGCGGTCCACGCCGACCCAGACCAGCACCAGCACCACGGCGATCAGGCCGGCCTGCAGCGGCAGGGTCATCAGCAGCACGTCGCGGGCGCTGCGGTGGCGCTCGCGCAGGGTCTCGGCGACCGTCACCCCCAGCGTGTCGCCGGCCTCGTACGGCGAGGCCAGGCCGACGGTCGCCATGCGCAGATGGTGCTCGTCGTGGAAGCCCTTGTAGAGCACCGGCTTGGTCCCCGGCACCGGCATCCGCGTGTTGCCCAGGCCGCTGTCGCCGTAGAGCAGGCCGTGGCGCCGGCTGATCACGGCGAAGTAGTTGGGCCCGTTCGGGTCGTAGCGCAGCAGGAACTGCGCCTGCTGGGACAGCGCGTGCGACTGCGGCTCGCGCCGCAGCAGCTCGGCCAGGGTGACCGCGTCGTCGGCCAGGCTGCTGTCGTGCGCGCGGTTGGCGTAATGCAGCGCCACGCGATAGGTCAGCCCGGCATCGAGCGCCAGCAGCACCAGCATGGGCACCGCCAGCCACAGCACCAGCCGCCGGCGCAGGCTGGGGTGCGGGCTAGGGCCGGCCATCGGTCCCCCTGCAGGCCCTAGGCGTCATCGCCTGTGTCCTGTTGCTCCTGCAGCAGGTAGCCCAGACCGCGGATGGTGCGCACGCCCACGCCGCTGCCCTGCAGCTTGCGGCGCAGGCGATACATGGCGATGTCCAGGCCGTTGTCGCTGATGTCCGCATCCCAGCCGCACAGCACTTCGACCAGCTGAGCGCGGCTGGCGACCCGGCCGGTGCGCGTGGCCAGTGCGCCGAGCAGGCCAAACTCGCGGGCGGTCAGCTCCAGCGGGTCTTCGCCGATCCAGGCGCGGTGGCCGGCCAGGTCCAGGCGCAGCTGGCCCAGGCGCAGTTCGGGCGCGCCCTGGCTGACCATGCGCCGCAGCAGCGAACGCACCCGTGCCTCGAACTCCTTCAGGGCGAAGGGTTTGACCAGGTAGTCGTCGGCGCCCAGGTCCAGCACCTGCACGCGATCCTCCAGCCCTTCGCGTGCGGTGATCACCAGCACTGCGGTGGTCGCCGCGCGGGCACGCAGGCGCTGCAGCACCTGCACGCCATCCATGGGCCCCAGCAGGCCCAGGTCCAGCACCAGCAGCTGGTACTCGGTGTCGCGCAGCGCCAGATCGGCGCGCGAACCATCGGCCAGATGATCCACCGCATGCCCCTGCTGGCGCATGGCCGAGACCACGGCCTCGGCGATGGCCGCATCGTCCTCGACGATCAGGACGCGCATGACGGACGGGACAGCGGACGAGAAGGGAACGGCGACATGCGCACCACACCACGAAGCGGCTCAACCGGAAGGCGCGAAGTGTCGCCGAAAACCTGTCGCGCCGGTCAGGTCTTTGGGCTTGCGGGCAGGAAGGCGTTTCGACTCCGTAAGGGCAGCGGGCCAGCGGGCTGGTGTCCGCTTTTCCCTAAATCAGGGCATCCTGCCCTGATTCGGGCGCTCGGCTTGCTGCCTCGCGCGTCAAGTCACAGAGCTTCGGTTTGCGCGGTCATTCGAGACCCTCGCCCATGCGCAGAGCGCGATCAGTGACGGGAGGGCATCGACTTGAGGCCCCCTCCCTTGCGCGCAGCGCAGGGGAGGGATGGGGAGGGATCGGGGCTTTCCCGGGCAAGCCACAGAAGCAAGAGCAAAAGCACCCCTCCCCGGCCCTCCCCTTCGCCTGCGGCGAAAGGGAGGGGGCAGAGCGCTGCTGGATGCCTTCGAGTGGGAAGAAGTCCCTGATCTATTCGCCGCAGCGCCTCGACCCGGGCGGGGGCGCGGAGAGCGGGCTAAGGATGCCCGCGGCGGCGAGTCCGCCGCCGATGGCGAACCGAGCCGAGGAGCCGCGCCCGACCGGGGCGAGGCGGGTTGGCGAAGCAGGCTTTTCGAGCAGGCGCACATGGCGACGGCGGGTTCTTGCTGCCGCGCTCCGGCGACCGGGCATAAAAAAGCCCCGCGGAGCAGGGGGGGCTCGGCGGGGCCAGGGTACGGGAGCCTGGGGAGGGGCTCTTCGTACCAGAGATCGGCCCCAGGGGATGGGGGGCGATCCGCGACAGACCTTGCATCTGTCGAGGGCTATGAAAGCACTCCCAACATGGATAGATCGTGAAGGATCCAGTTAAAAACCCGTTGAATTTAGGGGATATTCAGATCATAAACTGGTCAGTTCTGAAATTAATTTCTCGTTATCTCGAAAATCACGATGTAACTGGCTGTTTCGCCAGCATTGCGTAGGCCGCAACGCCGTGCTGGCGGCCTGGATTGAGGGTTTTATCGCGCCGCCTGACACAAAGGCGCTATACGCGCCAACGTCCACTTCGGAACGCACCCGCACAGCCAATCAGTGCGCCTCGTCCCAGTTGTCGCCGACGCCACAATCGACTTCCAGCGGCACGGCCAAGCTCGCCGCGCCCGCCATCAGGCTGCGCGCCTGCGCGGCGAGGGTCTCGACGAAGTCGGCCTCGACCTCGAACACCAGCTCGTCGTGCACCTGCAGGATCATCATGGCGCGCTTCGCGATGGTCGGCGAGCCACGCGTCCACCCTGACCATCGCGCGCTTGATGATGTCCGCCGCGGTGCCCTGCATCGGCGCGTTGATCGCCGCGCGCTCGGCGCCGGCGCGCTGGCCCTGGCTGCCGGCGTTGATGTAGTCCAGATACAGGCGGCGGCCGAACACGGTCTCGACATAGCCCTGCTCGCGCGCCTGCTGGCGGGTGGCCTCCATGTAGTCGCGCACGCCCGGATAGCGGCTGAAGTACAGGGCGATGTAGTCCTGCGCCTCGCCGCGGCCGATGCCCAGCTGGCGCGCCAGGCCGAAGGCGCTCATGCCGTACATCAGGCCGAAGTTGATCGCCTTGGCGGCGCGGCGCTCGTTGGACGTGACCTGGTCGATGCTGCGGCCGAAGACCTCGGCCGCGGTGGCGCGGTGCACGTCGGCGCCGGATTCGAACGCGCCGACCAGGCCGGGATCGCCGGACAGGTGGGCCATGATCCGCAGCTCGATCTGCGAGTAGTCGCAGGCCACCAGCTTGCGCCCGGGCGGGGCGACGAAGGCGCGGCGGATGCGGCGGCCGTCCTCGGTGCGGATCGGGATGTTCTGCAGGTTCGGGTCGGACGAGGACAGGCGCCCGGTCGCCGCGCCGGCCTGGTGGTAGCTGGTGTGCACGCGGCCGGTCTGCGGATGGATCATCTCCGGCAGCTTGTCGGTATAGGTGCTGCGCAGCTTGGCCAGGCCGCGGTATTCCAGGATCACACGCGGCAGCTCGTGCGCCTCGGCGATGGCCTCCAGCGCCTCCTCGTTGGTCGAGGGCTGGCCCTTGGGCGTCTTGACCACCGCCGGCAGGCCAAGCTCGTCGAACAGCAACGCCTGCAGCTGCTTGGGCGAATCCAGGTTGAAGCTGCGCCCGGCCAGTTCGGTCGCCTTCTGCTGGGCGGCGAGCATGCGCTTGGACAGGTCGGCGCTCTGGCGGCGCAGCTCGTCGGCATCCACGCGCACGCCGTTGGCCTCGATCCGCGCCAGCACCGGCACCAGCGGGATCTCGATGTGGCGATAGACCGAATCCAGCGCCGGCTCGGCGGCCAGTTTCGGCGACAGCACCTGGTGCAGGCGCAGGGTGATGTCGGCGTCCTCGGCCGCGTAGCGGGTCGCGTCCTCCAGGGACACCTGAGAGAACGGGATCTGCTTGGCGCCCTTGCCGCACACGTCCTCGTACTTGACCGTGTCGTAGCCCAGGTAGCGCTTGGCCAGGCTGTCCATGTCGTGGCGGGCGCTGCCGGAGTTGAGCACGAAGCTCTCCAGCAGGGTGTCCTGGGTGTAGCCGGCCACTTCCACGCCGTGGCGGCGCATGACATGCAGATCATACTTGCCGTGCTGGCCGATCTTCTCCACGTCCGCATCGGTCAGCAGCGGACGCAGCGCCTCCAGCGCATCCTGGCGCGGCAGCTGCACCGGCGCACCCGGATAGTCGTGGCCCAGCGGCAGGTAGGCGGCCTTGCCCACTTCGGCCGCGAAGCTCAGACCGATCAGGTTGGCCTGCATCGGGTCCAGGCTGTCGGTCTCGGTGTCGAAGGCGAAGCGGCCGGCGGCCCTGAGGGTGTCGATCCAGGCATCGAGCTGCTCGGAGGTCAGCAGCGTCTCGTACTCGCCCGCGGCCGAGAGCGCCGGATCGAGATCGGGCGCGGCAGCCGGCGCAGGCGCGGCGCTGAAGCCGGTGCCGCGCGCCTTCCCAGGTTCTTTTTCCGCGATCGGCACCGACACGCTGCCGCCGTCCAGATCCTTCAGCGCCTGGTTGAAGCCATAGCGCGCGTAGAGCTCGCGCAGTTCGTCCACGTGCTGCTCGCGCAGGACCAGGTCCTGGGCGGCCACTTCCAGCGGCACGTCGGTGCGGATGGTCACCAGCGCGCGGTTGAGCGGCAGGCGCTCGAGCGCCGCGCGCAGGTTGTCGCCGATCTTGCCCTTGATGCTGCCGGCGTTGGCGATGACGTTGTCCAGGGTGCCGTACTCGGCCAGCCACTTGGCCGCGGTCTTGGGGCCGCACTTCTCCACGCCGGGCACGTTGTCCACCGTGTCGCCCATCAGCGAGAGCAGGTCGACGATCTGGTCGGCGCGCACGCCGAACTTGTCCATCACCGCCGCGTCCGAATCCATCCGGCTGCCGCTCATGGTGTTGACCAGCTCCACGCCCGGGCGCACCAGCTGGGCGAAGTCCTTGTCGCCGGTGGAGATGGTCACCTGCAGCCCGTCGCGGCAGCCCTGCACGGCCAGGGTGCCGATCACGTCGTCGGCCTCCACCCCTTCCACGCGCAGGATGTCGATGCCCAGCGCGTGGACGATCTTCATCATCGGCTCGACCTGCGCCCGCAGGTCGTCGGGCATCGCCGCGCGGTTGGCCTTGTACTCGGGATACAGGTCGTCGCGGAAGGTCTTGCCGGGCGCATCGACCACGAAGGCGACGTACTCGGGCCGCTCCTTCAGCGTGGCGCGCAGCATGTTGACCACGCCGAACAGCGCGCCGGTCGGTTCGCCGGCCGCGTTGCTCAGCGGCGGCAGCGCGTGGAAGGCGCGGTAGAGGTAGCTGGAGCCGTCGATCAGTACGAGTCTTGTCATGCGCAGATTCTACGCCGCGCCTCCGCGTCACCGGCCGTCACCCGGCAGCACGCGCGCAGGCGGATAATCGGCGCGGTTCCCACCTGCGAGATGCCGCCATGAAGCGCCTGATGCCCGTCCTGACCTGCCTGCTGCTGAGCGGCGGGATCCTGCTCACCGGCTGCGCCAGCGGCGGCGGCGAGCGCCACGGCGGCCGGGACCTGACCGAGATGGACCTGCCCGACGCCGACGTGGCCGTGCGCACCGAGGACAACGGCGATGTCATCCAGGAGTACCGCGTGGCCGGCGCCCTGCGCATGGTCAAGATCACCCCGAGCCGCGGCCCGGCCTACTACCTCTACGACGACAACGGCGACGGCAGACTGGACCGCTCCAGCGATCCAAACCGCGGCGACATCTCGCCGGTGTACTGGAAGCTCTACGGCTGGTGAGGTGGCGGCGTGGCGCCGCCGGGTGCGGCTGGCACCGAGCACCCTCTCCCACATCGTCGTTCCCGCGAAAGCGGGAACCCATGGACGTTCGGCTTCTCGTTTGAAAGGCACGGGGTTCCCGCATGCGCGGGAACGACGGGCAGTCGGCCGTCCTAGCGCGTCTCCGCAGCCTCCTCGACCGAGGCCGCCTTGCGCCTGGCACCACGCTCCATCCACGCCCTGCGCAACCCGCGCGTGATCGGACGTTCCAGCCAGCGATAGCTGGCCAACCCGACCAGCGCGCTCACCCCCAGCGCGGTGAGCAGATAGCCCGCCAGCTGCAGCGGCCCATGCAGCGGAATGCGCGCCCACAGCGCCTGCACCAGCAGCAGCGCCACCACGGTATGGGTGAGGTAGATCGAGTAGCTGGCATCGCCCAGCCGCTCCAGCAGCGGGTGGCGCGGCGCGCGCGTGCCCAGCCCGATCGCACCGGCCACGACCGCCACGCCGCACACGATCCGGCCCGCCAGTGCGAGCCCCTCCTCCGACAGCGCCGGCAACAGCAGCAGCCCCGCCAGCCCGGCCGGCAGCAGCCAGCCCGGCAGACGATCGGCATGGCCGCGGCGGTAGAGCACGCCCAGCCAGAGTCCGCACAGGAATTCGAGTAGCAGCGGACTGGTGTAGGTGCGTGCCAGCGGACCTTGGGGCTCGCCCAGCGCGCCCGCCGCGACCAACGCCAGGATCAACACGGTCGGCACCGCCACCACACGCCTGAGCACGATGCCGACGCAGAACAGCGCGTAGAAGAACATCTCGTAGTTCAGCGTCCAGCCCACGGCCAGCAGCGGATACAGCTCACCGTGCTTGTCCGGGCTCGGGTGCGGAATGAACAGCAGCGACTGCAGCAGGTGCTGCAGTTCGGTGGCGTCCAGGCGTGCCTGGTGGCGCAGCAGCTCGATCGCCAGCAGCGCCAGGGTCGCGATCCAGTACAGGGGCACCACCCGGATCACCCGCTTGCCGATGAACTCGCGCCAGCGTTCGTCGCGTGCGGCCACGTACATGATCAGGCCGCTGATCACGAAGAAGATGTCCACGCCGGAGGCGAACGCCTCGTAGTGCGCCAGCGGATTCCACAGCCAGGGAATCGGGTTGCGCGCGTGGTGCAGGACGACCATCAGCGCGGCCACGGCCCGCAGCGACTGGATGGCGGCCAGGCGGTCCTTTTCCGATCCCATGCGGCTTCATTCGGGCGGCGCCCGCGTGGGGCAGGAGCACCGGATCCTGACACGATGGTCATGAAGCAAGGCCGTGTGCGATCGCGGATCGTGACAGGGGCCGCAGTTGAGCTGGCTCAGGTTGATCCGGGAATTGGCCATTTGGCGAGGGGCGATGCAAAAGCAAAAGCGACCCCACCCAAACCCTCCCCTTCGCCTTCGGCGAAAGGGAGGGAGCAGATCTTGAAGGCTCATGCGCTCGGCGTGATCGCGGTTTGGCTTGAGGCGACGCGCCCCATGCCGCTAGCTGGATGCCGCCGGAGCGCCCCTCCCCTTTGCGCGCAGCGCAAGGGGGAGGTTGGGAGGGGGTTGGCTTTTGCTTTTGCACCTGCTCGCCGCTGGCTAGGGGCGAAAGCAACAGCAACAGCCAACCCCACCCCCTCAGTCGCTAGCTCGCGACTTCGAACTCCCCTTTGCCTTCGGCGAAAGGGAGGGGGCTAAGACCGTGGCCAGCTGACTGTCCTGTCAGGCGCCTCGCCCGCGTTGTCTGGGGGGAAGGACGCCTCCGGCGCCCGGATTCGACCGTCTGATCGACAGGATGTGCGTTCATGTTCGTTGATGCCAAGGCGCTGCCCCGCGGCGCAACCGTTCGCTCCCACGTCTGCATCGTCGGTGCCGGCCCCGCCGGCATCGCCGTGGCCACCGCCCTGCGCCACTGCGGCCTCAAGGTCACCCTGCTGGAAAGCGGCGGCCTGGACGAAGACCACGCCGCCCGCGGCCAGCCGGCCAGCACCTCGGTGTTCGACGGCCATCAGGGCATCTGGACCACGCGCCGGTTCGGCGGCAACGCCAACCGCTGGCTGGTCGACGCGGGCACCGGCGCCAACCACCTGCGTCTGACCACGCTCAGCGCGGTCGATTTCGAGGCGCGGCCATGGCTGCCCGACAGCGCCTGGCCGCTGTCCATCGCCGAGCTGGCGCCGTTCTATGCGCGCGCCCAGCAATGGTTCGAGCTGCCGCCCTGGCACTACGGCCCGGGCTACTGGGAGGGCGCCGATGCGCCGCGGCTGCCGCTGCAGGGCAGTGGCCTGCGCACCAGCATGTTCCACTTCGCCGACAAGGAGGTGGTGCTGAGCGGCCAGCGCGAGCTGATCGGCGCCTCGCGCGACATCACCTGCTACTACAACGCGACCGCCGCGCGCCTGCAGCTAGACGCGTCGACCGGGCGCGTGCGCGCGGTGCACGCCCTGGCGCAGCCCGGTCATGCGCTGGTGTTCGAGGCCGACACCATCGTGCTGGCGCAGGGCGGCCTGGCCACGCCGCAGCTGCTGCTGGCCTCCGACGATGTGCTCGCCGACGGCATCGGCAACCAGCACGGGCTGGTCGGGCGTTACTTCATGGACCATCCGCTGGTCTTCGGCGGCACCTTCACCCCGAGCTCGCGCAAGCTGATCGACCGCATGGCGCTATACGACCTGCGCCGCGTCGATGGCACCTCGGCCATGGGCCATCTGCAGCTGACCGATGCCACCCTGCGCGGCGAGCCCAGCGTCAACCTCAGCACGATCCTGTTCCCCCGGCGCAGCATGTCGCGCCGGCGCGAGATCGGCTTCCGCGCCTCGCAGCGCGTGCGCGAGGCGCTGCGCCGCAAGCAGCTGCCGCGCAAGCGCGACCTGGTGGCCGCGGCGCTCGGCGTCGACGGCGTGCTGCAGCAATACAACGACCGCCTGCGCCGCCCGATCTCGCACCTGGGTGTGGGCGGCTGGTCGCGCCAAGGCGAGCCCAGCCACCGCCTGGACCACTTCGAGGTGCTGCACCAGGTCGAGCAGCCGCCGCGCTACGACAACCGCGTGCGCCTGGGCCAGGAGCGCGACGATCTGGGCAACCGGCTGATCGAGATCCAGTGGCGCTGGCACGATCAGGACATCGCCCTGGTCCACCGCAGCCAGGACATCGTGGCACGCGAGTTGGCGCGCAGCGGCCTGGGCACCTTTCACATCCGCCGGCCGATGGAGATCAAGACCACCTCCACCACGCACTTCCTGGGCACCACGCGCATGCACGACGACCCGCGCAGCGGCGTGGTCGATCGCGAGGGCCGCGTGCACGGCGTGGAGAATCTGTACGTCACCGGTTCGTCGGTGTTCCCCAGCGGCGGCTACGCCAACCCGACCCTGACCATCGTCGCGCTGTCGCTGCGCCTGGCCGAACGGATCCGCAACGAGGCCGGCGTTGCCGCGCCGCTGGTCGATCTTCCCAGCGGGACGCGGCGCGCGCCGATCGGCTAGCGTGCATGGCGGGCTCTGGGCTGCGTGCAGGCCCGCCATGAAACGGTCGATCCCGCGTTGCGCGTCTCGCCGACGCGGCATTGGCGCTTGGGGCTCATCGCGTCTGATCGTCGTTCCCGCGAACGCGGGAACCCAGCGCCTTTCGCACGATCCTGAAGGTGTCAACGACACCGCGCTCCCACTTCTGCGGGAACAACAGGTTCCGATCACCACCCTTACCTCACCCCGCGACACGCTCTAAAGTCCGTGGCTTTCCCATGAACCAAGGAGGCCGCGATGCGTATCGCGGTGATGGGGGCCGGCGCAGTCGGCTGCTACTACGGCGCCATGCTGGCGCGCGCCGGCCACGCGGTGACCCTGATCGGCCGGGCGCCGCTGGTCGAAGCGGTGCAGGCCCATGGCCTGCGGCTGGAGTCGGCCGCGTTCGATGGCGTGGTCGCGCTGCAGGCCAGCACCGACGCCGCCGCGGCGGCCGAGGCCGAGCTGGTGCTGTGCTGCGTGAAGTCCGGCGACACCGAGACGGCCGGGGCCGCGCTCGCGCCCTGGCTCGCGCCGCAGGCGCAGGTGCTCAGCCTGCAGAACGGCGTGGACAATGCCGCACGCCTGGCGCAGGCGCTGCAGCATCCCGTCATCCCCACCGTGGTCTACGTCGGCACCGAGATGGCCGGCCCGGCGCATGTGCGCCACCACGGCCGCGGCGAACTGGTGATCGGCGCAGGGGGGACCAGCGCCGCGCTGGCCGCGATGCTGACTGAGGCCGGCATCCCGAGCGAGGTCTCGGACCGCGTGGCCGAGGCGCTCTGGGCCAAGCTGGTGATCAACTGCTGCTACAACGCGCTGTCGGCCATCTCCCAGCAGCCCTACGGCCTGCTGGTGCAGGCGCCGGGGATCAAGGACACCATGCGCGCGGTCTTCGACGAATGCACGGCGGTGGCCGCGGCCGCGTCCATCACGCTGCCCGACGACCTGTGGGACGCCACGTACGGCCTGGCGCGCAACATGGCCGGCCAGCGCTCCTCCACCGCGCAGGACCTGGCGCGCGGCCGGCCCAGCGAGATCGACCATCTCAACGGCGCCGTCGTGCGGCTGGGCCGGGAACATGGCATCGCCACGCCGGTCAACCACACGCTGTGGAGCCTGGTGAAGCTGCTCGAGGCCGCGCCGCGCTAGCGGCGTCGGTCAGGGTGCGCGGCGATACACCGCCGCGTTGATGCACGAGAGCACGCTGATGATGAACCAGCCGAAGGGCAGCAGCGACAGCGTGATCAGCCAGGTGATGACGAAGGCCACGCAGCCGGTCAGGAACCACAGCACCGCCGAGATCAGCCGACCCTGGAACAGCTGGCCCAGTCCCGGGATGAAGAAACTGCAGATGGCGGCGATGACGTTGCCTGCCGAACCCTGTCCTGCGCTCATGGGGATGTCCTGGAGTCCGATGCGGATCGATCGACCGCGATGCTCACCGCGCACGGCCGCCGCGCCCAGTGACGAAGGTCATGCGCTTGGCGTCCGGGATCGGGTGGCCCAGGGAGCCCGTCGTTCCCGCGAACGCGGCAACCCAGCGCCTTCGATTTCCGCACGAATCCGCGCAGCGCGTCGCTTCTGCGAGCCCGCGAACGGCGCCTAGTCCGCCACCGCGATCCGCATCCCATGCGGCGCCAGCATCGCATTCAAGCGCGCGGTCAGGTCCAGCTCCGGCGGCGCGCATGCCTCGATCTCGTCCAGCCGGAGCATGAACGCATTCCAGAAATCGCCCGGCGCCGGATGCGCGGCCACCAGCGCAGGCAGGGCCTGTTCCAGCGCCTGGAGCATGGCTTCGAGCTGCGGCGACGTGTCGGGCGGAAGCGCGGTCATGGCGAGCTTGCGCAGGCGCGTGGTGCGACTGCGCGGCGATGGCGAAGGGGTCCGACGCATCTTAAGGCGCTCGTTGACGCGGCCACCCTCAGCAAACGCCAGCCTGTCCGCTTTCGCTGACCGATGCGCGCCCGGCGCTCAGCGGCGCATGCACCGCTGCCAGCGCGCGTTGACCCGGTCGGCGAACCAGGCGGTGGTCAGCTGGCGGGTGATCTTGGGGCTCTCCAGCCGGATGCCGGGCAACACCGCACGCGGCAGCGGCCGACCAGCCGCCGCATCGCCGAGGGCGAACACGCGTGCATACAGCGCGCTGTCCTCGAACGCCAGCGTGTCACCCTGCTGCAGCGCGCGGCGGATCTGGCCCTCGTCCATGTCCAGGCGTGCGCCCAGGGCGCGCACCGCGCGCTCGGTGGCGCCGGGATCGTCCATGCCCGCGCCGGGCCGCAGCAGGTCGCCGTCCAGGGCCAGCTTGATGCCCGAGGCGCGACTGACCGCGGCCTGGAAGGCGGCGTTGCGGCTGGCGTACCAGCCGGCGTTGAAATCGGCGAAGCGGTACAGCAGCGCGTCGTAATGCGCCGGATAGCCCAGCAGATGGGCGGTGCCGAAATACAGCCCACCGCGCCGGGTGAACACCTCGTGGCGCACGCCGGCCTGCAGCGGATACGGATAGCCGCGCGTGCGCGTCTGGGCGAAGGCGATGCTCACCTGCATCGGCCCGCCGGTGCGGACCGGGTTGAGCCCGCCGAACAGCTTGCCGCCCAGCGGCACCATGCCGACGAAGTCCTCGTAGAGCTCGCTGAGCTGGCGCTCGGTGCGCACCGCGGCCAGGCGCTGGGCGTAGCTGCGCCCATCGGGCGAGGTGATGCGCAGCGCCGCATCGACCAACAGGCCCGGCACATGCAGCGCCGCCGCGCGGCGGTCGATCTCGCCGCGCGCGATCGCCGGCAGGCCGGGCACCGGCGGGTCGGCCTGGTAAGTGGACTCCTGCTCGGTCACCGCCAGCACCGCGCAGACGTGTTCGGGGCTGGGGTCGATGCCCTGCGCGGTCAGCGCCACGTAGACGTCGTCGGCCCAGCCTTGCGCATCGGGCAGCGTGGCCGGCAGCTTGCGCACGATCTCGGCGCGCACCGCATCGGGGTTGCGCTGCGGCGCCTTGGGCTGGGTGGCGCAGCCGGCCAGCAGCAGGCAGAGCAGGCCTGAGGCGGTGCGGAGCGTGTCGAAGCGGCGCGGCGGCATGGCGCGCATGCTGCCATGCGCGTGCCCAAGCGCGCGTCACGGGCATCGAAAGGATGGCGAAGCCGCATGCAGGGCGTGCATGCGCAGCGTCGCTCCCGCGCGCGCACCTTGCACCCGGCGGCTCCGCACCTCGAAAAAATCGCTCACCCACTACCGTCGTTCCCGCGAAGGCAGGAACCCAGCGACTTTCGCACACCGCCTCGATGCCATCGGGTTCCCGACCTGGACGCACGTCGCCCGCTCCAGCATCGAAGCCCCCGACAGCCCCTACCCCCGGATCCGCCAGGCGATATGTGACAGCACGCGCTCGGCCGGCACGTTGGGCACCAGCCACACCGCGAAACCGGCGACCATCGCCGTGCCCACGACCCACGGTGCCGCATGCGGTGGCAAGGCCAACTGGGCGCGCCAGCGCCCCAGCATCCAGCCCGAGGCGGCCAGGCCCAGCCCCAGGCCGACCACGATCTCCGCCGGCGTGTGGCGGAAGCTGAGCACCCGCGCCACCGCCACGGCCACCGCCAGCGCCACGCCGATCAGGGTGGACAGCAGGCGCGTCGTCGGCGCGGCATGCGCGGCCAGCAGATAGCCCAGCACCGGATACAGCATCGCCGCCAGCGCGCTGTGGCCACTGATGGTGAAGAAACCGACGCTGCGCCAGTCCACGCCGAAGGCCTTGTAGGCCAGCTTGGACACCACGATCGCGCCGCCCAGCGCCACCAGCCTGGCGGCCCATGCCACGGCCAGGCGCGGATTGCGCCCCCACCACAGCCCGACCAGGACCAGCATGACCGGGACCAGCAACCGGCTGTCGCCCATCCAGTTCAAGGCAGTGCTGAGCGGCGATGGCGTCATGCGAAAAGTCCGGCGGAGAGGCGACACCCCACACTACGGCAACCGCACCGAACCCAGGCCGCGTCCCGAGCTGGCCGTAATTGCCGTGTGGTGGGAGGTGCACGCCCTGCGCGCACGGCATCGAATCAATCTGGAGTGGCGGTATGGAACGCGTGGACAGCGTGGTGATCGGCGCCGGCGTGGTCGGCCTGGCGGTGGCGCGGGCGCTGGCGCTGGCCGGGCGCGAGGTGCTGGTGCTGGAGGCCGAGTCGGCGATCGGCACGGGCGCCAGCGCGCGCAACAGCGAGGTCATCCATGCCGGCCTGTACTACCCGCACGGTTCGCTCAAGGCGCGGCTGTGCGTGCAGGGCCGCCAGCAGCTGTACGCCTTCTGCCAGCGCACCGGCGTGGCGCATCGCCGCTGCGGCAAGCTGATCGTCGCGGTGGACGACGCCCAGCGCGAAGGGCTGGCGCAGATCCGCCAGCATGCCCTGGCCAATGGCGTGAGCGACCTGCGCGAGCTCGAGGCGGACCAGGTGCACGCGCTGGAGCCCGACCTGCACACTGTGGCCGCGCTGCTCTCGCCCAGCACCGGCATCATCGACAGCCACGGCCTGATGCTCGCCCTGCAGGGCGAGGCCGAGGCGCAGGGCGCGCTGCTGGCCCTGCGCGCGCCGGTGAGCGCCATCGCCTGCGACGATCAGGGCTTTGCGATCGAGGTCGGCGGCGACAGCCCGATGCGGCTGCACGCCGACCTGCTGGTGAACAGCGCCGGCCACGGTGCGCCGGTGCTGGCCGCCGCCATGCGCGGGCTGGCCCCGGCGCATGTGCCGCAGGCGTGGTTCGCCAAGGGCAGTTACTTCAGCCTGGCCGGGCGCACGCCGTTTACGCACCTGGTCTATCCATTGCCCGAACCCGGCGGCCTGGGCACGCACCTGACCCTGGACCTGGCCGGCCGCGCGCGCTTCGGCCCGGACGTGGAGTGGGTGGATACGCTCGACTACACGCTGGACCCGCGCCGCGGCGAGCGCTTCTACGCCGCGATCCGCCGCTACTGGCCCGGCCTGGCCGACGGCGCGCTGCAGCCGGCCTATACCGGCATCCGGCCCAAGATCAGCGGCCCGGGCCAGCCCAATGCGGACTTCCGCATCGACGGGCCCGCGCACCACGGCATCGCCGGGCTGGTGAACCTGTTCGGCATCGAATCGCCGGGCCTGACCTCCGCGCTGGCCATCGCCGACCACGTCTGTGCGCTGCTGGAACTGACCGAGCCGGTCGCCGCCTGAGCGCCCGGCCCCTTCACGCGCCGATGCGGGACACTGCGCTCCCTCCCCGAGCAAGCCGAGCCACCCCATGCCGATCGAACTGAAGCTGCTGGCCTGGTCCATCCTGCTGGGCCTGGCCTATGTGCTGCTGGCCGCCGCCCTGGTCACCGCCAAGCGCGGCGTGGCCTGGAACGCCGGCAACCGCGATGCCCCGGTCGAACCGCTGCGCGGCCCGCCCGCGCGGGCGCAGCGGGCCAGCGCCAACTTCCTGGAGACCTTCCCGTTCTTCGCCGCCGGTGTGCTCGCCGTGGTCGCACTGGGCCGCACCAGCCCGCACACGGCGCTGGCCGCGCAGCTGTACTTCTGGGCGCGGCTGGCCTATCTGCCGGTGTACGTGATCGGCATCCCCTACCTGCGCTCGATCATCTGGGTGGTGTCGCTGTGGGCGATCCTGCAGATGGTGTGGGCGCTGCTGTAGGCGCGCGCTTCAGGTGACGGGGAAGGCGCGCAGCACCGCGGCCACCTCGCCTGCGCCATCCAAGTCGTCGGCCAGCGCGCGGCAGTGCGCGGCCAGCGCGGTGTAGATCCCGGCCTCGGGCCGTTCCGGGCCGATGAAGGCGGCGATCTCCTCCATCTCCGGCGCCCAGCGCCGCGCCTTGGGCAGCAGGTCCGGCAGCGCATGGTCCAGCTGCGCCAGCAGCGCGGGATGGGTCTGCCCCAGCGCCGCGCGCAGGGCCTCGCCCGCATCGTGGCGCTGCGCCGCCAGGGCCATGGCGGCGCCCAGCAGCGCCACGCCCTTGTTGATGCCGGCGTAGGCCATCTTCAGCGCGCTGGCCGCGCCGACGCCACCGCGCAGCGTGCGTGCCTGCAGGCCATGGGCCTCCAGCAGGGTGGCCAGCTCGGCCGCGTCGTCGGACAGGTAAATCGTCGGGCCGGGCGCATCGCCCTTGGGCGGAAAGCCGAGGATGCAGCCGTCGACGAAGCGCGCACCCGCCGCCTCGATCACCGCCTGCATCTGCACCGCGGTGTCGGGGTTGATCGCGTTGAGGTCGACGAACACCGGCGGCCGCGCCACGCCCTGGCACCAGCCCGCGAACTCCCGCGCCAGGGGCATCGCCTGCGCCGGCGGCACCACCGACAGGAACCAGCGCGCCTGCATCAGCTCGCCGGTGGCCACCACGCGCAGGCCGGCGGCTTCGGCACGCGCCCGGCTGGACGCGCTGCGGCCCTCCAGCGCGGTGAGCACCGGCACGCCGTGTGCCACCAGGCGCGCGCCAAGCGCCGCACCCATGGCGCCGGGCGCCACCAAGGCCAGGGGATCGGTCATCGCACGCGCTCGCTCGCCGGAAGATGCCGCACATCCTGCGCCTGGCCGTCGGCCTCGCCCAGCGATGCCGCGCCGGAACGTCCCGCCAGGAGGAACGTCCGGCTGCCGCGATTCCGCTGCGAACCGTGAGCCCGTCTTGGCCGTCGGTTGGACACGCCGCAACGCGCCTCATCCGGACTCGCCATGGGGCGCCGCGTTCCCCAGCGCGGCTCCCCGTGGGGCCAGTGCTCGCGATGCCGCTAAGCCTGCAGCTGCAGCGCGTCGCTGGGGACGATGCGCGCCACGCGCGGCAGCACGTGTTCGAGCGTCATCCGGTGCAGCTCCTCCGAGACGCTGGCGCACAGATCCGGCGCGACGACCACGGCGAAGCCCAGCTCCCAGGCGTGGCGCGCGGTGGACTCGACACCGAAGTTGGTGGCGATGCCGCCCAGCACGATGGTGTCGATGCCGCGACGGCGCAGCTGCTGTTCCAGGCTGGTCCCGGTGAAGGCGCCCCACTGACGCTTGGTCACGCGCAGGTCGCCGGGCTGGACCAGGCCGTCGTGCAGCTGCGACCAGTCGGCCGGCAGCGGGCCGCTGCCGAGCGGCCGGTCGACCGGCTGGTGCGGCGCATCGACCATGTCCGCGCCGAAATCGACATTGAGCAGCACGACCTGCGCGCCGGCCTGGCGGAAGCGGGCCGCGGCGGCGCGGCCGCGGGCCGCGACTTCCTCACCACTGATGGGCTGCAGCGGCATGGCGGTGATGCCGTGCTGCAGATCGATCAACACAAGCGCCGTACGGCGCGGGGACAGCGTCAACATGGGGATCTCCAGGGGACAGGAAACACAACACGAAGTGGGTGGGCTAAAATGCGAGGATCGACTCGCATATGAGAATTGTGAGGATGCCCTCGCAAAAGTCAACCCAGGCCATCGCCCCCAAGCGCCAGCGCGGCCGCGATCGCGTCGCGGCGATCCTGGAAGCGGCCACCCAGCTGTTCATCGACCAGGGCGCGGCGGTCACCATGACCGAGATCGCGGCCCGCTCGGGCACGGCGATCGGCTCGCTGTACCGGTTCTTCCCCACCCGCGATGCGCTGGTGGCCACGCTGCTGGAGCGCTACACCGAGGACCTGCACCGGGCGCTGACCGAACTCGAGGCACGCGCCGCCACGCTGGCGCCCGACGCGCTGGCCGATGCGCTGCTCGGCCTGGCCCTGGACCGCAAGGCCGAACGCACGGCCGCGCTGGTCCTGGTGGAGATCACCGGCGACGAGGCCTTGCGCGCGCGGCTGCGCGAGGACATGCGCCAGGGCGTGGCCGACATCCTGCGCCAGGCCGGCACCGTGCCTGCGGCGCAGGCTTCGGCCGCGGCCGAAGCGGTCGTCCTGCTGATCAAGGCGGCCGGTAGCCTGGCCCTGCAGCCCGGCAGCCAGTCCGCGCTGGACGAACTGCGCCAGCTGTTGCGCCACTACCTGGAGCAGCGCAACCGGCCCCGCTGATCTGGTCGCCGCGTCGTGCCCGGTTTTGCCATCTACAGACAACCGGACAACAACTTTTTAATCCCGTTCCCGGTCATGATGCGCGCTTGCTCGCGGCATCGCGCCGTGGAGGGAAGTGATGAAGTTACGAGTCGCCGCGTCCGCCCTGGTGCTGCTGTGCGCCGCCTGCAAACCCGCTGCCACGCCTGAACCGACCGCACCGCCGCCGGTGTCCGAGCCGGCGCCCGCTGAGTGCAAGGCCAACGCCGATTGCGAGCAGGGCGAGATCTGCAGCAACGGCAACTGCACCGCCTCCAGTGCCGGCGCCAATCCGATCGCGCCGGGCGCGCCGGGCGCTTCGGCCCCGACCCTGCCGCCGCAGGACAACGTGCCCCAGCCCGTGCCCTCGCAGGCCGGGCCGCCGGCGATGGCCTCGGTTGGCGACCTGGTGCCGGGCGTGCCGACCTGCAAGGCCGGCGATGGCCGCACGCCGATCCCGGTGTGGAAGCCCTCGGTCACGCCGGACAACGTCGTCGGCAGCGCGCCACCACAGGAAGACCACCAGGTGGTCGTACTCGACCTGGAGTCGCTGCACGAGCCCAAGTGCAACGACAAGGACAGCAACCTGTTCACCGTCGCCTCGAGCGGCGCGCCGGAAGAGGCGCTGCGGATCGGCGTGCGCGGCAACACCCAGGAGATCGACGGCGTCTGCCACCTGACCGGCCTCTACCGCACCGAGCTGCTGCCGGCCAAGCAGGGCAAGCGCGGCAAGACCGAGCCGGCCAGAATCGAATTCACCGCCGAGGACGCCTCGGGCATCGCCTCGTCCAACCGGTATTGCGTGCAAGCGGCGCCTTGAGGGGTAGCGATGCCGGGCTTGGCGTTTGCTGAGGCATCGCCGGCTCGCGGGTTGCCCGTCATCAGGCGCGGCTTTCCGTTCGCACTCTCGCGGCCGATCAGCGCCGCGACAAACCCTCTACCGTCGTTCCCGCGAAGGCGGGAACCCATGGACGTTGCTCGACCTGCACGGAAGTCCATGGATCCCGGCGTTCGCGGGGATGACGGTAGTTGGCCTGTGATCTGTCACAGCGCGCGCTAGGCGCACAGTGAGGCTTTCGCGAAAGCGGCGCCGCGGCTCGGCACGCCCGCGATGCCGCACACAACCCAGCGCTACACTGCGCGCCCGACGTTCCCACGACACGCTCCACCCATGCGCAATCCCCTGCAGGAACAGCTGCTCAAGGCCGGCCTGGTCAAGAAGGGCAAGGCCGACCAGATCGCCCGCGACCAGGTCAAGGCGCGTCTGGCCAAGGGCCAGGCCAAGCCGCCTGCCGATGCGGACCGGGTCGATGCGACCCGGCTGCAGGCCGAACGCGCCGAGCGCGACCGCGCCCTGGCCGCCGAGCGCAATGCGCAGGCCAAGCGCCAGGAGCTGCAGGCGCAGATCCGCCAGATTGTGGACACGCACAAGGTCAAGCGCGGCGGCGAGGTCGAGTACCGCTTCAACGACGGCAAGGCGATCCGCACCGTGCTGGTCGACACCGCGCTGCGCGCCCAGCTGGCCAATGGCGCGCTGGTGATCGTGCGCCATGGCGAGGGCGTGGAACTGATCCCGCGCGCCGCCGCGCAGAAGGTGTGCGAACGCGATGCGTCGTTCGTGCTGCTCGACCATGGCCGCAAGGAGGGCGAGGCATCGGCTGCCGCGGCGGACAACGCCACGCCCGCCGGCGACGACTTCTACGACCAGGACCGCTTCAAGGTGCCGGACGACCTGATCTGGTGAGGCGCGCGGGTCACTGACCCGCCGGCGGCTCCCACAGCTCGACCTTGTTGCCTTCCGGGTCGATGACCCAGCCGAACTTGCCCTGCTCGGAAGACTGCGTTTCGTCGGACACGTGGCAGCCCTCGCCGCGCAGCACGACCAGCAGCGCGTCGAGATCGGCGACGCGGAAGTTGACCATGAAGGACGCGGTGCCAGGCGACATGTAGGTCGTGTCGGCGGCGAACGGGCTCCACAGCGTCATGCCCGGCGCGCTGCCCTCGCCGCCCCAGTTGAAGATGGCGCCGTTCCAGTCGGCCACCTCCAGACCGAGGTGATCGCGATACCAGGCGGCCAGCGCGGCCGGATCGCGTGCCTTGAAGAAGATGCCGCCGATGCCCGTGACTCGCTTCATGGCGCTGCCTGTGTGGGTGATGGCGGATTCTTGGGCACAGGCGTGAATGAAGCAAGCGCGCCTCAACGCACGCGCACGCCCTTGGCCGCATCCCAGTGCAACGGCTTGTCCGAGCGCGGCAGCGGCGCATCGCGGCGCGGATCGGCGGCCACGCCGTGCGGCCAGTCGGGTGGGCAGATCGCGGTGAAGCTGGCGTAGCCGCCGGTGCCGCCCTTGAACCTTGGGAAGCCGATCGCCACCAGCGCGCCGACTTCCGGCACCTGGTCCAGGTGCGCCACGCCTTCGGCCTGGGCGTAGCCGTGGTGCATCAGCCAGGCCTCGCCCTCCAGCTTGGGACTGTCGTCGGTGTCCAGCGGCTCGTGCCCGTGCAGCAGGATGTGGCGCTGCTCGTGCAGGAACTTCAGCGCCGGCAGCGACACGCCCGGGAAGCGCTCCAGTTTGGCCAGCGCCGGATCCGGCCAGCGCCTGGACCAGTCCGAGCGCACGAAGACCACTGCCCCTTCCGGGATGCGGCCATGGCGCCGCTCGAAGGCCTCGATGTCGGCCACGCTCAGCGCATAGCCGGGGTCGCGCTTGACCTGCTCGACGATGGAGATCACCACCAGCGGGCGCAGCGTGTAGCTGGCTGGCAGCTCGTCGATGGACGGATACTCCGGCGCCCAGTGCGCGGGCGGATCGAGCTGGGTGCCGAGCTGGTCGGTGGCCAGCGTGTAGCGCGTGGCCTCGAAACCATCCTTGGCATAGGTATAGGCGTGACCATCGGCCGGGTCGCGGGCCGGTTCGAACCTGGAGGGCCCGAAGCCGTGCCAGACCGGGATGTCCGGCGCGATCACATGTGAGAGCGACACGTACTTCACGCCCTTGAGCTGCTGGGCGTAGACGTCCCACAGGCGGGTGTCGTCGGCGCGCGCCGGCGGAGCGGCAGCGATCAGGCAGGCGATCAGCAGGCAGGGCAGGCGCGGCATGGGGGCTCCGTGGGCGTGGGCGTCGTGGACATCCTGCCCGCTCGGCGGCGCACATTCGAGCCACGCGCCGCGCGTACCATGCCGGGGCCATGAACCATGCCCTGCCCGCGCGACAGACCCTGCTGGCCGACCTCGCCACGCTGGCCGACTGCGCGCGGGCCGAAGGTTTCGCCTGCATCGCCGCGCGCCGCGAACATGGCGCCCAGTCGGTGGACATCCCCGGGCCGCAGGTGGCGATCCTGCTGCAGGGCCGCAAGCAGGTCAGCACCGCGACGCAGCTGCTCGCGTTCGAGCCGGGCGATCTGTTCCTGACCACCCGGGCCTGCCGCATCGATGTGATCAACACGCCCGATGCCGCCAGCGGCCTGTACCTGACCGCGGTGATTCCCCTGTGCGCCGAGGTGCTGGAGGCCGCACGTCTGCTCTGGGCCGAGCCCCTGCCCCAGCCCGGCCAGGCCCTGGCGCGATTGCCCATCGAGGACTTCGCCACGGCACTGCCGCAGTGGCGCCAAGCGCTGGCCGAAGGACGCTACGCCGAAGCCCGGCTGGTGCTGGCGGGCATGGTGGTGGCGCTGTGCCGGCGCGGACACGGCAGCCTGCTGCTGCCACCCGAGCCGACCCTAGCGGCGCAGGTGCAGGCGCTGGTGGCCGACCAACCGGAGCGCGACTGGCAGTCGCGCGATGTCGAGCAGGCGCTGTCGCTCAGCGGGGCCACCCTGCGCCGCCGCCTGGCCGCCGAACGCACCTCCTTGCGCCAACTCATCGTCGAGGCGCGCCTGGCGCGTGCGATGGAACTGCTCTACACCACGCGCTGGCCGTTGAAGACCGTCGCCGCCCGCGTGGGCTACCGTTCGGCACGCAGCTTCAGCCAGCGCTTCCAGCAGCGCTATGGGCTGGACCCGGCGCGCATCGGCAACCAGCTACCGGACTGAACGCCGCCACGGCATTCGCCTGCGTGCCTGTCCATGCGAGGGCTGCGTGAGCCGCCCGGCGCGCATGCGCTGGCCGCGATGCGCAAGGCAGCGCGTCCGCCGCGCGCACAGGCCATGCCGCTGCGCTCGCGATAGCGCGCGGAACACGTGATGAGCGTTGCGCGCAGCGGGTTGAGCGATTCGCGCGCGCCTCCTCTCCCAGCATGTATCCAGGGCGCCAGCCGGCCCGCATCCCTGGAGACTTCCGCATGACCCTGTTCTCGCCACGTCTGCTGCTCGCCGCGGCCCTGCTGAGCGCGGGCGGCGCCTGCGCCGGTGCCGCGCACGCCACCGCAAGCGATACGCCCACCACGCAGGTGCCCGGCTATTACCGCCAGCAGATCGGCAGGTTGCGGGTGACCGCGCTGTTCGACGGCACCGTGGCCTTGCCGCGCCAGCAGCTGCTCGGCATCGACGCCGGCAACATCACCCGCCTGCTGGACGGCCGCTACGTGCCCGAGGACGGCAAGGGCCTGCAGACCGCGGTCAACGCCTACCTGGTGCAGGACGGCACCCATCTGACCCTGGTGGACACCGGCACCGCCAACTGCTTCGGCCCCGGCCTGGGCCAGGTGCTGAGCAACCTGCGCGCGGCCGGCGTGGACCCGGCGCAGGTGGACGACGTCCTGCTCACCCACGCCCACCCGGACCATCTGTGCGGCGTACTCGATGCACAGGGCCAGATGGCCTATCCCAACGCCACGCTGTGGCTGACCCGTGCCGATGCGGCGTACTGGCTGGATCCCGCGTCCGAGGCCCAGGCGCCGCAGCCGCTGAAGTTTGCCTTCCCGCTGGCCCGCAAGGCCGTGGCGCCGTATCAGGCCCAGGGGCGCCTGCGCCTGTTCGCGCCGGGCGACGCGCTGCCGGGCCAGGTGCAGGCGTTGGATTCGCATGGCCATACGGTCGGCCATGTGTCCTATCTGTTCGACGGCGGCGCCGGGCAGCGGCTGCTGGTGTGGGGCGACATCGTGCATTACCACGCCGTGCAGTTCGCCCAGCCGCAGGCCTCGTTCGAAGCCGACAGCGATCGCGCCGCCGCCATCGCCGCACGCCGGCGCCTGATGCGCCAGGCCACCGACGCCGGCTGGTGGGTCGCCGGCGCCCACCTGCCCTTCCCCGGCCTGGGCCATATCCGCAGCGAAGGTCAGGCCTTCGCCTGGGTGCCGGCGGAGTTCAGCCCGCTGCCGCC
Organism: Pseudoxanthomonas sp. SORGH_AS_0997; assembly: GCF_031453535.1. Lineage (NCBI taxonomy): Bacteria > Pseudomonadati > Pseudomonadota > Gammaproteobacteria > Lysobacterales > Lysobacteraceae > Pseudoxanthomonas > Pseudoxanthomonas sp. SORGH_AS_0997. The sequence continues at coordinate 2,977,746 of NZ_JAVIZI010000001.1, forward strand.
GGCGACACCTTGAAGCAGCGGCGATCCCTCGCCGCAGAAGCCACAGGGGCGCCCCCTGTAGAGCGGAGCTTGCTCCGCTGCATTTCGATCGGATCTCGGGAAAGCTCCAGCGGAGCAAGCTCCGCTCTACAGGGAAGTCGCGACGTGATCCGAAGAGAGTGTGGCTCCCGCCAAGCGCGCTGGCTTCAGCCGTCAAGCAGGGCCTTGTCGCGCACGGCGCCCTTGTCGGCGCTGGTGGCGAGCAGGGCGTAGGCCTTCAGCGCGGTGCTGACCTTGCGCGGGCGCGGCTGGGCCGGCTTCCAGCCCTTGGCGTCCTGCTCGGCGCGGCGGGCGGCGAGTTCCTCGTCGGCGACCAGCAGATTGATGCCGCGGTTGGGGATGTCGATCAGGATGCGGTCGCCTTCGCGCACCAGGCCGATGGCGCCGCCGGCGGCGGCCTCCGGCGAGGCATGGCCGATGGACAGGCCGGAGGTGCCGCCGGAGAAGCGGCCGTCGGTGAGCAGCGCGCACTGCTTGCCCAGGCCCTTGGATTTCAGATACGAGGTTGGATAGAGCATTTCCTGCATGCCGGGGCCACCCTTGGGGCCTTCGTAGCGGATCACCACCACGTCGCCGGCCTTGACCTCGTCGCCGAGGATGCCCTTGACCGCCGCGTCCTGGCTCTCGAACACCTTGGCCGTGCCTTCGAACACATGGATGGATTCGTCCACGCCGGCGGTCTTCACCACGCAGCCGTCGCGGGCGATGTTGCCGTAGAGCACGGCCAGGCCGCCCTCGGCCGAATAGGCGTGCTCGACGCTGCGGATGCAGCCCTGAGCACGGTCCACGTCCAGCGACGGCCAGCGCGTGGCCTGGCTGAAGGCGATCTGGGTCGGGATGCCGGCCGGGCCTGCCTTGTAGAAGGTCTGCACGGCCTCGTCCTGCGCGGTGGTCACGTCCCACTTGGCGATGGCCTCGGCCAGCGTCCGCGCATGCACGGTGGGCACGTCGGTGTGCAGCAGCCCGCCGCGCGCCAGTTCGCCCAGGATCGCCATGATCCCGCCAGCGCGGTGCACGTCCTCGATGTGGTACTTCTGCGTGTTCGGCGCGACCTTGCACAGCTGCGGCACCCGGCGCGAGAGGCGATCGATGTCGCGCATGTCGAAGGGCACCTCGCCCTCCTGCGCGGCGGCGAGCAGATGCAGGATGGTGTTGGTCGACCCGCCCATGGCGATGTCCAGCGTCATCGCGTTCTCGAAGGCCTCGTAGGTGGCGATGCCGCGTGGCAGCGCGGTGGGATCTTCGGCGCCGTACCAGCGGTGGCACAGCTCGACCGCGGTGACGCCGGCGCGCTTGAACAGCGCCTCGCGATCGGCATGGGTGGCCACCACGGTGCCGTTGCCCGGCAGCGACAGGCCCAGGGCCTCGGTCAGGCAGTTCATCGAGTTGGCGGTGAACATGCCGCTGCACGAGCCGCAGGTCGGGCAGGCGCTGCGCTCGATCGCGGCGACCTGCTCGTCCGTCGCGTTCGGATCGGCCGCCATCACCATCGCATCGATCAGGTCCAGCTTGTGATCGGCCAGCCGGGTCTTGCCGGCTTCCATCGGCCCGCCGGAGACGAACACGGTCGGGATGTTCAGGCGCAATGCGGCCATCAGCATGCCCGGGGTGATCTTGTCGCAGTTGGAGATGCACACCAGCGCGTCGGCGCAGTGCGCATTGACCATGTACTCGACCGAGTCGGCGATGATCTCGCGGCTGGGCAGCGAATAGAGCATGCCGTCGTGGCCCATGGCGATGCCGTCGTCCACCGCGATGGTGTCGAACTCCTTGGCCACCCCGCCCACGCGCTCGATCTCGCGCGCCACCAGCTGGCCCAGGTCCTTCAGGTGCACGTGGCCGGGCACGAACTGGGTGAAGGAGTTGGCGATGGCGATGATCGGCTTGTGGAAGTCGGCATCCTGCATGCCGGTGGCGCGCCACAGCGCGCGGGCGCCGGCCATGTTGCGGCCGTGGGTGGAGGTCCTGGAGCGGTACTCGGGCATGGCGGTCGGTCTTGAGCGAGCGCGAAGGCTGGCGTGCGGCGGAAAGCCGGCATTTTCCCCCGTTTGCTCCGTTGCTGCTGCAACTGACCGTTCAGCCATGTAGGGCCAGGCGCCCGGCACTGCAGGCATCATGGGCCATCGCCCGCCCTGACCGGACCCCGATGAAACGCTCCACCACCACGCGCCTGCTGCTGATGGGCGCCGCGCCCCTGCTGTTCACCGCCTGCCAGAACGAGCCGGAGGTCCGCCAGGGCCTGTACACCACCGTCGAGGCCTGCACCCGCGAGACCGGCGACGCGGCCAGCTGCAAACAGGCCTTCGACAGCGCGCAGAAGCAGTCGGCCGACCAGGCGCCGCGCTACGCCACGCGCGAGCAGTGCAAGGTGGACTGGGGCGAGGACCGCTGCGCCGAGCAGCGCGACAGCCAAGGGCACTCGTTCATCGGCCCGCTGATGGCCGGCTTCTTCATGTCGCAGATGCTGAACAACCGCGCCGGCTTCAACGCCGCGCCGGCCTACCAGAACCGCGACAACGGCTGGCTGCGGCCCACCCCGGGCGCGCGGCCGGACACCTCCGGCGCATTCCGCACCGGCACCCCCGGCATGACCCCGATCAACGCCACGCCCAACCGCGCCGTGACCGTCAGCCGCGGCGGCTTTGGCGCGCGCAGCAGCGGCCGCGCCAGCTTCGGCGGCTGACATGCGCCGCATCGCCATCACCCCGCGCGGCGACTGGCGCGCGCAGGCGGCCGAGTGCGGCTTCGACTTCCACACCATCGACGGCGCGCCGTACTGGGACGAAAGCGCGTACTACGCCTTCACCCTGCGCCAGATCGAAGACGACCTGGAGGATCCCAGCGCCGAGCTGCACGCCATGGCGCTGGACCTGGTGGACGACATCGTGCGCGACGCGCAGCTGCTCGAACGCCTGGCGATCCCGCAGTTCGCCTGGTCCTGGATCGCCGAGAGCTGGCAGCAGCGCCAGCCGCATCTGTACGGCCGGCTGGACCTGGCCTACGACGGACGCGGACCGGCCAAGCTGTACGAACTGAACTACGACACGCCTACGTCCCTGTTCGAGGCCGCGTTCTTCCAGTGGCAATGGCTGGAGGACCAGCGCGCCGCACAGCGGCTGCCGGCCCAGGCCGACCAGTTCAACTCGCTGCACGAGGCGCTGGTGGCGCGCTTCGGGCAGATCGCGCCCGCCCTGCCCGGCCCGCTGCGCTTTGCCGCCGTGCGCGACTCCACCGAGGACCGCGGCACGGTCGCCTATCTGCGCGACTGCGCGGCCCAGGCGGGGCTGGAGAGCGAGTTCGTCGCCATCGAGGACATCGGCCTGTCCGAGGACGGCCGCTTCACCGACCTGGACGATGGCGTGATCGGCACGCTGTTTAAGCTGTACCCGCTTGAGGACCTGCTGGCCGAGGAATTCGGCCGCGCCCTGCCGGCCTCGGGCCTGCAGCTGCTGGAACCGGCGTGGAAGGCGGTGCTGAGCAACAAGGGCCTGCTGCCGCTGCTATGGCAGCGCCACCGCGGCCATCCCAATCTGCTGGAGGCGCATTTCGACGATGGCGCGCCGCTGCGCGCGGGCTGGGTGCGCAAGCCGCTGCACTCGCGCGAGGGCGCCAACATCGCCCTGCACCTGGCCGACGGCGGCTGGCAGGAGAGCGACGGCCCCTATGCCGGACCGTGCATCGTCCAGGCCGCCCATCCGCTGACCGCCTTCGACGGCCGCTATCCGCTGATCGGCAGCTGGGTGATCGGCGATAGCGCCTGCGGCATCGGCATCCGCGAGGACGACACCCGCATCACCCGCGACAGCGCGCGCTTCGTGCCGCACGCGATCATCGATGAAGCGCCCGGGGTGTTGTACGCCTGAGCGCGGCGGCAGACTGAGCGCGTTGGAAGGCGATACAAGGACGAGGCCTGATGCGATTCCTGAAATCCCATGCGCTGTTGATCGCGAGCGTGTTGCTGTACGGCGTGTCGCTGTTCCTGCCCGCCCTGTATGGGGGCGGCTCATACCTGGTCGGGCTGGTGCTGCTGATCTTCGGCGCCCTCCCCCTGGCGGATTCCTCCTGTTTCGCCTGGCTGGCGAATGGCCTGTACGCCGCGGCGCTGATCGCCTACCTCATGCGCCGCACGCGCGTGGTCCTCGTCCTGAGTCTGCTCGCATTCGGAGTCGGACTGGACACGGTGCGCGTGGACCGCTTTCCGCTGGACGAAGGCGGAATGAACGTCATGCGCCAGGCTTTCGGCGAAGGCTTCTACGCCTGGGAAGTGAGCTTCCTGCTGCTGGCCGCCTCGGCTGCCGTTCCGCTGCTGCGTGCGCGCAGGAACCAGCCACCGCCTTTGCCGCCGGTGTAGCGAAGCACTTGGTCGCGACGGGCGGGTGCGATCTTCAACAAGGCGCCTGGGCTAAGAGCGATGCAGCCACCCGCGCTTCGTGGGAGCCGCCATGGCGGCGACGGGCTTGCCCGGGAAAGCCCCATCGCCGCCATGGCGGCTCCCACCTGTAGAGCGGAGCTTGCTCCGCTGCGTTTCGGCCGTATCGTTGCGAAGCCCCAGCGGAGCAAGCTCCGCTCTACTCACTCCTGCCTCAAAGCAACCCCTCGCGCTTGACCGCCAAGTAGCGCTCGACCAGCGCGCCGGGCAGCTGCGCGGTGGTCACGTCCAGCACCATCACGCCGTGGCCGCGCAGGGCGTCGTGGGCGGCGGCGCGCTGGTCGAGGTAGCGGGCCACCGCGCCGGCCTGGATGGCGCCGGACAGGTCGGTGACCTCGGCCTCCAGCGCTCGATCCAGTTCGGCCTCGCGCAGGCTGGCCACGCACACCAGATGCCGGCGACGCAGCAGGTGCACGGCGGCCAGCAGGTCTTCGATGTCCTCGTCGCGCACGTTGGTCACCAGCATCACCAGCGCGCGGCGGCGCTGGCGCGCGGACAGTTCGCTGGCCATGGCGAGATAGTCGCAGGCGGTGGCCGAGGGCTGCAGGTCGTAGGCGGCGCGCAGCAGGGTATCGATGCCGGCCATCCCGCGCCGCGGCGGCACCCACCGTGGCTGCTCGCCGGTGGACAGCAGGCCGGCCGCATCGCCCTGGCGCAAGGCGAGGTAGGCCACCACCAGCGCGGCATTGAGCGCGTGGTCGAAATGCGCCAGCCCGTCCTCGCGTGCCAGCATGCGCCGGCCGGTGTCCAGCACCAGCACCAGCTGCTGGTTCTTCTCGTCCTGGTATTCGCGCGAGATCAGCTTGCCCGCGCGCGAGGTGGCCTTCCAGTCGATCTGGCGCAGGCTGTCGCCGACGCGGTACTCGCGCATCTGGTTGAAGTCGGTGCCTTCGCCCCGGCGGCGCTTGAGATGGGCCCCGACCAGCCGCGAGGCCTGGTCGGCGCTGAACAAGGCCAGCCTGGCCAGCGGCGCGAAATCCGGATAGACCCGCACCGCCTGCGGCGCGCCGACCACGCGCGCCTGCTTCCACAGCCGCAGCGACGAGGCCAGGCGCAGCTGCACGCCGGCGAACCAGGCATCGCCGCGTGCGATGGGGCGCAGCGTGTAGGCGAAGGTGGCGGTGGCGTCGCGCGCCAGGCGCAGCGCACGCGGCAGGCCCTGCGAGGGCCAGGCGCCCGGATGCAGGTCGAACACCTCCACGCGCTGTGTCCGCCCCGAGGACGCCAGCGTCAGCTGCACCTCGCGCGGCAGGTCCAGCGCCAGCGCTTCGGGCACGCGGCGCTGCACCTGCGGCGCGGGCCGGCGCCACAGCAACAGCGCATCGAGCAGCGCCAGGCCGGCGATCGCCATTCCGATGCCCTTCCAGGCCGTCAGCGGCAGCCCGGCGAACAGCACGGCCAGCCCGGAGAGGCCCCAGGCGCACAGCAGTGCGATCAGTGGCGCGGCTGGCCTCATCGCAGCCGTGCCGCCATGAGCGCCCGCCTGGTGGGAGCCGCCATGGCGGCGATGCGGCTTTCCCAGTAAAGCCCCTCGCCGCCATGGCGGCTCCCACCTGTAGAGCGGAGCTTGCTCCGCTGGGGCTGTCCCGATGATCCGGCCGAAACGCGGCGGAGCAAGCTCCGCGCTACAAGGAGGCGGCGAGGTGAGTGGGACAGACACGTGCTCCCACGATGGTGCGGGGTCACCCTCACTTGCGCGGCGCCTCGACCTTGGCCAGCAGCGCGGTCAGCACGTCGTCCGGCGACTGGCCTTCGATCTGCAGCTCCGGCGCCAGCGCGATGCGATGGCGCAGCGCCGGCAGCGCGACCTCGCGCACGTCGTCGGGAATCACGAAGTCGCGCCCGCCCAGCACCGCCTGCGCGCGCGCCGCGCGTACCAGCGCGATGCTGCCGCGCGGCCCGGCGCCCAGCGCGATGCCCGGCCAGCTGCGCGTGGCGGCGGCCAGGCGCACGGCGTAGTCGATCACCTGCGCGTCCACCTGCACCTGCGCGGTGGCGCGCTGCAGCGCGACCACATCGCTGGCAGAGGCCACGCAGCGTACCTGGCTCAGGTCGAAGTCGGCGGCGGTGCGGCCGGTGGTGATCGCATCGACCATGCGCTTCTCGTCCTCCAGCGCGGGGTAGTCGATCAGCACCTTCAGCAGGAAGCGATCCAGCTGCGCCTCGGGCAGCGGATAGGTGCCTTCCTGCTCGACCGGGTTCTGCGTGGCAAGGGTGAGGAAGGGCGGCGCCAGCGGGAAGGACTGGCCCTCGATGGTCACCTGCCCTTCCTGCATCGCCTCCAGCAGCGCCGACTGGGTCTTGGCCGGCGCGCGGTTGATCTCGTCGGCCAGCAGCAGATGGGTGAACACCGGCCCGCGGCGGATCTCGAAGCGCTGCGTGCCTGGGTCGAACACCGCATGCCCCGAGACGTCGCTGGGCATCAGGTCCGGGGTGAACTGCACGCGGGCGAAATCCAGCGACAGCGCCTGCGAAAGTGCGCGCACCAGCAGTGTCTTGCCCAGGCCCGGCACACCTTCGATCAGCACATGGCCGCCGGCCAGCAGCGCGATCAGGATCTGGTCCAGCGGCTGCGGCTGGCCGATGAAGGCACGCGCCACCTCGGCGCGCACCGCGGCTACGCGTTCGACCACGCCGTCGAAGGCCGGCGGCGCGGCCTGGGGAAACTCGCTCATAGTCGTTGCCTCATGAACATCAGCAGGGAAATACGGTCGGCGAACTCGCGACGCTCGCGGTCCGTGGGCGATTGCAGGGCACGCGCCACGCGCGCGGCCGGCAGGTCAAAGCGGCGCGCCAGCGCGTCGGCCTGGGCCGCGCCGGTCAGCGCGGCAGCCACCGGATCGCGGCGCCGCAGCCGGGTGAGGAAGGCCTTGCGCGCGGCGGCATGCAGCAGCACGCCGCGCCGATAGCGATAGAGGTGCTCGCCGCTGGCGCGCACGTGTTCGAGCAGCGAGCGGCGCGCGGGCGTCGGCGGCGGCAGCAGCGGCCCGAAGCGCTGCGCCCGCAGCGTCATCCAGGCCAGCAGCGCCAGCAGCAGCGGCGCCCACACCGGCCAGCCGCGTTCGAGCGCGGTGCGCCACAGCGAGGGCATCCGCGTGGCGTAGACCAGGTGCATGGTGCCGTGGCCGTAGTTGGGCGCCAGCACCTGCCGCGCCAGCGCCTGATGGGTCGGCGCGCGCAGGCCGCTGCCATCGTCGCCGCGCCGCACCGGCCCACCGTTCTGCAGGAAGTCCACGTCGGCCAGCACGTCCACATAGCCTCGGCCGCGCGCCAAGCGCGCGTAGACATAGCCATCGCGCAGGTTGCCCCAGGCCAGCACCGGCTGCACGCCCTGGAAGCTGAAGCGTCGCGCGCCGCAGAACTCCACATGCGGCGGCTGTCCCCGCACCTGGAAGGGCGCGCAGTCGCCGACCGCCATCGGCGTCAGCCGCAGCGCCTCCAGCAGCGGCATCGATTCGTGCAGCCCGAAGGCCGGGCCCGGCGGCGTGCGCACCACCAGGTGGCCGCCGCGCGCCACCCAGTCCAGCAGTGCACTCGCGCGCGCGGCATCGAGATAGCGCGGGTCGTCCAGCAGCACCAGCGTGTCGCGCCGGCCCAGCTGGGCGATCTCCAAATCGAAGCGCGGCCGCGCATCGACGCTCACCCCATCGGCGCGCAGCGCCTGCTTGAGGACGTAGAGCGGATTCCACGCCGCCTCGCCGGCCGGCGGCAGGTCGACCCGGTACGCCACCCGTTCGTAGGTGTGCACGAACCACGCCACCAGCACGAACAGCACCGTGCCGCTGGCGAGCGCGATCAGGCCCGGCTTGGCGCCGCGCGTGCTCTGGCTCATGCCGGCCACCGGTAGCGCGTCTGCAGGGCAGCGATGAGCGCCTCGAACTCCTCGGCCGGCGGCAGGCGCTGCGCATAGGCCGCGTACTGCCACACGCGCACCATGCGCGCGAACAGGCCGCGGTCGGCCTCCTCAGGCTGGCGCTGCGCCGCGCGCAGGCACTGCGCCTCGGTCGCACCCGGCGGTAGCACCACGCCGGCACGCTCGGCCATCGCCTCGACGCTGGCGCGATACAGCAGGGCCAGCGCATGGCGCGGCTGTCCCTGCGCCCACAGCCGGCGCGCGCTGGCGGCGATGTCCGGCGGCAGGACCTGCGGCAGCTCGACCACGCCGGTGGTGACGGGCGCCGGCACCGGCCGCGGCGTGCGCACCCCGCGCATCCACGGCCACCAGTGGCGCGCGCTGGCGAGCAGGAACACCAGCAGCAGCCCGAGCACGATCCACAGCCCCCACTCGCCGATGAAGGCCAGCACGCGCTGCAAGCTCTCCAGCCAGCTCATGTCCAGCTTGGGCGGTTCGGCGATCTCGGGCGGCCGGCGGCGCTGCCAGGTGTGGTCGGTGCGGTGACGATCGATCAGCGGGTCCCGATAGGCCTGCACCACCGCGCGGCGGAAGCGCGCATCGTCCACGCGCTGGCCTTCGAACACCTGTTCCACACCGGGTGGTGGCGGCGCCTCGCTGGCCGGCGCCGGCTGCTGCGCGCGCAACGGCGCCACCCCGACCAGCGCCAGCAGCAGCACCAGCGGCGCGGCTACGGCCAGCAGGCGCTGGCGCAGCCGGCGGAAGGCGATCTCCACGTCCCAGGCCTCGATCTGCGTGCGCCGGTTGAGGTACAGGCCGAAGCCGGCGCCGACGAAGAACGGCTCCACCGCGCCGATCGCGATCCAGAAGAACGCGTTGAACCCCAGCTGCGCCCACAGCGGCGGATCGGACAGCATCGCCAGCCCGGCGCGCGCGGCCTGCGGCAGGTAGTCGATCGGCACGAACACGGCCACCATCGCCACGCAGGCCAAAGTCAGCGCCAGCTGGAACCCCAGGAACACCAGCGTCAGCACCAGCGCGTTGCCGTAGAGCGTGGCGCCCAGCACGCGCCGACGCGCACGCAGGCGCGCGCCGTGTTCGCCCTCCAGCGTCTCGATCGGCAGGAACAGGCTGCGCGCGCCGCTGAAGCGCCGCCAGGTCAGATAGCCCAGCATCGGCCGCCAACCCCAGCGCAGCTGCGCGGCCAGGGTCTGGCGCGTAGTCGGCACCTGCCCGAACACGCCGCGCGAGATCACATACAGCGGCACGCGGTCGAACAGCGGCTTGATCCACCACAGCACCAGGCACGAGGCCAGCGGCGAGGACAGCGCCCACGCGCCGGCATTGACCAGGGCGAACACCGGCAGCGCCAGCCACAGCCACGGCTTCCAGATCGCGCCCGCATGCCGGCGCACCAGTGCGGTGCCCAGCTCGACCGCCTCCCAGGGCGAGCGCGCGCGCAGCTCGACGGTCAGCTGCTCAGCGCGCATCGCGGTCCCGCTCCGCGCCGCCGCGGCCACCGCGCCACAGCCACACGATGACCCCGGTCCACAGCACCGCGGCCACCGCGTACTTCACCGGATGCGGAATGCTGGCCACCGAGGACCAGAACGCCTCAATGAAGGCCGCCACCAGCAGCATGAAGGCCACGCCCAGGCACAGCCGCGCGCCGATCGCGCCGGCCTGCACCAGGGCCTGTCCGCGCGTGCGCCGGCCCGGCGCCAGCCAGCTCAAGCCCAGCTGCAGGCCGGCGCCGCCAGCGATCACCAGGGCGGTCAGCTCGAACGCGCCATGCCCGCACACGAAGCTCCACAGCGGCCCGCCCGAGCCGATGCGCGTGAGATGGCCGAACAGCGCGCCGATGGTCAGCCCGTTGCTCACCAGCACCACCAGGCTGCCCACGCCCACCACCAGCCCGCTGGCGAAGGTCTGCAGGCCGATGCCGATGTTGTTGCGGATATAGACGCCGAACATCATCCAGTCGCTGCCGCTGTCGCGGCCGATGCGCGGGTTGGACGGGTCGTACATGCGCTCCATCGCCGCCACCATCCGCGGGTCCATCAGCGCATGGATCAGCTCGGGCCGGAACTGCAGCAGCACGGTCATGCCCACCAGCGGCACGCCGAACAGCGCCAGCGCCACCCACATGCAGCGCGCCTGGCTGCGCACCAGCCGCGGGAAGCCGGCCATCAGGAACTCCAGCGCCGTGCGCCAGCGCAGCGGCGGGGTGCGGTAGAGCACCTGGTGGCCCTGCTCCATCAGCGTCTGCAGGCGGCCGGTGACCTGCGCGCTGTAGCCGCGCCGTCGCGCCAGCGACAGCTGCTGGGCGATGCGCCGGTAGCGCTGCGGCATGGCCTCATCGCCCAGCGCGCCGGTGTTGCGCGTGTCCTGCGCCCGGCGCGCATCGGCGCGGGTGCGCAGCCAGTCCTCCAGCTCCTGCCACTCGCGCTGGTGGCGCGCGACGAACTGCTCCTGCCTCATCGCCGCCCCAGCAGCCAGTTGGCCATGCCGAACAGGCGCAGCACGCCGGCCGGGCCGCGCGCGCCGGTGAGCGGTTCGAGCAGCTCGGCCAGTTCGACCTGGCGCTCGGGCGTGAGCTGCGGCGCGCGTTCGCCGAAGGCGACGATGGCGGCCTGCTCGGCGGGCCGCAGCGTGGCGCGCGGCACCACCACCGCGTTCACCGGTGCCGACGCGGGCGGTTCGGCGTGCTCGGCATGGATGACCAGGGTGCCGGCGGCCAGGTCGCCCAGCCGGCGCGCGGACGGATCGATCAGGCTCACCACCAGCCCGGCGGCGTAACCGAAGGGCAGCATGTCCACCACGCGCAGCAGGTTGCGGGTGATCGCGGCCGGCCAGCCGATCGGCGCACCGTTGGCCAGCACCACGCGCAGACGCATCGCGCGCTTGCCCAGCGTCTGCCCGTGCCACAGCGCCTCGAGCACGATCATGTAGCCCCATTGCAGCAGGAAGGCGGCGACCAGGCTCAGGCCATCGCCGAACTTGCCCAGCAGGCCCAGCACCATGGTGGCGGCGAACATCATCCCCACGCGCACCACCAGGTCCACGCCCCAGGCCACCGCGCGCGGCACCGGCCCAGCCGCGGGCAGCTGCAGCGACACGCCCTCGGGCGTGACCACCTCGCGCACCGTATCGAGCACCACGGCCGGCGCGGCCCCCTGCGCGATGGCCGTCATCGAATGTCCTGTTGAAGCACCCGCGCCTGCCTGTCCATGCCTGCCGTCATCCCTGCCCCGGCCAGACTGTAGCGAGCGCCGCGCGACTTGCCCACCCTGCCGGTCGGCCTGCCCGGAAGGCCTACACTGCGCCGATGTCCACCTCCGCCCCCTGCCGCAGCGGCTGCGCCGCCTGCTGCATCGCGCCGTCGATCAGCTCGCCGATTCCCGGCATGCCACAGGGCAAGCCGGCCGGCGTGGCCTGCGTGCAGCTGGACGAGGCGCTGCGCTGCCGGCTCTTCGGCCGGCCCGAGCGTCCGGCCGTCTGCGCCAGCCTGCGCCCGCAGCCGTCGATGTGCGGCGCCTCACGGGGCGAGGCGATGAGCTTCCTCACCGCGCTGGAAGCGGCCACGCGGCCCTGAGCTCAGCGCACCGTCGCCGAGGCCTTGGCCTTGCGTGAGGCGAAGAACTTCCTCACCGCCGCGGCCGCCGCGACCACGCCCAGGAACAGCAGCTTGCCGAACTTGGCCAGGACCAGGCCGAGCTTGGCCAGCAGGCCGGTCTTGGCCGCCAGGCCGCCGCCGATCAGCGCGGCCACGCCATAAGCGGCGACCTTGTCGGTGGACGGGTTGTGGTCGGCATAGCGCGCGCCGGCGTCGAACTCGGTCATCGGCAGCAGCTGCTGCATGCCGGCCTGCACCTTCGGCAGCTCGTCCATCGCCGAGACCGCGTTGAGGCTCAGGTAACCGTGGCGGCCGAGCACGCGGATGTCGTAGTTGAGCGTGTGGCTGGGTTGGCCGTTGAAGGCCAGCTCCTTGGCCCAGTACAGCTTCTTGGATCCGGCGTCGTAGCGCGGCGGCACCGCCCAGCCCACCAGGTCGACGCGGCCGTAGCCGGCCTTCTCGCGCTCGGCGTTGGCCTCGCGCGTGCCCTCCTGCATGTTCTCGAGCAGCTCGTCGTAGTTGATCTTGGACGCATCGGCGTCGGAGACGTAGCCCTCGTCGTCGTAGGTCACCACCACCGCCCAGCTGTCCTGCTCGTCCAGCCCCGGATGGGTGGGCACCACCATGCCCAGCACGGTGTCGTCCTGCGGATTGCCCCACAGCTGCTCGAGTACCTTGCGAGCGTCGGCCTTGTCCAGATAGCGGAACTGCGCGCCCAGGTTGAAGTGCGCGTGGGCCGGGCCGACCTCGATCTGGCCACTGCGGAAGTGCAGGCTGTCGATCAGCTGCTGGGCCTGTTGCCCGTCCTCGGCCAGCACCGGCAGGGCCAGTCCCATCAGGCACGCGACCGTCAGGCCGCGAAGCGTCGTCCGCATCGTCTTTCCCCTTCGTCCATGTGGGCATCCCCATGCCCGGGGCGCCGAGTGTCGCCCGAGGCACGGTTGGCTGACAACCCGGTCAGCCGTTGTCCTGACCCAGGTACTGGTCCTTCAGCCGTACGTAGTGCTGGGCCGAATACAGCAGGCCTTCGATGTCCTTGTCCGACAGCTGCCGCACCGGGCGCGCCGGATTGCCGACCCACAGTTCGCCGCTGCCCACCCGCTTGCCTGGGCCGACCACCGCGCCGGCGCCGATGAAGGCGTGATGCTCGACGATCGCGCCATCGAGCACGCAGGCACCCATGCCGATCAGGCAGGCATCGCCGATGGTGCAGGCGTGGATGATGGTGCCGTGGCCGACGGTGACATCCTCGCCGATCAGGGTCGGATAGCCGCCCTTGTTGTACGGGCTGTGGTGGCTGACGTGGACGATGGTGCCGTCCTGCACGTTGGTGCGCGCGCCGATGCGCACGTGGTTGACGTCGCCGCGGATCACCGTGCCCGGCCAGACCGACACATCGTCGCCCAGCTCGACATCGCCGATCACCGTGCACGCCGGGTCGACGTACACGCGCTGCCCCAGCACGGGGCGCTTGTCCAGGAAAGGGCGCAGGTTGCTCATCGGCGCAGTGTAACGGTCGGCTCGCGCAGCGGGCCTGGGTTAGGCTGTGCCGCCCTCGCCGCCGCGCCGTCGCCCATGAAGATCGCCAGCTGGAACGTCAACTCGCTCAACGTGCGCCTGCCGCACCTGGAACAATGGCTGGCCGAGTTCGGGCCGGATGTGGTCGGCATCCAGGAAACCAAGCTGGAGGACCACAAGTTCCCCGATGCGGCGCTGGCCGCGGCCGGCTACCGCAGCGTGTTCGCCGGGCAGAAGACCTACAACGGCGTGGCGCTGCTGGCGCGCGGGGCGATCGAGGACGTGCAGATCGGGATCCCCGGCTTCGAGGACGAGCAGAAGCGCGTGATCGCCGGCACCATCGGGGACGTGCGCGTGATCAATCTGTACGTGGTTAACGGACAGGACGTGGGCACCGACAAGTACGGCTACAAGCTGCGCTGGCTGGAGGCGGTACGCGAATGGATCAAGGCCGAGCTGGCCGTGCACCCGCAGTTGGTGGTGCTGGGCGACTTCAACATCGCCCCCGACACGCGCGATGTGCACGACCCGGAGGTCTGGAACGAGACCCATATCCTCACCTCGGCCGCCGAGCGCGAGGCGCTGCAGGCGCTGCTCGGCCTCGGTCTGCACGATGCCTTCCGCCTGCACAGCGAGGAGGCCGGCGTCTTCAGCTGGTGGGACTACCGGATGGCCGCGTTCCGCCGCAACCTGGGGCTGCGCATCGACCTGACCCTGGTTTCCGACGCGCTCAAGCCGCGCGTGACCGCCGCCGGCATCGACCGCGCCCCGCGCAAGTTAGAGCGCCCCAGCGACCATGCCCCGGCGTGGGTGGAAATCGCCTGACGGGCGCCATGACTACACAGCGCCCAAGAAAAAACCCGGGCAGGGCCCGGGTCTTCTCGCTTCCTGGCTGGCGCGCGTTGCGCGCCAACCCAGCTGCGCTTAGCGCACGCTCTTGCGGGTGAACAGGTTCACGATCGCAAGCAGGATCACCGCGCCGAGCAGCGACCACAGGAAGGTGCCGACGGTGATGGCCTGGTTGATGCTGCCGCCGCCCAGGAAACCGGCGATGGCGGCACCGACGATGCCGACGACGATGTTCAGGATGATGCCCTGCTGGGCGTCACGACGCATGATGATGCTGGCGAGCCAGCCAACGACGCCGCCCACAATCAGCCAAATGATGATGCCCATGATGCTCTCCTCGATTCGTAGGGTGAAAAGCCCCGTCGCGGGGGTGGGACGATTTGGCGGCTGTAGGCGTGAAACCGTCGTATACGAAGGACGCATCGCACGCGCCAAACCCCTTGAAAATCAGGGCCGCGCGGGCCGCTGGGCGCGGCGGCCTTCACAAACGCAGGGCTGGTTCTCCGACGAATTTCCATCGCGCGGCCTGTCGCATGCACATGGCTGAACCGAGCGAAACGTTCTTCGCGCAGCATCGCATCGGGCCGCTGCAGGTGTGGTGGACCTCGCATCCTGCGCGCGGTTCGGGCGAGCCGGTCGCGCGTCCGCTGCTGGCGGCGTGGTTCGACACCGCGCCCGAGGCGCTGCCACTGCAACGCGATCCGCGCGGGCGCCCGCGGCTGGAAGGCGCGCTGGCCGCGCACGATGTCGGCTGGAGCCACAGCGGCGACGCGCTGCTGCTGGCGACCGGGCCGCAGGTGCAGCTGGGCGTGGACGTCGAGCGCCTGCGTCCGCGTCCACGCGCGCTGGAGCTGGCCGAGCGCTTCTTCGCCCCTGCCGAAACGCAGGCCCTGCGCGCACTACCAGAGCACGAGCGCACTGATGCGTTCCTGCGCCTGTGGTGCGCCAAGGAAGCGCTGCTGAAGGCGCACGGGCATGGCATCTCGTTCGGGCTGGAGCGGCTGACGTTTGCGCCCGTCGGCGACCTGGACGCGCTGGACGCCGCGCCGCTGCAGCTGGTCGCCTGCGATCCGCGCCTGGGCGCACCCTCGGACTGGACCCTGCACCAGTGGCAGCCGCATCCGCACTACCTGGCCGCGGTGGCCTGGCGCGCGGCGCCGGACGGCGCGGCCCCGGGCCTGCGATAAAATCGCCGGCGATGACCCACGATTCCCTCCCCGCCGGCCTGGACGCGCCGCTGCGCGACGGGCTGGCCGAACTCGGCCTGTCCACCGCGCTGGCCTCGCCGCTGCTGGCCTATCTGGCCCTGCTGGTGCGCTGGAACGGCACCTACAACCTCACCGCCGTGCGCGACCCGCGGCAGATGGTCACCCGCCACCTGCTCGATTCGCTGGCGATGCACCGTTTCGTCTCCGAGGGCACGCTGGCCGACCTGGGCACCGGCCCCGGCCTGCCCGGCATCCCGCTGGCCATCGCCCATCCGCGCCTGCAGGTGACCCTGGTGGAGAGCAATGGCAAGAAGGCGCGCTTCCTGCGCGAAGCCGTGCGCCAGCTGGGGCTGACCAATGCCAGCGTGGCCGAGAGCCGGGCCGAGACGCTGGATCGCCCGGGCGCATTCGATCGCCTCACCGCCCGCGCGCTGGACACGCTGGCCGGCCTCGTCGAGGTCGGCGGCCACCTGCTCAAGCCCGATGGCCTGCTGCTGGCGATGAAGGGCGTGATGCCGCACGCCGAGATCGCCGCCCTGCCCGCCGGCTGGCGGCTGGTGGAGGCCACGCCGCTGACCGTGCCCGGCCAGGACGGCGAGCGTCACCTGGTCACGGTGGGACGCGCCTGACCGAAACCCGCATAATCCCCCGTTCCTTTCCCATTCCCCCAGGACACGCCCTCGCATGGCCCGCATCGTCGCCATCGCCAACCAGAAGGGTGGCGTGGGCAAGACCACCACCGCCGTGAACCTCGCCGCCGGCCTGGCCCGCACGCCGCAGCGCGTGCTGCTGGTGGACCTGGATGCCCAGGGCAACGCGACCATGGGCAGCGGCGTGGACAAGCGCCAGATCGAGGCCTCGGCCTTCGAGGTGTTGCTGCGCGAATGCGAGGCGCGCGCGGCGATCGTGCGCACGGCCGAGGACTTCGACCTGCTGCCGGCAAACATCGACCTGACCGCCGCCGAGATCCAGCTGATGGACCAGCCCGAGCGCGAGCAGCGCCTGAAGTCGGCGCTGGAGCCGCTGCGCGCCGACTACGACTGGATCCTGATCGACTGCCCGCCGGCGCTGTCGCTGATGACGCTCAACGCGCTGACCGCCGCCGATGCGGTGCTGGTGCCGATGCAGTGCGAGTACTACGCGCTGGAAGGCCTGTCGGCGCTGATGGACACCATCAGCGCCATCCGCGGCCGGCTCAATCCGAAGCTCGAGATCGAAGGCGTGCTGCGCACCATGTTCGACGTACGCAACAACCTGGCCAACGCGGTCTCGGCCGAACTCACCGAACACTTCGGCGACAAGGTGTTCCGCACCATCGTGCCGCGCAACGTGCGCGTGGCCGAGGCGCCCAGCCACGGCCAGAGCATCGTCGGCTACGACCGGACCTCGCGCGGTGGCGTGGCGTATCTTGGCCTGGCCGGTGAACTGATCCGTCGCCAGCAGGAGCGCATGCGTGCGCAGCAATCCCCCATGGAGACCTATTGATGTCCGCCGCCCCGAAGAAGCGCGGCCTGGGCCGCGGCCTGGAAGCGCTGCTCGGCCCCAAGGCCGCCGAGACCGCACCGGCCGAGGCCCAGCCTGGCGAAGTCCTGCGCAACGTGCCCGTGGGGCAGCTGCAGCCGGGCCGCTACCAGCCGCGCATGGCGATGGACCCGGCCAAGCTGGACGAGCTGGCCGACTCGATCAAGGCCCAGGGCGTGATCCAGCCCATCGTCGTGCGCCAGCAGGACGATGGCCGCTACGAGATCGTCGCCGGCGAGCGCCGCTGGCGCGCCTCGCAGCAGGCCGGCCTGGCCGAAGTGCCGGTGGTGGTGCGCGAGCTGGACGATCGCACCGTCATCGCCATGGCGCTGATCGAGAACATCCAGCGCGAGGACCTCAATCCATTAGAAGAGGCGCAGTCGCTGCAGCGGCTGATCAACGAATTCTCGCTGACCCACGGCCAGGCCGCCGAGGCCGTCGGCCGTTCGCGCGCGGCGGTGTCCAACCTGCTGCGCCTGCTGGAGCTGCCGCCGGCGATCCGCGCGCTGCTCGAGGCCCGCCGGCTGGAAATGGGCCACGCCCGCGCGCTGCTTACCCTGTCGCCGGAGCTGGCCAGCAAGCTGGCCGCCGAGGCCGCCGACGAAGGCTGGTCGGTACGCGAGGTCGAACACCGCGCCTCGCAGTTCGCCGCCGGCCGCGTGCCGGTCAGCGGCAAGAAGAAGCCGGCCCGGGCCGTGCCGCAGGCGGATATCGCATCCCTGCAGAACGAGCTGTCCGAGACGCTGGGCACGACCGTGGCCATCGCGCACGGCCGCAACGGCCGCGGCAAGCTGGTGATCCACTACACCGATCTGGACACGCTGGAAGGCGTGCTGGAGCGGCTGCGGGGCAAGCGCGACTAAGCCGCACCGGAACGGCAGCGCCGAAAGCACCGCCTTCATGCCGTCATTCCCGCGAAAGCGGGAATCCGTGGACGTTGCGTTCATCGCTTTTGTCGCTGCGGTTGAAGGCGTGAGTGCACGCGATGGGTGGCCGCCGCAGCTGCGAGCTCCCGGCGGAGCTTGCCTGGATGACGAACTGCAGTCAGAGCCCGAGCACCCCTGCAAACCGTCGTTCCCGCGCAGGCGCGAACCCAGCGCCTCGATGCTTCCCTACGGAAGCCCCTGGATTCCCGCCTTCGCGGGAACGACGGTGCGATGTCCCGGGATGGTGGAGTGATGGCGGGTGGCCGGCCGCTCACTCCCCCTGCAGCTGCGCAAGACGCTGGCGCAGGCGCCTGGACTCTGGCTTCAGCGCGATCATCTTCTGCAGCTGTTCGATGGCCGCCTGGCGGTTTCCCGTTTCGCGATAGACATCGGCCAGGCTGTCCAGCGCGTCAAGCGAGCTGGGATGGATGCGGGCGTTGAACGCCAGCACGGCCACGGCCTTGTCCGCCGCCTTGCGCTTGAGCAGCTCGCCGGCGACCTGTTCCAGCGGCTGACCCGGGAAGTCGTAGCGCTGCGGGACCGCCTTCCACTGCTGATCGAGCCAGCGCGTGATCTGCGCCGCATCCAGGCCGTCGGCCTGCTTGTACAGGTCCCAGTGCACCGACATGCGCAGCATCGGGCGCGGCTTGCCCGCCAGGATGGCTTCCACGGCGTCGCGCGCCGCCTCGACACTGTCGTCCTGCGCATTGTTGGTCAGCATCACGATCTGGATGCCCTGCTCGGGCAACAGGGTCAGATCCGACTTGAAGCCCCGCCAATCGCCGCCATGGGTGACCATGCGACGGCCGAGCGCGGAGTCCACCAGCTTGAAGCCGAAGCCGTAAGGCACCTTGCTGCCATCTGACAGCGTGGCCGGCGTCGTGGCCAGCGCCCAGTTGGCCTTGGATATCGCCCGGCCCTGCTGGAGCGCATCGGCCCACAGCTGCAGATCGTGCGTGGTGGAATAGATGCCGCCGGGACCGACGGGATAGAAGTTCGGAATCTGGTCGAACGGCTTGCGGCTGCCGTCCGGGCGGACGATGAAGCCCCATGCGCGCGGCTGGATCAGCGCATCGTTGTCCGGCAGGCGCACGCGCGTGTGCATCATGCCCAGCGGCTTGAAGAACTCCCGCTGCAGGTACTCGGCGTACTCCATGCCCGAGACGCGGCCGACGATCTGCGCGAGCAGGATGTAGCCGGTGTTGCTGTACTCGAAGGCCGAGCCAGGCGCGAACAGCGGCGGCGCCTTGTGCTGCACCAGCAGCGCGACCGCCTCGTCGCCGCGCATCGCCGTGGTGACCTCGCCCCGCTTGAGGAGCTGCGTGTACAGCGGGAAGACATCGGGCACGCCCGAGGTGTGGGTGAGCAGCTGGCGCAGCGTGATGTCGGCATAGGGCAGCTGCGGCAGGTATTTGGCGGCCGGGTCGTCCAGGGCCAGCTGGCCCCGCTTGGCCAGGCGCAGCACGGCCGCGGCCGCGAACTGCTTGCTGACCGAGCCGATGTCGAAGGCATCCTCCACCGTCAGCGGGACCTGCGCGCTGGCGTCGGCCTCTCCCAGGGCGCCCTGATAGACGACCTTGCCATGCTGCGTGACCAGGAAGCTGCCATTGCAGACCCTCACGGCATGGCAGTTCTCGAAATAGCGCGCGACCTCGACGGACCGCGCGGGGCCCGCGTCGGGCACGCGCGCGAACACGGGCAGGACCGCACAGGACAGTGCGACAACGGCCAGGCGCGGCATGCGCTGAGCCAGCTTGCGTAGAGCATCCATCGGAGTTTCCTCTGTTTGTCTGTACTACTACAATTAGTACAGATCGGATAAAAAAAAGACGCCTGCCGATGCAGGCGCCGTGGCGATCGGCCAACCGTGCTGGACAGCCGTCGAAGGCAACTGTACTATTTGTAGTAGTACACATCAACAGGAGCGACGACGTGGCCCGTACCGCAGCGCTGATGATCCAGATCGCCACCGGCGATCCACGCCCCATCGTGCGGCAGATCACCGACGCGGTCCGCATGCGGATCGCGACCGGCGACCTGGCCCACGGGCAGCAGCTGCCCAGCGTGCGCGGGCTGGCGCAGCAGCTGACGATCAATCCCAACACCGTGGCCAAGGCCTATGCCGAGCTGGTGTCCGAAGGCTGGCTCGATTCGCGGCAGGGCATGGGCTTCTACGTCGCGCCGCCGCGGCAACGGCTCTCCGATGCCGAGCGCGAACGCCGGCTGGATGAAGCGGTCGCCACGTTCGTCAACGACGTCGTCCCGCTCGGACTGCCGGCCAAGACCGTGCAGCAGCGCATCGCCGACGCGTTCGAGCGCGCGCTTCCGCGCAAGCGTGCGTGATGGAGACTTCCGACACGTTCGGCGCCAGGGACGGCGCGCGCGATCTGGCGATCGAAACCGAGCAGCTGAGCAAGCGCTACGGCGACAGGTTCGCGCTGGACGGGCTGGACCTTCGCATCCAGCGCGGCCAGATCCACGCCATGGTGGGCGTCAACGGCGCAGGCAAGTCCACGTTGTTCCGCATCCTGCTCGGCTTCCTCTCGCCCAGCGGCGGACAGGCGCGCATCCTGGGCCGCGACAGCCAGCGGCTGACGCCCGGCGACCGCGCCCGCATCGGCTTCGTCAACGAAGAACACACGCTGCCGGGCTGGATGCGGGTCGAGGAGATCACCGCGATGCAGCGCCGCCAGTATTCGCAGTGGCGGCAGCCGATCTTCGATGAGGTCATCGGCCACTACCGGCTGCTGCCCACGCAGAAGATCGCCCAGCTCTCGCGCGGCGAGCGCGCCGGCTTCAACCTGGCCCTGAGCCTGGCGCAGTGTCCGGAACTGCTGATCCTGGACGAGCCCACCCTGGGACTGGACGTGGTCGCCAAGCGCGCCTTCCTCGAATCGTTGCTGCACGGCAACGTCATGGAAGACCGCACGGTGATCTATTGCTCGCACCAGATGGAAGAGATCGAGCGCGTCGCCGACAACCTCATCCTGCTCGAGGACGGCAGGCTCAGGCATATGTCGGCGCCGGAAGGCTTCTGCGAGCGGGTCACCTACTGGATCGCGGATATCCCGTTCAAGGGTCCGCCGCACGAGACGATTCCCGGCCTGATGGAAGCGCGCCGGCTCGACGGCCTGCATCACTACCTGGTGCTGGATCAGGACGAGACCTTCGCCGACTTCCTGCGCGCCGCGGGCGCCCGCTCGATCGACGCCATGCCGGTCAGCCTGGACCGCGCGGTCAACGCCTTCCTGTCGATGCGCCACGCGGCCCCGCCCGTCCACTGACGCCAGTCCTGGAGACACACCATGTGGAGCCTGTTCAAGGTCGAATGCGTGCGCTTCCGCACCTGGGCCGTCATCGCCGCGCTCGTGCACCTGTGCGCGCTGGGCTTCGGCACCCGCCTGATGGATCTGGCGCAGCAGACCCTGCCCATCCATCGCGCCATCGGCGGCGTCTACGCGCTGGCCGGCGCGCTGCTGGGGCTGTATCAGATAGGCGGCTATCGCCGCGGCAGTCACTGGGTCACGCTGCTGCATCGCCCTGTGCCGCCGACGCGCATCGCGCTCACGCTATGCGGCGCGGCAGGCGTGGTCCTGCTGGTCGCGGTGCTGCTGCCGACCTTGCTGCTTGCCGCCTGGCAGCAGGGCACGACCGCGCGTGTGGTCGATCTGCGTCATTGGCTGCTGCCCGGCGCCGCATGGCTGAGCGCGATGGCGGGCTATCTGGCGGGTGCCTTCTGGGCATTGCGCGGGCCGCGGACCGCGCTGGCGGCCGTGGCGCTGCTGGCCTGGCTCGTGTTCGCCGATGCGACCGGGATCGCGATGCTGGCGGTCGAGCTGCTGGTCGCCGCCTGGCTGCTCGCCTTGGTGCTGTGCGCCTTCAGGCCCGATGTCGAGGCCACGCCGCGTGGCCCGTGGGCGAGCGCGCTGCTGGCGCTTCCGCTGAGCGCGGGCGCATATCTGGTCGTGCTGCTGATGCTGTTCGGCGCGGAGTTCCTGTGGATCGCGCAGGGCTCGCATCCCCTCAACACCGCCGTGCCGCCGCCCGGCGGCCACACGGAGGCGGAGAAGATGGAGCCGCGCGCGCGCATGCTGAGGGCGCTGCACGACGCGCGGCCTGCCGATCTGGAGCGGCTGCAGGCTGCGGTCGAGGCGGGCAAGCCGCAGCGCCTGACCGTTCGCTTCAGGCAGCTGTCCCAGCGCAACGCATTGAGCAACCTCACATCCCTGCAGTTCGACGATCCGGAGCGCCACGCCCGCTGGACCTTCAGCCATGACCGGATGCGCCTGCAGGGCGAGAACCTGCTCAACGGGCGCGCCGCCGGCACGTTGGGCATCGGGCCGCAGCGCGAGGCGTTTACGTACGTCGCCGTGCCGATCGGTCACCTGCCCGGCCTGCCCAATGACGACACGGCGCTGCTTGCGCGCGACACCTTGTACAGGTACGACAGCGCCGACCGGACCATCACGCGCTGGCTCGGTGTGCCCAACGAGGAAAGCATCGCAGGCGTAGGACGTATCGGTGGGCGGTGGGTCCTGATGAGCGACAAGGCGCTGTACTTCTACCGTGCTGATGCGGCCCTGGCTGAGGCGGCTCCGCCGAAACTCCTGACGCGCATCGCGTTACCTGCTGCCACCGCACGACTGAGCAGCCTCGACATGATCGCCCTGAGCGACGGCGTCCTGGTCTGCCTGGTGGACTCGGAACTGGCGCATACCGAGGACGGCACGCGACCCGCGCTGTTCCTGCTGCGCGGCTTCGATGACGGGCGCCCCCCCGTGCTGCATTCCACGCCCCTATCCTTCGACTACCCCGCCCTGCACCGCTATCGAAGCTGGTGGCCTTCGCCGGTGCTGCACACCGCGCTGGAGCAGGCGCGCGCCGTGTTCGCGCCCACCTCGCCATTGTCCGCTGCGACGCCCGCGCCCCTGCCCATGTCGATCATGGCGTTCGCAGGGTGCCTCTTGTTGGCCTCCGCCGCGTGCGCCGCCTACTACGCGCATCGCGAAGGTCTTGCAGGGCGAGTCCGCCTCGCCTGGATCGCGTTCTGCGGATTCGTCGGTCTGCCGGGTCTGGCCGCCATGATGCTGATGAGGCCGCGCGCACGGCCCAGCGTCTGACCGCCTGCCAGAGCACTGTGTCTACCGAACACGTTGAGGCGCCTGGCGAATGCCCAACCCGGGCCCACGTTCGCCCGAGGATGTCCAAGCTGCAGTCGTCACCGGTTCCCGCGCCGACGGATCGAGCCTAGTCGTCGTGGGACCTATCGCTCGGCTGCGAACAGGGCGGTGTAGCGTCGCTGCATCTCTTCCGGGGTGACCGACTCAATCGCATGGCCGATCAGCCAACGATGTCCGAAGGGATCGCGCACGGTCCCGGAGCGCTCGCCGTAGAAATGGTCCTGCATCGCACGCTCCAGCGTCCCGCCCGCCGCCACGGCACGGGCCACCAGCGCATCGGCATCATCCACGTGCAGATGCAGCGTGACCGGCGTGGCACCAAGGTGCTCGGGACTGCGAACGCCCATGTCGGGATACTCCTCCGACAGCATCAGCGTATGCCCATCCAGATCCACCTCGGCATGGCCGATGCGACCGTCCGGTTCGGTGAGGCGGAACAGCTCGCGTGCGCCGAACACGCGGGCGTAGAAATCCATCGCTGCGGCGGCATCGCGCACGCACAGGTAGGCATAGAGTTCTTGGATTGCCATGCGCATTCCTCGTCTGGGTTGGGTCCCTATTCTGTGACGCCGCCCTTGCATGGTCTTGCAAGGAATTGACCTGGGCGCGGCTCAGCGCGGCACGTGCCTTGGCGCCGCAGGATCGGCCAGCCGCCGCCAGGCAGAGGGTGTCAGCCCGGCCACATCGCGGAAGGTATTGGCCAGATGCGCCTGGTCGGCGAATCCGCACGAAGCGGCGATCTCGGCCCAGCTCGAAGCCTGCCCGCACGCCAGGTCTATCGCATGGGAGAAGCGTTGCAGCCGTAGCCATTGGCTAGGCGCCAAACCGGTCGCCTGCCGGAACATGGCGATGCAATGACGATGGCTGAGCCCGCTGGCACGCACCATGTCCTCGACGCGCAGATCCGCGCACCAAGGCCGCCGCAGCACGACCGCCAGTGCCGGATGCAAGATCGGCCGCTGGCCGCCAGCGCGCCGGATCAGCCAGCCCTCGAACGCCGCCAGTCGCGCCGACCTGTCGCCGCAGGCATGCAACAGCGCAAGCAGTGCGTCGACCTCGCCAGCGGGAAGCAGCAGCTCCAGCGGGGTGTGATGCCCGGCCAGGGCGGATTCGGGCGCGCCGAACAGTGCCGCAGTGGCACCCGGGCGCAACATCGCACCGACCGAGATGGCCGGCTGCGCGACATCGCGCACGTGGTAAGCCGTGCGCGCGCCTCCTACCACCGCGTGGCCCAGAAGATGACCACACCGATCCGAAGCATGATCGAACACCCGCGATGGCGCGCCACCAATGCGCACCGCCAGGTGCGTGGCACCGGTCGGCAGCACATATTCGCGCATCGTGGCCGGCGCATCCTTCCTTGGCGCAGCGGGTTCGTGCGCCCAGACCGATGCCACCAGGCCGCGCAGCGCAGGGACGGGGAGCCGCTGGAGGGAGGCCATCGGCGGATCCTACGCCAGGCACGGCGGGTGATGCATGTCCCAGCTCCCGGCGGGCTTGAGAAAGAGTGGCACCTACGAAAACGCTCGTCGACGACATGCGCCCCGTGCCTTACGGTCACGTCGATACCCAGGGTTACCGCCGACCATTGTTGAGGCACGCATCTTCGCAATATCCGCTTCCAAAACTTCCTGGCGATGCGTGTACGATCGGGCGCGGGGAGGCGGCGCGACACGGATGGGGACACGCAGGATGGATCCAGTACGGTCCAAGACGGCACTGCTGTACAGCACGGTCAGGCGCGCCCTGCAGTCCGGGCGCTATGTCCCGGGCGAACGCATCGACCCGGCATCGCTCGCCCACGAGTTTCATATGAGCCCGACACCAGTGCGATGCGCGCTGTATCGTCTCGCGGGCGAAGGCGTGATCGTCGACCACCCCCGTCATGGCTTCCAGGTGCCGCTGCCCACCGAACTGAGCCTGCGCGACCTGTACGGCTGGATGGAGCAGCTACTGGTCATGGCCTGCACCTCGCCGGCGCGCAAGGCTTCGGAGCACGCCAGTGCGCGGGCCACAGTCAGCGACGATGTGCCGAAACGGACGTGGAAGCTGTTCGATGCGATCGCGCGAAGCAGCGGACAGTGGTCGCTGCATGA
Source organism: Pseudoxanthomonas sp. SORGH_AS_0997 (assembly GCF_031453535.1). Taxonomy (NCBI): domain Bacteria; kingdom Pseudomonadati; phylum Pseudomonadota; class Gammaproteobacteria; order Lysobacterales; family Lysobacteraceae; genus Pseudoxanthomonas; species Pseudoxanthomonas sp. SORGH_AS_0997. Next base: position 3,002,981 of record NZ_JAVIZI010000001.1, read on the forward strand.
AGCCGTGCGCCGCACCAACGACCGCCTGGCGCCGATCCGCCGCGCCACGCTGGAGTTGATGATCGACATGCCGGAGGAGCTGGATCGACTCCAGCAGCTCTTCGTCGCCCATGACCTCCAGCGCCTGGAACATGCGCTGCGCGACTATCACGCCCATCGCAGGCAACTGGTCCCGCAGATCGTCGCCCTGCTGGCCGAGCGCCGCGACCGGCTGCACTGAGCGAGCGAAAAGAATTCTTCAAGTACACAGCAGAAATTACTTGAGAACACCGCATCGCCGTTCCAGGCTGGCCCTGTCATGGATTCGCCATGACGCATCCAAAGGAGACTGAGATGGACAGCAACGAGAACATCCGCAGCAACACGCCGGAAAACGTCATCGTGCTTGGCGTCGCCAGTATCGAAACGCAGGGCGGAGGCTCTCCCGCCGTCGAAATGCTGGGTGAGCAGCCTGGTGCTGGCATTTCCGAAGCGTAATCAAAGGGCGCGCCGCAAGGCGCGCCCTTTTACGGTAATGACCATGGATGTCCTGGCAAACAACAGCGTCGTGTCCTACTGCCGGATCGATGGACGACTGATCTTCCTGGATGTCGAGAAGGACCTCTATTTTCAACTTCCCGAAAAGCTCGAATCACGGGTTCTCGAACTCCTCGATGGCATGGAGGTCACCAAACGCGACCTCCATGCACTGGCCAGTCACCGAATTGCTTCGCGCGAAACGGGTGAGTTGACCGTGCGGTCACCGGTGCTGGCGCCCCCGGCAATCCGAAGCGCCATGGAAGGGGCACCCGACGCGAGAATCTCCTTGAAGTACGCCAGCGCCGTCATTGCCTCTGTCCTTACTTTGTCCTGGTGGCTCAAGCGGCGGCCGCTCCATGAGGTGCTACACATGCTGGATCGCCGCCGCACCATGCTGATCAACGCCAATGCCCATCAGAAACACCTGTGCGTCTCGGCAGAAACTGCAGTCGCTGCAGCCCGCATCTTTGAACGCGTCCGTCCATACGTCCCCGTGACGCCGAAGTGTCTGCTCGACTCTCTTTCACTCGTACATTTCCTGGCCAAATGCGGGATCCAGGCCAAGTTGGTCCTCGCCGTAGCATGCGACCCATTCTCCGCACATGCGTGGGCCCAGTACGAAGAGATCGTCCTCAACGACACCATTGGGAACACATGGAACTACGTGCCCATCCGGGTGCTGTGATGTACCGCTACATTGCCTTGTCGCACGCACATTTCGCGTCCAACGAGACCAGGAAGCAGCAAGCGAAGAGGCTAAGCGCGCTTGGCCTGACCACCTCCAAGCGCGCAGCGGGCTTCACGGTTTTCGCCGATTCAAACGTCGATGTGCGTGAGCTGCCCCAGGGGATGCTTCTGCTCGGTGAAATCTACCATCGCGATGGTCGCAGGCTTGATCACGATCCCCAACTCGCCCGGCTTTCCGGTCCGGAGGCCTTACACGGCCACCTGCTTGCTCATTACTGGGGCAGCTACGTGTTGCTCCAGCCGCGCCTGGAGCACGAAAGGCAAAGCATCAACGTCCTACGCGAGCCGTCAGGCGGACTTGGCTGTGCCTATTCCCTTGCACATGGCTTCATCACCTCAGACGTCTCGCTTGCCTCACAGCTGGGCGTGTATCAGCCCAGCGTGGATTGGGAGTTCATGGCGCATTGCCTGGCATATCCGGCGGGCAAGATCTCGCGGACTGCACTGGCCGGCGTCCACGAGCTGCTGCCCGGGTGTTGTCTCGAATGGGACAGTAGCTCGGGCCGTACCGCCACGGCCTGGTCGCCCGGGCAGTTTTCCAGAGGCGCAGCGCCGCTGACGGATCCCACCTCGGCTGCGCAGGCGGTTCGCCTTGCCGTGACCACCGTCGTGCAGACCATGGCGCAGTCTGATGTGTCGCTGCTTCTGCAGCTCTCCGGCGGCCTGGACTCCTCCATCGTCGGCGTCAGCTTGAAGGGCGTGCGAGCCCGGGTCAGTGCCTGCACCGTGCTCTCGCCACTGCCCGGGGCCGATGAACGCCCCTACGCACTGCAGATCGCCAGCCAACTCGGGGTCGATCTGCAGGAAGCACATCTCAGCCTTGCCGAAGCAGGTGTGGAGGTTCGGCTCCCCGGGCAGGCCCTCAGACCGGCCGTCTCACCGCTGGCGCACGCGGCGGCGCGAGCCATGGATGTCCAAGCCGAACGCGCCCAAGTCAATGCCATCTACTCCGGAGGTGGCGGCGACACTGTCTTCGGCTATCTGAAAACCGCTGCGCCGGCTGCCGACGCATTTCGTGCGGCGGGCACTGCGGCCGGCTGGCTTAGCGTCCTCGATCTGACGCGGCTACATGGCTGCACCGTTACCAAGGCGGTATGGCTGACGGCGAAAAAGTTAGTCACCGCTCCCGCAGCGCCCTACAAGCAGGACAACCGCTTCTTGTTCCCTCCGGTCGCCGAGCCGCTGGAGCTCCATCCCTGGCTGGACCTTCCCTCCGACCTGCTCCCGGGAATGCGTGAGCGGATCTTGGACCTCGCCGGAAACCAGATGTTCGAGGAAGTCATGTTACGCAGCGACGGCCGCAGGATCCGCATGCCGCTGCTGTCCCAACCCGTCATGGAGGCCTGTCTGCGCGTGCCCAGCTGGTTCTGGATCGCCGGCGGTCGCAATCGGGCGGTCGCGAGGGATGCATTTGCCGATCGACTGCCAGCCGACATCCTTCATCGACGTAGCAAAGGCAGCTTCATGAACTACAACGCCGCGCTGTACCGCCGGCACAAGGACAGGCTGCGTCGGTTCCTGCTAGACGGTGCGTTACATGCCCATGGATTGCTGGATGGCGACCAGTTGGACGCCTACTTCAAGCGCCCGCTCGGCTCGCGTGACCAGTCCTTTCTGCGCATCTTTGAGCTGTGCACCGCCGAAAACTTCGTCAGGCAGCGTGGCTAGCGGGTGGCCACGCCGCGCCTGCACGTCGCCGCACCCGCTGGCGCGATCGCTGCGTGACGCGCGCGCATTTCCCGCCAGCGTGCGTATTGCACGGCCTTGCCCGGGTCCGGATCGACATCCCCCTGCAACCAGAAGCGAAACCAGTCGACATTGCGTTGATAGACCGCCAGCTTGTGCCTGGGCTGGAACTTCTGGTGGGGCTCATCCGGAAATACGTACATGTCCGCCCTGCCTTCGGTCAGCATCGGCGCGGCGTAATCCATGGCGAACAGGTACTCCTGCTCTGACATCTGGAACAGCACAGGCGCTGAAATGCGCTGCACGTGGAACTGGGGCGCCAGCTGTCGCCAGCGGCCCGGCGTCTCCTGCCGCGTCCCCACTTGCCAGTTGAGCCTCAGCATGTCGTCCAACGGCTTGCCGGCGAATCCCATCAGCAGCGCGTACGTCGAGGACAGCGACGGGGTGCTGACCGAGGCAGCTGACAGCAGATGTGTATTGAACGCGGTCCACAGGGTCACCTCGCTGCCGAAGCTCAAGCCCCCCATTCCCACCTTGCCGCAGTCGATCGCGCCATCGGCCGAGAGCGTTTTGACCGCACCTGCCACGGCGGAGATCGCAGCGTCATAGCGCCGGTCCGCCGTACGGACGTACGGCGCCTGGTTGATGCACAGCGCAGCGATGCCCCGCGCGGCCAGGCTGAAGAATGGCCATTCGTCTCCCACTCCGCCCCGCACAAAGCCCGTGCACTGGTAGTAGTTGACGACCAGCGGCGCCGCCGCGGCGACAACCGCCGGCGGATAGAACTGACCGGTGAACGCCTGCCCGTCACTTCCGCGCCAGTGGATCAGCCGGGCCGCAGGTCCGCGGGACAGCTCCTGCGCAAGTGCCAAGTTGGGCTCGAACAGCACCGTGCGCGCACCGGTGTCCAGCGCAATTCGCTCCAAGCGTGGCGGCTGGTTGGCATCGGCTGTCACGCAGACCAACCACGCAGCGGAGATCCCACAGGGACTGTCCTGGGCACGGCCGCCATTGATCAAACCCGGACCCTGCGCAAGCAGCCGCACTTGGTGAGTGGCGACCTCCCAGAGCAGGATCGACTGCGCCCCGCCGTTTTCAGGATCGGTCACCGTCGTCACGACCTCGCGGCGTCCAGGCCGCCACTGCAATGCCGTGAACTGGCGTCCCACGCACAGCGGCACGGTGCAGGCAATGACACGGCCATCGGGGCGACGCACCGACAGCGTCACGCCGGGCTTCTGCAGCAGATCGCCTTGGGTCCCGATGCGGTTCAACGCCGCCAGCCAGCCGTCGTCCGAGCGTGCCTGCCGCCAGGGGCCTTCCTGTGCCGCTCCCTCCGCCGCAGGCCGCGCCACCGCGCCCTCCCCCCGCGCACCGGTGTCCAGGTGCAGCACCTTCCAATGGTCGGGCGTTTGCGCCAGCAGCCGCCCGCGCACCAGCGTGCCAGTGGCGAAGCGCTGCGTGGCGGGCACGCCATCGACACGGGCCGAGCGGATCAGGCCCTGCCCCAATGGCACGGCAGGGTCGACGTGGACGCCGCGCGCTTCCTCAGCCTGCTCGGCGGCCTCCACTTCCTGGCGACTGGCACCGACGCTGTATTCCAGCGTCTGGCCGTCCTCCGAGAGCCGGAAGGCCCGCACGTCCGCTGCATCATGGGTCAGCGCGTCCGCACCCGCGCCATCCACGGCAGCCCGCCACACATCGATCCTGCCGTCCACCAGCGCCCGGTAATAGATCCATCGGCCGTCCGGCGACCACACCGGGGCCATGCTCAGACTGACACCGGCGATATCGCGCAGCGGCACGCCGCCTTCGGTCAGGCGCCGCGGCCTTTCGAGGCCTTCGCCCTCTACCCACTGCACGTACCAGACCGTGTCATAGGTATTGCGCTCCACCGAGGCCAGCTCGGTCCGATACGCGACCCATCTACCATCCGGCGACAACACGGGTGGACCGAAGTCCACCACCTCCAGCAGGGCCCGGGGCGTCACCGCAGACGCCCCGGACACGCAGCCCATCACGCCAAACAGCAGGCCCATCGCCAAGCGCTTCATGGGCCTCACCAGTGCTTGGAGACGGACAGGCTGACAAAGCGCCCGACCGCCGAGTAGTTGGTGGAGTCGAACGGCGCCTCGTTCAACGTGGTCACCGTGTACAGCGGCGGCGCACGATTGAACAGGTTCTGCGCCGCCAGCTCGATAGCCACGTCCGACAGCATCCCCAGGCCCGCCGCCAGCTCATAACGCAAGGTGGCATCAAAGGTGGTGAACGATGCTCCCTTTTCATCGCGGGTGGTATTGCGTACTCCGGACTTGTAGTTGCCGAACAGCGAGGCCATCAGTCCGCCCTGGCGCCATACCGCACCGACGCGCGCGCTCACCCGGGCGGGGTAATACAGCGTGCCGGCCAAGTCGTAAGCGTCCTGGGTGGGCAGCGTGGCCTGCCTGCTGTCCAGCCAGCTGGCTGCCCCGCGCAACGCCAATCGCCCCTGCCCCACGTCGAAGCGATAAGCGCCGGAAAGGTCCACCCCCTCGATGTGCTGGGCGGCGGCATTGACGCTGCGGTTGTCGACGATGGCCACCACCTGGGTCGAGTCGTAGCCGCCACTGGTGTAGTTGAAAAAGCGCACAGAGTCGGCAATGGCCTGCGCCATCTCGGCCTGGGTTGGATCGGTGGTCACGAACGCCGCGTAGTCCGGATTGCGCAACGCCTGGGTGGCCACCACCGGCTGGACGATGCGACCGGTGTAATCGATATCGAACCATGACAGCTCCGCCTCCAGCCCTGGCAGGCCTTCCGGATGGAAGGCCAGCGCGGCACTCCAGGTCCTGGCCCGCTCCGGGCGCAGGTCCGCATTGCCGCCGGCCCGATACAGCACCGTCGCGCCGGCAGCCTGCCCGTCACCGCCCAGCGTCGCCGCCGGGTACAGGGCGATGTCCTGGTTGGTATAGCGCTGCAGCAACCGTGGCGCCTTGAAGGACTTGCCCCAGGAGGCGCGCAGTGTGAAGTCGCTGCCTGGCGCATAGATCAAGCCCAGCTTGGGCGTGGTGACCCGGCCGTAGTCATCGTAATCCTCGTTCCGCATTGCGCCGGTCAGGGAAAATCGCTCCACGCCGCGTCGCTGCTGCTCCGGCGCGACCAGCGGCAGGTTGAGCTCGACATAGGCAAAGCGGCTGCGTTCGTCACCGTCGGCCACGGTGCGGTTGCTGGTGATGCCCAGGCTGAGGAAATCCACGGCGCGGTACCCCGCACCGGCCGCCAGCCGGGCCTGCCCAGCCGGCAGTGTCAGCACCGGGCCTTCGACGCCCAGCTCATAGGTCGCGCTCTGGTTGCTGTAGGTGCCCAGGCTGTCGGACGAGACCACACCGGTCTGGGTGCGGATGACCTGTCGATGGGTGTAGGTCTTGTCGCGCCCCTGCGCGGCACTGGCGGTCAACGTCCAGTCGCCTGGCAGCGCCAGGTCGAGGCCTGGCGATACCAGGGTGGTGTTGGTCTCCGGCGTATCCAGGTAATAGGACGTGGCGTAGCCGGTCTTCATGCTCATGTGCCGCTCGGTCCGCAGCGCATCCAGATGCAGCTCCAGCGCATCGCCCAGCGCCTGGTGCAGGCTGACCAGGCCACTGCGCGCATCGCTGCCGGGCCACAGCGTCGCCGGCTGGTACATGCGCCGGGTGTAGGCCCGCTGGGATGCATCGATGGGATCGCTGGAGGCTTTCCTGAAGGTCGCGAGCAGTCCGCCGCCGTCCCATGTAGTCCCCGCGGTCGCCGTGTATTCCCGCATCGCCAGCCCACCGTCGGTGGCACCGCCAAAGCGGGTCCCCAGCGTGACGCCGTCAAAGTCGGGCTTGAGGATCACATTGGCCACCCCGCCCACGGCATCGGCGCCATAAACTGCCGAGGCGCCATCCGGGACGATCTCCAGACGCTCCACGGCCTCCACCGGAATCGCGCTGATATCCACGCCCTGCGCCCAGCCGCCGTAGGACATGCGCCGCCCGTTGAGCAGGGTCAGCGTGGCGTCCTGGCCTAGCCCGCGCAGGTTGAGGCTGGACCCGCCTGTGGTGTTGATGTTGTTGCCGCTGACGTTGGCGCTGGTCGAGACGCCCGGGTTCTGCCCACCGCTGAAGTTCTGCGGGACGCTGCGGATCACTTCGCCCAGGTCGGTGAAGCCTTCCTCGCGGATGCGCGTGCTGTCGATGGTGATCACCGGCGAAGGCGTGGTGCCGCCCTTGATGCGGGTGCCGGTGACCTGGACGGTGTCGAGTTGGACGGCGGACTGGGTCGACGGGTCGTCCTGCCTTGGGTCCGTGGGCTGCTTGTCGCTATCGGTCTTGCGTGTGACTTCCTGTGCGCCGACCGCGCCGCTCAGCGCGACGGCGACCCAGAACAGCATGCTGCGAACGACATGTCGTGATTGCCGCGAATCCATGATGCGTCTTCCCCGTTGGCATCCGACAGGCACGACCTGAGCGTTGCGGCCGTCGGACAGCCGCAAGCGAAGGCGTATTCCCGTCTGTTGACTTGCTTTCCCCACGCCCACGCCGAGCGGCGGCCGCACGCGCCAGCTCTCAAGGCGAAAGGTCCCATGGCTACGATATACGTAGCATCGTGAACACTACGTTTTACGTAGTATCGATGTCAAGCGCCGTTTCTGAAGCTTCCGCATATCGAGGACTGATATGCACGCATGACGCGGAAGCCGCCAGGTAATGTCTACGGCCGACGCCTGCGCGAGGCGCGGGATTTCTACGGGTTCTCCCAGATCCATCTGGCGGTCGCCGCACGCCTGGATGAGTCCGGCGCCAGTGCGCGGATCAGTCGCTATGAAACCGGCGTTCATCAGCCCAAGCTGGGGTTGCAGAAGCTGTTCGCCGACGTGCTGGCGCTGCCGATCAGCTTCTTCTACATCGAGAATGACACCGAAGCGCTGAGCGTCCTGGACGCGCATCGGAGTGAGGAGCCCTTCCGCACCCTTGCCAGGGTCATGCGCCAGCTGGGACAGACCTGATCTTCGAGGAAGTTGATCCCGGGAGAGGTCTGACGACGCGGACTCGACGGCCACGTCGAAGCCATCAGGCAACCGATGCCCAAAGAAGCGCTGAAGCAGTTCCGCATCAGCCTGGTTGAGCACGCACCAGGCCATGACATGCGCCTCGGCACGTGCAGCCGCAACGCGGCGGACCAAGACAAACTTGAGCGTACTCCGCGTTCGACTTGCTCATTCTCATCGCCGCGCTCGCTAACCTACGTAAATCGTAGTATCGAGGCAGCCCGGGCGACCGGAAGCTTTCCTGCATGGAAGGCACACAAGTACGCGCCCGTGGCTGACAAGCCGCCGCTCCCCGTCTACAGCCGCAGGCTGCGCCAGGCGCGCGAGACGCATGCGATCTCGCAGCGCGCCCTCGGCATCGCCGCCGGCCTGGACGAATTCGTCGCCAGCACCCGCGTCAACCGCTACGAGACCGGCGTCCACCAGCCCGACCTGCAAACCCTGCAGCGGCTAGCCGCAGTCCTCGAGCTTCCCGTCGCCTACTTCTATGCCGAAGACGACGACCTCGCGCGGCTGATTGCCGAGTTCAAGGAGCGGCCGAAGGGCAAGCGCTAGTCCGAAGCTGCGACGCTAGCTGGACCTCGCGCGTTCCATCCCGCGCAACAGGCCGCCAGCGGGTGTCGATGAAACGCCCTTCCTGTTGTCCCGGTTGCCGCGTGCTTCATGGCCCGGACTTAGACGGGTCGCCCCGCCGTTCGAAAACAAAAGCGCCCCGGCGGGGCCGGGGCGCTTGGTGGGTCAGGCTTCCAGGCCCCACTTGTCGGGGTCGGCGGGCTTTTGCTTGTAGATCGTGCCGGCGAAGTCAACGTGCAGCTCGGTCCAGTCGCCCTCTCCCTGATAGGCGAGCACTTCGAAGTGTTTCGGCTTGCGTTCCGGCTTGCCATGCGTGGTCCATCCGGCCTGTTTGACGGCGGCCAGGGCGGCTCGCGGATCGGCGGGCACATCCGGGTGGTGATGGTGGTGATGCTTGGGGCCGTGATGGGGCTTCTTGTGCTCCACCTCGACGAAGCGTCCACCCTTCTTGCTGATGCGGGTGACCTTGATCTCCGAGGGGCGTTGTTCACCTTCCAGTCTCACTGAGAGGCCCTGCTGGAGGGGGAAGGCTTCGGCGCCTTTGGGACCCAGGTCGGCCAGGTGGACCTGGTCGCCGGACTGCAGGGTGAAGCGATGCGCGAAGACGTGTTCGATGACGCCGGTCAGCGCGACGGTTTCATGGTGCGGCATGCATTTCTCCTAAGAGCGCCCAACCGCGGGCGCGGCAAGGGAATGCGTGCGGGCTGGGGGCGTTTCAAGCGCGGGGCTTGGCGCGGTTGGCGGGCGTGCAGGTTTGTGGTGTGGGCGCGCGGGGCAGAGATGCTGGAGGCATGGTTTTTCTTTAAAGCGTTGCGCGAGAAGACTTGCCCGGCATGGTTGCGTACAGGTGACACGACAGGCCAGGCGCGAGGAAGACAGCGCGAACACGGGCCCGGAGATCGCGGACAGTGAGCGATACGTCCATGGATTCCCGCTTCCTCGAGAATGACGGACTGATGGGTTCCTGTGGAAGCCGCCATGGCGGCGATGGGGTTTCACCTTGAGAGCCTCATTGCCGCCATGGCGGCTCCCACCTTGCAGTCAGCGACCGGATCATCCGGGCGCGGCCCGGTACTCTCCGGGTCGGCGCAAGCGTGCGCGACGAGTGGCGACTCGCAACCGGTTGTCCCAAGCTGCCCGCACCCGGTGGTAACGGGAGGCTGGGGACCGAGATACGCCAAGGCCCCGCGTCACGCGGGGCCCGACCGGCTTACTCGCCCTCGCCGCGGTTGGCCAGTTGCTCGCGGATCTGGGCGTCGACCGCGGCGATGGCGGTCATGTTGAGCACGCGGCGCGGGGTGGCGCTGGCGGTGAGGATGTGGACCGGCTTGGACACGCCCATCAGGATCGGGCCGATGGCCACGCCCTCGGTGAACACGCGCACCAGGTTGTAGGCGATGTTGGCCGCCTCCAGGTTAGGCAGCACGAACAGGTTGGCGCGGCCCTTGAGGGTGCTGTTGGGCATGATCTGCCGGCGCAGGGTCTCGTCCCAGGCGGTGTCGCCCTGCATCTCGCCGTCCATGTTGAGGTCGGGCCGGCGCTTGAGCAGCAGTTCGCGCACGGCGCGCATCTTCAGGGCGTCGCGCGAGTCGTGGCTGCCGAAGTTGGAGTGGGACAGCAGCGCGACCTTGGGCTCGATGCCGAACAGCTTCAGGCGGAAGGCGGCCTGCAGCGTGGCCTCGGCGATCTGCTCGGCGGTCGGATCTTCCTGCACGTGCGTGTCGACGAAGAAGAACGCGCCCTGCTGGTTGATCACGCCGGTCATGGCCGAGGTGGAACTCACGCGCGGCTCCAGTGGGATGACGCTGCGCGCGTAGCCGAGCTTCTTGTGGAAGCGTCCGACGATGCCGGTGAGCATGGCGTCGGCCTCGCCGCGGGCCACCATCACCGCCGCGATCAGGGTCGGACGCGAGCGCATCAGCTCCTTGGCCGCGGCTACGGTCACGCCGCGGCGTTCGGTCAGCGCGTGGTAGGTCTGCCAGTACTCGTTGAAGCGCGGGTCGTCGTGGATGTTGGTAACTTCGAAGTCCTGGCCGGCGACCAGGCGCAGGCCCATGCGCTTGATGCGCTGGTCGATCACCTCCGGGCGACCGATAAGAATCGGGAAGGCCACGCCTTCATCGACCACGGTCTGCACCGCGCGCAGCACCACTTCCTCCTCGCCCTCGGCGTAGACCACGCGCTTGCGATCGGCGCGGGCGCGGTCGTAGACCGGCTTCATCATCAGGCTGGTGCGGTAGACAAACTGGCTCAGCGTGTTGCGGTAGGCCTCCATGTCCTCGATGGGGCGCTCGGCGATCCCCGAGTCCATCGCCGCCTGCGCCACGGCGCTGGACAGCTCCACCAGCAGGCGCGGGTCGAGCGGACGCGGGATCAGATAGTCGGGGCCGAAGCTGGGCGTCTCGCCGCCATAGGCCGCGCCCAGGTCGGAGGCCTCGCGCCGGGCCAGGGCGGCGATGGCGCGCACGCAGGCGACCTTCATCGCCTCGTTGATGCCGGTGGCGCCGCAGTCCAGCGCGCCGCGGAACAGGTAGGGGAAGCACAGCACGTTGTTGATCTGGTTCGGATAGTCCGAACGACCGGTGCCGATGATCGCGTCCGGGCGCGCCTCCTTGGCGACCTCCGGCATGATCTCCGGATTGGGATTGGCCAGGGCGAAGATGATCGGCTGCGGCGCCATCGACTTGACCATCTCGGGCGTCAGGATGCCCGGGGCCGACAGGCCCAGGAAGATGTCCGCGCCCTCGACGATCTGCGCCAGGGTGCGCTTGTCGGTGTCGCGCGCGTAGCGCTGCTTGTCCGGATCCAGGTCGGTGCGACCGGTGTGGATGACGCCTTCGCGGTCCAGGGCCAGGATGTTTTCGGGCTTGAGGCCCAGGGAGACCAGCATGTTGACGCAGGAGATGCCCGCCGCGCCCATGCCCGTGGTCGCCAGCTTGACCTCCTCGATCTTCTTGCCGGTGACGATCATGGCGTTGAGCACCGCCGCGCCGACGATGATCGCGGTGCCGTGCTGGTCGTCATGGAACACCGGGATGTTCATCTTCTCGCGCAGCGTGCGCTCGACCTTGAAGCACTCCGGGGCCTTGATGTCCTCCAGGTTGATGCCGCCGAAGGATGGTTCCAGCGAGGCGATGATCTCGATCAGCTTGTCCGGGTCGGTCTCGTTGATCTCGATGTCGAACACGTCGATGCCGGCGAACTTCTGGAACAGCACGCCCTTGCCTTCCATCACCGGCTTGGCCGCCAGCGGGCCGATCGCGCCCAGGCCCAGCACCGCGGTGCCGTTGGTGATCACCGCCACCAGGTTGCCACGCGCGGTATAGGTGCTGGCGGCCTTGGGATCGGCGGCGATCTCCTCGCAGGCATAGGCCACGCCGGGCGAATAGGCCAGGGCCAGGTCGCGCTGGGTGATCATCGGCTTGGTGGCGATGACCTTGATCTTCCCGGCGGGCGACTGGCTGTGGTAGTCCAGCGCGGCTTGCTTGAATTCTTCTTTGGACATCGGCGTGGTGGGCATCTTCGATGGGGGTTGGATTCTAGCGCCGCGATCCTGAGTGGACCGGCAGTGGCGGCGGCGGGAGGTCCCACCAGGCGGGAACCGGGCGCTTGCGCTCGGTCATGGCGTCAGACGCAAGAGGCCGGGCTTGTGGGCCCGGCCTCTTGAGGCATCTGGCCCGGCAGGGCCTTACGCGGTGATCGGCAGGCGGTCCGGATCGGACTCCAGCTTGCCGTCCAGGGCCGCGTTGAGCTTGTCGCGGTCCAGCGCGTTCTCCCAGCGCGAGACCACGATGGTGGCCACCGCGTTGCCGGTGAAGTTGGTCAGCGAGCGGCATTCGGACATGAAGCGGTCTACGCCCAGGATCAGCGCCATGCCGGCTACCGGCACCTCCGGGACCACCGACAGCGTGGCGGCCAGGGTGATGAAGCCTGCGCCGGTGACGCCGGCCGCGCCCTTGGAGCTGAGCATCGCCACCAGCAGCAGGGTGATCTGGTGGCCCAGGGTCAGCTCGGTGTTCGTCGCCTGGGCGATGAACAGCGCGGCCAGGGTCATGTAGATGTTGGTGCCGTCCAGGTTGAACGAGTAGCCGGTCGGCACGACCAGGCCCACCACCGACTTCTTGCAGCCGGCCTGCTCCATCTTCTCCATCAGCGAGGGCAGCGCCGACTCGGAGGAGGAGGTGCCCAGCACCAGCAGCAGTTCGGCCTTGAGGTAACGGATCAGCTTGAGGACCGAGAAGCCGCACAGCCGGCAGACGATGCCAAGAATCACCAGCACGAACAGCAGCGAGGTGATGTAGAAGCTGCCCACCAGCCAGGCCAGGTTGGCCAGCACCGCCAGGCCGTACTTGCCGATGGTGAAGGCGATCGCGCCGAAGGCGCCGATCGGGGCGGCCTTCATCAGGATGTGCACCAGGCGGAACACCGGGGTGACCAGCGCGTTGAGGAAATCGACGATGGGCCGGCCGCGTTCGCCGGTCATCGCCAGCGCGATGCCGAACAGCACGGCCACGAACAGCACCTGCAGGATGTTGTCGCCCACGAACGGGCTGATCAGCGTCTTGGGGATGATGTCCATCAAGAAGCCGGTGACCGTCATGTCGTGGGTCGCGTTGACGTACTGATCGACCTTGGTGTGGTCCAGATCGGCGACGTTGACGTTCATGCCCGCACCCGGCTGCACGACGTGGGCGACCACCATGCCCACGATCAGCGCCAGGGTGGAGAAGAACAGGAAGTAGATCATCGCCTTGCCGAAGACCCGACCCACGCTGCGCAGATGGGTCATGCCGGCGATGCCGGTGACGATGGTCAGGAAGATCACCGGGCCGATGATCATCTTCACCAGCTTGACGAAGGCATCGCCCAGCGGCTTGAGCGCCTCGCCCAGCTTGGGGTCGAAGTAGCCGACCAGCACGCCGATGATGATGGCCACGATCACCTGGAAGTACAGGTGCCGGTAGAACGGGAGCGGCTTGGACGGCGCCACGCCGGCGCTGGGAATGTGCATGGTCGGTGGACTCCTGAGGAGAGAGGCGCGGGCGGACGGTACGACCCACGGAACGAGGCGCACGGTAGCCCCTGCCGCGGCGGCGGGCATTAGCACATTGGTACTAAGCGTCGTTAACAGGCCTTTGGCGGCGTTTCCGCGGCAGGCCGCGACGCTTTGCGCCCCTCCCCTCGCCCGCAACGCGGGCAGGGGGAGGCTGGTAGGGGGTTGCTTCTTGCGCGTTGGCGGAGAAGCGAAGCAAAAGCGACCCCTCCCCTCAGTCGCTAGCCGCGACTTCGAGCTCCCCTTCGCCTTCGGCGAAAGGAAGCGACCGTTTCTGCGAGCTGCTGGCGCTTCGCATGCGACGGAGGAGGCCGGGAGGCGACGCTCGCGCTCCGCCGCGCTTTGCGCCCCTCCCCTTGCCCGCGGCACGGGCAGGGGGAGATTGGGAGGGGGTCGCTTTTTTGCGCGGTGGCTGGAGAGGCGAAGCAAAAGCAACCCCTCCCCAGCCCTCCCCTTCGCCTGCGGCGAAAGGGAGGGGGCCGGTCTTGCGCTCTGCGGGTCTCTCGCACATGCCGGAGGAGTGCGCGCGCCCAGGCTCCGCTTTCCATTTGCTCTTGGCGTACAGGAGCGGCGCGCTCTTTCGCTTGGTTCGCCCTAATCGCGGCGTCGGCGCCTGCGTCGCGGCATGCTCGCCGTGTGCGACCATGCCGCGCTCGTGCCCTGCGCGTTCGTTTCCATGCCTCAGCCGTGCCCCGCCTCTCTCCACGCCTGATCCGGATCGCCGGCTGGTCGCTGCTGGCCGTGGCGATCGCTTCCACCGCCATCGGCGCGGCGGTGCTGGCGCGCAAGGCCGCGCTGGAGAGCGAGCAGCGGGCGCTGGCCGACCAGCTGCACCTGCGCGCGCAGTCGCTGCAGCGGCTGATCGAGCGCTACCGGGTGATGCCCACCGTGCTGGCGCTGGATCCGGAGCTGCGCGCGGCCCTGCAGCAGCCGCAGCAGGCGCGCGATGTGGCCGCGCTCAACCGCAAGCTGGTGGTGGCCAACGGCGCCACGCACGTGTCCACGCTGACCCTGATCGACCGCGACGGCATCGCCGTGGCGGCCAGCAACTGGGACGACCCCAGCAGCAACGTCGGCCAGGACTACGCCTTCCGCCCGTATTTCCGCAACGCGATGCGCGACGGCACCGGCACCTTCTACGGCATCGGCGTCACCACCGGCGTGGCCGGCTACTTCATCTCCGAGGCGATCCGCGATGCGCACGGGCGCCGGCTCGGCGTGATCGCGGTGAAGATCACCCTGGACGCGCTGGAGACCGAGTGGCGCGACAGCCGCGACCTGCTGTTGCTCAGCGACAGCCATGACATCGTGTTCCTGGCCAGCCAGCCGCGCTGGCGCTACAGCGAGCTGCGCCCGCTGACCGAGCGCGACAACGAAGACCTGAACGCCACGCGCCAGTACGCGGGCCAGCCGCTGCATCTGGCCGGCCTGCAGGTGGTGGATACCCTGCCCGGCGGCGACCGCCGCGTGCAGCTGCGCAACCCCAGCGCACGCGGGCTGTGGCTGTGGAAGTCGCTGCCGCTGGACGGGCCCGCCTGGACCCTGCACGCGCTGCGCCGCGATCGCAGCGTCGCCGCGGCCTGGAGCGCGGTCGCGGTGGCGGTGGCGTGCTGGCTGCCGCTGATCCTGCTGGGGCTGTTCGTGCGCCAGCGCGTGCGCCTGGCCGAGCACCGCCGTCGCAGCCGCGAGGAACTCGAACGCATGGTCGCCCACCACGCCGAGGCGCTGCGTTCAGCCCAGGACGGGCTGGTGGATGCCGCGCGCGCGGCGGCCTCGGGCCAGTCCAGCCTGGAACACCTGCCGCAGGGCGTGAGCGTGGTCGATGCGCAGCTGCGCCTGATCGCCTGGAACAGCCGTTACCAGGAGATGTTCCAGTTCCCGGCCGAGATGATGCAGGTGGGCCGGCCGATCGAGGACTTCTTCCGCCACAACGCGCGCAAGGGCTGGCTGGGGCCGGGCCAGGTCGAGGAGGCGATCCAGCGCCGCCTGGACCATCTGCGCAGCGGCGGGGCGCACATGCACGAGCGCGAGCTGCCCAACGGTCGCGTGCTGGAGATCCGCGGCAATCCGATGCCCGACGGCGGCTTCGTCACCAGCTTCGCCGACATCACCACCTACGTGGCCGCCGCGCGCGACCTGCGCACGCTGGCCAGCACGCTGGAGCGGCGCGTGGAGGAGAGCACGGCCGATCTGCGCGCGGCCACCGCGCTGGCGGAGAACGCCAACCGCTACAAGGCGCGCTTCGTCGCCTCGGCCGTGCACGACCTGCTGCAGCCGCTCAACGCCGCGCGCATGTTCCTGGGCGCGCTGCGCGGCAAGCTGCACGGCGAGGAGGAGCGCGACCTCATGCAGCGCGCGCAGACCGCGCTGGCCGCGCAGGACGACCTGCTGGCCTCGATGCTGGAAGTGTCGCGGCTGGAGGCCGGCGTGCTGCAGCCCAAGCTGGAGGACGTGGCGCTGGGCCCGCTGCTGGCCGGGTTGGCCGAGCAGTTCGGCATCCTGGCCCAGGCACAGGGCCTGGTCCTGCACACGGTCGGCACCCGCGCGCGGGTGCGCACCGACCCGACCCTGCTGCGCCGGGTGCTGCAGAACCTGCTGTCCAACGCGCTGCACTACACCCCGCACGGCAAGGTGCTGCTGGGCTGCCGCCGCGTGCCCGGTGCGGTGCGCGTGGAAGTGTGGGACACCGGCGTGGGCATTCCGGAGAACAAGCACGCGGCGATCTTCGAGGAGTTCGCGCGGCTGGACAACGGCCTGCGCCACGACCGCCGCAGCGCCGGGCTGGGCCTGTCGATCGTCGAGCGCACCGCGCGGCTGCTGGAGCATCCGCTGTCGCTGCGCTCCTGGCCCGGACGCGGCAGTGTGTTCGCCATCACCGTGCCGTTGGCGGCGGCGACCCCTCCGGCGGCGGCGGCCCCGCGTGCGCCGGTGCCGGGCGCGCTGGCCGCGCAGCCGCTGCAGGGCACGCGGGTGTGGTGCCTGGATGCCGATGCGCAGGCCTGCGAGGCGCTGATGGCGCTGCTGCGCAGCTGGGGCTGTCAGGTCGCCGGCGGCAGCGCGCCGCAGGCGCTGGAGGCGCTGGCCGGCCAGGAGGCACCGCCCGACCTGGTGCTGATGGATCTGCGCTGGCGGGACGGGCGCGGTGCGGCGGCCGTGGCTGCGCTGGAGCCGGTGCCGCCGCTGGTGCTGATCGGCGCGCCGGGCGAGCGCGCCGAAGCGCTCGAGCACGGCCACGGCTTTCTCGCGCGGCCGATCACGCCGGCCGCGCTGCGTGCGGTGCTGACCCAGCGCCTGATGGCGAGTGGGAGGCTGCGCTGAGGCTGAGGCGTGGTCTTGTCGCAGGGGATGATCAAGCTTTCCCGGGAGAGCCTCATCGCTGCCATTGGCCGAAAAGGCCACAAGGGCGGCACCCTCTGTAGAGCGGAGCTTGCTCCGCTGCGCTTCGTTCGGTTCGTAGGGAAGGCCCCAGCGGAGCAAGCTCCGCTCTACAGGCAGGATGCTGCGAGATTTGAGGACACAGTTGCTCCCACCAAGGCCCTACAAGGCGTCGTCGGGGCTGGGGACGTCGTCCAGCTCGAGGGAGCGCGCCATGACGGCGGCCTGGGTGCGCGAGCGGCAGCCGAGCTTGGACAGCACGGCGCCGACGTGGATCTTGACCGTGTTCTCGGCCAGCCCCAGCGCGGCGGCGATCTGCTTGTTGAGCAGGCCCTCGGCCACCAGCATCAGCACGCGGAACTGCTGCGGCGTCAGCTGCGCCAGGCGCGCGGCCAGCTGGGCGTCGGCCTCCGAGCGCGCGGCGGTCAGCGGCGGGAACCAGGTGCCGCCCTCGAGCACCGTGGCCACCGCCTCGCCGATGGTTTCCACCTGCGAGGACTTGGGGATGAAGCCGGCCGCACCGAACTGCTGGGCGCGGCGGATCACGCGCGGATCGTCGTTGGAGGAGATCACCACCACCGGCAGCTCGGGGCGCTCGCCGCGCAGCAGCGCCAGCGCCGACAGGCCGCGCGCGCCGGGCATGGCCAGGTCCAGCAGCACCAGGGCCACGTCCGGATGCTGCTCCAGGGCCACGCCCAGGGTGGAGACGCTGGAGGCCTCGACGGTGGACACGCCCGGGAAGCGCGAAGCCAGCGCGTGCAGGACCGCGGCGCGGAACAGCGGGTGGTCGTCGGCGACGAGCAGGGTCGGTGGCGTCATCCGCACAGTCTAGGACACCGCGGGCGGGCGGCGCTCAGGCCGGCGCCGCGCGCAGATGTCGGATTCGCCATGTGGCCGGACCCGCGAGTGCGGTTTGTTGTGGATTCGTAAAACGCGCCGGACATGCGCAGGCATCCCTTGGACAAATTTTCACCACATCGAAGTTGTTCCCACTTGATGCAGTAACGCTTCGCGTCGTTGAGGCCGATGTAAAGAATCCATGAAGCGTCGCCAGCGCGATCATCGCGATGGACTGCGCTTGTCATGCAACGTTCATGCATCGCTTGTCGACCCGAGAAATTCGTGGCTAGTTTCGGGATGTCGCTTGTACGGAAAGACACCCAACGCATGTCCTCGTTCGTCCTGACCCTTGCCCTGCTGGCGATGGCCTGTCTGTTGTTGATGTCCGGCCGCGGGCGAGTGTGGAAGGCGTTCGTGCTCTCGCTCCTGGGCGTGCTGCTGAGCACGTGGTGGTTCATCGACCGCCTCAGCGGCGATGGCCTCAACGCGGCCACGCTGTATCACCTCAGGGCCGGGATGGAAGGCGCGGGCGTCTCGGATTTCGCCGGCGACATCGCCGCCTATGTCGCGTTGCTGCTGGCCTCGCTGCTGCCGCTGGGTCTGGCGCGCGTGCGGCGCTGGCGCCTGCCCGGCCATGCGCGCGCCACGTCCGCCGCCTTCCTCGCCGCTGCCGCGATCGCCGTCACCGCCAGTCCGCTGCCGCGCGATGGCATGCGCCTGTATCGCCTCGGTCAGCCGGTCGATGGCAGCGTGGTGGCCGACGAGTACCGCGTCCCGCGCGCACCGCTGCCCACGCGCAAGAACATCGTGTGGATCTATGGCGAGAGCCTGGAGCGCACCTACTTCGATCGGAAGGCCTTCGGGTCGATCACGCCGCACCTGCAGCAGCTGGCCAGCGAAGGGCTGGACTTCCGAAACGTGACCTCGGCCGACGGCGGCGGCTGGACCATCGCCGGCATGGTGTCCTCGCAGTGCGGCGTGCCGCTGACCGCCGCGCCGGGCGATGAGAACAGCTTCGGCCGCATGCACAGCTTCCTGCCCGAGGCGCAGTGCCTGGGCGACTATCTGCGCACGCAGGGCTACCGCAACGATTTCATCGGCGGTGCCGATGGCGCGTTCGCGGGCAAGGGCAGCTTCCTGGCCAGCCATGGCTACGACGATGTGCGCGATCTGGCCTGGTTCGAGCGCCAGGGCATCGATCGCCGCCACTTCTCGGCCTGGGGCGTGCATGACGACGTGCTGCTGGATCAGGTGTGGGACAGGTTCCAGGCGCTCTCGCGCGCGGGCCGGCCCTTCATGCTGACCACGCTGACCATGGACACCCATCATCCGGCCGGGCACCTGCCGGTGGCGTGTCAGCGCCAGGGCCAGGACGCGGTGAGCATGCGCGAGGCGATCGCCTGTTCGGACCGATTGATCGGCGAGCTGGTCGCCAGGATCCGCAGCAGCCGCTGGGCCGACAACACGGTGGTGGTGGTCGCCTCCGATCACCTGGCCCTGCCCAACGAGCTGGCCGACACGCTGCGCACGCTGCACCGCGAGAACCTGCTGCTGATGCTGGGCCCGGGCATCGCGCCCAGGCAGGTGGACACGCGCGGCGGCAGCACGCTGGATTCCGGCGCCACGCTGCTGTCGCTGCTGGATCCGGCGCTGGGCGCGATCGGCTTCGGCCGCTCGCTGCTCGACCCGCACGCCAAGCCCAGCGCCAGCGCCGCCTTCGCGCAGGCCGACGGCCGCGACTATCGCCGCTATCTGGCCTACGCCAACCAGCTGTGGACCGGGCGGCAGACGCGCACGCTGCGCGTGGACGACGATCGCCTGGTCGTCGGCGTCCAGGAGCTGCGCCCGCCCGTGCTGCTGGATTACGACAGCAGCTGGAACCTGAAGAACATCACCCTGGAAGACACGCCGCGCCGCTTCCGCAAGGCCAGCCCGGAGAACACGCTGGCCTATGTCGACCGCTGCACCGCCTTCGACAACGACTCGCCCGACAGCGGCTGGTGCGCGCTGTTGATCAACAACGCCCGCGATGCGCGGCTGTACCGCAGCGGCGAGCTGGCGCACGGCGTGCGCGTGGACGCGCCGCTGCAGCGCATGGCCGGCGCGCGGCTGGAGCCGCGCCAGCCGGTGATGGTCGGCTCGGCGCTGCGCCAGACCGCGCCCGGCCACTACCAGGTCACGCTGACCACCTCGCACCGGCCCAGCCACGCGTTCTGGATCGAGGCCATGGATGCGCAGGGCAAGGTGCTGGCCCAGCACTGGGCGCTGCCCGATCCTTCCGGCCGCATCGAGATGAGCCTGGACCTGGACCGCGAGGTGGACGACATGCAGATCCGCGCCTGGCTGGGTTCGCCTGACGACATCGGCGTGGACCACGATGTGGCCCTGGTGCCGGCGCCGACGCGCAGCAAGCGCTCGTAACCGCGCTCAGTAGGTATAGGTGATCGCCCAGACCGCGCCGGGCTCGGTGCGGCGCACCAGCAGCGGGCTGCCCTGCACCTGGCCCCCGTAGCGCGTGGAGGTGAGCTGGGTCGTGGAGGTCCAGTGCGTGTCGAACTTGTGCTCCCAGCCCAGGCCCAGCGCACCGGCGTACAGCCCGGCATCGGCCTGGAACGGCGCGAAGTCCGAGCGCGCGGCCTGGGCCTGCGTCACGCCGAACCAGGCCTGGTTGTAATGCGCATCGCCCCACCAGGCATCTACGTCCACGGCCATGCCGTCGTGCGCGGTCTGGAACAGCCCCAGCTCGGTGCCCAGGTGGAACTGGGTGCGCGGCGCGGACTGGCGCAAGGTGCGCTCGGCCTCGGCGCTGACCGACAGCCAGGGCGTGAACTGCGCCTCCAGCATGGTGTGCGAGGTGAAGGCGTCGGGCACCTGGCCCATGCCGGCCAGGCGCGTGCTGCCGGAGCGCCAGCGGCTGTCGTGATCCACGCGGCCGAAGTCGTAGGCCACCGACTGCGACAGGGTGAACACCGGCCCGAGTTGGAACTGCAGGCCGGCGCCGTGTTCCTGATCGGCGAACAGCACGCCGTGCTGCAGCGAGAACACCGGCATGGGCGCGAAGCGACTGCCGCCGCCGCCCGGATAACGCGACTCGAGCTGGGCGGCCATGCCGATCACCTGTTCGTTATCGCTGGTCGGCTGGGTGACGGTCGCGTCCTGGGCCCTGGCGGGCAAGACCGCCAGCGTGCCGAGGGCGGGCACCGCCAGCAGGAGAGGAATCAAGCGCACATGCATGGTCTAAGGTCCTAGGCGGCCAGGCCTCGCCGGCAGTTGCCGCCGGCGCTGCATAGGCCGGCGCGGCGTGAATCCGCTGGCGAGCCCAGGCCCATCGGTGACCATTTTCTGGCAGAAGATGTCGGGACGATGTCGTACTTGCCGGGCCCGGAACGGTTCCGTTCATGCCCCGCGCATCCGCTGCGGCGCGCCATCGGCCTCAAGGCGCCTGCGGCTGGACCAGCGCGTGCCAGTTCTCCAGGAACTGGCGGCGTTTGAGCGTATCCAAGTACACCAGCAGGCCCGGCCCCAGCGCGATCGGCCGCAGCGCCTCGCCGGCCGGCAGGACCGAGCCCAGGCGCGCCTGCTCGGTCAGCACGCGCTGGCCGCGCGGCGAGAGCAGATAGTCCAGGAAGGACTGCGCCTGCGCGGGGTGCTGCGCCGTGCGCGGGATCACCGCGGTGCGCAGCGCCAGCAGCGTGTAGTCCTCCGGCTGCACCAGACCCAGCGGTGCGCCGGCGTCGATGCGCGCCTGCGCGTATGAGCCCAGCACGTTGTAGGCCAGCAGCAGCTGGCCGCGCGCGACCCGGTCCAGCAACGGGCCGGTGCGCTCCTCCAGCTGCACCGCGTTGCGGCCCAGCGCGGCCAGCAGCGCGGTGGACACGCTGCCGCGCTGCGCGTCTTGGGTCGCAAACAGATAGCCCACGCCGCTGCGCGCGATGTCGTAGGTGCCCACCCGGCCGCGCAGCGGCGCGTCCGGATCGCGCAGCAGGTCCAGCAGCTGGCGGCGCGTGCGCGGCACTTGGGCCGGCTTGAGCAGGCGCGTGTTGTAGACGATGGCCACCGGCTCGGTGCTGACCGCGAACACCTCGTGCCGCCACTGCGCCCAGTCGGGCAGCGTCTCGGTCTGCGGCGAGCGATAGGCCAGCGCATGGCCGTCGTTGGCCAGCTTGGTCTGCAGGTCCATGCTGGCGCTGATCATCAGGTCCGGGCCGTGCGCGTCGTTCGGGGCGCGCAGATAGCGCGCGTACATCTCCCAGGAGACCACCTCCTCGTACAGCACCTCGACGTCCGGATGCAGGCGCTGGTAGTCGGCGATGACGCTGGCGAACACCGGCAGATCGGTCGAGCCCTGCACGCGCAGCTGCGCCCCGGCCTTGCCGGAGGGCGCGGGGAAGCGGCGCGCCTTGTCCGACTGCGCCCAGGCCAGGGGCACCACGCACAGCAGCAGCAGCGCGGCGAACAGACGCATCGGGCGCATCAGGCGATCCTCGGCAGGCGCAGCGTCACCACCAGCCCGCCCTCGGGCCGGTTGGACAGGTCGATGTGTGCGCCATGGCTGTCGGCCACGCGCTTGACGATGGCCAGGCCCAGGCCGGCGCCGCCCTGGGCGGCCTGCGCGCCGCGGGCGAAGCGCGCAAACACGGTGTTGGCCTCGGCCGCCGGGATGCCCGGCCCGTGGTCGGCGATGGTCACCACGCACTGCGCCGGCTCCACGCGCAGCGCGATCTCCAGCGGCCCTTGCGCACCGCCGTGCTTGAGCGCGTTGTCGATCAGGTTCTTCAGGGCCTCGCGCAGCAGCAGCGCATCGCCGCGCACGTACGCTGGCGCCGGGTCCATCTCCAGCACCAGGACCGGCTGCGGGCCGACCGCCGGCAGCGCGTCGTGCAAGGCCTGGCGCAGCGCCTCGGCCAGGTCGCAGCGCGTGAAGTCCTGCAGGTTGGAGCGGTGCAGCACGCTGGCATCGCTGAGCAGCTGGTTGAGCAGGCGGCTCATGTGGGTCGCGTTGCGCTCCACCGCGACCAGGCTGCGGCGCATGTCGGCCGGATCGTCCTCGTCCAGGCCCAGCTGCGCCTGCGCGCGCAGCGCGGCCAGCGGCGTGCGCATCTGGTGCGCGGCCTCGGCCATGAAGGCGCGCAGGTTCTCGTTGCTGGCCTGCAGGCGCTGCATGAAGCGGTTGAGCGCACCGACCATCTGCTGCATCTCCTGCGGCGCGCCCTCGGGCAGCGGGCGCAGGTCGGAGGGCTCGCGCCGCGACAGGTCGCCCTCCAGCCGCGCCAGCGGCCGCAGCGCGCGCTGCACGCCCAGCCAGACCAGCGCGGCGCTGAGCAGCGAGAGCAGCGCCAGCGCGGCCAGCGCGCGCAGCACCAGCTCGCCGGCCAGCGCCTCGCGCGCGCGGCGGGTGTGGCCCACCTCCACCAGCACCTGCGCCTGGGCCGCCGGCGTGGTGATGCGCCGCGCCACCGCCGCCACGCGCACCGGCTCGCCGCTGTAGCGCGTGTCGAACAGCACCGGCTGCCCATCGCGCGGCGGCCGGCGCGGCATCGGCAGGTCGCCATAGCCGGTGATGGTGCGGCCGCTGCCGTCGAGCACGCGGTAGAAAACGCGGTCCTCCGGCGCCATCGACAGCATGTCCAGTGCCGCGTACGGCAGATCCACCTGCCACTGGCCATCGGCCAGGGCGACGCTGTCCAGGATCGACAGCGCCGAGGACACCAGCAGGTGGTCGTAGGACTGGTTGGCCGCGCGGTTGCCATAGGCGCGTGCGGCGAAGAACAGCACGGCGATGGCCAGCGCCGACAGCGCGCCCAGGTAGAGCAGCAGCGTGCGCCGCAGCGAAGGCGCGGCGCGGCTCACGGCGCGGCGGCCTCGGCCTTGTAACCCACGCCGCGCACGGTGGTGATGCGCAGCGGGCCGTGTTCGCCCAGCTTGCGGCGCAGGCGGCCGATGTACAGCTCGATGGCGTTGGGCCCGGCCTCGTCGTCGAAGCCGAACAGGCCCTTGGCGATCTCGTCCTTGCTCACCACCTGCTCCAGCCGGCCCAGCAGGATCTCCAGCAGGCGGAACTCGCGGTTGGGCAGCTCCAGCGCCACGCCATCGACGTGCACCGTGTGCGCGGCGGCGTCGAACACCAGCGTGCCCACCTGCACCGCGGCGGTGGCCTGGCCGCGGCTGCGCCGCAGCAGCACCCGACAGCGCGCCTCGAACTCGCGGAAGTCGAACGGCTTGGCCAGGTAATCGTCGGCGCCCACGTCCAGCGCGTGCACGCGATCCTCAATGCCATCGCGCGCGGTGAGCATCAGCACCGGCGTGGCGTCGCCGCGCTCGCGCAGCTCGCCCAGCACGGTCAGGCCGTCCATGCGCGGCAGGCCGATGTCCAGCACCACCAGGTCGAAGGCCTGGTAGCGCAGCACGCTGGCCGCGCCCAGGCCGTCGCGCTGCCAGTCCACCGCATGACCGCTGCGCCGCATGCGTCGCACGATGGCGTCGGCCAGGTCCTCGTTGTCTTCGACCAGCAGCAGGCGCATCGGCACGGCCAGCACGGCATGGGGCGCCGCAGGATTCCATCTGCGCGCGGCCGCGTCCATCCCACCTTTGCTGCGCCGCAGCGACAGGACCATGACAGCTTGCGGCCCCTAGCCTGCCTCGCAACCTCGGCGCCCGGGCTCGATCCGCGGCGACCGGTCCGAACCTGGGAGGGTCCGTGTCCACCACCACCAACACCATCGCCGCGCTGGCCGCGGTCCTGGGCGCCTGCGTCGCCGCACCGGCCTTGGCCGCGGACGAGGACACACGCCCGATCACTGCAGAGCTGGGCGGCCGCCTGCACTGGGACTTCGCCGTGTTCGACAACGACGAGCGCGGCGTGCCCAACCGCAACGACACCCAGTTCCGCCGGGTCTGGCTGGATGTCTCCGGGCGCTTCTACGGCTTCACCTACAAGGCCGAGGTCGATCTGGCCGGCCTGCAGGATGCACCGGGCAGCGCCGGCATCGTCGCGCGCGATGTGTACATCGCCAAAGCGTTCGACGCCGGCACGCTGACGGTGGGCC
Source organism: Pseudoxanthomonas sp. SORGH_AS_0997 (assembly GCF_031453535.1). Taxonomy (NCBI): domain Bacteria; kingdom Pseudomonadati; phylum Pseudomonadota; class Gammaproteobacteria; order Lysobacterales; family Lysobacteraceae; genus Pseudoxanthomonas; species Pseudoxanthomonas sp. SORGH_AS_0997. The sequence goes on from NZ_JAVIZI010000001.1 coordinate 3,027,870, forward strand.
AGTTCAAGCAGTACTTCAGCCTGGACGATCGCACCGGCTCCAACTACGGCGCGTTCCTGGAGCGCGGCATGGGCCCCAGCACGCTGGCGCCGATCTATCGCAAGGCGGTGTCGTGGCAGGCCACCCTGCCGCATGGCACCTGGGCGGCGAGCGCCTACAGTCTGGAGAGCATCGACAACAGCGCGACCAAGGGCGCCGCGATCGGCGGACGCGCGACCTGGCTGCCGCTGGATGCGGGCAGCACCCTGCGGCACCTGGGCCTGTCGCTGGCGCACGAGGCCTACGACCATCCGGGCACGCGCCGGGCCGCGGCGCTGGTGCTGCGGCCACGCCCGGCCAACGACCTGGCCGACAACAGCCGCCTGACCCTGGCGCGCTTCGACGCCGGCCGCGACACCGACGTGGACAAGTGGTCGCTGGAATACGCCGAGGTCCACGGCCCGCTGTCCTGGCAGGGCGAATACAGCGGCGCGGTGCTGGACGACGGCGCGCAACAGGCGCAGGTGCAGGCCGCCTACGGCTTCGTCAGCTGGTTCGTCACCGGCGAGTCGCGCGGCTACGACCGCAAGACCGGGCGCTTCTCGCGCATCAAGGCCATGCGCCACCGCACCGGCGCGCTGGAATTGGCGCTGCGCTACGACCGCATGTGGGGCCGGCAGCATCCCGACGGCATGGCCGACACGATCGATGCCTCGATGCGGGCGGTGACGCTGGGCGCCAACTGGTACTTCCAGCCCAACCTGCGGGTGATGTTCGACGCGATCGACAGCCGCAACCGCGACCACCGCACCGGCACCACGCTGGACCACACCCTGGCCTACACCGGACGCTTCCAGTACGACTTCTGATCCACCGCCGCACCGCCGGTGCGGCCTTCAACCCTTGAGGAAACGCGGATGCTGACGCTGCTCGGCTTCGGGATGGTCATCGCCTTCATGTACCTGATCATGTCCAAGCGGCTCTCGCCGCTGGTGGCGCTGATCACGGTGCCGATCGTGTTCGCGCTGATCGGCGGCTTCGGCGGCGACATCAACGAGATGATGCTGGAGGGCATCAAGAAGATCGCGCCGACCGGCGTGATGCTGATGTTCGCCATCCTCTACTTCGGCGTGATGATCGATGCGGGGCTGTTCGACCCGCTGGTCGGACGCATCCTGCGCCTGGTCAAGGGCGATCCGCTGAAGATCGTGATGGGCACGGCGATCCTGGCGATGCTGATCTCGCTGGACGGCGACGGCTCGACCACCTACATGATCACCGCCTCGGCGATGCTGCCGCTGTACCACCGGCTGGGCATGAACGCCCTGCGCATGACCTGCGTGACCATGCTCGCCAGCGGCGTGATGAACCTCACCCCGTGGGGCGGGCCGACCGCGCGCGCGGCCACCGCGCTGCACGTGGACCCGGCCGATGTGTTCGTGCCGCTGGTGCCGGCGATGGTGATCGCGCTGCTCAGCATCCTGGCGCTGGCGTGGTGGCTGGGCCTGCAGGAGCGCCGCCGCCTGGGCGTGATCCAGCTGCAGCCGGGCCAGGACTGGATGGATGCCTCGGTGGCCGAGGACGGCAGCGACGCCCTGCCCACGGTCGAGGATGTCGAGCACATCAAGCGGCCCAAGCTGCTGTGGGTCAACTTCGCCCTGACCTGCGCGCTGATGGCCGCGCTGGTGGTGGGCGTGCTGCCGATGCCGGTCTTGTTCATGATCGGCTTCGCCATCGCGCTGGTGATCAACTACCCGGACCTGGCCGAGCAGCGTCGTCGCCTGGTCAACCACGCCGGCAACGTGCTGTCGGTGGTGTCGCTGATCTTCGCCGCCGGCATCTTCACCGGCATTCTGTCCAACACCGGCATGGTCGAGGCGATGTCGCGCAGCTTCCTGGCGGTGATCCCCGATGCCTGCGGCCCGTACCTGGCGGTGATCACCGCGCTGGCCAGCATGCCCTTCACCTTCTTCATGTCCAACGACGCCTTCTACTTCGGCGTGCTGCCGATCCTGTCGCAGGCCGCGGGCGAATACGGCATCACGCCGGTGGAGATGGCGCGCGCCTCGCTGGCCGGCCAGCCGGTGCATCTGCTCAGCCCGCTGGTGCCTTCGACCTATCTGCTGGTGGGTCTGGCCAAGGTGGAGTTCGCCGACCACCAGAAGTTCACCCTCAAGTGGGCGGTGCTGGTCTCGCTGGTGCTGATGGCGGCGGGGCTGGTGTTTGGGTTGTTTCCGTTGGTGGCTTGAAAGCAGGGGTCAGGGGTCAGGGGCCGGGGGCCAGGGAGGAGCCGGCGCCCGAAGGATCTCGGCCCCCCGCTTTTCCCTGACCCCTGACCCCTGACCCCTGACCTCCGGCCCCCAGTCCCCCGCTCTTCCAACCTCAAGGTCCATCCAATGACACTTCGCATCGCTTACGTCACCAGCGGCATGGGCAGCCTCGGCACGGCCATCTGCCAGAAGCTGGCCCATAGCGGCCACACCGTGGTGGTCGGCTGCGGGCCCGATTCGCCGCGCAAGGCCGGCTGGCTGCGCGAGCAGCGCGCGCTGGGCTTCGACTTCATCGTCTCGGAGGGCAATGCGGCCGACTGGGACTCGACCGTGGCCGCCTTCGACCAGGTGCGCTCGGAGGTCGGCGAGATCGACGTGCTGGTCAACAACGCCGGCGGCCACCGCGATCAGCTGTTCCGGCAGATGCAGCGCGCGGACTGGCAGGCGGTGATCAACGGCAACCTCCATGCGCTGTTCAACGTCACCAAGCAGGTGATCGACGGCATGACCACGCGCGGCTGGGGACGCATCGTCAACATCGGCTCGGTCAGCGCGCACCGCGGCCAGATCGGCCAGGTCAACTACGCCACGGCCAAGGCGGCGATGGGCGGCTTCACCCGTGCGCTGGCGCAGGAAGTGGCCACGCGTGGGGTGACGGTCAACACGCTCTCGCCCGGTTACATCGCCAGCGCGGCGATCAGCGGCTTCCCGCCCGACATGCTGGAGCGCCTGGCCTCCAGCGTGCCGGTGCGCCGCCTGGGCCAGCCGGCCGAAGTCGCCGGCCTGTGCGCCTGGCTGGTCTCCGACGAGGCCGCCTACGTCACCGGCGCCGACTACGCCGTCAACGGCGGCCTGCATATGGACTGAGTACGACCCCTGCTCGGTGGGAGCAACTGTCTTCTCAAGTCTCGCAGCGGCCTGCTGTAGAGCGGAGCTTGCTCCGCTGGAGCCTTCCCACGAACCGATCGAAGAGCAGCGGAGCAAGCTCCGCTCTACAGGTGGGAGCCGCCGTGGCGGCGACGAGGCTCTACTGGTAAAGCCTCGTCGCCGCCATGGCGGCTCCCACAGGGTTTGCGAGGACTGTGCGCACGGCATGGCCCATGTTGTGCCATGCCCTGTCGGGTCGAGGCTCTGCGGCTGACAGGTCAGGATTTCTTTCGAGCCGAAGTCATGAGACATGAAGCGCGCCGCAGCGGGCCGGCGGGCGGTGGCCGCGACGAGCGAGGCAGGAGGCCGAGCGCCCGAATCAGGGCAGGATGCCCTGACTGAGGGGAAGGCGGACGCCGCCCGCCGGACCGCTGCCCCTTTCGAAGTCGCAACGCCCACGCACTGCAATCCCTAGCGCGACAAGAGCAAAAGGACGGCCAGAAGCCGTCCTTTTTCATATCTCCCGCCAGAACTCGGCGGAAAAACCCGCCTCACTTCAGCCCGCGATTCTCCAGCAGCGGCGCGACGCTGGGATCCTTGCCGCGGAAGTCGCGGTACAGCGTGGCCAGGTCGACCGTGTTGCCGCGCGAGAGGATCTTGTCGCGGAAGATGTCGCCGTTCTTGCGGCTCAGCCCGCCGTGCTCCTTGAACCACTCGAACGCATCGTCGTCCAGCACCTCGGCCCAGAAGTAAGCGTAGTAGCCGGCCGAATAGCCGCCGCCCCAGATGTGGTCGAAGTAGGTGGTGCGGTAGCGCGGCGGCACTTCGGCCAGATCGACCTTGTACTTCTTCAGCGAATCGGCCTCGAACTTGTCCACGTCCTGCAGCGGCGCGTCGGCCGGCAGGGTGTGCCAGGACAGGTCCAGCAGCGCCGCCGACAGGTACTCGGTGGTGGCATAGCCCTGGTTGAAGGTGCGCGACTTCTTGATCTTCTCCACCAGATCGGCCGGCATCGCCTCGCCGGTCTGGTAGTGCTTGGCGTAATGCGCGAACACCTTCGGATCGGAGGCCCAGTGCTCGTTGAACTGCGAGGGGAACTCGACGAAGTCGCGCGAGGTGGCGGTGCCGGCCAGGGTCGGATACTTCACGTTGGAGAACATGCCGTGCAGCGCATGGCCGAACTCATGGAACATCGTGGTGACGTCGTCGAAGCTCAGCAGCGCCGGCTGGCCCGGCGCCGGCTTGGTGAAGTTGCAGACGTTGTAGACCACCGGCTTGGTGCCGCTCAGCCCGTTCTGGCCGACGAACTCGTCCATCCAGGCGCCGCCGGACTTGCTGTCGCGCTTGAAGTAGTCGGTGTAGAACAGCGCCAGCGACTTGCCGTCCTGGTCGAACACCTCGTAGACCTTCATCCCGTCGTGGTAGGTCGGGATGTCGGTGCGCTCCTTGAAGGTGATGCCGTAGAGCTGGGTGGCGGCGTAGAACACGCCGTTCTTGAGCACGTTGTCCAGCTCGAAGTACGGCTTGATCTGCGCCTCGTCCAGGTCGTACTTGGCCTTGCGCACCTGCTCGGCGTAGAAGTCCCAGTCGGCGGCGGTGAGCTTGAAGCCACCCTGCTGCGCGTCGATCACCTTCTGCATCTCGGCCGCCTCGCTGCGCGCCTTGGCGGTGGCGGCGGGCACGGTGTCGGTGAGCAGCTTCAGCGCCGCGTCCGGCGTCTTGGCCATCTGGTCGCTGAGGCTGTAGGCGGCGTAGCTGTCGAAGCCGAGCAGCTTGGCCTTCTGCGCGCGCAGCTGGGCCAGGCGCTGCACGGTCTGGCGGGTGTCGTTGGCGTCGCCCTTCTCGGCGCGCGTCTGCGAGGCGCTCATCACCTGCAGGCGCAGGTCGCGATCCTTCAGCGAGGCCAGCACCGGCTGCTGGGTGGTGTTCTGCAGGGCCAGCAGGTACTTGCCGTCGAGCTTGCGCGCGGCCGCGTCCTTGCGCGGCCGAGGCGATGTCGCCGTCGGACAGGCCGTCCAGCTTGGCCTTGTCGTCCACCACCACCGCGCCGGCGGTGGCGGCCGCGACCAGCCTGGTGTGGAACTGCGTGGCCAGGGTGGTCTCTTCGATGTTGAGCTTGCGCAGGGTGGCCTTGTCGGCGTCGGACAGCTGCGCACCGGCGCGCACGAACTCCTGGTACTCGTACTCGACCAGGCGCTTCTGCTCCGGGTCCAGGTTCAAGGTGTCGCGCTGGTCGTAGAGGCTCTTGATGCGCGCGAACAGCTTCGGATCCAGGTTGATCTCGTCCTGGTGCGCGGCCAGCTTGGGCGCGATCTCTTCCTGGATCTTCTGACGCGCATCGTTGGTATCGGCCTGGACCAGGCCGAAGAAGATGCGCGAGACGCGGGTCAGGGTCTCGCCGCTGCGCTCCATCGCCTCCAGCGTGTTGGCGAAGGTGGCCGGCTCCGGGTTGTCGGCGATCTTGCGGATCTCGGCCAGGTGTGCTGCTGCATGCCTTCCTCGAAGGCCGGCAGGTAGTCGCTGTCCTGGATCTTGTCGAACGGCGGCGCCTGGAAGGGCAGCGTGCTGGCGCTCAGCAGCGGGTTGGCGCGCTGCGGCGCGGCGTCGGCGGCCGGGGTGGACGCGGCGGGTTTCACGGCATCGGCCTCCGTTTGTGCGTGGCAGGCGGCCAGCGCCAGGCTGATGGCGGTGGCAAGAGCGAGGGTGCGGGTCATGCGGGATCCAGCCATTGCGGAAGAGCCGCGCACGCTACCCGATCTGCCGTTCGCTGGCACGTGCCGGACGCTGGCCGATTGGGCCAAAGGTCAGCGTCAGGACGCACCGACGCCCGGGCCCGGCCTGCCCGGCGCGGGCGCCGGGCCAGCCACGCTTAAGGCGCCGCCTGGCCGGCCGGCAGCGGCAGCGGGTCGTCCTTGTAGATGGCCACGTGCGGCACGCCGTCGGCGCCGATCCAGCCGCGGTACATGCCTTCGGTATTGAACGGGAAGGCGACCACGCCATCGGCGGCCAGCCCGATCGCACCGCCGTCGCCACCGGCGGCCGGGATCTCCCGGTTGATCACCGTCTGCGCCGCGCGCACCAGCGACTGGCCTGCGTACTTCATCCGCGCGCAGATGTCGTAGGCGGCCACCGCGCGGATGTAGAACTCGCCCCAGCCGGTGCCGGACACGGCGCACTGCGCGTTGGCATAGGTGCCGGCGCCGATGATCGGCGAATCGCCGACCCGGCCGTAGCGCTTGTCGGTCATGCCGCCGGTGGAGGTGCCGGCCGCCAACCGCCCGGCGCCGTCCAGCGCCAGCGCGCCGACGGTGCCGAAGTGCTTGGCCGTGGCCAGGTCCCCGTGGGCCAGGCCCAGGCGGTCTTCCTTCAGCGCCTGCTGCAGCTGCTGCCAGCGCTTCTCGGTGCGGAAGTACGACGGATCGACCAGCGTGATGCCCTGCTCGCGGGCGAAGACCTCGGCGCCATCGCCGACCATCATCACGTGCTGGGAGTGGTCCATGACCGCCTTGGCGAGCAGGATCGGATTCTTGACCCGGTGCACGCCGGCGATCGCGCCGGCCTTGCCGCTGGCGCCGTCCATGATCGCCGCGTCCAGCTCGTTCCTGCCGTCGTGGGTGAACACCGCGCCCTTGCCGGCGTTGAACTGCGGCGAGTCCTCCAGCACGGTGATGGCCGCGGCCACCGCTTCCGGCGCCGGCTTGCCCTGGGTCAGCAGCGCATGGCCGGCCTGCAGCGCGGCGGTCATCGCCGCACGCGCCTCGACCTCGTCGGCCGGCGTCATCCCCTTGCGCTCCACGCCGGCCCCGCCGTGGATCACCAGCATCGGCGCATCCAGCAGGACCAGCACGCCGTCGCGCACCGCGTAGCGGCGCTGGAAGACCGGCGCGTCCACCGTGCCGGCCGGCAGGTGCAGCACCGAGCCGGCGCCCACGCCCAGCGTGCGCACCTGCGCCAGCCGCATCGGGCTGTCCTCGGCCTGGCGCTCGGTGAAGCCGCCCTGCACCACCGTCGCGCCCGCGCCGGGCGCGGTGGCGTACACGCGGGCGCTGCCGTCGCCTTCCACCGCCACCGCCGCGCTCTCGTCCACGCCCAGGCCGATCAGCGGATGCCCGGCCAGGGTCTCGGCCTTGGCCACGAAGCCGATCAGCCGGCCCAGCCGGTTGCGTTCGCTGAAGTGCGTGTCGGTGACCACGCCCTTGAGCGCGGCCAGGTGCAGGAAGCCGGTCTCGATGGTGTTCTCCGGCCCCAGCGGATCGGCCAGCGCGCGCGGGCTGGTCTGGCTGCCGCCATCCATGGCGCCGTACAGATACTCGCCCTGCATGGCCAGGCCGGCGCTGGTGCCGCCCAGCGGCTTGCCCGCGGCCACGTGCGCATCCAGTGCGGCGGCCACTGGCGTGTCCTTCCAGAAGCGCACGTAGCGCGACTGGTCGCCGCCGGCGATGAAGATGCCGTCGGCCCGCTTCAGGGCCTGCAGCATCTTCGGGTCGTAGGCCGCCTGGCGGTCGTGGAAGACGAAGGTCTCCACCGACACCGGGCCGCCGACCTCGCGATAGAACTCCTCGCCCACCTCGCCGGCCTGCGAGGCGCGCAGCACCACCAGGTGGCCGTTGCCCGCCTTGGCGAAGAACCAGCGCAGGGCGTCGTGGTTGCGGTCGCCGCCGCCCATCAGCAGCAGGCCCGGCTGGACCTTGCCCGGCGTGGCGGCCCTGGCGTCGCCCAGCAGGTAGTGGTCCAGCGAGGCCGGCGCGGCCATCGCCACACCCGACCACAGCAGCGCGGCCAGCAGCGGCCAGGACTTGCGCGAAACGGACGGCATGGGCAGGGGTTCCTTTGGAGGGCGACAGCCATGCAGGACGAACGAACAGCGCCAATCCCCCCGTGGGCAACAGCGCGTCGGCTCGGCTATGGTGCAGGCCATGCGCACCGCCCTGGACGACTGGTTCATCCGCGAGATCCTGATCCACGAGGCGTCGCTGAGCGCGTATCTGCGCCGCAGCTGGTCGCGGCCCGACGAGGTCCACGACCTGCGCCAGGAGATCTACGTGCGCGTCTACGAGGCCGCCGGCAAGGCGCTGCCGACCGCGCCCAAGTCCTTCCTGTTCGCCACCGCCCGCCACCTGATGACCGACCGGCTGCGCCGCGGGCGGGTGGTGTCGATCGAGGCAGTGGGTGATCTGGACGCCTTGCACGTCTTGGTGGATGAGGCCTGTCCCGAGCGCGTGTGCGGCGGACGGCAGGTGCTCAGGCGGCTGGCCGAGGCGTTCGACCGGCTGCCGGACCGCTGCCGGGAAGTGGTGTGGCTGCGGCGGGTGGAGGAACTGTCGCAGAAGGAGGCGGCCATGCGCATGGGCATCAGCGAGAAGACCGTGGAGAAGCACCTGGCCAAGGGCATGCGCCTGCTGGCCGGGGCCTATCACGGCGGCGGCCCGGCGCGCCCCGCCGCCACCGCATCGCAACCGACCGGACACCGGCATGTCGACGGACAGCGCCAGGATTGAGTCGCGCGCGGCCGCGTGGCTGGCGCGGCGCGACTGCGGGGACTGGGACACCCAGGCACAGGACGCGCTGGAGGCCTGGCTGGCGCAGGCCACCGCGCACCGCATCGCCTTCCTGCGGCTGGAGGCGGCCTGGGAGCAGAGCGGGCGCCTGGCCGCGCTCGGCGCCGGGGTGGCGCCGGGCACGGTGCCGCCGCGCGGCGCCTGGTCGTCCACGCCGGCACCGCCCACCGCGCCCGCCGCGACTCCCAGCCCGGGCGCCGACCTGTCGCAGGTGGTCTTCGCCCCACGCCCCGCCCGCTCCCGCCGCCGCTGGCCCGCCCTGCTCGCCGGCGCGGCCGTGCTGCTGCTCGCCCTGGGCATGGCCGGCGCCGGCTGGAGGCACTACGCGGTCACCGAAAGCGCGAGTTACGCCAGCGCGCTGGGCCAGCTGCAGCCGGTGGCCCTGTCCGACGGCTCGCGCGCCACGCTCAGCAGCGACAGCCTGATCGAGGTCGCGCTGTCGGCCGCGCGCCGGCGCATCGCACTGAAACGCGGCGAGGCCTACTTCGAGGTGGCCAAGGACGCCGACCGGCCGTTCGTGGTCGAGGCCGGCGAACGCCGCGCAGTAGCGGTGGGCACGCGCTTCTCGGTACGCCGCGACGGCGCCACCACCCGCGTGGTCGTCACCGAAGGCACGGTGCGGCTGGAATCGGACGACCACGGCGACCGCCCCGCCCCGACCACGCTGCTGCCGGCCGGCAGCATCGCCATCGCCGGCCCGGACGGGGTGCTGGTGCGCAGCGTGCCGCTGGCCGAGGCCGAGGCCGCGCTGGACTGGCGCGGCGGCCTGCTGAGCTTCCGCGACACCGCCCTGGGCGAGGCGGTGGCCGAGTTCAACCGCTACAACGCGCACAAGCTGGTGGTGGCCGACGCCCGGGCCGCTGCGCTGCGGGTGTCGGGCACCTTCCAGTGGGACAACGCCGACGGCTTCGTGCGCCTGCTCGAACGCGGCTTCCCCGTGCACGCCGAACGCCGCCCCGGGACGGTGCTGCTGCACAGCCGCTGAGCACGCCGCGCGTCGATCGCGTGGGGGGAGTGGCGGACTTGTTCGTCCTGAGCCTTGCATGGGCGCGCCCCCCCGCACGCCCGCCACTCTGGGGAGAGTCGAATGCATTCCAAGCTGCGAACGCTGCTGTTGAGCGCTGCCTGTGCGGCGGCACTGTCCGCCCCGGCCCAGGCCGCCAGCCAACTGGACATCCCGGCCGGCAGCCTGGACGGCGCCCTGCAGGCGCTCTCGCGCCAGACCGGCGCGCAGCTGCTCTACCGCCCCGAGCAGCTGGCCGGCCTGCAGACCCGCGGCGTGCGCGGCGAGCTGAGCCCGGCGCAGGCCGCCGACCGCCTGCTCGAAGGCAGCGGCCTGGTCGCCCGGCGCGACGCCTCCGGCGCCCTGCTGATCGCCCGCCAGGACGCGACCCCGCGGCCTGCGATCAGCGCGCGCCCGAAGCCCGCGCCCGCGCCGCAGGCCGACAGCGACGCCCCGACCGACCTGGAGCGCCTGCAGGTCACCGGCTCGCGCATCCCGCGCGCCCAGGTCGAGGGTCCTGCGCCGATCACCACCATCACCGCCGAGGACATCAAGGCCAAGGGCTTCACCACCGTGCCCGACGTGCTGCGCGCGATCACCCAGAACGGCGGCGAGACCCAGAGCCAGCAGTCGGCCAACGGCGCGGACTTCTCGCCCGGCGCCCAGCAGGTGGACCTGCGCGGGCTGGGGCCCAACCACACCCTGGTGCTGGTCAACGGCCGCCGCATCGCCGACTTCCCGCTGCCGTTCAAGGGCCGCAGCAACTTCACCGACATCTCCAACATCCCGCTGGGGATGATCGAGCGCATCGAGATCCTCAGCGGCAGCGCCTCGGCGGTGTACGGCTCGGACGCGATCTCCGGCGTGGTCAACTTCATCCTGAAGAAGCACGCCGACGGCACCACCGTGGACTACCGCTTCGGCACCACCAGCCGCGGCGATGCCGACTCGTTCGACCTGAGCATCTCCAGCGGCTTCGAGCGCGGCGCCTTCAGCGCGGTGTACGGACTGGAGTACACCGGACAGAACCCGCTGTGGGCCTATCAGCGCGGCATCCAGGACTCCTCGCAGGATTCCCCCGTGGCCAGCGGCCGAATCGCGCGCCGCGGCTTCCTGCGCACCGACTATTACGACACCTACCTCGACCCGGGCCGGGACACCTGCGAGGCGCTGGCCCGCTTCAACGGCAACTCCACCTACTACGCCTCGCGCCCGCGTTACGGCGACTACGACCCCGCGCTGGACGACTACGGCCCCGGCTACTACTGCGGCAGCGACAAGGCGATCGGCTACGGCACCATCATCAGCAAGCGCGAGGGGCTCAACGCCTACGGCAGCTTCAACTACGACTTCGGCGACGGACTGCGCTGGTTCGCCGACGTGCAGGCCGGCTATCACACCATCGACCTGTTCCGCGATGTGCGCAGCTGGTCCTACCAGCAGCCCAACGGGCAGAAAGACGGCTACTTCTACAATCAGGCCACCGAGCAGGTGGAGTACTGGCAGCGCCAGTTCACGCCCGAGGAGATGGGCGGGCTGAACACCGGCACGGTCCGCAACCGGCAGAAGACCTTCAGCCTCACCACCGGCCTGGCCGGCCGCTTCGGCCAGGCCTGGGACTGGGAGGCCTCGCTGTCGCATTCGCAGTACTCGCTGGCGGTGAGCTGGCCGCAGATCGTCGCGTCCAAGGCCAATGACCTGTTCCTGGGGCCGATGCTGGGCATCGACGAGGACTCGGGCTATCCCATCTACGACGCCGACCCGGCGCGCCTGTACACCCCGCTGACCCGCGCCGAATACGACGGCATCTTCGCGCGCTCCACCTACCACCCCGAGTCGCGCAACGACACGCTGGCCTTCACCCTGACCAACACCGAGCTGTTCGGCCTGCCCGGCGGACCGGCCGGGCTGTCGGCCACCGCCGAGCTCGGCAGCCAGGGCTACGACCTCAAGCCCGATCCGCTGGCCACGCAGGACTACTACTACAGCTGGAAGGACTCCGACGGCCACGGCAGCCGCAACCGCTGGGCGGTGGCCAGCGAACTGCGCCTGCCGCTGCTGGAGCGCCTCAACCTGAGCCTGGCCGGGCGCTTCGACCAGTACCGCTTCGCCGGCCGCAGCATCGACAAGCCGACCTGGAGCGCGGGCGTGGAATGGCGCCCGATCGACGCGCTGCTGCTGCGCGGCTCCTACGGCACCGCCTTCCGCGCACCGGACCTGCACTACCTGTTCGCCCAGGAAGGCGAGGACGAGACCTCCGGCGTGGACTACTACCGCTGCGACACCGAGGAGGCCGGCACGCCGTACGAGGACTGCAGCTACGGCGACGAGGGCATCGTGCGCACGCGCGTGGGCAACCGCGACCTCAAGCCGGAGACCAGCACCGCGTGGACCGCCGGCCTGGTGTTCTCGCCCACGCCGGGCTTCGACATCTCGCTGGACTGGTTCGACATCGACATGCGCGACCAGGTGCAGGACCTGCGCGTGGACGTGGTCCTGCGCAATGAGCGCGACTGCCTCACCGGCGCGGTCCCGCTCGGCTCGGGCACGTGCGTGGACGCGCTCTCGCGCGTCACCCGCCTGGCGGACGGCAAGCTCTACGGCGTGTCCGTCGAACCGATCAACATCGCCCGCGAACGCACCTCCGGCGCAGACCTGGCCGCGCACTGGAAGCTGGACACCGGCCTGGGCCTGTTCACGCTGGGCCTGGACTACACCTGGGTGCACCGCCACGACATCCAGGTCTATGCCGGCGATCCGATGGTGGACGAGTTCGCCATCAACAGCGGCTACGACATCCCGCGCACCAAGACCAGCGCCAGCCTGGGCTGGAGCAAGGCCGCCTGGTCGGCCACGGTGTACGGCCAGCGCCTGGGCAAGCTGCCCAACTACGCCTCCTACGACCAGGACTTCGACGAGGACTCGGGCCAGAGCCCGTGGGTCGAGGCGACCTGGCGCTACAACCTGTCGCTGTCGCGGCAGTTCGGCGACCGCGCGCGCCTGTCGCTGACGGTCAACAACGTGCTGGACAAGATGCCGCCCAAGGACGCCAGCTACACCGCCTATCCGTACTACGACGTGTCCTGGTTCGATTCGCTGGGGCGCAGCCTGTATCTGGACTTCACCTACAAGTTCGGCGGCAAGGCCTTGTGAGAACCGCGTGCTGAGGAACGAGGAACGCGCGCGCGCCGGAGCGCGGGTCGAAGCTCCGCGCTCACTCGCGCCTCGTTCCTCTCCGCCCGCTCCTCACACAGTGCCGCGCGTCTTCCCCATCCACGGCCGGTACCAGGCGCGGATGGCGGCCATGTCGGCCTCCATGTCGGCGCTGGTATGGAACACCGGCCCCAGGCCGATGATCTTCTCGGGGTAGTGGAAGTAGGCCATCAGCACCGGCACATCGGCGGCGCGGGCGATCTTCCAGAAGCCCGCCTTCCACTTGTCCACGCGGTTGCGCGTGCCCTCGGGGGTGACCACGAACCAGATGCGCTCGCTGCGGCGGATGGTGTCCACCGCGGTGCTGACCACACCGCCGGCGTTGGCGCGGTCCACCGGCACCACGCCCAGCTTGTGCAGCAGGATCGACAGCGGCCACCAGAACAGGCTGGCCTTGGCCAGCACCTTGACCTCGAAGCCCATCGCGATCTTGGCCGCCATGCCCCACAGCCCGTCCCAGTTGGACGAATGCGGGGCCACGATCATCACCAGCTTGGGGATGTCCGGCAGCTCGCCGGCGATGCGCCAGCCGCTCAGGCGCAACAGCGTGCGCGCGCACCAGCGATTGAAGCGGTTGGGCTTCACACGCGGCATGTTGCGGGGGGTGGCCGGCATCTGGCCCGGCGGCCTCGGGGTCGGGTCAGTCCCAGTCACGTGCGGTCCGGTTGCGCTTGATCTGGCCACGGGTCTTCTTCTCATCCAGCCGGCGCAGCTTGGAGGCGCGGCTCGGTCGGGTCGCCACGCGCGCCTTGGGTACCGACAGGCTGGCGGCGATGATGTCGGCCAGGCGCTCGCGTGCGTCCTGGCGGTTGCGGTCCTGGGTGCGGAAGCGCTGCGCGTCGATCACCAGCACCCCCTCGTCGGTCAGGCGCCGGTCGCGACGCGCCAGCAGGCGGCTGCGCAGGGCCTCGGGCAGCGACGGCGAGCCGGCCACGTCGAAACGCAGCTCCACCGCGCTGGACACCTTGTTGACGTTCTGCCCACCGGCGCCGCTGGCGCGCACGAAACGCTCGACCAGCTCCTCCTCGGGGATCGACAGCGCAGGGGTGATCTGGAGGGAACCGGCCGGCATGGCCGCGATTGTAGGACAAGGCGATGACACGCCGTGCGATGCCGCGACACGCGGGCTATCGCCCATCGCGGTCCTGAACCCCCGCCCGCGCGCGCACCTGACGAGTCTGTCATCGCGCTTTGCGAGCGAGGCGAACCGACGCAGAATCGCCGCCCTTGCTTAGTGAAATTTTTACACGCACCCCGCGCCGGCTCGGCACCATCGCCGGTCACGTTGCGCGCCTTTTCGAGATCCACATGCCACGCCGTCGATTCACGTCCGTCCTGTTGTTGCTGTCCCTGCTGGCGGCGGTCTGCGCGCCCGCGCTGGCCCGCGTGCCGACCGACGAGGAGATCGACCGACTGCTGGCCGCCTCGCGCGCGCAGAGCATGCTGGCGGCGATCCAGCCCCAGGTCGAGGCCATGCAGCGCGAGCAGTTCGCCCAGCTGACCCAGGGCAAGACGCTGACCCCGCAGCAGCAGGCCGAGATCCAGCAGATCCAGGCCAAGACCTCCGAGATCGTGCGCCAGTCGCTGGCCTGGGAGCAGATGCGCCCGGTCTATCTGGACGTGTACCGCAAGACCTTCGACGACGACGACGTCAAGGCGATGACCAAGTTCTACGAGAGCAAGGCCGGCCAGCGCCTGCTGGACCGCACGCCGGCGGTGATGCAGAGCCTGATGGTCGGCATCCAGCAGAAGATGATCCCGCAGCTCGAGGCGCTGCAGGCCGAGGTCAAGACCGTCTCGGCCGAGCCCCTGCCCGCCCCGCCGGTGTCCCCGCCGGAGGAGCGCCGCAAGTCGGCCACGACCAGCAGCACCCGCAAGAAGGCCACCTCGACCAGCAAGAAGTCGAGCACCAAGTCGAGCACGAAGAAGTCCAGCTCCAGCAAGTCGAGCAGCAGCAAGTCCGGCTCGACCAAGGCCAGCACCACCAAGAAGGCCACCACCAGCAAGACCCCGGCCAAGAAGACCACCACGACCAAGAAGGCCTCCTAGCACCGCACCCCGGCGCAGGGCGGCAGCCCTGAAGACGGCGTCCGCGACCTTGCCGCCAGCCGCAGCCGCACGCCTTTCTCGGCACGCAGACGAAGCGGAACCGCCAACAGCCCACCTCGTCCCCCCGAAGTCCAGAACAGCCCCTCCCCTTTCGCGAAGCGAAGGGGGAGGTTGGGAGGGGGTGCTTTTGCTTTTGACTTCCCCGCGAAAAGCAACCCCTCCCCATCCCTCCCCTTGGCCTGCGGCCAAAGGGAGGGGGCAGAGCACGCGCCCTTCAGGAATGGCTGATCAAGAAGTCGTTCCCCGCCAGGGAGAAACAACAGAGGCGCTTCTACCGGAAGCCTTAAAGCGCCAACTGCGCCCGCGGCGGCAGACGCCAGTCCACCGCCCCCAACCCATGCCGATCGAGATACTCGTTGGCCTGCGAGAAATGCCGGCAGCCCAGGAAGCCCCGATGCGCCGACAGCGGCGAAGGATGCGGCGCCTTCAGCACCCGATGCCGGCGCGGATCGATCACCTTGCCCTTGGCCTGCGCATAGCTGCCCCAGAGCAGGAACACCAGATGCTCGCGCTCCTGCGCCAGCGTCTGAATCACATGGTCGGTGAAGCCCTCCCAGCCCTTGCCCTGATGCGCGCCGGCGCGGCCCTCCTCGACCGTCAGCACCGAGTTGAGCAGCAGCACGCCATGGCGTGCCCACGGCATCAGGCAACCGTGATCCGGCGGGGTGAAGCCGATGTCGCTGGCCAGCTCCTTGTAGATGTTCTGCAGCGACGGCGGCACCGGCACGCCCGGCAGCACCGAGAAGCACAGCCCATGCGCCTGGCCGGCGCCGTGATACGGATCCTGGCCCAGGATCACCACCTTGACCGCCTCGAAGGGCGTGGCATCGAACGCCGCGAAGATCTGCGGCCCCGGCGGAAACACATGCGCCCCGGCCTGCTTGCGCTGACGCAGGAACGCCGACAGCGCCTGCATCTCCGGCCGCAGCAGCCAATCGCCCACCCGCGCCTTCCACGAAGGCTCGAGCTGGATGCGGGGCTGGGAAACGTCTTCGGTCATCGCGTCATTGTAGGCGGCGCCGATGCTTGCTTGTGCGGGTGGCAGCCGCCTGTAGAGCGGAGCTCGCTCCGCTGGGGCCTTCCCCACAAACCGAACGAAGCGCAGCGGAGCAAGCTCCGCTCTACGCCACCGCCGGCAGCGTGGCCATGTCCCAGCGTGGGGTGACGTGCACCTGCGCGTCGCTGCGCTGGCCGGCTTCCAGGCGCAGCGCGCCGGCGAAGGCGATCATCGCGCCGTTGTCGGTGCACAGCGCCGGGCGCGGGAAGCAGGCACGGCCGCCGCGCTGTTCGCACATGGCCTGCAGCCTGGCGCGCAGGCGCTTGTTGGCGCCCACGCCGCCGGCGATCACCAGCGTGTCGCTGCCGGCCGCCTCCAGCGCGCGCTGGCACTTGATCGCCAGGGTGTCGACCACCGCGTCCTCGAAGCCGCGCGCGATGTCCGCGCGCGTGGCCTCGGACTGGTCGCTGTCGCGCCAGGCCAGCAGCACCTGCGTCTTCAGGCCGGAGAAACTGAAATCCAGGCCCGGGCGGTCGGTCATCGGCCGGGCGAAGGTGTAGACCCCCGGCGTGCCGGTCTCGGCCAGCCGCGCCAGCTGCGGGCCGCCTGGATACGGCAGGCCCATCAGCTTGGCGGTCTTGTCGAAGGCCTCGCCGGCCGCATCGTCCAGGGTCTCGCCGAGCAGGCGGTACTCGCCGATCCGGTCCACCGCCACCAGTTGGGTGTGGCCGCCGGAGACCAGCAGCGCGACGAACGGCGCCGCGGGCGGGTCGTCCTCCATCAGCGGCGCCAGCAGGTGGCCTTCCATGTGGTGCACGCCGATGGCCGGCAGGTCCAGCGCCCAGGCCAGCGCACGGGCCACGCCGGCCCCCACCAGCAGCGCGCCGACCAGGCCGGGCCCGGCGGTGTAGGCCACGCCGTCCAGATCGCGGGTGGACAGGCCGGCCTCGCCCAGGGTCTGGCGGATCAACGGCAGCAGCTTGCGCACGTGGTCGCGGCTGGCCAGCTCCGGGACCACGCCGCCGTACTGGGCATGCAGGGCGATCTGGCTGTAGACCGCGTGGGCGCGCAGGCCGGCCGCGCCGCCCTGGGCGGTGTCGTAGACCGCCACGCCGGTCTCGTCGCAGGAGGTTTCGATGCCGAGGACTTTCATGGCCACAGGATGCGCCCGGCGCAGGTCCTTTTCCAGCCCGCGCGCTTGCACGGCACCGGACGAGCCGCTATAGTGCGCGGCTCACCGGGTCAGAGCCCGGTCATTTTGTGTCCCGGAGATTCCATGCCCAGCGTCAAAGTCCGCGAAAACGAGCCGTTCGAGTTTGCGCTCCGTCGTTTCAAGCGCACCTGCGAAAAGGCCGGCGTGCTGGCCGAAACCCGCAAGCGCGAGTTCTACGAAAAGCCGACCCAGGAGCGCAAGCGCAAGGCCGCTGCCGCGGTGAAGCGCCAGCTGCGTCGCTCCTCGCGCGACGTCACCAAGCGCCAGCGCCTGTACTGAGCGAAGGCGGGTCGTTGCGTCGGCCACCGCTCCGTGCGGTGGCTCGGCGGCAAGCCAGACCAAGAGCCGGCACGCGCGAGCGTCGCCGGCTTTTTGTCGTCCCTTAGATTCCTGTTCCCGCGCGGGTTCGACCCGCGCGCCCTGCCCCGGAGGATGGCCATGAGCCTCAAGCAGCAGCTGACCGAAGACATGAAGACCGCCATGAAGGCCGGTGAGAAGGATCGCCTGGGCGTGATCCGCCTGATCAACGCGGCGATCAAGCAGCGCGAAGTCGACGAGCGCATCGAGCTGGACGACGCCGCGGTGCTGGCCGTGCTGGAGAAGATGGTCAAGCAGCGCAAGGACTCGGTCAGCCAGTACGAAGGCGCCGGCCGCGAGGACCTGGCCGCGATCGAGCGCGCCGAGCTGGCCATCATCGACACCTACCTGCCCGCCAAGCTGGACGAGGCCGCCATCGCCGCGGCGATCGATGCGGCCATCGCCCAGACCGGCGCCGCCGGCCCGGCCGACATGGGCAAGCTGATGGGCGTGCTCAAGCCGCAGCTGGCCGGGCAGGCCGACATGGGGCTGGTGTCCAAGCTGGTCAAGCAGAAGCTGGCCGGCTGAGCCCGCGCCCCGGCGCGCCGCCTGCGGGCCGCGCGCCGTCCGCCCGCCCTGCGCGGGCTGCAATCGAAAGCCATTCTCATCTACACTTCCCGGGCTGGGTGCAAGCCTCTCGCCGCGCCCGCCAGCAGGTCCGCCTTGCAAGGACCTCCCGGGGAAGTTCCACATGTCCGCTCCGACCCACCGCGCCGGCCTGCGCCCGACGTTGTTGACCCTGGCCGTGTTGGCGGCCCTGCCCGCCGCGGCCCAGCAGGCGCCCACGGCGGCCACCGCCACGGACCTGGACAAGGTCACCGTCAAGGGCGAGAAGACCGACCGCTCGCTGCAGGACACCGCCTCCAGCGTGGCGGTGACCACCAGCGCCAGGTTGGAGCAGGAGAACCTGCTCTCGCTGTCGGACCTGATCAACCGCACGCCCAACGTGACGCCGATGTACGGCCAGCGCGGCTTCACCATCCGCGGCATCGCCGACGAGTCCGGCGCGCCCAACCCGCTGGCCACCATCTATCTGGACGGCGCGGCGCTGCCCAGCCAGGCCAGCGACAGCCTCCCCACCGACCTGTGGGACCTGTCCCAGGTCGAGATCTTCCGCGGCCCGCAGTCCACCATCCAGGGCCAGAACGCCCTGGCCGGCGCGATCGTGATGCGCAGCGAAGACCCGACCATGGACTGGAGCGGCCGCGCCCGCGTGCTGCTGTCCGACCCGTCGGACAAGCGCTACGCCGTCGCCGGCGGCGGCCCGCTGGTGAGCGACGAACTGGCCTTCCGCGTGGCCGCCGAGAAGCGCGATTTCGACGGCTATGTGTGGAACCCGACGCGCCAGACCGGCGAGGACGCGCTGGAGAGCACCAATGCCCGCTTCAAGCTGCTCTGGACGCCCAAGGGCCTGCCAGGCCTGACCGCGCGCCTGACCTGGATCAACGACAACCGCGACGGGCCGTACATGTACACCTACGCGCGCAGCGATGTGCGCGACCCGTTCGACCATCCGATCAACACCTCCGACTTTCCCAACACCACCCGGTCCCACGCGCAGATCGGCACGGCGCAGGTGGACTACGACTTCGGCAACGCCTGGACCCTGTCCTCGGTGACGGCCTGGAGCAAGGTGACGACCGCACGCAGCGCGGATAACGACCTGGGACCGGTGGATTCCGCCCACACCCTCACCGACGGCGACTACCGCGGCTGCTCGCAGGAGCTGCGCGTGCACTACGCCGGCGAGCGCCTGGACGGGCTGCTGGGCGCGTACTGGTCGCGCGCGGAGGATGGCAACATCCAGTCCAGCCGCACCAATGTGACCACGCCGGTGACGACCATCGCCGGGGTGCTGCGCGCCTCGGGCTTCCCGGCGGCCAACGCCACGGCCATCGCCACGCGCTACGCGCAGGCGCTGCCGGTGATCCCGGTGGACTACGACAGCGATGCGCCGACCGAGTCGGAGAACAAGGCGCTGTTCGGCGATGGCCAGCTGCGGCTGGCGCCGGCGTGGACGCTGCTGGGCGGGTTCCGCTACGACCGCCAGGACTACACCTTCTCCAACGACACCAATGCGGTGTTCGCCGGCACCCTGCCCGATCCGGGCGGCTTCGGCGCGGCCGGCTCGCTGCTGTACCGGGCGGTGGTGGGCATCAACCAGGCGGTGCTGGGCCTGGTGCGTTCGGCCAGCGGCGGCTACGTGGCGCCGACCACGCGCAGCTTCACCGCCTTCCTGCCCAAGGCCGGGCTGCGCTGGGACTTCGCCGCGGACAAGTCGCTGGCGCTGACGGTGCAGCGCGGCTATCGCTCGGGCGGGTCGAGCTACAACATCGCCCGCAGCCAGGTGGTCGCCTACGACCCGGAATACACCTGGAACTACGAGGCGGCCCTGCGTACGCAGTGGCTGGACGGTCGCCTGACCTTCAACGCCAACGCCTACTACATCGACTGGAAGGACAAGCAGGTCACCGCCTACTTCGGCCTCAACACCTACGACTACAACACCGTCAACGCCGGTCGCGCGCACCTGTACGGGCTGGAAGCCGAGACGCGCTACCGCGTGAGCGAGGGCTTCGACCTGTACGCCTCGCTGGGCGGCACGCGCACGCGCTACGACGAGTTCAAGACCGTCCAGGGCGCGACCATCACCGACTACAGCGGCCAGGAGTTCGCCTATGCGCCGCACTGGACGCTGGCGGCCGGCGGCAACTGGCGCTGGGCGCAGGGCTGGTTCGGCAACCTCAACGCCAACTTCCGCGACAGCGTGAAGTTCAGCGTAGGCAGCGGCGCCGAGGGCGCGCCCTCGCGCACGCTGGTCAACGGCAAGCTGGGCTACGGCAACCTGGACTGGAGCGCCTACGTGTTCGGCAGCAACCTGCTGGACAAGGGCTATGTCCAGTACGCCTGGGCCGATCAGCCCAACATGGTGATCGGCGCGCCGCGCGTGGTCGGGATCGGGTTCGAGGCCTACTGGTGAGGCGATGAAGCGCATGCGCGAGGCAACCCGATGACCGTGCTGTATCTGCTCGGCGGCCTGCTGGCCGCGCTGGCGTTCTACCTGGCCTGCGCGCATCAGCGCCTGCGGCCATCGCTGCGCGCGCACGCGCGCGCCCTGCGCGTGGCCGGCTGGCTGCTGTGCGCGGCCTGCCTGGGGCTGGCGATCGCGGTGCTGGGGCCGTGGGCCGGTGCGTTCGCCGCGTTGAGCGCGGTGATGCTGGGCTTGGTCGCGCTGCCTTATCTGGATGCCTGGCGCCAGGCGCGCAAGGTGGCGCCATGACCGGCAAGTGGCTGGCGGCGATCCTGCTGGGCCTGCCGCTGTCCACCGGCGTGGTCGGGCTGGCGGCGCTGCTGTGGCCCGGCCGGCTGGAGGTGCACACCTTGCCGCTGTTGCTGCTGTTCTTCCCGGTGTGGATCGGGACGATGTCGGCGGCCTTCGCCTGCCGCAGCGGCGCGCGCGCCTGGCTGTGGCTGGGCGGGGCCACGGTGCTGGCCTACGCCGCGCTGTATGCGGCCAAGGCGCTGGGTTGGGGCCGCGGGGCTGCCGGCATGAAGGCCGCGACCCTGCGCAGCTTCCTGTCGCTGCATACCTGGGCCGGGCTGCTGGCCGGGATGGCGCTGTTCATCGCCTTCTATGCCGGCGCCTTCAGCATCTTCACCCACGACTTGAACGACTGGGCGCCACGCCCGGCGGTGGCCGATGCAAAAGACGCGAACCCGGCGCAGACGCTGGCCCGCGCGCAGGCCCTGGTGGACACCATGCAGCGCCAGCATCCGGACGCGCGCGATGCGATGTTCCTGGTGTTGGCCGGCGACCACGGCCCGGTGCCGCGCGTGTTCCATCAGCCGCCCGGCGGGCGGGAGACCTTCCAGTATCGGCTCGACGAACACGGCGCCCTGCAGCAGCTGCCGCAGCGGGTGGGCTTCGTCGATTTCCTCTACGACCTGCACTTCACCGCCGGCCTGCCGCGCACCTTCGGCACCTATCTGTTCGGCGTGGTGTGCGTGCTGTACGGGCTGGCGCTGGTGTCCGGCGTGGTGGCCTATGCGCCGGTGCTGCTGAAGGACCTGTTCGCGCTGCGCGTGGGCAGCAACCTCAAGCGCCTGTGGCAGGACGCGCACAACGTGATCGGCATGCTCTCGCTGCCCTTCCACGTGATCTTCGCCTGGTCGGGCGCGGTGCTGACGCTGGGCCTGGTGCTGCTGGCGCCGTTCCAGTACCTGGTGTTCGGCGGCAAGCTGATGCAGGTGCTGGCGTCGGACTTCGAAGTCGTCCCCCACGTCGCGCCGGCCAAGGTCGCCGCGCCGACGCTGCCGGTGGCCGAGCTGATCCGCCGCGCGCAGCTGGCGCTGCCGGGCATGGAGGTGGACTCCCTCGCCTACCACGACGCCGGCGATGCCAATGCCCAGATCGAGCTGTACGGCGAGATCGACCAGCGCCACCTCAACACGCTGGCGGTGGTCGCGCTCAACGGCGCCAGCGGCCAGGTGCTGCGGGTGGTCGATCCGCGCGCGATGTCGCCGGGCACGGCGATGCTGCGCGGGCTGCAGGCGCTGCACTTCGGCAACTACGGCCACGGCGCCGTGCACTGGCTGTACTTCGTGCTGGGCCTGGGCGGCGCGTTCCTGTTCTACAGCGGCAACCTGCTGTGGATCGAGGCACGGCGCAAGCGGCGCACGCCACAGCAGCCGACGCGCACGCAGGTGATGGCTCGGCTGACGCTGGGCGTGTGCCTGGGCTGCGTGGGCGGGGTCTCGGCGCTGTTCATCGCCGGCGCCCTGCTGCCCGAGGCGCAGGCGAAGTTCGCCTACTACGCGGTGTTCTTCGCGCTGCTGCTGTGGGCGCTGCTGCGTGCGCCGGCCAGGGCCGGTGCGGAGCTGCTGTTCGCCTGCGCGGCGCTGACCGCGCTGGTGCCGGTGGCCGGGTGGATCGGCACCGGCGAGCATCTGTTCGCCGCGCTGTGGCACGGGCACTGGACGCGCTTCGGCGTGGGCGCGATCGCGCTGCTGCTGGCGCTCGCGTACTGGCGCATGGGCCTGGCCGCGCGCCGTCGCGCTCGTGCCGGCGAGGCCAACAGCGTGTGGTCGGCCCAGACGCCCGCCAGCGCGGGCTGATCCATTCGATCACCGACTGGTGACACCCCTGCGGGGCATGCTGATCGGCAACCGTCGCAACGCCGATCAATGCCATGCATCTGCCCTCGTCCGACAAACTGAGCCGTCGCCTGCAGAAGCTGCAGGACAGTTTTCCGGTGGCGCTGGCCAAGCGCTTCTCCGAGAGCGACCTGATGACCCAGGCCGCGGCCCTGACCTTCTATGCGCTGCTGTCGCTGGCCCCGCTGCTGGTGCTGTTGCTGTGGATCGTGGCCTCGCTCTACCCGCCGGCGCAGGACGAGCTGCTGCGGCAGATCGCCGGGCTGGCCGGGCCGCAGGCCGGGGCCGTGGCGCGCACCGTGCTGACCAACGCCAAGGCCCAGCCCAGCGTGGGATCGCTGGCCGGGCTGTGGAGCACGCTGCTGCTGTTCGTCGGCGCCACCGCAGTGTTCGCGCGCCTGCAGGCCGCGTTGAACCTGATCTTCTACACCGACCGCACCGCGCTGACGGGCGGTGTATGGGATTTCCTGAAGAAGCGCGTGTTTTCCTTCGGCGTGGTGCTGGGGCTGGGCTTCCTGCTGATCGTCTCGATGATGGCCGCCACCGCGCTGCAGGTGGTGCTGGCCAGCGTGCCCTCGCTGCTGCCGGTGCTGGGCAATGCGCTGACCTTCGTGCTGTACGCGGCCGCGTTCGGCTTCCTCTACCACTATCTGCCCGACCGGCCGGTGGAATGGCGCCAGGCGCTGCTGGGCGGGGTGATCACCGCAGGGCTGTTCATCGCCGGGCGCTACGGCATCGGGCTGTACCTGGCGAGCACCGACCCGGGCAGCGCCTACGGGACGATGGGCGCGATGGTGATCATGCTGGTGTGGCTGTACTACGCCACGGTGGTGTTCTTCGTCGGTGCGCTGCTGACCGCGGTGATCGACGAGCGGATGGACGCCCGGGCCGCGCACCGGGCCGCCGAGCGCGAGGCGGTCTTGCGCCAGAGCTCCACCGAGCGCCCTGAGGGGGTCGATCCGGACGCTCAGCCGCTGCCGGCGCAGGAACTGCCTTCGCATCAGGATGGGGCGCCGCGGGTCTGAGGATTGTGGCTGGAGGCCAGGAGGAGCACTGGGTCTTCGGCTGCTGAGGAGATGGCGCCGCCTGCCGGTTCTGGGCCAATCCGCGTTAGACCGGACGCTGAGACGGGCTGGTTTGCCGCGAAAAGCACCCCTCCCAGCCCTCCCCTTCGCCTGCGGCGAAAGGGAGGGGCAAAAGCGGCTTGCCGCGTGGGGCAAGGCGTTGAGGAGACACGTCCAACGGAGGGCCAGGGTGGGCCGGCTTGACGGGCGTGGCATCCTAGTCGTCTGCCATGGCCCGTATTCCCGACGCTTTCATCGATGACCTGCTCGCCCGGACGGACATCGTCGAGGTGATCGGCACGCGCGTGCCGCTCAAGCGGCAGGGCAAGGAGTACGCGGCGCGCTGCCCGTTCCACGACGAGCGTTCGGCCAGCTTCACCGTCTCGCCGGTCAAGCAGTTCTATCACTGCTTCGGCTGCGGCGCGCACGGCACGGCGATCAGCTTCCTGATGAACTACGACCGCCTCGAGTTCCTCGATGCGGTCGACGAGCTGGCCAAGCGCGCCGGCATGGAGGTCCCGCGCGAGACCGCCCAGCGCAACCAGAGCGACGACAGCCGCGAGCTGTACACGATGCTGGAAGCCAGCGCGCGCTTCTTCCAGCGGCAGCTGGAGGCCAGCGACAAGGCCAGGGCGTACCTGGACGGGCGTGGCGTGGACGCGGCCACGCGCGCGGCGTTCGGCATCGGCTATGCGCCCGACGGCTATTCGGCGCTGAAGGACGCGCTGGGCACCGAGGCGCGCCGGATGCAGCTGCTCGAGCGCGGCGGCATGTTCTCCAAGAACGACCGCGGCCACGTCTACGACAAGTTCCGCGACCGGGTGATGTTCCCCATCGCCGACCGGCGCGGGCGCACCATCGCCTTCGGCGGGCGCGTGCTGGACAAGGACGACGGGCCCAAGTACCTCAACAGCCCCGAGACCGCGCTGTTCCACAAGGGCCGCGAGCTGTACGGCCTGTGGCAGGTGCGCCAGGCCAACCAGAAGATCGAGAAGCTGGTGGTGGTGGAGGGCTACATGGACGTGGTCAGCCTGTTCCAGTTCGGCGTGAAGTACGCGGTGGCCACGCTGGGCACGGCGACCACGCCGGACCATGCCGAGCTGCTGTTCCGCAATGCGGCCGATGTGTATTTCTGCTTCGACGGCGACGCGGCCGGGCAGCGCGCCGGCTGGCGCGCGCTGGAGTCGGTGCTGCCGCGGATGAAGGACGGGCGGCAGGCGTTCTTTTTGTTCCTGCCCGATGGTGAGGACCCGGACACCATCGTGCGCAAGGAGGGCGCCGAGGGCTTCGCCGCGCGCCTGGCCCAGGCCACGCCGCTGTCGGAATTCTTCTTCGACGAGCTCTCGCGCGAAATCAACCTGGGCACGCTGGACGGCAA
Source organism: Pseudoxanthomonas sp. SORGH_AS_0997 (assembly GCF_031453535.1). NCBI lineage: Bacteria > Pseudomonadati > Pseudomonadota > Gammaproteobacteria > Lysobacterales > Lysobacteraceae > Pseudoxanthomonas > Pseudoxanthomonas sp. SORGH_AS_0997. The sequence continues at coordinate 3,053,032 of NZ_JAVIZI010000001.1, forward strand.
GGCGCGCCTGGCCGAACGCGCCAAGCCGCTGCTGGCGCAGATCCCCGACGGCGCCTTCGGCGACCTGATGCGGGCCCAGCTGGCGCGGATCACCGGCGTGGGCGCCAACCCGCCGCCGGCGCCCGCGGCGGCGCGCCCGGTCGCGCGGCGCGCCCCGTCCGGCCCGCAGCAACGGCCCAGCCTGGTGCGCAGCGCGATCCTGCTGCTGCTGCACGCGCCGTCGCTGGCGCTGGAAGTGCCGATGCCCTACACCTTCGCCGGCCTGCGCCTGCCCGGCATCGCGCTGCTGACCGAGCTGCTGGACATCATCCAGGCGCGCCCGGAGATCACCCCCGGCGCGCTGCTGGAGCACTTCGCCGAACGCGAGGAGCTGCCCGCGCTGCAGAAGCTGATGATGCAGGCCCTGCCCGGCGAGGAAGCCACCTGGCGCCAGGAACTGCACGATGCGGTGGTGCAGCTGGAGAAGCAGACCCTGCAGCAGCGCCTGGACGAACTGCTGGCCAAGCAGCGCGCGCAGGGCCTGGACGACACCGACAAGTACGAGCTGCGCGAGCTGCTCAAGGCGCGCGCATCGGGGCATTGAACGCCCGCTGCCACCCTCCGTCGTCCTTCCCGCGAAGGCGGGAATGACGAGACTTGGTGTGGAGCAACTGTCTCTCAGGTCGAGTCGCAGCCTCCTTGTAGAGCGGAGCTTGCTCCGCTGCTCTTCGTTCGGTTCGTGGGGAAGGCCCCAGCGGAGCAAGCTCCGCTCTACAGGCGGGCCGCTCCCACCTACAGCCCATGCTCCAAAGCGCTCGGACTCATCGACATGGCCGGTAGAATCTACTTCCCCACTGCCGCACCGCCTCGCCCGTGAACCTGCTCAAGCGTCTGCGCATCGACCCCTTCACGCTTTGCCTGCTGGGCACGGTCCTGCTGGCCTCGCTGCTGCCGGTGCGCGGCACCGCGGCGGGATGGATGGACGACATCACCGATGTGGCCATCGCCGCGCTGTTCTTCCTGCACGGTGCGCGGCTGTCGCGCGAGGCCATCGTCGCCGGCATGACCCACTGGCGGCTGCATCTGACCATCCTGGCCTGCACCTTCGTGCTGTTCCCGCTGCTGGGCCTGCTGGTGCATCCGCTGGCCGTGCACCTGCTGACGCCGGGCCTGGCGCTGGGCCTGCTGTTCCTGTGCGCGCTGCCGTCCACGGTGCAGTCCTCGATCGCCTTCACCTCGATGGCCGGCGGCAACGTGCCGGCCGCGGTGTGCGCCGCCTCCGCCTCCAGCCTGCTGGGCGTGTTCCTGACGCCGGCGATCATGACCCTGCTCGCCGGCACGCAAGGGCAGATGGCCGATCCGCTGCAGGCGATGTTCAAGATCCTGCTGCAGCTGCTGGTGCCGTTCGTGGCCGGTCACCTGCTGCGCCCGCTGATCGGCGGCTGGGTCGAACGCCGGCGCGCGGTGCTCAAGTACACCGACCAGGGCACGATCCTGCTGGTGGTCTACACCGCCTTCAGCGCGGCCGTGGTCGCGGGGCTGTGGCAGCACACGCCGCTGCTGGCGCTGCTGGGCGTGGTCGGCTTCGCCGCGGTGCTGCTGGGTGTGGCCATGGCCCTGATCACGCTGCTGGCGCGCCGGCTGGGCTTCGCCCGCAGCGACGAGATCGCCATCGTGTTCTGCGGCTCCAAGAAGAGCCTGGCCACCGGCGTGCCGATGGCCAAGGTGATGTTCGCCGGCGGCGCGCTGGGCGCGATCGTGCTGCCGGTGATGATCTACCACCAAGTGCAGCTGATCACCTGCGCGGTGGTGGCCCAGCGCTATGCGCGCGGCAAGGCGCGCACCGACGCGCCGATCGCCGACTGAGCAGGCGCGCCGTTTTTGCCCCGATCCCTGGCCTCCGACCCCTTGCCCCTGCTCCTACGCGAACAGCTCGAACTGGCTCAGATTCTCGGGCGTGATCAGGCGGAAGCGCGTGCGCTGCTCCGGCGCGCGCTCGAGTTCCTCGTTGGCGTGCAGCAGATGCTGCAGGCCGGAGAGGATCTGCCCTTCCGGATCCTGGTCGATCACCGCGGCCAGATCGCCTGCGCGCAGCAGCTCGGCATGTTCGCGCGTGGCCTCGTGGCCGATCCACACCGGCGCCACCGCCAGCGGATGGCGGCGCAGCGCGCGGCGGATGCCTCCCGAGCAGGCGCCGGTGCTGTAGATCGCCACGATGTCGTGGCGCTGGCGCAGGGTGTCGTGCAGCAGGGCGTGGGCGCGCTCGTTGTCGTCGGCCACTTCCACCGGCGGCAGCGGATCCAGGTGCGGGAACTGCTCGGCCAGGATCTGGGTGAAGCCTTCCACGCGATCCAGCTGCGAGCGGAAGTCCAGCGAGGCCACCGGCATCCACACCTTGCCCGCCTGGCGGGTGAAACGCCCGGCCAGGTAGCCGGCGGTGCGCCCGGCCAGCACGTTGTCGATGCCCACGTAGGCCAGGCGCTGGATCCCGGACACGTCCGAGGTCATGGTCACCACCGGCGTGCCGGCGGCATTCACCGCGCGCAGGGCCTGGCCGATGCGCGCGTTGTCGCGGGCCACGATCAGCAGGCCGTGGCGCGGGTACGGCGGATTCTCCAGGAACTCGGCCAGGCGTTCGTCGTCGCGCTCGCCCCAGGCGCTGCGATGCACGGTCACGCGCGGGCCGATCAGGTTGGCGTAGCGGTCCAGCGCGTTGTTGAAGCGCTGGAACAGCGCGATCTCGCTGTGCACCAGCACCACGTCGAAATGCAGCACGCCATGGCGCACGTCCGGCAGCAGGCGGTTGGTGCCCAGGCGCTTGGCCGCCTCGACCACCTTGCGGCGCAGCGCGTCGGACACGCTGCCGCGCTCGTTGAGCACGCGGTCGACGGTGCTGGGGCTGACCCCCGCCTCGATGGCGATCTCGGTGAAACGGGGGCTGCGCTTGGTGCGGCGACGCTCGACACTCATGGAATTCAGACGATCACTCGAAGGGACGTGGCGGCGGCGGAACGGCACCGCCGCGCGGCCATCCTCCCGCGCGCATGGCGCCGGCGCAACGGGCTCACAGGCTGCGCCCGGCGATGCCCGGCAGCAGCGGCGCCAGCCAGTGGTCCACCAGCAGGAAGGCGAACAGCGCCATCAGGTACACGATCGAATAGCGAAAGGTGCGCATGGCGAAGAATTCGTCCGGCGGATCCAGCAGCTTCCACGCGTACCACAGGAAGCCCGCGCCCAGCACCAGCGCCCCGCCCAGGTAGAACAGGCCGCTGAGCCCGAACAGCACCGGCAGCAGCGTGGCCTCCACCAGCAGCACGGTGTAGAACAGGATCTGCCAGCGCGTATAGACCACGCCGTGGGTGACCGGCAGCATCGGGATCAGCGCCTTGGCGTAGTCCTCGCGGCGGAAGATCGCCAGCGCCCAGAAGTGCGGCGGCGTCCAGACGAAGATGATCAGCACCAGCAGCAGGCTGTGGCCCCAGTCCCACGGCCCCTCCATGCCGGTGACCGCGGCCCAGCCCAGCATCGGCGGCGTGGCCCCGGCCAGCCCGCCGATGACGATGTTCTGCGGCGTGGCGCGCTTGAGGTAGACGGTGTAGATCACCGCGTAGCCGATCAGCGAGAAGAACGTCAGCACCGCGGTGATCACGTTGACCCACAGCACCAGGATGGCCATCGAGATCACGGTCAGCACCAGCGCGAACACCAGCACCTGCCAGGGCTGCACCTTGCCCACCACCAGCGGGCGCCACGAGGTGCGCGCCATCTGCGCATCGATGCGCGCATCGAGCAGCTGGTTGATGGCCGCCGCCGCCGAGGCCGCGATCCAGATGCCCACAAAGCCCAGCAGCCCGTGCCGCACCTGGGTCGCGCTCGGCAGGCCCGGGATCGCCAGGATCATGCCGACGAAGGCGGTGAACACGATCAGGGCGACCACGCGCGGCTTGGTCAGGTCCCAGTAGTCCTTGGCCGTGGCGCGCACGGCGCTCATTCCGGCGTCCTCAGCCGCGCCAGCAGCGAGACCAGCACGAACAGCAGCACCACCGCGCCGGCGTTGTGCAGCACGGCCACGCCCAGCGGCAGGGCCAGCTTGACGTTGAGGATGCCCAGGGTCACCTGGGCCAGCAGCGCGACCAGCAGCCCGGCGCCCCAGCCGCGCATGCCCGGCTGGCGCCACAGCCGCAGCGCGCAGAACACCAGCCAGCAGGCCAGCACGATGGCCATCAGCCGGTGCGCCATCTGGATGGCGATGCGCGAGGCGCCGTCGAGCACGCCGCCTTCGTAGTCCACGCCGATGCCGCGCCACAGGGTGAACCCCTCGTGGAAGTCGTGCGGCGGCCACCACTGGCCCACGCACTGCGGGAAGTTGGCCATGCGCCAGCTGCCGCCGCCGCAGGCCAGCGCCGCGTAGTTGGCGCTGACCCAGCCGCCCAGCGCGATCTGCACCACCAGCAGCCCCAGGCCCACGCCCAGCACGCGTTTGAGCGCGCGCGCATCGACGAGGGTGATCGGCAGCTGGGTCGCCCGCCAGGCCATCCACACCAGCAGGCCGAAGGTCGCCAGGCCGCCCAGCAGGTGCCCCATCACCACGATGGGCTTGAGCAGCCAGGTCACCGTCCACATGCCCAGCAGGGCCTGGAAGATGATCATCGCCAGGGTCAGCATCGCCACGCGCGCAAGATCGCCCGCGCCGCCAGGCGCGGACGCCCAAGACCAGCGCCACGCCGCGACCAGCAGGATGCCCTCGCCGATCAGGGCTAGCACGCTGGCCGCCACGTGCTGGCCGCGCATGTACAGCGGGATGGCCAGCGCCACCAGGACCGCGGCCACGATCACCTGCGCGACGCCCAGCCGGCGCCGACGTGCGGCCATCAGCGCCAGGGCGAAGATCTCGATGCTGAGCATGCCGGCCAGGAAGCGGTGCACCTGCTCGCGCCAGGCCTTGTGCGTCTCAAGCGGGCGGATCTTCAGCTGGGCGTGGTCGATGATCTCCGAAGGCGCCTGCGGCCAGGCCGCGCGGCCATAGCAGGTCGGCCAGTCCGGGCAGCTCAGGCCGGCATCGGACAGGCGCACGAAGCCGCCGAAGACGATCGTGCTGGCGGTCATGATCGCCGCCAGCCAGGCGATGCGGTGGAAGTGCCGGAACGGCAGGCGTGGGAGGACAGGCATTACGGTGGGGTTCGCTCTAAAGGAGTTTCAGCAGCTTGGCGACGTCGCTGCGCAGGTCGGCCGGGTCGAAACCCGGGGCGAAGCGCTGGATCACGAAGCCGTTGGGATCGATCACGTACACCGGCACGCCAGCGCCGTCGTCCACGTCGGGCAGCGCGGCGCGCAGCGGATCGCCGGCGGCGATCACGCGCAGCGACACCGGGCGCGCCGCGCCCGCCGGCGGCGGACCGATCCACAGGATGTGGACCTGGTCGGCGTTGTGCCCGAACAGCTGCCAGACCGTGTCCAGCTGGTGCGACAGGGCCACGCAGTCGGCCACGCAGTCGGCCGGCGGCGCCAGCACGATGCGCCAGGTGCGCTGCGGCTGCCGCCAGCTGTAGGTGCCGCCACCGGCCAGCGCCGGCTGCAGCGCGCGCACGTCCACGGGCGGATGCAGCAGCGCCCCGTGGTTCTTCAGCCCGGCCGGCTGCCAGCCGGCGAAGCGCAGCACGCCGGCCGCGCCCACGCTGCCGAAGAACAACACGAACAGGCCGAGCAGGATCCACCGGCCACGGTTTCGGCCAGGAGCGACGTCGGAAGGGGTCATGCCCCCATTTTCTCACGCGCGGCGCGTCTGCGCCGCCACGTGAGCACGCCGGCGGTGATCAGCACCGCCAGCGCCAGGCCGAACCACTGCACCGCATAGCCCAGGTGGCGCTCCGGCGGCAGCGTATTGGGCAACACGTCCAGGTCGCGCGGAAAGCCGACCGGCAGGGCCGGATCGAGCTTGAGCACCCGCTGCGCCAGCGCCGGCTGGCGCAGCGGCGCGGCCAGCGCGGCCGGGTCCAGCACCACGGCGAGCAGGTCGCCGTTGGCCTGGGCCTGCGCGGGCGCCCGCAGCAGCCCGGCCGAGGGCGGCGGCGCCAGCAGTCCGGCGACGCGGTGCGTGTCGGCCAGCGCCGGCACCGGCGGCAACTGGCGCTGCGCGTCCAGCGGCTGCCAGCCCAGGTCCACCAGCAGCGGCGCGCCGCCCGCATCGGGCACGAACACCCGGTAGGCGCGCACGCCGGCCTGGCCTTGGTGAGTCTGGTTGTCCAGCAGCACCGCCGGGCCGGGCGCGAAGCGGCCGCTGCCGGCCGCCCAGTCGAACTCCTGCGCGCGGGCGTGCTGCGCCGCGTCAGCCAGCGGCCGCGGCTGGCGGTCGTGCAGCACCTGGGCGACCTGCTCCAGCATCGCGCGTTTCTGCTTGGCACGCCCCAGCTGCCACACGCCCAGCCCGGAGAAGACCGCCGCCACCAGCAGGGCCAGCGCCCAGCCGGCGGGCGTGGACAGGCGCCGGCTCACGCCCGCCTGCCCAGGGCAGACGATAATCCGCGCATGCGGCACACGGCCGCCCGAGAGGTGCGCATGAACGACTCGCTCAAGACCCTGCTGATCGTCGCCTTCCTGATCATGATCGTGTGGAACCTCGGCGCGGGCCTGTACTACCTGCTGATCGACCGCGGCCAGACCACGCGCACGGTGCGCTCACTGACCTGGCGCATCGGGCTGTCGGTGACCCTGTTCGCGCTGGTCGTGCTGGGCATCTGGAGCGGCTGGATCAAACCGCACGGCATCGGCGGCTGAAAGCGAGGAACGCGCGCGCAGACACTGAGGAGTGAGCAAAAGCGCTGGGCTTCCGCTCACGCGTCGCCACGCGCCCCTGCCTCAAAGCACGTAAACGAACAGGAACAGCGCCAGCCACACCACGTCGACGAAATGCCAGTACCACGCGGCCGCCTCGAAGGCGAAGTGGTGGTCCTTGGTGAAGTGCCCCTTGAGCACGCGCAGCCACATGATCGCCAGCATCAGCGTGCCCAGGAACACGTGCGCACCATGGAAGCCGGTGAGCATGAAGAAGGTCGAGCCGTAGATGCCCGAGCCCAGCGTCAGGTTGAGCGCGTGGTAGGCGTGCGCGTACTCGGTCACCTGGAAGTACAGGAAGGTCAGGCCCAGCAGCACGGTGATGCCCAGCCACAGCAGCACGGTGCCGCGCTGTGCCGCCTTGAGCGCATGGTGGCCGATGGTCAGGGTCACGCCGGAGGTCAGCAGGATCAGCGTGTTGATCAGCGGCAGGCCCCAGGCCGGGATGGTCTGGAAGGTGCCGCCGACCATCGCCGGGCCGTTGGTCGGCCAGCCGGCCGAATAGCCCTCCCACAGCAGCGCGTTGGTCATCACCCCGTCGCCCTGCCCGCCCAGCCACGGCAGGGAGAAGGTGCGGGTGTAGAACAGCGCGCCGAAGAAGGCGGCGAAGAACATCACCTCGGAGAAGATGAACCACACCATCCCCATGCGGAAGGACACGTCGACCTGGCCGTTGTAGCGGCCGGCGACCGACTCGCGGATCACATCGCCGAACCACATGAACAGCGTCGCCGCCAGCAGCACCACGCCGACCAGGAAGGTCCACTTGCCCCAGGCCGCGTCGTTGAGCCAGCTGGCCACGCCGATCATCAGCACGAACATCGCGATCGAACCGACAAAGGGCCACTTGCTCTGCGCCGGGACGAAGTAGACATCGGTATCCTGGGAGTGGGTCTGCGCCATCACGCGTTCCTTTGAGGGTCTTGGGCAATCAAGGCGCCGAATGCGCCGTCGGACTCGCCGCCGCGCCCGCCAGGGCGGTGGTCAGCGCATCGTTCTTGAAGAAGGTGTAGGACAGGGTGATCGTGGAGACATCGCTGGGCAGATGCGGGTCGACCATGAAGCGCAGCGGCATGTCGCGGCTCTCGCCGGCCTCCAGCGTCTGCGCGGTGAAGCAGAAGCACTCGGTCTTGACGAAGTACTGCGAGGCCCGCGCCGGCGCCACAGAAGGCACCGCATTGCCCACGATCGAGCGCTTGCCGTCGTTGCGGGCGAAGAACTGCGCCTCGTACAGCTGGCCCGGCACCACCTGCATGCGCTGGACCTCCGGGTGGAAGGCCCAGGGCAGCTTCGAATTGACGCCGCCATCGAACTCCACCGTCACCAGGCGCTTGCTCGCCGCCACGCCGGCCACCTGGCCGGCCGCGGCCGGCCCCTTGTCCAGGCGGATGCCGAACACCTTCTCGCAGGCCAACCGGTACAGCGGCACCAGCGAGAAGGTCAGCACGAACACCACCACCGCCACGCCGATCAGCCGCGGCAGGCCCGCGGTGCGCCGATCCGGCGCCGAAGCGGTGGCAGCGTCCCGGGCGTTCATGCGCGCAGCACCCCGGAGAGGATGAAGGCGGCATAGATCGCGATCGCGATGCCGCCCACCACCAGCGCGGTGATGCGCGTGCCACGCCGCCGCCTGGCGGCCTCGGCCATGGTCTGCAGCGGGGCGCGCGGGCTGTCCATCAGTGACCGATGTCCTCGTGCGCCAGGTCGCCCGGCTTGATCACCGGCGGCGTGGTGAAGGTATGCGCCGGCGCCGGCGAGGGCACCGTCCACTCCAGGCCCCTGGCGTTCTCCCAGGCGCGCGCGTCGGCCGGCGCGCCCTTCTTCAGCGACCAGCCCAGGATGGCGGCCATCATGAAGGGCGTGAGGAACATGCCGAAGGCGCCGATCGAACTGACGAAGTTCCAGTCGGCGAAGACCACGTTGTAGTCCGGGATGCGGCGCGGCATGCCGGCCAGGCCCAGGAAGTGCTGCGGGAAGAACAGCACGTTGACGAACACCACCGTCCACCAGAAATGGAACTTGCTCCAGAACTGGCTGTACATGCGCCCGGTCCACTTGGGCCACCAGTAGTAGGTGGCCGCGATGATCGAGAACACCGCGCCGGTCACCAGCACGTAGTGGAAGTGCGCCACCACGAAGTAGGTGTCGTGGTACTGGAAGTCGGCCGGCACGATGGCCAGCATCAGCCCGGAGAAGCCGCCGATGGTGAACAGGATGACGAAGGCCACCGCCCACAGCATCGGCGTCTCGAAGCTCAGCGAGCCCTTCCACATGGTCGAGACCCAGTTGAACACCTTCACCCCGGTGGGGATGGCGATCAGCATGGTGGCGAACATGAAGTAGATCTCGCCGCCCAGCGGCATGCCCACCGCGAACATGTGGTGCGCCCACACGATGAAGCTCAGGAAGGCGATCGAGGCGGTGGCGTAGACCATGGCCTGGTAGCCGAACAGCGGCTTGCGGCTGAAGGTCGGGATGATCTCGCTGGCCACGCCGAAGGCCGGCAGGATCATGATGTAGACCTCGGGATGGCCGAAGAACCAGAAGATGTGCTGGTACATCACCGGGTCGCCGCCGCCGGCGGCGTTAAAGAAGCTGGTGCCGAAGAAGCGGTCGGTCAGCAGCATGGTCACCGCGCCGGCCAGCACCGGCATCACCGCGATCAGCAGGAAGGCGGTGATCAGCCAGGTCCACACGAAGATCGGCATCTTCAGCAGATCCATGCCCGGCGCGCGCATGTTGAGGATGGTGGCGATGATGTTGATCGCGCCCATGATCGAGCTGATGCCGGCCACGTGGATGGCGAACACGCTGAAGGCCACGTTGGCGCCGCCCTGCAGCGACAGCGGCGGGTACAGCGTCCAGCCGCCGGCCGGCGCGCCGCCGGGCAGGAAGAGGGTCATCAGCAGCAGGGTGAAGGCTACCGGCAGCAGCCAGAACGACCAGTTGTTCATGCGCGGCAGCGCCATGTCCGGCGCGCCGATCTGCAGCGGGATCATCCAGTTGCCCAGGCCGACGAAGGCCGGCATGACGCCGCCGAAGATCATCACCAGCGCGTGCACGGTGGTCATCTGGTTGAAGAACTCGGGCTTGACGAACTGCAGGCCCGGCTCCATCAGCTCGGCGCGGATCACCACGCTCATCGCCGCGCCGATGACGAACATCACGAAGGAGAACAGCAGGTACAGCGTGCCGATGTCCTTGTGGTTGGTGGAGAAGAACCAGCGCTCGACGAAGCCCTGGCGATGGCCGTGGTGATCGTCGTGGTGCTCTGCGGCGGCGTGGGCCATGGGCGTGTTCCTCGAAAGCAGCGGGTGTCGCGAGAAGAGATCAGGCCTGCGCGGGAGCGGGCGCTGCTTCGGTGGCGGCGGGCGCGGCGCTGGCGCTGGCGTCGCCGCCGGCCGGCGCGGCCTGCTCCGGCGTCACATCCGGCGCGGGCGAGCCTTCGGCCGGGGCCGGCGGCACCGGCGCGGCCGGCTTGCGCGCGGCCAGCCACTTCTGGAAGTCGGCCTTGGACACGGCCTCCACCACGATCGGCATGAAGCCATGGTCCTTGCCGCACAGCTCGGCGCACTGGCCGCGGTAGGTGCCCGGCACCTCGATATTGGTCCAGGCCTCGTTGATCAGGCCGGGGATGGCGTCCTGCTTCCAGCCCAGCGCCGGCACCCACCAGGAGTGGATGACGTCGTCGGCGGTGATGACGAAGCGGATCTTGGTGTCCACCGGCAGCACCAGCGGGTGGTCGACCTCCAGCAGGTAGTGCGGGTTGCTGGCGGCGTCGGGCACCTTGCCGGACTGGCGCATCTGGTCGGAGCTGCGCGCCAGGCGGCTGGTGAACTCCACGCCCTGGCCCAGGTACTCGTACTTCCACATCCACTGGTAGCCGGTGACCTTGATGGTCATCTCCGAATCGCGCGTGTCGTACATCGCGATCAGCTTGGCCGTGGCCGGCCAGGCCATGGCGATCAGGATGATCACCGGCACGATGGTCCAGATCAGCTCGGCGGTGGTGTTGTGGCTGAACTGCGCGGCGACCGCGCCCTTGGACTTGCGGAACTTGAACATCGCATAGCCCATCGCGCCGAACACGATGATGCCGATCGCCACGCAGACCCACAGCGCCACCATGTGCGCCTCATAGGCCATGCGCGCGGTGTGGGTGACGCCCCGGCCCATGTTGAGCTGCCAGGGCTTGGGATCGGCGACCTGCGCCAAGGCCAGGCCCGGCAGGCCCGCCAATGTCGCCAGCAGCGCGACGCGGCTGCCTCCCCTTTTCTTGCCTTGCGTCATTGCCTAGACCCCGCCTTCAGTGTCATCGGTCACGGCCGCACTGCGGCCGCAAGTGAAACGCGTAACTGCCTTACCAGTTCCTGCCGCTCGGCCGGGCCGAGCAGCCTTCCCACTTCCACCTGCCGGCCACTGGAGGACAGGGTGACGCACGCATCGCCACCGACGCCCAGCCGCACCCAGTACGGATGCGCCCGGAACGCGGCATCGCGCTGCGCGCGCCGCCGCACCTCCACCAGCTCCGGCGCGATCGCGATGACCTCATCGCGCTCGCCGGCCCGCCACGCCGCCCGCAGCGCCAGCCCGACCAGGCCGCCGTGCAGCACCGCGAACACCGGGGCGAAGGCGTTGCCCGCCAGCCAGCCCAGGATCGCTGCGCCCCACATCAGGCCGGTGCAGGCCACGAACAACGTCACGAACTGCCGCCCATTCAGTGCCCGCGGGGGTCGCAGCGTCAGCCGCGTTCCCCGCCCTTCCGGGCCCTGTGTCGCCACTTCGATCATCGCGCCTGCCGCGCCCTTGGCTGCGGAAAACGCCTGAATGGTAGCCCCGCGATCCGGCGCGCGGCAACCGACAAGAAATTGTGCAAACGCACATAAAAGCGTTTCCGGCTCAATGACTTGCACCCGGCCCCGATCGGCGCGTCCGGGTCCTGGCAGGTCGCTGCGACGATGGTCGTAGTCGGGCGGTCGACCCATCGCCCGTGTACAACGGGCAGGCAGGCGTCAGCACGGCTGGATGCGCGTGAGGAAAACCACTGGCACGCTTTGTGCTGCACTGCGGGTAAGACCAATGATGAGGGACCGGCGCGCGGGGGTACGCCGGGATCGAAAGGGGAGTCGTCGCCATGGACAACTCGGTGTTCTTCAGCCTGATCAGCGACTGCCTGCTGGCGCTGGTGCTGTTCGCCCTGTTTTCCTACGTGGCCCACGTCTCGCGCACGCTGTACGGCATCGCGACCTGGGGCCTGGCGCACCTGGCCTACACCCTGGGCGCGGACAGCATCGATGTCCTGGCCAGTGCGCTGCACCAGGCCGGCCATCCGCTCGTGGCCATGCTGGCGATCAACCTGGGCGCGATGCTGGCCTGCGCCGGCATGGCGGGGCTGGCCTGGGCGCTGGTGCAGTTCATCCAGCAGCGCCGCCTGCACCGCTGGGAGCTGGCGTGGATGCCCCTGAGCCTGGTGCCGCCGGCGATCGCCTGGCTGGCGGCCGGCACCACCGATGCGCAGGGCCTGGCCCTGAGCCTGGTCGAAGTGGTGGCCCTGCTGACGATGATCTGGCAGCTGCGTCGGCTGCGCGGCTCGCTGGACAAGGTGCCCGCGCGCATGATGATGGTCACCTGCGCGCTGCTGATCTGCATCTACAGCAGCGGGATGTCGGACTGGTTCGAAGGCCAGGGCCACTACGACATCAACGATGTGTGGGTCAGCGCGGATCTGGCGCTGTGGTTCATGCTCAACTTCTGCATGCTGATGCTGAGCAGCTTCCACGCCGCCGAGGCGCTTCGCCGCGGCGCGCTGGTCGACCCGCTGACCGGCGCGCTCAATCGCCGCGGCCTGAGCGACAGCCTGGACGAGCGGCGCACGCCCGGCGGCGCCGCCGCGCCCTACGGGCTGTCGGTGCTGGCGCTGGACCTGGACCGCTTCAAGCAGATCAACGACAGCCATGGCCACCGGGTCGGCGACCAGGTGCTGCAGGCGTTCTCCGACACGGTGCGCGCCTGCATCCGCCAGCACGACCTGTTCGCGCGCACGGGCGGCGAGGAATTCGTGGTGATCACCGCCGGAATGAGCTGCGAGGAGGCCATCCGCCTGGGCGAGCGTATCCGGCAATCCACCGGTGCGCTGCGTCTGCTGCCGCACCTGGGCCTGCGCGTGAGCGTCAGCGTCGGCGTGGCCTGCGCGACGCGGCGCATCGCCGTGGAGGACCTGATGGACCTGGCCGACCAGGCCCTGTACGAGGCCAAGCGCGGCGGCCGCAACTGCGTGGTGCACCTGCACGAGGCGCCCTAGGGCCTCATCGACGCCGGTTGCGCCGCGCACAAAAAGCGAACCCCGCACAGGGCGGGGTTCGCGAACGTCGGCTTGCAGCGCGGATCAGAACTTGTAGGTGTACGACCCGGCCAGCACGTCGCCGCCCACGTCGAACGCGCCCACCAGCGAGCTGCCGGTGACCGCCGTCTCGTTGACGGTCGGATCTGAGACGAACAGGTGCGTATAGCCCACGTTCCACTCGCTGCTCGGCGACGGCGTCCAGGTCAGGCCCAGCGACACCCACTTGCGGGTGTTGTCCGGCACGCGCACGTCGCGGTACCGCGCCTGGGTCGGGGTCTGGTCGTAGGCCAGACCGCCGCGGAAGGTCAGCGTGTCGCTGTACTTGTAGTCCGCGCCGATCGAGCCGAACGTGGTGTCGCGGTAGTTGAACACCAGCGTGTTGTCGGGCTGGGCCGAGTCGAAGTCGACGGTGATCTTGTCGAACTTGCTCCACGCCGTGCGGCTCACATCGGCCATCACCGTCCAGCGGTCGTTGATGATGTGGGTGAAGCTGGCCGTGGCGCTGGCCGGCATGATGATCTTGGCGCTGCCGCCGGTGTTGACGTACTGGCCCGGCGCGGCCACGGCCAGCACGGCCTTGGCGAACGGCGGCACGTCGAAGGTGGCCTTGCCGTCGTCGATCTTGTGGTCCACGCGCGAGCGGTAGGTGAAGCCGATGTGGGTGTTCTCATCGACGCTGAACAGGCCGCCCAGGGTGAAGCCGACCTCGGTGCTGTCGCCCTTGACGCGGGCGAAGCCGTCCTGGCTGCCCGGCGTGGCGCCCGGCACGCGCTGGGCGTAGAGGGCGGTGCCGAAGTCGATGGCGTTGGTCAGGTCCACGTCCAGACGCTCGGCGAACACCGAGGCGCCGAAGGACACCCACGGATTGACGTCGTAGGAGAACGCCAGGCCGGCGTCGATGGTCTGCAGCTCGGTCTTGATGCCCTGGTAGCGGCCGACCCAGTCGCGGTCGTATTCGGTCTTGAAGCCGAACGGCACGGTCAGCGAGGCGCCGAAGTGCATGTTGTCGCCCACCGGCATGGCGAAGTACACCGCCGGCAGCGCGGCGATGGTGCCGGCATCGCCACCGTCGCCGCCGCTCACCGGCGCACCGGTGCCCGGGCCGGTCGCGCCGACGTAGCGGCCGGAGCCCTTGAAGTCGGCGCTGAAGCTGATCGCGCTGGCGCCGATGGACAGCTGGCGGCCATCGAGCAGGCGCATGGCGGCCGGGTTGTTGGCGACCACGGCGACATCGCCCGGGGCGCTGGCCGAACCGGCAAACGCGCGGCCCTGGCCCTTGGCGCTGTTTTCCTTCAGCTGGAAGGCGGCGGCGTGGGCGTGGCCGCTGGCCAGGGCACCGGCGACGCCGGCGGCCAGAAGCGAAATTCTGAATAGGTTCGAGGACAGCATGTGCATGGACTCCGGAAGACGAAAGAAAAAACGCCTGCGCCGCAACACGGGCCGGCGCGGCCAGACGGCCGCCGGACTTCCGTGCGCCGGAAATTCCCTCCCCGACATACGACGCCGTATGCAAGTATATCCCCGCAATCTAACGGCGCCGTCAGCTGGCCGGTTAGATTTTAGTCGCGTGTGCGCGACGATGGCACGCTGCCATTCCCGACTCTTCGAAGCCCTGCCTTGCCCGTGTTCGTCGCCACGCCTTCCCGCCGCAAGCCCTCCGTGCGCTGGGCCACGCCCGTGCTGTTCGCCCTGCTGTGGCTGGCCTTCCTGTGGGCCATCACCCGCCCGGTGGGCATGTACCGCGGCCTGCTGCTGCAGTGGGGCGCACTGACCGGCGGCCTGGACAGCCTGCAGGAGTGGCGCACCGGCCTGACCGACGGCTCGATCCTGCGCCTGTTCACCGCGCTGTTCCTGCATGCGGACTGGGCGCATCTGCTCGGCAACCTGGTGTTCCTGCTGATCTTCGGCCTGCCCGCGGAGCGGGCGATGGGGCCGTGGCGCTTCCTGGTGCTGTTCCTGCTGGGCGGGGCGGTGTCCAACTTGGCCGCGGTGCTGGCGATCGGCGCGCCGGACCGGGTGATCATCGGCGCCAGCGGCGCGGTGTCGGCGGTGATCGGCGCCTATCTGGCGCTGTTCCCCGGCGCCAAGCTGGGCGTGGTGGTGCCGCTGGGCCTGTTCCTGCAGTTCGTGCGCGCGCCGGCGGCAGTGCTGATCGGGGTCTGGGCGGTGCTGCAGGTGGTATTCGCCTACATCGGCCCGGCGTTCGGCGCGGTGGCCTGGTCGGCGCATCTGGCCGGCTTCCTGTTCGGGGTGGTGTTCGCGCTGTTCGTGCGCGCAGCCATCGCCCGCCGCCTGCGCCGGCGCTACGGTTTCTAGCGGGCCACGCGCCCGGCGCGAGGTTGCAAAGCGCCGCCCGTGCCCAGATCTTGCCGACCTTCCTCCATCGCCTTTCGCACGCCGCAATGTCCAAGCCGCTCTACAAGGTGACCTTCCTCAATCACGGCAAGGTCTACGAACTCTACGCCCGCCGCGTGGCGAGCTCCGATGCGCTGTGGGGCTTCACCGAGGTGAGCGAGCTGGTGTTCGACGTGCACGACGGACTGGTGGTGGACCCGACCGAGGAACGCCTGCGCGAGGAGTTCGGCGACACCCGCGTGCTGCACCTGCCGATGCAGAGCATCGTGCGGGTGGAGGAAGTGGAGAAGAAGGGCGCCAGCGCGATCCGCGATGCCGCCAGCGGCGAGAAGGTGGTCACGCCGTTCCCGATGCCGGGCAAGCCGCGCTGAGCGCGATGCGCGTCCTCATCGCCGACGATTACCAGCGCGCCACTGCGGCGCTGCCGGCACTGGCCGCGCATGCGCAGGGGCTGGACGTGCAGGTGCTGGGCGCGCTGCCCGAGGCCCTGGAGGCGCGCGCGGCGCTGCTGCAACCGGCCCAGGCGCTGCTGCTGATCCGCGAGCGCACCCGCATCGACGCGGCGCTGCTCGAGCGCCTGCCGCAGCTGCGCCTGATCAGCCAGACCGGCAAGGTCGGCGCGCACGTGGATGTGGCCGCCTGCACCGCGCGCGGCGTGGCGGTGGCCGAAGGCGTCGGCTCGCCGATCGCGCCGGCCGAGCTGACCTGGGCGCTGCTCATGGCCGCGATGCGGCGCCTGCCCGCCTATGGCGCGGCGCTGCAGGCCGGCCGCTGGCAGGACACCGGCGATGCGGTCCTGGGCCGCGCGTTGCACGGGCGCACGCTGGGCGTGTGGAGCTACGGCAAGATCGGCCGCCTCGTCGCCGGCTATGGCCGCGCGTTCGGCATGCAGGTGCTGGTGTGGGGCGGCGAGGCCGCGCGCGCCGCCGCGCATGCCGATGGCGTCGAGGTGGCGGCCTCGGTGGAGGCGCTGTTCGAACGCAGCGACGTGCTCAGCCTGCATCGTCGCCTCGTGCCGGCCACCCGTCATCAGGTCGATGCGGCGCTGCTGGCGCGCATGCGGCCCGATGCGCTGCTGGTCAACACCAGCCGCGCCGAGCTGGTCGCCCCGGGCGCGGTGCTGGCCGCGCTTGAGGCGGGCCGCCCGTGCATGGCGGCGCTGGATGTGTTCGAACACGAGCCCGCGCTGCCGCAGCGCGAGCCGCTGCTGACCCATCCGCGCGTGCTGGCGATGCCGCACCTGGGTTACGTCGAACAGGACAGCTACGCGCTGTACCTGGGCACGGCGCTGGACAACGTGCGGGCGTTCGCCGACGGCACGCCGCGCAATCTGGTCAATCCCGAAGCGCTGACGCGCAACCGCTGATCCCTGCAATCCCCGTGGGAGCCGGCATGCCGGCGATGGGGCCTTCCCGGGAAAGCCTCATCGCCGGCATGCCGGCTCCCACCGAGCTACGGCGTGGCCGGGACTTCGGCCGGCTTGGCCGGCGTGGGGGCGACAGGCTTGGCGGACGCAGGGGCGGTTGGCTTGGCGGCTTCCGGCACCGGCGCTGGCGCCTTCGGTGCGGGCTTGGGCTTGGCGGCGGCCGCCTTGGCCGCGGCGGCCTGCTGCGCGGCCGCGACCGAACCCGGGTGCTTCAACTCGGCCAGCGCCTCTTCGATCGGCTTGTCGCCATTGAGCACATCGCCGGCCGCATAGCCCTCGGCGCCTTCCTGATCGCCGCGCAGGTGACCGGGCAGCTTGGCCTCGCTGTAGTCGGCCAGCGAGGGCGGGATGTCGCGATCGTCCGATTCGTCGGGCTTGAGCACCACATCGGGCACGATGCCGGTGGCCTGGATCGACTTGCCGCTGGGCGTGTAATAGCGCGCGGTGGTCAGCTTGACCGAATCGCCGTTGTCCAGCGGCAGCACGGTCTGCACCGAGCCCTTGCCGAAAGTGCGGCTGCCGATGATGCGCACGCGGTCGTTGTCGCGCAGCGCGCCGGCCAGCACCTCGGCCGCGCTGGCCGACCCGGCATCGACCAGCACCACCACCGGCACGCCCTTGAGGCGATCGCCGGGGGTGGCGTCGAACTTGGCGTCGCTGATGGCGATGCGCCCGCGCGTGGTAACGATGGTGCCCTTGTCCAGCAGGTCGTCGGCCACCTGCACCGCGCTGGTCAGCAGGCCGCCCGGATTGCTGCGCAGGTCCAGCACCACGCCCTTGAGCGGGCCCTTGGCCTTGAGCCCGTCGACCGCCTTCTGGAAGTCCGCGCCGGTGTCGGCCTGGAAGGCGCTGATGCGGATGTAGCCATAGCCCGGCTCGAGCAGGCGCGAGCGCACGCTGGCCACGCGGATGGTCTCGCGGGTCAGGGTCTTGTCGAAGGGCTTGGCGAGCTTGTCGCGCACGATGGTCAGGGTGACCTGGGTGCCGACCTTGCCGCGCAGCGGCTCCATCGGATCGTTCATGCCGCCCAGCGGCTTACCGTCGATGGCCACGATGGTGTCGCCGGACTGCAGGCCGGCGCGCGCGGCCGGCGTGCCGTCGATCGGCGAGATCACCTTGAGCGTGCCGTCGGGCTGGGCCAGCAGCTCCACGCCGACGCCGTCGTAGGCGCCGTTGGCCTGCTCGTCGAAATCCTTGGCGTCTTCCTTGTCCAGGTAGGCGCTGTGCGGGTCCAGGTCCAGCAGCAGGCCGCGGATGGCCGAGTGCATCAGCTTCTCATCGTCCACCGGCTCGACGTAGGCCTGCTTGACCGCGTTGAACACCGAGACGAAGCGGCGGATTTCGTCCAGCGGCACCTCGGAGGTCTTGGCCTCGGTGCCGTCCGGATCGTCGCTGGAGGGGACGGCCGGGGCGTCCTCGTCGCTGTCCTGGGCCGCCGGCTTGGCCGGCGCAGCGGCCGGCGCGGGCGCGGACTGCGGCGTGTCCTGGGCGGCGGGCGCGGGCCTGTTGGGCCAGGGCCGGCGCGATCGCCAGCAGCAGGGACGACAGCAACAGGGACACACGCATGCGGCGACTCCGGGTGGATCGTGAGGGACCTAACGCCCCGGATTATGCGGGAAGCGGGAGAAAGGAAAGCGCAGCGGGCGAGGCGGCGTCAGGCGCGCGCAAGCGCAGGAGCAGCGCGTGCTTGCGGCGGCACCGGCTCACCGCGCGCTCCGCTTCACTGGCTGCTCTCCGCTCAGCGCCGCTGCAGCCACGCCCCCGGATCCACCGGCGAGCCGCCCTTGCGCAGTTCGAAGTACAGCGCCGGCGTGCCCCAGCCGCCGGAGCTGCCGACCTTGGCGATGGGATCGCCCTTCTTCACCACCGCGCCGGCGTCGCGCAGCAGCGCCTCGTTGTGCGCATACAGACTCATGTAGCCGTTGCCGTGGTCGATGATCAGGATCATGCCGTAGCCGGTCATCCACTCGGAGAACACCACCGTGCCATCGGCCACCGCCGAGACGGTCGAGCCCACCGGCGCGCCGATCAGTACGCCCTGGCTGGTGCGGCCATCGGGCAGCTGCCCGCCGAAGCGCGCCAGCAGGTTGCCCGAGGTCGGCCAGCTCAGGCCGCCGACCTTGAGCGCCGGCGCGCTCGCCACCACCGGCGGCGGCGGGGCGACCTTGCGCGGCGGCGGCGGCGGACGGCCTTCCGCCTTCGCTTCGGCGCGGTCCTTGGCCGCCTGTTCGCGGGCGGCAGCCTCGCGCGCGGCCTGCTCGCGCCGCGCGCGCTCGGCGGCGGCGCGGCGTTCGGCCTCGGCCCGCGCGGCGGCCGCGCGCAGGTTGGCCAGCAGGGTCTCCAGGGCCTTGGCGTCGCGGCCCAGTTCCTGGGCCCGGTCGCTGCGGTCCTCGTAGCGCTCGTCCAGCTGGGCGACCAGTTGGGCCTGGGCACTGCGGTCGCGCTGCAGCTGAACCACTTGAGTCTGCTGGCGCTTGTGGGCGTCCTGCAGCGCAGCGCGGCGCGCGCCTGGATCTCGCGCTCCAGCGTCTGCAGCTCCTGCAGCTGGCCGGTGAGCGCGGCGATCTTGCCGGCCACGTCGCCCTGCACGTAGCGGTGGTAGACCATGGCGCGGTTGGCGTCGACCACGCTGTCCTGCGACAGCAGCACCTTCAGCGGTGCGTTGCTGCCGGCCATGTAGGCCGCGCGCAGCAGCTGTTCCAGCTCGGCGCGCTGGCCGGACAGGCGCTGCTGCATCTGCGCGCGCTTGTCCTGTAGCTGCGCCAGGGCGGCCTCCTCCTTGCGCAGCGCGGCCTGGGTCTGGGTGAGCTGGCGGCTGGACTGGCCGACCTGTTCATCGGCCGCGCGCAGCTTGCGCGAGGCCTCGCCGCGCTTGCCCTCCAGGTCGCGGCGCTCGGCGGCGATGGACTTGAGCTCCTTGCGGACGGTCTCGAGCTTCTTCTGGGCTTCCTTCTGACTCTGCGCCCAGACCGGTGCGCAGGCGCCCGCGGCCAGGACCAGCAGCGCCGCCAGCGTGGCGCGGCGGGCAGGCGTTGAGCGAGACGACTGGGGCACGGATGCATCTTCGACGACGGAGCAGGCCCCGATTGTAGCCAGGGCCGCCGTCGCATCCTGTCCGGGCGCCTTCCGCGCGTTTAAACCCTGGGCACGATGGGCGCATCCAAGCCCGTACATCACCCGCACAGGAACCGCATCCATGACCGTCTCGTTCTCCCGCCCCGCCTTGGTCGCGCTGGGCATCGCCCTGGCCCTGGCCGCCAGCGGCGCATCGGCCCAGCAGTCCATCGACAAGGTCCTGGGCAGCATCACCGCGCAGTCCGGCCAGGCCTACGGCGACCTGGAAACGGTCAACGGCAGCATCACCATCGAGGCCGGCGCCACGGTCAAGGAAGCCGGCACCGTCAACGGCTCGATCAAGGTCGAGGACAAGGCCGTCACCGGCGACCTGGAGACCGTCAACGGCAGCCTGAGGCTGGGCCGCCAGGTCACCGTCAACGGCAGCCTGGAGACCGTCAACGGCAGCGTCTTCGTCGACCAGGGCGGCAAGGTCGCCAAGGGCATCGAGAACGTCAACGGCGCCATCGGCATCGTCGGTACCGAGGTCGGCGGCAGCATCGAAACGGTCAACGGCGATCTCACCGTCGGCGCCGGCTCGCACGTGCGCGGCGGCATCAAGATCGAGCGCAACCAGGGCTGGTCGAGCCGCAAGCAGGAGGGCAACCCGCCGCGCGTGATCATCGGCCCCAACGCGGTGGTCGACGGCGCGCTGGTGTTCGAACGCCCGGTCAGGCTGTACGTGCATACCAGCGCCAAGATCGGCCCGGTGACCGGCGCCACGCCGATCGCCTACAGCGGCAACACCGCGCCGACCGAGTAAGCGGCGCCTGCCGCGTCCCCGTTCCCGGCGGGGACCCCGTGCCTTGGCCCTCTCTCTCCAAGACCACGGGGTTCCCGCTTCCATTGCGACTACCGGTTCGCCTCCGCCCCAGGCGGACGTCCCGCGCGGCCCTGTCCGGATCGACAGGCGCCGCGCGCCGAGGATCGGCCCAGTCTGGCTAGAATCCCGGGTTCCCGTTCACCGCAAGGAACCCGCATGTCCCGCACGCTGCTGCTGGGCCTGGCCACGCTGACCGCGCTGGCCGCCTGCAAGAAGCCGGACGCGCCGCCGGCGCCCGCCGCCTCCACGCCCGCCCCCGCCCAGGCCGCATCCGCGCCTGCGCCGCATGCCTTCTCGCCGAAGATCGATGCCGGCGATTTCGGCGAACTGGTCAAGACGCTGTCCTCCGACGCCTTCGAGGGCCGCGGCCCCGGCACGCCGGGCGAGGACAAGACCGTGGCCTACATCACCGAGCAAATGCAGCGCATCGGCCTGAAGCCCGGCAACGGCGACAGCTGGACGCAGGACGTTCCGATGGTGGAGACCACGGCCGATCCTTCGACCACGCTGACCATCACCGAGGCCGACGGCAGCACGCAGACGCTGGCCTTCGGCGAGCAGATGGTGATCGGCACGCGCACCGGCAAGCCGGAGATCGACGTCAAGGACAGCGAGCTGGTCTTCGTCGGCTACGGCGTGGACGCCCCCGAGCGCAAGTGGAACGACTACGCCGGGAACAAGAGCTGGAAGGGCAAGACCGTGGTGATGTTCGTCAACGACCCGGGCTTCCACACGCACGATGAAAGCTTGTTCGACGGCAAGCGGATGACCTATTACGGTCGCTGGACGTACAAGTTCGAGGAAGCCGCGCGCAAGGGCGCCGACGCGGCGATCATCATCCACGACAGCGAGGGCGCCAGCTACGGCTGGGACGTGGTCAAGAATTCCTGGGCGGGCAAGCAGTACGACCTGCCGGCCGCCGATGATCCGTCGCCGCGCATCCCGGCCCAGGGCTGGATCACCGGCGAGGTGGCGCGCACGCTGTTCGCCAAGGCCGGGCTGGATCTGGACCAGGCCTACAAGGACGCGTCCAAGCCCGGCTTCAAGCCGGTGCCGCTGAAGGCCAAGCTGTCCTTCGACCTCAAGAGCACGATCGGCCAGGCCAAGTCGCGCAACGTGATCGGCGTGCTGCCCGGCAGCAAGCGCCCCGACGAGGCGGTGCTGTACATGGCCCACTGGGACCATCTGGGCAAGCACGACAACGAGGACGGCGACAACATCTACAACGGTGCGGTGGACAACGCCACCGGCGTGGCCGGCATCCTGGAGATCGCCGATGCCTTCGCGCATCAGGAGCCCAAGCCTGAGCGTTCGGTGGTGTTCCTGGCGGTGACGCTGGAGGAGTCGGGCCTGCTGGGTTCGAAGTACTACGTCGCCCATCCGACCTTCCCGCTGGACAAGATCGCCGGGGTGATCAACATCGATGCGATGTCGGTGGCGGGCAAGGCGCACGATGTCACCGTGACGGGCATGGGCGCCTCGCAGCTGGAGGACCTCCTCAAGCCGCTGGCCGCCGCGCAGGGCCGCACGCTGCACGCCGAGGCCTCGCCGCAGAACGGCTCGTACTTCCGCTCGGATCACTTCAACTTCGCCAAGGCCGGCGTGCCGGCGCTGTACGTGGATGGCGGCGAAGACCTGATCGAGGGCGGAGAGGCCGCCGGCAAGGCCGCCGCGAAGGAGTACGGCGAGCAGCGCTACCACTCGCCCGCCGACGAGTACGACCCGGACACCTGGAAGCTGGACGGCACCATGCAGGACCTGGAGCTGGTCTACGGCGTGGGCCGCGAGCTGGCCGGTGGCGACCAGTGGCCCAACTGGTACGACGGCAATCCGTTCAAGGCCGCGCGCGATGCGATGATGAAGGCGCCGGCCAAGCGATAGGCCCGCGGTTCGAGTCGAGGAAAAGGCGCCGCACGGCGCCTTTTCCTTTTCCGCCGATGAAAGCCCTCGTGCTCAGCGCGCGTCGTGGTCCCAGCCGAACAGGTCCAGGGCGCGCATGAACTGTGCATCCAGCGGCGCCAACGCTTCGATGCGCGCACCGCTGTGCGGATGCAGGAAGGCCAGCCGGCGCGCGTGCAGCAGCATGCGATGCACGCCGCGCATGCGGAAGGCGCGGTTGTGCCGGCCCTCGCCGTGGCTGGTGTCGCCGATCAGGGGATGGAAGGCGTGCTTGAGGTGGCGGCGGATCTGGCGGAAGCGCCCGGTGTGCGGACGCGCGCGCAGCAGCGCGTAGCGCGAGGTCTCGAAGCCGCCGGACGGCACATTCAGTTCGCCGCTGGCCAGGCGCACGAATCCGGTCATGGCCGGCTTCTTCTCCGGCTTGCCCGGGCCGCCGTCCAGGGCGTGGTCGATGGTGAACTCGGCTTCGGGCCAGCCGCGGCAGACGGCCAGGTAGTCCTTCTCCACCTCGCGCGACATGAAGCCCTGGCCGAGCACCGAGGCGGTGTCGCGGTCGAAGGCCACCAGCAGGCAGCCGCTGGTGGCGCGGTCCAGGCGATGGATCAGGAAGATCGGCCGATCCAGCTGCGCGCGCAGCAGATCGGCCAGGAACACCTCCTCGCCGCGGGCCAGGCCGCTGTCGTGGACCATCAGCCCGGCCGGCTTGTCGACCACGGCCAGATGGGCGTCCTGGTACAGGAGGGCGATGGGCGGCAAGGGCGACTCGGAAGCGAAGCTCATCGCGCCATTGTCCTCGGCCCACTGGCGTGGCGCGAGTCGGGTTGTCCGGCCATCGAAAAATCCTTACAGAATGCCGCCGCGACCCCGTGGGAGCCGCCATGGCGGCGATGAGGCTCTACCGGGAAAGCCGCATCGCCGCCATTGGCCGAAAAGGCCACAAGGGCAGCTCCCACCTGTAGAGCGGAGCTCGCTCCGCTGCTCTTCGTTCAGTTCGTGGGAAAGGCCCCAGCGGAGCAAGCTCCGCTCTACAGACAGACCACTGCGAAATGCGAGGGGACAGTTGCTCCCACCGAAGGATGGAGGCGCGGCCTATCCTCTCCCACCAAAGAATCGGCCAGGAATGACGACTGAGCCGAGGCGCGCGCCCGGTCGGGGCGAAGCTGGCTACCGAAGTGTGGGGACCAGCCCCGCACTCCAGCGAAGACCCAATCCAACAAAAAGGGCGATGCCGGATGGCATCGCCCTTATGATCGCCAGGACGTCCAACGCCCCGGCGCATGCGGCCTGTGCTTAGAAGTGCAGGCCCATCTTCACGCCCACGGCCATGGCGCTGTTGTCCTTGAACTCGCCGGCGTAGCTGTGCGCGCCGGTTTCGGCGGTGGCATCGCCCAGCCAGAAGTACTTCACGCCGGCGCTCAGGTCGATCTTGGGCGTGGGGCTGTAGCGCAGGCCGACGCCCACGTTCCAGTAGCCGTCCGTCGGGCCCAGGGTGGTCACCGGGTTGCCGGCGCCGCCGTCCCAACCCACCGAGAACGAACCTGACACCGTTTCGGTCAGCTTGCGGCCCAGGCCCAGGTTGGCCGACCACTGGTCCTTGGAGTAGTCGACCAGATTGAAGCCGTCCGGCTTGCCGATCAGCGGGCCGACGGCCTCGGCGAGCTGGCCGAACTGGGCCGGACGCACCGCGAACTTGGACCACTGCACCCAGCGCACGTTACCGAACAGCACGGTGTCGGCCATGATGCCGGTCTGGAAATCCAGGTTGACCGACTGCGGCGTTGTGATCGAGGTGGTGCCGCCGCTCAGGCCGCCCAGCGAGCCCAGCGTCCCGGCCAGCGCCTGACCGGTGGCCGCCGGGAGGCGGCCGGCCAGCACCAGCTGCTGGATCAGGCCGGCCAGCTGCGCGCGGTTGGCGCCCAGCGCGGTGACCAACGGCATGGACTCGTTGGCGTTGATGTCGTAGTCGATCTCCGAGCGGTAGGTCAGCGAGACCTGCAGGGCGATCTCCGGCTTCTGGTAGGCGATGCCGGCCAGCCAGCCCCAGTCGCGCTTGGACGGGATCGACAGGTCGTAGCCGTTGAAGGCCGAGTAGGTCGAACCGCGCAGCGACACCTCGCCCTTGATCTCCTGGTACACGCCGCCGGCGTAGAGGTTCCAGTTCTCGGTCGGCTGGAAGCCCACCAGCGCCGACAGGCTCTTGGTGCGCACTTCCACGTCGGTGTCGCCGGTGATGCCGGCATTGAGGCCGTAGGCGGCCAGCTGGCCGTTGCTGACGACGCTGGGGCCGGTCACGATCGGCAGGCCGCTCAGCACCACGTCGCGCGGGTTGGCGGTGAAGGCATTGGCGCCGTGGTACTCGGCCGACGCGCCGAAGGGCTCGTCGTAGATGAAGCCGAAGGAAAACTTCTCGGTGGGCTGGAACTTGATCGCGCCGCCGACGAAGTTGTAGCTGTTGGCCACGTTGCCGGTGTCGGTGCCGTTCTTGTCCTTGCCGTCCACCTTGGGGTTGAGGAAGCTGCCGCCGTACTCG
This sequence comes from Pseudoxanthomonas sp. SORGH_AS_0997, assembly GCF_031453535.1. Taxonomy (NCBI): domain Bacteria; kingdom Pseudomonadati; phylum Pseudomonadota; class Gammaproteobacteria; order Lysobacterales; family Lysobacteraceae; genus Pseudoxanthomonas; species Pseudoxanthomonas sp. SORGH_AS_0997. Next base: position 3,078,332 of record NZ_JAVIZI010000001.1, read on the forward strand.
GCGTAGTTGCCTGGCTTCAGGAACGGCGCGATGGACTGGCCGGAGCGGTCAAGCGCCGAGGCGAAACCCGCCCCGCTGGCGGCGGCGCAGATGGCGCCCACGGTGATGGCCAGCGCATTCTTCTTGTTCAACATGTATCCCCTCCGGATCCACGAGTTTGTCGTTGTCTTGCATGCCGATCGGCACGCGTCCTTGATTCATTTCATCTGCAACTTGTTCGACCGCGGCGTGCCTAGCCCTCGCCGTACGCCACGGTACGGGGCCATTCTGGCCCAGCGGGACTGCGCAGGCTACTTACAAGAACAAAAGATTTACATTTTGGGCTTCGACTTTAGTCGTAGGACGCGGCATGCCCGCCCTCGCCACGCCGCGTTCCACGCATGCGTGCGCTGGACCATTGACGCCGGGGACCCGGTCCGCCAACCATCGCCGTTCCCTTCCCCATTGGCCCGTCCACCATGAAGCGCTTGATGCCGACCCTGCTGTTGCTCGCCGCCACCGGCGCCGCCCTGGCCACCGACCTGCCCTACAACCCGCAGGCCAACGCCAAGGCCGAGGTCGCCCAGGCGCTGGCCGCCGGCAAGCAGGCGCACAAGCCGACCCTGCTGATCTTCGGCGCCAACTGGTGCGGCGACTGCCGGGCACTGGATACCTCGCTGCACAGCGAGAAGAACGCCGCGCTGGTCAACCAGCACTTCGAGGTGGTCAAGGTCGATGTGGGCAACTGGGACCACAACCTGGACATCGCCAACACCTACGGCAACCCGATCGAGAAGGGCATCCCCGCCGCGGTCGTGGTCTCGCCCACGGGCAAGGTCGTCTACACGACCAAGGCCGGCGAGCTGGCCAACGCCCGCAAGATGAGCGACGAAGGCATCTACGACTTCTTCAGCAAGGTCGCCAAGGGCGGCTGAGGACGCTCAGTCGGGCGCGCGCACGGCGACCAGTTCGCCCTTGCCCACCGGCAGGAGGGCGCAGGTCAAGGCATCGTCCGCGCGCAGCATGGTCTCGAACGCCGCCAGTTCGGCAGCGTGCGAGATGGCGTTGTCCACCACCAGCGTGCCGCCGGGGCGCAACACCCGGCTCAGATCCGGCCACCAGGCCGGATAACGGCTGCGGTCGGCGTCGAGGAACACCAGGTCGGCCGACGCCGTCTGCGCCGCTGCCAGCCATCCACCCGCGTCGTCCTGCACCGAAGTAATCGTCGCGGCCAGGCCGCTGCGCGCGAACGTGGCCTGTGCCAGCTCCCACTTGTCGGGCGCGAATTCCAGCGTGGTGACCTGCCCTCCGAGGGCCGCGGCCGCTTCGGCCAGCCACAGCGTCGAATAGCCGTTGGAGGTGCCGATCTCCAGCACCCGGCGCGCCTGGGTGGCGCGCACCAGCACCGCCAGGAACTCGCCGGTGTCCGGCGTGATGTTGAGCATCCGCGCGCCACGCGCCTGCTGCACGGCGTCGTTACGCTCGCCGTGGGCGAACAGCTCGGCCTTCAGGGCCTGCAGCGAGGCGTCGGCGTGCACCGTCTCGGCGCCTTCAGCGCCGCAGCCAGGCCGACAGCAGCGCCAGGGTGCCCAGCGCGCCGGTGAACCAGGTCCACAGCGGCACGCCCCACAGGCTGGGGCCGCCGACGCCGAAGGCGTGCAGCACCGCGGCCACCACCAGCAGGCCCGCGCCGCCGATGGCGGTGACCACGCGCCGCTGCAGACGCTGCAGGGTCAGGTTGAGCGCGGCCAGGTCCTTCGAACGCATCGACAGCTCATGCTGGCCATCGACCTGCTGCTTGAGCCAGGCATGCACCAGTCGCGGCATGTCCGGGGCATGGGTCATGATCTCGGGGATGCGCTTGCGCAGCTCGTTGATCGCATGCAGCGGGCTGTAGCGCTTGACCAGGATGCGCTGCAGCACCGGCTTGGCCACCGCCCAGATGTCCAGCTGCGGATCGAGCTGGCGGCCGACGCCTTCGATATTGAGCAGGGTCTTCTGCAGCAGGATCAGCTGCGGCTGCAGGGTCAGCTCGTACTTCTGCGCGGTGCGGAACAGCTTGATCAGCACCTGCGCCAGCGAGATCTCCGACAGCGGCCGGGTGAAGTACGGCTCGCACACCGCGCGTGCGGCCGCCTCCAGCTCGTCGATGCGCACGGTGGCCGGCATCCAGCCGGCCTCGACGTGCAGCTCGGCGATGCGCCGGTAGTCCTTGTTGAAGATGGCCATGAAGTTCTCGGCCAGGTAGTACTGGTCCTGCTGCGAGAGCTGGCCGACGATGCCGAAGTCCAGCGCGATAAAGCGCGGGTCATCCTTGCGCAGCGGATCGGGATCGACCCAGATGTTGCCGGCGTGCGCATCGGCGTGGAAGAAGTTGTCGCGGAATACCTGCGTGTAGAACACGCGCACGCCCTTGGCCGCCAGCGCCTTGCGATCGATGCCGGCCGCGTCCAGCGCGACGATGTCGTCGGAAGGAATGCCGACCACGCGCTCCATGGTCAGCGCGCGCTCGGCGGTATGGGTCCAGATGATCTCCGGCACGTACAGGTCGGGCGAGTCCTGCCAAAAGCGACGCATCACGCTGGCGTTGGCGCCCTCGCGCTGCAGGTCCAGCTCGGCGGCGAGCGTGGCCTCGATCTCGGCGACGATCTCCTTGGGCCGGATCTTGTCGGCCGACGGATGCGCGTAGTCCACCAGCGCCGCGCCGGACTTGAGCAGCGCGATGTCGCCGGCGATCTGCGCCTCGATGTCCGGGCGCAGCACCTTGACCACCACCTCGCGGCCGTCGTGCAGCGTCGCCGCATGCACCTGCGCGATCGAGGCCGAGGCCAGCGGCGTGGTGTCGAAGTGGGCGAAGGCCACCTCGATCGGCACGCCCAGCGCCTGCTCGACGATGGCCTGGGCGCGCTGCCCGTCGAAGGGCTTGACCCGGTCCTGCAGCAGGGTGAGTTCCTGCGCCACGTCCGGCGGGATCAGGTCGCGGCGGGTGGAGAGGATCTGGCCGAACTTGACGAAGATCGGCCCCAGCTCCTGCAGCACCAGGCGCAGGCGCGCGCCGCGGCTGAGCGCGGCCACGTCGTCGCGGGCGCGCGGCACGAACGGACGGGCCAGCCTCAGCCACGGGCCGGCCGGCGTGTCCTCCAGCAGCGCGTCCAGGCGGTAGCGGATCAGCACGCGGCCGATCTTGTTGGCGCGCACGGCGGCGCGCACGCTCTTCATCCCCGGCCACGCCATGCTCATGCGCGCGCCGCCAGGCGCGACAGGCGCGCGGCCAGGCGCTCGACATCGTCGCGTAGGCCGTCGACCTCGTCGTGGAAGGCTTCCAGCTCGGCCTTGGCGACCACGTCGCGCGATTCCTCGGTGACGAACTCAGCGGCGCTGCCGGCCAGCTCGCTGCCGGTCTCGCGCAGACGCAGCAGGGTGGTGCGCAGCGCGCCGGCGATCTGCACGCCCAGCACCGGGCCGAATACGCTCACCAGCGGCTGCGCCCAGTCCGGGTCGAAGCGCTTGGCCAGCGTCTGCAGGCGCCGCGCCAGGTCGGCATCGCCGGACACGCGCAGCTTGCCGACCGGCGCGGCATCGTCGCGGCGCAGGAACGGCAGCTGGCCCAGCAGGCCGCCCAGCGTGCTGCGCACGGCCAGGTCCGGCTCGCTGGCCGGATCGACCGGCCCCACGTGCAGGCGCTGGGCCTCCACGGCGATCTCCAGCGCCAGCGGCGGGGAATCCAGCGCGATGGCGATGCGTCGGCCGGCCAGCGGCGCCAGCGCATCGCGCGTGTCCGGGTCGAGCGCGACGGCACGGTTGAGCGCGGCTTCCAGCGCGCGGCCGGCCAGCGGTTTGAGGGCATCGAAGGGGGTGGGCGACATGGCGGGCATTCTAACCGGGGGATGCGCACGGCCCGTGGGTGAACAAGGGTTGCCGGAGCATTCGAGATGAAATGGAAGCGATGCGAGGCCGAGGCAGGGCCGACGCACCCGCCCTGACGCGCAACTCAAGACAGGCAAGCCACACGAAAACTGATCCTCAACAGGGCTTCCCAGCTGAGTGACTTCAGCTTCCCATGCCCAATGCTGTGCAGCGGCCAGCCCCCGGGGCCATGCTGTGCGCCCCCGAGCAGCAGTGGAACGATCAATGGGCAACGCACACGTGAAAAAGTGCTTCAAAGGCATTTGGGCTTTACGCGTCTTGGCATTTCAGCGCTTTGCATGCGCCAACCGCGAGCTTCGCAGCGCGGGGCTGTGCAAGTGAGCGAGGCCATGCCACTGCGAGACGTTGCCCCGACCGATCTGCCGGCCCTGCTGGCGCTCAACAACGCCCATGCCGCGGCCCTGTCCTGGCAGACGCCGGGGCAGTTCGCGCAACTGATCGGGATGGCCTGCTTCGCCCGGACCTGTGGCCAGGCCGATGCCTTGCTGATCGCGCTGGACCAGGACGCGGCCTACGACAATCCGAACTTCGCCTGGCTGTCGGCGCGCTTCGAGCGCTTCGTCTACATCGACCGGGTCGTGGTGGCCGAACACGCGCAGGGCCGCGGGCTGGCCGGCGCCCTGTACGAAGCGTTGAAGCAGCAGGCGCGCCTGCAAGGGCAGACGCGCCTGGTGTGCGAGATCAATCTGGACCCGCCCAATCCTGGCTCGGTCGCCTTCCACCAGCGACTGGGCTTCGAGCAGGTCGGCCAGGCCGATCTGCCCAGCGGCAAGCGGGTCGGCTATTTCGCCTGCCCGCTCTGACGCGGTCGCCTACGCTTTTTTGCGGAAGAACGAGATCACGGCCAGGATCAAGAACACCACGAACAGGACCCAGGCGATGCTGGAGGCGGTTCCGGCGATGCCGCTGAAACCCAGCACGCCGGCGATCAGCGCAATGACCAGAAAGACGATGGCGTAATGAAGCACGGCGGTGATTCCTTGTGGCGCGCCGGATCGGCGTGCGACCAGCCTGTGGCCTGGCGCATCGCGGCCGCGTGAGGATTCAGCCGGATTCGCTCCACGCGCTCTTCAGGCGGGCCAGGCCCTCGGTCATCGACACGCGCGGCACGTAGCCGAAGTCGCGCCGCGCCGGCTCCATGCTGTACCAGTGCGGGGTGCACAGCTGCTCAGCCAGGAAGCGGGTCAGCGGCGGCTCGCCCTTCAGCGGCAGCGCCTTCCACAGCAGTTCGCAGGTCGCGCCGATGCGGTAGGCGGTCTTGAACGAGAGCGACTTGCGCACCGGCGGCGTGCCGGTGGCGGCCAGCAGCGCGTTCAGGACCTCGCGCATCGGCCAGGGCTCGCCGTTGGAGATGAAATAGGCCTTGCCGGCGCAGACCGCGCCCGGCGCCAGGTGATCGAACGCGTCCAGATGCGCCTGCGCGGCATTGTCGATGTAGGTGGTGTCGACCTTGTTCATGCCGTCGCCGACCAGGCGCAGGCGGCCGCTGCGCGCGCGCTCGACCAGGCGCGGCAGGATCTGATGATCGCCCGGCCCCCAGATCAGGCGCGGACGCAGCGCGATGGTGGCCAGCGAGGCGTCGTTGGCCGCCAGCACGCGCTGCTCGGCGATGGCCTTGGTGGCCGCGTAAGGCGCCTGGAAGTCCTCGCCGTAAGGCACTTCGTCGGCGCTCAGGCCTTCGACCGGATGGGTCGCGCGATGGGTGACGCTGGGCGTGGAGGTGTACACCAGCCGCGAGGTGCCGTGCGTGCGGCAGGCGGCGATGACGTTGTCGGTGCCGACCACGTTGGCCTGGTGATAGCTGTCGTAGCTGCCCCAGGCGCCGGCCTTAGCCGCGTTGTGGAAGACCGCATCGACCCCGGCCACCGCGTGGCGGACCGCATGCGCATCGGCCAGGTCGCCCTGGATCTGGCCCACGCCCATCGCCGCCAGCGCCGGGTAGTGCCCACGCTGGAAGCTGATGACCTCGTGCCCGCGTTCGAGCAGGCCGCGGCACAGCGCCTGGCCGAGGAATCCACCCCCTCCGGTGACCAGCAGCTTCATGCGGGTATCGCTCCTTGTTCGGCGGCCCAGATCGCCAGCTTCTCGCGGCCGATCTTGGCGTTGTGGCGGATGTCCACCGGAAATCCCGGATGGCGCAGGAAGGTGGCGATGCCGCGCAGATGCGCGTGGCGCTGGGCGATGGCGCGCAGGTCGGCGGCGACGGCGTCGGCGCGCTGCGGCGAGACGCCGGGCAGCAGTTCGAAGCACAGCACCGGCACCTGCGCGCCCGGCGTCCCGACGCCGACCAGCGCGGTGCGGCGCACTTCGCCGTGCACGTTGAACACCGGCTCGGCCTGCTCGGTGTAGAGCGGGCCGGCGGCGGTTTCCACGCGCTGGGTCTTGCGGCCGCAGAACCACAGTCGGCCCTCGGCATCGAAGTAGCCGACATCGCCCATGCGATGCACCACACGCGTGCCGCCATCGGCCAGCGTCTCGCGGATCTTGGCGCTGCGCGTGGCGGCGTCGCGGTTGAAGTAACTGTCGGTGGCGGTCGGGCCGGCGACGGTGATCTCGCCCACCTGGCCGGGCGGGAGTTCGCGCACGCCGTGCCACTCGGGAATGGCCGCATCGTCGATGGCGATGATGCGCACCAGGTTGGGCTCGACCGGGCGGCCGACGCAGGTGCCGGCGCCGGCCTCGGTGGCCTGCCGGGTGGCGTCCAGTTCGCGGCCTTCGATCACCGCGACCGGCAGGCACTCGGTGGCGCCGTAGGGCGTCCAGAACTGGCCATCGTCCGGCAGCAGCGCGCGGATCTTTTCCACGATGTCCGGCGGCACCGGCGCGCCGGCGGAGGTCACGCGCTTCACCGTCCGCAGCGGATGGCCGTACTCGGCCAGCACCCGCATCAGCGCGGGCGAGCCGAACAGCTGGGTCACGCCGAAGCGGCGGATGGCCGCATGCAGCTTGGCCGGATCGGCCTTGGCCGGGCGCGTGGGGTCCATGTCCGGGATGACGCTGGTCAGGCCCAGCGCCGGATCGAACAGCGCGAACGGCGGAAAGGTCGGCAGGTCCACGCCGCCGGGCACCATGCCAAACGCCTTGCCTAACAGGTCGATCTGGCCGACGAAATGCCGGTGCCGGTACACCACGCCCTTGGGCACGCCGGTCGAGCCGCTGGTGAACAGGATGCCGGCCACGTCCTCGCCGTCGGTGGCGGCCAGCTGCGGGCCGGCGCCGGCGCCGTCACGTTCGACCTGGGCCAGGGTGACGCCGCCCCAGCCCAGCCGGGGGCCGACGGTGATGATCCGGGTCGCGCTGCGCGCCCAGCCCAGCAGCAGGCGCGCGGCCTGCGCCAGCGGGATGCCGATGAAGCCTTGCGGCTGCGCCTCGTCCAGGCACTGCTTCAGCGCGCGCCGGTCGATGCCCGGATCGACCAGCACCGGCACCGCGCCGGCCTTGAACAGCGCGAACATCAGCAGGAAGAACGCCGGCGAGGGCCGCACCATCACCACCGTGCGCGTGCCGCGGCCGATGCCGTGCCGGGCCAGGCCCGCGGCGATGGCGTCGCTGCGCGCGTCCAGCTGCGCATAGGTCAGCGCGATGTCGTAGCGCCCGCCGCGGCCCGGGCAGCGCAGCGCGATCTGGTCGGGGCGCTCGCGCGCCAGTTCGGGCAGCCGTGCGGCGATGTTGCAGACGGTGGTCATCGCGCCATTGTCGCCGATGGCGCTGCCGCGCACGCCGTCGCCGCTGCGCGCGGATCGCGGCAGCCCATGGCGCACGACCGGGCGTTTGCACACAATGGCCGCAGGCGCCCCCTTCGCGGTAGACCGACGATGCACGCATCGACCACCTACACCGCGGCGGAAGGCGCAGGCTACGAGCGCAACATGGGCCGCTGGAGCCGCCAACTCGCGCTGGCCTTCCTCGACTTCGCCGGCACCGGCACGCGCGAACGGGTGCTGGACGTCGGCTGCGGCACCGGCGCGCTGTCGGCGCAGCTGCTCGCCCGCGAGGCGTCCTGCGAGGTCCATGCCGTCGACCTCACCCCTGCCTACGTCGCCCACGCGCACCGGCATCTGCCGCCGCCGCGCCCGGCCCTGGCCGTCGGCGACGCCTGCGCCCTGCCGTATCGGGACGGCGTGTTCGACCGGGTGCTGTCGCTGCTGGTGCTGCACTTCGTCCCGCAACCCGCGCAAGCCGTTGCGCAGATGGTGCGCGTCGCCCGGCCCGGCGCGACGGTGGCGGCGGCCGTGTGGGACGCCCGCGGCGGCTTCGTCGCCGGCCGGATGTTCTTCGACACCGCCGCCGCCCTGGACCCGGGCGCGGCGCAGCAGCGCGCCCGCAACTTCACCCGGCCGACGACGCGGCCGGGCGAGCTGGCCGCCGCCTGGCGGGAAGCCGGCCTGGTCGAGGTCAAGCAGACGCAGGTCGGCATCCGCATGGCCTTCGACGACTTCGAGGACTACTGGAGCCCGTACCTGGGCAAGGACGGCCCCGGCGCCGCCTACGTGGGCGGCCTCGACACGGCCGCGCGCGCAAGGCTGGAAGCGGCCATGCGCGCGGCCTATCTGGACGGCGAGGCGGACGGCCCGCGCGCCTACGCCGCGCTGGCCTGGGCGGTGAAGGGCCGGGTGCCGCTCGCCTGAGCCAGGCGCAGCGCTTGCGCGCGGCGGCGGTTCGGGCAGAATCCGCGCCCTTGTCCGACCTCGCCGCGCGCCGCCCGGCAGCCCCCATGCATCCCTGCCTCAGCTGCGGCGCCTGCTGCGCCTATTTCCGCGTGAGCTTCCACTGGAGCGAGGCCGAGCCGACCCTGGGCGGACACGTCCCCGTCGAACTGACCGACTCGCTGCGCACCCACGAGCGCGTCATGCGCGGCACCTCGCAAAGCCATCCGCGCTGCATCGCGCTGGACGCGGACATCGGCCGCTACAGCCGCTGCACCATCCACGACCGCCGCCCTTCGGTGTGCGCGGCGGTGCCGGCGTCGCTGGAGTTCGGCCAGCGCAGCGCGCAATGCGACAAGTCGCGACTGGCGCACGGCCTGCATGCGCTGACCGAAGCCGACTGGATCGGCGTCAGCGACATCGAGCGCAATCCGCTTCCCGCGGACTGAGAAAACCTCAGCCTTGTGGGTGGTGGGAGCCGCCACGGCGGCGATGGGGCCTTACCGATAGAGCCCCATCGCCGCCGTGGCGGCTCCCACCGAGCGCACCGCTAGGCGATCCCAGTCACCGGATGCGCATCGAGGAAGGCGCGGATCTGCGGCACCAGCACCGCGTGCTTGTCTTCCAGCACGTAGTGCCCGGCATCCTCGAAGGCGGCCAGCTGCGCCTGCGGCAGCGCCTGGCGGAAGCCATCGAGGAAGTGCCGGTCGAACACGAAGTCCCGCAGCCCCCAGCCGATGAAGGCAGGCCGATCGGCGAAGGACGGCAGCGCACGTCCGGCGGCCTCCAGCAAGGGCCAGGCGCGATCGGCCGGCGAGAGCGGGATGTCCTGCATGAAGCGCACGGTCGAGATGCGGTGCGCCCAGCTGTCGTACGGCGCCACATACGCCCGACGCACCTCGGGAGGCATCTTCCTCTCCACGCCCACGCGCGAGGCGCCGCCGGAGAAGGCGTTGAATGCGCGGATGAGAAATGCGCCGAACAGCGCGTCGCGCCCCAGCGCGATCTGCCACGGCATCGCCTTGGCCGCCGGCAGCGGGAACGCGGCGGTGTTGGTGATCACCAGCCGCCGAACCTGCGCCGCATGCGCCAGCGCCCAGCCGAAGCCGATCATGCCGCCCCAGTCGTGCACCGCCAGCGTCACCGGCGTGGCATCGTCGATGCCGGCATGCCGCAGCAGCGCCTGCAGGTCGTCCACGCGCGATTGCAGGGTGTAGTCGTAGGCCGGCGGGCGGCCGTGCGCATCGGGCCTGCCGTGCGGATGGCGCAACCCGCCGCCGTCGTCGGGCTTGTCGCTCAGGCCCATGCCCACATGGTCGGGCACGATGCAGCGATAGCGATCGCGCAGGCCCGCCACCAGATGGCGCCAGTAATAGCTCCACGACGGATTGCCGTGCAGCATGACCACGACTTCGCCCTCGCGCGGGCCCTCGTCCAGGTAGTGCAGGCCGATGCCGGGGCGCACCTCGAAGCGGTGGCTGCTGAAGTCGTAATCGGGGAAGCGCACGCGGGTCTTGAGGGGCGTTTGCGGGTGCGCATTGTAGCGGCCGGCCCCGCGCCACGACACGCGCGTCCCCGATGCGCTCTACCATGCGCCTCCTCATCGTCCCTGTGCCGCCTCCGCCATGTCCACGCCCACCACTCCCCCCGCCTACCTCGACGACGCCCAGATCGAGCAGCTGTCCGATCTGCTCGACCAGCGCGCGGTGCCCTTCAAGGGCTTCAATCTGGAGGCGCTGGACGGCTTCCTCTCGGCGCTGGCCGTCTCGCCGTCCACGGTGCCCGTGGAGGAATGGCAACCGGTGGTCTGGGGCGGCAAGGCGCCGCGCTGGGACGACGCGGAGGCCGCGGCGCAGGCCCAGTCCCTGCTGATGGGCCACTGGAACATGGCCAGCGCGCGCACCCGCCACGACGAGGACAGCCTGCCCGACCACCTCGCGCCGCTGCTGTGGCTGCCCGAGGACCCGGAGCTGACCGGCGAGGAGGCCCTGCACGAGGACGAACTGGACGTCGGCCACGACTGGGCGCTGGGCTTCTTCACCGCCGTGGAGCTGCGCGAGGCCGAATGGGACCAGTGGCTGGACGAGAACGAATGGATCGAGGAGATCTTCGACCAGCTCGATCGCCTGGCCAGCGGCGAAGCGATCAACCCCGACGACCCGAGCGCGCCGGGCACGCCGATCGGCTATCAGGAACGACTGGCGATCGTGGCCAGCCTGCCGGGCATGCTGGCCGACCTCAACCACCACCGCGTCGACGCCCTGACCCCGCGCACCCCCATCCGCCGCGACACCGCCCCCGGCCGCAACGACCCCTGCACCTGCGGCAGCGGGAAGAAGTACAAGAAGTGCTGCGGCGCGCAGTAAGCGCGGCAGCGTTGCGTAGGTGCGGGCAGCGAGCTGCCAGGCATTCGATTGCGGAGGTCGTGGTGGCTCAACGACAGGCGCTGGGTGCGCTCACAATGGCTGTGCGCCTTCGCTGAGGATGTTCAGGTAGCGCTGGTAGGCGAAAACGCGGTGGCGTTGCTGTCCGGTCAACTCGTTGACGATCTCCAGGTCTTCCAGCGCGCGTACCGCCGCGCGGATGGTCGGGCGACTCAGCGCCAGCCGCGGGGCGACCTGGGGCACGGTGAGCACCACGCGCCGAGCGAACTGCTCGAACACCAGGCCGACATTGCCGGCGCGCTGGCCCAGGGCGGCGATGCGGGCCCGATCGCGGGCCAGCAGCGCCAGCAGGCGCTGCGCGGTGTCCACGGCCTGCTGCGCGGTTTCGGCCACGCCGTCGAGGAAGAATCCCAGCCAGCCCTCCCAGTCACCGCTCACGCGCACTGCGTTGAGTCGATCGTAGTAGTCGGCGCGGCGGCGCTTGAAGTACAGGCTCAGGTACAGGCTAGGGTCGCGAAGCACGCCCTCGTTGCACAGGATCAGCGTAATCAACAGGCGACCGAGCCGCCCGTTGCCGTCGCTGAAGGGGTGGATGGTCTCGAACTGCACGTGCGCCAGCGCTGCCTTGACCAGTGGCGGCATCTGTCCGGGCGGCGCATGCAGGAATCGCTCAAGCGCGGACAGGGACTCAGGCAGCGCTTCCGGCGGTGGCGGAACGAAATGGGCCAACGCAGGCGAGCTGCCTCCGACCCAGACCTGACCTTTACGAAATTCGCCCGGCTGCTTGCCGGCGCCACGCCCACCCTTGAGCAGCAGCGCGTGCATTTCGCGGATCAAGCGCAACGACAGCGGAAAGTCGTCCTCGCGCATGCGGCGCAGGCCGTGGTTGAGCGCCGCCACGTAGTTGGAGACTTCCTCGACATCGTCGATGGGCACACCCGGCGCTGCGTCCACTTCGAACAACAGCAGGTCCGAGAGCGAAGACTGCGTGCCTTCGATCTGCGAGGACAGCAAGGCTTCCTTGCGGACGTACTGGTAAAGGAACAGCTCCGGGTCGGGCAGCATCATGGTGATGCCATCCAGGCGCCCCAAGGCCTGGTCGGCCCGCTCTTTGCGCGGCACCAGGTCCGCCAGGGAAAAATCCAGCGGCGGGCTGGGCGGCAATGGATCAGGCACGAAGGCCTGATAACGGCTCCCAGCGAGGGAGCCGGAGACGTAATGCCCGGTCGTCTGGCGCGCCATGAAATTTTCCTTGGAGGCGGAGTTCACCGCCTCAAGGAAATTTATACGCCGTATTTTTACCTAAGAATAGCGTGGCGCCAGGGCAAGGAAGATCCCTGCCTTGGCTCCGCGCCTCACCACACCACTTCGGCCATGGTGCAGTTCAGGCCCGAGCCGATGCCGAGCAGGGCGATGCGGTCGCCCTTCTTCAGGCGGCCCAGCTCCTTGAGCTTGCTCAGCACGATCGGCACCGAGGCCGGGCCGATGTTGCCGTGCTCGCCGAAGATGGTCATGACCTTCTTCGGGTCGATGCCGAAGGTCTTGATGAAGGCCTGGGTGTGCGGCTGGCTGACCTGGTGGATGATGAACTGGTCGATCTCGTCCACCGCCCAGCCCAGCACCTGGCGCGCGGCCACGAAGGTCTTCTGCGCGAGCTTCATGCCCTCGATCAGCAGCATCTTGGTGTCGGTGACCATGCGGTCCAGATTGCCGCGGCACAGCTTGTTCCACTCGGTCGCCGAACGGGTCACGCCGCCCTTGTAGACCGGCGCGTCGGGCACCAGCTCGCGGCGCGCCATCACCATGGCCACCGAGCCGCAGCCCAGGGTCAGGGCGGCCAGCTCGTCGCGGAACTCGGCCTCGGTGACGTTGGGCGCGGTCATGCGCTCGAGGGTCTTTTCGTAGACCAGGTTGGCGGTCTCGCCGTCCACGACCAGGGCGTACTCGATCTCGCCCCGCTCGATCATGCGCGCGGCGATGTCCATGCCGTTGATGAAGGCCAGACAGGCATTGGCCACGTCGAAGGCCATGCAGTGGTCGCCCACGCCCAGGTTGCCCGAGACGATCGAGGCCGTGGACGGCTCCAGGAAGTCGCGGCTGACCGAGGTGTTGACCAGCAGGCCCAGGCGCTCGGCACCGATGCCGGCATCGATCAGCGCCTTCTTCGCCGCCAGGGTGGCCGCATCCGAGGACTGCACCTCGTCGTCCCACAGGCGGCGCGCGTGCACGCCGGCCACGTCGTTGAGCACGTCGGTGCGGATGCCCAGCCGGTCGAAGGTCGGCTGCAGGCGTTCGTTGATTTCCTTGGAAGTCAGCACATGCGGCGCATCGACATGCGCCAGTCCCGCGATGGAGACGTTCTGGAAAAGCATTGGACGAGTGCCCAGGCTAGAGGCGAAGGGGCGCCAAGGGTAGCGGTTTCCCACCCTTAACGCATCTTTGACGCAGCGCGCAATGCCGCGTGCGCGCGCCTTACGTCGCCGTACGGGCTCGTATCGTGAACGTATTCAGTCAGAACTGTCAGCGGCAGCGCAGTCCGACGAAGCGCTGCTCGCCATCGGTGGGCGCGGTCAGGGGCTGGATGGCGTCGGCCTGCAGGGTCAGGGCCTCGTTGCGGGCCAGGGTCTCCAGCTCGTCGCGGACCTTGAGTTCGTTGCGCTCGTAGAAGGCCACCTTGTCCTTCACCGAGACCGAGATCTCGCCCAGCTTCTGGCAGCTGCTCGGCGTGCCGGCCGGCAGCACCTTGATCGCGCTGGCCTGCGGGGTCAGTTCCACCCAGGTGCAGGCGGTCAGGACGGGCAGCAGGGCGGCGGAAAGGACGAGCAGGCGCATGGGAGCTCCGGTCGAAGGCAAGGACGGATGGAAGGCCTGCATGGTGCCGCAGCCTGGATGAATGGGGAAGGCGAAAACCCGGGTGCGCGCGCGCCCTGTAGAGCGGAGCTTGCTCCGCTGGGGCTTTTCCCATGAAGCGAACGAAGAGCAGCGGAGCAAGCTCCGCTCTACAAAGAGGCCGCAGCCTGACCTGAGAGAAAGTTGCTTCCAAATCAAAGAGGTGCCGCAGAAAGCCCCATAGAAGCGCCTGCGGAAGGCTCCGCCAGCAAGACAAAGCCCCGGCCCGCACTGGGCGGACCGGGGCCTTGGGTCACGCAGCGCGGCGGCTTACTTGCCCGTCACCGGCTTGCCGTCGGCGTCGACCACGCTGACCTCGCCCAGCTTCAGCGCGCGCACCGGGGCCTCGATCTTGGACAGATCGCCCACGATCACCCAGGTGAGCGCGTTCGGATCGATGCCCTTGGCCGCGGCGTTGGCCTGTTCGGGCGTAAACGCGGCGACCTGCGCATTGCGCACCTGCACCCAGTTGTCCGGGCGCCCGTAGCGCACGATGCTGCCGATGGTGCCCATCACCGCCGAGGCGGTCTCGTAGGCACCGGGCTGGCTGCGCAGTTCGTTGGCCACGACCTTGTCGACCTCGGCCTCAGTTGCCGGCGCCTTGCCGGTGGCGTAGTCGGCGATCTCGCGCTGCATCTCGGCCACCGACTCGGCGGTCTTGTCGATCTGCACCGGCGCGATGGACAGGAACGGGCGCTGGCCCAGTGCGCCGGCCAGTACGGTGCGGGCACCGTAGGACCAGTGCTTGTCCTCGCGCAGGTTCATGTTCAGGCGCGAGGTGAACGAGCCACCCAGGATCTCGTTGCTCATCTCCAGCTTGACCGCGCCGGGATCCTTGCTCGAAGGCAGCAGCTCGCCGGCGTAGATGTTGGCCTGCACCGCGCCGGGCTGGTCGATCAGGTACACGCGCGGCTTGGCCGGACGCTTGGCCTGCGGGATGTCCACGCCGGCCTTGGCGACGCCCTCGCCCTTCCAGTCGCCGAAGTACTTGTCCAGCACCGGCACGATCTGCGCCAGCGTGGTATCGCCGACCACGATCACCGTGGCCTTCTCCGGACGCAGCCACTGCTGCTGGTAGTTCAGCAGGTCCTGGCGGGTGAGCGAGGTGATCGCCGCTTCCGTGCCCGAGCCGGTGAACGGGATGCCATAGGGATGCGTGTCGCCGTACAGCAGCGGCGGCAGCACGCGCAGCGCGGCGGTCTGCGGACGCGCCTTCTCCTGGGCGATGCCGGCGATCCACTGCGCCTTGACGCGGTCGATCTCGGACTGCTCGAAGCGCGGCGCGCGCAGCATGCTGGCGAACAGACCCACCGACGCGTCCAGGTTCTCCTTGAGCGCCGACAGCGAGGCGGTGGCGCCGTCGAGCGAGGCGCCGGATTCCAGCGACGCGCCCAGTTCCTCGGCGCGCGACTTGAAGGCCAGCGCGCCCAGATCGCCCGCGCCTTCGCCCAGCATCTTGTTGGTGAAGCCGGCCGTGCCCAGCTTGCCGCCGTGGTCGCTGGCGTAGCCGCCGTCGAAGTCGTAGGCGATGTCCACCACCGGGATCTCGTGGCGCTCGGCCAGGACCACGGTGCTGCCGTTCTTGAGCGTGGCCCGCTGCAGGGCCGGGAACTTCAGCGCCGGGAAGCTCTCCACCTTGGGCACGCCATCCTTGCGGTCCACGGTGCTGGCCAGGGTGGTGTACTTGGGATCGGGCTTGGGCGCGTTGAACGGCGTCGGCTTGGCGGAAGGCTCTTCCACCAGCGGCGTGCGCGTGCCCGGCTTGACCACGAAGGTGTGGCTGGGATTGCCCAGCCACTTGGCGGCCGCGGCGCGCACGTCGGCCACGCTGGCTCCCTCGATGTTGGCCAGCGACTCGCGGAAGCAGCCCGGATCGCCGGTGAAGGTGGCGCACGAGGCCAGGGCGTCGGCCTTGCCGCCGAAGCCGCCGATGCGCTCGATGCCGCGGATGAAGCCGGCGCGGTAGTTGGTCTTGGCGCGGGCCAGTTCCTCGGGCGTGGGGCCCTGCTTGATCAGGCGCTGCAGCTCCTCGTCGATGACCGCCTCGACCTTGGCCGGATCCACGCCCTTCTTGACCAGCGCGTTGACATAGAAGTTGCCGCCCAGCTGCGAGCCGTAGTTGGCCGTGCCGATGTTGTCCACCAGCTTGTCCTGGTGGGTCAGGCGCGCGTCGAGCCGCGAGCTGGCGCTGCCGCCCAGCACGTCGGAGACCAGGTCGAGCAGATCGGCATCCCTGGTGCCGAACTGCGGCACGTTCCACATGCGCCGCACCATCACCTGCGGCACCTTGTCCTCCAGTTCGGTGCGGCCGGACTGCTTGAGCACGGCCACGTCCACCTTCGGCTGGGCCATGGTCGGCGTGGCGGGAATATCGCCGAAGTACTTGGCCGCCTTCTCCTTGGCCGTGGCCAGGTCGATGTCGCCGGCCAGCACCAGCACGGTGTTGTTGGGCCCGTACCAGGTCTTGAACCAGGTCTTGACGTCGTCCAGCGAGGCGGCGTTGAGATCGTTCATCGAGCCGATCGTGGTGTGGTGGTACGGGTGGCCCACCGGATACATCGTGCGCGCGATGACCTCGCGCAGCTGGCCGTAGGGCTGGTTTTCGCCCTGGCGCTTCTCGTTCTGGACCACGCCGCGCTGCTCGTCCAGGGTCTTCTGGTCGATCGCGCCGACCAGATGGCCCATGCGGTCGGACTCCATCCACAGCGCCATGTCCAGCGCGGTGGTGGGCACGTTCTCGAAGTAGTTGGTGCGGTCGGTGTTGGTGGTGCCGTTCATGTCGGTGGCACCGGCCTGCTCGAACGGGGCGAAGAACTCGCCCGGCGCGTTTTCGCTGCCGTTGAACATCAGGTGTTCGAACAGATGCGCGAAGCCGCTGCGGCCGGCCGGCTCGTCCTTGCTGCCCACGTGGTACCACAGGTTCACCGCCACGATCGGCGCCTTGCGGTCGGTGTGCACGATCACGCGCAGGCCGTTGGGCAGGGTGAACTGCTCATAGGGGATGTCGACCTTGGCCGGGGCGGTCGCCGTGGTGGCCGGTGCCTGGGCGACGGCGCCGGTGGCCACGCCGCCGAGCAGCGCGGTGGAAAGGGCCAGGGCCAGCAGGCGGATCTGGGGACGCGTCGAAGTGCGCATGGAACTCCTTGTGGATGCAGTGCCCGCGGCGGCGCGATGCCGAGCGGGTAGACGAGGAACAGCCCAGCGATGCTAGGCGCGGGCGCCGGTGTTTTCACTAGGCCACAAGCCATGCGGGCGCTGACGATGGCGACAGCCGCAGGCGCGCCGCCTGCCGGCGCAAGGGTTCTGGACGGGATCGGGGTGTTCGCCCCCTGCCCGTCGCAGGTTCGACGTCTGATCTGGCGTTCGGCGGGCATGCCGCCGGCGATTCAAGCCCGTCCGATCCAAACCCTCGGACAGTTTCGCGCATCGGAGCAGGTGTTCGCGGACACCGCTGCGGACACCGGACACTCCACCGCTCGGCGGAATCCCATTCAAAAACAATCACTTGGAGTTGGCACGCGTCCTGCGTTGCTCTTTCCCGCGCAACACCGCCCTCTCGAAACTTGAACAGTTACTGAACACAAGCGAAGTCCGATCACTTCGCGCTTGACCGAACTGATTAGGTGTTTTACTTTACTACCACACCACCTGACGACATCACTACGGAGACCCACCATGAACACCAACACCCTGCTCCCGCTGGCCGCCGCTTCCCTGTTCGCCCTGTGCGCCGGCTCCATGCTCCTGTCCCGCCACGGCGCGCCGGACTCCGCGCCCGTCGCCCAGGCCAGCCAGGCCGCCCACGTCGTCGACCTGCCGACCGTCAGCGTCCGCCCGGACCCGGCCGACCTGGCCTACTTCAACGCCACCCGCAGCGCCCGCGTGGTCGATCTGCCGGCGGTGAAGGTCACCCCGGACCTGAGCGATCTGGCCTACTACCAGGCCTCCCGCGGCGCCGAGCGCGTGGTCACTCTGGCCGCGGTCACCGTCCGCCCGGCCGCCGAAGACGTGGCCTATTACATGTCCCAGCAGGCCGGCCAGGTCGCCGCCGTGCAGGCGCAGCAGGTCAACGCCCAGCTGGCCACCCAGGCCGCCAGCCTGATCAGCGGCGCCGCCTCGCGCTGAAGCCAGTTCGCGCAGTCCTTCTGTAGTTCGCACCTTCTGTAGTTCGCAGCACCTGAGCATTCGCCAAGGGTCGGAAGCCCCCTAGGCAGGTTGACGATGGCAGCGCTCGCGCGGGTTGTCGCAAGCCGTACGCAACACCCCTCGACGCGGGCGCTTGGCAGGCCCATCGATGCTGAGCAAGTCTCGCAAGTCGCCATGCTAGTGGCAGATCCCTTGGCCTGGGCCAGCGCAGGTTTTCGATTTACCGCTTCATCCTGACGATCGTCCGGCTCGTCCGGCGCCCCACGAGGGCGTTGTGGCAGGGAAAGGTCGGCAACGCTTTGAAGTCGCGCACGAGCCGCATGCAATACCGTCCGCTTGTCGGGTCCGCGCGATGCAAGCTTGATCGCAAGACCTTCAGCGCGATGCGGGATCCGGCGCGCGCGCCTCGAGGTCGGCAGGCAGCCTAGACTTGGCGGCCCTTCGCCCCTCGGCTTACGCAGCATGGCTCTTTCGCGCTCCGGCGTCTTTCGCCACACGATGGTCACCTGTCGCCTGGGTGCCGCATGAGCACGCCGTTTCAGCTCGATGTGTTGCTCTACCAGCCGGAGATCCCGCCCAATACCGGCAACGTGATCCGGCTGTGCGCCAACACCGGCGCGCGCCTGCACCTGATCCGCCCGCTCGGCTTCGCGCTGGAGGATCGCCAGCTCAAGCGCGCCGGACTGGACTACCACGAATACGCCGCGCTCCAGGTTCACGACGACCTGCCGGCCGCGCTGGCCGCGATCGCACCGCGCCGCCTGTTCGCCCTCAGCACCCGCGGCCGCCAGCGCTACGACACGATCGAATACGCCCCGGGCGACGCCTTCCTGTTCGGCCCGGAGACTCGCGGCCTGCCGGGCGAGGTGCTCGACGCGCTGCCGGCCGAACAACGCCTGCGCCTGCCGATGCGGCCGGACAACCGCAGCCTCAATCTGTCCAACACCGTGGCGATCATGGTGTTCGAGGCCTGGCGCCAGCAGGGGTTCGCCGGCGGTGCCTGAGGCCCGGCACAACCTATCGCTTGCAATTAAATCGTGCACGATGTAATTTGCACCCATGGACTCCTCGAACACATCCCGCGACCTGCTGCAGCTGGACAACCAGCTGTGCTTCGCGCTGTATTCGACCAACCTGGCGCTCAGCCGCACCTACCGTGGCCTGCTGGCCACCCTGGGACTGACCTACCCGCAGTATCTGGTGATGCTGGTGCTGTGGGAGCGCGATGGGCAGACCGTCTCGTCCATCGGCGAGAAGCTGTTCCTGGATTCGGCCACGCTGACGCCGCTGCTCAAGCGCCTGCAGTCGGCGGGCCTGGTGACGCGCACCCGCGCCGCACAGGACGAACGACAGGTCGAGATCCACCTCACCTACGCCGGCCACGCCCTGCGCAGCCGTGCCCAGTCCGTCCCCGAAGGCCTGTTCTGCGCCATGGACTGTTCCCCCGATCAGCTGCGCACGCTCAAGGCGCAGCTGGAAGACCTGCGCGACAAGCTCGCGCGTGCCACCCCCACCGTTTGAACCGCTCCACCCTCCCCTTCGTCGTTCCCATGAAATCGCACGCGATTCAATCGCAAACAACCCAGGAGTTCGCAATGAAACCCGACAAGATCCTCTACACCGCCACCGCCATCGCCAAGGGTGGCCGCGAAGGCCGCGGCATCACCCCCCGATGGTCCGCTGGACCTGCAGCTGTCCACGCCGAAGGAGCTCGGCGGCGCCGGCGGCCCCGGCACCAACCCCGAGCAGCTGTTCGCCATCGGCTACGCGGCCTGCTTCATCGGCGCGATGAAGGCGGTGGGCGCGCGCGAGAAGATCAAGGTGCCCGATGACGTGGCCATCGAAAGCAAGGTCGGCATCGGCCCGGCCGGCAGCGCCTTCGCCATCGCCGTCGAGCTGAAGATCGAGCTGCCCGGCCTGGATCGCGAGACCGCGCAGAAGCTGGTCGACACCGCGCACCAGGTCTGCCCGTACTCCAACGCGACCCGCGGCAACGTGGACGTGGTGCTGACCCTGGTCTGATCGGCCTGCACCGCCTCACAACCGGACACGGCGCCCCAGGGCGCCGTGTCCGTCACTGCTCTTGTGTTTTGTGGGAGCCGCCATGGCGGCGATGAGGCTCCACCGGGAAGGCCTCATCGCCGCCATGGCGGCTCCCACAAGGCAGGGGAGCTGCAGAGCCTCAGCACCGTCGTTCCCGCGAAAGCGGGAACCCAGCGGCTTTCGCGGGAAGCGCACAAGGCACCGGATTCCCGCCTGCGCGGCAACGACGGCTCATCCGGCTGCCTTAAATATCCAGATACAAGTCCGCGCTGTTCTTGACCTCTTCCATCACCGCATAGGTGCGGGTCTCGCGCACGCCGGGCAGCTTCCATAGCACCCGGCCGGCAATGTCGCGGTAGTCGGCCATGTCGGCCGCGCGCAGCTTGATCAGGTAGTCGAAGCCACCGGCGACCAGGTGGCACTCCATGACCTCGGGCTGGTCGCGGATCGCGGCCTGGAACTCCTCCAGGATGTGCGGCGTGGTGCGGTCCAGCAGCACCTCGACGAAGACCAGCATGCCGGCGCCGAGCTTGTGCGGATTGAGCCGCGCGCGGTAGCCGATGATGTAGCCCTCGGTGGTCAGGCGCTTGACCCGCTCCAGGGTCGCGGTGGGCGACAGATGCACGCTTTCGGCCAGCTTGAGGTTGGTGATCCGGCCGTCGCGCTGGAGCAGGGCGAGGATTCTGCGGTCGGTCCGGTCCAGGGCGGCAGGAAGTTGGCTCATCCGCGGATCATAGCCCGGCTAACGGAGATTCATCCGGCGCATCGCCGATCAGAATGCACATCCTCAAGTTCATTCTTCCCCAGGCGGTCATTTATGCGGTTGCCCCTTCCCTATCGGCCCGAAGCCGACGTGCTCGCCCCCCTGCTGCAGCGCCTGCAGGACCTGGACTGGGCCCTGGCCAGCGGCGATGCGATCGGCTGGATCGGGCAGGTCCGCGCGGCCAAGCCGTCGGCCTTCGCCATGGAGACGCTGCTGCGCGAGTTCCCGCTGTCCAGCGCCGAGGGCCTGGCCCTGATGCGCCTGGCCGAGGCCTTGCTACGCGTGCCCGACGCCGACACCGCCATGACCCTCACCGCCGACCAGCTGGGCCGCGCCGATTTCTCCGGCGCCTCGCAGTCGTGGCTGGCCACCCTGTCCAACCAGGCCATCAGCCTGTCCAAGAAGATGCTGGGCGAGGACGGCCAGAAGGCCGGGTTCCTGGCCAGGATGGGCGCCAAGGCCGTGGTCGCCGCGACCGTGCGCGCGGTGCAGCTGATGGGCAAGCAGTTCGTCATGGGCGAGACCCTGGACGAGGCACTGGACGATGCCCGCAAGCAGCGCAAGGCGCGCAAGGGCCTGCGCTTCTCCTACGACATGCTGGGCGAAGGCGCGCGCACCGACGCCGATGCGCAGGCCTACATGCGCAAGTACCACGCCGCCATCGCCGCGCTGGCCAAGTCGCGCGATCGCAGCGTGCCGGTGGAACAGGCCGACGGCATCTCGATCAAGCTCTCGGCCATCGACGCGCGCTACGAGGCCGTGCAGCACGACCATGTCATGGCGCTGCTGGTGCCACGCGTGTGCGAGCTGGCCGAGGCCGCCGCCCAGGCCGATCTCAACCTCACCATCGATGCGGAGGAAAGCGAGCGCCTGGAGCTGTCGCTGGAGGTGTTCGAAGCGGTGGCCACGCGCACCGCGGCCCGCTACCCGCAGTGGAACGGCTTCGGCCTGGCCGTGCAGGCCTACCAGACCCGCGCGCTGGAGACGATCGAGGAAGTCGCCCGTATCGCCCGCGCGCTGAAGGTGCGCTTCATGGTGCGCCTGGTGAAGGGCGCCTACTGGGACTACGAGATCAAGCGCGCCCAGGAGCTGGGCCTGGCCGCGTTCCCGGTGTTCACCCACAAGCACCACACCGACCTGTCCTACCTGGCCTGCGCCAGGGCGATGCTGGCCATGCCCGATGCGATCTACCCGCAGATCGCCGGGCATAACGCCGGCACCATCGCCGCAGTGCTGCACCTGGCGCGCGCGGCCGGCGTGCCGTTCGAGCTGCAGCGCCTGCACGGCATGGGCGATGCGGTGCACGAGGCCGCGCACCGGCAGTACCCGGACGTGGGCCTGCGCGTGTACGCGCCGGTCGGCCCGCACAAGGACCTGCTGGCCTATCTGGTGCGCCGCCTGCTGGAGAACGGCGCCAATTCCTCCTTCGTCCACCAGCTGGCCGACGAGACGCTGCCGGCCAGCGCCTTGGTGAGCTCGCCGCTGCACATCGCGCCGCAGAGCGCGGTGACGCTGCCGGCCGACATCCTGGGCGCGCGCCGCAACACCGCCGGCACCGACGTG
This sequence comes from Pseudoxanthomonas sp. SORGH_AS_0997, assembly GCF_031453535.1. Taxonomy (NCBI): domain Bacteria; kingdom Pseudomonadati; phylum Pseudomonadota; class Gammaproteobacteria; order Lysobacterales; family Lysobacteraceae; genus Pseudoxanthomonas; species Pseudoxanthomonas sp. SORGH_AS_0997. Next base: position 3,100,672 of record NZ_JAVIZI010000001.1, read on the forward strand.
AGCTGCGAGCCGATGGCCAGGACGCTGCTGGCCGCCTATCCGGCCGCCGCGCTGCCGACGCCGGCGCTGACCCCGGTCGCACAGATCGACGCCCTGGTGCAGACGCTGGCCAAGGGTCAGAAGCGCTGGAACGCCACGCCGGTCCAGACCCGCGCCGCCGCGCTGGAGCAGGCCGCCGACGCGCTCGAACGCGACCTGGCGCAGTGGTGCGCGCTGATCGTGCGCGAAGGCCATCGCACCTGGGGCGATGCGGTGTCCGAAGTCCGCGAAGCCGCCGACTTCTGCCGCTACTACGCGCTGCAGGCGCGCGGCCTGATGGCCCCGCAGCTGCTGCCTGGCGTCACCGGCGAGCGCAACACCTACGCGCTGGCCGGGCGCGGAGTGTGGGCGTGCATCTCGCCCTGGAACTTCCCGCTGGCCATCTTCACCGGCCAGGTGGTCGCCGCGCTGGTCACCGGCAACGCGGTGGCGGCCAAGCCGGCCGAGCAGACGCCGGGCGTGGGCGCGGCGATGATCGCGCTTCTGCACCGCTGCGGCGTGCCCGAGGACGCGCTGGTCGGCGTGTACGGCGCCGGCGAGACCGGCGCGGCACTGGTGGCGCATCCGAAGATCGCCGGCGTGGCCTTCACCGGCTCCACGCCGGTGGCCAAGGCCATCGCCCGCACCCTGGCCGGCAAGGACGGCCCGATCGTGCCGCTGATCGCCGAGACCGGCGGCCTCAACGCGATGATCGTCGACTCCACGGCACTGCCCGAGCAGGTGGTCGATGCGGTGGTGCAGAGCACCTTCCGCAGCGCCGGCCAGCGCTGCTCGGCGCTGCGCGTGCTGTGCGTGCAGGACGACATCGCCGATGGCGTGATCGAGATGCTGGCCGGCGCCATCGCGCTGCTCCAGGTCGGCGACCCGTCGCGCCTGTCCAGCGATCTGGGCCCGGTGATCGACCAGGAGGCCTTCGACAAGCTGCAGGGCCAGATCGCCGCGCTCGAGGGGCGCGCGCGGCTGATCGCGCGCGCGCCGCTGCCGGCCGACGCGCCGGTCAACAGCATCGCGCCGGTGGCCTTCGAGATCGGCGCGCTGGAGCAGGTGCGCGAGGAAGTCTTCGGCCCGGTGCTGCAGGTGCTGCGCTGGAAGGGCGAGGTGGAAACGCTGGTCGAGCAGATCAATGCGCTCGGCTACGGCCTGACCCTGGGCGTGCAGACCCGGATCGACACCCGCGCCCAGGCCATCGCCGCACAGGCCGAGGTCGGCAACGTCTACGTCAACCGCAACATGATCGGGGCGGTGGTGGGCGTGCAGCCCTTCGGCGGCGAGGGGCTGTCCGGTACCGGTCCGAAGGCCGGCGGTCCCAACTACCTGCCGCGCTTCTGTTCCGAGTCTGTCGTCACCGTCAACACCACGGCGGCGGGCGGTGACGTGGACCTGTTGATGGCCTCGCACTAGCGGTCTTGCGTGACGCGCGTGGACACACCGCGTCACGCGAATGACACCGGGCCTAGAGTTCCCAAACTGTCGCCTGAATTAATAAACGGTTAAGTACAATATTCACGTGGGATTTCGGCTTTGGCGCCGATAGTGGTCCGGTGGTCGCTGGGGTGGCTCTGGCGATCACGGCGAGGCGGTGCGACCTCTCTCCCGCATCCGACCTCCGCAAAGCCCGGCCTTTCAAGGCCGGGCTTTTTTATTGGGCTTTCCGCGCCAAGCCATCTCGGCCGCACCCATGCTGCACCGCAGACCTTGGACGCACAGCGCGCGACGCAGGCGTGAGACGCGTGGCGGGTGGGCGTCCTGACGGCGGCATCACTTCCCAGGCGCGATGTTCGGTCTGAAGGGGTGCAGTTTTCGTCGGACGTCGCGCGATGCCGGGCTGTCAATGCCGTCATGTGACGCGTCGCCTGCGAATCCCCACCCTGCCCTGTGCGCGAAGCGCGCGCTGCTGGCGAGCAGGCCTCGCAGGAGGCTGCCGCAGTTGCCGTTCACGCCTGAAGGCACCATCCATTAAGCGCGCCGCCCCCGCGTCGCGGGCGCGGCCAATCGCATGACAACCCAACAGGAGGTGGAAGATGCATGTCATGGCAGACCGTATCCGTCAGGCTCGACGCTTGAAGACCCTGTCGCAGACCCAGCTGGCCGAACAGGTCGGCGTGCAGCGCAGCGCCGTGGCGCAGTGGGAGCGGGTGGGCGGCACGCATCCCAGCGTGGAGCATCTGGCGCAGATCGCGGTGATCACCCAGGTCCTGTTCGAGTGGCTGGCCACCGGGCGTGGCCCGATGACCAGTGAGGCCACGCAGGCCGAAGCGGCGCCCGGCGCGCCGACGACGCCTCCTGCCGAGCGGCTGGCGCGCGATGAGGTGGAAACGCATGTGCTGCAGCTGATCCGTCGCCTGTCGCCGCATCGGCGTTCGGACGCCTGCGATCTGCTGCGCTCGATGGTGGGCTGACGAGCACCGCGCCGGCGCGCTGACCATCGCGTCGCGTGGCCGGGCGCGGGCGTTCGAGCCCAAGGAAAATTTATCTACTCGCGATCGGGGGATTGCTTCGGCTTAGCGTTGTGGCTTCGGAGGGGCAGCGGTCCGCCGGGCGGTGGCCGCTTATCCCTCAATCAGGGCATCCTGCCCTGATTCGGGCGCTCGGCTTCCTGCCTCGCTAGGCGCGGCCACCGCCCGCCGGACCGCTGCCTCGAGCGTCGAGCTAAACCGCTTCGTTGGAGGAACCGCGCGGCTACGATCAGTGCGTTCATTGGCCTCGCACTTGAACGAAGATCCAAAAAAGACCCACCCGTTCGGGTGGGAGGTTTCATGATCGCAACGCGATAGGGCTACTGGAACAGGGTTTCCGGATATTCCGGTTTCTGTTCGCGCGCCAGCAGGCGCTCCAGGCCTTCGGCCGGGGTGATCTCGCCGTGCAGGACATCGCGCACGGCCTCGCTGATCGACAGGTCGATACCGTAGCGGCGCGCCTGGCGCATGACCTCGTCGGCGGTCTGCACCGACTCGACCACCTGGCCGATCTCGCGCACGGCCTCTTCGATGGACTGGCCGCGCCCCAGCGCCAGGCCCAGGCGGCGATTGCGCGACAGGTCGCCCGTGCAGGTCAGTACCAGGTCGCCCAGGCCGGCCAGGCCCATCAGGGTCTCCGGGCGCGCGCCGATGGCCGCGGCCAGGCGCAGCATCTCGTTGAGGCCGCGGGTGATCAGGCCGGCGCGCGCGTTGAGCCCCAGGCCCATGCCGTCGGCCACGCCGGTGGCCACGGCCAGCACGTTCTTCATCGCGCCGCCCAGCTCGGCGCCGACCATGTCGTTGCCGGTGTAGGCGCGGAACGTCGGGCCGTGCAGCACGTCGGCGACCTGCTGGCAGAACGCCTCGTCGGCACCGTGGATGGTCAGCGCGGTGGGCAGGCCCTGGGCGACCTCCTTGGCGAACGAGGGGCCGGTCACCACGGCCAGCGGCACGTCCGGACCCAGCACGTCCTCGGCCACCTCGTGCAGGAAGCGGCTGGAGCCGGGCTCGAAGCCCTTGGTCGCCCAGCTCACGCCCGCCTGCGCAGGACGCAGCGGCGCCAGCGCGCGCAGGGTGTCGGTGAAGGCATGCGAGGGCACGACCACCAGCACCAGATCGGCGTCGGCCATGGCCGCGGCCAGGCTGGTGGTGGCGCGCAGGGTCTCGGGCAGTTCGATGCCCGGCAGGTAGCGCGGATTCTCGTGGCGGAGGTCGATGGCCTGGGCCACCGCCTCATCGCGTCCCCACAGCACGGCCTGGTGGCCGTGCCGGGCGATCAGGGCCGCCAGCGCGGTCCCCCAGGAACCGGCGCCGAGCACTGCGACTTTCAACGCGTTCATTGCATCCCCCCGCCTGTGTGCAGGGGGCCAAGCTTTATCACAGACGCCATCGAAATCAGGCGTTGCCCACCGGCGGATCGTTCTCGATCACGCCCTGCTGGCCCTGGGCGGCGCGCTGGCGCAGGGTCTCGGCGTACAGGCCGTCGAAGTTGATCGGCTGCAGGAAGAACGGCGGGAAGCCGCCGGCCTGGATCAGGTCGCTCAGCAGCTGGCGCACGTACGGGAACAGGATGCTCGGGCACTGGGTGCCCAGCAGCGCGTCGATGGTCTGCGCGTCGAAGCCGGCCAGGCCGAACACGCCGGCCTGCTGCACTTCGGCCACGTAGGCGGTCTTGTCGCCGGCCTTGCAGGTCAGGGTCACGCCCAGGATCACCTCGAAGGCGTTCTCGGCCAGGCGCTGCACGCGCTGGTTGAGGTTGAGGTTCAGCTCGGGGGCGATGTTCTCCGAATAGATCGCCGGCGCGCCGGGGACTTCGAAGGACACGTCCTTGACGTAGATCTTTTCGACGGTGAAGTTCGGGCCGTTGGCCTGGGTGGCGGCTTCGTTGGCGCCGTTGAGGGTCTCGTCGGACATCGTGTACTCCGAATGGGTTGCGGTGAATGGGCCAAAGCCCGGGATTATCGCATGGGGGTGGCGCCACGCCCGGGCCGCTTCAAGGCCCGCGCGCGACGCGACGCGTGTTCAGTGTCAGGCGCGGCCCTTGACCAGCGGCAGGTCGGCGGCCTGCCAGGCCCCGACGCCGCCATCGAGCACATAGACCTTGGCGAAACCGGCCTTCTTCAGCTGGGCGGCGGCGCCCGGCGCGGTCTGGCCGCTGCGGCAGACCAGCACCACCGGGCGATCGCCCGCGCCGGCCAGCAGCTTGTGCTTGGGGTCGAACTTGCCGGCCAGGTTCTTGCTGCCGGGGATGTGGCCCTTCTCGAAATCGCCACTGGCCGACAGATCCAGCACCAGCGCGTTGTCGTTGTTGATCAGCGCGGTCAGCTCGCCGGGGCGCACGCCCTTGTAGCCGCGGAACAGGCGCATGACCTCGGTGACGAGAATCGCCAGGGTCAGGCCCACCAGGGCCATGGACAGCATCGCGTTGTCGGCGGCGAAAGCCTTGAGTTGTTCGAAATTCACGGCAGGAAAGCGTCGGCTGGGCGCGAAAAGGCCGGCGATTGTCGCACAGCCCCGGCGACTATTGCCCCTGCCAGAGGTCCGGCAGGCCGTCCTGCAGCCACCACTGCTCGGCCGCCGGGTCCCAGCGCCAGCGCTCGCGCACCCGCACGGTGCGCTCGGCCATGGTGTGGCGGTTGACCACGCGCACGTCGACCATGCGCGCCACCGTGCCGTCGGGTTCGGCGGCGCTGCCGATCTCGCTGTAGCCGGTGATCTCCACCTGCTGGTAGCGCGAGAGCTCCAGCGCGCTCAGCCCGGCGCCCTGGCGGGCCTCGGGGTCGACCACGCTCCAGGCCTGCTCGAATTCGCCCCAGCGCATGGCCTTGGTGAACAGGGTCTGGGTATCGGTGAGCTTGCGCTGCTTGGCGCGGTTGCTGATGGCCTCGGCCGGGCCGGCGCTGGCCAGCACCAGCAGCGCGGCCAGCAGCATCCACAGAAGTCGTCCCACGTGCGTGTGTCTCCCCAGGCGTGAACGAACGATGCTACCCCTTTGCCAGGGCGACGTAGCGGCCGCTCAGTTCGGCGGCGACACCGCCGTCGGGCAGCAGCACCTGGGCCAGCAGCGGGGCGCGTGCCTTGCCGCGGCGGCGGAAGGTGTCGATGAACTCGGCCCAGTCCGCCTCCGGCGCCAGCCAGGCCTGGGCGGTCAGGTCGTGCAGCAGCGGGGCGCGGTAACGCACGGCGCTGTCGGCCACGTAGACCTCGGCCTCCAGGCCGGCCTGGCGCAGGCGCAGCGTGGTCAGCGCCCAGCCGGCCAGGGTCATCAGCGCGACCAGGCTGCCGCCGAAGGCGGTGCCCTTGTCGTTGACGTTCGCCGCCAGCGGCGCGCTCATGTGCAGACGCGTGCCGTCGAAATCGCGCAGCGCGATGCGCATCGCCACCACCGGCGGCATCTGCGCGCAGGTCGCGCGCAGCGCGTCGAGCAAGGCGTCGTGATCCATCGCGTACTCTTGATTCATGGGCCAAGGCAAAGCGCGCGCATGGTACGTCATCTCCCTGCGGCCTCAGGGCGGCCACGCCGCGCTGCGCCAGGCCGCCGCGCGCGTGGGCGCCGGGGTGATCGCGCTCTCGCCGTGGTCGCTGGCGGCCTGTACGGATGCACCGGCGCGGCAGGCCTGGGAGGCGGCGCGGGCCTGCGAGGTGGTGGTGTTCACCAGCCCGGCGGCGGTGCGCTTCGCCCACGCACTGGCGCCCATCGCCGCGCGGCCCGGCCAGGTGCTGGTCGGCACCGGCAGCGGCACGCGCGCGGCGCTGGCAAGGCTGGGGCTGGAGGCCGTCGCGCCTGCGCGCATGGACAGCGAGGGGCTGCTCGCGCTGCCCGAACTGGCCGCGCTGGACCAGCGCCCGGTCGGCCTGGTCACCGCGCCCGAGGGACGCGGCACGCTGGCCCCCGCGCTGCGCAGGCGCGGCGCGCAACTGCACCTGGCCGAGGTCTATCGACGCCAGCCGATCCCGCTGTCGACGCGCGCCCTCGACCGGCTCGATGCGCTGGACGCGCCCGCATGCGTGCTGGTGACCAGCAGCGGCGCGCTGAGCGAGGTGTTCCAGCGCCTGCCAGGCCATGCGGCCGCGGCGCTGCGCGCGCAGCCGGCTATCGTGGCCAGCGCGCGGCTGGCGACCGTCGCGCTGCAGGCCGGGTTCGAACACGTGCTGCAGGCCGAAGGCCCGCGTCCTGCGCAGCTGATGGCCACCGCACAGGCCATGTACTCACATCGCTTGGGCTAGCATGCGGCCGATCCCGCCGCGCCTTCACGCGCCTGTTCCACGGCTTCTTTGTTGGAGTGCCCCCCTTGAACGATGCCATCGCCAGCGCCGAGTCCGACACGCGCCCGCGCCGCCGCATCTGGCCCGCCCTGATCGTGCTGCTGCTCATCGCCGCCCTGGCGGCGGCGGGCTGGTACGGCTGGCAGCAATGGCAGGGCTGGCGCGCCGCGCAGGAAGGCCAGATCCAGCGCCAGCTGGCCGCGCTGGACCAGCGCATCGATGTCCTGCGCGGCGATGCCCGCGCCCAGGGCGAGCGCATCCAGGACGCGGCCGCCACCAACCGCGTGCTGCGCGATGAAATGCTCGGTCTGAGCCAGCGCGGCGCCCTGCTGGAAGACACCGTGGCCAAGCTGGCCGACTCCACCCGCCAGGGCGCCACCGCCCTGCGCCTGGACCAGACCCAGCTGGAGCTGCAGCTGGCCGCCCAGCGCCTGAACATCGCCGGCGACCTGCCCGGTGCGCAGCAGGCCTACGCCCTGGCCGCCGACACCCTGGCCGGCCTGGACGACCCGCGCGTGCTCAATCTCAAGCAGTCGCTGGAGCAGGAGCGCGCCGCGGTCCTGCGCCTGGGCGCCGGGCCGAAGGCCCAGGCCCTGCAGCAGCTCGATGCCGCCAGCGCTGCGCTGGCCCAGCTGCCGCGCCAGGTGCCGGTCGATCCGGGCGCGCGTCCGGCCTGGCAGCGCGTGCTCGCGCCGCTGGTCGATGTGCGCCCCAGCGGCGCGCGCGTGGCGGTGGTGCCGGCCCAGCGTGCCGCCTTCGACAACGCCCTGCAGCTGGAACTCACCCTGGCCCGCGCCGCCGCCGAGCGCAACGACACGGCGGGCTTCCGCGCCGCGGTGCTGCGCGCGGCCGGCTGGATCCCACGACTGTGGCCGGTCACGCCGCAGGCCAATGCGCTGGAGCGCCAGCTGCGGCAGATCGCGGCCCTGCCGCTGCAGCCGCAGATTCCCGAACTGGGCAGCACCCTGGCCCAGCTGCAGGCCCAGCGCGGCAAGGCGACCGGCACCGCGCCGGCGACGCCGGCACCGGTGCCGGCACCCGCTCCGCCCTCTGCGCCCGCCGCGCCGGCCCCAACGGAGACCACGCCATGAAGATCCTGCGTCTTGTCGTGATCGTGCTGGTCCTGGTCGCCCTGGGCGTGTTCGGCGCGCAGTGGCTGGCGCGCGACGAGGTCCGCGACTGGGGCGAGGTGTTCGTGCGCGTGGGCGGCTACGACGTCACCGCCACCGTGCCGGGGGCGATCCTGGCGCTGGTCCTCGCCGCGGTGCTGCTGTGGATCGTCTGGACCCTGCTGGCCCTGCCCTTCCGCGCCTGGGGCCGGCATCGCCGCAAGCGCGCCCGCGCCCAGCTGATCGAAGGCCTGGAAGCGGTCCAGCACGGCCATTGGCTGCGGGCGGAGAAACTGCTGGACCGCGCCGCGCAGGACCCAGAGGTCGGCAGCGCGGCGCGCATCGCCGCGGTCCGCGCCGCGCAGGCCCGCGCCGACGCGCCGGCCCTGGAGCGCCATCTGCAGGCCTTGGCCCAGCGCGATCCCACCGCCCACGCCCTGCTGCTGGCCGACGATGCGTTGGCCGCCGGCATGCCGACCCAGGCGCTGGTCGCCCTGGACGCACCCGGCGCCCAGCCGCTGCCGCCGCGCGGCCTGGCGCTGCGCGCGCAGGCCCTGGCCGAGGTCGGCCGCGCCGGCGATGCCTGGGGCCTGCTCGGCCCGCTGCGCCAGCACAAGGCGCTGTCGGCCCCGGACTATGCCCAGCTGGAAACGCGCCTGGCCGCGCAGTCGCTGGAGCAGGCCGGCGACGCCAATGCGTTGGCCGAGCGCTGGGAACTGGTGCCCAAGGCCCTGCGCACCGAACGCGCCGTGGTGGCCGCCTACGCCACCCGGGCCGCCGCGCTGCGCTGGGACGATGCGGCCACCCATGCCCTGGAACATGCGCTGGACAGCCGCTGGGACGAAGACCTGATCGCCCTCTACGGCCGCCTGCCGGTGGGCAAGCTCGATTCGCGCCGGGCCAGCGCCCAGCGCTGGCTGCAGGCCCATTCCGACAGCCCCGCGCTGCTGCTGACCCTGGCCCGGCTAGCGCGCCAGCAAGGGCAGTGGCCGCAGGCGCAGGAGTTCCTGCACCGCGCCCTGGCCCAGGGCGGCGGCGCCGAAGCCTGGGAGGAACTGGGCCACGGCTACGCCGCCGCCGGCGAGGATCTGCTCGCCCGCCGCAGCTACGCCAACGCCCTGGCCGCCCAGCGCGGCGAACTGCCCGCCACCGCGCCCGACCGCGACCTGCGCCAGCAGATCCACGACCAGGCCGTCACCGAGACCCGCGACGAACACGGCCTGCCGCGCCTGCCCGAGTGATGCGTCGGCCGCGTGGGTGACGCGGCTTGACGTGCAGCCGTGACCTGCATACGAACGGGTTACGCAAGCGACGCATCAACACTGAGCCTCACTCGCCGTCGCATCCGTTCGGCTCGCCATGTTTTCGTCGAACACGCCGCTGCGCACGGGCAAGGAACGTGGAGTCAGCGCAGCGGCCCACCTGCCCTGCGCGCCAGCAGCGCGCTGGCCGCTGCCGCGGTCAGCGCCGCGACGCCGGCCAGCAGGTAGATCGCGCCGAAGCGCCAGGCCAGCGCGAGCGCGCCCGCCAGCGGGCCGGTGATCGCCAGCGCCAGGTCCAGGAACAGCGAGTACAGCCCCAGCGCGGTGCCGCGGTTGCTGTCGCTGACCCGGCGCACCGCTTCCATGCCCAGCGCCGGGAACACCAGGGCGAAGCCCGCGCCGGTGATCGCCGCGCCCACCGCGGCCAGGGCCGGCAGCGGCGCCAGCCAGATGCACAGCAGGCCGGCGGCCTCCACGCAGAGCGACACCACCGCCACGCGGTAGCCACCGTGGCGGTCGATCGCGCGCGGAAAGACCAGCCGCACCGACACGAAGGTCGCCCCCAGCAGCGTCATCGCCAGCGCCGCGTGCGGCCAGCCGCGCTGGGCGTAGTACAGCGCGATGAAGGCGGTGATCGCACCGAACCCCACCGACGCCAGCCCCAGGCACAGCCCGAAGGGCAGGACCCGCACCAGCACGCGGCGGGCCGGGATGTGTTCGCCCGGCACCGGCCGCACGCCGTGTCGCGGCAGCACGCAGGCCAGGGCGGCCAGCGCCAGCACGACGGTCAGCGCGCCCAGCGCGGCCAGACCGAAGCGCTGCCCCAGCGCCACGCCGACCGGGGCCGCCAGGGCCAGCGCGCCGTAGGTGGTGACGCCGTTCCACGAGATCACCCGGCCGGTATGGATCGCACCGACCGCGCCGATCCCCCAGATGATCGTGGCGGTGGTGATCAGGCTTTCGCCGCAGCCCAACAGCAGGCGCCCGGCGAACAGCACCGCCAGGCTGGCCGCCGGCCAGGCCACCATCAGCGCGGCGGCCGCGGTGCAGGCGCCCGCCAGCGCGCACGCGCCCAGGCCCAGCAGCACCGAGACCTTCGGCCCGCGCCGGTCGCACAGGCGCCCGGCCACGGTGCGGCTGAGCAGGGTGGCGACGTACTGCAGGCTCACCGCCAGGCCGGCCAGCACCGTGCCGTAGCCCAGCGTGGTGTGGACGAAGCCCGGTACCACCGCCAGCGGCAAACCGACGCAGAAATAGCCGACGAAGTTGAACACCACGACGCTCAGCACGCGGCGGGTGAGGCGCGAGGGCACCGCGGCGGCGGCATCTGCAGGCGTCAGGGAAGCGGGTGAATCGTCCAAGGCGATACGCGGCGGCCCGCGCGAGGTCATGCGCGCGCCGGCAAACGGGGGGAGGGCCTGGACATGATGCGCCTGGCAGCCGGTGCACGCCGCACCGGCCTTGCCGAATTCCAGTCAGCGGCGCGTGCGCTGTGGGCACGGACAAGTGCCTCGGAAGCGGCATTCAGGTGCACGCTAGTACTTGGTCGTGCTTGTGGCCCCTGCCCGCTCGGGATCGGGCTCGGTGGGAGCCGCCATGGCGGCGAGGGTTCTCCCGGGAAAGCCGCATCGCCATGGCGCTCCTACCTGTAGAGCGGAGCTTGTGGCAATCCCCTCTTGGGGACTCCGCTGCTCTTCGTTCGGTTCGTGGGGACGGCCCCAGCGGAGCAAGCTCCGCTCTACAGGAGGGTGGCTGCGGGGTTTGATGAAACAGTTGCTCCCCAAAACTTGCTGCGATTAGCGGGGAAAAGCGGAGCAGCCCCTCAGCGCTCGACGATGGCGACCACACCCATGCCGCCGGCGGTGCAGATCGAGACCAGCGCGCGGCCGCCGCCGCGCTGGGCCAGCTCCTTGGCCACCGTGCCGATGATGCGCGCGCCGGTGGCGGCGAAGGGATGGCCCGCGGCCAGCGAGGAGCCGTTGGGGTTGATCTTCTCCGGATCGATGCGGCCCATCGGACCGGGCAGGCCGAGGCGATGGGTGCAGTACTCCTCGCTCTCCCACGCGCGCAGCGTGCACAGCACCTGCGCGGCGAAGGCCTCGTGGATCTCGTAGATGTCGAAGTCCTGCAGGCTCAGGCCATGGCGCGCCAGCATCTGCGGCACGGCCACGGTCGGCGCCATCAGCAGGCCCTCGCCGTGGACGAAATCCACCGCCGCGCTCTGCACGTCCTTCAGATAGGCCAGCGGCGTGTGGCCATGCGCGGCCGCCCATTCGTCGCTGGACAGCAGCACCGCCGCCGCGCCATCGGTCAGCGGCGTGGAGTTGGCGGCGGTCAGCGTGCCGCGGCCGGAGGTCTTGTCGAACGCCGGCTTGAGCGTGGCCAGCTTCTCCAGCGAGGTGTCCGGGCGCAGGATGTTGTCGCGGCTCACCCCGCGGAAGGGCACGATCAGATCGTCGAAGAAGCCGCGCTCGTAGGCCGCGGCCAGCTTCTTGTGCGAGGACACCGCCCAGGCGTCCTGCGAATCGCGCGAGATGTTCCACTCCTTGGCCATGTCCTCGCAGTGCTCGCCCATCGACTTGCCGGTGCGCGGCTCGCCCACGCCGGGGAACTCGGGCTTGAGCTCGGAAAAGCGGAAGCCCTTGAGCAGAGCGCGCGCCTTGTCCTTGGGCGTCTTGGCGCGGTTGACCTCGAGCAGGCGCGCACGCAGCTTCTTGCCGTAGACGATCGGCACGTCCGAGGTGGTGTCCGAGCCGCCACCGATGCCCGCCTCGATCTGCCCCAGCGCGATCTTGTTGCCGATGTGGGCGATGGTGTCCAGGCTGGTGCCGCAGGCGCGCTGCAGGGTGATGCCGGGGGTCAGCGGCGACAGGCCGGAGGACAGCGCGGCCTCGCGGCCCAGGTTCCAGTCGCTGGAGTGCTTGATCACCGCGCCCATGGCCACCTCGCCCAGGGTCTGCCCGTGCAGGCCGAAGCGCTCGACCAGCGCGCCCAAGGTGCGCACCGACATGCCCAGGTTGCCGACATCCGAATACGCGGTGTTCTGGCGGCAGAAGGGGATGCGAACGCCGCCGAGGATGGCGACGGGACGGGCGACTGGCATGGGAAGACCTCGGTGGACGGCCATGTTCATAGGGAGACCCGCACATGCGCAGGCGTATGGTGGAAGTGTAGCGGCGTCGTTCGACGCCTGTCATTGCGCGTCAACGACCTTCTCTGCTGCGCCGTGAACAGCACGTGCGCGTTCATCGTGTCGCGGCGGTCACCCGGCAGGTGGCTAGAATGCCGACAGATTGCATTGGCCTTGCTGTTCCTTCCATGACCCACCCCAACGAAACCGCGCAGGTGATGGGCCTGATCGCTCTTGAGCTGGCCGGCGGCGCCCCGCCGCGGCAGCCGGCCCTGCCCCAGGCCGAGGCCGGCGCGCTGGCCGAGAAGATCGCCCGCGACCTGGCCGGCCTGGTGCCGCAGGTGACCGCGCTGGAGCTGACCCTGGCCGCCGCGCACTTCGACCCCGCCGAGGCGCTGCGCCCCGGCTGGCCGCTGCACCGCCGCCTGGACGAGCTGCGCCAACGCGCGCCGGGACGCGACCAGGGCCCGCGCGTGATCGCCTTCGGCGCGGCCAGCGATGGCCAGGTGCCGATGCCGTTCCACGCCGACCCGGACCTCACCGGCGGCGCGCTGCGCGTGCTGCCGTTCCTGCTCAGCGGCACGCCGGAAGATGTCGATGCGGTCGGCGAGGCATTGGAAGAGGTGCTGATCGAACGCGGCATGGCCGGCGCCGACACCGCGCTGCAGCTGCAGGACGGGCTGGGCGCCAAGGTCGAGCATGTGCGCTTCATGACCCTGCACGACCTGGCCGCGATGATGGCGCTGCAGTACCAGCACCAGCACCTGGAAGGCCTGTGGCCGGTGATCGAGACCGCGCTGCTGGCGCCGGACGAGGAGCAGTGGCTGGACGCGCCGCCCGAACCGCTGCTGCGCTATGCCGACGGCCAGGTGCAGATGGCGCTGCTGGACGCGGCCACCTGGAAGTCGCGCAACACGCCGGGCACCGACGAGCCCGAGCGCCTGGCCCGCGCTTACGAGCACTATCTGATGCGCAAGCGCCAGCTGGCCGCGGTGCTCGAGGCGCACGGCATCCCCGTCACCTACGTGCACTGCCCGGGCGAGGGCGACCTCTGCGCGCACCTGCGCAGCTGAAGGCGGCTTCCTGCCCGTGCAAAAGAGAAGGCGCCCAGTGGGCGCCTTCTTTCTTCCTGCGGACCTCGCGGGCGGACGCATCGCGCCGCCCGCGATGGCGCGGCTTACATCGCCGCCGGCGCGGCCTCGATCACGCCGCAGGCCAGGCGGCCACCGGCATCGCCGGTCGGCTGGGTTTTGTAGTCGTCCGGCTTCTCGTGAACGATCACGCCCTTGCCGACGATGTCGTACTTGTCGCCCTTGCCGATGTCGGTATTGGCCGAGAGCATCTGGTCGATGGTCACGTTGCCCTGCGCGTCGGCGGTGATGTTGTTGCTGTCGCCGGCGTGGTGGGTCGGCGCGGTGACCTGGCCGTGATCCACGCCGTCGGGATTGAAGTGCCCGCCGGCGCTGCTGCCGTCCGGCGCGCTGCAGTCGCCCTTCTCGTGGATGTGGAAGCCGTGCTCGCCCGGGGTCAGGCCGGTCAGCGTGCCGGTGACGTGCACGCCGCCTTCCATCGCCATGAAGTTCAGCTCGCCGGCAACCTTGTTGCCCTGGGTGGGCTTGAGCGTGGCCTTGGCCGAGGCCATGGCGGTGGTGGCCGGCGAGCTCGGCGGCGGCGTGTTCTCGGCCGGGGCCGAGTTGGCCGCCGGATCGCTCACCGGCGCGGGCGCGGCCTCGGGTTCGGATTTGTTGCACGCGGCCAGGGCCAGCACGGTGGCGGCACACAGCAGGGTTTGGGTCAGTCGCTTCATCGGAACGCTCCTCGTGTTGCTTCTAGGGAATGCGCGCCATGAGGCACGCGGTCAACGGATCGCCTGGATCACGCCACAGGCCACCCGCGCACCGGACTTGCCCGCCGGCTGGGTGGCGTAGTCGTCGGGGTCTGCATGCACCACCAGCGCGCGGCCGAGAATGTCGTTGGGCGCGCCGCCGCCCAGGGTGACCTCGCCCAGGCGCGTATCGACCCGGGCCACGCCTTCCAGATCGGAGGTGAGGTTGTCCATGTCGCCGGCGTGGTGGGCGCCGATCTTGGCGTTGCCGTGGGGCTGGTGGGTGGGATTGAAATGTCCGCCGGCGCTGCTGGCATCGACCGCACTGCAGTCGCCAACTTCGTGCACATGGAAGCCGAAACGCCCCGACGGCGGCAGGCCGCCGATGGTGCCGGCGATGCGCACGCCGCCGGCCACCGGGCTCAGCGCCAGCTTGCCGCTGACCAGGCTGGCCGAGGCCGAGCGCATGATCGCCTGTGCCTCGTGGACCGTGGCCTGGGCGGGCACGACGACCGGAGGCGTGGGCTTGGGCGCCGGTGCGCTGCTGCAGGCCGACAGCGCCAGCGCCGCGCCCGAGGCGAGGGCCGGCAGCAGCAGGCGATGGAAGCGGTGGTGAGGCATCGGGCCGCCACGCTATCGGCGGCGGCGTTCAGTTGCAATGAAGTTGGGTGCAAAGCGCGCGGCGGCGCGGTGACCATCGCGTCATCGCATCGCCGTCCCTGCCCGCACGCAATCAGCTGCGACGGCGCCCGGAACCCAGCTTGCGCGTGATCGTGTTGCGGCCCACGCCCAGCCTTGCGGCGGCATCGGCACGACGCCCGTTGGTGAACTGCAGCGCCGCTTCCAGCAGGGCGCGGTCCAAGCGCGTGCGCGCCTCGGCGTGCAGGCCATCGGCACCTTCGGCCAGGCGCGCGCGCGCCCACTGGCCGAGCAGCGCGTCCCAGTCGGCGGCATCGCGCGTGGACGACCTGGCGCCATGCGGCAGGGCCTGTTCGACATCGCCCACGGTGATGGTGTCCGACGGCGCCAGCGCGGCCAGGCGCCAGCAGACGTTCTCCAGCTCGCGCACATTGCCGGGCCAGTCGTGCGCGCGCAGCGCCTCGCGCGCGGACGGGGCCACGCGCTTGGCCGGCATGCCGAGCTTGGCGCAGGCCTGGGCCAGGAAGTTCTCGGCCAGGCGCGACACGTCGCCGCGGCGCTCGCGCAGCGGCGGCAGCTGCAGGCGCACCACGTCCAGGCGATGCAACAGGTCGGCGCGGAAGCGGCCGGCCTGCACCAGGCCTTCCAGGTCCTGGTGGGTGGCGGCGATCACGCGCACGTCCACGCGGATCAGCTCGCGCCCGCCGACGCGGAAGAACTCGCCCTCGGCCAGCACGCGCAGCAGGCGCGTCTGCAGCGGCAGCGGCATGTCGCCGATCTCGTCCAGGAACAGCGTGCCGCCGTCGGCCTGCTCGAAGCGGCCGATGTGTCGCCGCTGCGCGCCGGTGAACGCACCGGCCTCGTGGCCGAACAGCTCGCTTTCCAGCAGCTCGGCCGGAATGGCCGCGGTATTGAGCGCCACGAACGGCTTGCGCGCGCGCGGGGACTCGTTGTGCAGGGCGCGCGCGACCAGCTCCTTGCCGGTGCCGGTCTCGCCGGTGACCAGCACCGACAGCGGCGCCTGCGCCAGGCGGCCGATCGCGCGGAACAGCGCGCGCATGGCCGGCGTGTCGCCGATCAGCTCCGGCGTGCCGTTGCGCGTCTCCGCCACCGGTTCGGCGACGGCGACCTCGCTGGGCTCCAGGCTGGGCAGCGCGCGCGCGGCCAGGGCCACCGCATCGTCCAGGTCGAAGGGCTTGGACAGGAACTCCTGCGCACCGCCGCGGAACGCGCCTGCCGTGCTGGCCACATCGGTATAGGCCGACATCACGATTACCGGCAGGCTCGGATGCGCGTGCTTGAGCCGGTCCAGCAGCTTGAGGCCGTCCTCGCCGGGCATGCGCACGTCGGTGAACAGCAGGTCCGGCACGCCGCGCGTGCCCAACGCCTGCAGCGCCGAGGCGGCGCTGTCGAAGCCGTCCACGTCGTAGCCCGCGTCGCGCAGCGCGGTGGCCAGCACGAAGCGGACCGAGCGGTCGTCGTCGACGACCCAGATGCGCTGGCTTTCCTCAGTGGGCATGGCGTCCCTCCTCGGCGGCATCGCGCGATTGCGGCAGCAACAGGGTGAAGACGGGTGTGCCCCGGGCGCGAGCGGAAGCCCAGCGAGCCGCGATGCTCGCGCGCCACCTGCTGGGCCAGCGCCAGGCCCAGGCCGCTGCCTTCGGCGCGGCCGCTGACCAGCGGCAGGAACAGGTGCTCGGCCAGCTCCTCGGGCACGCCGCGGCCGTCGTCGATGATCTCCAGCCGTAGCGCGCGCGCATGCAGCTGATCGTGGATGCGCAGCCCGTGCTCGACGCGGGTGCGCAGGGTGATCAGCGCGGCCCCGGCCTGCATGGCGTTGCCGACCAGGTTCCACACAGCCTGGGTCAGGCGGTCGGCGTCGCCGTGCAGCTCCGGCAGGCTGGGGTCGTAATCGCGCTGCAGGCGGCCGTGCCAGGCGCCCTCGGCCTCGGCCAGGCGCAGCACGCGCTCGAGCACGGCGTGGATGTTGAGCGCGGCGTGCGGGCGCTGCGAGGTCGGCGACAGCAGCCGGTCCAGCAGGGCGTTGAGCCGCTCGGCCTCGGACTCGATCAGGCCGATCAGGGCGCGCTCGTCCTCGTTGTCCGCGCGGTTCTGCGCGCGGCGCGAGAGCAGCTGCGCGGCGCCCTTCAGGCCGGCCAGCGGGTTGCGCAGTTCATGGGCCAGGCCGCGCAGGGCGGCGGCCAGCGCGCTGGGCATGGCCTGGGCCGGGTCCAGCGCGGGGAAGTCGTCGACCGGATGGGCTTCCAGCAGCCAGCCACCGGTGTCGGCACGCGAGAGCCAGCCCTCGGCGAAGCGCGCGGCCCCGCCGGGGAAGCCCAGGGCGACCCGGTGCAGGCGCAGCAGGTCGCGGTCGGTATTGCGGAGAAAACGGGCCATGGCATCGCCATCCATTTCCAATGCGGCCAGGGGGCGTCCGACCAGGCGGCGCTGGCTGACACCCAGCCAGCGCGCGAAGGCGGCATTGACGCCCAGGACCGTGCCGGCGGAATCGGCCCAGGCCACCGGCGTGCTCAGCGCGTCCGGGGTGGGAATCTCGCTCACAGCGCGTTCCGGGGGTTCGGGAAGCGGGTCCGTGGAGTCCGGCGGCAGCATTGCACCATCTTAGTGCAATGCCGCCGCCGGGCGCGGTCAGGCCTCGTAGGCCGCCTCGCCATGCGAGGTGATGTCCAGGCCCTCGCGCTCGGCGTCCTCGCTCACGCGCAGGCCGAACACCAGCTTGGCAATCGCGAAGCCCACCACGGACACCACGCCGATCCAGGCCACGGTGATCGCCACGCCCTCGATCTGGATCAGCACCTGGTGCGGGATGGAGTAACCATCGCCCTTCACCCCACCCAGCGACGCGGCCGAGAACACGCCGGTCAGGATGGCGCCGACGATGCCGCCGATGCCGTGCACGCCGAACACGTCCAGCGTGTCGTCGGCCTTGAGCAGCTTCTTCAGGCCGGTCACGCCCCACACGCAGACGAATGCGGCGATGGCGCCGATGGCGATCGCGCCGAACGGACCCACCGTGCCGCAGGCCGGGGTGATGCCCACCAGGCCGGCCACCGCACCGGAGGCCACGCCCAGGGCGGAGGACTTGCCCTTGAACAGTTTCTCGGCCAGCGCCCAGGCCAGGATCGCCGCGGCGGTCGCCAGCATCGTGTTGAGGAAGGCCAGCGCCGCGCCGGCGTTGGCTTCCAGGTTGGAACCGGCGTTGAAGCCGAACCAGCCCACCCACAGCAGCGCCGCACCGACGAAGGTGTAGGTGACGTTGTGCGGCCGCAGCGCGACCTGGCCGAAGCCGATGCGCTTGCCGACGAAGTACGAGCCCACCAGACCGGCGACACCGGCATTGATGTGCACGACCGTGCCGCCGGCGAAGTCCAGCGCGCCGCGCTCGAACAGGAAGCCGCCGGTCGCCCAGACCATGTGCGCGATCGGCAGATAGCCGGCCGTGAACCAGATCAGCGCGAACAGCAGCACCGCGGCGAACTTCACGCGTTCGGCGAAGGCGCCGACGATCAGCGCGCCGGTGATGCCGGCGAAGGTCAGCTGGAAGCAGACGAACACCTGCTCGGGCAGGCTGACGCCCTTGGTGAAGGTGGCCGCCAGCGTCTCGGTGGTCACGCCCTTGAGGAAGAGCTTGTCCAGATTGCCGATCCACTTGCCGTCGCCCGAGAAGGCCAGGCTGTAGCCGTAGGCGACCCACAGGATGGCGATCAGCGAGAACACGGTGATGACCTGGATCAGCACCGAGAGCACGTTCTTGGCGCGCACCATGCCGCCGTAGAACAGCGCCAGGCCGGGCACGACCATCATCAGCACCAGCAGCGTGGAGGTCAGCATCCAGGCCACGTCGCCCTTGTCGACGATCTCGGCGGCCGGTGCGGCCGTGGCCGCGGCGGCGGACGGGGCCGCGACCGGTTCAGGCGCGGCGTCCGCCGGGGCGGTGGTAGCCGGGGCTTCCGTGGCGGCAGGCGCGGTGGCTTCCTGCGCGGCGACGGTGGACACGGTACCGGCGGCCAGCAGGCCCAGCGCGGCGGCCGCGCACAGCACCTGCAGGCGGGTGGTCAGGGCGGAGAGCAGACGAGTCTTCATGGGGGGTCTCTCCGGAAGGGTTAGAGCGCGTCGGCGCCGACTTCGCCGGTGCGGATGCGGATGACCTGGTCGATCGTGGTCACGAAGATCTTGCCGTCACCGATCTTGCCGGTGCCGGCGGCCTGCTGGATGGCCTCGATGACCGCATCCAGACGCTCTTCGGTGACGACGGTTTCGATCTTGATCTTCGGCAGGAAATCCACGACGTACTCGGCGCCGCGATACAGCTCGGTGTGGCCCTTCTGGCGGCCGAAGCCCTTCACTTCCGTGACGGTGATGCCCGAGACGCCTGTCTGCGACAGCGCCTCGCGGACTTCGTCCAGCTTGAAGGGGCGGATGATGGCGGTGATCAGTTTCATGCACATTCCCCGATGATGGTTGGAGCGCCCGGCGCGGGGCCGGACAAAAGAGCGGCGCGATAAGCCGAATCGAAGGTGGTCGCCGGCATCGCGCCGGCGCCACGATGAAGCGCCCAAGGGCCGCGTCGAGCGCGCGGGAGCAAGGACCCGTGCGTACGACGTGGGAGGGAGGGCGTGCGGCCCATGGGCGTCTTCGATGACGCGTCCCCAGCACTGCATGGTTCACGGCCGCCCCAGCGTGGCATTGCGGCTTCCGTCGGCCGTGCACCGGAAGCGCTCAGGTGAGGTGCAGCGATGGCAGTGGGTGGGAGGGGGGACCCACCGCCATCGCCGCGTTTGCTCAGTTGGCGTAGTACAGCTGGTACTCGAGCGGATGGGTCGCCGCGCGGAACTTGGTGACTTCCTGCATCTTCAGGTCGATGTAGCCGTCGATCAGGTCGTCGGAGAACACATCGCCGGCCTTGAGGAAGTCGCGGTCGGCGTCCAGCGCGGCCAGGGCCTGATCCAGCGAGGAACAGACCTGCGGGATCAGCTTCTCTTCTTCCGGCGGCAGATCGTAGAGATCCTTGTCCGAGGCCGCGCCCGGGTCGATCTGGTTCTTGATGCCGTCCAGGCCGGCCATCATCAGCGCGGTGAAGGTCAGGTAGCCGGACTGCAGCGGATCGGGGAAGCGGATCTCGATGCGGCGCGCCTTCGGGCTGTTGACCCACGGGATGCGGCACGAGGCCGAGCGGTTGCGCGCCGAGTAGGCCAGCATCACCGGCGCCTCGAAGCCCGGCACCAGGCGCTTGTAGCTGTTGGTGCCCGAGTTGGCGAAGGCGTTGATCGCCTTGGCGTGCTTGAAGATGCCGCCGATGTACCACAGCGCCATCTGCGACAGGCCGCCGTAGCCGTCGCCGGAGAACAGGTTGGTGCCGCCCTTGGCCAGCGACTGGTGCACGTGCATGCCGCTGCCGTTGTCGCCGACGATCGGCTTGGGCATGAAGGTGGCGGTCTTGCCGTTGCGGAAGGCCACGTTCTTGATGATGTACTTCATCATCAGCAGCTCATCGGCCTTCTTCACCAGCGTGTTGAACTTGGTGCCGATCTCGCACTGGCCGGCGGTGGCCACCTCGTGGTGGTGCACCTCGGTCTCGATGCCGACCTGCTCCAGGGTCTTGACCATCTCGGCGCGGATGTCGTGCAGCGAGTCGGTCGGCGGGACGGGGAAGTAACCGCCCTTCACGCCCGGACGGTAGCCGCTGTTGCCGCCTTCGTACTTGGCCGCGCTGTTCCAGGCCGCCTCTTCGGAGTCGATCTTGAAGAAGGTGTTGCCCATCTCGTTGGCGAAGCGCACCGAGTCGAAGATGAAGAACTCCGGCTCCGGGCCGAAGAAGGCCACATCGGCGATGCCCGAGGACTGCAGGTAGGCCTCGGCGCGCTTGGCCACGCCGCGCGGGCAGCGCAGGTACGAGGTCATCGTCGCCGGGTCCAGCACGTCGCAGGTCAGGTTGATGGTCGGATCGGCGTAGAACGGATCCAGATAGGCCGTGTCGGCGTCGGGCATGAGGACCATGTCCGATTCGTTGATGCCCTTCCAGCCGGCGATGGAGCTGCCGTCGAACATCTTGCCTTCCTCGAACAGGCTGGGCTCGACGATGCTCGCCGGGAAAGTCACGTGCTGCTGCACGCCGCGCAGGTCAACGAAACGCAGGTCGACGAACTCCGCCTTGGAGTCCTTGATCAGCTTTTCGACTTTGTCGACGGACATCTTTGCTCCTCGAATCGGTGGTGAGGTGGAATGTGTGACGGCCTTATCGCAAGCCGCGTGCCAACCCGGAGGGCGCGCTAAGTCCCTGTTTTCTCTACATCCTCTTCACGCCGCGCACCAACCGGATGCACTTTGAAGGTGCATCGACTGAAACTAGCACCTAAAGCGTGCAAATGCGATTCGCCTTATGCTTCGGCCTCCCCCACGTTGCGCCCTGTCCCATGTCCGAACTCCTGGCCGCGCTGCTGCTCGGCATCCTCGAAGGCTTGACCGAATTCCTGCCCATCTCCAGCACCGGGCACCTGCTGATCGCCCAGCACTGGCTGCCGCGGCAGACCGATTTCTTCAACATCGTCATCCAGGCCGGCGCGATCATCGCGGTGGTGCTGGTGTTCCGGCAGCGGCTGGTGAGCCTGGCGCTGGGCTGGCGCGATCCGGTCCAGCGCGACTACCTGTTCAAGCTCGGCACCGCCTTCCTGGTGACCGCGGTGGTGGGCCTGGCGGTGCGCAAGCTGGGCTGGGCGCTGCCCGAGACGGTGACCCCCGTGGCCTGGGCGCTGATCATCGGCGGCCTCTGGATGATCGTGGCCGAACGCCTGGCCGAGCGCCGCGGCGACAGCCCCAACGTGACCTGGACGGTGGCCGTGCTGGTCGGCCTGGCGCAGGTGGTGGCCGGCGTGTTTCCCGGCACCTCGCGCTCGGCCGCCGCGATCTTCATCGCGATGCTGGCCGGCACCAGCCGGCGCTCGTCGGCGACCGAATTCGCCTTCCTGGTCGGCATCCCGACCATGTTCGCCGCCAGCGGCTACACCTTCCTGGAGCTGGCCAAGGACGGACAGCTGGGCCAGGTCGACTGGACCGCGGTGGCGGTGGCCTTCCTGGCCGCGGCCGTGACCGGCTTTATCGTGGTGCGCTGGCTGCTGGGCTTCATCAAGTCCCACCGCTACACCGGCTTTGCGGTGTATCGCATCGTGCTGGGCGTGGCCCTGCTGCTGTTCCTGCCCAGCGGCGCCTGAGCCGCGGCAACCGATGAAACGAAAAGCCCGCGCGATGCGCGGGCTTTTTTTGTTCTTGCCGGAGCGCATCACCCAGATCTGTCGATGGCATGAGCGCTGAGGCTTGAGCTCACTTCGCCGACCAGCCTCGACCCGGCCGGGCACGGCTCCTCGGCTCGGTCCGCCATCCCTGGCGGACTCGCCGCCGCGGGCCATCCATGGCCCGCTCTCCGCGCGCCCGGCCGGGTCGAGGCTACGCGAGCGTGCAGATCAGGACTTCTTCCACCCAAGGCATTGCGCAAGCGCTCTGCCCCCTCCCTTTCGCCGCAGGCGAAGGGGAGGGCCGGGGTGGGGTGCTTTTGCTTCTTTGCTTCGGTGGCTTGCCAGGGAAAGCTCCGACCCCTCCCCCTCAGTCGCTAGCCGCGACTTCGAGCTCCCCTGCGCTGCGCGCAAGGGAGGGGGCCTCAAGTCGAAGCCCTTCCCTTCGCTGATCGCGCTCTGCGCATGGGCGAGGGTCTCGAACGACCGCGCAAACCGAAGCGCTGTGACCTGACGCGCGAGGCAGCGGGCCGGCGGGCGGGGGCCGCGCCTAGCGAGGAAGGACGCCGAGCGCCCGAATCAGGGCAGGATGCCCTGATTGAGGGATAAGCGGCCCCCGCCCGCCGGACCGCTGCCCCGCCGAAGCAGTGGGCACTCAGGCACCGCGACCGCTTACTCGGGTAGAGGAGCCTTCTCTACGAAAGAGGCGCAAACAACTCAGCCCGACAGCTTGGGGTTGAGCGTATAAGTGCCGACCCACTCGGCCTGCCCCAGCACATGGCCTTCGATCGCCTTCAGCACGTCCTGCCCGGTGAACGCGCCCTCCACCGGCACGCGTTCGAGGTCCAGCGCGTACAACCGGAAATGGTAGTGATGCAGGCGCGCATCGTTGTACGGCGGATAAGGCCCGTCGTAGCCGAAATACTGCCCGGCCAGCTGCGCATTACCCTCGAAATAGCCGGTGTAGTCGTTCAGCCCCTGCCGCGCGCCGGACGGACCCTCAGGCGTGCGCTTGCCGCCAGCGACGAAACCATCGGCGCAGCTGCCCGCCGCCAGCGCCTGCACCTGGGCCGGGATGTCGACCATCACCCAGTGATAGAAGTCCTGCCGCGGCTGGTCGGCCGGCACCTCCATGTCATCGCGGTTGGTGGTCTCCGGCACCGTCGGCACGTCCGGATCGACCACGAGCAGCGCGAAACTGCGCGTGCCGGCCGGCGCCTGCTCCCAGGCCAGGTGCGGATTGCGGTCGGGCGCGAAGCCCTGGGCATCGCCGCCGGCGAACTCGGCCGGGATCGGGGCGCCGTTGGCGAAACTGTCGCTATGGATACGCATGGCAAGTCTCCGTATCGAAGGGAAGCTGGGAAGACGGCGCGCCGGGCGCGGCGCGGACGCTAGTCGCGGGTGAGCCGATCGGTCACCCAGCGCTCGCCGAACCCGTCGCAGTGCGCGTTCTCGATGAAGCCGCAATGGCCGCCCCAGCGCGCCACTTCCAGCGCCACGCTGGCCGGCAGCTGCCAGCGGGCGAAGTCGGCGAAGGGAATCACCGGATCGTCCTGGGCCATCAGGATGTGCGCCGGCACGGTCATCTCGGCCAGCCGGTTGCCGGCGATGGAATAGCCGTCCAGATAGTTCTCCAGCGTGCCGAAGTCGGTCTCGTGCTCGACCATCCAGCGGGTCAGCTCGCGCACGCTCAACGACAGCACCGTGTCGTCGTAGACATGGCGCTCGGGGAACAGCTGGCGCTTGATCTCCAGCGAATGGCGCCACTTGCGCTGGAAGTACCAGTGGTACAGCGGCAGGCCCTGCTCCATCCCGGTCAGCGTGGACTGCGGGTCCAGCACCGGGCACACCGCGGCCACGGCCTTGAGCGGCAGCCCGAACGCCGGCGCGCGTAGCGCCACCCGCAGCGCGAAGTTGCCGCCGAGCGAGTAACCGGCCGCGACCATCGGCCGTGACGGGAACCGCTGCGCCACATCGCAGGCCGCGTGCAGCACCTCGGGCAGCAGGCAGGAGTGGAAGATGTCCTCGTTGAGGTGGTGGGTCTGGCCGTGGTCGCGGAAATTCAGCCGCACCACCTCGTAGCCGGCCTCCAGCAGGCTGGCGGCGGTCATGCGCATGTAGCTGGATTCCGAACTGCCCTCCCAGCCGTGCAGCAGCAGCGCCAGGCCGCGCACCTCCATGCCCGGCACGATGCTGTGCCAGCCCTGCAGGCGCACGCCGGCGCCGCCGTCGAAGATGTGCTCGGTGCTGACCGCGCCCATCGCCTGCAGCCGGCGCAGACCGCGCCGGCGGCGCAGGTCGCTCGAACTCAGGATCGACTGCAGATGCGCGTTGCGCAGCCAGCGCGGCGGCGCGTAGCTGCTGGCGCTGACCGGCGCCTGGCCCACGTCGGACTGCGCCGGCGCCAGGGAGGCGCCCATCAGGCCCGCGCGTGCGCCGAAGCCCAGCATGCTCAGGCCTCCATCGCCGCGACGATGCGCGCCCGGGCGGTGTCGGCGATCTGCCGACGGCCCTGGACCTGGTCGGGGAAGATGGGTTCGAGGAAGCAGATCTCGGCCACGCGCGAAGGTTCGCCCAACAGGCGTAGAAAGTTCGCGAAGAAGCTCTCGTGCGGGCCGAAGGCCACCACCTGCTGCGCATCGCCGCGCACGCCGTAGCGCAGGGCCACCGGCTGCACCGGCACGGCCGCCTCGACCGCCGGCTGGAAGATGCGCGCGTGGAACGGGCCGACCTCGCTGCCGTCGCGGGTGCGGCCTTCCGGGAACACCGCCACCGGGCGGCCTTCCTTCAGCCGCTCCAGCATCGCTTCCATCACCCCGCCCAGCGACTCGGTGCTGCCGCGCTGGTGGAAAATCGTCTCCCCGCGCTGCGCCAGCCAGCCCACCACCGGCCAGCCGCGGATCTCCTGCTTGGCCACGAAGCCGACCATGCGCTGGCTGTGCACCATCTCGATGTCCACCCAGCTGACGTGGTTGGAGACGAACATCACCGCCCCCTGCAGCGGCGTGCCGCTGCGACGCAGGCGGAAGCCGAAGATGCGCATCAGCGCGGCCGACCAGTGCTCGACGGAGAACTGCTTGACCGTGCGCCCGCGCAGCGGCAGGCCCGCCCACAGCGGCACCATGGTCAGCAGCAGCAGCGGCAGCATGACCAGCACGTGGATCAGCAGCAGCGGCGTGCGGAGCAGATAGCGGAAGGCGCGGCCGGCACCGGGGGCAGCAGGCGCCAGAGAGGGGGACGGACTCATCCGGGCAAGATACCGGATGGGTCCGGGGCCGGCTACAACAGCCGGCCGGAAGCAGCGTTGCGCCGGGCCGGCGCGCGGCCCGCGCGGCCGATCAGGCCGCCGGCTTGGGCACCACCGCCAGGGTCAGGCGCGAGACGCACACCGGCTTGCCGCGCTCGTTCTCGATGCGGATGTCCCAGACCTGGGTGCTGCGGCCGATGTGGATCGCGCGCGCGGTGCCGGTGACGGTGCCGGCGCGCTCGCCGCGGATGTGGTTGGCGTTGATCTCCAGGCCGACCACGGCGTGCCGCTCGGGATCGAGCACGCTCAGGCCGCCGGCCAGGCTGCCCAGCGTCTCGGCCAGCACCACCGAGGCGCCGCCGTGCAGCAGGCCGAACGGCTGGTGGGTGTGCGCGGCCACCGGCATGGTGCCGCGCAGCCAGTCCGGGCCGGCCTCGGTGATGACGATGCCCAGGTGGCCGACCAGGTTGCCGGCCGACATGGCATTGAGCGCGTCGATATCGACGGGGACGCGGAAAGTCATGGCAGTGTCCTTCTAAAACGTGAAACGTCAGAGGATCGGCACCAGGCCGGCGCCGAAGGCGATCAGGATGCGCGCGTACAGCCGCTTGGGCCCGATGCTCACCTCGGGGAAGTCGCCCACCGACTTGTAGCAGGCGTGGAACATCGGATCCTTGACCGGCAGCGGGCCCGGGCACTGTTCGCTGGGCACGAATTCGTAGCTGGTGGCATAGCGCCAGGGCCAGATGTCGAACACCGGCAGCGCCGAGGACACCTTGTCCAGGCTGTAGTTGATCCCCGAGAACACGCCCGGCTTGGGCCGGGGCGCGATCACCCAGGAGTTCTCCGGCTCGATGTCGCGGCGGATGCTCTGCTCCAGCTGCTGGGCGAAGGCGCGGTTGGGGATCACCACCACCGCCTCGGTGTTGTAGTCGAGCGAGCGCGGGTCGAAGTTGTGCGTGCCGATGACCGCGATGTCGTCGTCGATCACCATCGACTTGGCATGCAGGCCCATGCGCACGCCGGCGCGCTTGAGCGGCAGCGGGTCGCTGTGCGGGCCCTTGCTGAGGAACGAGGGCCGGCCCTCGGCGCGCTGCAGGCGCCGGTCCACGCGGTTGCGTTCGCGCGCGCGGCGCGTGGCGCGGTCCTGCTGCTCGTCGCGGTCCACCATGCCGAAGGGCCGGCTGCCGGGCATCGAGGTGCGGATGGCGGTGCTGCGCGGCACGTCCTGCTCGGGCATCGGTGCCGGTTCCTGCCCGGGCAGCGCCACCGGCGGCACCGGCAGCAGCGTGGCCACGTCCACCGGCGCGTCGGCCGGGAACGGCTTGTATTCGTAAAGCTGGAAGCCGAGCTCGCGCAGGTACATGCGCTTGTACTTGGCCGACACCGAATACACGATCGGATTGTCGGTGGCGGCCAGGCTGTTGGTGGACACCACCACCGCCGGCGGCACCGGCCGCGTGCGCAGGCCCTTGAAGAAGCGCTTGGCCTGCTTGGACATGATCAGGTACGGCGTCTGCATCAGGATCTCGTCCTGCGCGCGGGTCAGCAGCGTGCCCAGCTCCCAGTCCGAGGGCGCGGCGGTCTCGGGATCATCGGCGCGATGCTTGCGCGGGGTGTCGGCCACGTAGCTGACCGTGCCCACTTCCAGCGCGCGGTCGACCAGGCGCTGCTGGATCACCTCCGGGTCGCTGGCGTCGGCGCCCATGTCGGCGACGCGGTCGGGGCGCTTGAACGCCTCCGGCGGCATCGGCGGCACGCCTTTCTCGAGCAGCGTGCGGCCGACATCGCTGAGCCGCTCGGCCGGGATGCTGCGCGGCGCCTCCCAGAACTGGTCGAAGCTGCGCCCCATGTCCGCGCCCTCCGGGCCTGCGATCAGCACGTCGCGGTCGCGGAAGTTGTATTCCGAATCCCAGTCGTAGTAGTCGTCCTGGTAGTTGCGCCCGCCGGTGATGCCGACCGCATCGTCCACCAGCAGCAGCTTGGTGTGCATGCGCTGGTTGAAGCGCCGGAAGCAGCACACCACGCTGGCCGCATAGTCCAGGTAGCCCGGCACGGCCTGGTTGAAGGTCGGGTTGTACAGGCGCAGGGCGAAGTTGCGGTGCGCGCCGGACAGCGCCGCCAGCATGTCCAGGTTGGGGATGGCGGTGAGCTGGTCGATCAGCACCCGCACCTGCACGCCGCGGCGCGCGGCGGCCAGCAGCTCGTCCAGCACCAGCCGCGCGCTGTCGTCGGTGTCGAAGATGTAGGTCTGCACGTCGATGCTGTGGCGCGCGGAGCGGATCAGGTTGAGCCGCGCCAGCAGCGAGTCCTCGCCGCGGTCCAGCAGCAGCGCGTAGTGGCGCGGCACCTTGGGCGTCGAATCGGCGCGCGCCTTGTCGGCCAGATCGCGCAGCGCGGAGGGCTCGGCGCAGGCGTTGGCGGCCTGGCAATCGATCACCTGCGAGCGGGCGGCCTGGGCGATCTGCACCGCGCGTGCATGATCGGCCTGGGACAGGCTGGCGCAGCCGCTGCCCAGCAGGGACAGCAGCAGGGCGAAGGCCCCCAACAGCTTCCTCAAGGTTTGGGCTCCCGCTCCGGTGCCTGCACGCGCGCGCGCAGCAGGAACTGCACCTTGTCGCTGAGCGCCAGCCGGAAGCCGTCCATGTCGTAGTCGCTGCGACGCACCTCGCCGGACAGCACCACATCGCAGTCCACGCCAGGGCGCGCACAAGGCTCGGGCGTGACCGTGAGGGTCTCCGGGCGGCGGATGCCGCGGATCACCAGCTCACCTTCGAGCTGGCCGCCGCCTTTGAGCACCGCACTGTCATAGGGGTAGGACACGAACACCACTTCCGGCCATTTTTCCGCATCGAAGAACGCGCTGCCGCGCGCCCACTGCGCATAGCGCGTATGGTCGCCGATCTGCACGTCGGCCGTGTACATGTGCAGAGTCACCTGGTGCCGGCCGTCGGGCAGCACGTGCACCACCCCGTCATAGCGCGGGAAGTTGCCTTCCAGCGTCTGCCCCCAGCGCGTGGACAGCGCGAAGCCCAGCCGCGTGTGCTGCTTGTCCAGCGGCATGGTGCGCGACTGCGCGGCGGCGGCGGTGCAGAGGGTCAGCCCGGCGCCGAGACAGAACCGGATCCAGGCCTTCGCCTTCACGGCCACCAGAACGCCGACAGGCTCGCCGCGCCCGGTTCGATCGGGCCGTCCTCGGCGAAGGTCAACACGACCACCGAGCCGGTGGGCATGCCGCGATAGTCGCTGGTGCTGCCGCTGTGCAGCAGCGCCGCCAGCTGTTCCAGGCCGGGGTTGTGGCCCAGCAGCAGCAGGCGGTCGACATCGCGGTGCGCATCGGCCAGGCCGATCAGGGTGCCGGCGGTGGCCTCGTAGATGGCCTGTTCCAGGCGCTGTTCGACGTAGCCGGTGGTGGCCAGCACCGCTTCGAGCGTCTCGCGGGTGCGGCGCGCGGGCGAGCACAGCACGCGGTCGGGGATCAGGCGCTGGTCCTTGATCCAGCGGCCGGCCGCCTCGGCCTCGGCCTGGCCGTGCGGGGCCAGCGGGCGGTCGAAATCGGACTGGCCGGGCAGGGCGGGCTCGGCATGGGCATGGCGCAGGAGGATGAGTTCACGCATGGGACGACCTTATCGGGGGCTGCGTGATCAGACCGCATCCAGCCAGGCGAGCAGCGGCTGCCAGTCCTGCTGGTGATCGCGCACCTGCAGGGAGTGGTAATCGAACAGGCTGCGTCCCAGCCCGGCCATGACCACATAGGCCTGGGTATCGCGCAGGGTGGCGACCACCGGATACGGCCACTCTCCCATCATCTCCAGCGCCTGCTGGGCGGTGTGGGTCCAGGGCTTGGCGCGGTTGAGGACCAGGCCCACCGGCAGCTTGCGCTTGTGCACGCGCGGGACCTTGGACAGCGAGTTGAGGAAGCCGACGGTGGCTTCGATGTCGAGCCCTGAGGGCAGTACCGGCACCACCACCGCATCGGCGGCGTCCAGCAGCGCTTCCAGCTCATCGGCCATGGCGCCGGCGCGGCCGTCGGCGATCACGGTCTGGGTGTCGGCCGGCAGCCTGGATGCCCACTTCTTGCCGGTGCCGCTGAGCGGCAGCACGGCGCTGGGAAGCTCGGCGCGGCGCTGGGCCCAGCGCGTGGCCGATTCCTGGGGATCGGCGTCCACCAGGACCGTGCGCTGGCCCTGCAGGGCGTAATACGCGGCCAGGTTGGTGGCCACCGTGGTCTTGCCCGCACCGCCCTTGGAACTGGCGACCAGGATGGTCTTCATGCGCTCACGCCTTCGCACTCGTCCGGGAAGCCGGAGCGTACACCGTCGGCCGTGAATGCCACCAGCCGGCCTCCGGCCCGTGGCGAGGCAGGGCTCTGCTATGTTCGCTCGCCCCGCAGGGAGTGCCCATGAGCGAGCTGAAGGACCTGACCGCGCTGATCCGCGCCGGAACGCCGCTGATCGTCATCGAGACCCAGGATGAGGCGCGGGTGGTGGACCTGTTCCGCCAGTCCCTGGCCCAGGTCTGGCGCGCGCTCTATCGCTGGTCGGCCACCGAGGGCCTGCGCCGGCTGGACATGGACCGCGAGGATGCGGCCGAAGGCGCGCCCGAGGCCGGTGCGGCCCTGCAGTCGATCAAGGCGGCCGAGCAGCGCGGCGTCTACCTGCTGCTCGACTTCGCCCCGTATCTGGAATACGCCGGCCACCAGCGTCAGCTGCGCGACATCGTCCAGCGCCGCCATTGCCAGCCGCACGTGGTGGTGCTGGTCGGCGCCCGGGTCGAGCTGCCCGAAACGCTCGAGCCGCTGGCGGTGCGCTTCAGCCCGCGCCTGCCCGATGCGGCGGCGCTGCTGAAGATGCTGCGCGAGGAGGTGGCCGCCTACCCGGCCGAGAACGGCGGGCGGCGGGTCGAGGTGGACACCGCCGCGGCCCAGCAGATCATCCGCAACCTGGCCGGGCTGGACCTGGTCGACGCGCGGCGCATCGCGCGCCACCTGATCTACGACGACGGCGTGCTCGGCCCCGGCGATCTACCGCAGCTGGCCAGGCTGAAGTTCGAGCTGCTCGGCCGCGGCGGCCAGCTGCAGTACGAATACGACGGCACGCGGCTGGACGAGGTGGCCGGCGCCGATCGGCTCAAGCGCTGGATCGCCCAGCGCCGCAGCGTGTTCGCCTCCACCACGCCGCCGCCGGGCCTGGACCCGCCGCGCGGCATGCTGCTGCTGGGGGTGCAGGGTTGCGGCAAGTCGATGCTGGCCAAGGCCACCGCGGCCGGGTTCGGCGTGCCGCTGCTGCGCCTGGACATGGGCGCGCTGTACGACAAGTACCACGGCGAGACGGAGAAGAACCTGCGCAAGGCGCTGGCGGCGGCCGAGCAGCTGGCGCCGTGCGTGCTGTGGATCGACGAGATCGAGAAGGGCCTGGCCAGCAGCGGGAGCGGCGAGGATGGCGGCGTGTCCCGGCGCGTGCTCGGCAGCCTGCTGACCTGGATGGCCGAGCGCAGCGCGCCGGTGTTCGTCGTGGCCACCGCCAACCAGGTCCACGAACTGCCGCCGGAGCTGCTGCGCAAGGGACGCTTCGACGAGATCTTCTTCGTCGACCTGCCCGACGCCGACACGCGGGTCGAGCTGCTGCGGCTGCATCTGGGCCGACGCAAGCTGGTGGCCGAGGACTTCGCCCTGCCTGCGCTGGCCGCGGCCAGCGACGGCTTCTCCGGCGCCGAGATCGAGCAGGCCATCGTCTCGGGCCTGTACACCGCACACGCCGAGGGCCGCGCCCTGGACACCGACGGCCTGATGCGCGAGATCCGCACCACCCGCCCGCTCTCGGTGCTGATGGCCGAGCAGGTCCAGGCGCTGCGCGACTGGGCCCGCGGCCGCACCGTGCCGGCACACTGAGGCGCGGGTGTGCGACGGCGGCCAAGCGCGCCGCTGGGCCCAGGTGGGGTGAACCGCGTGGAAGACGCTACCAATCCTCACTCATTTCCCTGTAATTTCAAATACTTGTCGCTTGTCGCAAGGGCCGCGCTGACGTAGGCTCAGGGGTCTCACGGATCCCGACGGAACGGCCCCGTAGTCCATGGAACACTCCCTTCCCCACCCCCAGACCTGCGAGGAGGCCACGCCCTCGCAGGTGGCCGCCGAGCTGATCGCGCGGCATCAGCAGGCCGACGGCCGCGTCGCCGTGCTCGATCTGGCGCGCCAGGTGCCCGCCACCGCGCGCGCCAGCCACATCGAAGTGCAGGTGCTGGCGCAGGAAGTCGCCGTGCGCCTGCCCATCCCCGTCGCGCGCAAGCTGCTGTCCGGCTTCCCGCCCTTCAGCCTGGTTCCGCGTGCGCCGTGGCAGCGCAAGAGCCTGCTGTACCGCGCGCTGGACGCGCTGGCGCCACTGCGCTGGGTGCGCTATCGGCTGGGCCGCTCGCGCTATGCCTGGGTGCGCCAGCGCGCGGCGCATCGCCAGGGCCTGGAGGCGTTCACCGTGGTCGAACGCGCCACCGACGCGGCCGTGGCCCGCTTCGCGCGCGTGGTCGACCTGCATTGCTTTGCCGACCTGTTCGGCCGCGACGGCGATTTCCGCGACACGGTGGTCGCGCTGGTGTGCGAGCACGCCGCGCCCGAGCTGCGCGATCCCTCCGGGGCCGAGCAGCGCCTGAACATGGCCGCCCTGCTCGACCTGACCGCCTGGCATCAGGGACGGCGCGGCGACGCCGCCACCCAACTGGGTGCCGAACTGGTGATGCTGGCCATCCCGGCCTCGGTGTTCGAGCGCGTCACGGCGGCGATCCGCCAGTGCATGTCCCAACGCACACCCGCCGTCCCGACGCAGGCGCCTTCCCAGGAGATGGCGGCCGCCTGAAGGCCGGCGGGGCGCTACCGCGACCCCGCCACTGTCGCCCTGTCCGACGTCCAGCCCGCGGGCGGGGTGAGCGGCCGGTGGTTGGCTTCCAGCAGGCGCTGCAGGGCGATGATCTCGCCGTCGCGCAGCTGCCAGTCCAGATAGGTGTCCAGCGGAACCTCGTCCGCGGCCGGCGGCAGGAAGCGCGAACTTTCGGCCAGCAGCCAGTGCAGCTGCCGCCGCTCCTCGCGCCAGCGCAGTTCCTGCGGGGTGTCCGTCGTCAGGCGCGTCATCACACCGATGCCGAGCAGCCTGCTCATCAGGTCGCTGCCATCCCGCGCCATCAGCGCGAACACCGACTTGCAATCGTCCCAGCGTTCGCGGTCGTCGTGGGTGTGCGTTTCATCGCAGTAGCGGGTGACCACGCCCAGCCTGGGAATCGGCCGCGTCGCCAGCATGATCAGCACGTTGAACCTGGGCCAGTCCGCCAGTTGCGAGCCATTGGGTATAGCGCTCTGCGCCGCGAGCGCCTGGCGTAGCGTTGCGTCCATCGGTGGCACCGGCAGGCCGGAGACCGCGTCGGCCAACAGACCCCCGAACTCGATCTGCATCGCGTCGTAGCGCGTCGCCTGCGTGGCCGCGCGCCAGGCCTTGGCCGCTGCCTTGGCATCGCCGCGCTGCTGGGCATCGATGAAGGCGAGCAGCTGCACGAACAGGTTGTCGCCTTCCTCGCGCTGCAGGAACGCCAGCGCGCCGGCCGCGTCGCATTGCACGTTGGCCCCGGGGCATCCCATCGCCTCGAAGCGTGCGACCAGCGCATCGCGCGGCCGCGCATCGAGCGCGGCCTGCATCCAGACACCGGGCTCGTCGATCCCGGCGGCAGGCGGCTTGCCCGTGCCTTGCCGTGCTTCGGCGTCGTCGCCAGGCCACAGCACGGCGGCGGCGTAGAGATCGCGCGCCTGGCCGCTGGAGGCCACGCCGCGCAGGTGCAGCTGCAGGGCCTGGTCGTACTGCGCCTGCCAGGCCTTGAAGCGCTGTTCGAACGCGGTCTGGTCGGCCGCGGCCTGCGCCTGCGCACGGACCGGGAGCACCTGAAAGGCCAGCAGCAAAACGGCGGCGAAAGCAAAGCAGCGCATGTCGGTTCGTCCCTGAAAACCCGACCTTGAGGATGACACGTCTCAAGGCGCCAGGTGCGGCAACAGCCAGGTCAGCAGGGGCAGCGTGGCCAGCGACAGGACGATGGAGTAACCGGTCAGCGCCGCGCACAGGCGCGGGGCCAGGTTGTGCGAGATGGCCAGCGCGGCGGCGGTGATCATGGTCGGCATGGCCGACTCGAGCACGTTGACCTGGAACAGCTGGCCACGCAGACCGAAGGCGTAGGACAGTGGAATGGCCAGCGCCGGCATCACCAGCAGGCGCAGCGCCAGGCCCACGGCCAGCGGCTTGAGTTCATGGCGCGGCAGCCGCAGCTGGATCGACAGGCCGACCGAGAGCATCACCAGCGGCAGCATCGCATCGGCCAGGCGCTGCAGGCCGCTGGCGATCCAGGCCGGCGGCGCGGCGGGCATCAGCGTCACGGCGAACACCAGCGCCCACAGCGGAGGGAACTTCACCACCCGCAGGGCGAGCTGCCTGGCCCCGGGCGGCGTCTCGCCCGAGTAGCGCGCCAGGATCACGATGCCGAGCGTGGACAGCATCAGGAAGGTGCCGAACTGGTCGTACACCACCGCATAGGGCAGCGCATGGTCGCCCAGCAGCGCCCGCACCATCGGATAGCCGATGAAGCTGGAGTTGGAGAAGCCCACGCAGATCAGCAGCGCGGCCTGTTCGCTGCGCGCCAGCTTCAAGGCGCGGCCGGCGACGGCGACCAGCCCGTACACCGCGCCCATCAGGATCCACGGCGTCAGCATCAGGCCCAGCAGCGAAGGATCCAGGTGCAGGCGCGGCACGAAGGTCAGCACCGCCGCCGGCAGGCAGACGTAGAGCACCACCAGATTGAGCACATGCGCCGCCCCTTCCGGGAACAGGCGCAGCCGCGCGAACAGCAGCCCCAGGGCCAGCATGGCCAGGATCAGGGCGAAGGCATCGAAGGCCATGCGTTTCCTTGCGCGGACAGGCGCGAGAGCGTGGATCGGGCGCATTGTCGCAACGCGCCTGCCGCAACGCCAAATGAGGCCGGCACCGAGGCGGTTGTAGACTGCCGCCGCGCCAGGCCCATCGCCACGCGCACGCCACGCCGCTTTCCACCGGGCCAGCCCATGACCAGCACCGCAGAACTCACCTCGCCCTCGTCCGCCGACACGCCGGCGCTGGCCACGCTGGATGCCGACTACACCCTGGAGCACAAGTACACGCGCACCGACGGGCGCATCTACCTGTCCGGCGTGCAGGCGCTGGTGCGGCTGCCGCTGATGCAGCGCCTGCGCGACGATGCCGCCGGCCTGAACACCGCCGGCTTCGTCAGCGGCTATCGCGGCAGCCCGCTGGGCGGCTTCGACCTGGAGCTGTGGCGCGCGCGCCGGCACCTGGACGCGGCCAAGGTGAAGTTCCAGCCCGGCCTCAACGAGGACCTGGCCGCCACCATGCTGTGGGGCACGCAGCAGACCACGCTGTTCCCGGGCGCCACCGTCGCGGGCGTGTACGGCATGTGGTACGGCAAGGGCCCCGGCGTGGACCGCAGCGGCGATGTGTTCAAGCACGCCAACGCGGCCGGCACCTCGCCGCTGGGCGGCGTGCTGGCGCTTGCCGCCGACGACCACGCCTGCCGCAGCTCGACCCTGCCG
Source organism: Pseudoxanthomonas sp. SORGH_AS_0997 (assembly GCF_031453535.1). Classification (NCBI taxonomy): domain Bacteria; kingdom Pseudomonadati; phylum Pseudomonadota; class Gammaproteobacteria; order Lysobacterales; family Lysobacteraceae; genus Pseudoxanthomonas; species Pseudoxanthomonas sp. SORGH_AS_0997. The sequence goes on from NZ_JAVIZI010000001.1 coordinate 3,135,502, forward strand.
CACGGCAGCGAGGAGGAATTCGTCAGCGCGATGATGCCGGTGCTCAACCCGGCCGGCGTGCAGGACATCCTCGACCTGGGCCTGGTCGGCTGGGCGATGAGCCGCTACACCGGGCGCTGGATCGGCTTCAAGACCATCGCCGAGACCGTGGAGTCCTCGGCCTCGGTGGACGTGGATCCGTTCGCGCGGCGGATCGTGCTGCCGGAGGACTTCACCATGCCGGCCGGCGGCCTGAGCATCCGCTGGCCCGATCCGCCGCTGGACCAGGAGATGCGCCTGCATCGCTACGCGGTGGCCGCCGCACAGGCCTTCGCCCGCGCCAACCGGATCGACCGGGTGGTGCTGGACTCGCCGCGCGCGCGGCTGGGCATCGTCACCACCGGCAAGAGCTACCTGGACGTACTGCAGGCGCTGGAGTACCTGGGCCTGGACGAGGCGGCCTGCCGCGACATCGGCATCCGCGTCTACAAGGTCGGCATGAGCTGGCCGCTGGAGCCGGTGGGCATCACCGCCTTCGCGCGCGGGCTGGAGGACATCGTCGTGGTGGAGGAGAAGAAGGCCTTCATCGAGCGGCAGATGAAGGAGCTGTTCTACAACTGGCCGGCCAGCGCCGGCGCGCGGCCCAGCATCGTGGGCAAGTACGACGAGGCCGGCGCCTGGATCCTGCCCTCCACCGGCGAGCTGACCCCGGCCACCATCGCCGGCGTGATCGGCGCGCGCATCCTGCGCTTCGCCAGGACCGAATCGATCGAGCAGCGCCTGCGCTGGATGGAGGCCAAGGAGGCCGAGATGGCCCTGCCGCGCGCCAGCTTCCCGCGCGTGCCGCACTACTGCAGCGGCTGCCCGCACAACACCTCCACCGTCGTGCCCGAGGGCGCGCGCGCGATGGGCGGCATCGGCTGCCACTACATGGTCACCTGGATGGACCGCAGCACCGACACCTTCACCCACATGGGCGGCGAAGGCGTGACCTGGTCGGGGCAGGCACCGTTCACCGCGACCGAGCATGTGTTCCAGAACCTGGGCGACGGCACCTATTTCCACAGCGGCTCGTTGGCCATCCGCCAGTCGATCGCCACCGGCGTCAACATCACCTACAAGATTCTCTACAACGACGCGGTCGCCATGACCGGCGGCCAGCCCGTCGATGGTCCGCTGAGCGTGCCGGACATCGCCGCGCAGATGCGCGCCGAGGGTGTGCAGACCCTCGTGCTGGTGTCCGACGAGATCGCCAAGTGGTCGCGGCGGCGCGACCTGTTCCCGCCGGACACCGAATTCCACGACCGCGCCGAGCTGGACAGCGTGCAGGATCGCCTGCGCCAGGTGCGCGGCGTGTCGGTGCTGATCTATGAGCAGACCTGCGCCACCGAGAAGCGCCGCCGCCGCAAGCGCGGCAAGCTGGTCGATCCGCCCAAGCGGGTGATGATCAACTCGCTGGTGTGCGAGGGCTGCGGCGACTGCGGGCAGAAGAGCTTCTGCGTGTCGGTGCTGCCCAAGGAGACCGAGTTCGGCCGCAAGCGCGCCATCGACCAGTCCAACTGCAACAAGGACTATTCCTGCGTGTCGGGCTTCTGCCCCAGCTTCGTCACCGTGCACGGCGGCCGGCCGCGCAAGGGCCAGCGCAGCGAGGCCTCCGCGCTGCTCGAGGCGCTGCCGGCGCCGGTGTTCAAGTCCGACCTGGGCGAGCCCTGGAACATCCTGATCACCGGCGTCGGCGGCACCGGCGTGGTGACCATCGGCGCGCTGCTGGGCATGGCCGGGCACCTGGAGGGCAAGGGCGCCAGCGTGCTCGACCAGACCGGACTGGCGCAGAAGGGCGGTGCGGTCACCACCCACGTGCGCCTGGCGCGCGCGCCGCAGGACCTGCACGCCGTGCGCATCGCCGCCGGCGAGGCCGACCTGGTGCTGGGCTGCGACATGGTGGTGGTCAACGACTACTGGGTGCTGTCCAAGGTGCGCGGCGAGCGCGCGCAGGTGGTGCTCAACACCTACGAGGCCATGCCCGGCACCTTCACCACGCACCCGGACATGCAGTTCCCCGCGGCCGAGATCATCGCCGGGGTCAACGTCGCCCTGGGCGGCCGCGACCCGCTGCTGCTCGATGCCACCCAGCTGGCCACCGCGCTGCTGGGCGATGCCATCGCCACCAATCTGTTCATGCTGGGCTATGCCTGGCAGCAGGGGCTGGTGCCGATCGCATTCGAGGCGCTGATGCGCGCCATCGAGCTCAACGGCGCGGCCATCGAGATGAACAAGAGCGCTTTCGCCTGGGGCCGCCTGGCCGCGGTCGATCTGCCCGCCGTGCAGCAGGCCGCCGGCCTGGTGCGCAACACCGAGACCCGCGAGGAGCACGTGCCGCGCAACCTGCGCGTGCTGCCGCCGGGCGACTGGGAAGGCACCGAGTGGGGCGCCACCAGCGCGCCGCGCAATCCCGACAACGCGCGCAGCGTGCGCGGCCTGCCCGACACCGCCGCGGCAACGGCCGACGGTGTGGTGCTGCTGCCGCTGGACGACGCGCGGCTGTCGCGCACCCTGGACGAGGCCATCGCGCGCCGCAGCGCCTTCCTCATCGACTATCAGGAGGCCGCCTACGCGGCGCGCTATACCGACTTCGTCGCCCGGGTGCGCGAGGCCGAGAACGCCCGGGCGCCCGGCTCGACGGCGCTGACCGAGGCCGTGGCGCGCTATCTGTTCAAGCTGATGGCCTACAAGGACGAGTACGAGGTCGCGCGGCTGTACACCAGCGGGGAATTCCAGCGCCAGCTCGAACAGCAGTTCGAAGGCGACTACACCCTGCAGTTCCACCTGGCCCCGCCGCTGCTGGCCAGGCGCAACGCCAAAGGCGAGCTGGTCAAGCGCGCCTACGGGCCATGGATGCTGCGCGCGTTCGGCGTGCTGGCCCGGCTGAAGTTCCTGCGCGGCGGCGTGTTCGACGTGTTCGGCCGCAGCGCCGAGCGGCGCACCGAGCGCCAGCTGATCGAGGACTACCGCCGCACGGTGGCCGGCCTGCTGGACACGCTCGACGCCGAGCGCCTGCCGCTGGCCGTGCGCATCGCCAGCCTGCCCGAGCAGATCCGCGGCTATGGCCACATCAAGGAGCGCCACCTGCACGCGGCCCGTGCGCAGGAGGCGCAGCTGCTGGCCCAGTGGCGCAACCCGAAGGCCATCCCGATCGTGCAGGCGGCCTGAGGGTCGCCTCCTCCTGTGGAGGCTACGGTCTCCCCAGATCCCTTGTAGAGCGGAGCTTGTGGCAATCCCCTCTTGGGGACTCCGCTGCCCTTCGTTCGATTCGTGGGGAAGGCCCCAGCGGAGCGAGCTCCGCTCTACAGGTGCGGGCCGCCATGGCGGCGATGAGGCTTTCCGGGTAAGGCCCCATCGCCGCCATGGGGGCTCCCACGGAAGCAAAAGATGCTGCGGCGGCCAATGCTTCCAACCGCAACCAAGCCCCAGCAAACCTAACGCGCGCTGTAGCATGGCGGCCCTATGACCGCACCGCTCAAGCCTGCCGATTACCTCAGGAAAATCCTCACCGCGCGCGTCTACGACGTCGCCGTCGAGACACCGCTGGAGCCGGCGCGCATTCTCAGCCAGCGGCTGCACAACAAGGTGCTGCTCAAGCGCGAGGATCAGCAGCCGGTCTTCAGCTTCAAGCTGCGCGGCGCCTACAACAAGATGGCGCATCTGAGCCCCGAACAGCTGCAGCGCGGAGTGATCTGCGCCTCGGCCGGCAACCACGCCCAGGGCGTGGCGCTGGGCGCGCACCGGCTGGGCACGCGCGCGGTGATCGTGATGCCGGTGACCACGCCGCGCCTGAAGATCGACGCGGTCAAGGCGCTGGGCGGCGAAGTGGTGCTGCACGGCGACAGCTATTCGGACGCCTATACCCATGCCGTGACCCTGGAGCAGCAGCAGGGCCTGACCTTCGTCCATCCCTTCGACGACCCGGACGTGATCGCCGGCCAGGGCACCATCGCCATGGAGCTGCTGCGGCAGCATCCCGGTCCGCTGGATGCGGTGTTCGTGGCGGTCGGCGGCGGCGGGCTGATCTCGGGCGTGGCCAACTACATCAAGGCCCTGCGCCCGGAGATCAAGGTGATCGGCGTGCAGATGGCCGACTCCGATGCGATGGTCCGCTCGGTCAAGGCGCGCAAGCGCGTGGCGCTGACCGAGGTCGGCCTGTTCGCCGACGGCACGGCGGTCAAGCAGGTCGGCCGGGAGACCTTCCGCATCGCCCGCGGCCTGGTGGACGCGTTCGTCGTGGTCGACACCGACGCGGTGTGCGCGGCGATCAAGGACGTCTTCGTCGACACGCGCGGCATCGTCGAGCCCTCCGGCGCGATGGCGGTGGCGGCGATCAAGCAGTACGTGGCCACGCACAAGACCAAGGGCGCCACCTACGCGGCGATCCTGTGCGGGGCCAACATGAACTTCGACCGCCTGCGCTTCGTCGCCGAGCGCGCCGAGGTCGGCGAGGAGCGCGAGGCGCTGTTCGCCGTCACCATCCCGGAGGAGCGCGGCAGCTTCCTGCGCTTCTGCGAACTGGTCGACCAGCTGCCCGGCGGGCCACGCAACGTCACCGAATTCAACTACCGCATCAGCGACGCGGCGCAGGCGCACGTGTTCGTCGGCCTGACCACGCACGGCAAGGGCGAGTCGTCGAAGATCGCGGCCAACTTCCAGCGACACGGCTTCGCCACGCTGGACCTGACCTTCGACGAGCTGGCCAAGGAACACGTGCGGCACATGGTGGGCGGGCACTCGACGCTGGCCCAGGACGAGCGGCTGCTGCGCTTCGTGTTCCCCGAGCGGCCCGGCGCGCTGCTCAAGTTCCTGACCCTGCTCAAGCCGAGCTGGAACATCAGCCTGTTCCACTACCGCAACCAGGGCGCCGACTATGCGCGCACGCTGGTCGGCCTGCAGGTGCCGGCCAAGGACAACGCCGCCTTCGCCCGTTTCCTGGACACGCTGGGCTATCCCTGCGTGGAAGAGACCGACAACCCGGTGTACCGGCTGTTCCTGCGCAAGTAGCGCTCTTGCCCCTCCCCTTTGCGCGCAGCGCAAGGGGGAGGTGAGGAGAGGATGCTGTTGCTGTTGGCACAAGCAGGAGCAACTGCAACAGCCAACCCCACCCCCGCCCTCCCCTTCGCTTCGCGAAAGGGAGGGGGCAGAGGCTCACAAACTTGCTGCAATCAGGGGATCCCTGGGCAGCGCTGTATGCGCTGCTGCGAACACCGCTTTTGCCCCTCCCCTTTGCGCGCAGCGCAAGGGGGAGGTTGGGAGGGGGTGCTTTTGCTGTTGGCACAAGCACGAGCAAAAGCAACTGCAACAACTAACGCCTCCCCAGCCCTCCCCTTCGCTTCGCGAAAGGGAGGGGGCAAAGATCAGCGGCTCGAGCAGGCGTACGCCGCGCGAGACGCGCGGCTAGGGTGCGTCGAAGCGTTCGCCGCGGCGCAGGCGCACGGGGCCCTTGGCGTCCTCGATTCACACGGTGCGCTGCCGCTGGGTGACCTCAATCCGCTGCGCCTGCGCCAGGTGCGCGGCCGCCTGGCGCACCGCCGGCATCAGCGCGCGCCAGGCGGCCTCGTCATCGCCCAGGGCGCGCGCCACTTCGGACGGGCAGATCGAGGCCTGCGCCTCGCGCTCGGCCAGCAGCCGCAGGATGGTCGCCTCGACGCACGCCCGTGCGTCGGGCGCGGTCACAGCGGCTGCAACAGGCGCAGGCCGAACCAGTCGCGGGCGTCGTTCCAGCCGTGGGTCACCTTCAGCCCCGCGCGCGCGGCCAGCTGGGCGAAGCGCGCATCGGTGTACTTGTGGCTGTACTCGACCTGCATGGCCTCGCCTTGCGCGAAGTCAAAACGCCGCCCGCCCACCTGCACGGTCTGCGCACGCTGGCTGACCAGGAAGGTCTCGATGCGCAGCCGCTCGCGCACGTAGACGGCGCGATGGGCGAACGCGTCCAGGTCGAAATCGCTGCCGATCTCGCGGTTGAGCCGCGCCAGCAGGTTGAGGGTGAAGGCCGCCGTGATCCCGGCGGCATCGTTGTAGGCCGCCTCGATCAGCGCCGGATCCTTGTCCAGGTCGATGCCGACCAGGGCGCAGCCGCCCGGCCCCATCGTCTGGCGCATCCCGTCCAGCAAGGCCTGCGCGGCCTCGTCGGTGAAGTTGCCCAGGGTCGAGCCGGGGAAGAACATCACCGTGCGCTGCGCCGGACGCGCGCTCTGCGGCAGGTCCAGCGGCCTGGTGAAGTCCGCGCACACCGGCAGCATCTCGATCGCGGGGAAATGCTCGGACAGGCGCGCGGTGGCCTGCACCACCGCCGTGCGCGAAATCTCCACCGGCGTGTAGGCCACCGGGGCGTGCAGGTGTTCGAGCAGCAGCTCGGTCTTGCGGCCGCTGCCGCTGCCGTACTCGACCACGTGCGCGCCCGGGCCGATGGCCTGGGCGATGGAGGGCAGGCGCTGCTCCAGCAGGGCCAGCTCGGTGCGGGTCAGGTAGTACTCGGGCAGATGCGTGATCGCCTCAAACAGGCGCGAGCCCTCCGCATCGTAGAAGTACTTGGACGGCAGCGTCTTGGGATCGCGCGACAGGCCCTCCAGCGCGTCGGCGGTGATGTCGTCGGGCTTGGGGCGCAGGTCGGTCAGCGCGTCACGGGCGCGGGTCATGGCGCAGGCGGCAGCGTTCAAGGCAGGTCCTTGGCAAGGCGCATGCCGGCGTACTGCCAGCGCGCGTCGGAGGGGAAGAAATTGCGGTAACTGGCGCGGATATGCGTGCGCGAGGTGGCGCAGCTGCCGCCGCGCAGCACCCACTGGGCGTTCATGAACTTGCCGTTGTATTCGCCCAGCGAGCCGGGCCAGGGCGCGAAGCCGGGATACGGCAGGTAGGCGCTGCTGGTCCATTCCCACACATCGCCGAACAGCTGCGACAGGCCGGTGTCGGTGCCGGGCTGCGAGCGCGGGTGGAGCAGGCCGTCCTCGACGAAATGGCCTTCGGCCGGCACGCCGGAGGCGGCCAGTTCCCACTCGGCCTCGGTCGGCAGGCGCGCGCCGGCCCAGCGCGCGAAGGCGTCGGCCTCGAACAGGCTCAGGCCGCTGACCGGCGCATCGGGATCGCGCTCACGCCAGCCGCCCAGGGTGAACTCGCGCGCGCCGTCCTCGTGCCAGTACAGCGGACGCTGCCAATCGCGGCCGCGCACCGTCGCCCAGCCGTCGCTGAGCCAGTGCGCCGGCGTGCGATAGCCACCGTCGTCGACGAAGGCGGCGAACTCGGCATTGCTCACCGGCCGGCTGGCCAGGGCGTGCGCCGCCACCAGCGTGCGATGGCGCGGCGATTCGTTGTCGTAGGCGAAGTCCTGCGCCTGCGGCCAGGGCGCCGCGCCGATCTGGGCGATCTGTTCCTCGCGCGCGCACCAGCGCAGCGGCGCGCCTGCGGCGCGCGGCGCGGGCAGATCCTCGCGATAGGCCGGCTGCAGCGGGTTGCTCCACAGCGCGTGGCGGATGTCGGTCAGCAGCAGCTCCTGGTGCTGCTGTTCGTGCTGGATGCCGAGCTGCACGATGTCCAGCGCCTGATCGTCCAGCGCCCGCGCCTGCAACCGCGCGCACAGCGCGTCTTCGACCGCAGCGCGATAGGCGCGCACCTGCGCCAGCGTCGGTCGCGACAGCATCCCGCGGCGCGCGCGCGCATGCATCGGCCCGACGCTGTTGTAGTAGCTGTTGAACAGGTAGTCCCAAGCCGGGTCGAAGGCGCGATAGCCCGCGTCGGCGCTCAGCACGAAGCGCTCGAAGAACCAGGTCGTATGCGCCAGATGCCACTTGGCCGGACTGGCGTCGTCCATGCTCTGCACCATCGCGTCCTCGGCGCTGAGCGGCGCGGCCAGCCGGGCGGTGAGGGCGCGCATGGTCTGGAACGCGGACAGCAGCGTCTGCGACCGCGCGTCGCGGTCGCGATGCGCCTGGCGGGGTGGGAGGGCATGCATGGGCCCATGCTAGGGGGCGGCGGTGAACGCCCTGTTATGCCCACCTGCGTCCTGTGCAGCTAGGCTGCACACATGCGCGATACGCCGACGTTCCCCGCCCCTGTCCCGTGGCCGCAGCGCCAGCGTGCCTTCGCCACGCCGACCGACGCCGTCTATCTGGACGCGGCCTCCAAGGGCGCACGGCTGCGCCATGTGCTGGACGGCGCGCACGCCATGCTGGAGGCCGAGGCCGCGCCGTGGTGGCTGCCGCACGCCGACTGGATGCGGCGCATCGAGGACGCGCGCGCGCTGGCCGCGCAGGTGCTGTTCGACGACGATGGCGAGGGCCTGGCGATGGTGCCCTCGGCCGCGCACGGCCTGGCCACCGCCGCCGCCAACCTGCCGCTGCGGCGCGGCCAGGCCGTGCTGGTACTGGAAGGCCAGTTCCCATCCAACCTGCTCGCCTGGCAGCAGCGCTGCGCGCAGACCGGCGCGCACGTGGTCGGCGCCGCACCGCGCGCGGACGAGACGCTCACCGAGGCGGTGCTGCGCACCATCGACCGCACGCCCCAGCTGGCCATCGCCACCCTGCCCCATTGCTACTGGCACGACGGCCGCCTGCTCGATCTCGACGCCATCGCCGACGCCGTGCACGCGCGCGGCGCGGCCCTGGTGCTGGACCTGAGCCAGAGCCTGGGCGTGCTGCCGCTGCAGCTGGCGCGCTGGCGGCCGGACTTCGTGGTGGCGGTGGGCTACAAGTGGCTGCTGGGCACGATGGGGCTGTCCTGGCTGTGGGCCAGCCCACGCTGGCGCGACGAAGGCGTGCCGCTGGAGCAGCACTGGGTCGCGCGCGATGCGGGCGCGGACTGGGTGTTCCCGCTCGACACGCCGCCGCCCTACCTGCCGGGCGCACGCCGCTTCGACGCCGGCGGCATCGCCGATCCGCTGCGCCTGCTCCTGACCCACGGCGGGCTGGCCCAGCTGCAGGCCTGGCAGCCGGCCCGCATCGCCGCGGCGCTGGGCGAGGTCACCGCCGCGCTGGATGCGGCGCTGGACGCGCGTGGGCTGTCGGCGTGGAAGACGCCGGGGCATGCGCCGCATATTGCGGGGTTGCGGGTGCCGGCCGAGCGCGTTGATGCCGTGGCGGGGGCGTTCGCGCGGCGGGGGGTGATCTGTTCGCGGCGGCAGGGGTGTTTGCGGTTGGCGCCGTACTTGATGGTGACTGCGGAGCAGATGGGGGAATTGGTCGAGATCGCAGCGAACGCCTAGCGCCGTTGCTGTTGCTGTTGCTGTTGCTGTTGCTGTTGCTGTTGCTGTTGCTGTTGCTGTTGCTGTTGCTGTTGCTGTTGCTCAAGAGCTTCTGCTTTTGCTTTTGCTTTACCTGTCTGAGCCGTAAAGCGAGCCGAGCATCGCAGGAAGACGGGGCCGAAGAGGCGCCCTGTTTGAGCGAAGCGAGTTTGGGCGCCGTGCCCCGTCTTCCGAGAAGCGCAGGGGACCGCCGCGCAGCGGCGGCTCGCGTCCCGGCGAGAAGCGGTTTTGGCTACTTTTGACAAGACAAAAGTAGCTCGCGCGGCGAAGCCGTGCGAAAGCTTTGCTTTAGCTTTGCCTTTAAGAAGCGCCTGCATGGCAGGTCAAGTTTTGCTTGCAAATTAAAAGCAATACTTGTCAGGAGCTGGCGCCGGAACTTGTAGGACGAAAGCAACGCGCCTGCGGCGCGCCAAGTGCAAAGCTTTCGCGCCTGCGGCGCGACTTCCTTTTGTCTTGTCAAAAGGAAGCAAAACCGCTTCTCGCCGGGACGCACGCCGATGCTGCGCATCGGTCCCCTGCGCTCCTCGCAAAGCAGGGCACGGCGCCCAAACTCGCTTCGCTCAAACAGGGCGCCTCTTCGGCCCTGCTTTGCTGCGGTGCTCGGCGTGCTTTACGGCTCAGACAGGTAAAGCAACAGCAACAACAACCGCAAAGGCAACAGCAACCGCAACGGCAACGGCAACGGCAACGGCGACAGTAGCAACCCGCTAGGCCCGCGCTGCGAGCCTCAGGCCCTTGGGCGTCATGACCCGCTCGAAGAGCTCGAACCCCCCCTGCACCAGCAACGCCAGCACCGCCGCCGGCACCGCCCCCTCCAGAATCATCCCCAGATTATCGAGCCGGATCCCGGTCAGGATCGGCTGACCATAGCCGCCGGCGCCGATCAGGGCCCCCAGCGTCGCCGTGCCGACATTGATCACCGCAGCGGTCTTCACCCCCGCCAGGATCGTGCGCAGCGCCAGCGGCAGCTCCACCCGCCACAGGCGCGTGCGCGGCGGCAGGCCCAGGGCCGCGGCGGTCTCGCGCAGGTCGCGCGGGATGCCGGTCAGGCCGGCGTGGGTGTTGCGCACGATCGGCAGCAGCGAATACAGGAACAGCGCCGCGATCGCCGGCTTCGCGCCGATGCCGAACAGCGGGATCATGAAGACGAACACCGCCAGCGACGGCAGCGTCTGCAGCACGCCGGTCAGCGACAGCACGACCTGACCCAGGCGCGGGCGGCGCGCGGCCAGCACGCCCAGCGGCAGCGCGACCAGCAGTGCGCAGCCGAGCGAAAGGCCGACCAGGGCGAGGTGTTCGCCGGTGCGCTGGGCGATGCGTGCGGCGCGGCCGCTGCCCTGCGGCGCATCGACGCCGACGAACGCGGCGGCCACCTGCGCCTCGCCGCGATGCTCCAGCTTGACCTGCGCGTTGAGCCGGCGCATGTCCGCCACATCGATGCGCCCCTGCAGCACGCGCAGCGCCTGCACGAAGGCCGGCGCACTGCGCTCCAGCGCCAGCCGATACAGGAACACCGCCTGGTAATCGGGGAAGTAGTGGCGGTCGTCGTCCAGCACCACCAGGTCGTAGTACGGAATCTCCGCATCGGTGCTGTACAGGTCGGTCACATCGATCGCCCCGCTCTGCAGCGCGCGGTAGGCCAGGTCGTGGTCCAGCCCGTTGGCCTGCTGCGGCAGCCCGTAGGCGGCGCGCACGCCGGGCCAGCCGTCGGCGCGCTGCAGGAACTCGTTGCTCAGGCCCAGCCTGAGTTCGGGATGCCGCGCCAGATCGCTCAGCGTGCGGATGCCCAGCGCCTGCGCGCGCGCCTTGCGCATGCCCAGGGCATAGGTGTTCTGGAAGCCGAGCGAGCGCGTCATGCCCAGCCCCTGCTGCGCCAGCGCGGCGACGAGCTGCGCCTCGGTGGCATCGGGCTGCTGCAGCAGTTCCTGGCGCAGCGTGCCGGTGTATTCGGCATAGGCGTCGATGTCGCCCTCCTGCAGCGCGCGCCAGAGGATGCGCGTGCCGCCGAGCTGGCGCTTGTGCGCCACCTCCACGCCGTCCTTGCGCGCCTGCGCCACGGCGATCTCGGCCAGGATCACACCTTCGGTGAAGTTCTTCGAGCCGACGGTGACCTGCCTGGCCATCGCCGGGGACAGCAGACACAGCAGCACGCAGACCAGCCAGGCGCGCATCGCCGCGCGCCTCATGCGGCATCCTCCAGCGTGCGCTGGGCGGTCATGAAGCGGGTGACGAAGTCCTCGGCCGGGTCGTCCAGCAAGGTCCGGGCGCTGCCCTGCTGGACGATGCGCCCGGCCCGCATCAGCACCAGGGTGTCGGCCAGGTAGGCCGCCTCGGCCACGTCGTGGGTCACCAGCACCACGGTCTTGCCCAGCTGCGCGATCAGGGCGCGTATCTGAGTCTGCAGCTCGTGGCGCACGATGGGGTCGAGCGCGCCGAGCGGCTCGTCCAGCAGCAGCACCGGCGGATCGAGCATCAGCGCGCGCACCAGTCCCATGCGCTGGCGCTGGCCACCGGAGAGTTCGGCCGGATAGCGCGCCAGCAGCGCGGGCGGCAGCTGGCAGACCTCGGCCAGCTCGGCCAGGCGCGCCTCGATGCGCTCACGCGGCCAGCCCAGCGCGCGCGCCAGCAGCGCGGCGTTGTCGCGCGCGCTCAGATGCGGGAACAGGCCGCCTTCCTGGATCACGTAGCCGATGCGTCGGCGCTGCGCCAGCAGCGTCTTGCGCTGCAGCGGAGCGCCCTCGAAGCGCACCTGCCCGCTGTCGGGCCATTCCAGCCCGATCAGCATGCGCAGCACGCTGGACTTGCCCGCGCCGCTGGGCCCGATCAGGGCGGTGGTGCGACCCTGTTGGATCTTGAGGTCGACGTCATCGAGCGCGACGGCGTGGCCGTAGCGGCGCGTGACCCGCTGCAGGGAAAAGATCGCCATGGCCCGATGCTGGCATACCGCGCTGGGCCATGTCGCGAAGGGCGCTCAGGCCGCCGCGGCGGCATCGGCGGCGGGCGCGGGCGGCGCACGCAGCCAGCGCCGCTTGAGCCAGCGCTCGGCCGGCAGCGTCCACAGCCGCGCGAACGCCCAGGCCAGCAGCCAGCACAGCGGCAGCAGCGCCAGATACCACCACGCGCCCAGACGCACCTGGCCGCCACTGGCGCGATACAGCCCGACCAGCGCGAACACGACGAACATGTGCGTCAGATAGAGCTCGTAGCTGAGCCGGCCCCAGGCCCGCAGCCACGCCAGCGCCGGCAGCGGCGCACGGGCCGGCATCGCGTGCAGGCCGACCAGCAGCGCGCCCGCGCCGCCGACCAGCACCAGCATGGCGCCGTTGCCCAGCGAGCGCCACAGCTCGCCGCCGCACAGCAGCACCGCCGCCAGCGCGATCACGCCGAGCACGCGCAGGCCGCGCGCGGTGGAAGCCGGCACCGGCCAACGGGTCACCGCCAGGGCCGCCAGCACGCCGACGGCGATGGCGGAGAAGCCCGGCAGGTAGGCCTTCTCCTGCCAGATCTCGTTGTCGGCGATCGCCGCGCGGGTCAACGGTAACGACAGCGCCAGCAGCAGCAGGGCCGACACCAGCAGCGCGCGCCGGCGCAGCAGCAGACACACCAGCGGGAAGGCGAGATAGAACGCCTCCTCGATCGACAGCGACCACAGCACATCCCAGCCGCCGGGCAGCCAGCCGGTGCGGCCCTCGTACCAGTTCAGCTGCAGGCTCAGCGCGGACCACAGCGCGCCGCCCAGCGACTGGCCGGGCTTGTCGATCACGAAGTTCGGCACGCCCAGGCCATGCAGCAGCGCCAGCACCGCCAGAAGCAGCAGCAGCGCCGGCAGGATGCGGGCCGCGCGCCGCGCATAGAACGCGCGCAGGTCGATGCGCGCCAGCGACGACCAGCGCTGCACGGCATGCAGCGTGATCAGGAAGCCGGAAATGACGAAGAACACGAACACCGCCTCGTAGCCGTTGTAGCTCAGCGCGCGCAGCAGGCGCAGCGGCAGCCAGTCGGCCAGCGCGGTGTCGCGCAGCGGGATGCGCAGCGCCAGGTGGTGCACGACCACCAGCAGGATCGACACGCCGCGCAGCGTGTCGATGCCGGGATTGCGCTGCGCAGGCACGGTCATGGCGCGCCCTGCGTGGAGGCCGGCAGCAGCACCGGCGGGCCGGCCGTGCGCAGGGCCTGCAGGATCTTCCGACCGGCGCGGCCATCGACCGGCGCCAGGCCCAGGGCCTGCTGTTCGCTGGCGATGGCGCGGCGGGTCTGCGCGCCGACCAGGCCATCGGGCGTGCCGAGGTCATGGCCGCGCCCGAGCAGCAGCAGCTGCAGCTCCTTGCGCTGCGCGCGGTCCAGCGGCGGATCGTCGGTGGGCCAGGAGGCGATCAGCGGGCCGCCGCCGCGCAGGCGGTCGGACAGCAGCGCGATGGCCAGCGCATAGCTCTCGGCGGCGTTGTAGCTGTAGATCGCATCGAAGTTGCGGAACACCAGGAACGCCGGCCCGGCCACGCCGGCCGGCAGCAGCAGCGCGGCCGGCGTGTCGTCGGCCGCGATCGCGCCGCCGTCGGCGCGGGTGATGCCCGCGGCGACCCACTCGCGCAGCGGGCGCTTGGCCTTGCGCCCCGCGCGGGACGCGTCCCAGCCCGCCGGCACGCGCACCTCGAAGCCCCAGGGCTGGCCGGTCTGCCAGCCGGCGCGCTTGAGATAGTTGGCGGTGGACGCCAGCGCATCGGGCACGCTGTGGACCAGATCGCGGCGCCCGTCGCCATCGCCGTCCACCGCGATGCGCTGGTAGGTGCTGGGCATGAACTGGGTCTGCCCGAACGCGCCGGCCCACGAGCCGGTCAGCCCGTCGGGGGTCAGATCGCCCGACTGCAGCAGCGCCAGGGTCGCCAGCAGTTCGCCGCGGAAGAACTCCTGCCGCCGGCCGAAGCACGCCAGCGTGGACAGCGACACCAGCAGCGGCCGCTTGCCCTGCACCCGGCCGTAGTCGCTCTCCACGCCCCAGACCGCCACCACCGTGGCCGCATCCACGCCGCTGTCCTGCGCCACGCGCGCCAGCACCTCGGCGTGCTGGGCGCGCATCGCCTGGCCATCGGCGACGCGCTGGGCGTCGACCAGCGGCGCCAGGTAGTCCCAGATCGGCGTGGAGAACTCGGGCTGGCTGTCCAGCAGCGGCAGCACGCTCATGTCCGGCACCACGCCGGCCATGAAGCGATCGAACGCGGCAGGCGCGATCCCTGTGGCGCCCGCTCGCGTGCGCGCCATGCAGCTGGCGTAGGTGGCGCGATCGGCGTCGCTGGGCGCTCCCGCATCGACGGCCGGCTGCTGCGCCTGCGCCGCCCACGCCATCGAGGCCATCGTAGCCATCGAGGCCATCAGGATTCCCGCCAGGTTGCGTCGCATGCATCCACTCCCGCGCTGCCATTGCCAGCGTCGATTGTAAGCAGCGGGCCGCTGCCGGGGCTTTGGCTGCGACGTTGCGCACGGCTTGGTGCAGACGGAGGTCTGCGGGCGACGCGGCGCATCAAGTGCAAAGGCGCTGGATTCCCGCCTTCGCGGGAATGACGACCTGAAGCATCCGCTGCGCTATTGCTGTTGCTCTGGCTTCAAGGCCCCTCCCCTTTCGCGCAGCGAAGGGGGAGGCTGGGAGGGGGTGCTTTTGCTTTTGAGTTTCCCGCGAAGAGCCCCCCTCCCCCTCAGTCGCCAGCCGCGACTTCGAGCTCCCCTTGGCCTGCGGCCAAAGGGAGGGAGCAAACCCTACCCCCGCCGCCACACCAGCAAGCGATTGTTCGCCGGCATCGCATGATCGGCCTCCAGCCGCAGGCCGATGCCGCGCGCCAGCGCATCGACCGCCTCGAGATCGCGGATCCCGCTGACCGGATCGCGCGCCTTCAGCCACTGGTCGAACTGCGCATTGCTGTCGCTGGTGAAGGCACCGCCGTAGTTGAACGGCCCGTACACCGCCAGGACGCCGCCCTCCTCCAGCACACCGGCAAGCCCGGCGAAGCAGGCCTGCACCTGCGGCCAGCCCATGATGTGCAGCGTATTGGCGGTGAACACGGCATCGAAGGCCTGCGCCGGCCACGGCCCGCGCGCCACGTCCAGCTCAAGCGGCGGCGGGGTGTTGGGCAGGGCGGCCTCGTCCAGCCACGCGCCGATGCCGGGCAGGTGTTCGGCGCGCTCGCTGGTCTGCCAGCACAGCTGCGGCAGCGCGGCGGGCGAAATGCACCGCGTGCTGGCCGGTGCCGCTGCCGATCTCCAGCACGCGGCGAGTCCGGGCCAGCAGCGGGCGCAACACCGCCAGGATCGGGTCGCGGTTGCGCGCGCAGGACGGCGCGAACGGCTTGTCCACCATGCGCCGGCCGGCTCAGCCCTCGGCGGGCTGCAGCGCCTCGGCCACGGCGTGGAAGAGCCGGCCCATTTCCAGCGGCTTGTCGAGGAACTGCGCGCGCAGGCCCGCCGGCAGTTCGGAGCGGTCGAACGGGCGCGCCGGATCCTGCAGCAGCAGCACCGGGCCGAGATAGCCGCGCTGGACCAGCGCCTGCACCAGCGCGGTGGCCGGCAGCAGCACGAAGTCGCTGTCGATGATGAACAACTCGGGCATGCCGTCGACCACGGCCGCGCGCAGCGCGTAGGCGCCGTCGGGCGCGGTGGCCGGCGCATAGCCCTGGCTTTCCAGCGCGTTGCGCAGCAGCGACTGGCGCGTGCTGTCGCCGTCGACCAGCAGGATGCGCTGGCCCTGGCCCGGGGCCGGCACGCTGGACTGCGGCGCGGCGCCGCCGGTGACCGGCAGCACCACCGCGAAGGTCGTGCCGACGCCCGGCGTGCTGTCCACTTCGATGCGGCCCTGGTACTGCTCGACGATGCGCAGGCAGGACATCAGCCCCAGGCCCGTGCCCTCTGACTTGGTGGTGAAGAACGGGGTGAACAGCTGGCTGCGCGTCTTGGCGTCCATGCCGACGCCCTGATCGGCCACGCGGATGCAGACGCCTTCCTCGACCGGCCGCGCCGACAGGGTCAGCGTGCCGCCCGTGGGCATGGCCTGGATCGCGTTGAGGCACAGGTTGATCAGCACCTGCTGCAGCTCGACGTAGTTGGCGTCGATCTGCACCGGCGTGGCCGGCGGCTGCAGGTCCAGGCGCACGTTGTCCGGCAGCGTGCCCTGCAGCAGCACCTGCACGGCCTGGAACAGCTCGCCCACCGACACGTCCTCGCGCGCCTTGCGCGCGCCGCGGACGAAGGACAGCATCGACTCGGCCATCTCGTGGCCGCGCCGGCCGGACTCGGCGATCACCTGGCCCAGCTTGTGGATCTTGGGGTTGTCGCTGTGGATGGCCAGCAGGTCCGGCACGATCAGCAGCGGCTGCAGGATGTTGCGCAGGTCGTGGCTCAGGCCCGCGGCCAGCATCGCCATCGAATCCAGCCGCTGCGAGCGCAGCAGCTCCTTCTCCACGCGCGCGCGTTCGTGCTCGCTACGCGCCTCGCGGATCGCGCGCGCGGCCGCCGACGGCAGGCGCGCGGTCTTGTCCTTGAGGATGTAGTCGGCCGCGCCCTCGCGCAGCGCCTGCACCGCGGTCTCCTCGCCCATGGTGCCGGAGACGAAGATGAAGGGAATCGGCGGCTGATGGCTGCGCACCAGCTGCAGCGCCTGATGCCCGGAGAAGCCCGGCATGCTCAGGTCCGACAGCACCAGGTCCGGCCTGAACGTCGCCAGCGCGCGCGCGAGCTCGGCCTCGGTATCGACCCGCTCGAACTCGGCTTCCAGCCCCGCGTCCACCAGCTGCATGGACGTCAGCTCAGCGTCCTCCGGCGAATCCTCCACCAGGAGGATGCGCACGGGACCGATCGGGGCGGCGCTCTGCGGCATGCCGTTCAGGCCTGTCCCGGGGCTTCGTTGAACACGGCCCAGAAGGTGCCCAGCGTCTTGACCGCGGTGAAGAACTGGTCGATGTCCACCGGCTTGACCACGTAGGCGTTGGCGCCCAGGTCCCAGCTGCGCACCAGATCGCTTTCCTCGCGCGAGGACGACAGGATGACCACCGGCAGCGACTTGAGCGCCTCGTCTTCGCGGATCGCGCGCAGCACCTCCAGCCCGTCCATGCGCGGCATCTTGATGTCCAGCAGCAGCACCGCCGGCAGGCCTTCGGAGCGCTCGGCATAGGCGCCGCGGCGCAGCAGGTAGTCCAGCGCCTCCACGCCGTCCTCCACGTGCACGATGGGGTTGGCCAGGTTGGCCTCGCGCAGCGCGTCGATCGCCATCTCGGCGTCGGCGATGCTGTCTTCGGCCAGCAGGATGGTGCGGATCGGGGTACTCATGAGAGGAACTCGGCAGGGGTGGGCCCGCGCGGGACGAACGCGTCGTCCGGCGAGCTGGGGATGATGAAGTGGAACGTGGCGCCCTGGTCGAGCTCGGCCTCGGCCCAGACACGGCCGCCATGGCGCGTCACCACGCGGCGCACGCTGGCCAGGCCGATGCCCGTGCCGGCGTACTCGCTGGATTTGTGCAGCCGCTGGAACACGCCGAACAGCTTGCCGGCGTAGGCCATGTCGAAACCGGCGCCATTATCGCGCACCCAGAAGTGATGCTCGCCATCGCCCTCCAGCCGGTAGCCGACGTGGATCTGGGCGACCTCGCGCTTGCCGCTGTACTTGACCGCGTTGCCCAGCAGGTTCTGCCAGACCTGGCGCAGCATGTTCTCGTCGCCCACCAGGATCGGCAGCGGGTCGATGTCCCAGTCCACGCGCAGCGGCAGGGCGTGCTTGTCCGCGCTGACCTGCGCATCGAGCATCGAGCGCGTCTCGGCGACCAGCGACTGCATGTCCACCGCCTGCAGGCGCAGCACGACCCGGCCCAGGCGCGAATACACCAGCAGGTCGTCGATCAGCGCCGACATGCGCCGCGCCGAGTCGCCGATCACCTGCAGGTAGTGGCGGCTGCGCTCGTCGGTGTCCTCGCCCAGGTGGCGGGCCAGCTTGTCGGCGAAGCCGGACACGTGGCGCAGCGGCGCGCGCAGGTCGTGCGAGACCGAGTAGCTGAAGGCCTCCAGCTCGCGGTTGACGTCCGAGACCTGCTCGATCTTGCCTTCCAGCTGGCGGTTGAGGTCGATGATGCGCTGCTGGCTTGTCTTCTGCGTGGTCACATCGCTCAAGGTCATCAGCACCGCGTCGTCGCCGCCGTCGGGCAGCGCCATGCGCCGTGCATTGAGCAGCAGGGTCCGCTGCACGCTGCCGGCGGTGGGCTGCTGGACCTCGTAGTCCCACAGCTCGCGCCCGCGCGCCAGCACGTCGGCCAGGCGTTGGCGCACCACATCGTCGTCCCAGGCGTCGCTGAGCTCGTCCAGGCGCGGATGGCGCTCGGCCAGGTCGTCCTCGTCGATGGCGTAGAGCTCGGCGAAGGCCGCGTTGTGCAGCAGCACGCGCTGGTCGCGGTCCAGCACCACGATCGGCTCACGCACGGTCTGCAGCACGGTGGCCGCGCGCGCGTCGGCGCGCGAGGAGGCCTGTTCGGCCGACAGCCGCTGGCCCATCTGCCGGGCCAGCAGCCAGATGATCAGCACCAGCAGCAGCAGCTGCAGCACCATCGCCCCCAGGCCCAGCCAGCGCACCTGCTCGCGCCGGTCCTGGAAATCGCGCTCGCGCTGGGCCTTCATGCGCTGCTCGTCCTGCAGGATTTCCTGCAGGACCGGATGCGCGGGCAGGTCGCTGGCCAGCAGCTGCAGGATCTGGGCGCGGCGCGGGCCGACGCTGTCCGGCAGCTCGGTCGCCAGGGCGATGCGCCGGGTCGCGATCTCGCGCAGGCGGCCCACCCGCACCTGGGTGTCGGGGTTGTCCTTGGTCAGCGCCTGCAGCTGGTCGAGCATGCGCTCGAGCACGGCCGGGGAGGCCTTCAGGCGCTCGCGCGGAATCTTGGCGTCCACGCCCATGGCCAGCAGCAGGCTGCACTCCTCGGCCTCGCGCAGCTCCACCGTCAGCGCATTGACCTGCGCCTCGACCTGATGGGTGTGCGTGACCCACGCCGCCGCGTTGAGCGTGGACGTGAACAGCTGCTGCAGCAGCAGGGTCGGCAGGATGACGATGAGCAGGACGATCAGCGTCAGCAGAGGCAGACGCCAATCCAGCCACTGCGACCGAAAGGACACGGACATGGGTCTATGGTGAGGGTGACGGGAAGCCCGGATCTTCACCCGGACTCTACGAAAGTTAATGCGACAGCATCCGCTTGCTTCCCGTCCGTCGCGCGCCGCCCCCTCCCAGCTGTGGACTGCGACCCGACACGCGAAACGCGTGCTTGTGGAGCACGCAACAAGTGGACCGTTTGAGATGTAAAGAATCCGTGAAAGCGCGTGAAGATGAATAGGCCAGACAGGCAACGGCCGCTTTGTCAGCAGACCGCCAACGCCACAACGCTTAGCATCTACCCGACTCCTTCTCTCCCGGCCCTGCCCCCGCCTGCATGATCCGACGTCAATTCCTCACCCGCGCCGCCGGGACCCTGGCCGCCCTGGGCCTGCCCCCCTCGCTGCTGGCCTCGCAGGCCGCGCTGGCCGCGCCCGGCAAGTCCAACCTGGTGTTCGGCCCGGCCCAGCCCTTCGACTACGCCAGCCTGAAGGGCCAGGCGCGGGCACTGGCCAGCGCGCCGTACAAGCCGCATGGCGGCCCGCTGCCGGCGGCGCTGGACGGGATCAGCTGGGACCACTACCAGGCCATCCGCTACCGCAAGGACCATGCGCTGTGGACCGGCCAGGACGACGCCTTCCTGGCCCAGTTCTTCCACATGGGCCTGTACTTCAAGCGGCCGGTGACCATGCACGAGGTCGCCGACGGCCAGGCGCGCGAGATCAAGTACAACGCGGGCATGTTCGACTACGGCGACAGCGGCCTGGCCAAGGTCAAGCTGCCGGACACGCTGGGCTTCGCGGGCTTTCGCCTCAACACCAAGGACGATCCGAACCGCGACTTCGCCGCCTTCCTGGGCGCCAGCTACTTCCGCGCGGTCGGCAAGGAGGGCCAGTACGGCCAGTCCGCGCGCGGCCTGGCCATCGACACGGGCATGGGCAAGCCGGAGGAGTTCCCGGACTTCGTCGCCTATTACCTGGAACGACCGGCCAAGGGCTCCAATACGCTGGTGGTCTATGGCCTGCTGGATTCGCCCAGCGTGGCCGGCGCCTACCGCTTCGCGCTGACCCCGGGCGAGCCGCTGCTGATGGACATCGACTGCGCGCTCTACCCGCGCACCAGCATCGAGCGCCTGGGCCTGGCGCCGTGCACCAGCATGTACCAGACCGGCGAGAACGACCGCCGCATGGCCTGGGACTGGCGTCCGGAGATCCACGACACCGACGGCCTGGCCCTGCACACCGGCAGCGGCGAATGGATCTGGCGCCCGCTGACCAACCCGCCGCAGCTGCGCTTCAACGCCTTCGCCGACAACGACCCGAAGGGCTTCGGCCTGCTCCAGCGCGATCGCGACTTCGACCACTACCAGGACGATGGCGTGTTCTACGAGAAGCGCCCGTGCCTGTGGATCGAGCCCAAGGGCGGCTGGGGCGCCGGCTCGGTGCAGCTGGTGGAGATCCCCACGGTCGATGAGACCTTCGACAACATCGTGGCGTTCTGGAACCCCAAGGAGAAGCCGCAGGCCGGCCAGGAGCTGCTCTACGGCTACAAGCTGTTCTGGGGCTCGGCCGCGCCCTCGCAGCCGCCGCAGGCGCACTGCGTGGCCACCCGCACCGGCCTGGGCGGCGTGGTGGGGCAGAAGCGCAGCAAGTGGTCGCAGCGCTTCGCCGTGGACTTCGTCGGCGGCAAGCTGGCCGCGCTGGAAGCGGCCAACGCCAAGGTCGACCCGGCGCTGGAGATCCGCGGCGGTACGCTGGAGACGGTGTCGTGCCGGCCGCTGCGCGAGCTGCACGGCTACCGGGTGATGTTCGACGTGGTGCCGGAGAAGGAAGACAGCAGCCAGATCGATCTGCGCCTGTACCTCAAGGACGCCACCGGCTCCTTGAGCGAGACCTGGCTGTACCAGTTCAGCCCGCCGCCGGCGGCCGAGCGCAAGATCTACTGAGCCGCCGCGGGCGGCGAACCGCCAGCTCTTGAAGCGCGGGACGCACGATGCGCCCCGCTGTCCTGTCCGCGCGCGCGACTGCGTTAACCGCAGTAAGCCACCGAAAGATGCCAGTGCAGCGGCATCGGGGGGGACACGACCTAGGGCGCGCGCGGGAGGCGCGCCGGGTCGCGACCGGTGGGCTGAATGCGGTGCCGTGCCGGTCCATCGTGGCCGCGCGTTCCTCAAAGGTCCGGTCCGCCCTGCGCCGCTGCGCATGGGCGGACGCCTGCAGGAAGGCGCGAGGCGATGCGTCAGGTTTCCCCACACTTGACGAAGGAATGCCCATGGCCGACCGATCGGTCCTGCTGTCGAGCAATTACAACGCCTGGCCCGAGCCGTTCAACGGCCAGGCCTACGCCTTCCTCAACGTGATCGCCCAGGTCGAGAACGCCGACCTGCTGATCCCGTCCGCCGCGCCGCATACGGCCGGGCGCGGGGTCAATCCCAGCGTGGGCTATCTGTGGAACGAGCTGCGCCACCGGGTGGTGTCGCAGGCCTGGCGCCGGCTGGGCCGGCCGGGCCTGTCCAACGCCGGCCAGACGCAGGTCGGCCGCGACTACGACGTGTTCGTGTTCGTATGCCAGTTCCCGCCCGAGCTGACCACGCTGGCGCGGATCAAGGGCTGGCGCGAGCGCTGCGGCAAGGCGTACTGCTACCTGCTCGAGGGCTGGCCCGAGCGTTTCCCGCACCAGGCGCAGGAGCTGCGCATGCTCGACGCGTTCGATCATGTGTTCGTGCTCAACGCCGAGAGCATCCCGGCGCTGCGCCAGTACACCTCCACGCCGATCTCCTTCCTGCCCAGCGCCTGCGACACGCTGCTGTCCTGTCCCTATCCCGAGGCGCCGCCGCGCAGCATCGACGTGCTCTCCATGGGCCGGCGCATGCCCGAGCTGCACACCAAGCTCAGCGCGCTGGCCGCGCACGACGGCAACTTCTTCTACGTGCACGACGTGCTCAAGGCCGGCGCGGTCACCGACTGGGCCGAACACCGCGCCCAGTCGGCGGCGATGATCAAGCGCGCCAAGTACTTCATCGCCTACGACTTCACCGTGGACACCACCGGGGTGTTCAAGGGCGTACGCAAGAACGCGCTGGCCACGCGCTATTTCGAGGGCACGGCCGGCGGGGCGATCGTGCTGGGCTCGCGCCAGCACTGCCCGGAGTTCGACGACCACTTCGACTGGCCCGATGCGGTGATCGAGCTGCCGCCCGGCACGCCGGACGTGGGCGCGTTCCTGGCCGACCTGGGCAGCCAGAGCGCGCGCCTGGAACAGGCGCGCGCGACCAATGTCAGCCAGGCCCTGCGCCGCCACGACTGGGCGCATCGCTGGGGCCAGCTGCTGGATGTGGCCGGCCTTCCCCGCAGTCCGCGTCTTCAACAACGGATCGAGCGACTGGCCCGCATGGCCGGCATGGTCGATGTCGCGCATGGCACGCCGCTGGTGCGTCGCCGCGACGTCACCGTCTGATCGGGCAGTCCCCCTTGCGCGTTGCGGTCAGGGCCGCCCGTCGCGCCGTGCTTTCGCCGGCGCGGCCAGGACGCGCGAGCCATGACTTTTTCGCAGGAGACCAAGACGTGACGCGGAAGGAGCAGCAATGAAGGCAGTCATCCTGGCCGGTGGCCTGGGCACCCGCATCTCCGAGGAGACCTCCGTGCGGCCCAAGCCGATGGTGGAGATCGGCGGCAGGCCGGTGCTGTGGCACATCATGAAGATGTACAGCCACCACGGCATCAACGACTTCATCGTCTGCCTGGGCTACCGCGGCGAGGTCATCAAGGACTTCTTCATCAATTACCACCTGATGGGCTCGGACATCACCTGCGACCTGGCCAGCAACACCACCACCCTGCACGACAGCCGCGCCGAGCCCTGGCGCGTGACCCTGGTGGACACCGGCGCGGACACCATGACCGGCGGTCGCCTCAAGCGGGTGATGCCTTACCTGAAGGACGAAGAGGCCTTCTGCCTGACCTACGGCGACGGCGTGTCCGACGTGGACATCGGCGCCGGCATCGCCCTGCACCGGCGCGAGGGCCGGCTGGCGACGGTGACCGCGGTGCAGCCGCCCGGCCGCTTCGGCGCGCTGCGGGTGGAGAGCGATGCGGTCACCGGCTTCCGCGAGAAGCCGGCCGACGGCGACGGCCTGATCAACGGCGGCTTCTTCGTGCTCTCGCCCAAGGTCGCCGACTTCATCGAGGGCGACGACACGGTGTGGGAGAGCGCGCCGCTGGAAGGCCTGGTCGAGCAGGGCCAGCTGAGCGTGTACAAGCACGAAGGCTTCTGGCAGCCGATGGACACCCTGCGCGACAAGAACTATCTCAACGATCTCTGGAACCACAACAAGGCGCCCTGGCGCGTCTGGGAGTAAGCAACGATGCGCATCCTGATCACCGGCAACATGGGCTACATCGGGCCGGTCCTGGCCAGGCACCTGCGCCAGCGCTTCCCGCAGGCCTGGCTGGTCGGCGTAGACCGCGGCTGGTTCGCCCACTGCCTGTCGGACAAGCGCGGCCTGCCCGAGGTGGTGCTGGACGAACAGTGGTTCCGCGACGTGCGCGACCTGACCGCGCGGGAGCTGGCCGGCTTCGACGCGGTGGTGCACCTGGCCGCGGTGTCCAACGATGCGATGGGCAAGCGCTTCGAGCAGGTCACCGACCAGATCAACTGCAAGGCCAGCCTGTCGGTGGCCCGCGCGGCGGCCGAGGCGGGCGTGAAGCACTTCGTGTTCGCCTCCAGCTGCAGCGTCTACGGCGCCGCCGCCGACGGCACGCCGCGCTCGGAATCCAGCGCCGTGGCGCCGCTGACCGCCTACGCCCACTCCAAGATCGACACCGAGACCGGGCTGGCGGCGCTGGACACGGACATGACCGTCACCGCGCTGCGCTTCGCCACCGCCTGCGGCGCCTCGCCGCGCCTGCGCCTGGACCTGGTGCTGAACGACTTCGTCGCCGGCGCGGTGGCCAGCGGCAAGGTCGACGTGCTCTCCGACGGCACGCCGTGGCGCCCGCTGATCCACGTGCGCGACATGGCGCGCGCGATCGAATGGGCGATCCAGCGCCCGGCCGCGCAGGGCGGACGCTACCTGTTCGTCAACGCCGGCTCGGAGCGCTGGAACGTGCAGGTGCGCGACCTGGCCCGTGCCGTGGGCGCGGCCATCCCCACCGCCGAGGTCTCCATCTCGACCAACGCGCCGGCGGACAACCGCTCTTATCGCGTGGACTTCTCGCTGTTCGAGCGGCTGGCGCCGGACCACCAGCCGATCGAGACGCTGGAAGGCACCATCGCCGAGCTGCGCGACGAGCTGCAGCGCACCGCCTTCTCCGACCGCAACTTCCGCCAGAGCGGCTTCATCCGCCTGCGCATCCTGGAGGGGCTGGTCGACAGCGGGGTGCTGGCGCCCGATCTGCGGGCGGCGGCATGAAGTTCCACAGCACGCCGCTGCATGGCGCCTATGTGATCGAGCCGGAGCAGCGCGGCGACGCGCGCGGCTGGTTCGCCCGGGTGTTCTGCGAGAAGGAAATGGCCGCGGCCGGGCTGGTGGACCGCTTCGTGCAGGTCAACAACTCCTACAACGCCGAGGCCGGCACGCTGCGCGGCATGCACTACCAGCTGCCGCCGGCCGCCGAGGTCAAGATCGTGCGCTGCGTGCGCGGCGCGCTGTGGGACTGCATCGTCGACCTGCGGCCGGATTCGCCCACGTACCTGAAGTGGCACGGGGTGGAACTGACGGCGGAGAACCGGCTGGCCTACTACGTGCCGCGCGGCTTCGCCCATGGCTTCGTCACGCTGGAACCGGACACCGAGGCCTTTTACCTGGCCAGCGCGTTCTACGAGCCCAGCGCCGAGCGTGGGCTGCGCTGGAACGACCCGACCTTCGACATCCAGTGGCCGGCGGCGGGCCGGATCGTCTCGGACAAGGATGCGGCCTGGCCGGACTTCGACCCTACTTATCACGGTGTCGATCGGCTGATCGGCTACTGAGCCACGCTTCAAGGAGTTTCCCCCATGGTCATCGATCGACTGCTGCAGGCGCGACAGGCCGCCGGCACCCCCATCCGCGTCGGGCTGTACGGCGCCGGCTTCATGGCCAAGGGCATCGTCAACCAGATCGTGCATTCGGTGCCGGGCATGGTGCTGTCGGTGATCTGCAACCGCAACGTGGACAAGGCGCTGGCCGCCTTCGCCCTGGCCGGCGTGCAGGCGCGCGTGGTCGAGACCGGCCGCGCGCTGGCCGACGCCATCACCAGCGGCGTGCCCGCGGTCACCCACGACCCGGCGCTGCTATACGAATGCGACCTGCTCGACTGCCTGGTCGATGCGACCGGCGCGGTGGAGTACGGCGCGCACATCTCGCTGGCCGCCATCGCCCACGGCCGCGACATGGTCACGATGAACGCCGAGCTGGACGGCACCGTCGGCCCGCTGCTCAAGCGCAAGGCGGATGCGGCCGGCGTGATCTTCACCGCCTGCGACGGCGACCAGCCCGGCGTGCAGATGAACCTGTTCCGCTTCGTCAAGTCCATCGGGCTGACGCCGCTGATGTGCGGCAACATCAAGGGCCTGCAGGACCCGTACCGCACGCCGACCACGCAGGCCGGCTTCGCCGCCAAGTGGGGCCAGGACCCGTACATGGTCACCAGCTTCGCCGACGGCACCAAGATCAGCTTCGAGCAGGCCATCGTCGCCAACGGCACCGGCATGTCGATCCTACAGCGCGGCATGACCGGCTACGACCACCGTGGCCACGTGGACGAGCTGACCAGGAAATACGACATCGACGCGCTCAAGGCCGTCGGCGGCGCGGTCGACTACGTGGTCGGCGCGCTGCCCAGCCCGGGCGTGTACGTGCTGGCCAGTCACGACGATCCCAAGCAGCAGCACTACCTCAACCTCTACAAGCTGGGCGAGGGCCCGCTATACAGCTTCTACACGCCGTACCACCTGTGCCATTTCGAGGTGCCGCTGTCGGTGGCGCGCGTGGTGCTGCTGCGCGATGCGGTGCTGCAGCCGCTGGGTGGCCCGCTGGTCGAGGTGGTCGCCACCGCCAAGCGCGACCTGGCCGCCGGCGAGACGATCGACGCGCTGGGCGGCTACCTGACCTATGGCCAGTGCGAGCGCGCCGACGTCACCGCGCGCGACGCGCTGCTGCCGATGGGCGTGGCCGAGGGCTGCGTGCTCCGGCACGACGTGGCCAAGGACCAGGTGTTGACCTATGCCGATGTGGAGCTGCCGCAGGGGCGCTTGATCGATCGGCTGCGGGTCGAGCAGGCTGCGCTGTTCGAGCCCGCTGGGCAGGCCGCGACGGTCTGAGTGGCGTCAGGGTCGCCGGATCCGCGCGTGCGGCGTGTCGTGGTGCCGATGTGGACGCGGTAGATGACGGCTGACGCGATCTGGGCGGACGTCCATGGATCCCCGCGTTCGCAGGGATGACGGCTTTTCCCCAGATACCGGCGCCCATCCGGACGCGTCACTCCCGCGAACGCGGGAGTCCATGGACGTGCGCAACCGCGGCGCGGTGCGCCCGACCGATCAGCGCACCACCAGCACCGGCACGGTGCTGCGGGTCAGGACCTCGGCGGTCTGGCTGCCCAGCAGCACGCGGGTCACGCCGCGGCGGCCGTGCGAGGCCATCACCACCAGGTCATTGCCGCGTGCCGCCATGGTCTCCAGGATGCCGTCGGCGGCATACCGGTCCAGCACATGGATCGGCTCGGCCTCCACGTCCATCGCCTCGGCCCGGTCCAGCGCCGGCTGCAAGATGGCGTTGGCGGTCCGCTCCCGCTCGGCCCGGTATTCGGGACCGGATTCATAGCCCACCACCCAGCCCTGCGCATCGACCATACCGCCGGCCCAAGGCTCGGACACGGTCAGGATGTCGACCTTGGCGCCCAGCCGCGCCGCGAGCCCCAGGCCTTGGTCAAGGCCACGCAGGGAAAGCTCGGAACCATCGATGGCAATCAGAATGCGTCGGTACATGGGACCCTCCACGCGCTGCAGTGATGCCCCATTCAAGCGCGATCGCCCCCTCCCCGCCTTGATCGCGATCAAAGCCCCGCAAAACCGCCGCCCAGCCCCAGCCCCAACCGCCAGCGCGAAGCGCGTGCTACCGCCTCCTCCCTCACCCCACCTTCCCCGCCTACACCCGCCCCGCCCCACCCGCGGCGCCAACTCCGGCTTTGGCTCCGGCTTTGGCTTTGGCTTTGGCTTCCAGGTCCCCCGTAAGGCACGGCGGAGGGGTGAGGACAAGACCCGAAGGGCGCCGCACATGGATGTGCGGCGTTTTCCGAGGGGACAGGATGTCCCCTTGGAAAATCCCTCGCCCCGCAGCGGACCTGCGCGCAGCGCAGGCGTGCCGCCCGGGGTGTGTTTCTTTTGCCTACTTTTCTTTGCACAAGCAAAGAAAAGTAGGTCGGGCGGCGAAGCCGCGCGAAAGCCTTTGATTCAAGAACTATCGCGCGCCAACAGCATCAGAGCAGAAACCCACTAAGAGCCGCTGACAAACCTACCGTTCCCGCGAAGAAGAGAACCCAGAGCCTTCGACCTTGCCGCGCGAAAGTCGCTGGATTCCCGCATGCGCGGGAACGACGATAGAGAATTCATTGGCGGCTCTAAACCGCCAAGCAAGCCCAACGCCTTAAGCCGGCGACAGATTCGCGTAAGCCAGCACGAGCCACTTGGCCCCCTCGTCGAACTGCACTTGCACCCGCGCATGCGCGCCCGCCCCCTCATAGTCGATGACCACCCCGGCCCCGAATTTCGGATGCGACACATTGGCGCCCAGCTTGAGCGCCGGCACCTCCAGCGCCGCATGCCCCCCCGCACCCCGCATCGCCCCCAGCGAAGCCGGCCGCGACACCTGCACCTTGGGCCGCACCTCGTTGAGCAGCTCGCGCGGAATCTCGCGCAGGAAGCGCGAGGGCACGTTGTAGTTGTCCATGCCGTGGATGCGGCGCGACTCTGCGTAGGCCAGCACCAGTTTCTGCCGCGCGCGGGTGATGCCGACGTAGGCCAGGCGCCGCTCCTCCTCCAGCTTGCCCGGCTCCTCGACCGAGCGCGCGCTGGGGAACAGCCCGTCCTCCAGCCCGACCAGGAACACCAGCGGGAACTCCAGCCCCTTGGCCGAATGCAGCGTCATCAGCTGCACCCCGTCCTCGCCGGCCTGAGCCTGGCCTTCGCCCGCCTCCAGTGCCGCGTAGGACAGGAACGCCACCAGCTCGTCCATGCTCTGCGCCGCATCGGGCGTGTCGTCCAGCTCCAGCGGGTTGACCTCGGCGCGGGCGAAGCGCGAGGCCACCGAGACCAGTTCGTCCAGGTTCTCGGTGCGCGACTCGGCGTCCAGCCCGCCCTTGTTCTCGCGCGCCCAGTGCTCGCGCAGCGCCGAGCGCGCCAGCACGTGGTCGATCTTGTCCTTCAGGTCCAGCGCGGCGGTTTCCTCGCCCAGCGCCTGGATCAGCTGCACGAACGCGGCCAGCGCGTTGCGCGCGCGCCCGGCCAGGTCGCCGCCCTGCGCGGCCTGGCGCGCGGCGTCCCACAGCGACAGCGAAGCGCCGCGGGCCACGCGCCGCACCTCGTCCAGGGTGCGCTCGCCGATGCCGCGCGGCGGCGTGTTGACCGCGCGTTCGAACGCGGCGTCGTCGGCGCGGTTGGCGACCAGGCGCAGGTAGGCCAGCGCGTCCTTGACCTCGGCGCGCTCGAAGAAGCGCATGCCGCCGTAGACGCGATACGGCACCTGTTCGGCCAGCAGGGCCTCTTCCAGCGCGCGCGACTGGGCGTTGCTGCGGTAGAGCACGGCCACCTCGCCGTAGCTGCCGCCCTCGCGCACCCACTGGCGCGCGCGCTCGACCACATAGCGCGCCTCGTCGACCTCGTTGTAGGCCGCGTAGAGGTCGATCGGATCGCCCTGGCCGGCATCGGTCCACAGCTGCTTGCCGATGCGGTCGGGGTTGTGCGCGATCACCGCGTTGGCCGCGCCCAGGATGTTGGCGGTGGAGCGGTAGTTCTGCTCCAGGCGGATGGTCTGGGCGCCGGGGAAGTCGGTGAGGAAGCGCTGCACGTTCTCCACCTTGGCCCCGCGCCAGCCGTAGATGGCCTGGTCGTCGTCGCCGACCACGAACACCTGCCCGCTGTCGCCGGCCAGCAGGCGGATGAAGCCGTACTGGATGGCGTTGGTGTCCTGGAACTCGTCCACCAGCAGCTGGCCGAAGCGGCGCCGGTAATGCGCCAGCAGCGCCGGGGTGTCGCGCAGCAGTTCGTGCGCGCGCAGCAGCAGCTCGGCGAAATCCACCAGCCCGGCGCGGTCGCAGCGCGCCTGGTACTCGGTGTAGGCGGCGACCATGGCGCTGAGCCATTCGTCGCGGCCCTCGGGCTGGATGTGCTGGGGGCGGCGGCCCTCGTCCTTCTGCTGGTTAATCCACCAGGCGATCTGGCGCGGCGGGTACTTGCCCTCGTCCAGCTCCAGCGCCTGGGCCACGCGCTTGACCAGACGCTGCTGGTCGTCGGAGTCCAGCACCTGGAAGCCTTCGGGCAGCCGCGCTTCGTTGAAGTGCAGGCGCAGCAGGCGGTGGGCCAGGCCGTGGAAGGTGCCGATCCACATGCCGCGGCTGCCGTTGCGCAGCTGCGCGTCGGTGCGATGGCGCATCTCGGCGGCGGCCTTGTTGGTGAAGGTCACCGCCAGGATGCCGTGGGTGGGCACGCCCAGGACCTCGTTCAGCCAGGCAATGCGGTGGGTGAGCACCCGCGTCTTGCCAGAGCCGGCGCCGGCCAGCACCAGGTAATGCCCCGAAGGGGCGGACACGGCCTCGCGCTGGGCCGGATTGAGATCGTCGAGCAGGTGGGAGACATCCATTGCCCGCCCATTCTACCGGGGCCGTCCTCAGGCCTTGAGAAAACGGAAATCGCCCCGTGGGAGCCGCCAAGGCGGCGAGGGCCTTTGCCGGGAAAGCCTCATCGCCGGCATGCCGGCTCCCCCCTGTAGAGCGGAGCTCGCTCCGCTGGGGCCTTCTCCGCGAACCGAACGAAGAGCAGCGGAGCAAGCTCCGCTCTACAGGCAGGCGGCCGGAAGATTTGAGGAGACAGTTGCTTTCACAACAGCGGGCGCACCGTCTGCTTTCCAGAGGGCGGAAATTCCCCCGTGGGAGCCGCCATGGCGGCGAGGGGCTTTGCCGGGAACGCCTCATCGCCGGCATGCCGGCCCCACCTGTAGAGCGGAGCTCGCTCCGCTGGGGCCTTCCCCGTGAACCGAACGAAGAGCAGCGGAGCAAGCTCCGCTCTACAGGCGGGCCGCTGCGAGATTTGAGGAGACAGTTGCTCCCACACCAGCGGGCGCACCGTCCGCTTCCAGAAGGCGGAAATTCCCCGGTGGAGCCGCCATGGCGGCGAGGGGCTTTGTCGGGAAAGCCTCATCGCCGGCATGCCGGCTCCCACCTGTAGAGCGGAGCTCGCTCCGCTGGGGCCTTCTCCGTGAACCGAACGAAGAGCAGCGGAGCAAGCTCCGCTCTACAGGCGGGCCGCTGCGAGATTTGAGGAGACAGTTGCTTCCACACCAGCGGGCGCGCCGTCCGCTTCCAGAAGGCGGAACTTCCCCGGTGGGAGCCGCCATGGCGGCGAGGGGCTTTGCCGGGAACGCCTCATCGCCGGCATGCCGGCTCCCACCTGTAGAGCGAAGCTCGCTCCGCTGGGGCCTTCTGAGCGCGCCGTCGCGCTGGCGGAGGCGTTGAAGATCGCCGGCTCAGGCCATCGCGGGGCGCGGCTGGGCGCAGTAGCTGCGCAGGTAGTCGGCGTGGGTCGGCAGGCGGGCCACGGTCTGTTCGACCTGCTGGTGGATGCCGTCCAGGAAGCGCGCCAGCTCGGCGTCGTCCATCAGGTCGGCGACCGGGTGGTACTGCGCCGGCGCGATGCCCTGGCCCAGCATCACCTGGATCCAGGAGTTCTCGGCGAACAGCTCGTTGGGCACATGGAACACGCGGCCGGTCTGGGCGAACAGGTCGATCCGGTGCCGCAGCGTGGCCGGGATGTCCATCTGCGCGCAGGCCTGCCAGAACGGCGTGTCGCGGCGCCGGGTCACGTGGTAATGCAGGATGACGAAGTCGCGGATGTGGACCATCTCGGCCTCGGTCTGCGCGTTGTATTCGTCGATGTCCACTTGGCGGATCACATGCGGGAAGGACTGCAGCAGCCGGGTCAGGTTGCGCGAGACCAGATGGATGTTGGTCGACTCCAGCGGCTCCAGGAAGCCGCTGGCCAGGCCCAGCGCCACGCAGTTGCGCTTCCAGGTGACCTGGCGCTGGCCGGGCGTGAAGCGCAGCGGGCGCGGTTCGAACAGCGGCGGCCCTTCCAGGTTGTCCAGCAGCGCCGCGCGCGCGGCCTCCTGGTCCATGAAGCGGCTGGAATAGACGATGCCGTTGCCGACGCGGTGCTGCAGCGGGATGCGCCACTGCCAGCCGGCTGGGCCGGCCATCGAGCGCGTGTACGGCACCGGCGGGGCGACCGATTCGGTCTGCACGGCCAGCGCGCTGTCGGCGAACAGCCAGTGCGACCAGTCCTGGAGGGCGACCCCCAGCGTCTGCCCCAGCAGCAGCGCGCGGAAGCCGGTGCAGTCGATGAACAGGTCGCCCTCCACGCGCGTGCCGTCCTCCATCACCAGTGCGGCGATGTCGCCCTGCGCGCTGGTCTGGACGGTGGCGATCCTGCCCTCGATGCGGCGGGCGCCGAAGCCCTCGCTGAAGCGGCGCAGGAACCGGGCGTACAGGCCGGCATCGAGATGGAAGGCGTAGTTCATGCCGTTGCGCGCCAGGTGGGCGAAGCGCTGCTCCTGCGCGGCGCGCAGCTCCAGGCAGTAGTCGCCGTAGTCGCGCGCCAGCCCGCGCTGGCGGCCCTTCATCCAGAAATGCTGGAAGCCGGCGGTCCAGTGGTCCTTGCCGGTGGTGCCGAAGGAATGGATGTAGTCCTGGCCGGGCTCGCGCCAGCCTTCGAACTGGATGCCGAGCTTGATCGTGGCGCCGGTGGCGGCCATGAACGCCTGCTCGTCGATGTCCAGCAGGCGGTGGAAGGTGACCAGCGTGGGGATGGTGGCCTCGCCCACGCCGACCGTGCCGATCTCCTCGGACTCGACCAGGGTGATGTCCAGCACCTTGCCCAGGGTGCGAGAGAGGGCCGCGGCGGCCATCCAGCCGGCGGTGCCGCCGCCGGCGATGACCACGCGCTTGACCGGGCGGGGCTGCGAACTGTCCGTCATGCGGCTCGATCCCTCGTGGCGCTCAGCGGTTGAGCCGCTGCAGCAGGCGCGCGCGCAGCTCGCGCGCGCGGATGTCGTCCATCGGCGCCAGCGCGCCGCGCGCCTCGGGCGCGATATGCGCCACCGTCTCGGCATCGGCGTCGAACACGTAGTGGCGGAACACCTCGCGCCAGTGTTCGCGCTCGTGCGCGGGCAGATCGCGCACGCTCAGCAGCGCCAGCATCAGCGCGTTCATCGGCGAATCCATATAGGCCGGGCTGCGCCGCCACCAGTAGTTCACCAGGATGTTGAACGGCGCCAGGCCTTCCATGTGGTGCCACCACAGCGAGGGGATCAGCACCGCGTCGCCGGGCTCCAGCACCGCGACCTGCGCATGGCGCAGCGCCTCGGCGAAGCGCGGATGGGCTTCGAAGTCGGGATCGGCGAAGTCCACCAGGCTGATCGCCTGCCCGGCCGGCGTGCGGTCCAGCGGGCCGATGTACAGATTGGCCAGCTGCTCGGGCGGGAACAGCGTGACCCGGCGGCGGCCCGCCACGACGCAGGCGATGTTGTCGGGGATGTCCTGGTGCGCGGCGATGCGGGTACGGTTGCCGATCCAGATGCTGGCCAGCGGCATCCGGGCGCCCAGGTCCAGATCGTTCTCGGCGCGGAAGCCCGGCAGCCAGGTATCGATGGTCGTCGAGCCGACATAGATCGCCGGCGGCGCGGGCGCGTGCAGATAGCCCAGCAAGGTGTCCAGCACCACCGGCAGCGGCACGCGCTCCTGGCGGAAATTGAAGCCCTGCTGCCCATCGGTATAGAAGAACCGGCCGCCGGTCTCGGGCGCGGCCACGGTGGCGACCACCGGGTCGGGGCGCGCGAAGCGGCGCAGATAGGCCACCGCCTCCTGCGCCGACGCCGCACCGGCCCTGGCCATCGGCCAGTCGGCCACCACGCCACGCAGCACCAGCGGCTGATCGGAGGCCAGCAGCTCGGGGCCGAGCGTGTCGGCGCGCAGGCCGTGGCGTTCCTCGATCGGGCGCGGCGTGGCGGGCTGCATCACGCGCCCTGCTCGAGGCGGCCGATCAGGTCGCGCAGATGGGTCATCGAGGCCAGGGCCATGTAGATCGGCTCCAGGTGACCCGCACGCGACAGCGCCTGCAGCGCCTCGCCGTCCAGCGCACGCAGGCGCTCCTCGTGGATGGTGTAGCAGCCGCGCAGATGGATCTCCTGCCCGCCCGTCAGCTTCACGTCCAGCACGAACGACTCCAGCAGCTCATGCGACAACAGCGCCTGGATGAAGGCGCCATTGCCGGCCAGCCCGTCATGCAGGGTGCGCAGCAGCGCGACCATGTGCTGCAGCAGCGGCGCGTGGCCGCCGTGTTCGAGGAACAGTGGCTCGCCCTGCGGATCGATGCGCGGATGTTCCAGGTCCACGTGCAGCATCGGCTCGCCCTGCGCGTCGTGCCCGATCGCGAACGGCTGACGCTCGACCGCCATCGGCACGTAGTGGGCATCCCAGCGATCGCCGCGCAGGAACAGGTTCTGCCCCGGCTGCAGGCCCAGCAGCGCCAGCGGATGGAACACGCCCTGGGCGTCCTTCTGGAACACGATCGGGTAATAGGCCTGCAGCGCGCGGAACTCGCCCGGGAAGGTCACCACCGACATCGCCGCATCGTCCACCCCCGCGCCGTGGCGGGTGGAGACGCGCAGGTCGCGATGGTCGATGTTGTTGAGCAGGGCGTGACGCGGCATCGGCATTCCTGAGAATCAAAGACGGGGCAGGCCATGGGCCTTGATGTGCTCGACCAGCGCGCGATGGCTGGGCAGCGCCGGCAGCATGCGCTGCACCAGCGCCGCGCTTTCGGCGAAGCAGGCCTGCGCGGCCTGCAGGTCTTCCGAGCGCCGCGCGGGACGGGAATGCGGACGCGCGCCCATGCCGTAGAGGATGTACTGCCAGCTGGCCGAAGGAAAGATCTCCTCGCTGCGCGGAAAATCGCTGCGCGAGGGCGACTGATGGCGCCACAGCTGCAGCAGCTCACGCAGGCGCGGCGGCAGGCTGGCGTCCTCGCGATGCGCCTGCCAATAGGGCGTGGGCCGGCGGCTGAGCACGTAGTGCAGCTTGAGGAACTCGATCACCCGCTGCCAGCGATAGGCGAAGGTCTCGTTGAAGCGCGCGGCCAGCAGATCCATCTGCCCGCGCGTGGCCGGCATCTCGTCGGCCAGGCGCGCGGCGGCCAGTTCCACCAGCACCAGCGAGGAGGCCTCCAGCGGTTCGACGAAGCCGCTGGCCAGGCCGACGGCCACGCAGTTGCGGTGCCAGGCCGTGGGCCGATAGCCCGGCTGGAGATCGATCCGCCGCGCCGGCGGCAGCGTCGCCGCGGCGGGGCCGCCGCTGGCTTGGATATAGGCCCGCAGATCCGCTTCGGCCTCCTCATCGGAGGTGAACGCGCTGCTGTAGACGTGGCCGACGCCGCGCCGCGCCGACAGGCCGATGTCCCAGATCCAGCCGGCGCGCTGGGCAGTGGACAGCGTCTGGCAGGCGATCGGCGCATTGAGGTCCGCATAGGGCACCTGCAGGGCCAGCGCACGATCGTTGAACAGGATGTCTTCGACGCCGACCGGCGCGATGCCGTAGTGCGCGCCCAGCAGCAGCGCGCGCAGGCCCGTGCAGTCCACGAACAGGTCGCCTTGCAGCGCGGGCTGGTCGCGCACCTTCAGTGCGGCGATGTCGCCGTTCTCATGGCTGACCACCGCATCCATGTGGCCGACGATGTGCTGCACGCCGAGACGCTCGACGCAGTGCTGGCGCAGGAAGGCGCCGAGCCGGGTCGCGTCCAGGTGATAGGCGTAGTTGGCCACCGCGGCGAACTCCGGGGTCGCGAACTGCTTCGGCCCGCGCCCGGCATCGCACAGATGCGGCTGGAAGCAGGCCAGATGCGCGAAGGGCAGCTCGCCCTGCGCCGCCCAGGCCGCGGCCAGCTGCGTCTCGCCATAGCCCTTGGGCAGGGTGAAGGGATGGGTATAGCGATCGTGCGCGCCGCCATCGACCCAGCCGACGAACTGCGAGCCCTGCTTGAAGGTCGCATCGCAGGCGCGCACGAAGTCCGCCTCGCCCACGCCGATCCGGCGCAGCGTGTCGCGCATGGTCGGCCAGGTGCCCTCGCCGACGCCGATCGCCGGCACATCGGGCGACTCGAGCACGCTCACCCGCAGCGTGGGGCCGTGGCGATCGCGATGCTCGGCGGCGATCAGTCCGGCCGTCAGCCAGCCGGCCGAGCCGCCGCCCACGATCACCACATGCCGGATTGCCTCGTCCATCGCGCTTCCCGAACCTTCAGCCTGCCTATCAAACGCGACGGGCCACTGGTTTGCCAGTGGCCCGTGCGCCGCGTCCGCCCGCCACGCGGCATTTCCTGCAACGCCTCTACCCACCTCACCTCGTCGTTCCCGCGAAGGCGGGAACCCAGCGACTTGGCGCGGAGCGCCGAAGGCACTGGATTCCCGCTTGCGCGGGAATGACGGCTCAGCGTGCGCTTAGAACTTGTAGCGCGCGCCGAACATGTAGCGCGGCCCGAACTGCTCCAGCGAGTACACCTGATGCTTGTTGCGGCCGTGCACGCGGGTGGACTCGTCGGTCACGTTGATGCCTTCCAGCGACACGCTGAAGTGGTCGTTGATCTCGTAGCTGAAGCTGAGATCCAGCTGGCCATAGGCTTCGACGTAGAGCGGGTTGTCGCCCTTGCCATCGCCCAGGGCGCTGAGGAACTCGTCGCGCCAGTTGTACGCCGCACGCGCCTGCCACGGGCCCTTGTCGTAGAACACCACGAAGTTGGCCGTGTCGCTCAGGCCGGTCAGCGCGAACTGGGTGCCCAGCACGCCGTTGTTGTAGGTCAGGCCCGAATCGACCTTGGTGTAGTTGGCCGCCACACCGAAGCCGGTCTCGCCGAACACGTGCTGGATGTTGAACTCCCAGCCATCGAGCTTGTCCGAGCGGTTGTTGACCGGCTTGGAGATGTTGAACGCCAGCACCGGGTCGCCCGGCTGGCCGACGATGCTGCCCGTGGCCGCGTTCACGCCCGGATCGCCGTCGTGGTTGGCGAAGATGTAGTCGCGGATGCAGGGACGGTCGGTCTGCGCGCAGCCGGCGGCCACGGCCTCGTTCCAGTACGCGCCACCGGCCGGAGTGTACAGGTCCGAGATCGGGGTCTCGCGCTGGGTCTGGCGGGCGATGAAGTTGTCGATCTTCTTGTAGAAGTAGCCGACCGAGACATAGCTGCCCTCGGCGTAGTACCACTCCCAGGACAGGTCCAGATTCCTGGACACCAGCGGCTTGAGCGCCGGGTTGCCCGAACCGCCGCCGCCGCCGTCGTAGCGCGCCGGGCTGCCGAGCGTCTGCGCGGCATTCAGGTCGCCCCAGTTCGGACGGCCGATGGTCTTGCCGGCGCTGAAGCGCAGCTTCATGTCGGAGGTCAGGTCCAGGGCCAGGTCCAGGTTCGGCAGCCAGTACTTGTAGTCGCCGCCCAGGGTGTAGAACTCGTTGCCCTGGTAGACCAGGTTGAACTCGTTGGCGCTGGCCCAGTTGACCGCCACCGGCGCCGGCTGCAGCGCCGAGGCGGTGACCTTGGTGTCCTCGTAGCGCACGCCGACGGCCACGCTCAGCGGCATGGACAGATCAAAGGTGTTGCTCCACTCCAGGTAGGCGCTGTGCGACTTCTCCTGCACGCGGCTGTCGCCCACCGTGCGGCTGGCCGAGCTGCCCGGCACCGCGGCGCCGGAGTAGTCGGTCGAGGCCAGATAGTCCTCCGGCACGCCCAGGCCGGCGTTGGTGCGGGCATTGGCCGCGGCCTGGCGCATGGCCTCGAAGTCGAACAGGAAGAACGCATCGGAGAAGGCCGGGCTGTTGGCGCCGCCGCCGTCGAAGTAGTCGCCCATGTGCGCCAGCTTGAACAGCGAGTCGTCATAGGCGCCCGGGCCGGCGGGCACGTTGCCGCCCCAGGTATCCAGCTGCACGTTGGTGAAGGCCGAGCGGTTCTTGTACTCGGTGCTGGACACGCCGAAGTTCAGCTTGGAGTAGTCCTCGAACTGGAACTGGCCGGAGAGCTGGCCCTGCTTGATCTTGGCCTTCTGGTAGTCGTTGCGGAACACCGAGCCGGTGGCCTGCATCAT
The DNA here is from genome assembly GCF_031453535.1 of Pseudoxanthomonas sp. SORGH_AS_0997. NCBI lineage: Bacteria > Pseudomonadati > Pseudomonadota > Gammaproteobacteria > Lysobacterales > Lysobacteraceae > Pseudoxanthomonas > Pseudoxanthomonas sp. SORGH_AS_0997. The sequence continues at coordinate 3,173,238 of NZ_JAVIZI010000001.1, forward strand.
CGACGGGTCGATCTCGCTCATGCCGGGCGGCAGGTTGAGCATCAGGATCGGGAAGTCGCCGCTCATGTCGAAGCCGGCGCCCTGGCGGAAGAAGCCGGCGGTGGACATGGTGTTGCTGGTGCCGTACGGGCTGTCCGGACGCGACTCGGCGCTGGAGTCGTGGTAGTCGAAGTTCAGGCTGAAGCTGTCGGTCACCCGCCAGTCGACGTTGAAGCCCAGCGACTTGTTCTCGTGCACCACGGCGGTCTTGGACGCGCCCATGGCCAGGTCCGAGCAGCCCGGGTCGCTCGCGCCGCCCGGATAGACGCGCGGCGTGCAGCCGTAGGTCTCGTGATAGGTCAGCGGCGAGGAGCCGGAGCCATCGGTCCAGGAACTCTGATCCGGCGTGAAGTTGAACCACACCGACATGTCGTTGCGCGCCGACTGGATCTTGTTTTCCGAGTAGGTGTAGTCGAGCGTGGCGGTCAGGTTGTCGGTCGGGGCGAACTGGAAGGCCAGCTGGCCGTTGGTGCGCTGGCGATGCACCGAGTTGACCGAATAGCCCAGGCTCTGCGGCATCGAATACACATCGTTCGGGCCGGGACGGTTGGTGACGTTGGGCGAAGCGGCCAGCGCGCCGTTGGGGCCGCCCACGCCGTTGGCCTGCGGGGTATCGATGTAGGTCTGCCAGCCGTTGCCCGGCGCGACCTGGGCCAGGGCCGACCCGGACTCGCGGTCCTGGCGGCTGGCGCTCAGCGAGATGCCGAAGCGGTTGTCGGCCCAGGTGTTGCTGAAGATGCCGGAGATTTCCGGCGTGACGGTCTTGCCTTCGTAATGGCCCGGCAGATCGTCGTCGGAGGTGTCCACCACGCCCTTGACGCCGGCGCTGGCGTGGAAGCCCGGGTTCTCCAGCGGACGGGAGGTCTTGATGTTGATCGTGGCGCCGATGCCGCCGGCCGGGGTGCTGGCGCGGCTGGTCTTGTAGACCTCCACCGCCGAGATCGCCTCGGAGGCCAGATCGGAGAACTCGAACGCGCGGCCGCCGGTGGCGGTCGGCATCTGGCGGCCGTTGAGCAGCACCAGGTTGAAGTCCGGGCCGACGCCGCGCACGGTGACCTTGGAGCCCTCGCCGTTGCTGCGGTCGATGGACACGCCGGTGATGCGCTGCAGGGACTCGGCCAGGTTGGTGTCCGGGAACTTGCCCATGTCCTCGGCCACGATGCCGTCGACCACACCCTGCGAATCGCGCTTGAGGTTGGCCGAGGACATCATGCTCTGGCGGATGCCCTTGACCTGCACGGCGTCCAGGTTGGTGGCATCGGTGCTGGACTGCGCGCTGGCGTTGCCAGGCGTGGCCTGCGCGGCCGAACTGGCCGGCGCTTGATTCGATTCCGGCGCGGTCTGCGCGGCGGCCGTCGCGGACAACGCGACCAGCATCGCCGACACCAGCAACCGCCGACGCGGCATGGCAACCATCTGCTTCATACGAACCTCCCCAGGTGCGGATATGACGAATGCCGTCCGAGCCCTTGAATTCAGGTCTCGTACACGGCAGGTGCGCCGTTTTGTCAGAGGGTGACAGCGCTGTCACGCCGCATCGCAGCACCGCGCCGCAGGGGCATGCGCCGCCATCGGAAGCGGACGCGGATGGCGCCGGCGGCAAAGGCCCGCCACGCGGGGCTGGAATCGTTTACGTTCCGTTAGGGAGCGATGACAACGTTGGTCACCGGCGCGACTGGCGCCGTGGCGCTCAGTGCGCGGCGCGTTGCGCGGATTGCGCGCCCTGCATCAGGCGGTCGGTCCAGGCGATGCCGATGGCCGACAGGATGAAGACGCAGTGGATGATGGTCTGCCACAGCACGCCCTGCGGGGTGAGCGTGGAGCAGCCGGTGGTGCCGATCGCGCTGGCCGCGGTGGCGCTGGCCAGCAGCTCGGGCGAGCAGAACGGCAACCCGCCCAGCGCTCCGGCGGCGATGAAGGTCTTGAGCAGATGGATCGAGGAGATGCCGATGATCGCCATCGCCAGCTTGACCTTGAGCACGCTGGCGTTGACGTGGCTGAGCCACTCGGGCTGGTCGGGATGGCCTTCCAGCCCCAGGCGCGAGACGAAGGTCTCGTAGCCGCCCACGATCACCATCACCAGCAGGTTGGAGATCATCACCACGTCGATCAGCCCCAGCACGATCAGCATGATCTGCTGCTCGCCCAGGCTGGGCGCCTCGTGGATCAGGTGCCACAGCTCCTTGCCGAACAGGAACACGTAGACGCACTGGGCCAGGATCAGCCCCAGGTACAGCGGCAGCTGCAGCCAGCGCGAGGCGAAGATCAGGCCGGCGATGGGGTTGAGGCGGGCGGGCGGCTGGGGCGACATGGCGGAACGATTCGTCTCGTGGGCGCGGCAGCGTAGCCAGCCGCCCATGACACTGCCAAGCGAAGCCGCGCCGTAGACTCGGCTTCTTTCAGCACTGTAAGGAACCGGCGCGATGATCGACCTGTACTACTGGCCCACGCCCAACGGGCACAAGATCACCCTGTTCCTGGAGGAGGCCGGGCTGGACTACACGATCAAGCCGGTGGACATCGGCAAGGGCGACCAGTTCGCCGCCGCGTTCCTGGCCATCTCGCCCAACAACAAGATGCCGGCCATCGTCGACCACGCCCCGGCCGACGGCGGCGCGGCGCAGAGCGTGTTCGAGTCCGGCGCGATCCTGCTGTACCTGGCCGAGAAGACCGGCGCCTTCCTGCCGACCGAGCCCCGCGCGCGCATCGACGTGCTGGAGTGGCTGTTCTGGCAGGTAGGCGGGCTGGGGCCGATGCTCGGCCAGAACCACCACTTCAACCAGTACGCGCCGGAGAAGATCCCCTACGCGATGGACCGCTACACCAACGAGACCCGGCGCCTGTACGGCGTGCTGGACAAGCGCCTGGACGGGCGCGACTTCATCGCCGGGGACTATTCCATCGCCGACATGGCGGCCTATCCGTGGATCGTGCCGCATGCCAAGCAGAAGATGGACCTGGTGGACTTCCCCAACGTGGCGCGCTGGTTCGACGCCATCAGCCAGCGCCCGGCGACCGCACGCGCCTACGCCCTGGGCCCGCAGGTCAATCCCGCCCTGGGCGAACCGCTGACCGAGGAACAGCGCCGGCACATGTTCGGCCCGCGGTAAGCCTTCCGCGCGGCGGAAGCCGCTTGCTCGGTGGGAGAACGGTCTGTCAGTTCAAGCCGCGGCCTTCTTGTAGAGCGGAGCTTGTGGCAATCCCCTTTTGGGGACTCCGCTGCTTTTCTGCCGGATCATGGGAAAGCCCCAGCGGAGCAAGCTCCGCTCTACAGGGGGGAGCCGCCAAGCAAGCGCATGTGGCATCGACGATCATGTCCACATGAACCGCGCTACTGCCCCCTCCCCGCAGCCACTCACCCTCGACGCCATCACCGGCGATGCGCCGCTGAGCGGCCCGAGCCTGCTCAAGCCCACCCTGTCGCCCGACGGCGCGCGCGTGGCCTATCTGCGCGGCCGCGACGGCGCGCGGCACCGGCTGGACCTGTGGTGTTACGAGGTCGCGGCCGGCGAACACCGGCTGCTGGTCGATGCCGACCACGTGCTGCCGCCAGGCGGGGAACGGCTCAGCGCCGAGGAAGCCGCGCGCCGCGAGCGCCAGCGCATCGCCGCCTACAGCGGCATCGTCGACTACCAGTTCTCGCAGGACGGCGCGCGGCTGCTGTTCCCGCTGGGCGGCGCGCTCTACCTCTACGACCTGCGCGCCGCGCCCGCGCAGGCGGTACGGACGCTGACGCACGCCGAGGAGGGCTTCGCCACCGATGCGCGCTTCTCGCCGCGCGACGGCTTCGTCGGCTTCATCCGCGGACGCGACCTGTGGGTGGTGGACCTGGCCGACGGCGCGCAGCACCGGCTGACCCACGACGGCGATGCGGTCATCGGCAACGGCGTGGCCGAGTTCGTCGCCGACGAGGAGATGGGGCGCCACACCGGCTACTGGTGGGCCCCGGACGACAGCGCCCTGGCGTTCGCGCGCATCGACGAATCGCCGGTGCCGCTCAAGCAGCGCAGCGAGATCCACGCCGCCCACACGGTGGTGGTCGAGCAGCGCTATCCGGCCGCCGGCGAGCCCAATGTTCGGGTGAGGCTGGGCGTGATCGCGCCCCGCGCAGGCGCGGCGCCGCGCTGGATCGACCTGGGCGACGAGGCGGACTTCTATCTGGCGCGGGTGACCTGGCGCGATGCGCAGCGCCTGACCTTCCAGCGCCAGTCGCGCGACCAGCAGCGCCTGGACCTGATCGAGCACGATCTGCGCACCGACGCGCAGCGCACCCTGATCACCGAGACCTCGCCGACCTGGGTGCCGCTGCACGATGCGCTGCACTTCCTCGCCGACGGGCGCTTCGTATGGGCGTCCGAACGCAGCGGCTTCCTGCATCTGTCGCTGCACGAGGAGGACGGCAGGCTGCGCACGCCGCTGACCGCGGGCGCTTGGCCGGTCGATGCGCTGCTCGCCGTCGATGCGGCGCGCGAACAGGTGTACTTCAGCGCCGGCGTGCGCGGCGGCGAGGCGGCGCCGACGCAGGCCCATGCGTTCGCCGTGTCCTTCGACGGCGGCGCGCCGCGGGCGCTGACGCGGGAGGCGGGCATGCATGCGGTGAGCTTCGCGCGCGATGCCAGCGTGTTCGTCGATCACTGGTCCAGCCCGTCGGTGCCGCCGCAACTGGTCCTGCATCATGCCGACGGCACGCCGCTGGCCGCGCTGCTGGCCAACGACCTCGACGATCCCCGCCATCCGTATGCGCCCTATCGCGCCGCGCATCGCCCGCCGCGGTTCGGCACCTGCCTGGCCGCCGACGGCGTCACGCCGCTGCATACCAGCCTGCTGCTGCCGCCCGGCTTCGACCCGGCGCGGCGCCATCCGGTGATCGTGCATGTCTACGGCGGCCCGGCCGCGCAGACGGTGACCGAAAGCTGGCCTACGCGCGGCGATGCCTGGCTGGACCAGGTCCTGGCCCAGCGCGGCTACGTGGTCTTCAGCGTGGACAACCGCGGCACGCCGCGGCGCGGGCGCGCGTTCGGCGGTGCGCTGTACGGGCGGCAGGGCACGGTCGAGGTGGACGACCAGTGCGCGGCGGTGGACTGGCTGCACGCGCAGCCCTGGGTCGACCCGGCGCGCATCGGCGTGTACGGCTGGTCCAACGGCGGCTACCTGACGCTGATGCTGCTGGCGCGCGCGCCGCAGCGGTTCGCCTGCGGCGTGGCCGGCGCCCCGGTGGTCGACTGGGCGCTGTACGACACCCATTACACCGAACGCTACATGGGCCATCCGCGCGACAACGCCGACGGCTACGCCCAGGCCAGCGTGCTGACCCATGTGGCGGGCATCGCCCCGGGCGCGCTGTTGCTGCTGCACGGCATGGCCGACGACAACGTGCTGTTCTCCAATGCCACCGCCCTGATGAGCGCCCTGCAGGCGCGCGGCACCGCCTTCGAACTGATGGCCTTCCCCGGCGCCCGGCACGGCCTGCTCGGACACGACGCGCGGTTCCGCTACCGGATGATGGAAGACTTCTTCGCGCGCAAGCTGGGCGTTGGCAGCGCAGGCTGACCGCCTCGGCCCACCGCTCTGCGCTCCCCATCGCGCGACGCACGCCGAAGCCTCCAAGCGCTTCGCCCCCTCCCTTTCGCCGAAGGCGAAGGGGAGCTCGAAGTCGCGGCTAGCGACTGAGGGGGTGGGGTGCTCTTGCTCTTCGCTTCGGCGGCTTGCCCGGGAAAGCCCCCAACCCCTCCCCCTCAATCGCTAGCCGCGATTTCGAGCTCCCCTGCGCTGCGCGCAAGGGAGGGGGCCTATGGTTGCCTCCGCCCACAGCAGTGCGTAGCGTCGCCGCACTCTCCTTGCCTGCCAGGTGTCGTCCATGATCAAGCCGCTGGTGTTCGCCCTTGCCCTGGCGCTGTGCGCGCCGCTGCCCGGCGTGGCGGCCGAGGCCGCCTCGCCGGCCGCGCCGGCCTGGGTCGCGCGCAGCAACACCTACGCCGAGGCGCTGCTGGAGGCGCAGGCGACCTTCATGCCGGAGATGGCGAGCCAGGTAGGCCTGTCGGCCTACGACGCGCGGGTCGCCGATCTGGGGCCCAACCAGCCGGCGCGCTATCGCGCCGCGATGACCGCGGCGCGCGCCAAGCTCCAGGCCGCGCTGCAGACCGAGCGCGATGCCAACGTGCGCCAGGACCTGCAGATCCTGCTGCACGCGGTGGACATGGAACTCCAGGGCAGCCAGCTCAACGAGGACCTGCTGCTGCCGTGGGTCGACGCACCGCAGTCGGTGTTCAACGGCATCAACAACCTGCTCTCCGACCAGGTGCCGCCCGCGCGCCGGGCCAAGGCGCTGGACCGGCTCAAGGCCTACGTGGGCCTGACCCCGGGCAGCACGCCGTTCACCACGCTCGCGCGCCAGCGCTACGAGGAGAAGCTGACCAATCCGGCGCTGCTGCCGCCGACCAGGCTCGAGGTCGAGCGCGCGATGTCCAACGTGGACACCTACATCGACGGCATCCGCGAGCTGTTCACCGAATACAAGATCGCCGGCGCCGAGCCGGCGCTGGCGCGGATGGCCGCCGAGCTCAAGGACTACGCCGACTGGACCCGCAGCACCGTGCTGCCCAAGGCGCGCACCGACACGCGCCTGCCGCCGCAGCTGTACGCCTTCCAGCTCAGGCAGGTCGGCATCGACATCGATCCGCAGCAGCTGATGCAGCGCGCGCAGGTGGAGTTCATGGAGACCCGCGCGGCCATGCAGCAGTTGGCGCCGCAGGTGGCCAAGGCGCAGGGGCTGCGCGACACCGACTACCGCGCGGTGATCAAGGCGCTCAAGCGCGGCACCATCGCCAACGACCAACTGGAGGCGCACTACCGCGATGTGATCGACCGGATCGATCCGATCATGAAGCGCGAGCGCATCGTCACCGTGCCCAGGCGGCCGCTGCAGATGCGGCTGGGCTCGGCCGCCGAGAGCGCCGCCTCGCCCGCGCCGCATTACCTGCCGCCGCCGCTGGTGGGCAACACCGGCCAGCAGGGCCAGTTCGTGCTGCCCATCGGCAACCCGTCGGCCGATGGCCAGGACGCCGGCAGCCGCTACGACGATTTCAACTTCGCCGCCGCGGCCTGGACACTGAGCGCGCACGAGGGCCGTCCGGGCCACGACCTGCAGTTCGCCGCGATGGTCGAACGCGGGCTGTCGCTGGCGCGCACGCTGTTCGCGTTCAACTCGGTCAACGTCGAGGGCTGGGCGCTGTACGCCGAGGCCGAGATGGTGCCCTACGAGCCGGCCGAGGGGCAGATGATCGCGCTGCAGTTCCGCCTGCTGCGCGCGGCGCGCGCAATGCTGGACCCGATGCTCAACCTGGGCCTGATCGACCGCGAGCGCGCGCGCCTGGTGCTGGAGCACGACGTCGGGCTGTCGCCGGCGATGGCGCGCCAGGAGCTGGACCGCTACACCTTCAACGCGCCCGGCCAGGCCGGCAGCTACTTCTACGGCTACAGCCGGATCCTGGAGCTGCGCATGCAGACCGAACTGGCGCTGGGGCCGGCGTTCGACCGGCAGGCGTTCAACGACTTCCTGCTCGACCAGGGACTGCTGCCGCCCGACCAGCTGGCCGAGGCGGTGCGCACGCAGTTCGTGCCGCGTTACGCGGGCAAGGCCGCGCCATGAAGCCGCTGGTCGTGCACCGCGTGGTCGCCAATCTGGCCACGCCCAATCCGGCCGGACTGGCGGCGTTCTATCGGGCGGTGTTCGATCTGGAGCTGGCGATGGACCACGGCTGGATCGTGACCCTGGCCAGCGACGCGGCGAGCATGACGCCCCAGGTCTCGCTGGCCAGCGAGGGCGGCAGCGGCACGCCGGTGCCGCAGCTGTCGATCGAGGTGGACGATGTGGCCGGCGCCTATGCGCGGGTGCAGGCGCTGGGCGCGCCGGTCGAGTATCCGCTGACCGACGAGCCCTGGGGCGTGCGGCGCTTCTTCGTGCGCGATCCGGCCGGACACCTGCTCAACGTGCTGGCGCACCTGCCGCGCTAGGGCCTGGGGTCAGGGCGTGGCGGGCGCCGTCTCGGCCGCGCGCTCGGCGCCCGGCGGGACATAGATCGCCACGCCGTTGGCCTGCTTCTGCTGGGTCGGGATGCCGATGCCGATCCCGCCGCCGACATGGCCGCCATAGCTGCCGCCGCCGACCGACAGGCCCACCGGCGAGCGCCCGCCGGCGCCAGCGCCGATCAGCACCACGCCATTGGCGCCGAGCTTGGCGGCCTCGTTCTTGAGCCGGCGCATGGCCGCGTCGGTCTGGCCCTGGGTGCCGAAGCCGACCGCGCTCTGCGCCTCGAGCTGGGCGATCTGCACCGCGCCGGGCGGCACGGCGGTGTAGATGCGCACGGTGGCCGGGTCCACCGGCGGGCGTGGCGAGGACAGCATCACCTTGGTGGTGCCGGCGCAGGCGGCCAGGCTGAGCAGCAGCGGGGCGAGGAACAGGGCGCGCTTGGACATGGTCGAAACTCCGGCAATGGGCGAGGACGGCCCTCCAGGCCGGCATGATCCACGCCGCGCGCTGAACCGCAACGTCCCAGGCGGCGCGTGGCGCCGCGCAGGCATCGGGGCGATCATGGCCTGTCCGGTTTTCCTGTCCCCCCTTCGCATGATCCTGCGTCCACGCCCCACCACCTGGCAGCTGCTGTACTGATGCGCGGCTCGATCCTGCCGCTGGTGGCGCCGCGGCTGCTGTTCGTCGGCGCGGTGGCGTGCCTGGCGTCGTGGTTCGCCCAGCGTCAGCCGCACGCGTTCGCGCAGATCACCGTCGCGCCCTTCACCCTGATCGGCATCGCGCTGTCGCTGTTCCTGGGCTTCCGCAACAGCGCCTGCCACGAGCGCTGGTGGGAAGGCCGCAAGCAGTGGGGCGCGCTGCTGGTGCACACCCGCGCGCTGGCGCGGCAGACCGATGCCCTGCTGGCGCAGGCGCCGCCGCTGCGCACCGAGCTGCTGCGCGCGGCCATCGGCTTCACCCATGCGCTCAACGCCCGCCTGCGCGGCGGCCAGACGGGGGCCGCGGCCGCACCCTGGCTGCCGGACGAGGCGGCCACCACCATCGCCGCCGCGCCCAACCCGACCGACGCGGTGCTGGGCTGGATGAGCCGCCGGCTGGGCCAGGCCCTGCACGACCAGCAGGTCCATCCGCTGCTGTATCCGAGCCTGGCCGCGCCCGTCGCCGGCCTGGGCGAGGTGCAGGCCGCGTGCGAACGCATCCACGGCACGCCGCTGCCGTTCGCCTACACGCTGCTGCTGCATCGCACCGCGCTGCTGTTCTGCACGCTGCTGCCGTTCGGCCTGGCCGGCAATAGGGCCTGCCCTCCACTCCCGAGTAGGCCGCGCCGCCCTTGCGCGTGCCCGGGGCAAGGAAGCGGGAGGGAGTGGACGTCCGTCCACGACCGAGCAATGACGCTGTCCCGGGTGCGCGCAAGGGCGGCCCTTCGGGTTGGCGCTGCAAGGCCGCCATCTTCGCGCCGCGCGGCTTGGCCTGACGGCCAGTCAAGCCTGCGCCACGCGACGCAAACCTGACGGCCTTGCAGCGCCAACGCGGCCTACTCGGGAGTGGAGGGCAGGCCCTAGGCTGGGCCACGCCGCTGCTGTCGATGCTGATGGCCTATGCGACGTTCGGCCTGGACGCGCTGGGCGACCAGCTGGAAGACCCCTTCGGCCGCGCCGACAACGACCTGCCGCTGGACGCGCTGACTCGCAGCGTGGAGATCGAGCTGCGCGCGGCGCTGGGCGAGACCGCGCTGCCGGCGCCGCTGCAGCCGCAACGCTTCGTCCTGACCTGATCGCGCCAACGCCGCGCCGGTCCGCGCGGCGCGGGGGCGTATCCTTGTCGGGTTGACGCTGGAGTTCTTCCCGTATGGCCTACCCCGCCCATCGTCCGCGCCGCATGCGCCGCGACGATTTCTCGCGCCGCCTGATGCGCGAGCACACCCTGACCACCAACGACCTGATCCTGCCGGTGTTCGTCCACGAGGGCGAGGGCCGCATCCCGGTGCCGTCGATGCCCGGCGTGGAGCGCCTGTCGATCGACGAGCTGCTGCGCGTGGGCGAGCAGGCGCTGGAGCTGGGCGTGCCGGTGCTGGACCTGTTCGGCGTGCCCGACCCGGCCGCCAAGACCGACGACGGCCGCGTGGCCTGGGACGAGCAAGGCATCATCCAGCGCGCGATCCGCGCGCTCAAAAGCCGTTTCCCCGAACTGGGCGTGATGACCGACCAGGCGCTGGACCCGTACACCACGCACGGCCAGGACGGGCTGATCGACGAGACCGGCTACATCCTCAACGAGGCGACCATCGAGGCGCTGATCAAGCAGTCGCTCTCGCACGCGGCTGCCGGCGTGGACATCCTCTCGCCCAGCGACATGATGGACGGGCGCATCGGCGCCATCCGCGGCGCGCTGGAAGCCGAAGGCTTCATCCACACCAAGATCATGGCCTACTCGGCCAAGTACGCCAGCGCGTTCTACGGCCCGTTCCGCAACGCGGTCGGCAGCGCCGGCAACCTGGGCAAGGGCAACAAGTTCACCTATCAGATGGACCCGGCCAACCTGGACGAGGCGCTGCACGAGATCGCGCTGGACCTGGAGGAAGGCGCGGACATGGTCATGGTCAAGCCGGGCATGCCGTATCTGGACGTGCTGCGCCGGGTCAAGGACACCTTCCGCCGCCCGACCTTCGTCTATCAGGTCAGCGGCGAGTACGCGATGCTCAAGGCCGCCGCGGCCAATGGCTGGCTGGATGGCGAGGCGGTGATGATGGAATCGCTGGTCGGTTTCAAGCGCGCCGGCGCCGATGGCGTGCTGACCTACTTCGCCCTGGACGCGGCACGCTTGCTGCGCCAGCGCGGCTGACGCGATGAGCGCCGGCATGGCCCTGCAGGCGCTGCTCGGCCTGCCCCTGGTCTGCGCCACCGCCTTCGCGCTGCTGGTGGCGCTGATCGCCCCGCGCGTGCCCGGCCGCACCCTGGTGCGCTGGGGCGCGGCGCTGATGCTGCTCGGTCAGGTGGGCGCGCTGGGCGTGAGCGTGGGCCAGACCCTGCTGCTGCAGCGCACCCTGGCCGGCGGCGGCAGCCTGCAGCAGGCCGGCGTGGTGATCGGCCTGATCCACATGGGCCTGGGCGTGATCGCGGTGGTCGGCCTGAGCCTGCTGGCGGTCGGCTTCCTGCGCACGGCCCCGGGCAGCGGCCGGCGCCATGCCGCGCTGAAGCCCGGCATGGGACACTAGGCGCTCATCGTCCCATCCGAGTGTCCGCATGAGTCGTTACGCGCTGTTTGGCCGGTCCGTGGCCAAGTCGCCCTCCCCGCAGATCCACGCCGCCTTCGCCCGCCAGACCGGCATCGCGATGGAATACGTCGGCCTGGACGTCGAGCCGGGCGCGCTGCCCGCCGCCCTGGACGCCTTCGCCGCCCGTGGCGGCCGCGGCGCCAACGTCACCGTGCCGCACAAGCAGGCCGCCTTCGCCGCCTGCACGCGCCTGAGCGCGCGCGCGCGCGCCGCCGGCGCGGTCAACACCCTGCGCCTGGAAGAGGGCCAGTGGTACGGCGACAACACCGACGGCGCCGGCCTGGTGCGCGACCTCACCGGCCGCCACAGCCTGGACCTGCGCGGCCGACGCGCCCTGCTGCTGGGCGCCGGCGGCGCCGCGCGCGGCGTGGCCCCGGCGCTGCTGGAGGCCGGCGTGCGCGAGCTGGTCATCGTCAACCGCAGCCCCGAGCGCGCCGACGCCCTGGCCGACGCGCTGGGCGAACCCGGCCGCGCCCATACCCGCTACTGGGAAGACCTGGCCGGCATCGGCGACTTTGAACTGGTCATCAACGCCACCTCGGCCGGCCGCGACGCCGGCGCCCCGCTGTCGCTGCCCTTCGCCCTGTGCAACGACATGACCGGCGCGGTGGACCTCAACTATGGCGAGGTGGCCATCCCCTTCCTGGCCTGGGCCCGCGCCGCCGGCCTGCGCACCATCGTCGATGGCCTGGGCATGCTGGTCGAACAGGCCGCCGAAAGCTTCGAGATCTGGCACGGCGTGCGCCCCGACACCGACCCGGTCTACGCCCTGCTGCGCGAGGGCGCCCCGGAACCGGCAACAGCCTGAGCCGCTTAGCGTTCGCCTTTGCGGTTGCGGTTGCGGTTGCTCAAGAGCTTTTGCTTTTGCTTTACCTGTCTGAGCCGTAAAGCGAGCCGAGCATCGCAGGAAGTCAGGGCCGAAGAGTCGCCCTGTTTGAGCGAAGCGAGTTTGGGCGACGTCCCTAAAAGGGGATAAATGCCCTGACTTCCGAGAAGCGCAGGGGACCGCCGCGCAGCGGCGGCTCGCGTCCCGGCGAGAAGCGGTTTTGGCTACTTTTGACAAGACAAAAGTAGCTCGCGCGGCGAAGCCGTGCGAAAGCTTTGCTTTTAAGCCCGTCGAGCGCGCTCAAGCCTGCTATCAACCGCGTTTCAGCGCCAGCGTGTTAGTGCACAGCTTGCAACCCGCGAGAACGTCCACGCAGCGTTGCCGGGGACGAGGGGACCCCGTTCCCCCCAACCGTCGTTCCCGCGAAGGCGAGAACCCAGCGTGTCTCGCGCTGCAAAGCCAAAGCCCCTGGGTTCCCGCCTGCGCGGGAACGACGGTCTGTTAGCCCCGGTCTTATCCCTTGGCATCGGCCACATAGGGCCCGTGGACGATCCTGCCTTCCAGCTTCTGCGAATCCTTGACCAGGTTGTACAGCGGGCAGGTGTCCTCCACCGCCTTGGCCAACGCATCGATGTCCGCCCGCGAATTCGGCGAAGCGATGTCGACCTGATAGGTGATGTAGCCATAGCGCGCCGGTGACTTTGCGTTCCTGCCGAAGCGCGGACTGAGCTCGGCATCGGCGGTGAGTTCGAGCTTGTCCAACAGCACGCCGCGGGCGGCCGCCTGGATCTCGAAGATGTGCGTCGGGCAGGTGGTCACCACGCCCAGCAGATTCTCTTCCACGGTCGGCGCCAGGCCGCGACCCAGCAGGCCGGGCGCACTGTCGTGGAGCGCGCTGAAGTAGCCGTCGTCGCCGAGCCAGGTCTGCCGCAGGCCGGTATGCGGCTCCACCCGCGTGTGCGCGATCAGGGTGCGCGGCGCCTGCGCCTCGCCGCGCGGCTTGCTGGACGTCAGCGTGCCCTTGGTCACCGGCACCTGGTCTTCGAGGATGAACTCGCGCAGGCCTGGCTGCGTATTGGGCGCGCGCTGGGCCGGGGTCTGCTGGTAGTGGATCGTCAGCGGACTGACCTGGTGCGGCTGCGTCACCAGGTCGATGACCGAGGAGTTGGCGTGGACGGCGGCCTTCAACGCCTGAAGCTCCGCATCCGATGCAGGCGACTGGATGTAGGCCACGTAGGACAGATTGTTGGGATAGCTGAGGTTGGCGCTCTTGCGCTCGGGGATACTGGTGAACACGATGTCCAACGCATCCAGCGGCACGCCACGCACGGCGGCCTGGACGATGTATTCGTCGGCCACCGCGCTGGACAGCATCGCCACCAGCGATTCCCACGAGCCGGGGGCCAGGTTGAAGCCCGCGCCCTGGCGCGGGCTGTCGCTCAGCCACTGGAACTGTTCCTTGTCGCCAACGCGCAACCGGCGCACGCCCGAGCGGCCTTCGGCGATCACATGCGCATGCAGGCGCGTGGGTGCGGCGTCCTGCTGCCGCAGGGCCGAAATGGCCTGCGCCTTGTCCTTCAGATAATCGCGCAGGGGCTGGTCGCTCTCCGCCGAGCGGGCCGGCGATACGGACAGCAACGATGACAGCGCCAGGGCGGCGCCGATAAGGAGCTTGGACGAAACAGTGGGCATGGGCTGACGCTTCGGATGAACAAAGAGCGTGCATCTTCACTGACAACGCCCGCGTCCCCTCATGCCCATCGGCCATGTGGAAACGCCTCACCCTTTCATCGGCAACCGCTCCTTGCGCCGGCATAAGCAGCGAATAAATCCGCATTTCGCAAACCGATGAACGCTGTTCAGGCTGCTGCTCCCCTTCACCGACACAGGGCGCCGCGTGCAGCCGCATCGTCATTCTCCAAACCCGCTCGTGCTGGAGACGCGCGCTCGATCCCGGTTGTCGCTGGCGCTGTGCGCACTGCTTTGCAGCGGCACGCTGCATGCGCAGGACACCACCGAGCGCGACATCAAGCCGCAGGACGCGACGGCGCAAACGACCGACGTGCCGCAGCACGGCGACAGCAAGACGCTGGACAAGGTGTCCGTGGTGGGCTCGCAGATCGCCGGCGGTGGCGCGCAGGCGGCGCTGCCGGTGGTCAGCGTGAGCAAGGAGCAGATCGACTCGACCGGCGCGACCAAGGGCGATGAGCTGTTCCGCAACCTGCCGCAGTTCGGCGATGTGGCCTTCACCCAGAAGACCGTCAATGCCGGCCGCAACCAGAACTATGCGCGCGGCGACGTGGCCTCGATCAACCTGCGCAACATCGGCTCGCAGTACACGCTGCTGCTGGTCGATGGTCGCCGCACGGTCCAGTACCCGCTCAGCGGCAACACGCCTTCCTACAACGCCAACGCGATCCCCACCTTCGGCCTCGACCGCCTGGACGTGCTGCTCGATGGCGCCGCGGCCGTGTACGGCTCCGATGCGGTGGCCGGCGTGGTCAACCTGGTCCTGCCCAGCAACCTCAACGGCGGCGGGGTCGAACTGGGCTATGGCCACGCCGAGGGCACCAGCCGTTCGACCCGGTCGCTCGACGGCTACTGGGGCAGCGACTTCGCCGAGGGGCGCGGCAACGTCAGCCTGCTCTACGGCGCCTCGCACCAGAGCAAGCTGCTCAACAGCGACCAGGCCTATACCGCGACGGCCCGGCGCAGCATCGCCGAGGACGGCCGCGCGTTGCCCGATCCCAACGGCACCGCCGGTGGACTGAGCACCTACACGCCCTGGGGTCAGTTCACGCTGGTCAGGAAGAACGCCGACGGCTCGGTCGCGACGCTGGGCCAGCCGTACTACGTCGACACCACCGGCACCCTGCGCCGCGCCAGTTCGGTTCCGACCTCGCTGCGCTACGACACCTCGGCCGCGCCAGGCATCACCCAGGAGCCCTCGGTCGACAAGGCCAACGTCTACGCGAGCGCGCACTTCGATCTGAGCCAGACGACCCAGCTTTTCGGCGAACTGGGCTACTACCGCGCGAAGTCCGAATCGCGCTTCTCCGGCGGCCCGAACTCGGTGCTGAGCTCCACGGTGCCCAACTACGTGTACGTCGACACCAACGCGTACTGGGTTCCCGCGTCCCTGCGCGCCGCCGCCGCCGCGGCCGGCGCCAGCGCGATCCGCCTGACCAACTACCAGCTGGTCGACGAGCCCGTGCAGCGCCTGAAGGACGACAACTCGGAAGTGCGGGTGCTGACCGGCGTGCGCGGCAGCACCGAGGGCGGCTGGAACTGGGAGAGCGCCGTCCTTTACGCGCGTGCCCGCGTGGTCGACAGCCAGCAGAACGGCCTGTTCAATCAGTTCGTCGCGGCGTTGAACAAGACCACCGCCGACGCCTACAACCCCTTCAATGGCGGCGACCCGTCGCATCCGAGCTGGGGCGACGCCACGCCCTCCGACCTGGCCGGCATCCTGGGCTGGACCACGCGCATCGGCACCACCACGCTGGCCTCGTGGGACTTCAAGGTCGATCGGCCCGATGCGCTGCGCTGGTACGCGGGCGAGATCGGCGTGGCCGCGGGTGTGGAGCTTCGCCGCGAGACCGCCAAGGACGACCGCGACGCGAACGTCGACGGCACCGTCCAGTACCTCGACTGGTATACGGGTAACGTCAACTCGAGCAACGTGTTCCTGACCAGCTATTCCGACGACATCAGCGCCAGCCGCACGGTGAAGTCCGTCTTCGCCGAGCTCGCCGTGCCGCTGGTCTCGCCCGAGCTGGGCATTCCGCTGGTCAAGGCCATCGATCTGCAGGTCGCCGGCCGTTACGAGGACTACAACGACGCCGGCTCGGTGGCCAAGCCGAAGCTGGCGCTGGCCTGGAACGTGGTGGACGGCCTGCTGCTGCGCGGCTCGGTGAGCGGCGGCTTCCACGCGCCCGCGCTGGAGCTGGCCAACTCCGGGACCATCTGGCGCGGCGGCAGTACCACCGACCTGATCCGCTGCGATGCGCTGGTCAAGCGCGGCGCCTACGCCAGCTACAGCGCCTGCACCAGCGCCACGAGCGGCGCGGTGCTGCTGGCGCCGCTGTCCACGAACATCGACACCGGCACGGTGTTCGACAAGGGCAGCATCAAGCCGGAGACCAGCAAGCAGTACTCGTACGGGTTCGTGTTCGAGCCGGCGTTCCTGCCCGACGCGGCCGGCCGGCTGAGCTTGGGCGTGAACGCCTGGCAGATCCGGATCGACAACCCGATCAGCGCGCTCGGCGGGACCAACGAACTGCTCTACGACGCCTACCTGCGCGCCAGCGGTCAGGGCGGCAGTCCCAACGTCGTCCGGCTCGACCCCACCGCCGAGGACGCGGCCCAGTTCGCCGGCTCCGGCATCGCCCCGGTCGGCGCGCTGCAGTACGTCAAGACCTACTACGCCAACGGCAACCCGCTCACCGCCCGCGGCATCGACTACGACCTGAGCTGGCGCAAGCGCGGCACGGCCTGGGGCGACTGGACGTTCACCGTCAACGTCAGCCAGCTCAAGCGCTACTCGCAGGAGCCGCTGCCGCAGGTCAAGGCCATCGCCGGCGCGATCGCCAGCGGCGTGCTGGTGAACATCGTCGACCCCGCCACGCTGGCCGCCTACAACCAGGTCGGCCTGGAGGGCGCCAAGCCGGAGTGGCGAGGCAGCGCGGCGCTGATCTGGCATCGGGACGACTGGACGGTGCGCCTGCGCCACAACTACATCGGCAGCGTCACCAGCACGGCCTACAGCTTCGTGGCCAGCACCGCGCCGCACAAGGTCGATGCCACCCAGCTGTGGACGCTGTCGCTGAAGAAGGGCTTCAGCCAGGGCGCGCTGGCGGGCAGCTACGTCGAGGTCGGCGCGCGCAACCTGTTCGACAAGGATCCGCCGCTGGACGCCGGCGGCAACTATCTGGCCGCCCTGTACGAAGACTACGGCCGCTATCTCTACCTCAACGTGGGCGCCACCTGGTGAGCGCCCGCCTCTTCCCTCAACGGAGCACCCTCGTGAAGACTTCGCATCCCGCGCCCAGGCGACTCGCCGCCGGCCTGCTCATCGCGCTGCTGTCCGGCACCGGCGCCTGGGCGGCTGACCTTCCCAAGCCGGGCGCCGCGTCCGGCCAGCCCAACGCAAGCGCCTTCGCCCAGGCGCAGGCCAAATTCGAGCAGGACTATGCCACCGGGCTGCGCAAGCCCGACGGCTGGCCCAGCGTGATCGGGCTGCACTGGATCGAGCCGGGCAAACAGTCGGTGGGCGGCGCGGACGGCAACCGCATCAAGCTGGCGATCGCGCCGGCCACGCTGGGCGTGATCGAGGAGCGCGGACAGACCGTCTACTTCACCCCGGCCAAGGCGGCCGCGATCACCGTGGACGGCAAGCCGCTGGACCATGAGATCGCGCTCGCGCCCGAGGGCCACGATGGCGGCACCCAGCTGGTGTACGACGGCGGAAAGGGCAAGATCAGCCTGATCAAGCGCGCCGACCGGCTGGCGCTGCGCGTGCGTCATGCCGACGCGCCGACACGGCTGAACTTCGCGGGGGTGGATTTCTATCCGGCCAACCCGGCCTGGGCGATCAAGGCCAGGTTCCATCCCAATCCGCCGGGCACCACGCTGCCGATCGCCAACATCATCGGCAACGTCACCGACACGCCGAATCCGGGCTATGTGGAGTTCGAGAAGAGCGGCAAGACCTGGCGCCTGCAGGCCCTCGGCGACCCGAGCAAGAGCCTGAACTTCATCTTCCGCGACGGCACCAGCGGCAAGACGACGTATCCGAACGCGCGCTTCTTGCGCACCGGGCCGGTGGCGGCCGACGGCACGGTGCTCATCGACTTCAATCGCGCCTACAACCCGCCCTGCGCCTACACCGCGTATGCGACCTGCCCGCTCCCTCCCAGGGAGAACCTGCTCAGCAAGACCGCCGACGGTCAGGTCGCGCAGCTGGCGGTGGAGGCCGGAGAGAAGAAGTACCGCGGCCAGGTCGACCACTAGGCCCGGCTAGCCCGCCAGCCGCTGCAACGCCTCACGCAGCGCCAGCCCGCCGCCCCCGATCAGCACGCCGAAGTAGACGATGCTGGCCAGATTCATCAGATGGCCCAGCAGCGCCGCGACGCCGTCGCGCTGCATCAGGCCGATGGCCAGCAGCAGGATCGCCAGCGCCGGCAAGGTGTTGGAGAAGGGCACGAAGCCGAACGGCGCCATCAGCAGCAGCGCGCCCAGCACCAGGCCGGCGTCGTTGACCGTCTCGGCCGGGCGCGAATCGACCAGGGCAGGCAGCCGGTGCGGGCGGCTGATCTTCTGCAGCCGCCCGACCCAGACCATGCCGCGGCCCAGCGCGCTGCGCAGCCGGTCCGAGGGCAGCTGGCGTTCGCGCAGCCGCGCCGGCAGCCACAGCGGGCGGCGCAGCAGGCGGCACACGCCGACCAGCAGGATGCCGGCGCCGAACACCGTGCTCACCCCGGGAATCGACACCGGGATCAGGAACACCAGGGTCAGCAACGCCGTCAGCAGCAACAACCCCTGCGGCCCGAACTGGTCGAGCAGCGCGTCCAGGCTGAACTGGTCCGGCGGCAGCTGGTCGATGGCCTGTTGCAGCTGGTCGCCCAGCGCGGTGGTGGACGGGTCGGGCGCGGCGCGCATGCGGGATCCGAAACGAACGGGACCGCGAGCCTAGCCCGGCCGCGCATGTCGGCGCTGTCAGTCGGCGCCGACCAAAGCAGGCGCGATTCAGCGCGCCGCGGCGCCGTGCGCAGCCAGGAAGGCGCGCAGCGAGGCCGGCTTGACCGGCTTGGTCAGCAGACGATAGCCGCGCTCGCGCGCCTCGGCCTTGAGCTCGTCGCGGCCATCGGCGGTCAGCAGCGCGCCGGCGATCGGGCCCGGGCTGGCGGCGCGCAGCGCATCCAGGGTGTCCAGGCCTTCCAGGCGGTCGTGCAGGTGGTAGTCCACCAGCATCACCGCCGGCGCCTCGGCCACCACGCGCTCCAGCGCCGCATCGACGGTGGCGGCGGTGACCACGTTCACGCCCCAGCGGCCCAGCAGCACGCGCATGCCATCCAGGATCTCCTGATCGTTGTCCACGCACAGCACCTTGAGCCCGGTCAGCGAGTCGCTGGCCGGCATCCGCCGCGGCACGGCCGGGCGGGCGCTGATGCTGGCCGCACGCGGCACGGTGATCGAGAACATGCTGCCCTTGCCGACGTTGCTGCGCGCGTCCAGCGGCGCGTCCAGCACGCGCGAGATGCGCTGGCAGATCGACAGGCCCAGCCCCAGGCCCTGCTCGCCCCAGTCGAAGGGCTGCTGGTAGCGCTGGAACTCGTCGAAGATCTGGCGCATGTGCTGCGGCGGAATACCTGGGCCGGTGTCCCACACCTGCAGCTCCAGCTGCGCGCCGCGGCCGCGCATGCCCAGCACGATCCGGCCCGAGCGGGTGTAGCGCAGCGCGTTGGCGATGAAGTTCTGCAGCACCCGGCGCAGCAGGCGGCGATCGCTGCGCACCGGGGCGCGGTCGCGCACGTGCACGCGCAGCTGCAGGCCGCGGCCGGCGGCCACCGGCGCGTACTGCGCGGCCAGCTCGCGCATGACCTCGGCCGCGTCGAAGTCGGTCAGCTCGGCGCGCAGGCGGTTGTGGTCCATGCGCGAGACGTCCAGCAGGCCGTCGAGCAGCTCCTCGGCCGCGCGCAGCGAGGCGTCCACGCGCTCGGCCAGGCGCACCTGCTCGGCCGCGTCGCCGCCGCTCTCGCGCAGGGCCGAGGTGAACAGCCGCGCCGCGTTGAGCGGCTGCAGCACGTCGTGGCTGATGGCCGCCAGGAAGCGCGACTTGGACTGCTGCGCCGACTCGGCCTCCTCGCTGCGCTGGGCCACGCGCTGTTCCAGGTTCTCGTTGGCTTCCAGCAGGGCCAGCTCGACGCGCTTGAACTCGGTGACGTCGTTGTAGCTGGTGACATAGCCGCCGCCGGGCAGCGGCTGGCCGCGCATCTCGATCACCTGGCCGTCGCTGCGCGTGCGCTCGAACACGTGCGGGCTGCCGGCGCGCATGTAGCCGATGCGCTTGGCGATCTGTTCCTCGACATCGCCCTCGCCCAGCTCGCCGCGCTCGGCGTTGTAGCGGATCAGGTCGGCGACCGGGCGGCCGACGTAGAGCATGCCCTCGGGATAGCCGAACATGGTCTGGTAGCGGCGGTTCCAGGCCACCAGGCGCATCTCCGGATCGACCACGCTCACGCCCGAGCTGATGTTCTCCAGCGTGGAGGAGAGGATCTCGCGGTTGAAGCGCAGCTCCTGGCCGGCCTCGTCCAGCACCGCCACCACCTCGCCCAGCTCCATGCCCGAGCCGCGCAGCACGCTGGTCAGCACCAGCCGCGCCGAGGCCGCGCCGATGGCCGAGGCCAGCAGGCGTTCGGTGAACTGCACCCAGGCGCGGTCGGCGTTGGCGTCGAGCTTGAGCTCGCGGCCCAGCTCGCGCGCCTGCTCGGCGAAGGCGCGCGAGGCGTGGCGTTCGCCCACCACGCGCTGGGCCAGCGACATCAGGTCGGCCACGCGCACGTTGCCCGGCCACTCGCTGGCGATCAGCGCGCGCCGCTGCGCGTACGGGTCCAGGAACGGCACGATGCGCAGGCGCTCGTCCAGCGAGGGCCGCCAGCGCGCCGAGACCAGCATCATCGTGGCGGTGTTGAGCAGCAGCGACCAGAACGTGCCGTGGGTAAGAGGATCCCAGCCGCTCAGGTTGAACAGCTGCTGCGGCTTGAGCCAGGCGATGCCGAACGGCCCGGTCTCCAGCCACTCCGGCCCGAGCCAGCCCGAGGCCGACAGCGTCGGCAGAAGCAGCGTGTAGCCCCATACCGCGAAGCCCGCCGCCATGCCCAGCTCCACGCCGCGCTTGCTGGCCCCGCGCCAGTACAGCCCGCCGATCAGCGCCGGGGCGAACTGCGCCACCGCCGCGAAGGCGATCAGGCCGTAGCTGGCCAGCGTGCTGTCGCCGTTGCTGCCGCGGTGATAGGCATAGGCGCACAGCGCCAGCACCAGGATGGTGACCCGGCGCACCCACAGCACGCGCGTGGCCACGTCGGCCGCGTCGTGGCGATCGCCCCAGCCGCGGCGCAGCAGGATCGGCATGACCAGGTCGTTGCTGATCATGGTCGCCAGCGCGATGCTGGCCACGATCACCATGCCGGTGGCCGCCGAGAAGCCGCCGATGTAGGCGGCCATGGCCAGCTTGTCCTGGCCGATGGCCAGCGGCAGGGCCAGCACGAAGGTGTCGCCGGCCTGGGCGCCGTGCCCGCCGAACAGCTCCACCCCGGCGGTGGCGATGGGCACCACCATCAGCGAGATGATCACCAGGTAGGCGCCGAACATCCAGCGCGCGCGGCGCACATCGCCCACGTCGCCGCATTCGACCACCGCCACCTGGAACTGGCGCGGCAGGCACAGGATGGCCAGGAAGCCCAGCAGGGTCTGGGTGAGGAAGCCGGCCGGCGGCTGGCTCTCGAACAGCGTGCGCGCCGCCTCGCCCAGCGGATGGTCGCGCACGCTCAGCCAGTGCCAGGACACCAGGCCCACGGCCACCAGCGCCACCAGCTTGACCACCGACTCCAGCGCCAGGGCGGCCATCATGCCGTGGTGGTGTTCGGTGGCATCGACCTGGCGGGTGCCGAACAGCGCGGCGAACAGCGCCATCAGCAGCGCCACGTACAGCGCCGGATCGTGGAAGAAGCCGGTGGTCTCCGGGTTGTGCCCGGTCAGCACGCCCAGGCTCATCGCCACGGCCTTGTACTGCAGGGCCAGGTAGGGGATGACGCCGAACAGCGCGATCAGCGTCACCAGCGCGGCCAGCCGGCGCGAGCGACCGTAGCGCGAGGAGATGAAGTCGGCGATGGAGACGATGTTGTGGCTGCGCGCCAGCAGCGCCAGCCGCTCGATGATGCGCCAGGCGAACACCATCAGCAGCAGCGGGCCCAGGTAGATCGGCAGATAGCTCAGGCCGTGGCGCACCGCCGTGCCCACCGCGCCGTAGAAGGTCCACGACGAGCAGTACACCGCCAGCGCCGCCGAATAGATCACCGGGCGCAGCCAGCGCAGGTTGGGATACAGCCGATAGCGGTCCCCCAGCCACGCCACGCCGAACAGCACCGCGGCGTAGGCGACGGAAATCCCCAACAGGACCCAGCCTGAGATCATCGTGTTCCTTAAGGATGTGTGGCGCGCGGACGGCGCGCCCGGCGGCCAGTGTACTGAGCGGCGTCGGGAAAGCCCCGTCGCCGCCGTGGCGGCTCCCACAAAAGCGCCGGCCGTCACCGTCACCGCCAGCCGCCAGCACCGCCCCTACCGTCATTCCCGCGAAAGCGGGAATCCAGGGACTTTGCTCCTGCGCTTCAACGCCCTGGTTCTCCCGCTCGAACGTCCATGGATTCCCGCTTTCGCGGGAATGACGGATTGGGAGGATCTGGGGAGCGGCGGCGTTGCAGGCCGTTGCGCGTCAGCACCGCGGCGCTTGTGGTGGGAGCCGCCATGCCGGCGATGGGGCTTTACCGGGAAGGCCTCATCGCCGCCATGGCGGCTCCCACCAAGCGGACTGACTGGCCACCGCAGCGCCACAGGCGCTGCAGATTCATTCCGCCGCGCAGAAGCGCAGGCGGGCGACGGTGCCGCGGCCGGGATCGGAGTCGATGCGCAGCTGCCAGCCCAGGTGCTCGCACAGGCGCGCGATCAGGTCCAGGCCGATGCCGCCGCCGTCGCGGCCGCCGCCGCGGGCCATGCGGCTGTAGACCGCGCTGATCTCCTCCGGCGACATGCCGTGGCCGGGATCGCGGATCACCACGGTCGCGCCGGGCTCCAGGCCCACTTCGATGCGGCCGCGGTCGCTGTTCTCCACCGCGTTGCGCAGCAGGTTGCCGATGGCGGCCTGGACGATGGCCAGCGGCGCGTGGATCACGCATTCGGCCATGGGCGCGATCACCAGCTCCAGGTCGCGGCCCTCGGTCAGGTGCTGGTGGTCGGCCACGACCTCGGGGATCAGGTCCTGCAGCGCGACCAGGTCGGCGTTGCGGGTCAGCCGCGAGGGATCCTTGGCGAGCACCAGCAGCAGCGAGATCAGCTGCTCGACCTTGCGCGCGGTGCGGCGCACGCGCAGCAGCGGCGCACGCACGGCCGGCGGCAGCTCGGGGTGTTCCAGGGCTAGGTCGTTGGCGCCGGCGATCACCGCCACCGGAGTGCGCAGCTCGTGGCTGGCGCTGTCGATGAAGGCGCGCTCGCGCTCGACGAAGCGCGCGTTGCGCTCCAGGTAGCCGTTGAACGCCTCGCCGATCACGCGCAGCTCCTCGCTGGCGTCGGGCGGCACGTCGATGCGCGCCTGGGTCGCGTCCGGACGCAGCCCGGCGATCTGCCGCGCCAGCGCGCTCAGCGGCTGCACCGCCCGGCCCAGCCCCAGCGCCATCAGCAGGCCGAAGATGATGATGGCCACTGCCGCGGTCACCACGGTGGAGAAGGTCACCCAGCCCTCGACGCCTTCGAACCGGGTCAGGTCCAGGGCCAGTGCCAGCCGCCCGAACTCGGTGTCCTCCACCAGCACCACATGCTTGACGTGGTTGATGAAGAAGTCGTCGTGCAGTCCGGGTTTGAGCCGGGCCAGCTTCTTGGGCAGGTTGGCGTCGTGCTGCAGGAAGTACATGTGCTCGGCCGGGTCGTCGATCCAGTTGTAGCCCGGATCGGCCCGCCGGCGTTCGACGAAATGCTGCAGGTCCGAGCGCATCAGCGAGCGCCAGACCTGGCGCTCGGCGTGCTCGTTGACGACCTCCCCGCCGATGACCACCGCGGCGGTGACCACCACCAGGTAGACCAGCGCCCAGCGCAGCAGGCGCGCCCGCAGTGAAGGCCTACGCGCCATCGCGCGCCATGGGCTGGGCGTGCAGGCGGTAGCCCACGCGCGGCAGGGTGTGGATCAGCTTGGTCTCGAACGGCCCGTCCACGCTGCGGCGCAGTTCGTAGATATGCGAGCGCAGCATGTCCCCGTCCGGCGGCTCGTCGCCCCACAGCGCCTGCTCCAGGCGCTGGCGCGCCACCGCGCCCGGGCTGGCCTGCATCAGCACCTCCAGCAGCTTGCGGCAGGCCGGGTACAGGTGCAGCGGCCGGCCGGCGCGCTGCACCTCCAGCGTGGCCAGGTCCAGGGTCAGGTCGGCCACCTGCAGCACGCGGCGCCGGTTGCGGCCCTCGGCGCGGGCCAGCAGCGCCTCCAGGCGCACCTCCAGCTCCTGCATGGCGAAGGGCTTGGTCAGGTAGTCGTCGGCGCCGGCGCGGAAGCCGTCGACCTTGTCGGGCAGCTCGTCGCGCGCGGTCAGCATGATCACCGGCACGGTGCTGGCGTGCTCCTCGCGCAGCCGGCGCAGCACCTCGCGCCCGTCCATGCGCGGCAGCATCCAGTCCAGCAGGACGGCGTCGAAGGCCTGGGTGGTGGCCAGGTGCAGGCCGGTGACGCCGTCGGGCGCGGCGTCCAGCGCATGGCCGCGCGGCTCGAAATAGTCGAACAGATTGGCCACCAGGTTGCGATTGTCTTCGATCACCAGCAGACGCATGGCGAGGGTCCTTGCAGGGGCCGCCGGCAGGAAGGCGGGCGGCGCGGGCGCGCATGGTGCACGGCCGCACGTCGGAAAGCCGTGTGGGCGCGCCGGCCGATTGTCCCATATGCTCCACCGGCTGAACGCCTATGACGGGAGCGCCAGGTTCCGACATGTCTCCGACATCGCCCGGCACAGCATCGCCACCGCTTCCCTCGTCTCGCGCGCTCTCCATGCAGATGCCTGCCGTTTTCCGCCCGCGCGCGTCGTTGGCCGCCCGCTTCCATCCCGATCTGCTGCTGTGGGGCCCGCTGTGTGCGGCGGCCGTGGCCGTCGCCCTGCTGCAGGGCGCCGGCGGCGATCTGTGGCTGGCCGACCATGTCTATACGTGGGAAGGCGGGCACTGGGCCCTGCAGCACGCCTGGGCGACCGAGACCCTGGTCCACCAGTGGGGCAAGCGCACCGACGTGGTGATCTGGCTGACGCTGGCGGCGCTGCGCATCGTGCTCTCGCGCGAGCCCTCGACCCGCGCCTGGTGGCGGCCGCTGGACTACCTGCTGATCGCCTCGGTGGCCGGCCCGCTGCTGGTGTCGTGGATGAAGTCCTGGACCGACGTGGACTGCCCCTGGGACCTGGCCCGCTACGGCGGCAAGCATGTGTACGTGGAGCTGTTCCAGTCGCGCCCGGCCGGCTATGGCCCGGGCCAGTGTTTCCCGGCCGGCCACGCCAGCGCCGCCTACGGCTGGGTGGCGCTGTTCTTCGGCCTGGGCGCGGTGCAGCCGCGCTGGGGCCGGATCGGGCTGATCGCCGCGCTCTGCGCGGGCCTGCTGTTCGGGCTGAGCCAGCAGCTGCGCGGGGCGCACTTCGCCTCGCACGACATCGCCGCCGTGGCGGTGTGCTGGACGGCGTCGTGGCTGCTGGCGCGGCTGATGCTGCCGCGCGCGGACGCGCCGGCGTGAGCATGGAGGTGCCGCTGGACGCGCGACGCGGCCGCCTGCGCCTGCCGGCCTGGCTGAGCCAGCGCCCGCTGCTGTCCAGCGATGCGCTGGTGGTGCTGGCCAGCCTGTATTTCGCCTGCTTCAGCAACGCCCGCTTCTGGTCGGCGGCGATCACCTCGCCCACCCAGCAGTGGCCGATGGCACTGGCGCTGCTGGTGCTGCTGGTCGGCCTGCACGTGCTGCTGCTGGGCCTGCTGCTGACCCGCCGCACCGCGCAGCCGCTGCTGACGGTGATCGTGCTGGTCACCGCGGCGGCCTCGCACTTCATGGTGAAGTTCGGCCTGTACCTGGACGCGGACATGATCCGCAACGTGCTGGCCACCGACCGGCGCGAGTCGTCCGAGCTGCTCACCCCGTCCCTGCTGCCGCCGCTGCTGCTGGCCCTGATTCCGGTGCTGCTGCTGTGGCGGGTGCGCGTGCGCCAGCGCCCGCTCAAGGTCGCCGTGCTACGTCGCGGCGCGCTGCTGGGCGGCGCGGCGCTGGCCTGCGTGCTGGCGGCCGTGGCCGCCTACCAGCCGCTGTCGGCGCTGATGCGCAACCAGCACGACCTGCGCTACCTGGCCGCGCCGGGCAACTGGATGATCTCGCTGGCGCGCGTGACCCTGGCCGGTCCGCCCGGCGACAAGAAGCCCAAGCAGCCCATCGGCCTGGACGCGGTGCAGCTGCCGCTGCGCCCGGCCGGCGCCAAGCCGCGCCTGCTGGTATTGGTGGTCGGCGAGACCGCCCGCGCGCAGAACTGGGGGCTCAACGGCTATGCGCGCGACACCACGCCGCAGCTGCGCCAGGCCGGGGTGATCAACTTCCCCAACACCAGCTCCTGCGGCACCGCCACCGAGGTCTCGGTGCCGTGCATGTTCTCGCCCTGGGGCCGGGCCAACTACGACGAGGCCAAGATCCGCGGCCACCAGTCGCTGCTGCACGTGCTGGACCACGCCGGCGTCGGCGTGGTGTGGCGCGACAACCAGGCCGGCTGCAAGGGCGTGTGCGAGGGCCTGCCGTTCCAGTCGGTGACCGAATCGACCGATCCGGAATTCTGCAACGGCACGCGCTGCTTCGACGGCATCCTGCTCAAGGACCTGGACGGCGCGCTGAAGCTGGCCAAGACCAAGGGCGGCGACCGCGTGCTGGTGCTGCACATGCTGGGCAACCACGGGCCGAGCTACTACGACCGTTATCCGCCCGCCTTCGCCCGCTATGCCCCGGCCTGCCAGCAGGCCGACCTGGGCCGCTGCACGCGCGAGCAGATCGTCAACGCCTACGACAACGCGCTGACCTACACCGACCACGTCCTGGCCAGCGCCATCGCCCAGCTGGCCGCGCGCACTGATGTGGACAGCGCGCTGCTGTACGTCTCCGACCACGGCGAGTCGCTGGGCGAGAAGGGCCTGTTCCTGCACGGCGTGCCCTACGCCATCGCCCCGCGCGAGCAGACCCATGTGCCGATGGTGATGTGGTTCGGCGACGGCTTCGCCCGCGACGAGGGGCTGGACGTGCAGTGCCTGCGCCAGCACGCGGACGCGCCGGCCAGCCACGACAATCTGTTCTCGTCGGTGCTGGGGCTGATGGACGTCAAGACGTCGGTGTACGACCGGTCGCGGGATCTGTTTGCGCCGTGCAGGAGCAAGTCTATGGCGAGCAAGTAACGCACAGCTCAAGCCGTTGCTGTTGCTGTTGCTGTTGCTGTTGCTTCGGCTGTTGCGGTTGCGGTTGCTTCGGCTGTTGCTGTTGCCGTTGCCTCCCTGTCTGAGCCGTAAAGCACGCCGAGCACCGCAGCGAAGCAGGGCCGAAGAGGCGCCCTGTTTGAGCGAAGCGAGTTTGGGCGCCGTGCCCTGCTTCGCGAGGAGCGCAGGGGACCGATGCGCAGCATCGGCGTGCGTCCCGGCGAGAAGCGGTTTTGCTTCCTTTTGACAAGACAAAAGGAAGTCGCGCCGCAGGCGCGAAAGCTTTGCACTTGGCGCGCCGCAGGCGCGTTGCTTTCGTCCTACAAGTTCCAGCGCCAGCTCCTGACAAGTCTTGCTTTAAATTTGCAAGTAAAACTTGAGCGTCATGTAGGCGCTTCTTAAAAGCAAAGCTAAAGCAAAGCTTTCGCACGGCTTCGCCGCGCGAGCTACTTTTGTCTTGTCAAAAGTAGCCAAAACCGCTTCTCGCCGGGACGCGAGCCGCCGCTGCGCGGCGGTCCCCTGCGCTTCTCGGAAGTTAGGGCACGTCGCCCAAACTCGCTTCGCTCAAACAGGGCGACTCTTCGGCCCTGACTTCCTGCGATGCTCGGCTCGCTTTACGGCTCAGACAGGTGGAGCAAAAGCAAAAGCCGAAGCAACGGCAACAGCCGAAGCAACAGCAACAGCCCAGCCGCACGGCACCCAACCCCTACCCGCGATGCGCGGTCCCCAGATACTCCGCACTGCGCATCTCGATCAACCGCGACGCCGTGCGCTCGAACGCCCCCGCCAACCGCGTACCCGCATACAGCGCCACCGGCGCGGCCGCCGCCGTGCAGACCAGCTTGACGTGGCGGTCGTAGACCTCGTCGATCAGGTTGACGAAGCGGCGCGCGGCGTCCTCGTTCATGCGGTCGAAGGTGGGGATGCCGCCCACCAGCAGGGTCTGGAACTCGGTGGCCAGGGCGATGTAGTCGCTGGCCGCGCGCGGGCCTTCGCACAGCTCGGCGAAGTCGAACCAGGCCAGGTCCTGGCTGCGCCCGCGCATGACCAGCGTGCGGCCGTCGATCTGGATCTCATCGCGCTGCGCCGGGGCGCCGGCCAGCTCCTGCCAGCGCCCGGCCAGCCAGGCCTCGCTGCCGGCATCCAGCGGCGCGCGATACACCGGCGAGCGGGTCAGCGCGCGCAGCCGGTAGTCCTGCTGGCCTTCGGCGTAGAGCACCACGCAGTGCCGGACCAGCAGATCGATCGCCGGCAGGAAGCGCTCGCGCTGCAGGCCGTCCTTGTAGAGATTCTCCGGCGCGGTGTTGGAGGTGGTCACCAGGGTCACGCCCTGGGCGAACAGGCGCTCGAGCAGGCGGCCCAGCAGCATCGCATCGCCGATGTCGGTGACGAAGAACTCGTCCAGCACCAGCACGCGCAAGGAATCCTTCCAGTCCTGGGCGATGCGCGCCAGCGGGTCGGCCTGGCCGGCGTGCTCGCGCAGCTTGTCGTGGATATCGCGCATGAAGCGGTGGAAGTGCGTGCGCCGCTTCTGCCGGATCGGCAGGCCTTCGTAGAACAGGTCCACCAGGAAGGTCTTGCCGCGCCCCACCCCGCCCCAGAAGTACAGGCCGCGCACGGCCTGGGGCTTCTTCCAGAACGCCGAGAGCCGGTCCAGGAAGCCGTCCTGCGCCTCGTCGCACAGCTCGGTATGGATGCGGTCCAGCTCGGCCAGGGCCGCGTGCTGGGCCGGATCGTCGCTCCACTGCCCGGCCTGGGCGCCCTGCGCGTACCGCTGCGAGGGCAACAGGTCCACCTGCGGAGCGCTCACGCGCCGGCCGCCGGCAGCCAGCCCTTGACCGCGTGCTGGAGGGCGCCGCGCAGGTCGATCAGCTTGCGGTGGAAGAAGTGGCTGGTGTCGGGCATGCGCACTAGCGTGTGCGGGGCGCGCTCGCCGATCTCGCCCAGCCAGTCGTACACCGCCTGCGGGTCGACGATCTCATCGTCCTCGCCCTGGATCACCAGCCAGTGCGCCGGCGGATGGATCTCCGAGAAATCCCAGCGCCCGGCCGGCGGCGCGATGGAGATCAGCGCCTTGGGCCGCAGCGCGCCGGCGGCCTTCAGCGAGACGTAGGCGCCGAAGCTGAAGCCCACCAGCCACAGCGCCGCGCGCGGGCGCATCACCCGCACCCACTCGACCACCGCGGCCAGGTCGTCCTGCTCGCCCTGGCCGTCGTCGAAGCTGCCTTCCGAGGCGCCGACGCCGCGGAAGTTGAAGCGCACCGTCGGCACGCCCAGCTCGCGCAGGGCGCGCGCGGCCATGGTCACGACCTTGTTGTGCAGGCTGCCGCCCTCGGTGGACAGCGGATGACAGACCACGGCCACGACCGGCAGCTGGGCCGCGTCGGGCGCGGGGAAGTCGACGGCCACCTCCAGCGCGCCGGCCGGGCCGGCCAGCTGCAAAACGGTGTCCTGGGTGGGGAATTCGGGCAGGGACATGCGCCCATGATACCGCCGCGCCGCAGCATGGCCGCGGCACGGCGCTCGCCGCTACTGCAGCGAGACGTCCACCAGGTTGTCCTCGGCGATGCGGTCGACCAGCTTGTTGTACGGGTCGATCCCGGCGCGCGTGGGCAGGCGGTCCACGGTGAAGGTGAAGTCGCGCTGGCCCGCGCCCAGACGCACGCGCTGCACGGCCAGCGGCTTCTCCTTGCCGGCCGCACCCTCGAACACGCCGACCTCGACCAGGTCGTCCATCGGCGCCGGCGTCTCGTTGCCGTCGCCGTCGGCCTGGGCCTTGCCGGCCTGCACCTGCAGGGTCACCTGGTAGCGGCCGTCGGCCAGCTTGCGCGCCGTGGCCGAGCGGGCGCGGTTGTCGTAGAGCACGATCCGCTCGAAGCTGTCCCCGATGAAGGACTGCAGGTCCGCCGGCGCCTGCGCGCGCAGCGCGGCCACGAACTCGCGCGTGTCCGGGTAGCTGCCGTCGCGCCCGTCGGCCGGGTCGGCGTTGGCGTAGCGACGGCGCAGCAGCAGGTCGCGCAGCGCCGCGTTGACCTTGTCCTCGCCCATGTAGTCGGCCAGGGTGTACATCAGCAGGCCGCCCTTGTTGTACCAGACGTAGGGCTCGTTCTGGACCAGCACCAGCGGCCGCTCGCGACGCAGTTCGCGGGTGCGCCCGCGCAGGTAGCTGTCCAGCTCGGTCCGCAGCACCTTGCGCATGTAGTCCGGGCCGTACTGGTGCTTGAGCGCCATCAGCGCCGAGTACTCGGCCAGGGTCTCGGACATCATGTTCGAGCCCTCCACGTTGCCGCCGATCAGCTGATGGCCCCACCACTGATGGCCCAGCTCGTGGGTGGTGATGAAGTAGGCGAAGTCCACGTCGTCGTCCTTGCGCCGGCGCTGGATGAAGCCCAGCGCCTCGGAGAACGGCACGGTGTTGGGAAAGGACTGGGCGAAGCTGCGATAGCGCGGATACTCCAGGATGCGGTACTGGCGGAACTGGAACGGGCTGAAGTGCGCCTCGTTGTAGGCCATCCCCGCACGCGAGGACGCCAGCAGGGTGCCGATGTTCCAGGCGTGGCCCGGGTGGTAATAGACCTCCAGGTTGATCGGCCCTTCCTTGCCGGGGTAGACCTCCTTGTGCACCGCATAGCGCCCGGAGACGAAGGCGAAGAAGTTCTGCATGGGCTGCTGGCCCATGCTGTACTCGAAGTACTGGCGGCCGTCCTTGCGCCACTGCTTCTGCAGATAACCGGGCGCCAGCGCGGTCTGGTCGCCGCTGGTGCCCACTACCGTGTGAAAGCTGATCCAGTCCGCGTTGGGACTGAACAGGTTGACCTTGGACTGCGCCGGATCGCCGCGCTTGGCCATCTCCTGCTGCGGGCCCAGGCCCTGCTCGCGGCGGCGGCGCGGATCGTCCAGCTCGTTGCCGGGCTGGTAGCCCAGGATCGGGAAGAACTCCAGGTCGAAGAACGTGCCGTTGTAGGCGAACTTGCCGCCGGCATCGCCGCCGGAGAAGTCGGCGACCTTGCCGTCGGTGAAGCCGGGGCTGTCGTGGCCGACCTTGAAGTGCAGGGTCATCGTCTGGCCCGGCTGCAGCGGCGCGTCCAGTGCGTAGATCACATACAGCCCGCGCGGCGCGCGGCTGACCAGGTGGGCGGGACGGTCGAAGGACAGCGCGCGCAGCGACTGGTTGATGTCGGTGAAGTGCAGCTGGGTCACCGGCACGCTGCCGCGGTTCTGCAAGGTGTAGGTGCCGGTGGCCTCGAAGGCGCGCCGCTCCGGATAGATCTCCACCGTGGTGTCCACGGCCGTGACCTTGGGCTGCGGCAGGTCCTGGTAGCGTTTGAACCGGCGCTCGTAGTCGGCCTGGATGGCGCGCCGGTCCTTGCTGCTGAGGAACTCGTTGAGCACGTGGGTGTTGTAGTAGTACCAGCCGCCGGCCGCGGCGGCCACGCACAGGCAGGCCAGGGTCGCCGGCAGCCAGCCGGACGGGCGCCGCAGCGCCGCGCCGATGCGGCGGCGCAGGCCGGTCTCGGCACCGCGCCGGGCCAGGGCCATGGACAGCACGCCCAGCGCGGCGAAGATCGCCAGCCAGTACAGGATTGACCAGAACAGCGCCGGCACGTAGTGCCCATAGCCGTTCATGTCCGAATAGGTGAAGCCCGGCGTCGCGCCCGGCAGGTACAGCGTGTTCTCCAGGCCGAAGTTGTACAGGATCGGCACGATCACCCACAGGCCGATCACGATGGCGTGGCCCAGGAACTTGTTGGGCACCACCGTCTGCACGAACAGCGCCAGCATCGAGAAGCCCACCAGCTGCGGCAGGACCAGCACGAACAGCTCCTTGAAGTACAGCAGCGGCTCGTAGTGGTAGTAGCCCAGCACCGTCTGCATCAGCACGCCGCCGAGCATGGACAGCAGCAGCATCACGACCTGCGCGGCGGTGAGGGCGAGCAGCTTGGAGGCCGCGTCGGGCAGCGGGCGCAGCGGCAGCGCGTCGAAGATGCCGTCGAAGCGCACGTCGCGCTCGCGCCAGACCAGCTCGCCGGCATACAGCGCGGTGACGATGATCAGGAACAGGTAGGCGTTGCCTTCCACCGATTCGAGCATCAGATAGGTCACCGGCCACACGTCGGTGCCGCTCATGCGCCCGGCGTAGTAGCCGTTGTTGACGATGAAGGCGAACAGCACGCCGCACAGCGCCCAGAACGGCACCGCCTTGAGGATGGCGCGCGTGCGCAGCGACGCCAGTGCGAGGAACTGGCGCCAGCGCGTGGCCGGATCGTGGCGCGGATGCACCTGCGGCAGCCGGGTGGCGATCTGCGTGCGCACCGGCGCGCCCTGCGCCTGTTCCAGCGTACGCAGCTTGGCCGCGCGGCGCCCCTGCGAACGCGCGCCCAGCGCCTCCACCGACATCGGGAACAGCAGGGCCAGCGCCGCCAGCACCAGCGCGCCGAAGCCGATCCACAGCAGGCGGTTGTAGAGGAACACGCCCGGCGCATAGCCGCTGGTGGTGTCCATCGGGAACAGCCAGCTGTTGCGTTCCACCACCGACCAGTAGCCGCTGACCACGCGCGCCAGCTGCAGGCCGATGGGGTCCAGGATGCCCGACCAGAAATGCTCGGTGGAGCGCGTGGCCGAGAAGGCGGTGAGGCCGATCAGGTACAGCACGAACAGCGCCACGCCCTGCACGTACACCACGAACAGGCTGCGGGTCAGCGCCGCCACGGCGAAGAACAGCGCGCCGATGAAGAACACCTGCACCACCACGATGGTGAAGAACGGCTGCAGGTACCAGACCAGATGGTTGGGCCCGATGCGCGCATGGTCGGCCCACGGCGCGTAGGTGCCCAGCCAGGCCCCGACCAGCAGGCCGGAGAAGGCGAACAGGGTGACCAGCATCGAGCCCGACCAGCGCCCGCCCAGATACGACAGCCGCGACACCGGCTTGGTGAACAGCAGCTGGAAGGTGTCGCGCTGGAAGTCGCGCAGGATCGAGGTGCCGAAGATCGCGGCCATCACGATCATGCCGAACATGCACGCGCCGAACATGTTGTAGCCCATCGCCCAGGGCCCGTTGAGCATCACCTTGCCGCTCTGGCTGGACACCGGCCCGAAGTTCTCCGAGGCCACGCACAGGAACGCGAACGCGGCCCACATGAAGAAGTACACGTAGGTGGACGGACTCTTGAAGCGCAGCTTCAGCTCGAAGCGCAGGAACTCGAGGAACTGGTGCATGGCGCGCCCCCCCTGCTCAGGCGCGCCCGGCGGCGAGCCGGGTGAAGTACACGTCCTCCAGACCGGCACCGGCGGGCACGAAGCCCTCGCCCGGCGCCTGCGCGGCCAGCACGCGCACCTCGTGGCGGCCGCCGACCAGATGGGTGCTGATGAGCGTCATGTCGGCCTCGATGGCGCGCAGCTCCGCGTCGCTGTCCACCAGCTTGGACCACACCTGGCCGTCCAGCGCGCCGATGGCCTCGTTGGGCGCGCCCTCCAGCAGCACCTGGCCGCCGGCGATGATGGCCATGCGCGGGCACAGCTCGCGCACGTCATCGACGATGTGGGTGGACAGGATGACCGTGACGTCGCGGCCGATGCCGGCCAGCAGGTTGAGGAAGCGATTGCGCTCGGCCGGGTCCAGGCCGGCGGTGGGCTCGTCGACGATCACCAGCCGCGGGTTGGCCAGCAGCGCCTGGGCGATGCCGAAGCGCTGCTTCATGCCGCCCGAATAGGTGGCGATGGCCTTCTTGCGCGCGTTCCACAGGTTGGTCTGGTTGAGCAGTGCCTCGATCATCTCGCGCCGCTCGCCCTTGTGGGTCACGCCCTTGAGCACCGCCAGGTGCTCGAGCATGTCCAGCGCCGAGACCTTGGGATAGACGCCGAATTCCTGCGGCAGATAGCCCAGCACGCGGCGGATGCGGTCCTTCTCGCGGACCACGTCCACGCCGTCCAGGGTGATGCTGCCGGCGTCCGGATCCTGCAGGGTGGCGATGGTGCGCATCAGCGAACTCTTGCCCGCGCCGTTGGGCCCCAGCAGGCCGAACATGTGGTTGCCGATGGTCAACGACAGGTCCTTCAGGGCCTGCACACCGTTGGGATAGGTCTTGGACAGTCCTTCGATGACAAGCGCCATGCACGGATCCTTTGAGGACGTACGGAAGAGGGGGGATACCGGAACCGATACTGACCGCAATGCGGTCCGCCGCGAACGCCCGGACGTCATGATGACGAAAGATCTAGGCGGCTACGGACAGCCGTCCGACGAACGGCCGCCATGCCCGCATGCAGTCGCGGGGGCAGCGGCGCCGGTGCTCACTTCGGCGCCGGGCTCTCCTTGGTGAGCTGCCCGGCAGCGATGCGCCAGCCCTCGGCGGTCTGGACGGCCACCAGCAGCAGGGCGCGCTCGATGCCGGCGATCGGCTGGCCCTGCGCATCGAGGAACTTGACCCGGAAGAAGAGCGTGGCCACGCCCGGTCTGGGGATGCGCACGGTGCTGGGGCCGAACGGCGCGATCGTGGTCTTGCCGGCCCAGGACGCATGCGCGGCGGCCAGGTCCTGGACGATGGCCGCGCGCCCCTCGTCGCGCACTTCGGCGATCGGCACCCAGACCGCCTGTTCGGTGAAGAGCCGTTCGAAGCCTTGCGCCTGGTGCGCGTTCCAGGCGTCGACGAACGCCGCGACCAGCGCCTCCGGACCGGGCGCCGCGGCCTCGCCGCCCGGGCCCGCGCCGGCGGGCCGTGGCGCGTCGACACCCAGGATCGTCGCCTGGCGCAGCACCAGCACCCAGCGCGCGCCGTCCTGCTTCCAGACATCGGTGAAACGCCTGCGGACCTGCTGGCCGGCGTTCGGCGCATCGCCCTTGGGCACGACGCGCTCCTCACCCATCAGGACCACGGCGTCGTCGAGCCTGCCCGCGTACTCGATGCTGCGCGCATAGCGGCTGTAACTGATCAGCCCGTTGCTGTTGCGGCGCCCGACCGCGTCGCGCACGGACACGCCGTTCTGCGGATTGTTGACCACCAGGCCCTGGCCCAGGCCCGCGGCGAACGCGGCATGGTCGTCGCGGATCAGGGCCGCGTCCATCGCATCGACGGCGGCCAGCGCCGCCGCGATGCGCGGATCGGCAGCCGCGGCGGTGACGCTGTCGTTGGCGGCCTTCCATTCCGCCGAGGCGGGGGCGCAGCAGGCGATCAGCAGCAATGCCAGGGCGCGGGGGGTGCATGAGGGAAGCGACAGCGCCATGTGCGTTTTCCTTTTTCTTGGTTGTCGTCGGTGGAGGCAGCTTTCAGTCCCGCATCTCCCTGCGCCTGGAGAGGGGCGGCGCGTGGCGTCGGAGGACGCGCACGCCGGGTTGGCAGCCGACGCATCGAGGTCAGGAAGGCAGCTGGGCCCAGGCCGCGAGCCGCTGCGCGAGCGTGGTCGCGGTGACGGCGTCGGAGAGCGGTCCCATCGCGCACAGCAGCGCACCGCCGATGACGGTCACGACGAAGACGCGCCTGCGGGTGGCCAGGTCGAAGACGAACAGCGCGGCGATCGCGGCCAGCGGCACCAGGCCGATGAGGGCCGGATGCTGGACCATTACCGGAAACGTCAGCGCCGGGTGCTCCACCACGGGGAAGGCCATCCGGAACAGCGCCGGCGGCAGCAGTGCGGCATTGGCGATGAGCATCGCGCGCTTGTGCACGATGCGGTCGTTGCGCCTGTAGACCGCGAGTGCGACGAAGGCGCCGAAGAACAGCATCTCGATGAGATTGCCGATCAGGAAGGACGCCGGGCTGCCCAGCGCGGGCGGCAGCGCCAGCCCGCGCGCCAGCGTCCCGAACGTGGTGAGGACGCCAAGCACCACCATCGCCCCGGCGATGAGCGCGCCGGCCAGGCCGAGCCTGCGATGGAGCCGCAGCTGCCCGGTCGCCACCAGCACGGGCTGCACGACCACCAGCACCATCCACGACGAGAACACGAGCCCATGCGCATGGACGAGCACGCTGGGCTGATGCGAGAGCGTCGCACCGCGCAGGAAGTAGCTCGAAGCGAACCCCAGGAAGACGATCGCCAGCATGGCCAGCGACATGACGGTGAAGAACACATCGTCCGCGCGCCTGTGGAGGGCCGGCGCCGGGCGCGACGTCGCGCCCATGCCGGCCGGGTGTGTCGGCGAGGGGCTGCTGCTCATCTTCGCTCCGTCGTGCCTCCGACACCGCTGCGCGCCGGTCCACCACCTGGGTGGCCCATCGACGCGTCTCGCGCGCCCTTGTCCGCACCGCCCGCACCCGCAATCAGCAGCAACACCAGCAGCAGGGTCATCGTCGATCTCCTGTCAGGACATCCTTGGTCGCTTGGACGTCACGCACCGCCGGCGCGCCACGCCAGGGCTCAGTAGTGCTTGACCGCCGGGTCGTAGATCGTGGCCTGGCGTGCGATCAGCACCCAGGCGCCGTCGGTGTACTGCCAGACGTTGGTGGCGCGCCGGTGCAGCAGCTGGCCCTTCTCCGGCCCGAAGGTCGGGGTGTAGGTGTCCTCGCCCATCGACACGGCGACGTTGCCGTAGAACTCGGCGCGCTCGAGCTTGAAGGTGTAGCCCTGCTCGTAGTCGAGCATCCCCGCCTTGATCGCGCCGAAGACCTGGTCGCGCGTCAGGACCGAGTTGTCCGGCGAATTGACCAGCAGCTTGGGCGACCAGAGCTTGCTCAGCGCGGCCAGGTCGTGGGCGACGATGGCCCGCCCCACCGCCTCGGCCGCCTGCGGCAGCTGCTGCCTGGCGCGGGCGTCGAGCTCCTGCGCCTGGGCGAACGCGCACGGGACGAACAACGCCAGCAGCAAGGTCAGCTTCAAGGTCCTGGACATGGGAACTCCTTCATGGGTGGATGGAGGGATGCGCGATCTGCGCGAGGGCAGACGTGGCGCGGCGGGGCACGCGGCCGGCCGTGTGCGGGCCGGTCTGCCCTCTGTTACGCCGAACGGCGCGCCGGCCCGCCATCGCCGCGGCGCTCATGGCGGGTTGGGCCAGTGAAAGTCCTCGCGCGTCACCGACACGCTGAAGTCCATCGCCGCGCCCTGGCGCCACCAGCCGAACGGGACGAACAGCGCATCGCCCGGCTGCAGCAGCACCGCATGCAGTTCCAGCCCGCGCAGCTGCGGCTGGCGTTCGGACAGGTCCGGCGCGGTCAGGTCGCCCAGCGCGCCGGCCTGGGCCAGCGGCTGCAGGCGCGCCGCCTCGCCCGGCGGCGCCAGCCACAGGCGGCGCTGGCCGTGCAGCTGCAGCAGCAGGCGGTTGCAGGCTTCGGGCGCGGCCAGGGTGCCGCTGCCGGCCGCCTCCAGCCACAGCCGGCCCGGGTCGTGACCGCGCAGCAGGCGCATCAGGTGGCCCAGGCGCGGGGCCAGGTCCGGCAGCGTCTCCAGCGCGCCGGTCAGGCGCGGCTGACGGCCGGGCGCGTCCGCGGGCCGCAGCGCCTGCTGCACGAACCGGCCCAGCGTGCTGGCCTGGCCGTGGGCATCGACCAGCGGCGCGTCGCCGTGGGTCGAGACCAGGGCCTGCGGCGCCCAGCGTCCCAGGGCTTCCTCGATCTCCCCGGCCAGCAGTACCGGCCAGTTGGCGGCGTAGTACTCGTCCAGGAACACCCCGGCGGTCAGGCCGCCACGGCGCGGCACGCAGCGGTTGCGCGCCGACAGCGCGCGCAGCCGCTGCAGGCGGGCGAGCACTTCGCTCGCGTCCGGCGATGGCGGCAGGGCCGGGACCGCCGCGCGCGCATGCGGGCAGGCCGCCGCCGGCGCGCCTGCCGGCGGCGGCGCGGCGCCCTCGAAGCCCGGCAGGCGCAGCCTGCTGCGGTGATCGGCCGCCCCGGGCGCGCCGTCGGCATCGGTGCCGCGGAAATAGAACTTCTGCCACTTCGCGCCCGGCGCGGCCTGCGGCGTGGCGGCGACCTGCGCCTGGAAGGCGTCGCGCGCCCGGCTCCACTGCTCGAAGCGGCGCTTGAGCTCGGGCGCCTCGTCGATCGGCGCGATGCGCGGCACCACCGCGTCGAGCAGGTCGCGCGGCAGCGGGAACAGAAAAGCCAGCGGCTCGTTTTCCTCGAAGCGCACCACGTGCCCGGCGCGGGTGAAGCGCCAGTTCATGGTGAAGGTGTACGGCGCCCAGTCGGTCTCGATGATCCCGCCCAGCGCGGCCACGCCGTCCTTGGCCAGGTTGGGCGATCCGCCCACCCACAGGTTGTGCCCGGGCGAGGTGCGGAACAGCCCGGGGACATGGAAGGTGAAGGTGCCCTGCCCGAACAGCGCCACCGGCGCGTCCTGCGCCGGCGTGCCCGGATCGGCCTGGATGCGCACGTCCTGCGGCAGCGGCCCGCCGTTCCAGTGCGCCTGGAAGCCGCACGGACTGAGCAGCTCCCAGCCGTGCGCATTGGCGATGCCCAGCGGCAGGCAGCGGTAGGCGAAGCTTTCCGGGCTGGCGTCCATCCAGGCGCGCCGCGGGCTGGCCGCACGCAGCCGCGGCTTCCAGCCCGGATAGACGTAGCAGGTCAGCTCCATCGCGGCGCTGGCCTCAGAACGTCGCGCGCAGGCTCAGCGTGCCCTGCTGATCGCTCCAGCCGTCGGCCCATTGCCCGCGCCAGGCCAGCGACAGCGTCCACGGCCCGCGACGCCCGGTCAGCGCCGCGCCGGCTTCGCCGACATCGCGCGCGATGCCATCGCGGTTGCCGTCGAACAGCGTGCCGTCGGCGGCGGTGAGCGCGTAGCGCTGACCCTGCCCGGCCTGCGCGCGGCGATAGCCCACGTGCAGCTCCGGCGTCCAGCGCACCCCGCTGGCCTGATCGAAGCTGCGCGACAGCCCCAGCGCGGCGTACGGCGACACCAGGGTCTCGCGCCGGGCCTGGCCGCCGACCTTGAACGCGTCGGGCACATCGCCGGTCTCGACGAAGGCCTCGCCGGTTAGGCGCGTGGCCACCACCCCGGCCACCGGCGTCAGCTGCGCCTGGCCGACGTCCAGCGGCAGGGCCAGCTGCAGCGCCGCGGTGGCCGCGTCGGTGCCGCGGCTGGAGAAGGCCAGGCCGATGCCGGTCTGGCGCCAAGCGTGCTCGCGCGCATGGGCATAGCCCAGCATCGCCGACACGCCCAGCGGCCCGATCAACTGCGAGCCGTACACGGTCACGCGCGTGACATCGCTGCGGCCGCGGCTGCCCAGCTGGTCATGCAGCCAGGCGTTGTCCGTGCCGACCGCCAGGCCCAGCCGCGTGCCCTGGCCGAGCGTCCAGTCGTTGCCCACCTGCGTGGCGGTGGAGCGCGCGCCGAAGCCGACCTGATCGCTCGCCCCTTCGACATCCAGATCCTGGTAGCGCAGCTGCACCCAGCCACGCGCCGCCGGGTCGAGGCCGGCATCGCGGTTGAACAAGGTATTGCCGTCGCCCTCGGCCCGCAGGCGCGCCAGCAGGCCCATCGCATCGGCCTGGCTGGACAGCGCCAGCGCGGTGGCCTGGCGACTGAACAGCTCACCATCGTTGGGCGCGATGCGCACCGGCGCGGTGGGTGTCGGAGTTGGTGTCGGTGTCGGTGTCGGTGTCGGTGTCGGTGTCGGTGTTGGGGTTGGGGTTGGGGTGGGGGTGGGGGTAGGTGTAGGCGTCGGTGTTGGAGTGGGCGTGGGGGTTGGTGTTGGGGTGGGAGTCGGAGTCGGTGTGGGCGTTGGCGTCGGCGTCGGCGTGCCCAGCGTCAGGTAGGCATTGTTGGCGTCGTAGCTGACCGAGGTCGGGAAGCCGGCCGGCGGCGTGGTGCCCGCCGCATTGGTCACGGTGGCGAACGTTCCGCTGATGCCGCCGCCGGCGGTGACGAAGCTGCGCGTGGCTGACGCATAGGTGCCCGGCGCCCAGGCGAAGGCCACCGTGCCGGCCAGCGTGGCGGTGCCGGCATAACCCGGATTGCCGCCGACGTTGAGCTGGTCGATGGCCGTGGGCGTGACCCCGACCACCAGCGTGCCGGTGGCGGTCTGCACGTAGTCGACGCCGCCATAGGTGGGGCCCAATGCGAGCGTATTGCCCGGCGTGCCGGATCGGCTCAAGTCCAGCGTGCCGGCGTTGTTGAGCGTCATGCGGCGAGCGCCGTCCTTTTCGAACGCAAGGCCGACGCCTGCGGCCAGAGTGGAGGTGGCATCGATGTTCAGTGCCGCATCGTTCTGATTGTTGGTTCCCTCCAGCCCCATGAGGCCGCTCAGGGTGACCACGCTGCCGTTGCGCAGATTCAGGGCATTCCAGCCGATGATTCCCACGCCGCGCGCCGCGTCGGCCTGGTGGAAAGCACCGTAGCCACTCAACTGCACCCCTTCCAGGTTCAAGGTGCTGGCGCCACCGCCGGACGTGCCGGCGTTGAGGAAGGTCAGCCCGGCCAGGTCGGCCGTGCTGAGCCCTCGCAGGGTCATGTTGCCCACGCCGATGTCGATGCCGCCGCGTACCGCACCACCGGTCCACAGCACCGTGGTCGGCGCGGCGACGGTGGGACCGAAGAAATCCGGAACGGTGTCGCCGACGACCGACCCACCCTGCAGATTCAGCGTGGCCCCGGCGTGCAGCGCGATGGCGGTATACACCGAAGTGATGGTGCCGGTGTTGTTGAGCACCAGCGCACGGCCGATGTTCAGACCGCCGACCAGGGTGCCGGCGTTGTTGAGGGTGAGCAGGTTGCCCGCTGGCGAGTCGGTCAGACCGGTGCCCTGGTCCCAGACGGCTTCCACGTTGTTGATGCCGCCGCGCGGGGTGGAGCCATCGTTGGCGGCGGCATCGGCGGCCGCGATGGTGGCGCCCTGGGCGACATCCAGGGTGACCTGATCGCCGCCCGCCACGGTCAGTCCGGTATAGCCCTGGATCGTGCCGTTGACGATGAGGTGGACGGCGGCGTTCAGACCGGTGCCATCCACGCCGCTGCCGCTGCCGCCAAGACCGGTGAGCGTCAGTCCGTTGCCGCCGGCGTTGCTGTCGACGATGTTGCCGTCGACCCGCACGTTCATGCTGCGGTCGCTGGTCCCAGGCGTGGTGGTGGTCCACTGGTTGATGCGCGCGCCGTTGGCGCCGCCCGTGGTCACGTTGCCGGCGATCACCGTGTTCACCGGGCCATTCAAGTTGTCCACGACCAGGCCGCCGCCGGTCGCGTTCTGCAGCAACGCGCCGGCGGCCACCTGGAGATCGCTGCCCGCTGCGCCTCGGTTGGTGACGTAAAGGCCGAACCCGGGAAAGATGGCCGTGCTGCTACTGACCACCTGGCCCAGAACCAGCACCGAAGTCTTGCCTGCGCCGCCGTTGGTGGTGGCCTGAATGCCGTAGGTGCCGCCATAGGTGATGTTGCCCACCTGCAGCGACAGGTCGCCATCGCCCGCCGTGGCCCGCAGGCCGTTGCCGCTGCTGTCGATACTGCCGGTGGCCTGCACCGTCACCGCGCCCCCGGTGTTACCGATGTAAAGACCGTCGCCATTGCGCGCCGTGATCGTGCCGTTGCTGACCAGCGAAAGCGGCGCGCTGGTGCCGCTCACGTTCCAGAGGATGCCATTGCCGCCCGCGATGCCAGACTGCTGGGCGTCGGTGAAGCTGCCCGCGCCGGTCAGGGTCAGCGCGGTGGCCGTGTTGCCGACATCCACGCCGAAGCCGGCGGCCGTGCTGGCGGTGGTGACGGTGGGGCTGAAGACGATGGTCTGCCCGCTGGTGTTGGCGCTGGCGGGGCCGTCGCAGATCCAGGTCTGCGGCGTCAGGTCGGTGCGCAGGACGCAGGCGGCCTGGGCGGCCTGTTGGCTGGCCAGCACGGCCAGGATGGAAACGCTCAGTGCGGCATAGCGCGGCACGGCCTTGCGCCGGATCGAATTCATGTCTGCTCCATGGCGGGACGAGGAAGCCGCCGCCCCGGTACCGGGACGGCGGCGCGGGCCCGCCTCGCACGGACTCGCAGTCCTCTGTTACGCCGCATGGGGGCGGTGGCCGCCACGCGTGGAGCGCTTTTTGTTCTTCTTGTGTTCGATGGGTCGCAGCGTGGGGGCGATGCGTCCTTGCGGAAGGCTGAGAACAGCATCGGACCGACGCCTGTAGAGCGGAGCTCGCTCCGCTGGGGCTTCCCCGATGATCTGGTCGAAAGGCAGCGGAGCTCGCTCCGCTGGGGCTTTCCCGATGATCCGGTCGAAAGGCAGCGGAGCAAGCTCCGCTCTACAAGCAGGGCGTGGCGTGGTTCGGGGCGGCGCGCGGATGCGATGCGTCCTTGTCGAATGCCAAAGGGCAGCATCGGACCGACGCTTGTAGAGCGGAGCTCGCTCCGCTGGGGCTTCCCCGATGATCTGGTCG
Organism: Pseudoxanthomonas sp. SORGH_AS_0997; assembly: GCF_031453535.1. Lineage (NCBI taxonomy): Bacteria > Pseudomonadati > Pseudomonadota > Gammaproteobacteria > Lysobacterales > Lysobacteraceae > Pseudoxanthomonas > Pseudoxanthomonas sp. SORGH_AS_0997. The sequence continues at coordinate 3,215,912 of NZ_JAVIZI010000001.1, forward strand.
AAAGGCAGCGGAGCAAGCTCCGCTCTACAAGCAGGGCGCGACGTGGTGCGGGGCGGCACGCGGATGCGATGCGTCCTTGCCGAGTGCCAAAGGGCAGCACCCGACCGACGCCTGTAGAGCGGAGCTCGCTCCGCTGGGGCTTTCCCCATGATCTGGTCGAAAGACAGCGGAGCAAGCTCCGCTCTACAAGGAGGGCGCGGCGTGGTTCGGGGCGGCACGCGGGTGCGATGCGTCCTTGTCGAATGCCAAAGGGCAGCATCGGACCGACGCCTGTAGAGCGGAGCTCGCTCCGCTGGGGCTTTCCCCATGATCTGGTCGAAAGGCAGCGGAGCAAGCTCCGCTCTACAAGGAGGGCGCGGGGTGGTTCGGGGCGGCACGCGGGTGCGATGTGTCCTTGCCGAATGCGAAAGAGCAGCATCGGACCGACGCCTGTAGAGCGGAGCTCGCTCCGCTGGGGTATTCCCGATGATCTGGTCGAAAGGCAGCGGAGCAAGCTCCGCTCTACAAGGAGGGCGCGGCGTGGTCGACTGCGGCGAAGAACCAAGGCTTTGACGGAGCGCTGGACGGGCCCCGTCCGGGCGCCTGGCTCAGGTGCCCAGGGCTTCGTACAGCAAGGCCTTGGCGACGGCCCAGTCGCGCTGCACGGTGCGCTCGGAGACGCCCAGGGCCAGGGCGGTCTCGGCGTCGGAATAGCCGGCGAAATAGCGGCATTCGACGATGCGCGCCAGGCGCGGCTGCTGGCGCTCCAGTTCGGCCAGGGCCTCGTCGAGGGCGACGATGCGCTCGTCGCTCTCGGCCAGCACCTCGACGGTGTCGATGTCCAGCAGCGCGCGGCCCGGGTCCCGCTTGTGACGCAGGCGCGCGCGGGCGTGGCTCACCAGCACCTGGCGCATGGCCAGGGCGGCGGTGTTGAGGAAATGGGCCTGGCCTTCGAAGGCGCCGTGGCGGCTCAGCTTGAGGTAGGCCTCGTGCACCAGCGCGGTGGTCTCCAGCGTGGCCGCGCGCGGGAAGGCCCGGCCGCGCTCGCGACGGGCCAGGCGCTTGAGGTCGGCATAGAACATGCGCGCCAGATCATCGACCAGGGACGCATCTGGCTGGGAGGGGACGGAAGCCATGGCGGCTAGATTCTGCCCCACGCCGCGCGCGCCGGGGTGACTCACCCTTGCAGCGCCAGGCGCGTGCCCTTGGCGGGCGCGCCCGATTTGCGCTGCGCCTGGGCCAGCAGCTGCTGCGCCTGGACGATGCGCGGGCTCTGCGGCAGGTCCAGGGTGCGGCGCAGCGTCAGCGAGGCATCCAGCAGGCGCGCGGCGCCGGCGGCGTCGCCCTGGGCCAGCGCGGCGCGGCCTTCGAGCAGCTGGCCGTCGGCGATCATCGAGCGCAGGAACGGCACCAGCGCACTGGTGCGGGCCGCTTCGGTCGCGGCGTGGGCGCGCGTCGCGGCGCCAGCGGCATCGCCGCCGGCCAGCGCCAGCTCGGCCTCGGCCAGCGCGCGCTGCAGGCGGCGGGTCTGCGCCTTGGGGCCATCGCCACTGGGCGGCTTGAGCCTGGCGTACCCGGCCTGCGCCTGGGCCACCTGGCCCTGCGCCAGCAGCGCGCGCACGCGCAGCAGCATGTTGAAGTCGTTAGGGCCGGGCGTGCCGAGCGCGTCCATCAGCCGGTCGCATTCGTCCAGCCGCTGGCGGGCCTCGTCGTAGCGACCCAGCTCGACCAGCGCCTCGGCCTCCCGCTGCAGGTTGCTGGTCAGCACGGTACCGCCCGGATCGGCCTGGCGCGCCAGGCGCACGGCCTGCCGCGCATCGATCAGCGCCGCCGCCGGATCGCCGGCACGCACCTTGGCCCGGCTGCTGGTCGACAGGGTCTGGATGGTGAGGAACAAGGCCTCGGGGCCTGTGTCCTGGCGCGGCGCGGCCGCCCGGGCCAGCGCGGCTTCGACCAGGCCTTCGCGGGCACGATCGGCATTGACCAGCGCCACGGCCAGCGTGGCGCGGGCGCGCACCAGGGCCAGGTCGTTCTCCGCGGTCGAGCCTTCAGCGCGCTGGATGCCGCGGCGCAGATCGGCCTCGGCGGCGGCGTGCTCGTAGGCGTAGCTCTCGGTCTCGCCCAGCTGGATGTAGTAGCCGGCCAGGGCGGGGTTGGGATCGCCGTCGGCCTGGATGGAGACCTGCACCGAGCGCCGCAGTACCGGGACGGCCTCGGCGGTCTTGCCGCGGTAAGCGGTGGCGACGCCCTGCAGCTGCAGGGCGCGGGCCAGCTCGGACGAAGGCGGATACGCCGACAGGACCGCCGCCGCCTGGGTCGCATCGTCCAGGGCGCGGCCGGGATCGTTGGTGTAGTTGTTCGCGGCCGAGGCGATCAGCAGCCGGCCACGCAGCTGCGAGCGCGTGTCGCCCTGGCGGTCGAGGATGGCGCGGGCCTGGGCGAGCAGGGCTTCGGCCTGGTCGTGATCGCTGAAGCTGATCCGCGCCTGCGCGATCAGGTCGCTGGCCAGTTCGACCGAATCGGGCCCGTAGAGCTGGCGGCTCAGCGCGACGGCCTGCTGGCGCATCGGCAGCTGCTCGGCGCTCAGCGCGAACTCGTCGTACAGGTTGCCGAACAGGCGCAGCAGCGCCAGCTTGTTCTCCGGCGCCTGGTCCAGCTCGGACTGGATGCGCGCCGCGCCGATGTCCAGCAGCTCGCGCGCGGTGGTCTGGCGCGCGCGCACCGGGTCGGCCTGGCGGCTGGTGTTGGTGCGGAACAGATCGACCATGAAGGCCTGCATGGCCGCGGCCCGCTGCGCCTCGCGCTCGGTGCGGCGCTCCTGCCAGGCCAGCGTCACCAGGCCGGTGCCCAGCGCCAGGAAGGCCACGCCCACCAGCGCCAGTCCGCGCCAGTGCCGGCGCACGTAGCGGCGCGCCTGGTAGCTGCGCGCGCCAGCGCGTGCCAGCACCGGGCGGTGTTCCAGATGGCGGCGGATGTCCTCGGCCAGGGCGCGGGCGTCGGGATAGCGCTGCTCGGCCGCGGGCCGCATCGCGCGGGCGACGATGGCATCCAGGTCGCCGCGCAGCGCGCGGGCCGGCACCGGGCCGTCGGCGGCCACGGCGCGGCTGGGCGGCGGCGGTTCGGCCGCGGCCAGGCGCCGCACCGCGGTGGCCAGCGCGCTGCCCTGCAGGGCCCAGGGCAGGCGGCCGGCGAGCAGTTCGTACAGGGTCACGCCCAGGGCGTAGACGTCGGTGGCGGTGCCGACCAGGCCGCCGTCGAGCTGCTCGGGCGCGGCATAGGACGGCGACAGCTGCAGCGTGCGCGTGGTGCTGGCCGCCGCGCCCCCCGGCGCGTCCTCGAGCAGCCGGGCCAGGCCGAAATCCAGCAGCCGCGCCTGGCCGTCGTCGGTGACCAGGATGTTGGCCGGCTTGATGTCGCGATGGACGACCAGCCGGGTATGCGCGTAGGCCACCGCATCGCAGACCTGCAGGAACAGCGCCAGGCGCTCGGCCACGCCGCTGTGGCGCGCCTGGCACCAGCTGACCAGGTCCTGGCCCTGCACGTACTCCATCGCCATCCAGGCCAGGCCCTCGTCGGTCACCCCGCCGTCGTAGAGCCGGGCGATGCCCGGGTGCACCAGCGAGGCCAGGATGTCGCGCTCGGCCGACAGCCGGCCCTGCAGCGGATCGGGCATCTGCGCGATCAGCTTGATCGCCACCTGCTGGCGGAAGCCGCCGGCGATGCGCTCGGCCAGCCACACCTGGGCCATGCCACCGGCGCCGAGCCAGCGCAGCAATCGATAAGGCCCGACCACGCGGCCGGGCGTGCGCGGATCGGCCTCCTGGGCCGCGCCTTCGCCGAACGGAGAACGGTCCAGGAAGCCGTCACCGCCCTCGGCCAGGGCCAGCAGCCGCTGCAGGCGTTCGAGCAGATCCGGCCGTCCCTCGCAGGCGCGCGCCAGCGCCGCCTGGCGCTGCGCCGGCGGCAAGGCCAACAGCTGCTCCAGCAGGGCGTGCACGCCCTGCCCGTCGCTCTGCGTCATCGGAAGGTTCCAGGCCAGTCCCCCTGCCCCGCGCCGGAGCATAGCGCGGCGCGGCGCGGCCAGGCCCCGCAAGCAGCGACGCCGGCCCCCCACGGACCGGCGTCGGTGTGGGCCGGCGTTGATTCGCCCCGGCCTAGGGCCTGTCGTCCCTTCCCGGGCAGGTCGCGCCGCCCTTGCGCGTGCCCGGGGCAAGGAAGCGGGAGGGAGTGGACGTCCGTCCACGACCGAGCAATGACGTCGAACCACGCACTGCGTGGTGAGGCCGGGTGCGCGCAAGGGCGGCCCTCCGGGTTGGCGCTGCAAGGCCGCCATCTTCGCGCCGCGCGGCTTGGCCTGACGGCCAGTCAAGCCTGCGCCACGCGACGCAAACCTGACGGCCTTGCAGCGCCAACGCGACCTGCCCGGGAAGGGACGACAGGCCCTGCCCCTCCCAGAGATTTACTTGGTGATATCCACGTCCTTGGTCTCGCGCAGGAAGATCGCGCCGATCACCAGGGTCATCAGCGCGACGCCGATCGGATACCACAGGCCGTAATACATGTTGCCGGTGGCCGCGACCAGGCCGAAGGAGATGGTTGGCAGGAAGCCGCCGAACCAGCCGTTGCCGATGTGATAAGGCAGCGACATGGAGGTGTAGCGGATGCGGGTCGGGAACAGCTCGACCAGCCAGGCCGCGATCGGCGCGTAGACCATGGTCACGAACAGCGCCAGCACGAACAGCACCGCGATCACCATCGGCTTGTTGATGCGCGCCGGGTCGGCCTTCTCCGGATAGCCGGCGCCGGTCAGCGCGCCCTTGAGCTGCTTGCCGAAGGCATCGGCCTTGGCCTTGCCTTCTTCCTTGGACAGCCCGCTGCCTTCGTAGGAATTGATCTGGTTGCTGCCCACGTTGACCGTGGCGATGGTGCCCGGCGGGGCGGCCTTGACGGTGTAGGGCACGCCGGCCTTGGTCAGCGCGGTGGCGACGATGTCGCAGGAGCTGGTGAAGGTCTTCTTGCCGACCGGGTCGAACTGGAAGCTGCAGGTGTCCGGATCGGCGTTGATCACCACCGGCGCACTGGTGCGCGCCTCCTCGATGGCCGGGTTGGCGTAGTGGGTCAGCGCCTTGAACATCGGGATGTACAGCAGCGCGGCCAGCAGGCAGCCGCCCAGCACGATGACCTTGCGGCCGATGCGGTCGGACAGCCAGCCGAAGAACAGGAAGAACGGCGTGGCCAGCGCCAGCGCGCCGGCGATCAGCAGCGCGCCGGTGGTGGCATCCACCTTGAGCGCCTGGGTCAGGAAGAACAGCGCGTAGAACTGGCCGCCGTACCACACCACGGCCTGGCCGGCGGTGGCGCCCAGCAGCACCAGCAGCATCAGCTTGAAGTTGCCGCCCTTGAGGCTGTCGCGGAACGGGGTCTTGGAGCCCTTGCCCTCGGCCTTCATCTGCTGGAACAGCGGCGACTCGCTCAGCTGCATGCGGATCCACACCGACACGCCCAGCAGGATGATCGAGACCAGGAACGGGATGCGCCAGCCCCAGGCCTCGAAGGCCTCGTTGCCCAGCGCGCTGCGGCAGGCCAGGATGATCAGCAGCGACAGGAACAGGCCGATGGTCGCGGTGCACTGGATGAAGCTGGTGTAGAAGCCGCGCTTGTTGGCCGGCGCGTGCTCGGCCACGTAGGTCGCCGCACCGCCGTACTCGCCGCCCATCGCCAGGCCCTGGGCCAGGCGCAGGCAGATCAGGATCACCGGCGCTGCCACGCCGATGGTGGCGTACGAGGGCAGCACGCCCACCAGGAAGGTGGACAGGCCCATGATCAGGATGGTCACCAGGAAGGTGTACTTGCGACCGATGCGATCGCCCAGGCTGCCGAAGAAGGCCGCGCCGAAGGGCCGCACGAAGAAGCCGGCGGCGAAGGCCAGCAGCGCGAAGATGAAGGCCGTGGTCTCGTTGACGCCGCTGAAGAACTGCTTGGCGATGATCGCCGCCAGCGAACCGTACAGGAAGAAGTCGTACCACTCGAACACGGTGCCCAGGGACGAAGCGAGGATGACCCGCTTGTGACCCTGGGTGAGTCCGGCCGGCTGGCCGGCGGTGACGTTGACGCTGGACATGGGAGCTTTCCCTCGAAGCTGGATGCCGTGGTGCTGGCGTGGATGTCAGTTGGCCATGGAGCAGCCGTGGGTCTCGCGCCGGAAGGCGAGCCCTTCCGGCACGGGGCAGGCAGGTACAGCGCCCTAGAAGGTGTACTGGGCGCTGACGCTGACCTGGTTGCCGCTTTCGGTGGTGGTGTTGGCGGTGGTGCCGACGGTGTGCTCGAGCTTGTCGTGCATCGCCTCCAGGCCCAGCTTGTAGGGACCGTTGGCGTAGATCAGGTTGAGCGCGGTCTGGCGGTTGCCCAGCAGGCCCACGGCCGTGCCGCGCCAGCGCAGCACGTCGTCCTTGTCGGGGTTGTCCACCGCGTAGAACGCGTTGAGGCTCCAGTTCTTGTTGAAGCTGTAGCCCACCTGCGCGTAGCCGCCGGTTTCGGAGATGTCGCCGAACTGGGAGAGCGCGCCGAAGTTCTGGCCCATGCCGTTGCCGGTGAAGGCGAACGCCTTGATGTTCCAGTTGCCCGGCTTGACCATGCCGCCCACTTCGAAGGCGGTGCTCTTGATGTCCGAACGGATCGGCGTGGGCGTGGCGCCGTCGACGCCGCCCAGGTCGATCTTGGAGTAGTGCCCGGCGGCATAGGCCACCCAGTTGCTGCCGGCCACGCGCACGCGCGCCTCGAACTGCGGGTTGAAGCCGGCGTTGCCGCCGGTGAGGTAGTTGGTGGTGCTGCCCGGGCCGGACCAGTTGCCGCTGAAGGCGCCCACGTCCAGGCGCCACTTCGGGCCATCCGAACCGTGGTTGAGGTCCTGCATGACCACCACGCCCGGGTAGCGCCAGCCGATCATGCCGGTGCCGAAGCCGAGCGGGAAGGCCACGTGGGCGACCGAGTCGGGCACGTTGTCCAGCGGGAACATCAGCGTCCACTGCTGGCCCACGCGCACCTTGGTGCCGGTGGCGGCGTTGTCCATGTCCAGGTAGGCCTGGCGCAGGCGCGGGACCGGCTGCTGGCCGCTGTAGGCGCCGGTGCCGTTGTTGCCGCCGAAGAAATCCATCTCCAGACGCGCGCCGCCGGTCCAGTGCTCACCCATCTTGGCGCCGGTGATGTCCACCCAGAAGCGGGTATTGCGGATGTCCACGCCGCTCAGGTCGCCCTTGCCGCCGGGCGTGGGCCACTCGGCGTTCTGGCCGTTGCCGAAGTTGAACGGCCGCGACTGCTGGAAGGCCGTGGCGTTGACGAAGCCGTGGAAGGCCACCGACATGCCCGGCGCGGTCGTGAACTGCGGCGCGGCCGGCTTGGCGGCGGCGGTGGCCTTGACCTGATCCAGCTCGGTCTTGGTGTCGGCCACCTGGGTCTGGGTCTGGCTGACCTGGCTCTGGGTCTGCACGACCTGCGCCTGGGTCTGCTGCTGCGCCGAGAGCAGCTGCTGCACCTGCGCCTCGAGCTGGGCGACGCGCGCCTCGAGCGCCTTCTCCTTCTTCGACTGCGCCAGGGCCACGCCCGGCGCCATCAAGGCCACGATCATGGCGAGCGCCAATGGGCGACGCGCCATCGTTGCGATGCGTGTGGTCATGCTCCCCTCTCCCAAGAGTCCGGTGATTCACCGCGGCGCGCCCTCCCCTTTGCGAGAGCGCGATGTGCGCCGCAGATTGCGCACGCATGACAGCGCCCACCATTCGCCTTTGGTCTCAAAACAAGGGCTTTAAGACCATGGTCTAAGCCAGCTGCTGCACTGCGCAAACAGTGGATCGGTCAAACTTCAAGGCCTCGACAAGTCGCTGGCCGCACCCCGCAACGGTTGGTCCATCCGCCACGTTCCAAGCAAGATGAGGTAAGGAGATTCCATGTCTGATCTGTATCCCGTCGATCCCGCATTCGCCAGCCAGGCCCTGGTCGATGCGCAGGCCTATGCGCGCGACTACAAGGCGTCGGTGGAAGCACCCGACGCGTTCTGGGCCAAGGCGGCGCAGCGACTGGACTGGATGAAGGCGCCGACGCAGATCAAGGACGTCAGCTTCGACATCGACGACTTCCGCATCAACTGGTTCGCCGATGGTGAGCTCAACGCCAGCGTCAACTGCCTGGACCGCCAGCTGGAGAAGCGCGGCGACAAGATCGCCCTGCTGTTCGAACCCGACAGCCCCGACAGCCAGAGCGTTGGCGTGACCTATCGCGAGCTGCATGCGCGCGTGTGCAAGCTTGCCAACGCGCTGCGCAAGCTGGGCGTGGTCAAGGGGGACCGAGTCACCATCTACCTGCCGATGATCCCCGACGCGGCCGTGGCGATGCTGGCCTGCGCGCGCATCGGCGCGGTGCATTCGGTGGTGTTCGGCGGCTTCGCGCCCAATTCCATCGCCGACCGCGTGTCCGACTGCGGCAGCAAGCTGATCATCACCGCCGACGAAGGCCTGCGCGGCAACAAGAAGGTGCCGCTCAAGGCCAATGTCGATGCCGCGCTCAAGCTGCCCGGCACCAACAGCGTGGAGACCGTGCTGGTGGTGCGCCACACCGGCGGCGCGGTGCAGATGCAGGCCCCGCGCGACCGCTGGTTCCACGACGTGGTCGAGGGCCAGCCGGAGACCTGCGAGCCCGAGCGCATGAACGCCGAGGATCCGCTGTTCATCCTCTACACCTCCGGCAGCACCGGCAAGCCCAAGGGCGTGCTGCACACCACCGGCGGCTACCTGCTGTGGGCGGCCTACACGCACGAGGTGGTGTTCGACCTGAAGGAGGACGACATCTACTGGTGCACGGCCGACGTGGGCTGGGTCACCGGCCACAGCTACATCGTCTACGGCCCGCTGGCCAACGGCGCCACCTCGCTGATCTTCGAGGGCGTGCCCAACTACCCGAGCAACTCGCGCTTCTGGGAGGTCGTGGACAAGCACCAGGTCACCCTGTTCTACACCGCGCCCACCGCGATCCGCGCGCTGATGCGCGATGGCGACGCGCCGGTGAAGAAGACCTCGCGCAAGAGCCTGCGCCTGCTCGGCACGGTGGGCGAGCCGATCAACCCCGAGGCCTGGCGCTGGTATTACGAGGTGGTCGGCGATTCCCGCTGCCCGATCGTGGACACCTGGTGGCAGACCGAGACCGGCGGCCACATGATCACGCCGATCCCCGGCGCCACCCCGCTCAAGCCCGGCTCGGCCACCGTGCCCTTCTTCGGCGTGCAGCCGGCGCTGGTGGACGCCAACGGCGCCGAGCTGGACGGTGCGGCCGAGGGCAACCTGGTGATCAAGGACTCCTGGCCGGGCCAGATGCGCACGGTCTACGGCGACCACCAGCGCTTCATCGATACCTATTTCCGCACCTATCCGGGCACCTACTTCACCGGCGACGGCTGCCGCCGCGATGCCGACGGCTACTACTGGATCACCGGCCGCGTGGACGATGTCATCAACGTCTCCGGCCACCGCATCGGCACGGCCGAGGTGGAAAGCGCGCTGGTCTCGCACCCCAAGGTGGCCGAGGCGGCGGTGGTGGGCTTCCCGCACGACATCAAGGGCCAGGGCATCTACGCCTACGTCACCCTGGTGGCCGGCGAGATGCCCAGCGAGGAGTTGCACAAGGAGCTGATCGCCCACGTGCGCAAGGAGATCGGCCCGATCGCCTCGCCCGACCACCTGCAGTGGGCGCCGGGCCTGCCCAAGACGCGCTCGGGCAAGATCATGCGCCGCATCCTGCGCAAGATCGCCGAAAACGCGCCCGACCAGCTCGGCGACACCTCGACCCTGGCCGACCCCTCGGTGGTCGATTCGCTGGTGTCCGAGCGCAAGGTCAAATAAGACGTGATGGCGGCCGTGGGCAAGGAAGCATCGAAAGCCGATCGCCTGGTCTGGCACTATGCCAGTCGTACGGCGCACGACGCGTCGGACGCTTCCGTCCCCACGCCCCCCGCCTCCATGACCACACTGCTCATCGCCGACGACCATCCCCTGTTCCGGGAGGCCCTGCGCGGCGCCGTGCAGCGCGTGCTGCCCGGCGTGTCCCTGCACGAAGCCGACAGCGTCGATGCGCTGTACGCGCTGGTCGAAGCCAACCCCGACGCCGACCTGCTCCTGCTGGACCTCAACATGCCCGGCGCGCACGGCTTCAATGCGCTGGTGCACCTGCGCGCGCTGCATCCGCAGCTGCCGGTGGTGGTGGTGTCCGCACGCGAGGAACCGTCGGTGATGCGCCGCGCGCTGGACCATGGCGCGCTGGGCTTCATCCCCAAGTCGGCCGACTCGGACACCATCGGGGAGGCCATCGGCCTGGTGCTGGACGGCGAGCGCTGGGCGCCGGAGGAGGCGCACAACGCGCCGGCCATCGGCCGTGACGAGCAGGAGGTCGCCCAACGCCTGCGCGACCTGACCCCGCAGCAGTTCCGCGTGCTGCAGATGCTCGGCGCCGGCCGGCTCAACAAGCAGATCGCCTACGACCTGGGCGTATCCGAGGCCACCATCAAGGCGCACGTCACCGCGATCCTGCGCAAGCTGGGCGTCACCAACCGCACCCAGGCGGTGCTGATGGCCGGGCGCCTGTCGGTGGATCCGGATGGGCTGACGCCGCCGCCGGAAGACCAGGACTGAGCACCAGGGCCGCCGGTTTTCGCGAAGGCGGGACCGGGTGACCTTGGCGCCTGCGGGAAAGTCGCTGGGTTCCCGCGCGCGCGGGAACGACGGTAGGAGCGTCGGCGGCGCGGCGGCATCCATGCAGTAAGGTGATCAGCCCAAGAAGGCCCAACCGCGCCCTCCATGTCCGACAAACCCTCCCGGTCCGGCGACGCGCCGCGCGCCAAGGTGCAGATGGCCGACATCGCCCGCATGGCGGGCGTGTCCGAGTCCACCGTCTCGCGCGCGCTGGCCGACAACCCGCTGGTCGCCGAGCGCACCCGCGCCTACGTCAAGCAGCTCGCCGCGCGCGCCGGCTACCAGGTGGACCCGGTCGCGCGCAGCCTGCGCTCGCGCCGCTCCAACACCATCTGCGTGGCGGTGCCGCTGATGCACGCCTTCGAGCAGCCGCTGTCGGACCCCTTCATGATGACCATGCTGGCGCTGCTGGCCGAGGAGCTGACCGGCAACGGCTACAGCATGCTGCTGTCCAAGGTGGACCGGCACCAGGACGGCTGGGTCGAGCGGCTGGCGCGCAGCAGCCGCGCCGACGGGCTGGTGATGCTGGGCCAGAGCTCCGAGCACGAGGCGATGAACGCCGCCGCGCGCGAGGGCTGGCCGATGGTCGTCTGGGGCAGCCGCATGCCCGGGCAGGCCTATGTCAGCGTCGGCAGCGACAACCGGCGCGGCGGCGAGCTGGCGACCGCGCACCTGATCGAGGCCGGGCGCCGGCGCATCGCCTTCCTCGGCGACGAGCAGCTGCCCGAGGTCGCGCCGCGCTTCGCCGGCTATCGGGCGATGCTGGAACAGCACGGGCTGGTGTTCGATCCGCGCCTGCACGCGCGCAGCCACTTCGTCAGCGAGGACGCCTACCGGCTGACCCGCGCGATGCTGAAGAAGGCCGACCCGCCGGACGGGGTGTTCGCCGCCTCGGACCTGATCGCGCTCGGCGCGATCCGCGCGCTGGCCGAGGCCGGCCTGCGCGTGCCGCAGGACGTCTCGCTGGTGGGCTTCGACGATCTGCCGCTGGCCAGCTACAGCCAGCCGCCGCTGACCACGGTGCGCCAGGACCTGACGCTGGCCGCGCGCCATATGGTCGATCGGCTGCTGGCCCTGGTCGACGGCGGCACCGCCGACTCGCTGGAGATGCCGGTGCAGCTGGTGGTGCGCGAGTCGGCCTAGCGCCGCTCTTCCACGCCCGGATAGCCCGCGCCCGCGCTTGAACGCGCGGCGCCGGCCCGCGGCGCGCGCACGCGCTGCACGCCGACGAACAGCATCGACACCGCCGCGGCCAGCAGCAGCGCCCCGGCCAGCCGGATCACGTTGCGCGCATCGCCGCCGAGCAGGCGGTCGAAGTACAGCGGCAAGGTCAGGATCTGGATCAGCATCGGCAGCACGATGAACAGGTTGAACAGCCCCATGTACACGCCGGTGCGCTCGGGCGGGATGCGCTCGGCCAGCATCAGATAGGGATTGCCCATCATGCTGGCCCAGGCCAGGCCGATGCCGATCATCGGCAGCAGCAGCAGCCAGCGGTCCTGGATGACCGGCAGCAGCAGCATGCCGATGCCGGCCGCGGTCAGGCAGGCCGCGTGGGTCGGCTTGGGGCCGAAGCGCCGCGTGAACGGCACCATCGCGAAGGCCGCCACGAAGGCGACGAAGTTGTAGAAGCTGCCGATCTGCCCGTTGATCAGCCCGGCCTGGCGGAACGCGTGCGAGGCCGGATCGGTGGTGCCGAACAGCGTGGTCGACAGCGACAGCACGATGTACTGCCAGTAGCAGAACATCGCATACCACTGGAACAGCATCACCGGCGCCAGCTGGCGCATGGTCGGCGGCATCTCGCGCAGCGCGCAGACGATCTCGCGCAGCGCCGCGCCCAGGCCCTGCCCGCCCTGGCGCAGGCGCGCGCGCTCGGCGGGCGTGGGCTGCGGCTCGCGCACGCTGCGCGCGGTGAGCAGGATCGAGCCGGCCGAGAACGCCGCGCCGATCACGAACGCGGCGATGGTGACGTAGGGGATGTGATGGCTGTTGGCCGCGTCCTGGTCCATGCCGAACCACACCAGCAGCGAGGGCGTCAGATAGGCCAGGGTCTGGCCCAGTCCGGTGAACGCGCTCTGGGTCAGGAACCCGAGCGGGCGCTGCTCGGGCGTGAGCACGTCGCTGACCAGCGCGCGATACGGCTCCATCGCCACGTTGTTGGCCGCATCCAGCACCCACAGCAGGCACACCGCCATCCACAGCGCGGTGCTGAAGGGCATGGTCAGCAGGCACAGGCTGCACACCAGCGCGCCGAGCACGATGAAGGGCAGCCGCCGCCCCCAGCGCGTGCTGGTGCGGTCGCTGATCGCGCCGACCAGCGGCTGCAGCACCAGCCCGGTCACCGGGCCGGCCAGCCACAGGTACGGCAGGCTGGCGTGGTCGGCGCCCAGGTAGCTGTAGATCGGGCTCATGTTGCTCTGCTGCAGCCCGAAGCTGTACTGCACGCCGAAGAAGCCGGCGTTGAGCAGCAGCACGCGCATGAGCGGGAACGTGGTGGGACGCGAGGACATGCCGTTGCCTTGGAGAACGGGAGGCGGGTCCGGCAGGGCCGGCGCGACATAGCCTGCGAGCTTTGCAATCGTTTGTAACGACGCAGCGCAGCAAGAAATCCTTGCAATCGCTAGGACATTCATTTGCAATCTATCGATGCTGCAGTGCAAGTTGCAATCGATTGCAAAACCCCAATACTCCGCCGCCACACCGCCGGCCATCCGGTCGGCCCGGCCCGGGGAGGGACGGTCAGGTGCGCGTATCACGCCACACACCACGAACCGTGAGAGGGGTAATCCGATGTCCATCAAGACCACATGTCGCATCCACGTCCTGGCCTGCGCGGTGAGGCGCGGCTCTGGCCGCACCGGCCGCGCTGGCCCAGCAGGCCGCCTCGGCGACCGTCTCGCCCGCCGACGGCGCCACCAACCTGGACATGGTCTTCGTCACCGGCACCACCAGCGCCAAGACCAAGCTGCGCAGCGCGGTGTCGGTCAGCACGGTGGGCGCCGAGGCGATCGAGCAGTCCGCGCCGCGCTCCAGCGCCGAGATCCTGCGCAACATCCCCGGCATCCGCTCGGAGTCCAGCGGCGGCGAGGGCAACGCCAACATCGCCGTGCGCGGCCTGCCGGTCGCCTCCGGCGGCGCCAAGTTCCTGCAGCTGCACGAGGACGGCCTGCCGGTGATGGAGTTCGGCGACATCGCCTTCGGCAACGCCGACATCTTCCTGCGCGCGGACAACACCGTCGAACGCATCGAGGCCATCCGCGGCGGTTCGGCCTCGACCATGGCCTCCAACTCGCCCGGCGGCATCGTCAACTTCATCAGCAAGACCGGCGAGAGCCGCGGCGGCAGCGTCGGCATCACCCGCGGCCTGGGCGACTGGGACAACACGCGCCTGGACTTCGACTACGGCCAGCCCTTCGCCGAGCACTGGCAGTTCAACGTCGGCGGCTTCTACCGCCGCGGCGACGGCGTGCGCGATGCGGGCTTCGCCACCGACAAGGGCGGCCAGATCAAGGCCAACCTCACCCGCCTGTTCGAGAACGGCTATGTGCGCGTCTACGGCAAGTACCTGGACGATCGCGCCGCCGGCTACCTGCCCGCGCCGGTGGGCGTGCGCGGCAGCGACGGCTCGCCGCACTTCTACGACCTGCCCGGCTTCGATGCCGGCAGCGACACGCTCTACAGCCCCTACATCCGCCGCACCCTGGCGCTGAACGGCGACAACCGGCCCGAGACGGTGCAGCTGGGCGACGGCATGCATCCCAAGTCGCAGGCGATCGGCGCAGAGGCGCAGTTCGACCTGGGCGGCTGGACGCTGACCGACCGCTTCCGCTTCGCCGACAACTCCGGGCGCTTCGTCGCGCCGTTCCCGGCCGAGGTGACCGACGCGGCGACCCTGGCCGCGGAGATCGGCGGCGCCGGCTCGCGCCTGCAGGTCGCCAGCGGCCCCGGCGCCGGCCAGGCCTACACCGGCATGGCGGTGCGCACGATGCTGTTCAACGTCAAGCTCAACGACCTGAACAACACGACCAACGACCTCAACCTGACCCGCAGCTTCGCCGCCGGCGACGGCGGCTCGCTCGACCTGAAGGCCGGCCTGTACTCCTCGCGCCAGGTGATCGACGTGGACTGGCTGTGGACCTCGTACGTGCAGTCGCTGGAGCACCGCGCGCGACTGCTGGACGTGTACAACGCCGCCGGCGCCTCGCTGTCGCAGAACGGCGTGTACGCCTACGGCCAGCCCTACTGGGGCAACTGCTGCACGCGCAACTACGACACCCGCTACACCGTCAACGCGCCCTACGTGGCGCTGACCTGGGACCAGGGCCCGCTGTCGCTGGACGGCAGCCTGCGCTACGACATGGGCACCGCACGCGGCACCTACGCGGCCGCCACGACCACCGCGATGGACGTCAACGGCGATGGCGTCATCGAGGCGCCCGAGCAGCAGGTGGCGGTGATCGACTACGCCAACCGCAAGCCGGTGCACTACGACTGGAACTACCTGTCCTACTCCTTCGGCGGCAACTACCTGATCAACGACGACCTGGCGGCCTTCGCCCGCTACAGCCGCGGCGCGCGCGCCAACGCCGACCGCCTGCTGTTCGGCATCGTGCGCGACGACGGCTCGGTGTCCTCCAGCGAGGCGGTGAACTTCGTCAAGCAGCTCGAGGGCGGCCTGAAGTGGCGCAGCGGCGGCCTGAGCCTGTTCGCCACCGCCTTCGCCGCGCACACCCAGGAGCAGAACTACGAGGCCACCAGCCAGCGCTTCCTCAACCGCAGCTACAAGGCGCACGGCCTGGAGCTGGAGGCGGCCTATCGCACCGGCGGCTTCGGCCTCAACGGCGGCCTGACCTGGACCGACGCGAAGATCGACAAGGACCAGATCACCCCGAGCAACGTCGGCAACACCCCGCGCCGCCAGGCCAAGTTCGTCTGGCAGCTCACCCCGAGCTACCGCGGCGAGCGCTACGAGGCCGGCGTCAACCTGATCGGCACGACCTCGGCCTACACCCAGGATTCCAACCAGCTGAAGATGCCCGGCTATACGCAGGTCAACCTGTTCGCCAACTACCACATCACCAGCGCGCTGACGCTCTCGGCCAGCGTCAACAACCTGTTCAACGCCTTCGGTCTGACCGAGGCGGAAGAAGCCAGCATCCCGGGCGACAACATCATCCGCGCCCGCTCGATCGCCGGGCGTACCGCCAGCCTCGGCCTGCGCTACGACTTCTGATCCATCACCCAAGGAGCCTGCCGCGCCCGCCCGGGCGCGGCGCCATCATGACCCACACGCCTGCCCCACGCGCCACCCTCGTTTCCGATGCGCCCGACCCGGAGGGCCTGGCGCTTGGCCCGCGCTGGGCGCGGCACGCGCCGCGCCTGCTCGAGGCGTTGCGCGCGCTGTACGGCGAGCATCCCGACTATGCCGGCTGGCTGTCGTCCTGGCTGCAGGCGGTGGCGGAGAAGATGGGGCAACGGCCACAGGCGCTGGCGCAGTTGGACGCCACGCGTGCGCCGGACTGGTTCGGCCAGCCGGACATGGCCGGCTACAGCACCTATGTGGATCGCTTCGCCGGCGACCTGCGCGGGCTGACCGCGCGCGTGCCGTACCTGCAGGACCTGGGCGTGCGTTATCTGCACTTGCTGCCGTTCCTGCGCATGCGGCCGGGCGACAGCGACGGCGGCTTCGCGGTCAGCGACTACGGGCAGGTCGATCCGCGCCTGGGCAGCAATGACGACCTGCGCGCCCTGACCGCGCAGCTACGCGCGGCCGGCATCAGCCTGTGCGCGGACTTCGTCCTCAACCACACCGCCGACGACCACGCCTGGGCACAGGCCGCGCGCGCCGGCGATCCACATTACCGCGACTACTACCACCTCTATCCCGACCGCCGCGTGCCCGATGCCTACGAGCGCACGCTGGGTCAGGTCTTCCCGCGCACCGCGCCGGGCAACTTCAGCTGGGTCGAAGACGCGCAGGCCTGGGCGTGGACCACGTTCTACCCGTTCCAGTGGGACCTGGACTGGCGCAATCCGCACGTCTTCGGCGACATGGCGCTGGCGCTGCTGGAGCTGGCCAACCTGGGCGTGGAGGTGTTCCGTCTGGATTCCACCGCCTATCTGTGGAAGCGACCGGGCACCGACTGCATGAACCAGCCCGAGACCCACATCATCCTGCGTGCGCTGCGCGCGCTGGTGGACATCGCCGCGCCCTGCGTGGCGCTCAAGGCGGAGGCCATCGTGCCGATGGACCAGCTGCCGCCCTACTTCGGCCAGGGCGCGCACGCGGGCGAGGAATGCCATCTGGCTTACCACAGCTCGCTGATGGCGGCCGGCTGGTCGGCGCTGGCGCTGCAGCGCGCCGACATCGTGGCCAACGTCATCGCGCGCACGCCGCCGCTGCCGCCGGCCGCGGGCTGGCTGGCCTATGTGCGCTGCCACGACGACATCGGCTGGAACGTGCTGCGCGCCGAGGCCTCGGGCGCGACCGGGCTGGCGCCGTTCTCGCTGGCGCAGGTGGAAGGCTTCTACGCCGGGCGCACGCCCGGGTCCTTCGCCCGGGGCGAGTCCTTCCAGAGCGATGGCGAGGGCGTGCACGGCAGCAACGGCATGGCCTCGGCGCTGTGCGGGCTGCAGGCGGCCGAGGAGGCCGGCGACCCGGCGCAGGCGCAGCGCGCGATCGACCGCATGCTGCTGCTGTACTCGCTGGCCATGGCCATGCCCGGCATCCCGATGCTGTACATGGGCGATGAGCTGGCGCTGGGCAACGATACGACCTGGCGCGCGGACCCGCTGCGCCGTGGCGAAGGCCGCTGGCTGCACCGCCCGCCGATGGACTGGGACCTGCTGGCCCAGGCGCAGGCCGACGCCGGCACGCCGCATGGCCGGGCGCTGGCCGGCCTGCGCGCGCTGATCGCGACCCGCAAGCGATTGCCCGCGCTGGCCAGCACCGAGCCGCTGGACACCGTCGACACCGGCGATGCGCGCGTGCTGGCGGTGCGCCGCGGCGCGGACTTCCTAGCCGTCGGCAACTTCTCCGACGCGGACTGCACGCTGAGCCTGGACGTGCTGTCCGACGGCGCCTGGACGCTGGTCGCCGGCGGGCAGGCGCGTCACGCCGACACGGCCGTGCACCTGGGGCCGTGGGGATTCGCCTGGCTGTCCCGCCCCGTCTGACGCCGCGCGCGAACGCGCCCATCCTTGAGGAG
This sequence comes from Pseudoxanthomonas sp. SORGH_AS_0997, assembly GCF_031453535.1. Classification (NCBI taxonomy): domain Bacteria; kingdom Pseudomonadati; phylum Pseudomonadota; class Gammaproteobacteria; order Lysobacterales; family Lysobacteraceae; genus Pseudoxanthomonas; species Pseudoxanthomonas sp. SORGH_AS_0997. The sequence continues at coordinate 3,233,835 of NZ_JAVIZI010000001.1, forward strand.
AGAGTCATGCGCAAGATCGTCTGCTTCGGTGAAGCGCTCATCGACATGCTCGGCCTGCCCACCGGCCATCCCGACGCGCCCACCGCCTTCCATCAGAACGCCGGCGGCGCGCCGGCCAATGTCGCCGTCGGCATCGCCCGGCTGGGCGGCGCGGCGTGTTTCGTCGGGATGCTGGGGCGCGACCTGTTCGGCGACTTCCTGCTCGAACGCATGGCCGCGGCCGGCGTGGACCTGGGCCACGTCCAGCGCACCGACGCGGCGCGCACCGCGCTGGCCTTCGTCTCGCTGGACGCGCAGGGCGAGCGCAGCTTCAGCTTCTACCGGCCGCCGTCGGCCGACCTGCTGTTCGAATGCGCGCACTTCCAGCCGGCATGCTTCGAATCGCTCGGCACCTTCCACGCGTGTTCCAACAGCCTGACCGGCGAGGGCGTCGCGCAGGCCACCCTGGACGGCATGCGCCGAGCGCGTGAGGCCGGGGCGCTGGTCAGCTTCGACATGAACCTGCGCCCGGCGCTGTGGCCGGCCGATGTGACGCCGGGCGAGCGCATCGCGCAGGCGCTGGCGCTGGCCGACCTGGTCAAGCTCTCGCGCGAGGAGCTGACCTATCTGGCCGCGTTCCTGCAGACCACCGACGAGGCGGCGATCGCCCAGCTGCTGGCCGGCCACACGCGGCTGCTGGTGATCACCGACGGCGGCGCGCCGCTGCGCTGGTACACGCGCACCGGGCGCGGCGAGCGTGCGGGCTTCGAGGTGACCGTGCGCGACACGACCGCGGCCGGCGATGCCTTCGTCGCCGGGCTGCTGTTCGCGCTGGCCCGACGCGGCGTGGATGCCGCCGGGCTGGATGCGCTGGCCGAGGATGCGGAAGCGCTCGACGAACCGCTGCGCTTCGCCGCGGCCACCGGCGCGCTGGCGGTCACCCGCGCCGGCGCCTTCGCCGCCATGCCCAGCCTGGCGCAGGTGCAGGCCCTGCTGGAGACCGAGCGCCGCGACGACGCCATCGTGGTGTGAATGCTCTAGGCTGTCGCTCCCCTGCCCCGGGCCGCCCGCATGGACGACGCCGCCGCCTACGCCAGCCTGATCGACGAGGCCTTCGCCGATTACCACGCCCGCTTCGCGGACATCACCCGGCGCGCCAAGACGCGCTTCGAGCAGCGCGACTGGAACGGCGCGCGCGACGATGCGGTCGAGCGCATCGCGCTCTACGACGCCTGCGTGGACGAGTGCCGGCTGCGCCTGCAGGCGGTGATGGGCCAGCGCGCGTTCGACCGCACGCTGTGGCATGCCATCCGCGCGCGCTATGCGGCGCTGATCGATAACCAGATCGACCGTGAGCTGTACAAGACCTTCTACAACACGCTGACCCGGCGCTTCTTCCGCACCCAGGGCGTGGATGCGCAGGTCGAGTTCGTGGCGCTGGACATCGCGCCCACCGAGGCCATCACCCATCCGGTGGCGCGGCACAACTATCTGGTCTCGCAGACCCGGCCGATGGACACCTTCGCCCGGCTGCTGGGCGACTACGTCTTCGCCGTGCCCTATGCGCACCAGGCGCGCTGCGCGGCGGCCATCGCCGTGCGCCTGCACGACGACCTGACCGGCTGGGGCGAGCCGGTGCGCGCGGTGGAACTGCTGGACACGGTGTTCTACCGCGAACGCCGCGCCTACCTGGTCGGCCGCGTGCTGGGCGAGACGCGCTTCGCCCCGTGCATGATCGCGCTGATCCACGACGAGGCCGGCCTGCGCGTGGACGCGGTGCTGACCCGGCGCGCGGACGTGGCCCAGCTGTTCGGCATCTCGCGCAGCTACTTCCACGCCGACCTGCCCACGGTGGGCGACGCGGTGGTGTTCCTGCGCACGCTGCTGCCGCACAAGCCCATCGACGAGCTGTACACCGTGCTGGGCCGCGCCAAGCAGGGCAAGACCGAGCGCTTCCGCACCTTCTACCACCACTTCAACGACCACCCCGGCGAGCAGCTGATCCAGGCCGAGGGCACGCGCGGCCTGGTGATGGCGGTGTTCACCCTGCCCAGCTATCCGCTGGTGTTCAAGCTGATCCGCGACCGCTTCGCCGAAACCAAGCAGGTCACGCGCCAGGACGTGGAGGACCGCTACGCGCTGGTGTTCAACCGCGACCGCGTCGGCCGCCTGCTCGATGCGCAGCCCTACCGCTCGCTGCGCTTCCCGCTGGCGCGCTTCGCCCCGGCGCTGCTGGAGGAACTGCAGCAGACCTGCGCCAGCAGCCTGAGCTTCGAGGGCGAGGACGTGATCATCGCCCTGTGCTACGTGCAGCGCCGGCTGCGCCCGCTCAACCTGTACCTGCGCGAGCAGCCGGCCGAGGCCGCGCGCGCGGCGGCGCTGGACTACGGCCAGGCCATCGTCGACATGGCGCGCAACAACATCTTCCCCGGCGACATGCTGCTGAAGAACTTCGGCGTCTCGCGCCATGGGCGGGTGGTGTTCTACGACTACGACGAGGTGCGGCTGATCACCGACTGCCGCTTCCGCGACTGGCCCAAGGCGCAGAGCTACGAGGAACAGATGGCCGACGAGCCCTGGTTCCATGTCGCGCCGGGCGATGTGTTCCCCGAGCGCTTCGCGCAGTTCATGGGCCTGCCCGCCGCGCTGACGCAGGCCGTGCGCGCGGTGCATGGCCAGCTGTTCGACCCGGCCTGGTGGCGCGAGCTGCAGGCCGCGCTGGCGCAGGACCGCTATCCCGACACGCCGCCTTATCCGCCCTCGCTGCGCGTGGCCTGAACGCCGCGCCCATCGGCCATGCCGCATCGCGAGAAAGTGGTTGACGCTTCAAGGATGCAGGCACAGACTTCCGCCCGCCCGGCGCAGGCCACAGCGCGCCGGTCCCTTTCGTGAAGCTTTCCTCCTCATGCCCAGCGACCCTTCCAGTCGATCTTGTCTGCCGTCAACGGTGGCTGCGCGCTGAGTCCTGATCGGGTTCGGCCAGGCGGCCGTTGCGGCTGCCCAACCAGGCCGTCCCGATGAACCTGAAGCACTTCTCCTTCAAGACCACCGACCCGGTGGCCGCCCAGCTGGACGCGCTGCGTCCGCTCAACACCGCCGACGTGGTCGAGCGGCTCAACAAGCTCAAGCCCGCCCTGGCCGATGCCACCTTCGCCGGCCTGTCCGACGAGCGCGCGATCAACGTGCTCGAAGCGCCCGAACTGCTGCGCGCCCCGCAGCTGCTGCAGGCCCTGCCGCGGCCGCGCCGCGCGCGCGTGCTCGAAGGCATGGCCGACGACCGCGCCGCCGACGTGGTCCAGGCGCTGGAGCTGACCGACCAGGCCACGGTCCTGGCCGACCTGGCCGCGTGCGCGCCGGCCAGCGCGCACGCGATACAGAAGCTGATGCGCTACCGCCCGCGCACCGCCGGCGCGCTGATGACCACCGAATACGTCGGCGTGCCCGCCGACTGGACCGTGGGCCAGACCCTGGACCACGTGCGCGAGGTCGAGCGCAAGCGCGAGACCGTCTACGCCATCTACGTGCTCGCCCCGGGCAGCGACGTGCTGCAGCAGGTGGTGACCCTGCGCCGGCTGATCACCGGCGCGCCGGGCGACAACATCCTCAGCGTGGCCCAGGTCAATCCGCCGGTCACCGTCTCGCCGCTGACCGACCAGCAGGAGGTCGCGCGCCTGATCCGCCGCCACGACCTGCTCTCGCTGGCCGTGGTCGACGAGCAGCGCCGCATGCTGGGCATCGTCACCGTGGACGACATCATCGACACGATGATGGAGGAGAGCACCGAGGACGCGCACAAGTTCGGCGGTATGGAGGCGCTGGACGCGCCGTACATGCAGATCGGCTTCTGGCGGATGATCCGCAAGCGCGCCGGCTGGCTGTGCGCGCTGTTCCTGGGCGAGATGCTCACCGCCAGCGCGATGCAGCACTTCGAGGGCGAGCTGGACAAGGCGCTGGTACTGACCTTGTTCATCCCGCTGATCATGAGCTCGGGCGGCAACTCCGGCTCGCAGGCGACCTCGCTGCTGATCCGCGCCCTGGCCCTGGGCGAGCTGCGCCTGCGCGACTGGTGGAAGGTGGCCCTGCGCGAGCTGCCCACCGGCATGCTGCTCGGCGCGATCCTGGGCGTGATCGCCATCGTGCGCGTGGTCGCCTGGCAGCAGCTGGGCATCTACGACTACGGCCCGCACTGGCCGCTGGTGGCCCTGACCGTAGGCGCGGCGCTGGTGGGCATCGTGACCTTCGGCTCGCTGGCCGGCTCGATGCTGCCGTTCGTGCTGCAGCGGCTGCGCTTCGACCCGGCCAGCGCCTCGGCGCCGTTCGTGGCCACGCTGGTGGACGTCACCGGCCTGGTCATCTACTTCAGCATCGCCCTGCTGATCCTGAGCGGGACGCTGCTGTAGGCGCGCGGCGAGCGCGGTTCGTTGGAGCCACCATTGGCGAAGAGGCCACAAGGGCGGCCTCCACCGGTAGAGCGGAGCTTGCTCCGCTGCGTTTCGGCCGGATTATCGGGAAGGCCCAGCGGAGCAAGCTCCGCTCTACAAGGAGGCCGCGCTGCGCTCGGGAGAGACAACGGCTGCCACGCACGCTGGGCCCCTCCCCTTTCGCGTAGCGAAGGGGGAGGCTGGGAGGGGGTGCTTTTCAGCTTTCCCGCGGAGAGCACCCCCTCCCCTCAGTCGCTAGGTCGCGACTTCGAGCTCCCCTTGGCCTGCGGCCAAAGGGAGGGGGCTAAGCGCGCATCGCCGACGCGTAAGGGGACCTTTGCTCCTCCTCACACGTTCGCGGGGCGCGTCATGCAGGGGCGCCGCCGGGGCGTGTAACGTGTGGGGCGATGTCCCGCTTCCAGGCCGCCGCCGCCACCGCATGAGCACCTACCGCCTCAAGTCCGTGTTCGCGCCGGCCTCGATCGCCATCATCGGCGGCAGCCCGCGCGATCGCTCGGCCGGGCGGGCGGTGGTGCGCAACCTGCGCGCGGCCGGCTTCCCCGGGCGGATCGCCTGGATCAATGCGCGCTACAAGCGCATCGACGAGGTCGACACCGTGCCGCGGCTGTCCGACCTGGACTACGTGCCGGACCTGGTGATCGTCACCACCCCGGCGCACACCGTGCCCAAGGTCGTGGCCAACGCCGCCCAGCGCGGCGTGGCCGCGGCCATCATCCTCACCGCCGGGCTCGGCCACGGCTCCGGCTCGCTGGCCGAGGCCACCGAGCGCGCCGCGCGCGCCCACGGCCTGCGCCTGCTCGGGCCGCACTGCCTGGGCGTGATCGCCCCGCACGCGCGGCTCAACGCCAGCATCGCCGCGCACACGCCGATGGCCGGCGACCTGGCGCTGATCTCCGAGTCCTCGGCCATCGCCGCGGCGCTGGTCGAATGGGGCGTGCAGCACCAGGTCGGGTTCTCGGCGGTGGTGTCGCTGGGCGATGCGATCGACGTGGACTTCAGCGACCTGCTGGACCACTTCGCCATCGACCACCGCACCCGCGCGATCCTGCTCTATGTCGAATCGATCCGCGATGCGCGCAAGTTCATGTCCGCCGCACGCGCGGCCGCGCGCGCCAAGCCGGTGGTGGTGGTCAAATCCGGCGTGGCCCGCGCCGGCGGCGGCGAGGACACCCACAGCCAGTCGCTGGCCCGGCCCGACGCGATCTACGACGCGGCCTTCCGCCGCGCTGGGCTGTTGCGCGTGGGCGCGCTGGACGAGCTGTTCGCCGCGGCGCAGACGCTGGGCCGGCTGGGCACCTTCCCCGGCCGGCGCCTGGCGATCCTGTCCAACGGCGGCGGCGTGGGCGCGCTGGCGCGCGACCAGCTGACCCTGCTCGGCGGCAGCCTGGCCACGCTGTCGCCGGCCACGGTGCAGCGCCTGGACGGCGTGCTGCCGCACGGCTGGACGCGCGAGAACCCGGTGGACATCGTGGTCGACGCTGATGGCGAGCGCTACGCGACCGCGGTCGAGGCGCTGCTGGCCGATCCGGACAACGACGCCCTGCTGGTGGTCAACGTGCCGACGGCGTTCACCTCCTCGGCCGATGCCGCCAGCGCGCTTGTGCGCAGCGCCGGCGCGCGCCCGCGCCACAGCCATGCCAAGCCGGTGTTCGCGGTGTGGCTGGGCGGCGGCGAGGCGGCGCTGTCCACGCTCAACGCGGCGCAGATCCCCAGCTACGCCACCGAGGCCGATGCGGTGGCCGGCTTCATGCACCTGGTGCGCTACCGGCAGGCGCAGACCGCGCTGATGGAGACCCCGCCCAGCCTGCCCGAGGACTTCGTGGTCGATACCGCCGCCGCGCGCGCGCTGGTCGAACAGACCTTGAGCGAGGGACGGCGCTATCTGGACCCGGTCGCCGCCAACGCGGTGCTGCGCGCCTACGGCATCCCGACCGCGCAGCTGTGGGTGGCGGCCGATGCGCAGGCCGCGGTGCGCTTCGCCCAGCCGCTGCTGGACCAGGGCCAGCCGGTGGCGCTGAAGGTGCTTTCGCCGGACATCCCCAACAAGTCCGATGTCGATGGCGTGCGCCTGAACCTGGTCTCGGCCGAGGCCGTGCACATGGCCGCGCAGACGCTGATCGAGCGCGCCCGGCGGCTGCGCCCGGACGCGCGCATCGACGGCGTGGTGGTGCAGGCGACGGTGCTGCGGCCCAAGGCGCGCGAGCTGATCGCCGGCATCGCCGACGATGCGGTGTTCGGCCCGGTGATCGTGTTCGGCCGCGGCGGCACCGCCGCCGAGGTGATCGACGATGTGGCCCTGGCGCTGCCGCCGCTGGACCTGCGCCTGGCCCATGAGCTGATCGGCCGCACCCGCGTCTCGCGCATCCTCAAGGCCTACCGCGACGTGCCCGCCGCCGACGAGCGCGCCGTGGCCCTGGTGCTGGTCAAGCTGGCGCAGCTGGCCGCCGATCTGCCCGAGATCCGCAGCCTGGACATCAACCCGCTGCTGGCCGACGCCACCGGCGTGGTGGCGGTGGACGCGCGCATCGCCGTGGCCCCCTCGCGTGCGCTGCACAAGGGCCGCGGGCACCCGCGCTTCGCCGTGTTCCCCTATCCCAAGGAATGGGAGCGCACCCTGGCCCTGAGCGATGGCGGCACGGTCTTCGTGCGGCCGGTGCGGCCTGAGGACGATGCGCTGTTCCGCGCCTTCTTCGCCCGCGTCACCGACGAGGACCTGCGCCTGCGCTTCTTCCAGTCGGTCAAGCATTTCAGCCACGAGTTCATCGCCCGCCTGACCCAGCTGGACTACGCGCGCTCGATCGCGCTGGTGGCCATCGACCCGGCCAACGGGCAGATGCTCGGCGCGGTGCGGCTGCTGGCCGACGCCGATTACGATCGCGGCGAGTACGGCATCCTGGTGCGCTCGGACCAGAAGGGCGCGGGCCTGGGCTGGCAGCTGATGCGGATCATGATCGAGTACGCGCACTGGCAGGGCCTGCGCCAGGTCGAGGGCCAGGTGCTGCGCGAGAACCGCACCATGCTGGCCATGTGCCAGCAGCTGGGCTTCACCCTCAGGCCCGATCCGGACGACCCGTCCATCGTCAACGTCACCCTGCCGATCCAGAGCGCCCGCGCGCAGACCTGAGCGGCAAAACGAGCCGGGTGTCACCTTCCGGGACTTGCCCCCTGTTGCGAGGCGGCGGCGGCGCGTTAGGCTCGTCCCATGCGGCACAAGGCATGGATGCGGCAACAAGGGGCGTGACGTGGTGCGGGTGGCGATCGTGGGTTCGGATGTGCAGACCGAAGTGGCGCTGATGCGCCGCCTGCAGCGCATTGCCGGCCTGCCCCCCGACAGCCTGACCCTGATCCACAACCCCGATGGCTGCGACCTGCTGGTGCTGCACGAGACGGCGACCACGCGCGTGGCCGGCGCACGCCTGGCGCAGGAGCGGCCGGACCGGCCGCTGTGGCTGATCGATGCCGGCGGGCGCCTGTCCGACCCGCGCCAGGGCGCCGCGCCGCTGCACGAGCAGGCGATCCGTGAGGTGCTGCAGGCCCTGCACGCCCCGCATGCGCAGGCCGACGTCGCCCCGTCCACCCCGGCACGCCCCTTCGCCGAGCAGCTGCACGAGCACCTGCAGGCCCGGCGCACGCAGGCGGTGCTGTCGCTGGATGGGGTGGACGTGCTGCATCTGGATTTCGTCGCCGGCCAGGCCGTGCCGCTGCACAGCGCGCGGCAGGCGGTGGACAACGTGCCGGGACTGCTGGGGCCGGGCTTCGATCGGCTGGTGCTGCGCGAGGTGGCGTTCTCGCCGGCCGGCCAGGCCCCGCGCCTGGCCCTGACCCCGCTGCTGTGGCAGACCGCGCTGCGCATGCGCATGGTGCCGAAGCTGATCGCGCCGCTGACCGAGACCACCGCCCTGCACATGCGCCAGTGGCCGGACTTCCGCGTGCTGGCCCACCGCCATGACGACTTCCGGCTGTGCTCGCTGCTGCTCAAGCAGGCCATGACCGCCACCGAGGCCGCCGCGCAGCTGGACATGGACCCCGGCGCGGCGCGCGCCTTCTTCAACGCCGCCTACCTCAGCGGCCACGCCGTGCTGGAAGGCGAGGCGGACGCCCTCGCCACCGCTTCCCCCGACGCCCCGCCACCGCCGCCCGGCACCTCGCCCCTGGCGCGGCTGTGGCAGCGCCTGCGCGGCAGCGCGCGCCGCCGCGCCGGCGACTGAGCCCGCCCGCACCGAGCCCGCCTGCACGACCGCGACGATCGTGACGCCTCCGGTGTCGCGTCACTCGGAAACTGCCAGCAACCTTCTACCGTCGTTCCAGTCGACACGCGGCGCGTGCATGACGAGGTCGCATCGCGTCGGGCTTGGCACGGGAAACATGGCATCGGTCGCTGCGCGCGCAAGCCCCGAGCCCCGCGGCCACCCAGGCGATCAAGCGGCTCAGTGCACCAGATCCTCGGACGGCCGCGTGCCGCGCTCGACCCACGCGTGCAATGCGTTCCAGGCCGCCACCGTCTGCGCCGGATCGAAGCCGCAGTGCGTGTAGCCCACCACGCCGCCGATCGGCAGCGGCGCCTTCACCCCCGGCACGGTGAACTGCACCAGGCGCGCGTCGTTGCCGGCCTGGTGGACGATGCGGCCCAGGCCCTGCGACTGCGCATAGGGCACCAGCGAATCGATCCGGTTGTGCAGCGTCACCAGCGGCACCTGGAAGCGGCCGGTGGCCTGGTGCCAGCGCCGCGCGTAGGCGATGGCCGCCGGGTCGGCGCCGAAGCGCTGCACCTGCCGGTTGAACTCGGCCAGCTCATTCGCGCTCATGTCCGGCACGCGATAGACCTTGCCCCGGTTGCCGTACAGCTGGCCGCCCATGGTCTGGCGCAGATCGTCGGCGCCCAGGGCGATGGTGAGCAGCGGATAGGCGACCGAGGCCGGCTCGTTCTCGAAGCCGCCGATCGCCGCCACCTGCCGCGCGATGCGCGCCTCGGGCCCATCGGGGCGTTCCTGCGCCGCCTTGAACAGCGCCAGCACCGGCGTGGCGAGGCGGGCCATCTGCATCCCGCGGAACTGCTCCGGATCGGTCGCATCGCCCGGCGGCGGCACGGTGGGCAGCGCGGTGCGCAGCGCGTCCTGCTCGCCCGGCAGCGCGTAGGGCGTGCCGCGGGTGAGCTGGTTCCAGGCCACGCGCATGTCGAACAGCTGCGCGAACAGCGGCTCCCAGCCCTCGGTCACCCCGCACATGGCCAGCCCGCCGGCGAAGGCCTGCGGGTGCTGCTCCAGCAGCGAGAGCACGATGTTGCCGCCCATCGAGCTGCCGCTGACATAGACCTTGTCCGCGCCCAGGCGCACCAGGAAATCGCGCAGCCGCAGCGTGTTGACCGTCGCGGTCTCCACGCCCATGCCGGCCTTGGCATAGGCGCTGTGCCCGGCCGCCAGGCCCGCGTCGTAGGCGGCCTTCAGGACCCCGGTCGCGCCGGTGCCCGGGGCGGTGGGGTCATCGAGCACGTTCACGGGGCTGCCCGGCGTGGAGTATCCGTGCGCGTAGAGCAGGGCATCGTGGTTCCACTGCGCTGGAATGGCGACGGCGAACTGATCGCCGCCGAGCTTGCCGCCCAGCAGCAGGCCGCCCTCCGGGCCAGGCACGGCGCTGACCTCGGTCGCGCCAAGCGCGGCGGCACGCGCGGCCAGGGCTCGCTGCGCGCTGGTCGGCTCGGTCGGCGCCTTGGCCGAGGTGGTGGCGGAGGTGTCCACCGCGGGGCGCGCAGGCGTGACGGCCTGGTGCGTGGCGCTGCAGGCGGATATCAGCGTCATGGTCAGCAGCGTCATGGCCATGCCGCGCGCACGTCGTGCGATCGGATTCATGCGGAAACTCCCTCGAATGACCGGGCGGAGTGTATGGCCTTGCGGAGGGCTCCTTAAGTGGACGTGCTGCGGCTCTGTCCCGGCAGCGGTCATAGGCAAGGCAAGGCCAGTCGACGGGGGCAAGCGCCCTGTGCGGCGCAGCATGACCCGGCGCAGGCGATCAGGCAGCTTGGCGGGACAGGAGTGAGTTCCTTCCATCCGCTGGAGCACCGCGTTGAGAACCGCCATCCTTTCTTGTGGGACCCTGCTCGCGCTGTTCGCCTCGATGTGGACGGTGCGCGCCGCCGAGACGCCCGATCCGCGCGTGCCGCTCAACGGCGTGCAGGTGCCGCTGTCGGCCTTCGCCTCGCCCGAGGCGCGCGTGCGCTTCCAGGCCATGCTCGATGCGCACGCCCGCGGCGAGGGCCCGGGCCAGGACATCGCCGCGGCGCGGGCGTTCTACGACGCGCAGAACAGCGACCGCGTGGCGCGCATGCGCAAGCTGTGGCCGGTACGCACCAGCGAGCAGCGCTTCGACGGCGTGCTGGCCGACGTGGCCGAGCCGGCCGACGGCATCGTGCCAGCCAACAAGACGCGTGTGCTGATCAACCTGCACGGCGGCGCCTTCCTGTGGGGCGCGCGCAGCGGCGCGCTGGCCGAGGCCATCCCGATCGCCGGCGTGGGCAAAGTCAAGGTGGTCTCGGTGGATTACCGCCAGGGACCGGAGTACGCCTTCCCCGCCGCCAGCGAGGATGTGGAAACCGTCTACCGCGCGCTGCTGCGCGACCACCGCCCGCAGGACATCGGCATCTACGGCTGCTCGGCCGGCGGCTATCTCACCGCGCAGGCGGTGGCGCGCCTGATCTCCAAGCAGCTGCCGCTGCCCGGGCGCGATCGGCACCTTTTGCGGATCGCTGGCCGCGCCCGATGGCGACTCCATCTACACCTCGGCCGCGCTGGAGGGGCAGAAGGTGCCCGCCGGCCCGCCCAGGCTCTCGGACTACCCGTACTTCCGCGGCGCCGACCTGTCCGATCCGCTGGTGTTCCCGGCCAACTCGCAGGCCATCCTCGCCCGCTTCCCGCCCACGCTGCTGATCAGCGGCAGCCGCGACTTCGCCCTGAGCTCGGTGCTGCACAGCCACGCGCTGCTCGACGCGGCCGGCGTGGACGCCGAACTGCATGTGTGGGACGGCATGTGGCACGCGTTCTTCGTCGATCCCGAGCTGCCCGAGTCGCGCCAGGCCTATGCGGTGATCTGGCGCTTCTTCGACCGCCACCTCGGCCAGGCGCCGGCCGCGGGCAAGGGGCGCTAGACCATGGGCCTGCGCTACGCCACCCCGGCCGAAGGCCATTACGACTATCCGCTGCACGTGGGCCAGCTGCTGCGCAGCGCGCTGGAGACCCGCAGCGGCCAGTCCATCCTCGGCAGCGACGGACGCCGCCACGACTATCCCGAGTTCGGCCGGCGCGTGCACCGCCTGGCCAATGTCCTGACCGCGCTGGGGGTGTCGCCGGGCGATGTGGTGGCGGTGATGGACTGGGACAGCCATCGCTACCAGGAGTGCTACTTCGCCATCCCGATGCTGGGCGCGGTGCTGCAGACGGTCAACGTGCGCCTGTCGCCCGAGCAGATCGCCTACACGCTGCGCGACACCGGCGCGCGCGTGGTGGTCTTCCACGCCGACTTCGCCGCGCTGGTGGCGCAGCTGGCCACGCAGCTGCCGCAGCTGGAGCGCTTCGTGCTGACCCACGACGGCCAGCCGCCGGCCTCGCTGCCGCTGGCCGTCGCAGGCGAGTACGAGGCGCTGCTGGCCGCGGCCGAGGACCGGCACGCCTTCGTCGACATCGACGAGCGCGCGCTGGCCACCACCTTCCACACCACCGGCACCACCGGCGACCCGAAGGCGGTGGCCTTCTCGCACCGCCAGCTGGTGCTGCACACGCTGGCCGTCGGCACCACGCTGGGCACGCAGCCCGAGGGCCAGGGGCTGCGCCACGGCGATGTCTACATGCCGGTGACGCCGATGTTCCACGTGCATGCCTGGGGCCTGCCGTACCTGGCCACGCTGCTGGGCCTCAAGCAGGTCTATCCCGGCCGCTACGTGCCGGCGCAGCTGCTGCGGCTGCGGCGCGAGGAGGGCGTGACCTTCTCCCACTGCGTGCCGACCATCCTGCAGATGCTGCTGGACGCCTTCGGCCCCGAGGACCCGGTCGACCGGCGCTGGACCATCATCGTCGGCGGCTCGGTGCAGCCGCGCGCGCTGCATCGCGCCGCGGCCGCCAAGGGCATCACCGCGCTGTCCGGCTACGGCATGTCCGAGACCGCGCCGGTGCTGAGCATCGCGCGCTCGTTCGCGGCGCCGGGCGCGCAGCGCGAGACCGAGCTGTGCAGCGCCGGGCACCCGGTCCCGCTGGCGCAGCTGCGCGTGGTCGACCCGGACATGCAGGCACTGCCGGCCGATGGCCAGCACCAGGGCGAACTGGTCGCGCGCACGCCGTGGCTGACGGCCAGCTACGGCGGCAACGTCCAGGCCGGCGAGGCCTTGTGGCGGGGTGGCTGGCTGCACACCCAGGACGTGGCCAGCATCGCCGCCGATGGCCGCGTGGTGATCCGCGACCGGCTCAAGGACGTGATCAAGACCGGCGGCGAATGGGTGTCCTCAGCGCAAATGGAGGACCTGACCGTGGCCGGCCCCGGCATCTGCGCGGCATCGTACGTGGGCGTGGCCGATCCGCGCTGGGGCGAGCGGCCGGTGGCCTTCGTGGTGCCCGCCGAGGGCGCGCAGATCTCGCTGGAGGGCGTGCGCGCGCACCTGCAGCAGCACGTGGACAGCGGCACGATCAGCCGCTACGCCCTGCCCGACGAGCTGATCGTGGTCGAGGAGCTGCCACGCACCAGCGTCGGCAAGATCGACAAGAAGGCCCTGCGCGCGCGCCTGGCGCAACGCGATGCCTTCCAGCGCGACTGATCCGACCCGGGCGATCGATGCGCTGACGCCGTCGGCCCCGGCCCGCGGCACGCTGGCGGCGTGCCGGCGCCAGCGGACGGCACGCACCGTCACGGACAGGCATCGCGCCGGCCAGCCTGGGTTTAAGGCGCGGCTGCTAGCGTGCATGGGTGATCCCTGCCGGCCTGCTGGCCAGACGGCCCGCACCGCGCAACGGACACGCACCGCAAGGTCTGCCGCCATGAAGTCCATCGCCGTCGTCTCCCTGTTGCTGCTCTGCGCGCCGCCCGCCGCCCTGGCCCAGACCCAGCCGCTGAACCTCAAGCTCAAGGACGACACCAGCTTCTCCGGCGCGGGCGATCCGCCGGGCACCTATTACGGCGACCACAGCGGCCCGGTCGTGGACACCGACCCGGCGCGGCCGGTGTCCGAGCTGGACGACGGCAAGGCCCACGTGCATGGCGCGTTCACCACCGGCATCGGCTATTCGAAGGGCTACGGCAGCAGCACCTACAACGCGGCCGATCTGAGCGTGGCCAAGGCGTTCACCAGCGACGAGGGGCGCACCAGCGTGATGCGCCTGGACATCCACGTCAGCAAGAGCGATGGCCCGTTCGGCGGCGGCCCCTACGGCGGCTACTGGCGCGGGTATCCGTAGACCGCGACCGCGGCGATGCGCTGGTCGGCCGTCGACGACGCGCCGTGACAATGCGGACAGATCGGGCCCGATCTGAACGACCCGCTCAGCCTGGACGTTGACCCGGCGCGTGCCGCGCCGCGACAATCGCCCACAGAAGGGGAGTAGCTCCCACGCGCTGCGATCGTCATGACGGGCTTCACGCCCCGGTCCAGCGGCAACCGGCCCACTGCTAGGGCCGGCTGTGAGCGAGACCTTCGCCGCAACGGCGAAGGTGTGTGTGTCCCGGATCTCCTTCTTTCCCGGATTCCGTGCGCTTCACTGGACTCGTCGCAGCCTTCGTCCCTTGGCTTACACGTGGAGCATTCGCATGCAGACAATTGCAAACCCCTGGCTGTGGGGTGGATTCGTGGTGGTAGTGATCGCCGCCCTGCTGGCCGACCTGGTGCTGATGCGCCACGGCGGCCCGCACAAGGTCACCTTCAAGGAAGCGCTGTGGTGGTCGATCGGCTGGGTCGCCCTGGCCCTGGCCTTCAACGCCGGCCTGTGGTGGTACCTGCACCAGACCATCGACGCGGCCAACGCCAACCGCATCAGCCTGGAATTCCTGACCGGCTACCTGGTCGAGAAGTCGCTGGCGGTGGACAACATCTTCGTGTTCCTGATGGTGATGTCCTACTTCGCCGTGCCCGAGGAGCAGCGCCAGCGCGTGCTGGTGATCGGCGTGCTGGGCGCGATCTTCCTGCGCGCGATCATGATCTTCGCCGGCGCCGCGCTGCTGACCAAGTTCCACTGGCTGCTGTACGTGTTCGGCGCGTTCCTGCTGTTCACCGGTATCAAGATGTGGTTCTCGGCCGGCAGCGAGCCGGACCTTGAAGCCAATCCGGCGCTGAAGTTCATGCGCAAGCATCTGCGCCTGACCGATGGCTACGTCGGCCACGACCTGTCGGTGAAGCGCGATGGCAAACGCTGGTTCACGCCGCTGTTCGTGGTGCTGATCCTGATCGCGGTGACCGACGTGATCTTCGCGGTCGACTCGATCCCGGCGATCTTCGCCATCACCACCGACCCGTTCATCGTGCTGACCTCCAACGTGTTCGCGGTGCTGGGCCTGCGCGCGATGTTCTTCCTGCTGGCCGGCATGGCCGACCGCTTCCATCTGCTGCCCTACGGCCTGGCGGTGGTGCTGGTCTACATCGGCGCCAAGATGCTGCTGATCGATGTGGTCAAGATCCCGGTGCTGGTGTCGCTGGGCGTGGTGTTCGGCATCCTGGCGGTCACGGTGTGGCTGAGCCTGGTGCGGCCGCAGAAGCCGCAGGCCGGTCCGCAGGCGTAAGCCTGCCGGATCGGTGATCGACCCGCGCCGCGGCGTTCCATCCATGGGACGTCGCGGCGCGCTTGTTTTCGCAGCCTGGCGGCGCCATCGAAGCGGGATGGACGCCTACCACCCCGACGATCCGCGCTACGACGCGCAGGCCCAGGCCCGTGCCGACCGGCGGCGCCTGCTGCGCGCCTTCAACGCGTCGCTGGCCTTCGTGCTGCTGCTGGTGCTGTGCTACTGGATGCAGTCCAGCTTAGACTGGCGGGCCCTGGCGATCGCGCCGCACACCGTGCAGGGCCTGGTCGGCATCCTGACCGCGCCGCTGCTGCATGGCTCGGTCGAACACATCGCCTCCAACGCCATCGCCCTGCTGATGCTGGGCACGCTGGCCGGCAGCGTGTATCCCAAGGCCACGCTGCGTGCGTGGCCGCTGCTGTGGCTGGGCTCGGGCCTGGGGGCGTGGTGGCTGGGCGATGCCGGCACGCGCCACCTGGGCGCCAGCGGGCTGGGCCACGGGCTGATGTTCCTGGTGATCGGGCTGGGCCTGCTGCGCCGCGATCGTGCGTCGATCGCCGCCGGCCTGATCGCCTTCCTGTTCTACGGCGGCATGCTGCTGACCGTGCTGCCGCGCGAGCCCGGCGTGTCCTGGCAGGCGCACCTGGGCGGCGCGGTGGCCGGGCTGCTGGCGGCCTGGTGGCTGCGCCGCGCCGACCCGCCGCTGCCGCGCAAGCGCTACAGCTGGGAAGTGGAAGAGGAACTCGCCGCGCACGACGAGGACGCCAGCACGCTCGAGCCGCCCTCGCCGCGCGAGGTGCCGGTGCTGTGGCAGCCGGCGCCGCCGGGCCGCGGCACGGTGCTGGTGTTTCCGCCCCGGCCTCCGCAGGACGCGTCGGGTCAGCGGCTAGACTAGCCGGCCGTTCGCTGCCGGCCCTGCCATGCGCCTGATCGCCTCTTCCGGCCTGTCGGCCGTGCTGGCCTGCCTGCTGACCCTCACCGGCTGCGCCAGCGCGCCTTCGCCGGCGCAGCCAACCTTCCCGCGCACGCCGCTGACCCTGGTCGGCTACGTCACCGCCGGCGAACCGGTCCGCGCCAGCGCCGCCGCCAAGCTGGACGTGGCCAACTTCGCCTTCGCCGCGCCCGATGCCGCGCACCGGGTCAGCCTGGGCACGACGCAGAACGCCGCCGCGCTGTCCGCGCTGGTGCGTCTGCGCCAGCAGGCGCCGGGCCTGCGCGTGGTGCTGTCCATCGGCGGCTGGGGCGCCGGGCATTTCTCCGAGGCGGCGGCCACGCCGCAGGCGCGCGCGGTCTTCGTCGACAGCGCCATGGCGCTGCTGCGCCAGTACGACCTGGACGGGCTGGACATCGACTGGGAGTACCCGACCCTGGCCGATGCCGGCATCAGCGCCAGCGCCGACGACAAGGCGCACTTCACCGCGCTGCTGGGCGACTTGCGCGCGGCGTTGGACGCGCAGGGTGCGCGCGACGGGCGCCGCTATCTGCTGACCATCGCCGCGGCGGAGGGTCGGCTGGCCTCGGGCCTGGACCTGCCGGCGATCGCGCCGCTGCTGGACTGGATCAACCTGATGACCTACGACTTCTACGGCAGCCTGACCCCGACCACCGGGCATGCCGCCGCGCTGGGACGTTCGCGACTGGCACCGGCCGATGCGCGCACGACCGAGGCGGCGGTGGAGGGCTTCCTGCGCGCTGGCGTGCCGGCGGCCAAGCTGCACGTGGGCATGGCGTTCTACGGGCGCCGCTTCGGCGAGGTCGCGCCGCAGCAGGCGGGGCTGCTGCAGCCCTACCGCAGCGATGGCGGCTTCATTTCCTATCGCCAGATCGTGGAAGGCGACCTGGTCGGCAGCGGCGGCTTCGCGTCCCACTGGGATCCGCAGGCGCGCGCGGCCTGGCTGTGGAATCCGCGCAGCGCGCAGATGATCAGCTACGAAGACCCGCGCGCCCTGCGCGAGAAGGTCGCCTACGCCCGCGCCCAGGGCCTGGGCGGGGTGATGTTCTGGGAGCTGCACCAGGACCACGACCAGGACCTGCTGGACGTGGTGCGCCAGGCGATCGACGACCCGGCGGCCGCCCGCCCGGATCTCATCCCTGCGCGCTAGCCACCGGCAGCGGCGGGGCGGCGGTCGGGCGCCCCAGCGGATCCAGCGCGATCATCACGAAGCGCCCGCGCGTGCACAGCTTGCGCTCGCCGCTGAGCAGGTCCTCGGTGACCACTTCCACGTCCACGTTCATCGAGCTGCGCCCGACCTTGACGATGGTGGCGATGACCTCGACCAGGTCGCCCTTGCGGATCGGCTGGTTGAAGTCCACCTGCTCCGAACGCGCGGTGACGACCGTGGTGCGCGCGTAGCGCGAGGCGACGATGAAGGCGGCCATGTCCATCCAGGCCAGCGCCTGACCACCGAACAGCGTGCCCAGGTGGTTGGTGTGGTCGGGAAAGACCATGTGCAACAGGCGCGCCTCGGTGGGGCGGGCTTCGGCGGCGGGGGCCTCGGACATGCGGACAAGCTCCTGATGGGGGGACGGCCGCGCAGGCGACGGCCGGGCGACCATTGTCGCGCGCCGGAACCGCGCGCGGCGATCAGACCAGGGCCGGGGCCGCGCCAGGGGCCTGGTCGCTGGCGATCCCTTCGTGCGTGGCCACCACCACGCGATTGCGCCCTTCGCGCTTGGCCTGGTAGAGCGCGTGGTCGGCGCGCCGCAGCAGCGCGTTGGGCGTCTCGCCCGGCTGCAGCCAGGCCACGCCGATCGAGCAGGTCACGCGCAGCGAGAGGCCATCGATGACCAGCGGCTTGGCGCCCACCGCGTCGTGCAGCGCCTGCAGCCGCTCGCCGGCCGGCGGCTGCAGGCCGGGCATCACGCCGAGCAGCTCCTCGCCGCCGTAGCGGCCGATGATGTCCGAGCCGCGCATGTTGTGGGCCAGGCGGTCGGCGACGCCGGCCAGCACCACGTCGCCGACCAGGTGGCCGTGGGTGTCGTTGACCTGCTTGAAGTGGTCCAGGTCCAGCAGCGCGATCGCCAGCTGCGTCCCGGCGGCATGGGCGCGCACGGCCTCGCGCTCGAGCTGCTCCATGATGCTGGTGCGGTTGTGCAGGCCGGTCAGGCCGTCGTGGGTGGCCTGCACCTGCAGCGCGGTGCGCGCCAGTTCCAGCGCGCGCTTGTCGGCCTCCAGCTCGGCGGTGCGCGCGGCGACCAGGCGTTCGAGCTGCTGCTTGTGCTTGACGATGGCGTGCACGCGCCAGCGCCACAGGCTGCCGACCAGCGCGGCCGCCAGGACGCCCCACAGCGCCAGCAGCAGCGGCGAGCGCCACCATGGCGGGCGCACCTCGAAGCCGAAGGTCACCACCTCCGACTGCGCGCGCCGGCCGACGTCCAGCGCCTGCACCTCGATCACCTGCTTGCCCGAGCCCAGCAGCGGGAAATCCAGCGTGCGCGAATTGGTCTCGATCCACGCGTCCTGGCGATCGCGCAGGCGGTAGCGGAACTTCAGCATGTCGGTCCCGGCGATGCTGCCGGGCGTGGACAGGGTCATGCGCACCGGCAGCTGTTCCCACGGCAATACCGCGCCCGAGTCGATGCGCTGCCCGCCGCGTTCGACCCGGGCGATGTTGAGCGCCACCGGCGTGCGCGCCAGCAGCTGCTCCGGATGCAGCAGGTGGCTGACGCCGCGCGAGGTGCCGATCCACACCGAGCCGTCGCGGTCCTCGAAGAACCCGCCCTCGGAGATGTCCTCGCTGATCAGGCCGTTGGCCTCGTGCAGCCGCGTCCACTTGCCGTCCTGCAGCACGTCCAGGCCCATGCTGCCGCCGACCCAGAGCCGGCCGGCGCGGTCGTGGCGGATGAAGTAGGGGATCGCATCGCGCAGCAGCGGGTCCTCGACTTCCTTCAGGGTCAGCGTGTCGCCCTGGCCGATCGGGCCGCGGAACAGGCCCGCATCGTCCACGCTGAGCCACAGCGTGCCGTCGCGCCCGATCGAGAGCTTATCGAACAGCGTATTGGGCATGTCACCCTGCGCGTGGATCCTGGTGACACGCCCGTCGCGCTCCAGGCGCATCACCCCGCCCTTGCCGGCGAACCACAGCCGCCCCTGCGCGTCCTGCTCGACATCGCCGAAGCTCACCGCCGGCAGCGCCTCGAAGCGCCTGGCGACCGGATGGGCCAGATCGTTGATCAGGTACACGCCTTCGGTCGTGCAGATCCACAGGCGCTGGCGATCGTCGAAGAAGATGCGGCGCAGCTTGGCCGGCAGGGTCGCGGCGACCTTCAGCTCGTCGCCCTGCAGGCGCAGCAGCTGGCCGCGATACAGCGCCACCCACACCGCCTGGTCCGGGCCCAGGGTCAGCGCGAACACATCGCGCACCGGCTCGCCCAGCGGATTGTGCAGGGTCTGGATGCGGTTATCGCCGGCGGTCAGGCGATGCAGGTCGCGCTCGTTGCCGAACAGCATCGCGCCCTGCGCATCGCGCGCCAGCGACCAGTTGGGCAGGCCCTGCAGGCCGTTGCCCGGGCCCCAGTTCTCCACGCCGGCATAGCCGCGCCAGCGCAGCACGCCCAGGCCGGGGTAGGACATCCACAGCTCGCCGCTGCGGCTGGCCAGCAGCGCGTTGGGCGGAAGATCGGGCAGCCCGTTGCGGGTGTCGAACCGCTCCCAGCGACCGTCCCAGCGCAGCATGCCGCCGTCGCTGCGGGTCAGCACGCGCCCCTGGCGGTCCTCGGTCAGGTCCAGGTGGCGCGTGGTGGTGGCCAGCATCGAAGGCGGCGGCACTGGCCGCTCCTCGAAGCGCGTCGCGCCCGGTGCCAGCACCAGGATGTGGCGCGGGCTGCGCGCCCACAGCGTGCCGCGACGGTCGCGCAGGAAGGCGGTCCAGGCGTCGCGGGGCACGCCGTCGCCGGGCCCGTAGACGCGCACCTGGCCATCGTCGGTGCGGCGGCAAACGGTCTGGCCGCAGCCGAACCACAGCGCGCGGCCATCGCGGTAGACCGCGCCCAGCTCGGCCAGCT
This sequence comes from Pseudoxanthomonas sp. SORGH_AS_0997, assembly GCF_031453535.1. Taxonomy (NCBI): domain Bacteria; kingdom Pseudomonadati; phylum Pseudomonadota; class Gammaproteobacteria; order Lysobacterales; family Lysobacteraceae; genus Pseudoxanthomonas; species Pseudoxanthomonas sp. SORGH_AS_0997. The sequence continues at coordinate 3,254,006 of NZ_JAVIZI010000001.1, forward strand.
CGGGGTGGGCCTGTTCGGCGGCCCGGTCGAACAGCGCGCGCGTCTTCCAGTGCCCGTCCGGGTCGCGGGTCGCGCGCAGCGCGCGGCTATGGCTCAACGCCACCGCACCGTCGGCCAGCGCCGCGACGTTGTGGCCGACCTCGAAGGGAAGCGGCGACCCGGCCGGGTCGAGCACGCGCACGGCCCGGTCGCCGTCCCAGAAGTACAGATTGGCCGCGGTGGCGACCCACAGCCCGCGCCCGTCCGGCGCCGGCGAGGCGTTCATCACATAGGCATCGTCCAGACCCGCACCGGCGCCGACGCGTTCGAAGCGCTCGCCCTCGTAGCGGTACAGGCCGCCGTAGGTGCAGGCGTAGACGTTGGCCTGCGGATCCTCGACCAGGCAGTCGGCGCCCAGGCTGCGCAGGCCATCGGCCGTGCCGTAGACCCGCAGCGAGGCGACCTGTGCGGCCACGGGCCCGACCACGCACAGCAGCGCCAGCGCCGCGCCAAAGGCGCGACCGAGCCGGAGCATGGCGATGGTGCGCGCCGAGGCGCGACGGGCGTGCATGGCGGGGAAGCGCGGTCTGCGGGGACGGATATCCCCCAGACTAACGGCACGCCTGGCCTCGACTTAAGCCCGTCAGGCAGTCAGATGCGGTGTTTTGGCGACCTTTTCCGCCCGGAAACGTTTCCAGTGCGGCGTCGACGTCGTGCGGCGCCCTCAGAAGGCGTGATCGAAGCCGACCTCGCCCTGCACGCCGACCTGGTAGGACGACACCCGCCGCTCGAAGAAGTTGGTCAGCTCCTGCACATCCTGCAGCTCCATGAAGGGCAGCGGATTGCGCACGTTGTACTTGCGCGCCATGCCCAGCTTGGCGAAGTGGTTGTCCGCGCAGTGCTGCAGGTACTGGCGCATGTCGCGGGTGGAGATGCCGGCCACGCCGCCGGACAGCACGTCCTCGGCGAACTGCAGCTCGCACTCGATCGCCTCCTCCAGCATGTCGTAGACCTGCTGCTGCATGTCGGCGTCGAACAGGTCCGGCTCCTCCTCGCGCACCACGCGCACGCCCTCGAAGGCGAAGGCCATGTGGCAGCTCTCGTCGCGGAACACCCAGTTGGTGCCCGAGGCCAGGCCAGGCAGCAGACCGCGCGAGCGGAAGTAGTAGACGTAGGCGAAGGCGGCGAAGAAGAACAGGCCCTCGATGCAGGCGGCGAAGCAGATCTGGTTGAGCAGGAACTGGCGGCGGTGCGCGCGCGTCTCCAGGCGCTTGAGGTCCTGGATGGTGTCCATCCACTTGAAGCAGAAGTCGGCCTTCTTCTTGATCGAGGGGATGTTGTCGACCGCGGCGAAGGCCTTGGCGCGCTCGCCGGGATCCGGCAGGTAGTTGTCCAGCAGGGTCAGGTAGAACTGCACGTGCAGCGCTTCCTCGTACAGCTGGCGCGAGAGGTACATGCGCGCTTCGGGCGCATTGAGGTGCTGGTACAGGTTCAGCACCAGGTTGTTGGACACGATCGAATCGCCGGTGGCGAAGAAGGCGACCAGCCGATGGATCAGATGGCGATCGGCCGGGGTCATCTTGTCGTGCAGATCGGTGATGTCGATCTGGAAGTTGATCTCGTCCACCGTCCAGCTGTTCTTGATGGCGTCGCGGTACATGTCGTAGAACTGCGGATAGCGCATCGGGCGCAGGGTCAGTTCGAAACCGGGATCGAGCAGCATCTGACGGGGTTGAGCGGACATGGTGTGTTGCCTTTTTTGAGGTTCCCTTCTTCCGTCGGGGTCGAAGGTGGCGCACGGCGCCGGATGAAGTTGGCGAGTGCACGGAACAGGAGCCTTCAATGACTCCGCCGTACCCTCACCCCAACCCCTCTCCCGTCGGGAGAGGGGCTTGAAGCGTTACTGGCAGGCTTCGCAGGCTTCTGGATTCTCAAGCGAGCAGCTGACCGCCTCGGTGGGCGTGTACTGCGGCTTGGGGGCTTCAGACGCGCCGTGGCTGATGGTGGCCTTGGCGATGCGGGTGGCCGGACGCGAACGCAGGTAGTAGGTGGTCTTGATGCCCTGCTTCCAGGCGTACATGTACATGGAGGACAGCGCGCCGATGTTCGGGCTCTCCATGAACAGGTTGAGCGAAGCGGACTGGTCGATGAAGGCGCCGCGGTCGGCGGCCATGTCGATCAGCGAGCGCATCGGCAGCTCCCAGGCGGTGCGGTAGACCAGGCGCAGGGCCTCGGGGATCTCCGCCACGCCCTGGATCGAGCCTTCGGCCAGCTTGATCGCATCGCGCATCTCCGGCGTCCACAGGCCGAGCTTCTTCAGCTCGTCCACCAGGTAGCGGTTGACCTGCAGGAAGTCGCCGGACAGCGTCTCGCGCTTGAACAGGTTGGACACCTGCGGCTCCACGCACTCGTAGCAGCCGGCGATCGAGGCGATGGTCGCGGTCGGGGCGATGGCGATCAGCAGCGAGTTGCGCAGGCCGTGCTGCTGGATGCGCTCGCGCAGCGCGTCCCAGCGCGCGGTGTCCTCGGGAACCACGCCCCAGGCGTCGAACTGCAGCTCGCCCTGGGCGGCGCGGGTGTCGGCGAAGGACGGATGCTTGCCGCGCTCCTGCGCCAGCTCGCACGAGGTCTCCAGCGCGTGGAAGTAGATCGTCTCGGCGATCTTCCTGCTGATCGCGCGCGCCTCGGCGCTGTCGAAGGCCAGGCGCTTGCGGAAGAACACGTCCTGCAGACCCATGCAGCCCAGGCCGACCGGGCGCCAGCGCAGGTTGCCGCGGCGCGCGGTCTCGATCGGGTAGAAGTTCAGATCGATCACGCGGTCCAGCTGGCGCACGGCCAGGCGCACGGTCTCGGCCAGCTTGTCGTAGTCGAAGTCGCCGTACTCGTCGAAGTGGCGGCCCAGGTTGATCGAGCCCAGGTTGCACACCGCGGTCTCCTCGTTGGAGGTGACCTCCAGGATCTCGGTGCACAGGTTGGACAGATGGATCACGTTGCCCGGACGCAGGGTCTGGTTGGACGCCTTGTTGCACTTGTCCTTGAAGGTCATCCAGCCGTTGCCGGTCTCGGCCAGGGTGCGCATCATCCGCGCGTACAGCTTGCGCGCCGGCACGGTCTTGCTGGCCTTGCCCTGCGCCTCGGCCTGCTCGTAGGCGCGCTCGAAGGCCTCGCCGTACAGGTCGGTCAGCTCCGGCACGGCCTTGGGATCGAACAGCGACCACGGCTTGTCCGCTTCCACGCGCGCCATGAACAGGTCCGGCACCCAGTTGGCCAGATTGAGGTTGTGCGTGCGGCGCGCGTCGTCGCCGGCGTTGTCGCGCAGCTCGAGGAAGTCGTCGATGTCCGCGTGCCAGGTCTCCAGGTAGACGCAGGCCGCGCCCTTGCGCTTGCCGCCCTGGTTGACCGCCGCCACCGAGGAATCCAGCGTCTTCAGCCACGGCACAATGCCGTTGGAATGGCCGTTGGTGGACTTGATCAGCGAGCCGCGCGCGCGCACGCGCGAGTAGCTCACGCCGATGCCGCCGGAGAACTTGGACAGCTGGGCGATGTCGCCGTACTTGGCGTAGATCGACTCCAGCGAATCCTGCGGCGAGTCCAGCAGGAAGCAGCTGGAGAGCTGCTCGTGCGTGGTGCCGGAATTGAACAGCGTCGGGCTGGACGGCAGGTAGTCCAGGTGCGCCATGCGCTGGTACAGCGCCAGGGCCTCCGGCACGTCCTCGCTCAGCGCGCTGGCGATGCGCAGGAAGAACTGCTGCGGGGTCTCGATCACCTTGCGGCTGTGCGGGTGGCGCAGCAGGTAGCGGTCGTACAGGGTGCGCAGGCCGAAGTACTCGAACTCGCGGTCCAGGCCGGCGTCGACGGCATCGTTGAGCTTGCGCGCGTTGACCTGCACGAAGTTCAGCAGGCGCTCGTTGATCAGGCCGACCTCATGGCCGCGGGCCACCGACTGGGAGAAGGCGTGGATCTCCTGGCCGGAGACCTCCTTGGCGATGAAGTTGGCCAGCAGGCGCGCGGCCAGGCGGCCGTACTCGGGCTCCTCGCCGATCAGCAGCGCGGCGGTGCGGATGGACAGCTCGTCCAGCTCCTGCGTGGTGGCGCCGTCATACAGGCCGGAGATGGTGCGCGTGGCCACGCGCATCGGATCGACCGCGTGCAGGCCTTCGGCGCAGCGCTGCACGGCGCGCACGATCTTGTTCAGGTCCACCGCCTCGCTGCCGCCGTTGCGCTTGGTCACGCGCATGGCCGTGGCGGTGGGCGGCGGGGTCAGCGAGAAGGCGGCGTCGGCCGGGCGCTGGGCCACGGCGGAATCGGTCTGGGTCACGGTCGGAACTCTCCATGCGTAGATGCACGCATTGCGCCTTCCCACGAGGGCGCAACTTAGGGCCGGGCGACCGAGGGTGAAACGGCGGCGTCGCAGAAGCCGCGACCGCACGAACGGCGTTCGTGGTCGGGCCTTGCGTCACCAGCCGTCTCTCCCTCGAAAGACACCGCGGCCGGCGCCGCGCGAGGTGCTTGCGCGCGACTGTCGGCAGGTCTTCGGACTGACGGGCGTGAAGCCAGGACACAGTCCTGCTTCTCCTAACCCACCGCTTCCCAAGGCCACCGGGGGCCTCAGTGCAGATGGCGGGGTCGTTCCCAATCACCGCTGCGGGGCAGTGCCGGAGTGGGCCGCAAGGCCGCACCGGCTTCCCTTTTCATCCCCGCGGCTTGTGGCCGCGAGGAACCGACGACCCCAAGATAGTGGGGTCACCCACGCCCGTCAACGCCAAATGTAGTGACAAAAGGGAAGGTCCTGATGCCATGCGGGTTTCACGGATTTCTGGCCCGTGGAGCATTCCCGGCCGGTGTGCGCTGCAGCACGGTTGACGCGCCCTTGCCCGTCGGTGTCCGATGTTGGGCAGGCACCTTCGGTCCCGTTGCGGACAACGGCACCCCGAGCGCACGCGCGCCCCTTCCGCCCACGAAGCCCCTGCCATGCACGATCACACCCTGTCTTCCCCGTCCGCGCTGCGGCGCCTGCTGCCGTGGCTGCTAGCGCTGGCCGCCCTGCTGCTGGGCGCCTGGCTGCTGCAGGAAGTCCTGGCCCAATGGCCGCATCGCCCCGGCCTGCGCCAGGCGCTGCGCGACGGCCTGATCTGCGCCGCGGCCACCGCCGCCGGCGCGCTGCCGGTGCTGGCGGTGCGGCGCCTGCCGCAGACGCTGGCCGACGGCCTGATGGGCTTCGGCGCCGGCGTGATGCTGGCCGCCACGGCCTTCTCGCTGATCGTGCCCAGCCTGCAGGCGGCCAAGGACCAGGGCTACGGCGGGCTGGGCGCGGGCGGGCTGGTCAGCGTCGGCATCTGCCTGGGCGTGGCGATGATGCTGACGATGGACCGGGTGATCCCGCATGCGCATCTGGACCAGCAGGGCCAGACCACGCGTGTGGGCGGCCTGCACCAGTGGCTGCCGCCGCAGGTGACGCTGTTCGTGCTGGCCATCACCCTGCACAACATCCCCGAAGGCATGGCGGTAGGCGTGGCCTCCGGCTCGGGCATGGCCAACGCCGAGCCCTTCAGCCTGGCCATCGCGCTGCAGGACATCCCCGAAGGCCTGGTGATCGCGCTCTCGCTGGCCACGGCCGGCGTGCGCCGCGGGCGCGCGGTGCTGATCGGCGCGGCCTCGGGTCTGGTGGAGCCGCTGGGCGCGGTGGTGGCGGCGGTGGCGGTGGGCGCGTTCTCCACCCTGCTGCCATGGGGCCTGGCGTTCGCGGCCGGGGCGATGCTGTTCGCGGTCAGCCACGAGGTCATCCCCGAGTCGCACCGCAACGGCCACGAGACCCTGGCCACCATCGGCCTGACCCTGGGCTTCTGCCTGATGATGGTGATGGACACCGGGCTGGGCTGATCAGCCGCCCGGCTTGAACCCTGGCGGCCCGAACAGCGTCCGCAGTGCCTGCGCGGGCGAGCGCACCCGGCGCAGGTCGGCCCACAGCCCCAGCCAGCCGTGCAGGGCGATCCGCACCGGATGGTGGCTGCGCAGCGGTTCGACCAGGCCGTAGCGCGGCGGCACGCCCGGCAGCTGCGCGCGGAAGCTGCCGAACATCCGATCGAACACGATCAGCACCCCGCCATAGTTGCAGTCCAGATACTCCGGGTTGCTGGCGTGGTGCACGCGGTGGTGCGCAGGGGTGTTGAAGACATATTCGATCCAGCGCGGCAGCACGCCGATCAGTTCGGTATGCAGCCAGAACTGGTAGAGCAGGTTCAGCGCCAGCGCGCCCAGCACCGCCGGCACCGGGAACCCCAGCCACACCAGCGGAGCGAAGAACAGCGCCTGCCCGGTGAGCTGGGCGGTCCAGCCCAGCCGGTACGCCGAGGCCAGCGTGTACTGCTCGGGCGAGTGGTGCACGCAGTGGTTGACCCAGAACCAGCGGATCCGGTGGTCGGCGCGGTGCATGGCGTAGTAGCAGGCCTCCTGGCCGACGAACAGCAGCACCCATTGCCAGGGCGCATCCATCGCCAGGGTCGTCAGGCGCCCCTGGTGCACCGCCAGCAGCACGACGCCGGCCACGCCGCTGCCGAGCACCAGGCCGACCAGGCCGCGGCCGAGCGCATCCCCCAGCGAGGCCCAGTAGCTCTTCCAGTCGTAGGCCAGACCGCGACGCAGGCGCAGCCAGGCTTCGAGCGCCGCCAGCAGCGGCAGCACCAGCGGGACCCAGCGCAGCCAGGACAGGTGCGGGCCAAGCAGGGACAGGACCATGGCCGCGGCCGCCTACTGGCCCGTCCCGCGTCGGGCGGCGGACAGCGCCTGGCCCGCCGCGCGCAGTTCGTCGCGCGACAGGGCGCCGTCGTGGTTGGCGTCCAGCGCGTCGAAATGTTCGAACAGGCGCGGCAGGCTGGCCTGGGCTTCGCTGCGCTGGATCAGGCCGTCGCCGTTGGCATCGGCGGCCTTGAGCTTGCGCGCCATCTGCTGGCGCCCGGCCGAGGCGGCGCTGTCGTTGGCCTGCTGCGCCAGCAGGCAGGACGGGGCCAGCGCGAGCAGCGCCAGCGTCAGCGCGGGGAAGAGCGTCTTCATGGGCAGGTCTCGATCGAAAGGGCGCGCCGCCGGCCTGGCGGCGCGCGAAAGGTTCACTTGCGGCAGGCCACGACCTGGCCGCTGCTGTCGGTGCAGGTGCCGGTGTGGCTGACGCTGCCGTTCTGCACCGTGGTCGACCCGGTGTAGGACGCCCCGCCGGCCGTGGTGGCGCTGGTGCTGCGCGCGCCGTTGACGTTGCCTGCGGCATCGCGGCTGATCTCGCCGCTGGTGGACAGGCTGCCGCCGGCGGCGGTGGTCGCGTTGGCCATGCCCTGGCGGCCGGCGCTGCCGTCGGCGTTGCGGTACCAGCTGCCGCTGCGGTTCGCGCTGCCGCCGTCGGCGCCCTGCACCGCCGCGCCGCTGCGGCCGGTGGTATTGCCGGCCGCATCGGTGCGGCTGCCGTGGCCGCGCACATAGGCGCCGTTGGCGTTGCGTCCGGCGGCGGCGGTGCCGCGCACCTGCGCGCCATCGGCGGCGGTGCCGGCGCCATGGACGCGGACGCGGCCGGCCCAGGCGTCGGTGGAGAGGGACAGCGCGCCGCCAACGGCCAGCGCGGACAGCAGCATCAGGTGGGTCGTACGCATGATCGGTTCCTCGCGATGGGATGGAACGGCGTCGATCGCCGTGCCGCCATGCTGGGCCGGCTTGACCTGCGAGGTGTTGCGCCTCTGCCAGCGGATGTGTCCGCCGGCCGGCGCTGAAACATCTGCTTACAACCGGCGTTGTCGGCGCCGGCCGCCGGGCGCGATAGTGCGCCGCATGAGCGAGATCACCGCCAAGCTGCTGCTGGTCGACGACGACGTGCGCCTGCGCGAACTGCTGCAGCGCTACCTCGAAGGCGAGGGCTTCGCCGTCAAGGCGGTGGGCGACGGCACGCAGATGCGCCAGGCGCTGGACCGCGGCCATTTCGACCTGATCGTGCTGGACCTGATGCTGCCCGGCGAGAGCGGCCTGGAGCTGTGCCGGCGCCTGCGCGGCCAGGGCGACCCCACGCCGGTGGTGATGCTCACCGCCAAGGGCGACGAGATCGACCGCATCATCGGGCTGGAGATCGGCGCCGACGACTATCTGCCCAAGCCGGTCAATCCGCGCGAGCTGCTGGCCCGCATCCGCTCGGTGCTGCGACGCACGCAGGCCGTGCCGGGCGCGCCGCAGGCCGAGGGCGGGATCGTCGCCTTCGGCCCGTGGCGGCTGGACCTGGGCAACCGCCAGCTCAGCCGCCAGGGCCGCATGGTGAAGCTGACCAGCGGCGAGTTCGCGGTGCTGGCGGTGCTGGTGCGGCACCCGCGCCAGACACTCTCACGCGACCGGCTGATGAGCCTGGCGCGCGGGCGCGAGCACGAGGCCTTCGAGCGCAGCATGGACGTGACCATCGCCCGCCTGCGCAAGCTGCTGGAGGACGACGCGCGCAACCCGACCATCGTGCAGACGGTGGTGGGGCGCGGGCTATGTGTTCGTGCCGCCGGAGGAGGTCGCGTGAGGCGCGCGCCGGGGATGTTCGCCCAGCTGGCGCTGGTCATCGCGCTGGTGCTGGCCGGCGCCGGCGTGCTGGCCGCGGTGCTGGGCCGCGAGCTCGCCATCGCCCCGGCCGCCGATCAGCTGGCGCGCGCCATGCGCGGCTTCGCCGGCCTGGCCGAGGAGGTGGACCGCAACAGCGGCCACGCCGCCACGCTGCGCTATCTGCAGCAGGCCGGGCTGGACGTGCGCGAGAGCGCGCCGGCGAGCGACGCGCGCGCGTTCGCGCCCTTCCTGCGCGTGCTGCGCCAGCGCACGGCGCGCGCGCTGGGCCCGGAGCGCGCGGTGGTGCTGTCGCGCGACGTTGAGGGCGACCGGCTGTGGATGCAGCTGCGCACCAGCCCGACGCTGTGGATTTCCTTCGGCGCCAAGCCCGCGCGCGGCAGCCGGCGCTTCACCCTGGCCCTGCTGCTGGGCTGCGTCGGCCTGACCTGGCTGGCGGCGGCGTACTGCGCCCAGCGCCTGGTCGGCCCGCTGCGCCAGCTGGCCCAGGCCGCGCCCGGGCTGGTCCGCGGCGAGGCGCCGCGCCTGGACGTGCGCGGCCCGCGCGAGGTGCGCGAGCTGGCCGACGCGCTGGAGCAGGCCAGCGAGGACGTGCGCAGCGCCGCCGACGAGCGCGCGCTGATGCTGGCCGGCATCTCGCACGATCTGCGCACGCCGCTGACCCGGGTGCAGTTCGCCACCGCGCTGCTGCCCGACACCGATCCCACCCTGCGCGCCGGCATCGACCGCGACATCGCCGAGATCGACGCCATCCTCTCGCAGTTCATCGCCTACGCCCGCGACGGCCGCGACGAGGCGGCCGAGCCGCTGGACCTGGCGCGGATCTGCCGCGAGGCCATCGATGCCGCCGGCGGACCGTGGGACGTGCAGTGCCCGGACACCGCGCCGCTGCGCGGGCGACCCATCGCCCTGCGCCGCGCGCTGGAGAACCTGGTGGCCAACGCGCAGCGGCATGGCGCCGCGCCGTTCGCGCTGCGCCTGGTCGGCACCGGCGATGGCGCCTGGCAGGTGACCGTGTGCGACCACGGCCCGGGCATGGACGCGGCGCAGGCGCAGCGTGCGCTGCAGCCGTTCGTGCACGACCCGGCCGGCGGCGGCAGCGGCCTGGGGCTGGCCATCGTCGACCGCGTGGCGCGCCAGCACGGCGGCGCGCTGCAGCTGCTGCCCAACCCGCCGCGCGGCCTGCGCGCGGTCCTGCGCCTGCGCGGCGCCTGACGTCCAACCGGAACCTTCGCCATGCGTGTCCGCTCCGCCTGCTGTGTCCTGCTGCTCTGCCTGCCGCTGCTGGCCTGCGCGCAGTCGCGCGGCGAGCGCCTGCGCCACCTGCTCGGCCAGCGCCAGGCCGAGACCAGCGAAAGCCAATCGCTGCCGCCCGGTGCGCGCGTGCTGCGCGAGGTCGCCTACGGCCCCGATCCGGCGCAGCGTTACGACGTGTATGCGCCCGCCGGCGCGCACGGGCTGCCGATCATCGCGATGGTCCACGGCGGCGGCTGGAGCAAGGGCGACAAGGACAATCCCGGCCTGGCCACGCCGAAGGCGGCGTACTGGCTGCCGCGCGGCTATGTGCTGGTGTCGATCAACTACCGCATGCTGCCCGACGCCGATCCGGCCGTGCAGGCGCGCGACGTGGCCGCGGCCATCGCCCACCTGCAGCGGCACGCGCGGGACTGGGGCGGCGATCCGGCGCGCACGGTGCTGATGGGGCATTCGGCCGGCGCGCATCTGGTCGCCCTGCTCGGCGCCGATGTCGCGGCGCTGACCGAGGCCGGCGCGCAGCGCCCGCGCGCGGTGATCGCGCTGGACAGCGCGGCGATGAATGTCGTGCAGATCATGCAGGCGCGCCACTTCCCGCTCTACGACCGCGCCTTCGGCGACGACCCTCGCACCTGGAGCGCGGTCTCGCCCTGGCACCATCTCTCGCGGGCTTCGCTGCCGATGCTCGCGGTGTGTTCCTCGCGGCGCGAGGACAGCTGCGCGCAGGCGCGCGGGCTGGCGCAGCGCGCGCAGGCCTTCGGCGTGACCATCCAGGTCCTGCCCGAGGACCTGTCGCATATGCAGATCAACCGCACGCTGGGCGAGCCTTCCGCCTACACCCGTGCGGTCGATGCCTATCTGGCCACCGCGGTGAACTAAGCCGCGCACCGCACGCAGTTCTTCTCTGACGGCTTTGCCATCGCGCATGGCGGCGCGCGAGGCCTTTGGCGGCCACCGCATGCCCGTGTGTGGCTTGTCCGCCATTTGAGAATCACTTACATTTGCGCGCCGCAGGCCTCCGCGCCAACGCCCGCCTGCGTGGTCATCGGACGACCATCGCCAGCCCGCTATCTGGGCAAGCCTCCCAACGTCTTCCCCGCCGTGCGCACGCCTTCGCGGCGCGCGGCGTGCCTGCCTGCGCCCTCGAGGAATCCCATGTCCGCTGCCGTTTTCCGCGCGTCCGCCGCGCCGACCCGCTCCCCGCTCGCCGCGGCCCTGCTGCTGGGGCTGGGCCTGTGCGCCCCGCTCGCCCACGCCGCCGATGGCGAGACCGACGCCGAGGAGCAGGCGCGCCGCCGCACGCCCAAGACGCTGGACAACGTGCAGGTCACCGGCGCGCGCGCCGAGCCATCCACCACCACGCGGCTGCCGATCAGCCTCCAGGACACGCCGCAGTCGGTGAGCGTGATCGGCCTGCAGCGGCTGGAGGACGAATCGATGTTCAGCATCAACGATGTGATGCGCAGCATCACCGGCGTCAACGTGTCCTTCTGGGACACCCAGCGTCCGCTGTACTTCGCGCGCGGCTTCCAGATCACCGATTTCCAGGTCGACAGCCTGCCGACCTACAGCGGCTCGACCAACCAGGAATACGACACCGCCTTCTACGACCGCATCGAAGTCATCCGCGGCGCCAACGGCCTGCTCAGCGGCGCCGGCATTCCCTCGGCCACGGTCAACCTGCTGCGCAAGCGTCCGGGCCGCGACTTCGATGCGGCGGTCACCGCCAGCGTGGGCAGCTGGGACTTCCGCCGCGCGCAGGCCGACGTCAACCTGCCGCTGACCAAAGACGGGCGCTTCCGCAGCCGCTGGGTCGGCGCCTGGACCGACCGCGACTACTACTACGACCGCTACGAAGAGAACAAGAAGGCCGGCATGGCCGTGCTGGAAGGCGACCTGACCGACAGCACGACGGTCACGGTGGGCTACCAGATCCAGGACAACAACCCGACCGGCTCGACCTGGGGCACGGTGCCGTTCTTCAGCGCCGATGGCGCCGACGCCCACCTCTCGCGCTCGACCAACTTCTCGCCGGCCTGGACGCGCTGGCAGCGCCAGACCCGCACCGCCTTCGCCAATCTGGAGCAGCGCTTCGGCGAGGACTGGCTGCTGAGGGTGAACTCGGCGCATACCAAGGGCGAGGTGCAGAGCCTGCGCGTCTACGGCAGCGGCTACCCGGACCCGGTCACCGGCGCCGGCACCTATCTGCAGGCCAGCGCCGGCGAGACGAACGACACCCGCGATGCGCTGGACGTATACCTGTCGGGCAAGTTCGCGCTGTTCGGCCGGACCCACGACGTGGTGGTCGGCGGCAGCTGGCAGGACCTGCAGTCCACCACGCCCGGCGTCGCCTTGGTCTATCCGAGCGACTGGCAGATGATCGCCACGCCGTATGGCAATGCGATGGGCTTCAACGTGCCCAACCTGTACGACTGGGACGGCAGCGCCGGGGCACTGACCTATCGCCGCACCGGCGCCTGGCGCCAGGCCCGCACCACCCAGCGCGGCGTCTATGCCTCGGCGCGCCTGCGCCTGGCCGAGCCGCTGTCGCTGATCGCCGGCGCGCGCCTGAGTTCGTGGGAAACGCGCACCCGCGCCTACAACGCCGCCGGCACTTACACCGGCACCAGCGGCCGCTACAAGGTCAGCGACGAAGTCACGCCCTACGTGGGCCTGGTCTACGACCTGGTGCCGGATGTCTCGCTCTACGCCAGCTACACCGAGATCTTCAATCCGCAGAACTACAAGGACAGGAACGACAACCTGCTGGCGCCGGTGCAGGGCTCCAACCTGGAGGCCGGCCTTAAGGCGCAGCTGTTCGACGGCCGCGCCATGGCCACCGCCGCGGTGTTCGAGGCCAAGCAGGACAACTACGCGGTGCTGGACACCACCCAGCCGCCGAACTCGCTGCCGGACGGCAGCTCGGCCTATGTGGGCGTCAACGGCACCAAGAGCCGCGGCTGGGAAGTGGACTTCAACGGCGAGCTGCTGCCGGGCTGGACGCTCAACGCCGGCTACACCCACGTCAAGGTCACCCGCGCGCCGACCGATGCCATCTACGCCAACCTGCCCGAGGACTATCTGCAGCTGTCCACCCTGTGGCGCCTGCCGGGCCGCTGGGAGCGCCTGAGCCTGGGCGGCGGCGTGAGCTGGCAGAGCAAGGTGCAGGGCTTCAACATCGAGCGTCCCAACGGCGATGGCACCACCACGCCGGTCACGGTCACCCAGGGCGCCTACACGCTGGTCCACCTCAACGCCAACCTGCGCATCAACGCGCAGTGGACCGCGACGCTGTCGGTGCGCAACGCGCTGGACAAGACTTACTGGGCCAACCTGGACTACAACAACTACGGCGAACCGCGCTTTGTTTCGGCGAGTTTGCGGTGGCGGTTCTGAGGCCTGGCGATGGAGGTTGAGCAAGGTCGCTAGGCGACGCTCGTCGTTCCTGCGGACTCGGGGCTTCCGTTGCTTTGCTTTCTCGAGCGAAAGTCCCTGGGTTCCCGCGTTCGCGGGAACGACGGTAGAGGTGTTGCTGGCGCTTCGAGTGCGAAGCGGCCTCGCGAGGTGTGCGACATCGAGATCAACGGATCTCAAACGACTAACGCGCAGCGAAGCTCCCGCTTCTGCCCCCTCCCTTTCGCGCAGCGAAGGGGAGGGCTGGGGAGGGGTCGCTTTTGCTTTTGCTTTTGCCTTTCGCTGGTGCGCAGTTCCGCTCAGGCAACTGCTCGCGGTGCCGAGTTCGACCAGATGAAAGCCCTATCCGGCCTCAACAACGACACGACCCAACCGCTCACTTGGCCGGACAAGGCGTCCCGCGGAACGTCAGCCGCTGCAGCCGCGTCGGCTCCACACACGGCTGCGGCTTCGGCGCCGCGGCCGCCGCCGCTGCCGCCGCGCGCTCGTGCTGCAGCTGCGCCAGGCGCGCCTTGATCTGCGGCATCACCGCCAGCGCGGCCTTCTCGCCTTCCAGGATCGCCGCGTTGCGCTGGCTGAAATCGGCCGCGCCGATCTCGTTGACCTTGGGCCGCACTACCACGTCGGCGCGCGCGAGCTCCTGCTGGCCGGCGCGCTGGCCCATGATGGTGATCGACTGGTTGAGCGTGCCCAGCAGATCGCCCGGATTCTTGCCGCTGGCCTTGCTGGAGATGTCCACGGCGATGACGAAATCCGCGCCCAGCTGCTTGGCCGCATCCACCGGCACCGGGCTGACCACGCCGCCGTCGACGTAGTGCCACTTGCCGATCTCCACCGGCTCGAACACGCCCGGCACGCTGCTCGAGGCGCGCACCGCCTGGCCGGTGTCGCCGCGGTTGAACATGGTGCGCTCGCCGTCCTCCAGCCGCGTGGCCACCGCGACGAAGGGCTTCTTCAGCCGCTGGATCGGCGTATTGCCCACCTGCGCGTTGACGTAGTCCTGCAGCGCGCGGCCCTGGACCAGCCCGCCGGAGAACAGGCGCACATCGCGGATGGTCGATTCGTCCAGGGCCACGGCCTTGCTCTGCATCTGGAACACGTCCATGCCGCTGGCGTAGAGCGCGCCGACCACGCTGCCGGCGCTGGTGCCGGCGACCACGTCGGGGCGGATGCCGTTGGCCTCCAGCATCTTGATCACGCCGATGTGCGCGAAGCCCTTGGCCGCCCCGCCGCCCAGCGCGATGCCGATCACCACCGGCCTGGCGGTGACCGCCGGCGGCGGCACCACGGTCGTGGTCGGCGGCGGCGTCTTGACCGCCTCGCCGCCGCAGGCCGAAAGCAGGGTGACGCAGGCGGTCAGCAGCAGGCAGGTCAGGCGCGAAGCAGGCATGGCACGCAGGGCGTTGGGGAAAGCACGCAGCTTAGTCAGCCGATGCCAAACGGTGGGCAACTTGGTCCGACCGGTCATGGACGAAGCCGGGCACGAACCGGTCGCTCAGAAGTTGTTGTCCCCATCCAGGATGCGGCCCAGCCCGCCCAGCACCGAGCCTTCGCCACGGGCCTGGCCGCCACCCTGGGGGGCGGCCTGCAGCATGCGGCCGGCCATGCGCGAGAACGGCAGCGACTGCAGCCAGACCTTGCCCGGGCCGGTCAGCGTGGCCAGGAACACGCCTTCGCCGCCGAAGAACATGCTCTTGATGCCCGCCACGCGGCGGATGTCCATGTCCACACCGCCGTGGTAGGCGACCACGCAGCCGGTGTCCACGTCGATGCGCTCGCCGGCGGCCAGCTCGCGCTCGACCACCGTGCCGCCCGCGTGCACGAACACCCAGCCGTCGCCTTCGAGTTTCTGCATGATGAAGCCCTCGCCGCCGAACAGGCCGGTGAGGATCTTGCGCTGGAAGGCGATGCCCAGCGACACCCCGCGCGCGCCGGCCAGGAAGCTGTCCTTCTGGCAGATCAGGCGGCCGCCGTGTTCGGACAGCTTCAGCGGCACCACGGTGCCCGGGTACGGCGCAGCGAAGGCCACCTTGGCCTTGCCGCTGCCGGTGTGCGTGTAGACGGTGGTGAACAGGCTCTCGCCGGTGACCACGCGCTTGCCCGCGGCCAGCAGCTTGTCCATGAAGCCGCCGCCGGCACCGCTGCTGCGGCCATCGCCGAACACCGTGTCCATCTGCACCGAGGCGTCCTTGAACATCAGCGCGCCGGCCTCGGCCACCGCGCTCTCGCCCGGGTCCAGCTCCACCTCGACGAACTGCATGTCGTGGCCGACGATGCGGAAATCGATGTCGTCCGCGCGCCCCGCCCCGGTCGGCGGCGGCGGCATGTTCGGCGGCGAGGCGCCGCCGCCCAGCTCGGCCAGGGTCCCGACCGGCTGCCAGCCGGACAGGCCCTCGCGCCAGGCCAGCGCGAACGGGTTTGCGCGCGCGAAGGCCTGCGCGGCCGCGTCGTCGAACGGGCCCGAGCGGGTCTGCTCGGTGCCGGTGAGGAAGTACCAGCTGCTCATGGGCGCACACCTGACTGCGAAGGGATGCGCCGAGTCTAGCGTCAGCCCCTGACAGCCGCGCCCGTGCCCAAGGTCATGCGAAGCGCCCCCCAACCCGTAGAGCGGAGCTTGCTCCGCTGGGGCCTTCCCCATGGACCGCACCAGAAGCGGCGGAGGTAGAGCGGAGCTTGCTCCGCTGGGACATTTCTCAATAACCTGACCAGAAGCAGCGGAGCAAGCTCCGCTCTACAGGAAGGTGCCTCGCGCGTCAGAAGCCCGCGCGGAACTGCGCGCCGATGATGCGCGGATCGTTGACGAAGCCGGTCAGGTTGTCGAAGTCGATCGCGCCGGTGGCCCGGATCTGGTTGGTGCAGTTGCGGCAGAACACCGAGGCCTCGTACTTGCCGTCGGCCCAGGTATAGCCGATCTTCAGGCCGCCTTCGGTCAGCGGCTGGCCGATGAACTCGCGCGACTGGTACAGGAAGAAGTTCACTTCGCTGCGATACGACCAGTCGGTGTAGAAGAACAGCTCGCCATCGGCGCCCATCGGCACGCCGTAGCGCAGGTTGACGTTGCCGATCCACTTGGCCGCCTGCGGCAGCGGGTTGCCGTCGATGCGGGCGAAGCCGTTGGCATCGACCGGATCGGTCACCGTGCACACCCACGCCGAGCAGGTCGAGGTGGCCAGGTCCTTGTCCTTGATCTCGGTGTGGTTGTAGCTGCCGTTGAGGCCGAAGCGCAGGTTCTCGGTCAGCAGCAGGTCGAAGTCCAGCTCGGCGCCGTAGGCCTGGCTCTTCTTGGCGTTGATCAGCTGCACGGCATTGGACGTGCCGCCCACCGCGGTCAGCTGCTGGTCCTTGATGTCCATGCTGTAGATGTCGAAGGCCAGCCGGCCGCGGCGCTCCCACAGGTCGGCCTTGATGCCGAGCTCATAAGAATCCACCGTCTCCGGGCGGGCCACGGTCACCGGCACGCCGGTGGACGGCGGGCCGAAGCTGGCGCCGCGATAGCCGCGCGCGGCGCGCGCGTACAGGTTGACCGCATCGCTCAGCGCCCAGGTCGCGGCGACGTCGCCGGTGACCTTCGAGCCGCTGGTGTCACCGCCGATCGGCGGCGGCGAGGTGCGGTCCCACTGCAGGATGTCGAAGGTCTTGTGGTCGTGCGTGTAGCGGATGCCGGCGCGCAGGTTGAGCACGTCGGTGGCCTGGTAGTTGAGCGAGGCGAACGCCGCCCACGAGCTGGTCTTCTGCTTGGTCAGGTCGTAGCCGGTCAGTGCGCCACCGGCCAGGGTGTCGTAGTCGTAGGCCTCGCCCTGCACGTTGTCGTAGAAGTAGTACAGGCCGGCCTGCCAGTTGAGCGGGCCGGTGTAATCCGACTCGGCGCGCAGCTCCTGGGTGAACTGGTCCAGCGACTTGATCCCGCCGGCGGTCTCCACCGAGAACGGGATGAAGCCCGGGCCCGACGGCGCGGCCGGGTTCACGAACGCGCCCGGGCCGTAGCCGCCGTCGATGTCGCCGCGGCTGTAGTACTTGGAGATGCCCTCGTAGCCGGTGATCGAGTGGAAGGTCACATCGCCCGAGCTGAAGGTCAGGTTGGCGCTGCCGCCGTAGGTGGTCAGCTCCTGCGCGTTGTGGCCGTCGATGTAGGCCTTGTCCGGGTCGAAGCCATCGACCAGGTTGTTGTTGCCCGACTGGATGATGTTGGCGCGGAACAGGCGCGCGGTGCCGTTGAGCTTGCGCGCGTGCGCGTTGAACAGCGCGTTGAAGTCCTCGGAGGGCTGGAACAGCGCCTGCAGGCGCAGGGCCGAGTCGTCGTAGCCTTCCAGCTTTTGCCCGCTGATCTGGCTGGTCACCCAGTCGTCGCGGTGCTGCTGCAGCAGCGAGATGCGCGCGGCCCAGTCGCTGCCCATCGGCAGGTTGAGCGCGCCTTCGACCGAGCTGGTCGCATGGGTGCCGTAGGACACGCTGGCATAGCCGGAGGTCTCGCCCAGCACCGGCCGCACCGAGTTGAACTTGACCACGCCGCCGGGCGTGTTGCGGCCGAACTGCGTGCCCTGCGGGCCGCGCAGCACCTCGACGCTGGCCAGGTCGAACATCGGGAAGCCCTTGATGAAGGCGTTCTCGTAGACCACGTCGTCGTACACCAGCGACACCGGCTGCGAGGCGTAGGTGGTGAAGTCGGTGTTGCCGTAGCCGCGGATGTAGAAGCGCGGGAACACGCGGCCGTTGGAGGACTCCACGTTGAGGCTGGGCGACTTGCCGGCCAGCACGCGCACGTCCGAGGCGCTGGTGGAGAGGGCGTCCAGGTATTCCGGGCGCAGCACGGTGGCCGAGACCGGCACGTCCTTGGCGTTCTCGGCGCGGCGGTCGGCGGTGACGGTGACCGCATCCAGCGCCACCGGCGCCTGCTGCGCCAACGCGACGGTGGCGACGGCGGCATTGATGGCGATGGCGAGCGTGGCGTGACGCAGCGACCTGCTGGCGGACATGGGGCGACTCCGGGGGCGTGGGTGGTATGCGAGGCGTGCTGTGACGCAGCACGTTTAACGCAAAATACACGTTTTGGCCCCGGAGTTGTCAAACCCGGGAATCCCGCTCCCCGGCTTGGCGACTCGGATCACGCGTTCAGCGAATCGGGATCCCTGCCTCCTGCAACGCCGCGCGCGTCGGCGCGTCCCCCTCCGGCGTGACCGGGCGCGTCAGCTCCCACAGGAACGCCACCTCGAAGCCCTCGGCGCGCGCGTCCTGGGCGGTCCACAGCACGCAGACATCGCGCGCCAGCCCGCAGACGTGCACCTGCGCGATGCCGCGCTCGCGCAGCCAGCCGGCCAGGCCGGTGCTGGGACGAAGCCCATCCGGGCCGTGGTTCTCGCGGAACGCGCTGTAGGAATCGACCTGGGCATGGGTGCCCTTGCGCAGGATCAGGTCGGCCGGCGTCCAGTCCACGCGCGGATCCAGCGCCGCGCCCGGCGTGCCCTGCACGCAGTGCGGCGGCCACAGCGTCTGCGGCTGGCCGTGCAGCTCGATCACCTCGAACGGCGCACGCCCCGGATGCTGCGCGGCGAAGGAGGCATGCGCACCCGGATGCCAGTCCTGCGAGGCCACGACCGTGCCGTAGACGCGCGCGGCCAGCAGCTGCGCGATGCCCGGCACGATCGCATCGCCCTCGAAGCAGGCCAGCGCGCCGCCCGGCATGAAGTCCGGCTGCAGATCGACCACGATCAGCGCGGTATCGGAAGGCATGTTGGTCATCGAAGCGGCCAGCGGCGTGGGGAAGCCGCAGCCTAGCCACGCGCGCCAGCGGCCTCAAGCCGGCGCCGCCTTGAGCGCGCCTTGATCGCGATGGGACTAGGCTCAGCCGCGTTGCCCGTGCGTGCAGCGCACCGGCTGCCTGCAAGGAGACCGCACACATGCTCGACACCTGGGAGATCGCCCTGCGCCTGCTGCTGGCCGCGCTGCTGGGCGGCATCATCGGCGCCGACCGCGGCCGGCTGGAGTGGGCCGCCGGCCTGCGCACGCACATGCTGGTCTGCGTCGGCGCGGCCCTGGCCATCATCGTCTCGGCGTTCGGCTTCAACGACGTGCTGGGCAATCCGCATGTGGTGCTCGATCCCTCGCGCATCGCCGCCCAGGTGATCAGCGGCGTGGGCTTCCTCGGCGCCGGCACCATCCTGTTCCTGCAGCGCGAGCAGGTGATCCGCGGCCTTACCACCGCAGCCGGGCTGTGGGCGGTGGCCTCGATCGGGCTGGCCGCCGGCAGCGGCCTGTACGCGGCCGCGGTGCTGGCCACCGCGCTGCTGTGGATCATCCTGGCCGTGCTCAAGCCGCTGGAGCGCCGCTATCTGCGCCGCCGCCGCGCCTCGATGCCGGGCCTGAAGCTGGTGCTGTCGCGGCAGCACGCGCCGCTGGGGCAGATCCAGCAGCAGCTGGAGCGCAGCGGCCTGCCGGTACAGCGCATGGTGCTCAAGCCGCGCACGCCGCAGACCGATCTGCTCGACGTGCGCTGCGAATGCACCGTGCCGCAGGCGGCGCTGCTGCAGGCCCTGGAAGACCTGCGCGGGGTCCCCGGCGTCGAACAGGTCGACCTGCGCGGCAGCATCGGCCAGTAGCGCTCCGACCCCGCACGCGCCCGCGTTTCAACCGCGCCACGCAAGCTCCACCCCGAGCAGCAGCAGACAGATCAGGAAGCCGGTCCGGAACGCGGCCGGACGGATGCGCTGGCGCAGGCGCTGGCCCAGCCACATGCCCGCCAGGGCAGGCAGCACGGCGATCGACGACGGCAGCAGATGGCCGACCGAGAGCGCGCCATGCAGGGCCAGGCCGGCGGCCAGCGCGAGCGTGGAGACGGTGAAGGACAGGCCCAGCGCCTGCACCAGCGCATCGCGCTGCAGGCCCAGCGCCTGCAGGAAGGGCACCGCCGGGATCACGAACACGCCGGTCACCCCCGTCACCACGCCGGTGATGCCCCCGACCAGCGGCGCAAGCACGCGTTCCAGCGCGGGCGACACGCGGAACGGGCGGGACAGCAGGGTCACCAGGGCGTAGAGCACCAGCGCGATGCCAAGCAGGCGTGCCGTGCCTTGCGCCGCCCCGTCGGCCAGCCAGGCTGAGGCCAGCAGCGTGCCGGCGACCACCGCCAGCTGCATCGGCCACAGCCGTCGCAGCAGCGCACCCAGCTGCCCGCCACTGACCAGCTGCAGCACATTGGTCACCAGCGAAGGCAGCAGCAGCAAGGCGGCCGCCCAGGCCGGCGACATCAGCGCGCCCAGCACGCCCATGGCCACGGTCGGCAGGCCCATGCCGGTCACGCCTTTCACGCAGCCGGCCACGAAGAACGTGCCGAGCACGATCAGCCACCACACTTCCGTCGAGATCTGCATGCCGCCATGAAACGGCGTGGCGCGCGCGGGCACAATGCGGTCTGTCCGATGCCGACCTTCGGGCCAGCCGAAGGAGCCCTTGGCCTTGCGATTCGATCTGTCCGACCTGCGCCTGTTCCTGGCCGTGCTGGACGCCGGCAGCATCACCGCCGGCGCCGAGCGCGCGCACCTGTCGCTGGCCGCCGCCAGCGAGCGCCTGCGCGCGATGGAGGAATACGCCGGGGTCGTCCTGCTCGACCGCCTGCCCAAGGGCATCCGGCCCACCGCGGCGGGCGAGGCGGTGGCCCATCACGCGCGCTCGATCCTGCAGCAGTCGGCGCTGCTGCGGCACGCACTGGCCGATCACGCGCGCGGGACGCGCGGACGCGTGCGCCTGATGGTCAATACCGCGACCATGAGCGAGGCGCTTCCCGCCGCGCTGGCCTCCTGGCTGGCGGCCCATCCCCACATCGACGTGGAGCTACTGGAGCGCAGCAGCGAGGAGATCGCCAAGGCGCTGGAGGCCGGCGTGGTGGAGCTGGGCATCCTGTCGGAGGCCGCGGCCTCGCCAGGCCTGCAACGCCAGCACTTCGCGCGCGACACCCTGGTGGCACTGCTGCCGCCCGCGCATGCCGCCGCCAGTGCGCAGGCGCCGAGCCTGGCCGATCTGGCGGCCGAACCCTGGATCGGCCTGCCCGAACGCAGTGCCCTGCAGCGGCATCTGGACGCCCAGGCGGCGGCGCTGGGCCTGCGTCTGGCATATCGCGTGCGGCTGCGTACACTCGAGGCCATCGGCGCGATGGTTGCTGCCGGTGCAGGCGTGGCCGTGGTGCCGGCCGCCGCGCTGGCGCGGCTTGGGCCGTGTGTTCGCGGCGTTGCGCTGCACGAGCCCTGGGCGCAGCGACGCCTGTGCCTGTGCTGGGACGGCGCGCGCCCGCTGTCGCCGACCGCGCAGGCCCTGCGCAGTCACCTGGCCGACTGGGCCGACCGCGCCGCCGATCGTTGAAGCCCGCCTGCCGCGGCCCTTGAAACGCAACAGGCCCCGCCGAAGCGGGGCCTGCGTGAACCACACCGTCCGCGTCGATCAGGCGATCGAGGCGCGGTAGATCGACTCGATGGTGGCATCGAGCGTCTTGTTGAACTCCTCGTCGCTCTGCTGCGCGCTCAGGCCCTCGGTCAGCGCGCGGCTGAAGCTGGCGATGATGCCGGGGTTCCGGGCCAGCTTGGCGTTGGCCTCATCGCGGCTGTAGCCGCCGGACAGCGCCACCACCTTGAGCACGCTGGGGTGGTCGACCAGTTCCTTGAAGAAGCCATCGACGCTGGGCAGGGTCAGCTTGAGCACGACCGGCGTGGCCGCATCGACCTTGTCCAGGCGCTCGAGCAGGCCCTGCTTCAGCGTGGTCTCGATCTGCGCCTTGTCGGCGGCCTTGATGTCCACCTCCGGCTCGATGATCGGGACCAGGCCGGCGTCCAGCACCTGCTGGCCCAGCTCGAACTGCTGGTCCAGCACCGCCGCGATGCCGGCGGCGTTGTCGGCCTTGATGACCGAGCGCTCCTTGGTGCCGAACACGCCCTTGGCCTTGGCCTTGGCCAGCAGCTCGGCCAGGCCCGGGATGGGCTTGAGCAGCTGCACGCCGTTGGCCTCGTCCTCCAGGCCCTTGTCGATCTTCAGGAACGGCACGACCTGCTTGACGTTCCACAGGTAGTGCGCGGCCTCTTCGCCTGCGAAGCGGTCGTCCAGCGTGCGCTCGAACAGGATCGCCCCGACCACGCGCTCGCCGGTGAACGCCGGGCTGGTGACGATGCGCTCGCGCATCTGGTGGACCAGCGCGAACATCTCCGCATCGTTGGAATAGGCCGACTCGTCGACGCCGTAGAGCTTGAGCGCCTTGGGCGTGCTGCCGCCGCTCTGGTCCAGTGCGGCGATGAAGCCCTGGCCGGAAGCAATCTTGTCCCGCTGTTCCTGGTTGATCGACACGGTCGGCAAGTCCTATGAAAGATGGGGGAGCCAGAGTGTACGCAAGCCCCGCGTCGCTGGCAGCCGTGAAAACGTTATCGGCTTCATAACGGTTTCAGCCGGGGACACGCCGCGTGGTGTGCCGCGTGCGCCGAAATGCCGCGCCTGCAGCGCAGGCGCGGCACGCGCGCATCAGGCCGCCTGGGCCAGATCCGCGCGCAGGCGGCCTGCGGCTTCCACCATCTGCTCCAGCGCATGGCGCGTCTCGTCCCAGCCGCGGGTCTTCAGGCCGCAGTCCGGGTTGACCCACAGCTGCTGCGGGCTGAGCACCGCCCGCGCCTTGCGCAGCAGTTCCACCATTTCCTCCACCGAGGGCACGCGCGGGGAGTGGATGTCGTACACGCCCGGGCCGATGCCGTTGGGATAGCGGAACCGCACGAACGCATCGAGCAGCTCCATGCGCGAGCGCGAGGTCTCGATCGAGATCACATCCGCATCCATCGCCGCCACCGCATCGATGATGTCGTTGAACTCCGAATAGCACATGTGGGTGTGGATCTGGGTCGCGTCGCCCACGCCGCTGGCGCAGATACGGAAGGCCTCGATCGCCCAATTCAGGTAGTCCGACCACGCATCGCGGCGCAGCGGCAGGCCTTCGCGGATGGCCGGCTCGTCGATCTGGATGATGCCGATGCCGGCGGCCTCCAGGTCGTTGACCTCATCGCGCAGGGCCAGCGCGATCTGCCGGCAGGTCTCGCTGCGGGCCTGGTCGTCGCGCACGAACGACCACTGCAGCACCGTCACCGGGCCGGTCAGCATGCCCTTCATCGGCCGCTGGGTCAGCGACTGGGCGTAGCGCGACCAGCGCACGGTCATCGGCTTCGGGCGCACCACGTCGCCGAAGATGATCGGCGGCTTGACGCAGCGGCTGCCGTAGCTCTGCACCCAGCCCAGCTTGGTGAAGGCGAAGCCGTCCAGCTGCTCGCCGAAGTACTCGACCATGTCGTTGCGCTCGTACTCGCCGTGCACCAGCACGTCCAGGCCGATGCGTTCCTGGAAGCGCACGCAGCGCTCGGTCTCGGCCTCCAGGAAGGTCTCGTAGTCGGCGTCGGACAGCTTGCCCGCCTTGTGCTGGGCGCGCGCCTGACGCACCTGCTGGGTCTGCGGGAACGAGCCGATGGTGGTGGTCGGATACACCGGCAGCCCGAACGCCTGCTCCTGCAGCAGACGGCGCTGGGCGTAAGGCGAGGCGCGCCGGCTGTCGGCCTCGCTCAGCGTGGCCAGGCGCCGGGCCACCTCGGGCCGATGCACGCGCGCCGACTGGCGGCGCGATTCCAGGCGGGCGCGCTGCTGCGCCAGCGGGCCTTCCGCGCCTTCGCGTCCGTCCAGCGCGTCGGCCAGCACGCGCAGCTCGCCCAGCTTCTGCCGGGCGAAGGACAGCCAGGACTTGAGTTCGGCATCGAGCGCCTTCTCCTGCTCCAGGTCCACCGGCACATGCAGCAGCGCGCACGACGGCGCCAGCCACAGGTTGTCGGCGCCGACGTGCCCTTGCGCATAGCGCGCCAGCGTCAGCGCGTTGTCCAGGTGGGTGCGCCAGACATTGCGCCCGTTGACCAGGCCGGCCGAGAGCACGCGGCCCTTGGGCCAGGCCTGCAGCACCGCGTCGAGCTGTTCCGGCGCGCGCACCAGGTCCACGTGCAGACCCTCGACCTGCAGCCGCGCGACCAGGTCCAGGTTGTCGCCCAGTGCGCCGAAGTAGGTGGTCAGCAGCAGCCTGGAGCGCGGCGCCTGGGCCAGGAACGCATAGGCGCGGGCGAAAGCCGCCTTCGCCGCCTCGTCCAGGTCCAGCACCAGCGTGGGTTCGTCGATCTGCACCCAGGCCGCGCCGGCGGCATGCAGGCGTTCGAGCAGCTGCGCGTACACCGGCAGCAGGCGCTCGAGCAGTGCCAGCCGGTCGCTGCCATCGGTGGTCTTGGACAGCAGGAGGAAGCTCACCGGCCCCAGCAGCACCGGACGCGTGTCGAAGCCGGCGGCCCTGGCCTCCAGGAACTGCGCCACCGGCTTGTCGCCGCGCAGGGCGAACTGCTGGCCGGCATGCAGCTCGGGGACGATGTAGTGGTAGTTGGTGTCGAACCACTTGGTCATCTCCAGCGCGCGCAGGTCGATGCCGCCGGTCTGCACGCCGCGCGCCATGGCGAAGTAGCCGGCCAACGGGTCGACGTCGGCCAGGGCGCGATAACGCTGCGGGAGGGCGTCGAACAGGAACGCCGTGTCCAGCACATGGTCGTAGAGCGAGAAGTCGTTGCTGGGCAGGACGTCGGCGCCGGCCTGCCGCTGCAGCTGCCAGTGCTGTGCGCGCAGGGCCGCAGCGGTAGCCTGCAGCGTGTCGGCGCTGTCCTCGCCCTTCCAGTAGCGCTCCAGGGCGTGCTTGAGTTCACGGCGTGGTCCGATGCGCGGAAAGCCGAGGTTGGTGACGCTGGTCATTGAATGGATCCTCATTGCGTGTGGGCATTGAGGAACGAAGGAACCGCACGCCACGCCTTACAGCCCTGCGGCTGCAACGTGCCATGCCAGCGACCTTCGCCCCCGCGGGCGAACCGGCCCCGTGCGCGGAAACCTCCACACGCGCACGCCTGCGGCACCGGGCCTCGCGCCCGCCGCATCACGCGCCCGTGCCGCTCCCGCGAGCGGTGCCAGGTCGAAGCGGAAGACCGAGCAGGGTCCTCCGGCCGGGGCCGGTCTTCGGGCTCATGGACACGGCGCGGAACGGGTCCGCACCCCCTACTCCCTGCCGCTTCCCGGCCCGATGCCTTGCGGCGCGGACCAGTGCTGTTGGCAGGCTTCGTTTCCAATGACCGCTGCGGGGCAGCTCCGGAATGGACGCGCACGGGGCGCGCCTTCACCGGATTCCCGTTTAATCCATCGCTTCATGTGGATGAAGCGATGGAACCACGACGGACGCACCTTACGCGCCGTCTGGCGGGCGCGTCAAGGCGGCTCACGGATCGGTCGCGCCAACGAAAAGGCCCCTTTCGGGGCCTCGTCGTCTCGCAGCTGCTTGATGGCGCAGCCGCCGCCGCAGCTCAGCCCACGCCGGTCGGGCCGTCCAGCACCTGACGGACCAGCTTGAGCAGGTCGCGCTGGGTATAGGGCTTGTTGATCACGTCGAACTGCGCGCCTTCGGCGTCGCTGCGCGCCAGCGTGTTCTCGGCATAGCCGGTGGTGAGGATGACCTTGGTCGCCGGGCTGCGCCGCATGACCTCATGGGCCAGCACCACGCCATTCATGCCGCCCGGCATGATCAGGTCGGTGAACAGCAGATTGAACGGGTCGCTCGCCTTCAGCAGCTCCAGCGCCTGCGCCGCGTTGCTGGCGACCTCGGTCTGATAGCCGGCCGCTTCCAGGAACATCTGCGCCACCGCCGCGACCTCCTCACGGTCCTCCACGATCAGGATCCGTTCGCTGCCGCCGCGGCCGCTGGCCCGCGGTTCGGGCAGCTGCGGCTTGCCGCCTTCGCTGGGCTGGGCCGGGAAATACAGCCGGATCGTGCTGCCCCGATCCACCTCCGAATAGATGCGCACCGCGCCGCCGGACTGCTTGACGAAGCCGTACACCATGCTCATGCCCAGCCCGGTGCCCTTGCCTTCCTCCTTGGTGGTGAAGAACGGCTCCAGCACGCGCTGCTGGATGTCCAGCGGCATACCGCAGCCGGTGTCGGTCACGGCCACGCTGACATAGTGACCCGGCGCCAGATGATGGAAGTCGGGGCTGCTGAGATCGCTCTGGTCCACCTCCACGTTGGCCGTCTCGATGGTCACCTGCCGCTGCGGGCGATCCTCCATCGCGTCGCGCGCATTGAGCAGGATGTTCAGCAGCGCCACCTCGGCCTGGGTGCTGTCCAGCTTGGCGTTCCACAGCGAGGCGTCCAGGTGGGTGACCAGCTCGACATCGTCGCCCAGCGAGCGGTGCGCGAGGTCGATCATTCCCGACACCAGCGTGTTGAGGTTGGTGGTCCGGCCCTCCAGCCGCTGGCGACGCGCGAATGCGAGCAGCTGCTGGGTCAGCGTGGCGGCCTTCTTGGCGGCGGCCTGCGCACGCGCGATGCCGGCCTCGATGCGCGCCTGGTCCGGCTTCTCGGCGCTGTTGAGCATCCCCAGCAGCTCCAGGTGCCCGCTCATGACCTGGAGCAGATTGTTGAAGTCGTGCGCGATGCCGCCGGTCAGCTGGCCGACCGCTTCCATCTTCTGCGCCTGGCGCAGTGCGACCTCGGCGTCGCGGCGGCGGCTGACGTCCAGCTGCGAACCGAAGAAGAAGATCAGATTGCCCTGCTCGTCGAACACCGGCGAGGTGAACAAGGCGTTCCAGAACGAGGTGCCGTCCTTGCGGTAGTTCAGGATCTCCGCGGCGAACTCGCGGTTCTGCGCCACCGATTCGCGTATCGCCGCGACCGTGGCCCGGTCGGTGTCCTTGCCCTGCAGGAAACGGCAGTTACGCCCGACCAGCTCTTCGGCGCTGTAGCCGGTCATCTCGATGAAGGCGCGATTGGCGAAGATGATCGGGTTGTCGGGCTGGTGCGGGTCGGTGACGATCATCGGCATGCGGGTGGTTTCCACCGCCGCGAAGAAGATGTCCGACTTGTGACCCTTCAGGCGCAGGTCGTCGATCGCCGGGGACTTGAAGCCGGGTGCGGTTTCCTGGGGCAAGCGCAATCCTTGGTGAGTGGGAAGGGACCGACGCCGGGCCCAGGGGCCGTCTCAGGCCGCCACGGCGGCCGAATCGGTCTCGGCCTGCGTCGATGGCAGCGGCTGGTCCACTGGCGCCAGACGGAAGCCGAAGGTCAGGTGGGTGTGCAGCAGCGGGCTATCGAACGGCTTGTCGATGACCTTGCGCAGATTGTAGATGTGGCTGCGCAGCGTGTCCGAGTCCGGCAGGTCGCTGCCCCAGATCTCGCGCTCCAGCTGGGCCCGGGTGACGATCGCCGGCGAATGCCGCATCAGCACCGCCAGCAGCTGAAACTGGATCGGCGAGAGCGACAGCCGCTGGCCGGCGCGCTTGACCGTGTAGTTCTCCGTCTCCAGGGTCAGATCGCCGACCGTCAGCCGCGTGCCCGCCAGCTGACGGCGCTGGCGCTTGATCAGCGCGTTCAGGCGGGCCTGCAGTTCCGGCAGGGCATATGGCTTGACCAGGTAGTCGTCCGCGCCGGCCTCGATGCCGGTCACGCGATCCTCGACCCGCTCGCGGCCCGACAGGAAGATGATCGGCGTGCTGCGCTTGACCTCGCGGCGGAACGCACGGCAGACATCCAGCCCGTCCATGCGCGGCATCTTGCCGTCTAGCAGGATCACGTCGTAGTGCTGCTCGCTGGCCAGGCGCAGGCCTTCGAGTCCGTCGTGGGCGTAGTCGACGTCGTAGCCGATCGATTCGAGATATTCACCGGTCGCCGTGGCAATCGTGTAGTCGTCATCGACCAGCAGCAGGGTGTGCCGTTGTTGGAAGGCGCGCATAGGGGCAGGTCCTGGAAGTGTGCCGATACCATCGCTGCGCCCCCGCCCATGCCGGGTGAAGGCGAGACCACTTACTGCTGCTTGAACGCATCGCGTTTTCTCTTCGCTCAGCGATGTGGCGTTGAGGTCAGGACGTCTTCGCGCGGTGCTGACGCTTCGCGTGTGGGCAGCTACATCTCTTGTGGCGCGCAGGTGGCGAGTAGATGTTGTCTGCTTTCGCTCAGCAGCACCTCGGAGTGCTTGCGCAGCTGGCGCGCCTGTTGCCCGGCATCGACCAGATTGGCGCGCAGTTCCAGCTCGTCGGCCGCCGTTTCCAGGTGGTCACGCGCGGTGACCGAACGCGCCCGCTGCTCGTCGATGCTATGGGTGCCCTGGAGCACCCGCATCCGCAGTGCGGCAATCGCGCGCTCGGCATCGAGTTCGAACAGCGCCAGCCTGCGCGCCTGTTCGAGCAGGCGCCCGTCCTGGTCCCGCGCACCGACACGGCGACGCAGTCGCTCGAGCACGCAGCTGCATTGGGCCGCCGCCATCCACAGCCGATGCGCTTCCTCGTCCGCCCTGGCCTGCGCCGCACTGCGCAGCCGACGCGCGGTCAAGGCTTCGCGCTTGGCGTGCCTGAGCTTGGCGCGCTCGAAGACGCGCGAGACTGGCCACATCAATGCTTCCCCTGTCCGCTTCGCAGAGACGTCATGCGCGGGACGAGGCGCGGATGGGACAGCACGACGCCAGCGAGGCGGATGTGCATCCGCCGGACCTGCGGTCGACAACCGAAGGCGCACACGAGGCCTCTCTCGCACTCGTGCACAAGGATCGGTGTACCGCCAGCAACAGGGCCCAACGCCGCGATGTGTGACAAGACGATAAGCAGCCGCGCGCTCAACCGGTCGGCTGGGCGATCGCCGCGACCCGTGCGTCCGGGCGCAGTTCGGCACGTGCCTTGGCCGCGGCGTCGGCCAGCACCAGCAACGCATTGGCATAGTCGGCCGCGGCGTAGGTCACGGTGTCGCGCGTGACTGCGGCGCCGCCCTGCAGCATCGCCACCTGGTCGGTCATCACCGCGATCTGCGCCAGCTCGTCGGCGTGGCCGATCACCTTGGACAGCGCCAGCACCTCCGCCCGCTGGCCGCTGATCGAATCCCAGTCCAGCGCGTCCACCAACGAAGCGGGCGGATCCAGCGTGCGCCACTGCAGCGCGTAGCGCACATCGCCCCAGTGGCCCAGGCGCAGCGAGGTGGCCAGCACGCGCAGGTCAGCCGCCCACTGGTCCAGATCCACGGCCAGCTGCTGGCGCTCCGGTTCCCAGTCGGCGTCGTGCAGTGCGCGCTTGCGGCCGCCGAACAAGGGCTGGACCAGCAGGACGAGGACGGCGGCAAGAAGCGCGGCGAGCAGGATGGCGACGAGAACGTCGGATTGCACTGCGAGGTCGGCCATGGTGGTCGGATGGAGAGAATGCGTGGCTCAGATTTACTGAGCCGCACGTGATGGCCGCGCAGTGAATCGCTGAACAGGTCACGACATCCGGGTGCGCTTCGCATCGCCTGAAACGACAAGGGCACGCCGGCAGAAGCCGGCGTGCCCGTCGGGCCATGCTTGGCGAAAACTTTAGGCCAGCATGCGCAGCTTCGGCTCACGCGCCCATTGCCGCGTCTTGGCCGCGGCGATAAAGCCCTTGGTGTCGGCCGCATCGACGATACCCGCGTCCTTGCCGACGTTGCCGGCTTTTAGCAGCGGCGCGGCGCCCGCATCGCTGGCGATGGCCTTCAGATGCGCCCAGGCGTTGCTGACGAAATCGATCGCCGCCGAATCCTTGGCCAGCGCCTTGCCGGCGTCGGCCGACAGCACCACCGCGACCGCATCGAACACGAACGACGGCGTGCCCGCCAGCTGACCATCGGCGCTGACCTTCCGGCCGTCCGACAGCGCCACGCCCAGCTTGGGCGCCACCAGCTTGACCGTCGCGCCCGCGTCCTTGGCCGCCTTCTGCAATGCCTTGACGGTGCCCACGTCCGAGCCGTCATGCACCAGGATGCCGACCGTGCGGCCCTTGAGCGTGTCCTTCATCTTGCCGATCAGCTGCAGCGCCGGCGAGAGCGGCATGTCGATCGGTTCGACCTTGGCCTGCGCCGGCGGCGGCAGCGTATCCAGGCCCAGGCCATTGGCCACGCGCTGGGCCAGGTCGGCATCGACGTGGCGCAGATGACCGATCACGGCTTCACGCACATGCGCCGTCTCGACCTTGGACAGTTCGAACACCAGCGCCGACGCCAGATGCGCCTGCTCGGGCTTGGTCTGGCTGCGGTAGAACAGCCGCGCCTGGCTGTAGTGGTCGGCGAAGCTTTCCGGCCGCACGCGGCCCTTGGCGCCATCATCGACCATCGCGTGGCTGCGGAAGCCGGCCGGCGTCTCGCGCGGGCTGTCTTCCTGCAGCGAGGACGGCTCATAGGCCACGCGCCCCTTCGGCACGCCCATCTGCATGTGGCCGTCGCGCTGGTTGTTGTGGAACGGGCACTTGGGCGCGTTGATCGGCAGCTGATGGAAGTTGGGCGAGCCCAGCCGCGAGAGCTGCGTGTCCAGGTACGAGAACAGCCGTCCCTGCAGCAGCGGATCGTTGGAGAAGTCGATGCCGGGCACGATGTTGGCCGGGCAGTAGGCCACCTGCTCGGTCTCGGCGAAGAAGTTGTCCGGCCAGCGGTCCAGCACCATGCGCCCGATGATCTGCAGCGGGATGGTCTCCTCCGGGATCAGCTTGGTCGGGTCCAGGTGATCGAACGGGAACTGCGCCGCCTGTTCCTCGGTGAACAGCTGCACGCCCAGCTCCCATTCCGGGAAGTCGCCGCTGCTGATCGCCTCGAACATGTCGCGGCGCTGGAAGTCAGGATCCGCGCCGGCCACCTTGACCGCCTCGTCCCAGACGTGCGACTGCAGGCCCAGCTTGGGCCGCCAGTGGAACTTCACGAAGGTGCTGTTGCCCTGCGCGTCCAGCAGACGGAAGCTGTGGATGCCGAAGCCTTCGATCATGCGCAGCGAACGCGGGATGGCGCGGTCGCTCATCGCCCACATGATCATGTGCATCGACTCGGGCGTGAGCGAGATGAAGTCCCAGAAGGTGTCGTGCGCGCTGGCCGCCTGCGGGAAGCCGCGGTCCGGCTCCATCTTCACCGAGTGGATCAGATCGGGGAACTTGATCGCGTCCTGGATGAAGAACACCGGGATGTTGTTACCCACCAGATCCCAGTTGCCCTCCTTGGTATAGAACTTGACCGCGAAGCCGCGCACGTCGCGCGGCGTATCCACCGAGCCCGCGCCGCCGGCCACGGTCGAAAAGCGCGTGAACACCGGCGTCTTCACCCCGGTCTCGGTCAGGAGCTTGGCGGTGGTGTACTTGGACAGCGACTTGGTCAGCTCGAAATAGCCGTGCGCCGCGGTCCCGCGGGCATGCACGATGCGCTCGGGGATGCGCTCATGGTCGAAGTGGGTGATCTTCTCGCGCAGGATGAAATCTTCGAGCAACGTCGGTCCGCGCGGGCCGGCCTTGAGCGAGTTCTGGTTGTCGCTGACCGGGATGCCCTGGTTGGTGGTCAGTGCGGGATGCGTGCCGCCGGCCTGCTGGTGGAGCTCGTCGCCTTCGCCGCGTGTGACGGCGCCTTGGTCGGCGGGCGGGTTGGCGGGCTTGGGGATGGGTTTGCGTGCGGCCATGGCGTGCTGCTCCAGGTGGCGGGCGAAGGGACTCACGATCCTGGTCGCGAAGACGTCAACTGTTTGTGGATTGCCGCTCGCATCGCCTTCACGCGATGCTCCCAAGGTGCCGCCGCGATCTGCGACCATGCACGCATCGCCCCAGGGACCTGCGTGATGTCGCTGCTGTTTCTTGCCTTCGGCGTCCTGCTGACGGCGCTGCTCTTTCGGCTGCGTCGCCCGCGCATCGCGCGTGCTGTCGGCGTGGCCTGGTTCCTGGTGTTCTGGCTGCTGGGCAATGGCGTACTGGCCGGCTGGATCGTCGACGCTACCCAGGCCGGCCAACGCGCGCCGGCACGCGTGGACTGGCAGCCGGACGCGGTGATCATCGTGCTGGGCATGGGCATGCAGCGGCTGCCGCACGAAGGCGGCATCGAACCGCAGTCACTGGCCTACAGCCGCATCCTGCGCGCGGTGCAGCTGTTCGACGCATGCAAGGCCGCCACGCAGGGCTGCAAGGTGCTGGTGTCCGGCGGCGACCCGGCCGGCCTCGGCAACAGCGAAGCCGAGCTCTATGCGTCGCTCATCGAAGAGGCCGGCGTGCCGGCCGAGGACGTATTGAAGGAGGAAGCCTCGCGCAACACCTTCGAGAACGCCAAGTTCACCGCCCGCCTGCTCTCGAGCAGGGCGCATGGACCGCTGGTCCTGGTCACTTCGGGCCTGCACATGCGCCGCAGCCTGCTGTACTTCCGCCATTTCGGCCTGCAGCCCACCCCGGCGCGCAGCGACTACACCGCGCCGTTCGCCTCCTGGCTGCCCAACAGCTACAACCTGCTGATCAGCGACCTGGCCGCCGTCGAGTGGCTCGGCATCGCCCGCTACCACTGGTACAACTGGCTCGGCCGCAACGACCCTCCCGTCAGACCCACGCCGGACGCCGTGCCTTCGCATCCGCGCCTGCGCGATCGGCCGGTGACGCTCCCTCCCGCCCACTAGTGCCCACTGGCCCGACACCCAGCGATTAGCGGCCAGCCGCGACCCTGGCCAGGCCTGGCGAGCAGACACCGCCGGCGGACATGGACCGCCACAGCACTGAGCGCCACGAAGTAAGCCCGCTTTAGCAGCGCCCGACCGCTCCGCAGAGTCGTGCGGTGACATCCGACAAGCAAGGCAGCTCAGCCGGCTACGTCCCTCCTCACGCTCGTTCGCCGCGCCTTGGCATCAGCGCGGCGTCGGGCGCAGGGCGAAGGGCGGCGCGGTCCATTGCAGGCGAGCTCCATCGGGCACCCGTCATCGGATGCAGCGCCCCCCGCATCGGCGGCCCGATCTGCTGCACCGCTTATCGAGCACCTGGCGCACGCAACAACGTCTGCGGCTGGCGGCGAAAACTGGCGCCGTTTCAAGGATGATCAATGCTGTTGGCAGCATCTTAGGTGCGATGGCCACCCGCGCATTCCATTGCTTTGCCCCGCAGATACTGGGCTTCGGAGGTGCAGATCAGCCAGCCCACCGCAGGCCCGCGGGCTCTATGCATCGGCATACGCGGCCGTGCCTGGCTCACGGTGTGCGGCCCTGTGCAGCACGTGGCCGTGCCGGCACTCCGCTTCCAGCCATCCGCACATTTCCGGTGCCTCGGCGCCTCGTCGCCTTGCCGCGCCGCTCGATCGCCCGACGCCGCGCAGGGGCTTTGCTTTTCCCATGCGCAAAAGAAGACCCCCTCAGATCGTGAGATCTGAGGGGGTCTGGGGTAAGGCCCTGGCGATGACCTACTCTTGCATGGCTTAAGCCACACTACCATCGGCGCAGCTGCGTTTCACTTCCGAGTTCGGGATGGGATCGGGTGGGACCACAGCGCTAATTTCACCAGGGAGACCGTTGGAGCGTCGCCATCCGATACAGCTGGATCAGGCGCTCAGTCTCGCGTAGTTACTTGTGATGTAGAGAGCGATTAGTGAGCATCGACGTGCGTCGAGGCTAAGGTGGTCTTCGCTAGGGCGAAGCCACTTGAGGTTATATGGTCAAGCCACACGGATCATTAGTATCAGTTAGCTCAACGCCTTACAGCGCTTACACACCTGACCTATCAACCACCTAGTCTTGATGGTTCCTTTAGGGGACTTGTGTCCCGGGAGATCTCATCTTGAGGCGCGCTTCCCGCTTAGATGCTTTCAGCGGTTATCGCTTCCGAACATAGCTACCCGGCAGTGCCACTGGCGTGACAACCGGAACACCAGAGGTTCGTCCACTCCGGTCCTCTCGTACTAGGAGCAGCCCCTCTCAAATCTCCAACGCCCATGGCAGATAGGGACCGAACTGTCTCACGACGTTCTGAACCCAGCTCGCGTACCACTTTAAATGGCGAACAGCCATACCCTTGGGACCGACTACAGCCCCAGGATGTGATGAGCCGACATCGAGGTGCCAAACACCGCCGTCGATATGAACTCTTGGGCGGTATCAGCCTGTTATCCCCGGAGTACCTTTTATCCGTTGAGCGATGGCCCTTCCATACAGAACCACCGGATCACTAAGACCTACTTTCGTACCTGCTTGATCCGTCGATCTTGCAGTCAAGCACGCTTATGCCTTTGCACACAGTGCGCGATGTCCGACCGCGCTGAGCGTACCTTCGTGCTCCTCCGTTACTCTTTGGGAGGAGACCGCCCCAGTCAAACTACCCACCATACATGGTCCCCGATCCGGATAACGGACCTAGGTTAGAACGTCAAGCACATCAGGGTGGTATTTCAAGGTTGGCTCCACTGCAGCTAGCGCCACAGTTTCATAGCCTCCCACCTATCCTACACAGACGAACTCAACGTTCAATGTAAAGCTATAGTAAAGGTTCACGGGGTCTTTCCGTCTTGCCACGGGAACGCTGCATCTTCACAGCGATTTCAATTTCACTGAGTCTCGGGTGGAGACAGCGCCGCTGTCGTTACGCCATTCGTGCAGGTCGGAACTTACCCGACAAGGAATTTCGCTACCTTAGGACCGTTATAGTTACGGCCGCCGTTTACTGGGGCTTCGATCAAGAGCTTCGCCTTGCGGCTGACCCCATCAATTAACCTTCCAGCACCGGGCAGGCGTCACACCCTATACGTCCACTTTCGTGTTTGCAGAGTGCTGTGTTTTTGATAAACAGTCGCAGCGGCCTGGTCACTTCGGCCTCCCCCAGCTATTCACCAGAAGAGGCGCACCTTCTCCCGAAGTTACGGTGCTATTTTGCCTAGTTCCTTCACCCGAGTTCTCTCAAGCGCCTGAGAATTCTCATCCTACCCACCTGTGTCGGTTTACGGTACGGTCTGCGTAAGCTGAAGCTTAGGAGCTTTTCCTGGAAGCGTGATATCAGCAGCTTCGCCCTAAAGGGCTGGTCCTTCGTCTCAACGTTGCTCCCCCGGATTTGCCAAAGGGAACCGCCTCAACGCTCTCACCAGGACAACCAACGCCTGGCCTGCCTAACCTTCTCCGTCCCTCCATCGCACTTACGCGAGGTGCAGGAATATTAACCTGCTTCCCATCGACTACGGCTTTCGCCCTCGCCTTAGGGACCGACTAACCCTGCGTCGATTAACGTTGCGCAAGGAAACCTTGGGCTTTCGGCGTGCGGGCTTTTCACCCGCATTATCGTTACTCATGTCAGCATTCGCACTTCCGATACCTCCAGCGGACTTCTCAATCCACCTTCGCAGGCTTACGGAACGCTCCTCTACCGCGCATCGCTTATCGCGATGCACCCCAAGCTTCGGTTTCGTGCTTAGCCCCGTTAAATCTTCCGCGCAGACCGACTCGACCAGTGAGCTATTACGCTTTCTTTAAAGGGTGGCTGCTTCTAAGCCAACCTCCTGGCTGTCTGTGCCTTTCCACATCGTTTTCCACTTAGCACGAAATTTGGGACCTTAGCTGTGGGTCTGGGTTGTTTCCCTTTTCACGACGGACGTTAGCACCCGCCGTGTGTCTCCCATACAGTCCGTCTTGGTATTCGGAGTTTGCAATGGTTTGCTAATCCGCGATGGACCGCTAGCCATAACAGTGCTCTACCCCCAAGAGGATACATATGAGGCGCTACCTAAATAGCTTTCGAGGAGAACCAGCTATCTCCGGGTTCGATTAGCTTTTCACTCCTAATCACAGCTCATCCCCGTCTTTTGCAACAGACGTGGGTTCGGGCCTCCAGTACCTGTTACGGCACCTTCACCCTGGCCATGACTAGATCACCCGGTTTCGGGTCTACTGCCCGCGACTATGCGCCCTTATCAGACTCGGTTTCCCTTCGCCTCCCCTACACGGTTAAGCTTGCC
>NZ_JAVIZI010000001.1:3295000-4331362 GCF_031453535.1 Pseudoxanthomonas sp. SORGH_AS_0997
CGGACCGTCAGCCAGGCCGAGGATGACGGCTGGCATGCCGAGGAGAGCGAGGAATTCGCCGCGCCGCGCTTGCGCACGCAGGTCAGCGAGGAGACCGCGCGCAGCATCATCAGTCGTAACCAGTCGCCGGACGTGGGCTTTACGCAGTCGGTCAACCCCTACCGCGGCTGCGAGCACGGCTGCAGCTACTGCTTCGCCCGCCCCAGCCACGCCTATCTGAACCTGTCGCCGGGCTTGGATTTTGAGACGCGGCTGTTCGCCAAGACCAATGCGCCGGAGTTGCTGCGGCGCGAACTGGCCAGGCCCGGCTACGTGCCCAGCCCCATCGCGCTGGGGATCAACACCGATGCTTATCAGCCGATCGAGCGCAAGCTGCGGCTGACCCGGCGGCTGATCGAGGTCTTCGCCGAGACCCGCCACCCCTTCTCGCTGATCACCAAGAACGCGCTGGTCGAGCGCGACCTGGATCTGCTGGTGCCGCTGGCGCGCGACAATCTGGTCAGCGTGCACTTCTCGGTGACTTCGCTGGACCCGCATCTGTCGGCGAGGCTGGAGCCACGCGCATCGGCGCCGCATGCGCGGCTGCGCGCGATGCGCGCCCTGCACGAGGCCGGAGTGCCCGTCGGGGTGATGGTGGCGCCGGTGATCCCGTGGATCAACGACCAGGCGCTGGAAGCGGTGCTGGAGGCGGCACGCGACGCCGGCGCCGAGACCGCCGGCTACGTGCTGCTCCGCCTGCCGCACGAAGTGGCGCCGCTGTTCCGTGACTGGCTGCAGGCGCACCATCCCGACCGCGCCGCGCACGTGATGAGCACGGTGCGTCAGGCGCGCGGTGGCAAGGACTACGACAGCGCCTTCGGCAAGCGCATGCGGGGCCAAGGGGTGTATGCCGACCTGCTGGCGCGGCGCTTCGCGGTGGCGCACAGGCGCTTGGGTTATGCCGATACTCCCCGCCGCAGCCTGGACTGCAGCCGCTTCGTCAGGCCGTTGCCGCCGCGGCCGGCATCGCCGCAGGGCGTGTTGTTCTGAGCGCTTGCGTTCGCCAACCGCGGCGCTGCCGATCTCGCCTCGCCACAGCCTTGCCGTGGCGCGGGAGGCCTCACTGCAAAGCCTGCGCTGAGGGCCTCACGGCGCTTCCAGCCGCTCCCACGGCGGCGGGTCGCCCAGCCGGGCGGTCAGGAATTCGACGAACCGCCGCACCCGCGGCGGCTGCAGCCGCGCCGGGGTGACGGCGCTGATGGATGTGACCGGCGGGCGCCAGTCGGGCAGCACCGCGAGCAGCCGCCCGGCGCGCAGGTCGGCGGCGACATGCCAGAGCGAGTGCACGGCGATGCCCTGCCCGGCGAGCACGGCCTCGCGCAGGACTTCGCCGAAATTGCTCTCGAAGCGACTGGCCATGCGCACCCGCACGCTCTGCCGGTCCGGGCCGACGAGGGTCCAGACATCCTGGCGGCCGTCGCGTCCCATCAGCAGCACGCCATCGTGGGTGGCCAGGTCGGCCGGCGTCCTGGGCGTGCCCATCCGGCGCAGGTAGTCGGGTGAGGCACACAAGACACGCGCATTGGAGGCCAGGCTGCGCGCGTAAAGGCCCGAGTCGGCCAGCGGGCCGATGCGGATGGCCAGGTCGAAGCCTTCCTTCACCAGGTCCACCAGGTGATCGCTCAGATGCGCGCTGACGCGCAGCCGGGGATGCAGACGCTGGAATTCCGGCAGCAGCGGCGCGACGTAGAGCATGCCGAACGACGCCGACAGGGTGACGCGCAAGGTCCCCGAGACCTGCTGGGCGCTTTCGCGCAGGTCCTCGCCCAGGGCCTCCAGATCGCGGACCAGCACGCGGCCGCGCTCGGCCAGGGCCTGGCCCTCGGGCGTGGGATGCAGGCGGCGCGTGGTCCGGTGCAGCAGGCGCACGCCCAGCTCGCGCTCCAGGCGCTTGAGCCGCTGGCTGGCCACGGCGGCCGACAGGTCCAGCTGGCGGGCGGCGACGCTGATCGAGCCCAGGTCCAGCACCCGCAGGAACAAGGCGATGTCGCCGACGCGGTCCATGGCCATTCTCAATGAAATCTTGAAAGTGATTCAGCATAGCAGCGGTTTTTCTTGCGCGGTCTCAGGCGCAGGCTGTGGAGCTCCCCTCCCCAAGGCGCCCCCATGCCTGCCTCCTCGACTCCTTCGCGCATGCCACTGGCGGTGTATGCGCTCACCGCCGGTGCCTTCGGCATCGGGACGACCGAATTCGTGATCATGGGCCTGCTGATGCAGGTCGCGACCGATCTGCACGTCGACCTCGCCAGCGCCGGGCTGCTGATCTCCGGCTACGCTCTGGGCGTGTTCGTCGGCGCGCCGGTGCTGACCGCCGCGACCGCGCGCATGCCGCGCAAGGCGGTGCTGGTGGCGCTGATGGTGGTGTTCACCGTGGGCAACCTGGCCTGTGCGCTCGCCCCGAACTACGCCTTGCTGATGGCCGCGCGCGTGGTCACCTCGCTGGCGCACGGCACGTTCTTCGGCGTGGGCGCGGTGGTGGCGACCTCGCTGGTGCCGGAGGCGCGCAAGGCCTCGGCGATCTCGATCATGTTCACCGGCCTGACGGTGGCCACGCTGCTGGGCGTGCCGGCCGGCGCATGGCTGGGGCTGCACCACGGCTGGCGGGCGACGTTCTGGGCGGTGACGGCGATCGGCGTGGTGGCCACGCTGGTGATCGCGACCCTGGTGCCCCACGACCGCAATGCGCCGGCGCCGGGTTCGCTGCGCGAGGAAGCGGCGGCCGTGCTGCGCGCGCCCGTGCTGCTGGGCCTGCTGATGACCGTGCTGGGATTCGGCGGGATGTTCACGGTCTACACCTACATCCAGCCCTTGCTGACCCAGGTGACCGGCTTCGCCGAGGCGGCGGTGTCGCCGATCCTGCTGGTGTTCGGGGTCGGCATGATCCTGGGCAACCTGCTGGGCGGTCGGCTGGCCGACCGCAGCCTGCGTCCGGCGCTGCTAGGGACGCTGCTGGCGCTGGCCGTGGCGATGGGGCTGATCGGCCTGGCGCTGCACAGCCGCTGGGCGATGGTGGTGTTGACCGGACTGCTGGGCGCGGCGGCGTTCGCCACGGTCTCGCCCTTGCAGCTGTGGGTGCTGCAGAAGGCGCGCGGCGCGCAGAGCCTGGCCTCGAGCCTGAACATCGGCGCGTTCAACCTGGGCAACGCCCTGGGCGCTTGGCTCGGCGGCGTGGTGCTGGCGCGTGGCGCCGGCCTGACCGCGCTGCCATGGATCGGCGCGCTGGTGCCGCTGTCCGCGCTGGTCGTGGCGGCCTGGGCGCTGCGTCTGGAAGCGCGCTCGGCCGCTGGCACTGCCTGCCCTCAACGCCTCAAAAGCGAACAGGCTCGCTGAGCCTGGTCACGACACTCCCTCTTCTCGATACAGGATCACGCGCATGTCGATGGAAACCCGACTGCTTGGCCGCTCCGGCCTCAAGGTGCCCGTGCTGGGCTTCGGTGCCGGCACCTTCGGCGGCAAGGGGCCGCTGTTCTCGGCCTGGGGCGATACCGGCGTCGAGCAGGCCAGGCGCCTGGTCGATCTGTGCCTGGAGGCCGGCGCCAATCTGTTCGACACCGCCGACGTGTACTCGGACGGTGCGTCCGAGGAGATCCTGGGCGCGGCGCTGGCCGGGCGCCGCGAGCGGGCCCTGATCTCGACCAAGACCGGGCTGCGTCTGGGCGAGGGACCCAATGACGCCGGCGCCTCGCGCCTGCGCCTGCTGCGCGCGGTCGACGACTCGCTTCGACGCCTGCGCACCGACTACATCGATCTGCTGCAGCTGCATGCCTTCGATGCGATGACGCCGGTGGAGGAGACCCTGTCCACGCTCGACGGCCTGGTCAGGGCCGGCAAGGTCCGTTACCTGGGCGCGTCCAACTACGCCGGCTGGCAGCTGATGAAGTCGCTGGCGGTGGCCGACACGCGGGGCTGGAGCCGCTTCGTCGCCAATCAGACCTATTACTCGCTGGCCGGGCGCGATTACGAGTGGGAGCTGATGCCGCTGGGCCTGGACCAGGGCCTGGGCGCGGTGGTGTGGAGCCCACTGGGCTGGGGCCGCCTGACCGGCCGCCTGCGCCGCGGCCAGCCGCTGCCCGCGCAGAGCCGGCTGCACGATACGGCCGCGTTCGCCCCAGCGATCGGCGACGAACGCCTGTTCGCCATCGTCGATGTGCTCGACGCGATCGCCGCCGAGACCGGCCGCACGGTGCCGCAGGTGGCGATCAACTGGCTGCTGCAGCGTCCGACCGTGAGCAGCGTGCTGATCGGGGCGCGCACCGAAGACCAGCTGCGCGACAACCTGGGCGCGGTCGGCTGGTCGCTGACCGCCGAGCAGATCGCCCGCCTGGACACCGCCAGCGCGGTGGAGCCGCCGTATCCGTATTACCCGTACTGGCGCGGGCAGTTTGCCGAGCGCAGTCCGGTGGCGGTTGCCGCCCTGCCCGGGCCGGCCGAGATTTGACAGGCAGCGGGCGAGGCGTAGATTCGCAGACGCAATGCTTGGCATGGCCGCACCTTGGCGACCGCTTTGGCCAACGATCGTTTCCCTCGATTGACCAGGAGTTCGAAGATGGAACGCTCTCTCGTAGGGTTCTGCGCCGGCGCCCTGGCGCTTGCGAGTTTTGGCTGCTCCGCCACGGAACTGACCGTGGCCCGCTTCGAACAGGGGGTGGTCCCGGTGCTGGTGTCGGTCAACAGCCAGGGCAAGGTCACCCGGGTACAGGCTTCGCAGACCTTGAGGCCGTCGATGAACCGGCTGCTTCGCAAGAATCTCGACGAGGCCATCGTGGCGCCGGCGCGACGCGACGACCGTCCGGTCAACAGCCAGATGGTCCTGCGGATGAAGCTGGACCTCACGCCGATGGAGGATGGCCGGTACGCCGCGAAGTTCGTGCCGGTCGATGGCAAGCAGGTGCCTTATGGCGCCTGGTTCTGGCGACTCGATGGCGACCGCTATGCTTTGGTGGACGACTTCCGCGGCCCGCCCACCCCGCGTCTGGGGACGCCGCCGCCGGAATTTCATCGTGAGCCGCAGCGCCCTGCGCCCGCACCCGTGCCTCCGTCGCAACCCGCTCAACCGCCGGCGACTTCCGCCGGCTCGAAACACGCTTGACCGGCGGCGGCAATCCGCACATTTGACAGCGGCCTGGAGGGAGGAGTAAGCAGCCTCTGGACGTCCAGTCTCTCGTGCTGACGCCGCGTCTTCTCCCTTCATGGAAGTCTACCGGAGCAGTCTCATGTCACTTCTCAAATACACGCTGGCCGCCGGCCTGCTGATGGCGGCGGCCGCCCCGGCGCTGGCCACGGAACTGGCCATTGCCACCTACGAAGAAGGCGTCATCCCGGTGCTGATCACCGTCAACAAGGAGGGCAAGGTCACCAGCATGGTGCCCTCCCAACGGCTGAAGCCCTCGGTCAACCGCCTGCTTCGCGAGACCATCGACCAGCTGGTGATCGATCCCGCCCAGCGCAACGGGGAAGCCTCCAGCTCCCAGGCGGTCATCCGCATGAAGCTGGAATCGGTCGCGCGGGATGACGGACAGTACGATGCGCGCTTCGTCCCGATCGAGATCAAGTCCGTTCCCACGAGCGCCTGGGGCTGGAAGATCAACGGGCAGAGCTACGCGCTGGTCAACGGAAGCGATAACTCCCGCTACTACAACGACACCTTGCGGGAGACGCCGTCGGCCAGACAGGAGTACGGGAGCGGCACGCCGCCCGCCAGCAGCACGCCCAGCACGCCGCCAGCGGGAAAGAGCATCTGAACCCATCTCCCGTGTGACTGGCCGCCCACGGCATGACCTTCGTGCCTGACGACGGTCATCAAGACTCTGCACACTAGGGGGCGCTCCGAGAGGAGCGCCTTCTTCGTTTTCCGCACAGAGTCCACGATGAGCCAGCACGACGACGATTTGCCCGAATCCTCTCCCTCCGATCCGCAGCGCCGCCGGTTGCTGGGCGGGCTTGCCGCCGCGGGCGCCGCGCTGGGGCTGGGCGGCGAGGCCGCCGCCAAGGCCGCCGGCGTCGGAGCCGCGGCTTCGGCCAAGGCCGGCAGCCGCGCGGCCACGCCGGTCACCGATGCCCAGCTGCGCGAGCAGGTGCAGACCATCGTGGTGCTCTATGCGGAGAACCGCAGCTTCAACAACCTGTTCGCCGACTTCCCGGGACTGCAGCAGCCGTTGAAGGCGCTCGACCCGGCCAAGGCGGTGCAGAAGGACCGCGACGGCACGCCGCTCAAGACCCTGCCGCCGATCTGGGACGGCATGGTGCCCGATGCCCAGGTGGTCAATCACCGCAGCTATCAGATCAAGCAGGAGGACATCACCGGCCTGCCCAATGCGCCGTTCGCGCTGCGCACGCCGGCCGGCGAGCCGCTGCCGCATGGCGTGGTCACGCGCGACCTGGTGCACGAGTTCTACCGCAACCAGATGCAGATCAACGGCGGCAAGAACGATGGCTTCGTCGCCTGGGGCGACACCGGCGCGCTGCTGATGGGGCACTACGCCGACACGGCGGTGAACCTGCGCCTGTGGCGGCTGGCCCAGCAGTACACGCTGTGCGACAACTTCTTCATGGGCGCCTTCGGCGGCTCGTTCCTCAACCACCAGTACCTGGTCGCCGCGCAACCGCCGTTCTATCCGAACGCCGACAAGAGTCCGGCCAAGCTGCACATCGCCAAGACCGCCGACGGCAAGCCCGACGGCAAGGCGCTGATCCCGGCCGAGAACAGCCCGGCCAGCGCGATGGACGGCGTGGCCAAGTTCACCTCGCGCCCGACGCTGACGCCGGACTACTGGGCGGTCAACACGATCGGGCCGCCGTACTCGCCGGGCTTCAACGTGGACAAGGCCAACCCCGCGCTGGCCGATGCCAGCAGCGCCAACACCTGCCCGCCGCAGTCGCACAAGCACATCGGCGACATGCTGAGCGCCAAGGGCGTGGACTGGGCCTGGTACGCCGGTGCGTTCCAGGCGGCGCTGGACGGCATGGGCGACAGCAACGACGGCAGCTTCCCCAGCCATCCCAACTTTCAGGCGCATCACCAGCCGCTGAACTACTTCGCCTCGCTGGCGCCGGGCAGCGCGGCGCGCAAGCAGCACCTGCGCGATGGCGGCCTGGGCGAGACCGCGGCGACCAACAAGTTCATCGCCGACGCGCAGGCCGGCAAGCTGCCGCCGGTGGCGTTCTACAAGCCGCAGGGCAATCTCAACATGCATGCCGGCTACTCGGACATCGAGGCCGGCGACCGGCACCTGGCGGCGATCGTGCACGCGCTGCAGAACAGCCCGCAGTGGAAGCAGATGGTCGTGGTGATCACCTTCGACGAGAACGGCGGCTGGTGGGACCACGTGGCGCCGCCCAAGGGCGATCGCTGGGGGCCTGGCACGCGCATCCCCGCGCTGGTGATCTCGCCCTTCGCCAAGCGCGGGCATGTGGACCACACGATCTACGACACCGGCTCGATCGCGCGCCTGATCACGCGCCGCTTCGGCCTGGAGAAGCTGCCGGGCCTGAAGCTGCGCGAGGACGCGATGGTCGCCGCCGGCGGCCCGCCGCCGGGCGATCTGACCGGCGCGCTGGATTTCAACCAGGCTTGAATCAGTCGTTGGCGGCCGCGGGCAGCGTTTGCGCCTGCTCGCGGGCGTCGAAGGCCTCGCGCGCCCGCTCGACATCGGGCAGGTGCTCGCGGGTCCAGGCATAAAGCGCCTCGAACGGCGCCTTGAGCGTGCGGCCCAGCGCGGTGATGCGGTACTCCACCGCGATCGGCGAGGCGGTGACCACGCGGCGTTCGATGATGCCGTTGCGCTCCAGCCGGCGCAGGGTCTGGGTGAGCGCCTTCTGGGTGATGCCTTCCAGCGTGCGCTTGAGCATGTTGAAGCGCAGCGGCTGGCGGCAGAGGGCGGCCAGCACCAGCACCGACCACTTGTCGGCGATCTGGTCCAGCAGCAGGCGGCTGGGGCAATCGGCGGCGGAGAGCACCTGGGGCTGCGGTGCGTGCATGGTGGTTTCCTCGGGGATACCTGGTCGCTTGAGGGTGCCTGATTGACACCTGGTATACGAAATATACCCTCTTGCGCCTTCCTTCCCCACGGAGTCGTCCATGTCCTCTGCTGCTGCGCAGGTGCTGTTCCGCCCTTTCCAAGTCAAGTCGCTGGCGCTGAAGAACCGCATCGTGATGGCGCCGATGACGCGCGCGTTCTCGCCTGAGGGCGTGCCTGGCCCCGACGTGGCGGCTTATTACCGGCGCCGCGCCGAACACGAGGTCGGCCTGATCCTGTCCGAAGGCACGGTCGTGGACCGGCCGGGCGCGCGCAACGATCCGGGCATCCCGGTCTTCCACGGGCAGGCGGCGCTGGCCGGCTGGCGTGCGGTGATCGACGGGGTGCACCAGGCCGGTGGCCGGATGGGCCCGCAGCTGTGGCATGTCGGCGCGGTGCAGAGCTTCCAGACGGCGTGGGAGCAGGACGGCGTCGAGAGCCCGTCGGGCCTGGAGGCGCCGGGCAAGCCGCGCGGCCGGGCGATGACCGAG
This sequence comes from Pseudoxanthomonas sp. SORGH_AS_0997, assembly GCF_031453535.1. Classification (NCBI taxonomy): domain Bacteria; kingdom Pseudomonadati; phylum Pseudomonadota; class Gammaproteobacteria; order Lysobacterales; family Lysobacteraceae; genus Pseudoxanthomonas; species Pseudoxanthomonas sp. SORGH_AS_0997. Next base: position 3,303,546 of record NZ_JAVIZI010000001.1, read on the forward strand.
GAGGACATCGCCGACACCATCGCCGCCTATGCGCGCGCGGCGGCCGACACCCAGGCCCTGGGCTTCGACACGCTGGAGATCCACGGCGCGCACGGCTATCTGCTCGACCAGTTCTTCTGGGCGCCAACCAACACGCGCGACGATCGCTACGGCGGCGCCACGCTGGCCGAGCGTTCGCGGTTCGCCGTCGAGGTGGTGCAGGCCATGCGCGCGGCCGTGGGGCCCGACTTCCCGATCATCCTGCGCCTGAGCCAGTGGAAGCAGCAGGACTACAGCGCGCGCCTGGCCGACACGCCCGAGGCGATGGCTGCCTGGCTGGTGCCGCTGGTGGAGGCCGGCGTGGACGTGCTGCATTGCTCGCAGCGGCGCTTCTGGGAGGCCGAATTCCCGGAGATCGACGGGGCCGAGGGGCTCAACTTCGCCGGCTGGGCGAAGAAGCTCACCGGCGCGGCGACGATCAGCGTTGGCTCGGTCGGCCTGTCGGGCGACTTCATGGGCGCCTTCGGCGGCGAGGGCTCCAGCGCGGTCGGCCTGGACCGGCTGGTGGCCCGCATGGAGCGCGAGGAGTTCGACCTGATCGCCGTCGGCCGTGCGCTGCTGAGCGATGCGCGCTGGGCGGAGAAGATCCACCGCGGCGCCACCGACGAACTGCGCGACTTCGACGCCGCGGCGCTGGGCCGGCTGGACTGATCGCTCAGGCGGCGCCGGCCTGCATCGGGTCGGCGCCGCGCGCCAGCGCCAGCAGATGGCGCAAGGGCGGCGGGGTATGGGCCCGCGTGGGCATGGCCGCCAGCGCCAGCCGCGCCATCGGCACTGGGCCTTCGATGTCCAGGTAGCGCACGCCGGGCAGCTGCAGCTGGGCGGTGGATTCGGGCACTACCGACACGCCCAGCTCGGCCGCGACCAGGTTGACGATCGAGGACATCTGCGGCGCCTCCTGGGTGATGGCCACGCTGAAGCCGGCCTGGCGGCAGGCGGACAGGATCTCGTCGTACAGGCTGGTGCCGAAGCTGCGCGGGAACAGGATGAAGGGCTCGCCGGCCAGCACCGACAGCGGCGCGCTGCGCCGGGCCGCCAGCGGATGCGCGGCCGGCACGGCGATCTTCATCGGCTCGTCCGGGAAGCGGATCAGCGCCAGCTCCGGCGGGGTGGCCACGCTGTAGCGGATGAAGGCCGCATCCAGCCGGCCCTGGGCCAGGCCATCGAGCAGGCCGGCGGTGTTGGTCTCCTCCAGCGCCAGTTCGACCGCGGGCCAGGCGCGGCGGTAGTCGCGGATCAGCTGCGGCACGACCGGGTTGAACGCGGCCGAGGCGGTGAAGCCCAGCCGCAGGCGGCCGCTCTCCCCGCGCGCGGCCCGGCGCGCGCTGTCGGCGGCGCGCTCGACATCGACCAGCACGCGCCGCACCTCCAGCAGGAAGGCCTGCCCGGCGTCGGTCAGCTGGGCGCCGTGCGGGGTGCGCACCAACAGCGGCGTGCCCAGCTCCTTCTCCAGCGCCTGGATCTGCTGGCTCAACGGCGGCTGGCCGATACCGACGCGCGCGGCGGCGCGGGTGAAGTTGGCTTCCTCGGCCACGGCCAGGAAATAGCGCAGGTGTCGCAGCTCCATGGGGCTCCATATGCAGCACGTATGGCGACTGCCTGCATCATATATTGGACGCATGGTCGGGGCGGTCAGATACTGCCCTCCCCCACGCGCCAGCCTCGTTCGCCATGCCCCGCGCTTCCGCCACCGCCCTGGACGCAGGTCCAGCGCCCGTCGACCTCGACACGCCCGTGCCACTGGGCCGCATCCGCCTGGCGCTGTTCCTGGCCGGGTTCGCCACCTTCTCGCTGCTCTACAGCGTGCAGCCGCTGCTGCCCGAGTTCGCCAGGAGCTTCGGGGTGAGCGCGGCCGCCAGCTCGCTGCCGCTGTCGCTGGCCACCGGTGGGCTGGCCGTGGCGATCTTCTGCGCCGGCGCGGTGTCGGAGAACCTGGGCCGGCGCGGGCTGATGTTCGCCTCCATCGCGTTGGCCGCGGTGCTCAACGGCGTGGCCGCCTTCCTGCCGCACTGGGAGTCGCTGGTGGTGGTGCGCATGCTCTCGGGCATCGCGCTGGGCGGCGTGCCGGCGGTGGCCATGGTCTACCTGGCCGAGGAGCTGCCGGGCCACAAGCTGGGCGCGGCCACCGGCCTGTACGTGGCCGGCAACGCCTTCGGCGGGATGATGGGCCGGATCGGCATGAGCGTGCTGACCGACCACCTGGGCTGGCGCACGGCGCTGGCCACGCTCAGCGCGGTCGACCTGCTGGTGGCGATCGGCTTCGTGCTGCTGTTGCCGCCCTCGCGCAACTTCGTGCGCAAGACCGGGGTGCGGCTGGGTTACCACGTGCAGGCCTGGGGCGGGCATCTGCGCGACCGCTACCTGCCGTGGCTGTTCGCCATCCCGTTCCTGCTGATGGGCACCTTCGTCAGCGTCTACAACTATGCGGGCTTCCGCCTGGGCGGGCCGGAGTTCGGCCTGAGCCAGAGCCAGATCGGCCTGATCTTCTCGGCCTATGTGTTCGGCATCGTCTCGTCTTCGGTGGCAGGATCGGCCTCGGATCGCTTCGGCCGCGGGCCGGTGGTGCTGGCCGGCACGGTCTGCGCGATCGTCGGGGTGGCGATGACGCTGTCGCATGTCCTGTGGCTGGTGATCTTCGGCATCGTGCTGCTGACCATCGGCTTCTTCATCGCCCACTCGGCCGCCAGCGCCTGGGTCGGCCGGCTGGGCAAGGCCAGCAAGAGCCACGCGGCCTCGCTGTATCTGCTGGCCTACTACATCGGCTCCAGCGTGATCGGCTCGGTCAGCGGCTGGTTCTGGCAGCACGGCGGCTGGGGCGCGCTGGTGATCTTCTGCCTGGCGCTGCAGGCGCTGGCGCTGCTGGCCGCGCAGGTGCTGCGCAAGGGCGCCGACGACAGCAGACCCTACGGACGCTTCGGGCCGCATCCGCCCAGAGGAGAATGAGCGATGAAAGTCGAACGCCTGGACCACCTGGTCCTGACCGTCGCCGACGTCGAGGCCAGCTGCGCCTTCTATGCGCGCGTGCTGGGCATGGAGGTGATCACCTTCGGCCAGGGCCGCAAGGCGCTGGCCTTCGGTCAGCAGAAGATCAACCTGCACCGGCATGGGCACGAGTTCGAACCCAAGGCGCGCAGGCCCACGCCGGGCTCGGGCGACCTGTGCCTGCTGATCGACACGCCGATCGAGCAGGCCCAGGCGCAGCTGCAGGCGCTGGGCGTGGTCATCGAGCAAGGCCCGGTCGCGCGCACGGGCGCCACCGGGCCGATCACCTCGCTGTACTTCCGCGACCCGGACGACAACCTGATCGAGGTCAGCCGCCCGGCCTGACGCGCGCCGCCGCTTCAGTACGTCGAGTAGGTCGTGGTCAGGCTGATGTTCCGGTAGCCCCCGGTGCCGCCGACCAGGCGGATGAAGTAGCTGTCGGACACCGGCAGGGCGGTCTGCATGTTCTGCGTGGTGCCGGCGCGCACCGAACTGGCGTCGGCATCGCTGCCATCGGCGCTGGGCGCCCGCGTCGCGCGCACATACATCTTCACCTGGCCGCTGCCGCCGAGCGTGCGGATCTGCAGGTTGCGCGCATTGACGGGCACGTCGATGCGGAACAGCTGCGTGCCGCCCTGCGCCGCGCTCAGGCCGCCGAGCACCTGTCCCTTGCTCAGCATCACGGCATTGGCTTCATCGCCACCGCCGGCCGCGCCCGAGGCGCGCGCGACGGCCTTGCTGGCGTCCAGGATGCCCGCGCCGATGCGCAGGGTCGGTTTGATCGGGAACACGTTGGAGGTCTGCGTCAGGATTTCCCGGATCTGCTGGGGCGTGGGAATGGGCTTGCCGGCGCTGTAGGCGGCACTGATGACCAGCGCGACGACGCCGGCGGTGTGCGGCGAGGCCATCGACGTGCCGGTGTAGCCCGCGTAGGCCGGCTCGCCCGGCTCATGCGCGCCGCGGTTCAGGGTGGACCAGACGAAGCCGGCGCGGGGCTTGGTGCCGGTGTTCGGGTCGTCGTTGGTGTAACCGCCGCCGCCGGGCGCGGACAGGGTGATGCTGCTGCCGTAGTTGGAGTAATACGCGCGCTTGCCGGTGATGCCGGTGGCGGCCACGTTGATCACGCCGGGGCAGCTGGCCGGGGTATAGGCACTGGCATCGCTGTTGTCGTTGCCGGCCGCCACGACCACCGTGGTGCCGCGCGCGATCGCGCCGCTGATCGCCGCGGCAGTGACGCCGTCGCTGGTGCAGCTGCCGTACCCGCCCAGGCTCATGTTGATCACCTCGGCCGGGTGCTGGTTGTCCGGCACGCCGTCGACATGACCGCCCGAGGCCCAGGTGATCGCATCGGCGATATCGGCGGTGGTGCCGCCGCAATGGCCCAGCGCGCGCACCGGCAGCACCTTGGCCTTGGGCGCCACGCCGATCATGCCCACGCCGTTGTTGGTCAGCTCGGCGACGGTGCCGGCGACGTGGGTGCCGTGCCAGGAGCTGTCGGACTGCTCGTAGCTCTGCGCGCAGCCACCGTTCTCGACCAGGTACTTGTCTTCGCTGGTCCAGTCGCCCAGGTCCCAGCCGCCCGGGACGCGACCGTCGGTGGCGCGGCCGGACATGTAGCCGCTGCTGATGAAGTCGTAGCCGGCGTCGGCCAGGGACGTGTCCAGGTCGGGATGGGCGGTGATGCCGGTATCGATGACCGCCACCACCACACCCTCGCCGTCGCCGTACTGCCAGGCCGGGATCGCGTTGATGCCGCCCCAGTTGGGGAAGTTGACCGTGCTGCCGTCCGCTTCGGTGTACTCGGCGTGGCCGTCGGCCGCGCGCATGTGCCACTGCACGACCGCGCCGGGGTCGTTCGGCGCCTGGCCCGGCGGCAGGATCGCCTGGGCGGTCGCGCGGATCGGCTTCATCAGCAGGTTGGGTTCGACATGGGCCACCGAAGGATCGGCGCGCAGGGTCTGCATCAGGCTGTTGAGCTGTTCCTGGCTGAGCGCGCGGGCCGGGCGCACCAGATCGGCGCCGGTGGCGATGCGGCGCACGCGGTTCAGCGCCGGCGGTGCCTGGCGGAACTGGGCGCTCCACTGGCTGCGCACGGCGGTGGTGGCCATCGCCGATTTCAGCTTGTTGGCCGCGGCCGCCGCGCTGATGCGCTCGCTGCTGCCGCTGCGGTAGGTGACCAGCAGGCCGTCGTAGACCGCCAGGGGCTCGCTGGCGACGCCGGTCTGCAGCGTGCCGAAGCGCGAGACCTGCGCCAGGGCGGGACACACGGCCGCGGCCAGCGAAATCGCCAGCACGCTGCGGCGGAAGGGAATGGACGTCGGATTCATCGTGGGACCTCGGGCAAGGAGCGGCCGCTGCGTCGGCGACCGATTCGGGGCGAAAGGAGACAAGCGAAGGGCTGCACCGCCCGGCGCGAGGCCAGGCGGAAGCACGGGGCGTTACAGGTCGATGCCGAAGCCGACGCCGGCGGAGGCGTCCTCGCCACTGAAGGCGCCGCCGATGCTGAAGGAGGCGCGCTCGCCGATCTGCTTGGCGTAGCCCACCGACAGCGCGGCCTGGCCGTTCTGCCAGCCGGCGCCGGCGGCGATGCGGCCGTTGGCGGTCCTGGCATTGGCCGCGTTGATGGCCATGTTCATCATCGCCGAGCCCATCGCCCCCATCCGGTCGATGCGCTTGTCCTGCGCGGCCAGCCGGTGGCCGAGATCGTTGGAGAGCTGGCTGAAGCGGTCGTCGAGCGCGGTCAGCTTCTGATCGGTATAGGCATTGGCCGAGCTCAGCGTCCTGGTCGCGGTGGTGTCGGTGTAGGCGTGCGCGGTGGCCACGGCCTGCGCATCGCCCGCCTGCACCTGGCCGACATTGGCCGCATCGGTGGCGGCGGTGCCGGCCGCAACGTTGGTCACGCGGCGCTCCTGGCCGGCGCTGCCCACCGAGACGGTGTTGGCCTGGTCGGCGAGCGAACCTTGGCCCAGCGCCACCGCGCCGGTGGCGGTGGCCGAGGCGCCCTGGCCGATCGCCGTGCCGGACGCCGCGCCGACCGTGGCGCTCTCGCCGACCGCCACCGCATTGGTGGCGGCGGACGCGATGACGGTATTGGCGCCGACCGCGGTACTGCCATCGGCACTGACCTTGGCGTTGCCGCCGATCGCGGTGTCGTTGGGCCCCGCCGCGTAGGCGCCGCCGCCGACGGCGGTGCCGTTCTGGCCGCCGCTGGCCGCGCCCGCGCCGATGGCCACGCCGTTGCTGCCGTCGGCCACGCTGGCGCCGTTCGCGCTGCCGCCGCCGACCGCTACCCCGCCGGCGCCGCTGCCGGCCGCCGGTGCGGCCTCCAGCGAGGCCAGGCGCGTGGAGAGGCCGGAGAACGCGCCATCCAGCGCGGTCAACGCGTCGCCGACATTGGTGAAGCTGGCGCCCTGCAGGCTGTAGCGCGGCAGCACGAAGCCGCCGGCCGCCGAATACCCCGCGCCGCCGCCCAGCGCCGCGGCCATCTGGCCCAGGCCGTCGACGGTCGCGCCGCCGGCCAGGGTCAGCGTGTCGGCCAGCGCGTGCAGCTGCGAGAGGTTCACCGCGTCGGTGTCCTCGGTGCCGGCGGCCACGTTGGCGAGCTGGCGCTCCGCGCCGGCTACGCCGATCGAGACGCTGTTGGCGCGATCGGCGAAGCTGCCGGCGCCCAGCGCGACGCTGTTCGCTCCGGTCACCGCGCTGTTGGTGCCCAGCGCCAGCGCGCCGTCGCCCAGTGCGCTGGCGCCCGAACCGAACGCCGCGGCGCCCAGGCCGGACGCGCTGGCGATGTAGCCCACCGCGGTGGCCTCATCGCCGTCGGCGAAGGTCTGCGCGCCGAGCGCGGTGGCGCTGGCGCTGGTGGAGATCGCCTGCGCGCCCAGGGCGGTGGCGTACATCGCATCGGCGTGGCTGTCGAAGCCCAGCGCCACGCCGTAGTCCGACAGCGCCCACGAGCCCGCACCCACCGTCACCGCGCCCAGCCCGTTGGCCTGCGCGGACACGCTGGCGTTGCTGGCGCCGATGGCCACGCTCTGCTGGCCCTGCGCCATCGCACCTTCCCCCAGCGCCGTGCCGCCATCGCCCGCTGCGGTGGTGCCGTAGCCGATGGCCACACCGGCGAACCCTTCGGCCAGGCCGTAGGTGCCGATGGCCACGGCCGCGTCATTGGTGGCCCGGCTCGCATAGCCCAGCGCCATGGACGCCGCCCCGGACGCGGCGCTCGAACTGCCGAATGCCGTGGCGTACTGCGCCTGCGCGCTGGCCGAACTGCCCACAGCCACCGCCCCCGCCTCGGCCGCCGTCGACGACCAGCCCAGGGCCGTGGCGTTGTCGCCGATCGCCTCCGCATAGGCGCCCAGGGAGACCGCGCCGAAGCCGGTGGCGCGCGCGCCGTCCGAATCGCCAAAGGCGCTGCCGAAGAAGCTGCCGCCGATGGCCACCGCCGACTGCCCGGTGGCCTGCGCCCCGTCGCCCATCGCGATGGCCGTGTTGCCGGCGGTGACGTTGTGGCCGATGGCGATGCCGTAGGCGTCGCTCACCGTGGCCCGGGCCCCGATCGCCACGCCGAAGTTCCCTGCGGCGTCGGCGCCGGCGCCGATGCCTACAGCGCTGGTGCCGCCGGCGGCCGCGTTGTCGCTGCCGTCACCGGCGCCACTGGCGGCGAAGTAGTTGGGATCCACCGCCGCCGCCACGACGGCCGCTTCATCGGCCTGCGGCGCGACGGTCTGGCTCGCCTGGGCGGTCGCCCCTGCGGGCGGGTCCACGTCCGCCGCCGGCATGGCGCCGGCCGGCAGCGCCAGCGCGAGCAGCAACGCGGCGGTCAACGGACTGCAAGACAGGGCAGGCAGGATGCGATGGGAGGACGTGCGCCCACGGCGCACGGACGACATGGCAAGGCTGGGCATGGCGATAGGTCCGGAGAAGGGAATTCGCACCGGCTCCCCGCACGGCACGCGTGGAAGGATTTACCGACAGCCGCCGCGCGCGCTCAATGCCCGCAATCTCATGGCCGGCTCACGCTAGACTCACGGCCCATGGGGAGATCTGATCGCAGTCGGTTCTGGCGCCTGCCTTGGCGCCCGCCGCTGTGGCGTCAGGCGGTCGCCTGGCTGCGCAGGGTGCCGGCCTCCGATCCGATCGACCGCCGCAACGCGCCGGCGCTGCAGGTGCTGATGCTGTTCCTCGGCACCGAGATTCCGCTCAACAAGGCCTACCACCTGCTGACCGCGGCGCGGATCCAGATGGACGCCACGCAGCTGGCCGTGGACATCGGCACCGACGCGGCGATGACGCTGGCCGCGTGGATCGGCGTGTGGCTGATCCGGCGCGGCCAGGTCAAGCCGGCCACGGCGCTGTTCATCGGCGTGACCCTGTGTTCGGGCATCGCGGCCAACATCGCCTTCGGCTACCAGCTGCAGGCCTTCGATCCCTATCCGATGATGCTGCTGACGCTGGCGGCCCTGGTGATCGGGCGCTGGGCGCTGTGGGCGGTGTATGCGTGCATCCCGCTGATGTTCTGGCTGGGCATGGAGAGCCCGGAAGGCCAGGCGCCGAACGCCTCCGGCAACCCCTTCCAGAACCTGCCGTCGCTGGCGATGAGCTATTTCATGATCACCCTGGTGCTGGACCGCACGGTGGAGGCGCTGCGCGAAGGCCTGTTCAGCGCCCGGCGTTCGGCCGAGCGCCTGCGCGTGGAGATGCGCGAGCGCGAGCGCGTGCAGGCACGGCTGCTGCACCTGCAGAAGATCGAGTCGGTCGGCCAGTTGGCCAGCGGCGTGTCGCACGATTTCAACAACATCCTCGGCGCGATCATCGGCTACACCGCCCAGCGCCATCGCCTGCACGAGCTGGACTACGACCCGGTCGTCGACGCGCAGGCGATGGGCGATGCGCTGGAGGGCGTGGAGCTGGCCGCGCAGCGCGGGGTGGCGATCAGCCGCAAGCTGCTGAGCTTCAGCCGGCGCGAACTGGCCGTGCCGCGCGACTTCGACGTGGCCGATGCGCTGGGCGAGCTGCAGCCCATGCTGCGGCAGCTGTTCGGCGCGTCCGTGCAGGTGCGGCTGCGCACGCCGGCGCTGCCCTGCGTGGTGCATCTGGATCGCGCGCAGTTCGACCTGGTGATGCTCAACTTCGCCGCCAACGCGCGCGATGCGATGCCCGAGGGCGGCACGTTCTCGATCGAGGTGAGCCTGGAGGAGCGGCAGGTGGTGCTGCGCCTGTCCGATACCGGCATCGGCATGAGCGCCGAGGTGATGCAGCAGGCCTTCGAGCCGTTCTTCACCACCAAGCCGGCGGGCCAGGGCACGGGCCTGGGCCTGGCGGTGGCGCAGGAGCTGACCCAGCAGGGCGGCGGCAGCCTGTGGGTGGACAGCGCGCCCGGCCAGGGCACGCGCTTCACCCTGCGCCTGCCGCAGGTCGCCGCGCCGCTCAGTCCGCCTGCGGATTGAACAGGTAGCCGGCGCCGCGCACGGCGGTCAGCGGCAGCGCCAGGCCGGCGCGGTCCTGCACCTTCTGGCGCAGGCGATGCAGCAGCGCATCGAGGCGATGCGGGTCGATCTCCAGCCCCAGCTCGCCGCCGAGCGTGGCCAGCAGCGACGCGCGCGAGACCAGCTTGCCGCGCGTGCGCCATAGGCACAGCAGCACGCGGCGCTCGGACTGGGTCAGCGCCACGGCCTTGCCCTGCGGCGAGAACAGGCACCAGCCATCGTCCTGCAGCTGCCACGCCGGCACCTCGTGCGCCGCCGCGGCCGCGGGCCGCGACAGCCGCCGCGCGACGCTGAACAAGGTCGCGGCCAGCATCTCGATCTCCACCGGCTTGGTCAGGTAGGCGTCGGCGCCCTGGCTGAGGCCACGCACCATGTCCGGCGAGGTATCGCGCCCGCTGAGGATCACGATGCCCATGCCCCGGACGCCCGGCCTGGAGCTGGCGCGTGAGGGTGAAGCCATCGCCATCGGGCAGGCCGATGTCGAGCACGATCAGGTCGAAGCTGGCCTGCGCCAGCGCCGCCTCCAGCTGCGCCACCGTGCGCATCGGCGCCACGTCGAAGCCATGGCGCGCCAGCCCCGGCAGCAGCACGCGCTCGCGCAGCACGTCGTCGTCCTCGAGCAGCGCCAGGCGCAGCGGGGCGGGCACAGGACCGGGGGACGATGGCACGGGCGAACTCACGTGGACGGCGCGGACTCGATGCAGGGACGGTGATCGGATGGCACAAGGCCCAAGGCGCCGTGCGCCCCGCATCCTGCGGGTCGGCCGAAGTATCCCGGATGGACCGGGCGGCGGCAATTCGCCGCATCGCGGCCGCGACGGGACGCTGCCATGCGCCGGACGTCCTTGCGTTGTCTTCCGGGACACCCAAGATAGGGCGCATGTCCTCGCCTGCGCATCCGCCGTCATGAGTGCCCTGCCCGACACCCTGCACCGCCATGCATGGCGGGCCTGGTCACGTGCGAAGGCCACGACGGCGCGCCTGCGCGCGTGTGTCGGGAAGTCAATCGCCAACCGGTGCCGGGAACGCGCATGAGCACGCCACAGGACCTGCAGCAGTTCATCGCGCGCCACGCGCGTCTGTTCGTGCTGACCGGCGCGGGCTGCAGCACCGATTCGGGCATTCCCGATTACCGCGACCGCGACGGCGCGTGGAAGCGGCCGCAGCCGGTGACCTATCAGGCCTTCATGGGCGAGCTGGCCACGCGCCAGCGCTACTGGGCGCGCAGCCTGGTCGGCTGGCCGCGCTTCGGCGCCGCGCGGCCCAACGGCGTGCACCGTGCGCTGGCGACGCTGGAGGCGCGCGGGCAGCTCTCGCTGCTGCTCACCCAGAACGTGGACCGCCTGCACCAGGCCGCCGGCAGCCGCCAGGTGATCGATCTGCATGGCCGGCTGGATGTGGTGCGCTGCATGGGCTGCGAGCGACGCACGCCGCGTCAGGACTTCCAGGCCGAGCTGGTCGCGCGCAATCCAGGCTGGGACCGGCATCACGCCGGCATCGCGCCCGATGGCGATGCGGATCTGGAGGGCGTGGACTTTGCCGCGTTCGACATCCCGGCCTGCGCGCACTGCGGCGGCGTGCTGAAGCCGGACGTGGTGTTCTTCGGCGAGAACGTGCCGCGCGAGCGGGTGGCCGCCGCGCGCGAGGCGCTGGAACGCAGCGATGCGCTGCTGGTGGTGGGCTCTTCGCTGATGGTGTATTCGGGCCTGCGCTTCGTGCAGTGGGCGCATGCGGCCGGCCTGCCGGTAGCCGCGCTCAACCACGGCCGCACGCGCGCCGACGCGTTGCTCACGCTGAAGGTGCAGCACGACTGCGCGCAGGCGCTGGCCTTTCTCGAGGACGGTGTGACGGCCTGAGCGTCGTGTGCGCGACAGGCTGATCCAGCGGTGCGCTTGCGGGGTGCTAACGCCGCGCGTTGCAATGTGGGCTCTCCCCCCGTTGTAAGGCCACACTTCGTGAGCACGCTGTTTTCGCCCCTGTCCCTGGGGCCGCTGTCGTTGGACAACCGCATCGTCATTGCGCCGATGTGCCAGTACTCCTGTGATGATGACAATGGTCAGGCCAATGCCTGGCACGCCATGCATCTGGGTCATCTGGCGCAGTCCGGCGCCGGCCTGCTGATTCTGGAAGCCACCGCGGTCGAGGCGCGTGGGCGCATTTCCTGGGCCGATCTGGGCCTGTGGGACGACGCCACCGAGCAGGCCCTGCGCCCCGTGTTGGAAGGCATCCGGCGCTGGTCGCCGATCCGGCTCGGCATCCAGCTGGCCCACGCCGGGCGCAAGGGCTCCACCCACAAGCCGTGGGAGCACGATGGCGCGGCCATCGCGCCGGATGCGCCGCACGGCTGGCAGACCGTCTCCTCCACCGATCGTCCGTACGAGGAAGGCGATCCGGCGCCGCAGCGCCTGGACGAGGCCGGCATCGAGGCGATCGTGCAGGCCTTCGTCGACAGCGCGCAGCGCGCGCACCGGCTGGGCTTCGACCTGATCGAGCTGCACGGCGCGCACGGCTATCTGCTGCACCAGTTCCTCTCGCCGCTGAGCAACGATCGCACCGATGCCTATGGCGGCTCGCTGGAGAACCGCCTGCGCCTGCCGCTGCAGGTGTTCGACGCGGTGCGCGCCGCGGTGCCGGACAGCATGGCGGTCGGCATGCGCATCTCGGCCAGCGATTGGGTCGAAGGCGGCTGGGACGTAGCGCAGAGCATCGCCCTGGCGCAGGCGCTGGAAGCGCGCGGCTGCAGCTATCTGCACGTGTCCAGCGGTGGCTTGGATCCACGCCAGCAGATCCCGGTGGAACCCGGCTATCAGGTGCCGTTCGCCCGCGACATCAAGGCGGCGCTGTCGACCATGCCGGTGGTCGCGGTCGGCCTGATCACCGAGCCGGCGCACGCCGAGCGCATCGTGGCCGAAGGCAAGGCCGATGCGGTGGCCATCGCCCGCGCCGCGCTGTACGACCCGCGCTGGCCCTGGCACGCGGCGGTGGCGCTGGGCGCGACCCTGCCGATCGCCTCGCAGTATCTGCGCAGCGAACCGCGCGAGGCGCGCGGCGTGTTCAAGCCGCGCTGAGGCAATGCCAATACGCGCGTTGGTTACGCCAACGCGCGTGGCGAGCACAGGTACTGGTCGCGAATGGCCTTCGCCGACCAGTAGGTCAGCGCCGCTACCAGCCCGGTGGGGTTGTAGCCCAGGCCCTGCGGGAAGGCCGACGCACCGGGGACGAAGACGTTGTGCACGTCCCAGCTTTGCAGATACCGGTTGAGCACGCTGATGCCCGGGTCGGTGCCCATGATCGCGCCGCCGTTCAGATGCGTGGTCTGGTAGCTGGTGGTATCGAAGTGATCACCGAAGTCGCGCACCAGCTTGCGGGTGGAGGCCGGGCCCATCGCCTTGGCGATGCCGTCGAGCTTGTCGGCCATGAAGCGCGCCATGCGCGTGTCGTTCTCCTGCCAGTCGAAGGTCATGCGCAACAGCGGCAGGCCGTGGACGTCGGTATAGGTCGGATCCAGGCTGAGATAGTTGCTGCGATAGCTCATGTGCGCGCCGTGCGCGTCCATCGACACGGTGTGGGTGTAGTGCTCGGCCACCGCGCGCTTCCACGCCTGGCCCCAGCCCGGCGTGCCCGCCGGCAGCGCGATGCCGCTGATCGGCTTGACCCCGGCCTGGTTGACCCACATCGGTGAGCCGCCGACGAAGCCGGCCGCCGCATGGTCGAAATGATCGGCGTTGAAGTCGTCGATCGCCACGCCGTTGCCGCCGGCGCCGATGAACTCGTTGCTGTGCACGTCCCGGCCGAAGAACGCCTTGACCGTGGCCATGTTCTGGTAGGCGAAGTTGCGCCCGACCACGCCGGTGTTGCTGGCCGGGTCGTAGGGCGTGCCGATGCCCGAGAGCAACAGCAGGCGCACGTTGTGGAACTGGAAGGCCGAGACGATCACCAGGTCGGCGGGCTGGAACACCTCGCGCCCCTGCGCATCGACGTAGGTCACCCCGGTCGCGGTCTTGCGATCGGGCGCCAGCTCCACCCGGGTCACCTCGCAATGCGTGCGCAGCTCGAACAGCGGCTGCTGGCGCAGCGCCGGCCATACGTTGACGTTGGGCGAGGCCTTGGAATAGTTGTAGCAGGCATAGCCGCTGCAATAGCCGCAGAAGTTGCACGTGCCCATCTGGCAACCGTAGGGGTTGGTGTAAGGGCCGGAGGCGTTGGCCGAAGGCATGTCGTAGGGGTGATAGCCCAGCCCGGCGGCAGCCGAGAAGAAGCGCTGCGCCGAGACGGTGCGCTTCTGCACCGGCAGCGGGAACGGCGCCGAGCGGTCCGGCGCCAGCGGATTGCCGCCCTTGTCCCGCCCCACCACTTCGCCCTGCACGCTCCAGGCGCTGCCGGAGGTGCCGAACACCTTCTCGGCGAAGTCGAAGTGCGGCTCCAGCTCCTCGTAGCTCACGCCGAAGTCCTGGATGGTCATGCCCTCGGGGATGAAGCGCTTGCCGTAGCGCTGCTCGTAATGGCTGCGCAGCTTCAGCTCCACCGGGTCGACGCGGAAGTGCACGCCGGACCAGTGCAGGCCGGCGCCGCCGACGCCATCGCCAGGCAGGAAGGCGCCGAGCTGCCGATACGGCAGCGCGGTATCCGCCTCGGTATGGCGGATCGTGACGGTGCTGCGCGACAGGTCCTGGAACAGCTTCTTGCGCACGCTGTAGGTCAGCTCGTCCAGCGTGCCCGGGTAGGCGCCGTCGGGCTGGGTGTCGCGCGCGGCGCCGCGTTCCAGCGCGACCACGCGCAGGCCGGCCTCGGTCAGCTCGCGCGCCATGATCGACCCGGCCCAGCCGAAGCCCACCACCACCACATCGGTCTTCTTCATCGTGGTCGCCATGGCTCAGCCCCGCGCCCCGTCGATGGACACCGGCGGCAGCGGATAGGCCACGTCGCGCTCGACCCAGTCCATGAAGTCCGCGCGCGCGCCGGGGAAGCCGATCAGCTTCCAGCCCACCAGGTCGCGGTTGCCGCCGTGGCGCGGATCGCTGAAGAAGCCCTCGCGCGCGTTGGCCAGCAGCAGGCCGAACAGCGCCTTGGGCGGCACCTGCGCCAGCGCCAGCGCGCCGGCCTCCAGCTGCTGCAGCACGGTGTCCTGCAGCGCGGCGTCGAGTTCGGCGAAAGCCTGGCCGTGCGCGGCGCGGCAGGCCTGGTCCAGATCGGCCAGGCCCAGCCTGTAGAGCTCGCGCGGCGCCAGCCGGAGCTGATACCCCAGCGTGGCCGGCGCATCGGGCTGGAACGGCCCCTGCATGAACCACAGCCGCCCCGCCGCCCAGGGCGTGCCCATCTGGAGGTCGATGTATTCGGGCACGCCGGCCTCCAGCGCGCCCGGGTCCTGGGCATCGCCGGGGATCAGGCGGGCCACGACGGCCTGCAGGCAGGCCCACTCGGCCGCGCTGAAATACGTGGGCTGATAAGGCGCGGGATCGGCGGTGCTGGCGGCTTCGCGCTGGCCGGCCTCGCCCTGCCGGCCGTCGCATGCACCAAGGGCGACCGCGGCCGGGGCCACGGCCAGCGACAGGCGCAGGAAGGCGCGGCGGGTCGTCGCGGTCGGCGCATCGGCCTGCGGCGTCTGGGGAGACTTGCTCATGCGGTTCACCAAGGGGCAGCGGCGCGCATCAATCGCGCGTGGAAGTCGGGTCGTGGGGTTTGGCGCGCTCGGCGCGCTCGCGCTCGAGCTGGGCGCGGACCTTGCGCACCTGGGCGGCGCTGACCGGGTCGGCGCGATTGCCCCAGCCCGCGCGCACGAAGCTGGCCAGCTGCGCGACCTGCGCATCGTCCAGCCGCCAGGCGAAGCCGGGCATGCCAAGGTCCGAAGGCGCCGCCGGCGTGGCCGGCATCCTGCTGCCGTCCAGGATCAGGCGCAGCAGCGAGGTCGGCGCGGGCGCCAGCACGGTGGGGTTGCCGGCGATCGACGGGAAGGTGCGCGTATCGCCGGCGCCGTCGCTGCGGTGGCAGCCGGCGCAGTTGTCCAGGTACAGCGCCGCGCCGGGCGTGGCGTCCTGGCCCTGCGCCAGGGCCGCGGCGGTAGACGGGTCGGCACGGAAGCCGGGATGCGCCGGGTCCTGCGCCGGCAGGCTCTTGAGGTAGGCCGCGATGGCGTGCAGATCGTCCGCGCGCAGGTACTGCATGCTGTGGACGGTGACATCGCCCATCGGGCTGCCGACGGTGCCCGCGTGCGGATTGCGGCCGGTGCGCAGCGAATCGACGATGTCCTGCTCGGACCAGCCGCCCAGCCCGCTGCCCACATCGCCACGCAGGTTGATGGCGGTCCAGCCATCGATCACCTGGCCGCCGCTCAGGTAGGCCTTGCCCGAGGCGTCCAGCGCTTCCTCCTGCATGGTCAGCGCGCGCGGGGTGTGGCAGCTGCCGCAGTGGCCCAGGCCTTCGACCAGATAGGCGCCCCGGGCGAGCCGGGCGTCGGCCAGCGCCGGCCTGGCCGCCAGCGCGTCGGGTGAGGGCGCGAACATGCGCCGCCACAGCGCCAGCGGCCAGCGCAGGCTGAGCGGCCAGGCGATGCCCGTGGGCTGGTTGTGGCGTTCGACCGGCTTTACGCCCTGCATGAAATAGACATACAGCGCGCGCACGTCGTCGTCGCCGATGCGCGCATAGGACGGATACGGCATGGCCGGATAGAGCGTGCCGCCGTCGGCGCGGATG
Organism: Pseudoxanthomonas sp. SORGH_AS_0997; assembly: GCF_031453535.1. Classification (NCBI taxonomy): domain Bacteria; kingdom Pseudomonadati; phylum Pseudomonadota; class Gammaproteobacteria; order Lysobacterales; family Lysobacteraceae; genus Pseudoxanthomonas; species Pseudoxanthomonas sp. SORGH_AS_0997. The sequence goes on from NZ_JAVIZI010000001.1 coordinate 3,319,742, forward strand.
CCGTGCCGCAGCGCGCGGTCGAACTGGTCCAGCGAGTAGCGGCCGATGCCGGTGTCCGGGTCCGGTGTGATGTTGGTGCTGTAGATGGTGCCGATCGGCGAGGCGATCGGCAGGCCGCCGGCGAACGGCGCGCCGCCCGGTGCGGTATGGCAGGCGGTGCAGTCGCCGGCCGCGGCCAGGTAGCGGCCCTGCTCCAGCAGCGCGGCGGCCTGCCCTTGCGCGACCGGGGCGATGGCGCGGGTCCGCGTGGGCAGCAGCGCGATGGCGAACGCCGACAGGAACAGGATCGCCGCCACCAGCGCGGCGATGAACAGACGCTTCTTCCGCATCATGCCGCCGCCGGCACCGGCGCGTCGGCGTCGATCAGGCCCTCGTGCCTGAGCTCATCCCACAGCGCCTGCGGCACCGCGACCGCCATCGAGGCGACGTTGGCCTGCACCTGCGCCGGTGTGCGCGCGCCCGGGATCACCGCCGACACCACCGCTGGCGCGTTGGCGAACTGCAGCGCCACCGTGCGCAGGTCCACGCCGTGGCGATCGCACACCGCCTGCACCCTGGCGCGCTTGGCCGGTGCCCAGTCCGGCATCTTTCCGTCGTAGAGATAGCGATCGCGCCCGGCCAGATAGCCGGCCAGCAGCGGCGCACCGACCACCACCGAGGCGCCGTGCGCGGCGATCTTCGGAAAGGTCTCGTGCAGGGTCTTGGCGTGATCCAGCAGCGAGTACTGGCAGGCCAGCAGAAAGATGTCCGGGTCGGCCTGCTCGATCGCGCGCAGCGCCGGTTCGGGCCGGTTGACGCCGAAGCCCCAGGCCTTGATCAGGCCTTCCTCGCGCATGCGGGTCAGCTCGGGCATGGCGCCCTTGGCGGCCTCGGCGAAGCGCTGCTCCCAGGGCATGCCCAGGTCGTCCTCGTTGTCCGGCGACAGGTCGTGGATGAACACCACGTCCAGCTGCGCCACGCCCAGCCGGTTGAGGCTGTCCTCCACCGAGCGCCGCGTACCGGCGGCCGAGTAGTCGTAGCGGTAGCGGAAGGGCGAAGGCGACTGCCACATCGTCTCCTGCAGCGGCCCGGCGGTGGCGGTGAGCAGCCGCCCGACCTTGGTGGAGAGCACGTACTGATCGGCCGGATGGGTGTGAAGATGGTGGCCGAAGCGGCGCTCGCTCAGCCCCAGCCCATACCAGGGCGAGGTGTCGAAGTAGCGCACGCCCGCCGCCCAGGCCGCGGCCAGGGTCTGTTCGCTCTGCGCGTCGGTGGCCGGGGCGAAGCCGTTGCCGATCGCCACGCCCCCCAGGCCCAGGCGCGAGCTCGGCCGGAACCGCCCGCTGCGCGGCGCATTGGACGGCAGCGGGGCGCCGGTGCCGCGCCCCTTGGTCGGCAGCACGCTGCCCGGCCCCGGCGCGGTCGACTGGGCCAGCAGCGGGCTGGCCGCCAGGGCGGCGGTCCCGGCGGCGGCGGCGGTCAGGAAACGGCGGCGATGCAGCATGGTGTGCTCCAGTGGCTAAAGGGGAACATCGGCGGCGCAGGCCCTCATGGCGCACCCGCCGCGCTGAGCGGACCGGCCGGATCGGTCGGCAGCCGCACCAGCAGGTACGGCGGCTGACGCAGGTCCTTGCCGCCGTTGAAGCTGGGCAGGCGGTCCCACTGGCCCAGGGTCACGTACACATACCGATCGGTGGCCGCGATGCCGTCGGGCCAGACGATGCGCGGATCGCGGCCGACCACGTCGAAGTGCCCGTCCGGCCAGCGCCGCACGATCGCGTCGTGCTCGCTGTCGGTGATGTACAGCCGGCCCTGCCCGTCGCTGTCCATGCCATCGGCGAAGCCCTTCTCGCCCAGGTCGCGCACCGCGGCGGCGAGCGTGGCCTCGTCGTTGTCGAAGTTGGCCAGCACGTCGGTGGAGATGCTGTAGAGGCGCCGGCTGCTCAGCGGCGCGAAGTAGAGCGTGCCGTTGTCGGGGCTCAGCGCGACGGCATCCACGCCGCCCACCGGAAAGGTCGGCGACCTGGCGCTGTAGCGCATGGGCTTGCCGTCGAGGTTGGCGACGAAGCCCGGGTCGGGCTGCGTGGAGGGGTGATGGGCCAGCACGCGGCGCTGGCGCCCGCTGGCCAGATCCACCACCACCAGCGCCGGCGAGGTGCCGAAGGAGGAATCGCTGACATAGGCCGTGCCCTTGGCGCCATGGCTCAGATCCACGCGCAGGTCGTTCATGTGGCTGTCCTGCAGCAGCGTCGGCGCCTTGAGCACCACCGAGGCGAGCACCCGCCCGCTGGCCGGGTCGAACCCCACCACCTTGGCCGCGCCGTCCGGGATGCCCGGCACGCCGGCGCGCTTGCCGTCGTCGATCACCCACAGGTTGCCCTTGGCATCGGTGGTCATGCCGTGCACCGAGACCAGCCGCTGCGCGTCCGGCGCCTGCGAGGGCAGGCTCATGGCCGCATTGGGAAACGACACCAGCCGCCCCTGCACCAACTCGCCCAGCGTCATGCCGGCATGGTTCTCGGCGTGGCGCGGGAAGCCGACGAACACCCGTCCTGACGGCGTCACCGCGATGCCCGAGGGGCCGGGTCCGTCGAAGCGGGCCACCACCTCCAGCTGGCCGACCGGCAGGGCGGCCGGGTCGTGCGCCTCGCCGGCCCGGGCCAGCAGCGGGGACAGCAGGCAGGCCAGCGCAAGCGCGGCGCGCAAGGGGGTCATGTCAGGTCTCCGGTCGGGCGCGGCGGCGCGTCGGTGCTGGCGCGCGCCACGATGGAAAAGCCGGTGTCGATCACGCGGGCCTTTGGCGTGGCGCCGGCCAGGCGCTCGAGCAGCAGCGTGGCCACGGTGTGGCCCATGCCGCGCCGGTCCACGGCCACCGAGGACAGCGCCGGCACGACGGCCGCGGCGATCGGCGCATCGTTGAAGCCCATCAGCGCCAGGTCCTGCGGCACGCGCAGGCCCCGGCGCTGGGCCTCGAACAGGGCGCCGGCGGCCAGGTCGTCGTTGGCCAGGAACACCGCCTGGACCTGCGGATGGCGCCGCAGCAGCTCGGCCAGCAGCAGGCCGCCGCCGGCGATGGACGAGGGGCCCTGGCCATCGAGGATGTAGTCGTTGCGCAGCCCACGCGCCGCCAGCGCCTCGGCGAAGGCCTGCGCGCGGCGCGCGGCGCGCAGGTCGTGCTCGGCGCCGGTGCTGACGATGGCGATGTGGCGGAAGCCGCGATCGGCGAACCAGTCGGCCACCGCCCGGCCCACCGCCCGATGCGAGAAGCCCACCATCAGGTCGATCGGCTCGCCGTCCAGGTCCATGAACTCCACCAGCGGCCGGGTGCGCGCCAGCGCCTGCAGCCGCGCGCGCAGGGCCGGCGTATGGTCGACGCCGGCCAGCAGCAGCCCGGCCGGCGCCCAGCCCAGCAGGCCCTCGACCAGGCGCGCCTCGCGGTCCTGGCGGTATTCGGTGGTGCCCAGCAGGACCTGGTAGCCCTGTTCGTCCAGGACGGCGTTGACCCCGTCCAGGAACGGCACGTACACCGGATGGGCCAAGGTGGGCACCACCACCGGCACGATCCTGCTGTGGCCGGCGGCCATGCTGCTGGCGGCGTGGTTGGCGACGTAGCCCAGTTCGGCCACGGCCTGTGCGATGCGCGCGCGCAGGGCGGCCGAGACCGCGGCCGGCTCGCGCAGCGCACGCGAGACCGTGATCGCCGCCACGCCGGCCCGCGCGGCCACGTCCTTGAGGGTCACCGGCCGCTTGCCGACGCGTCCGCCGCTCACGCGGCCCCCCGCGAAGCGAGGGCGCAGCGCGGGCCGAAGCCGGCACAGCCTGGGGTGAACGGGGGGGCGGACATGGCGAGCGAAGCGCGGATGGTTGCGCAACCATACCAGCCCGGGGCGCGATCACCGCATGAAAACGCGCACGAGCCCGTCAGGCGGTGCCGCACCCGGGGCGTGCTTCGCGCCTCCCATACCCGCGCGGGTCGACACTGGTATTCCCCTTTCCCCCCGAAGCGACCTTCACGATGGACATCGGATTCCTGGGCCTGGGCACGATGGGCGTGCCGATGGCGCGCAATCTGCTCAAGGCCGGCCACAGCCTGCGCGTCTGGAACCGCGGCGCCGCCCCGCGCGAGGCCCTGGCCCGCGAAGGCGCCCACGCCTGCGACACGCCGCGCCAGGCGGCCGCACCGGTGCTGATCTCGATGCTGGCCCACGACCAGGCGGTGCGCGAGAGCGTGCTGGACAGCGGCCTGCTCGACGCCCTGCCCGAGGGCGCGATCCACGTGAACATGGCCACCGTCTCGGTCGCCTTCGCACGCGAACTGGCCGATGCGCACGCCGCGCGCGGAGTGGCCTACGTGGCCGCGCCGGTGCTGGGCCGCGTGGACGTGGCGCAGGCCGGCAAGCTCAACATCCTGGCCGGCGGCGAGCCCGCGGACATCGCCCGGGTGCAGCCGCTGCTGGACGTGCTGGGCGCCAAGACCTGGCACTTCGGCGCCCGGCCCGAGCAGGCCAATGCGGTCAAGCTGGCGGCCAACTTCTGCCTGGCCAGCGCCATCGGCACCATGGCCGAGGCCGGCGCCCTGGTGCGCGGGCACGACGTGGCCCCGGCGGATTTCCTGGCCATGCTCACCTCCACCGTATTCGCCGCGCCCGCCTACCAGGGCTATGGCGGGCTGATCGCGCGCCAGCAGTACTCGCCGGCCGGCTTCAAGATGACCCTGGGCCTGAAGGACGTGCGTCTGGCCCTGGCCGCCCGGCGAGGCGAAGCATGTGCCCATGCCCCTCGCCAGCACCCTGCGCGACGGCCTGCTCGAAGGCATCGCCCAGGGCGATGGCGAACTGGACTGGTCGGCGCTGGCCAAGGTCTCGGCTCGCCGTGCCGGGCAGGCCTAGGCGCGCGCGGCGGACCTGCGTCGCGGATCGCCGCGGCGCGGCTTGAGCCGCGCGGCGCGCTGCGACTAAGGTGCGCAGGCGCTCGGCACGACGGCGCGTTCAACGGAAGGACACATGCACGCATCCAGGGACATCCACCACCGGCACGGCCCATGGCCGCGATGAGGGCCTCGGCACCGGTGCAGGCGCAGTCCTCCGAGGTGATCGGCCCGGAACATCCCGAGCACCCCGAACACCGCCTCTATACCCAGATCGCGCGCGGCGTGCACCGGCTCGATGCCGAGGCCGGGCGCACGCCGGACGCGGCCAGCGCGCGCATGATCGCCCGGCTGATGCCGCTGGCGCGCGAGCAGGGCTTCAGGCGCGTGGACCACGTGGTGCTGAGCCGCCACATCGGCCTGGTCGAACAGGGCGAGCACGTGTTCCTGGTGCAGGGCCGGCTGGACGATCCCGGCCACAAGCGCGCCTTCATCACCACCGACGAGGCCACCGCCACGCCCGTGGCCGATTCGCTGCGCCGGCTGGACGAGGCCAACGCGCGCCGGCGGCGCCAGCGCCGCGGCCGCGGCGAAGACGGCACCGACTGAAACCGTCGCCGCCGCGGTGGGCCTGTGCGTAAGATGCCCGCCCTATGCCCCGCGACCACATCCTCACCCTCTCCTGCCCGGACCGCACCGGCATCGTCTACCGCGTGAGCGGCCTGCTGTTCGACGCCGGCTGCAACATCCTCGATGCGCAGCAGTTCGGCGATGCCGACAGCGGACGCTTCTTCCTGCGCGTGCACTTCGACCGGCCCGAGGCGCTGGAGCCCGAGGCGCTGCGCGGGCGGCTGGCCGAACTGGGCGCGGCCTTCGACATGGACTGGCAGCTGCACGACGCGCAGGCGCGCGCGCGCCTGCTGGTGCTGGTGAGCAAGCACGGCCACTGCCTCAACGACCTGCTGTTCCGCGCGCACAGCCGCCAGCTGAAGGTGGACATCGCCGTGGTGGCCTCCAACCACGAGGACTTCGCCCCGCTGGCGGCGTCCTATGACGTGCCGTTCCATTACCTGCCGGTCGATTCGGCCACGCGCGCGACACAGGAGCGCGCGATCCTGGACCTGGTCGAACGCGAGCGCATCGACCTGGTGGTGCTGGCGCGCTACATGCAGATCCTCTCGCCGTCGCTGTGCGCGGCGCTGGCCGGACGCGCGATCAACATCCACCACAGCTTCCTGCCCAGCTTCAAGGGCGCCCAGCCGTATCACCAGGCGCACGCGCGCGGGGTCAAGATCATCGGCGCCACCGCGCACTACGTCACCCCGGACCTGGACGAGGGCCCGATCATCGAGCAGGACGTGGCACGCGTGGACCATGCCATGACGCCGCGCGAGCTGGTGCGCCTGGGCAGCGATACCGAATCGCTGGTGCTGGCGCGCGCGGTGCGCCGCCATGTCGAGCACCGCATCCTGCTCAACGGCCACCGCACCGTGGTGTTCCGCTGATGGGCGCGTGGCTGCTGCTGATCCTGATCGCGCTGGCGGCGGGCTTCGTGATCGCGCTGGTCGCGGTGGGCATCAAGCTGCTGTTGGAGAAGCGCAAGCGCTGAGGCTTCCAGCTTTCTGGGACAACCTTCTCTCCCGCTCACCTCGCGCCCTCCTTGTAGAGCGGAGCTTGCTCCGCTGCCCTTCGTTCGGTTCGTAGAGAAGGCCCCAGCGGAGCAAGCTCCGCTCTACAGGTGGCAACCACCACCACCACAAGCCGGTACGCTTGCGCTTCTGCTTCGATCCGGGAGGGTGCGATGAGCGATCCGATCTATCACGTGGTGGGCAGCTATGTGTCGCCCTACGTGCGCAAGGTGCTGGTGGTGATGGCGCTCAAGGGGCCTGCGCTACACCATCGACCCGATCGCCCCGTTCGTCGGCGGCGACGCCTTCCAGCGCATCAGCCCGCTGCGCCGCGTCCCGGTGCTGATCGACGGCGCGCGCGTGATCAACGACTCCAGCGTGATCTGCCAGTACCTGGAGGATCGCCACCCCAGCCCCTCGGTGTACCCGGTCGACATCGGCGAGCGCGCGCAGGCGCGCTGGCTGGAGGAGTACGCCGATGCCCGCCTGGGCGAGGTGATCGTCGCCGACCTGTTCTATCAGCGCGGGCCCAAGCGCTTCCTGTTCAAGGAGCCGGTGGACGAGGCGCGCTTCAACCACGCCCGCGACGTGGCCCTGCCCGCCAGCCTGGACTGGCTGGAGGCGCAGATGCCGCAGGACGGCTTCCTGCTCGGCGCGCTGTCGATCGCCGACATCGCCATCGCCGCGTTCTTCCGCAACGCGGCGATGGTCCGCGTGGAGGTGGACGCCGCCCGCTGGCCGCGCACCGCGGCCTGGCTGCGGCGGGTGCTGACGCTGCCGGAGTTCGCGCGTCTGGCCGGCATCGAGGACACCATCGCCCGCACGCCGTTGAGCGAGCAGCGCGCGCTGCTGCGTTCGCTCGGCGAACCGCTCAGCGAGGCCACGCTGGGCACCGAGGTGGCGCGCAAGGGCGTGATGCGGCTGGACTAGGCCCGTCCGAATCGTCGACGGGCCCTGGCCCATCATTCCGGCGCGCGCACCTTGCGCCCCATCGCGCGCAGCACGGCATAGATCAGCACCAGGATCATCAGCGCCACGCCGATGGCCTGCCATTCCTTGCGCGTCAGCGTGGTGACGATGGCCGCCATCGATCCGACGGCCAGCACCGGCACCAGCGGGCCGCCCCACAGCACGAAGGGTTCGCCGCGCTCGCGCAGGTCCAGGCGCTGGGCCTGCCAGGCGGCGATGGAGACCAGCAGATAGACCAGGCAATTGGCGCCGCCGGAGACCAGCACCAGCGCATCGAAGCTGCCGCCCAGGGCCAGCGCCAGCGCGATCGCCGCGTGCACCGCCAGCGCCAGCAGCGGCACGCGGTGGCGCGCGCTGACCCGGGCGAAGGCCGACGGCAGGAAGCCGTCGCGCCCCAGCGCGAACAGCGAGCGCGAGGACGCCAGCAGATTGCCCAGCACGAAGCCGGCCATCGACACGCAGGCGGTGATCAGCAGCAGCGCGCGCGCCGGCGCCCACAGGGCCGCGGCGGTGTCGGCCAGCGGCACGCCGCTGTGCGCCAGCGCTGGCCCGAGCAGGCCCTGGCTGACGATCTGCAGGCCCAGGTACAGCACGACCACCAGAAGAATGGCCGCCAGCGTGGCGCGCGGCACGTTGCGCGACGGGTCGCGCACCTCGCCCGAGGGGATCAGCGCGGTCTCCACGCCCGAGTAGGCGAAGATCACCAGCACCATCGACATGCCCAGCGCGCTCCACGACGGCACCTCGCCCGGCAGGAAGCTGACCTGGCTCCAGTCCACGAACCAGATCCCGCACGCCACCAGCGCGAACAAGGGCGTCAGCTTGACCGTGGCCAGCACCGCGATCGCACGCGCGCCGAGCTTGACGCCGAAGGCATTGAGCGCGAACAGCACCGCATACAGCGCCGCGATCAGCCCCATGCGCGCGCCCGGGCCGGCGAGCGCCGGCACCAGGTTGGCGACCTGGGTGGCGAAGGCCGCGGCCACGCCCGCGCTGGAGGCCACGTTGCCGATCCACATCAGCGCGCCGGTGATGAAGCCGGCGAACGGGCCGAACGCGGTGCCCACATAGGTGTACGGCCCGCCAGTGGCGCTGGCGCGGCTGCCGATGGCGGCGAAGCACAGCGTCACCGGGATCACCGCCAGCGCGCCGACCAGCAGCGCCAGCGGCGCGGTCGGCCCCATCTGCAGCGACAGCGCGGCCGGCATGCGGAAGATGCCGCCGCCGACGATGATGTTGATCACCGCCGCGGTCAGGGCGAAGGCGCCCACGGCGCGGATCAGGGCGGCGTCGCCCTGCAGGGGTTTGGTCGGGGTGGGGGCGGACATGGGCGCGGCGCTGGGAAGACGCGGCAGCGTCGCATGCCCATGCCGTGCAGGGCCAGCGTCAGACTTCCAGCCGGTAGCCCATGCCGTAGATCGAGCGGATCGGATCTTCGCTCAGCCCGGCCTCGTGCAGCTTGCGGCGCAGGTTGCGCACGTGGCTGTCGACGGTGCGATCGGCGACCACGCGGTGGTCGACGTAGAGATGATCGAGCAGGCGCTCGCGCGACCACACCCGGCCGGGCGCCCCCAGCAGCGTGCGCAGCAGACGGAACTCGACCGCGGTCAGATCCAGCGCCTGCCCGTGCAGCAGCGCGCGGCCGTTGGCCTGGTCGATGGTCAGACCCGGGATCGGAGGTTCGGGCTGGCCCTGGCGCACGCGGCGCAGCACCGCGCCGACCCGGGCGATGACTTCCTTGGGGCTGAAGGGCTTGCAGATGTAGTCGTCGGCGCCGACCTCCAGGCCCAGCAGGCGGTCGATCTCCTCGACCCGTGCGGTGACCATGATCACCGGCACCTGGCTGACCGCGCGCAGCGCGCGGCACACGTCCACGCCGTCGCGCCCGGGCAGCATCAGGTCCAGCAGCACCAGCGCCGGGCCGTGCGCAGCGACGGCGTCCAGCACCGCGTCGCCATCGGCGACCCATGCGCTGCGGTAGCCGGCGGCATGCAGATAGTCGCGCAGCACCGCGGCCAGGCGCGGTTCGTCCTCGACCACCAGCACCAGCGCGTTGTCGGCCGCCGCAGTCATGCGTCGAGCAGCGGCAGGGTGAGCACGATGCGCAGGCCGCCCAGCGAGGACGCTTCGGCATGCAGCGTGCCCTCGTGCGCCTGGGCGATGTTGCGACAGATCGCCAGCCCCAGCCCGCTGCCGCCGCTGGCGCGGTTGCGCGAGGCCTCGACCCGGTAGAAGCGCTCGAACAGCCGCGCGCGCTTGTCCTCGGGCACGCCCGGCGCACTGTCTTCGACCACCACCTGGGCGCGCGTGCCGATCCGCTGCGCCGACACGGCCACCGTGCCGCCGACGTCGGTGTAGCGCAACGCATTCTCCAGCAGGTTGGCGAGCAGCTGCTGCAGCCGGCGCTCGTCGCCGTACACGGGCAGCGACGCGGACAGGGCCACCGCCTTCAGCGTCAGCCCGGCCGCGTCGAAGCGGCCGCGCATCGGCGCCAGCGTGGCCTGCAGCACCGGCGCCAGATCCATCGCGCCGCGGTGGTAGGCCAGCGTGCCGGACTGGGTCAGCGCCAGGTCGTGCAGGTCATCGATCAGCTTGCCGAGCTGGCCGACTTCGGCCTGCAGCGGCGCCAGGGTGGTCCAGGTCATCGGCCGGATGCCGTCCTGGATCGCCTCCAGCTCGGCGCGCAGCACCGCCAGCGGGGTGCGCAGTTCGTGCGAGATGTCGGCCATGAACGCGCGCCGGGTCTGCTCGGTGTGTTCCAGCGCATCGGCCATCTGGTTGAAGTCGCGCGCCAGTCCGCCGATCTCGTCGCGGCGCCCGGCATCGATCCGCACCGTGTAGTCGCCCGCCGACAGCCGATGCGTCGCCGCCGCCAGCCCCCGCACGCGCCGCAGCAGCGCGCGCGACAGACCCAGCGCCACCAGCGCGGCGATCAGCACCGAGGCGATGCCGATGGTCCACCAGTGCTGCTTCTGTTCCTCGATGAAGCGCTGCTCGTTACCGGCCAGCACGCGCTGGAACGGCACCATCGCCATCCACCCGACGGTGCGCCCGTCGACCACGACCGGGCGCCGGATCGCGTCGCCCGCCACGGCGGGATTGCCCGCGATGCGATGGCCCTGCGCATCCAGCAGCGCGAAGCGGAACACCGCGCCGCTCTGGTCGGACACCGGCGGGACGCGCGACTCGATGTCGATCTCCTCGGTCTCGCTGGGCCGCAGCAGGGTGAACCAGACATCGGGATGGCCACGCACGAATTCCCAGTCGCCGTGGCGCGCGTACTCGCCCTGCAGACGCGGCAGCAGATGTTCCAGGCGGCCGATGCCCTGGTCGTTGAGATAGCCCAGGAAGCCGCGCTCGAAGACGATGCGCGTGGCCACGCCATTGATCACCAGCACCAGCGCGCACGCGGCCAGGATGGCGCAGAACAGCTTGGCGGTGATGCCGAACTTCATGGCGGAAGGCGAGACCTGCGCGGGGAGCGGACCGCGACATTAGCGGCGTGCGCGCCGGCCAAATCAAGCCGCCGAAAGCAATCTCCATATTTGCTGCACAGTTGCCGCGCATCTTGCCGCACCTGGAAACCTTTCGAGTGCGTCCGAATGCCTGCCGCCGCGTCCTTGCCCGTGCTCTTTCGCCTGGTGTTGCCCGTTGCGCTGGTGATGGCGCTGGGCGCCTGCTCCAAGCCCGGTGCCCCACCCTCGCGCGAGGCGAGCGTCGGCGTGCAGACGGTGACCACCCAGCCGCTGACGATGGACCAGACCCTGCCGGGCCGCACCGTGGCCTACATGACCTCCGACGTGCGCCCGCAGGTCGGCGGCATCCTGCAGAAGCGCCTGTTCACCGAAGGACAGGAGGTGCAGGCCGGCCAGGTGCTGTACCAGATCGATCCTGCCAGTTACCAGGCCGCCTTCGACAACGCCAACGGCGAGCTGGCCCAGGCCGAGGCCGCGGTGCTGTCGGCCAAGCCCAAGGCGCAGCGCTACCAGAACCTGGTCAAGCTGGACGCGGTGAGCAAGCAGGATGGCGACGATGCCCTGGCCACGCTGCGCCAGGACGAGGCCGCCGTCGTGGCCGCCAAGGCCGCGCTGCAGACGGCCAGGATCAACCTGGACTACACGCGCATCACCGCCCCGATCAGCGGTCGCATCAGCGCCTCGGCCTACACCCCCGGCGCGCTGGTGACCGCCAACCAGGACAGCGCGCTGACCACCATCCAGCAGCTGGACCCGATCTACGTCGATGTCACCCAGACCAGCGCGCAGCTGCTGGCGCTGCGCAAGCAGCTCGACGCCGGCCTGCTGAAGTCGGTCGACGGCAAGGCCCAGGTCAAGGTGTTGATGGAGGACGGCAGCACCTACGGCAGGACCGGCACGCTGGAATTCGTCGGCACCTCGGTCGACACGGGCACGGGCAACGTTTCCCTGCGTGCGGTCATCCCCAACCCCGACCGCCTGCTGCTGCCCGGCATGTACGTGCGCGCGGTGCTGCCGATGGCGATCGACAGCCAGGGCATCCTGGTGCCGCAGAGCGCGGTGACCCGCGATACCAAGGGCCAGGCCACGGTCAAGCTGGTCGGCAGCGACGGCAAGGTCGAGCAACGCGTCATCCAGACCGGCGAGGCGCGCAAGGACCAGTGGATCGTCACCGGCGGCCTGAAGGCGGGCGAGCAGCTGATCGTCGACGGCGCCAGCAAGGTCTCGGCCGGCGACACGGTCAAGTCCGAACCGGTCAAGGCGGCGCAGACCCAGCCCGCGGCCACGACCGGCGCCGGCGACGCGAAGCAGGCGGAGTAAGGAACCGCCATGTCCCGCTTCTTCATCGACCGGCCCATCTTCGCGTGGGTCATCGCCATCGTCATCACCCTGGCCGGCACGCTGGCGGTGTTCACCCTGCCCGTGGAGCAATACCCCGACATCGCCCCGCCTTCGGTCTCCATCCGCGCCACCTATACCGGCGCCTCGGCCGAAACCACCGAGAACTCGGTCACCCAGGTCATCGAGCAGAACATGACCGGCCTGGACAACCTGATGTACATGGCGTCCAGCAGCACCTCCTCGGGCAGCGCGCAGGTCACCCTGACCTTCTCTTCGGGCACCGACCCCGACATCGCCCAGGTGCAGGTCCAGAACAAGCTGCAGCAGGCCCAGTCGCTGCTGCCCGATTCGGTGCAGAGCACGGGCGTCACGGTGACCAAGTCGTCCGGCAACATCTTCATGGTGCTGGCCTTCACCTCCGACAACGGCAGCCTCGATGGCACCGACATCGCCGACTACATGGTGTCCTCGCTGCAGGACCCGCTGAGCCGGGTCAACGGCGTAGGCAACGTGCAGGTGATGGGCTCGGAGTACTCGATGCGGATCTGGCTGGATCCGGAGAAGCTGCGCACCTATTCGCTGATGCCCTCGGACATCACCAGCGCGATCAGCGCCCAGAACAGCGACGTCACGGCCGGTTCGCTGGGGGCGCTGCCGGCGGTGGAAGGCCAGTCCCTGTCGGCCACGGTGACCGCGCGCAGCCGCCTGCGCACCGTCGGTCAGTTCGAGAACATCGTGGTCAAGTCCGATCCCAGCGGCGCGCGGATCCTGCTCTCGGACGTGGCCAGGGTCGAACTGGGCAGCCAGGACTACGCGGCGGTGAGCAAGTTCAACGGCAAGCCCGCCGCCGGTATCGGCATCGAGCTGGCCTCGGGCGCCAACGCCATGGACGTGTCCGAGGCGGTGCAGGCCAAGCTGGCCGAGCTGCAGCCCTACTTCCCGGCCGGACTGAGCTATCACGTGGCCTACAGCACCACGCCGTTCGTGAAGATCTCCATCGAGGAGGTGGTCAAGACCCTGATCGAGGCCATCGTCCTGGTGGTCGCGATCATGTATCTGTTCCTGCAGAACTGGCGCGTCACGCTGATTCCCGCCATCGCGGTGCCGGTGGTGCTGATGGGGACCTTCGGCGTGCTGTCGCTGCTGGGCTACTCGATCAACACCTTGTCCATGTTCGCCATGGTGCTGGCGATCGGCCTGCTGGTGGACGATGCCATCGTGGTGGTGGAGAACGTCGAGCGGGTGATGAGCGCCGAGGGCCTGTCGCCCTATGAGGCCACCCGCAAGTCGATGGGCCAGATCACCGGCGCCCTGGTCGGCATCGCCCTGGTGCTGACGGCGGTGTTCCTGCCGATGGCCTTCTTCGGCGGGTCCACCGGCGCGATCTACCGCCAGTTCTCGGTGACCATCGCCTCGGCGATGACCCTGTCGGTGCTGGTGGCCATGACCCTGACCCCGGCCCTGTGCGCGACGCTGCTGACGCCGATCGAGCAAGGCGGGCACACCAGCCGCAAGGGCCTGCTGGGTCGCTTCTTCGGCGGGTTCAACGGGCTGTTCGAACGCAGCGCCGCGCGCTATGGCCACGGCGTGCGCAAGATGGTCTCGCACCGCAGGCTCGGCGTGGTCGTGTACGCGGCGATCCTGCTGGCGATGGGCCTGCTGTTCTGGCGCCTGCCGACCTCGTTCCTGCCCGAGGAAGACCAGGGCATGCTGATGGTGCAGGTCAAGCTGCCCTCCGGCGCCACCCAGCAGCAGACGCTGAAGGTGATCAACGAGGTCAGCGATTACGTCCAGCGGCAGCCGGAAGTGGACAGCGTGATGTCGGTGGCCGGCTTCAGTACGGGGGGCAGCGGCCAGAACTCGGGCATGGGCTTCGTCAAACTCAAGGACTGGAGCGAGCGCGAAGCCGACGCGACCTCCATCGGCGCCCGCATCACCATGGCGATGGCGCGCAAGTTCCGCGATGCGCAGATCTTCGCGATCGCGCCGTCCGGTATCCCCGGCCTGGGCCAGAGCGCGGGATTCACCCTGGAGCTGCAGGACACCGGCGGCGCCGGCCACGAGGCGCTGGTGGCGGCCAAGAACCAGCTGCTCGCACTGGCCAGCAAGGACAGCGCGGTCACCGCGGTGCGCTACGGCAACCTGGAGGACGCGCCGACCTTCGACGTCAAGATCGACGATGCCAAGGCCGGCGCCCTGGACCTGAGCCAGAGCGACATCAACGCCACGCTGTCCACCGCGATGGGCAGCACCTACGTCAACGACTTCGTCAACGGCGGCCGGATCAAGAAGGTCTACGTGCAGGGCGAAGCCAGCGCGCGCATGCTGCCGCAGGACATCAATCGCTGGTCGGTGCGCAACAGCGACGACCAGATGGTGCCGTTCTCGGCGTTCTCCACCACCGGCTGGAGCTATGCGCCTTCCTCGCTGTCGCGCTTCAACGGGACGGCCTCGATGGAGATCAGCGGCCAGGCCGCCAGCGGCGTCAGCTCGGGCACGGCGATGGCGCAGATGGCCGCGCTGGTCAGGCAGATCCCCGGCCAGTTCGGCTATGCGTGGTCGGGCCTGTCCTACCAGGAACAGCAGTCCGGCTCGCAGGCGCCGCTGCTGTACGCCGTCTCGCTGCTGTTCGTGTTCCTGTGCCTGGCCGCGCTCTATGAGAGCTGGTCGATTCCGTTCTCGGTGATGCTGGCCGTGCCGATCGGCGTCGTAGGCGCGCTGCTGCTGACCTCGTTGCGCGGGCTCAACAACGACGTCTACTTCCAGGTCGGCCTGCTGGCCACCGTCGGCCTGGCGGCCAAGAACGGCATCCTGATCGTCGAGTTCGCCAAGGACCTGGAGGCGCAGGGCAGGCCGCTGATCGAGGCGACCCTGGAGGCAGCCAGGCAGCGCCTGCGCCCGATCCTGATGACCTCGCTGGCCTTCATGCTCGGCGTGCTGCCGCTGGCGATCAGCAGCGGCGCCGGTTCGGGCGGCCGCCACTCGCTGGGCACCGGCGTGCTGGGCGGCACGCTGGCCTCCACCGTGCTGGGCATCTTCTTCGTCCCGTTGTTCTACGTGATCGTGCGCAGCCTGTCCGGCAAGAAGCGCCCCAAGCCCGCCGCACGCGGCACCGAGGTGACCCCATGAGCCGCGCCTTCCCGCGCTATGCGGCGCTGACCCTGGCGTGCGTGGCCACGCTGTGCGGCTGCGCCAGCATG
Organism: Pseudoxanthomonas sp. SORGH_AS_0997; assembly: GCF_031453535.1. Classification (NCBI taxonomy): domain Bacteria; kingdom Pseudomonadati; phylum Pseudomonadota; class Gammaproteobacteria; order Lysobacterales; family Lysobacteraceae; genus Pseudoxanthomonas; species Pseudoxanthomonas sp. SORGH_AS_0997. The sequence goes on from NZ_JAVIZI010000001.1 coordinate 3,335,202, forward strand.
GCCCCCCGCTACGAACGTCCCCAGGCCCCGGTGGCCACGTTGTTCCGCGATGGCCCCGCCGCCGGCGCCGATTCGGGCGTCACCACGGCGGTGGCGTGGCTCGACTGGCAGCAGGTCTTCCTGGATGCGCGCCTGCGCCAGGTCATCTCGCTGGCGCTGGACAACAACCGCGACCTGCGCGTGGCGCTGCTCAACATCGAGACCGAACGCGCGCAGTACCGCATCCAGCGCGCCGATCTGTTTCCCTCGATCGACGCCACCGCCAGTCAGACCCGCGCACGCACCAGCGCCAGCAGCAGCGGCGGCGGCGTCAGCCAGACCGCCAGCGCCGATGTGGGATTCAGCAGCTGGGAGCTGGACCTGTTCGGCCGCGTGCGCAGCCTCAAGAAACAGGCGCTGGAGACCTGGCTCTCCACGGGCCAGACCCAGCGCAGCACGCGCATGACCCTGGTGGCCGAGGTGGCCGCCGCATGGCTGACGGTGGCCGCCGACCAGCAGCGCCTGGCGCTGGCCAGGCAGACGCTGGACAGCCAGCGCCAGACGCTCAAGCTGAGCCAGGCCGAGCACGATGAAGGCACCATCTCCGGACTGGACCTGGCCCAGGTCCAGACCAGCGTCGAATCGGCGCGCGCCGACGTGGCCAGCTATACGACGCAGCTGGCCCAGGATCGCGATGCGCTGGAACTGCTGGTCGGCGCGCCCGTCGGCGATGCGCTGTTGCCCGGCGCCGATGCGCTGCAGCGCTCGGTGGCGCTGGCGCCGATCCCGGGGGATCTGGACTCGCGCGTGCTGTTGCAGCGCCCGGACGTGCTGGCGGCCGAGCACGCGCTGAAGGCGGCCAACGCCGATATCGGCGCGGCGCGCGCGGCGTTCTTCCCGACCATCTCGCTGACCGCCTCCAGCGGACGCGACAGCACGGCGCTGGACACGCTGTTCGACAGCGGCAACCGGACCTGGTCCTTCGTGCCCTCCATCAGCCTGCCGATCTTCCATGCCGGCGCACTCAAGGCCGAGCTGGACGTGGCCAAGCTGTCCAAGCAGATCGAGGTGGCCGAGTACGAGCGCACCATCCAGACCGCCTTCTCCGAGGTGGCCGACGCGCTGGCCGCGCGCGCCAACCTGGACGAGCAGCTCGATGCGCAGGCCGCGCTGGTGGCCGCCACCCAGCGCGCCTACACGCTGGCCGATGTGCGTTACCGCAATGGCGTGGACAGCTATCTGGAGGCCCTGGATGCGCAGCGCTCGCTGTACAGCGCCCAGCAGAACCAGATCACCCTGCGCCTGACCGAGGCCAACAACCGGGTCACGCTGTACAAGGTGCTCGGCGGCGGCGCCGATGCCGAGCCCGACGTCGGCCTGGCGGAGGCCGTGCGATGAGCGGGATGACCGATGCACGCGCCCACGGCGCGCGCTCACCGCTGCGGCTGGCGCTGATCCTGGGCGCGCTGGGCGCGTTCGCGCCCTTCGCCACCGACATGTACCTGACCAGCTTCAGCGCGATCGCCGCCGACCTGGCCACCGACGTGGCGCACGTGCAGCTGAGCCTGTCGAGTTTCTTCCTGGGCCTGTGCGTGGGCCAGCTGCTGTACGGGCCGATGACCGACGCCTGGGGCCGCCGCGGGCCGCTGCTGGTCGGCATCTGGCTGTTCGCCGTGGCCTCGCTGCTGCTGATGCTGAGCCCACGCGTGGAGCTGTTCATCGGCCTGCGCGCGCTGCAGGCGGTCGGTGGCTGCGCGGGCATGATCGTCGGCCGCGCGATCGTCCAGGACCTGATGACGCCGGGCGAAGCGGCGCGCATGCTCTCGACGCTGATGATGGTGCAGGGCCTGGGGCCGGTCCTGGCGCCGCCGCTCGGCGGCTGGCTGCTGGCGCTGGCCGGGTGGAAGAGCGTGTTCGTGTTCCTGGCGCTGTTCGGCAGCGCCTGTCTGGTCGCCGTGTGGCGCGGCCTGCCGGAGTCGCTGCCCGTCGCCGCCCGGCGTCCGCTGCGCCTGGGCGACACCGCGCGCACCTTCGGCCGGCTGCTGCGCACGCCAGGATTCGTGCTGCCGGCGCTGACCGGCGCCATGGCGATGGCCGCCATGTTCGCCTACATCGCCGGCTCGCCGTATGTGTTCATGGTCCTGCACCACGTGCCCCAGCAGCACTATGGCTGGCTGTTCGCCGCCAATGGCATCGGCATGGTGATCGCCGGTCGGATCAACGTGATACTGCTGCGCCGGCTGCCCACCCGCACGGTGCTGCACCTGGCGATCTGCGTGATGCTGCTGGCCGCGGCGGTGTTGCTGCTGTTGCGCGACAGTGCGCTGCCCTGGCTGGTGGCGCCGCTGTTCGTCTGCATCGGCTGCGTGCCCATGGTGGCGGCCAACAGCGTGGCCATGGCGATGGAGACGGATCGCTCCGCCGCGGGCAGCGCATCGTCGCTGATCGGCGCCTTGCAGTTCGGCCTGGCCACCTGCGCCAGTGCGCTGGTCGGCACCCTGGACGACGGCACGGCGCTGCCGATGACCGCGGTCATGGCCGGCTGTACCGCCATCGCGGCCGTGCTGGCCTGGCTGCCGCCGCGTCCGGCGCAGGCGGGCCTGACCTGCGTCCCTGACGACCAGCCGGAATGAACGCGCAGGGCCCCCATGGGCCACGTGCCCCCGCATGGAATACCGCGTTGCCCGGGCGTCGTTGAGCGGGCCCGAACGCGGCGCGCATGATCGGCCCGCTTCCGTTGCGAGTCGAGAGGTGTCCGATGCTTGCACTGACCGGTCTGCTGCTGGGCGGGATGCTCGCCACGCCGACGCCCGCGCCGCCCGATCCCGCGCTGGCCAAGCGCCTGGACGCCGTGCTCGACACGGCCGTGGCCGAACAGCGCGTCGTCGGCGCGGTGGTGCTGGTGGCCCGCGATGGGCAGGTGGTGTATCGACGCGCGGTGGGCCAGGCCGACCGCGAGGCCGGCGCGCCGATGACGCCGGACACGCCGTTCCGGCTGGCGTCGATGACCAAGCCGGTGGTGACGCTGGCCGCGCTGCGCCTGGCCGAGCAAGGCAAGCTGGAGCTGCAGGCGCCGGTGACGCGCTACCTGCCGTGGTTCCGACCGCGGCTGGCCGATGGCACCGCGCCGGCCATCACCCTGGCCCAGCTGCTCACCCACACCGCCGGGCTGGGCTATCGCTTCGAGGAATCGGCCGATGGCGTCTACGCGCGGCTGGGCGTGTCCGACGGCCTGGACGATGCGGGCCTGGGCCTGGAGGACAACCTCAAGCGCCTGGCGCAGGCGCCGCTGTACTTCCCGCCGGGCCAGGGCTGGCGCTATTCGCTGGGCATCGACGTGATCGGCGCGGTGATCGAACAGGTCACCGGAAAGCCATTGCCGGAGGCCGTGCACGCCCTGGTGACCGGGCCGCTGCGGCTGGACCACCTCGCCTTCGTCGCCGCGCCCGGCACGCCGCTGGCCGTGCCCTATGCCGACGGCCACCCGCCGCTGCGGATGACCGAGAACATGGACGTGCCCCTGCCCGAAGGCCTGGGCTCGGCGGTGCGTTTCTCGCCCAGGCGCGCCTTCGACGCCAAGGCCTTCCCGTCCGGCGGCGCCGGCATGATCGGCACCGCCGACGACTATCTGCGCCTGCTGGAGTTCGTGCGCACCGGCAGCGGCGGCCTGCTCAAGCCCGCCACGCTGGCCGACGCGCGCCGCGACCAGGTCGGCGCCCAGGCGCAGACGCAGGGCCCCGGCTGGGGCTTCGGCTACGGCTGGGCGGTGCTGGACGATCCGGCCGCCGCGCACAGCCCGCAGGGCAAGGGCACGCTGCAGTGGGGCGGCGCCTACGGGCACAACTGGTTCGTCGACCCGGTCAACAGGTTCAGCGTGATCCTGCTGACCGACACCGCCTTCGAAGGCATGTCCGGCCCCCTGGTCGGCCAGGTGCGCGATGCGGTGTACGGCCGCACGGCGCCCTCTTCCCAGCCCTAAGGGCGGTGGCGCGCCCTGCGCGAAGGTCTGCGGCGCGCGAGCGCGGCCGTCGCGGCTACGGGCACGGCACGCCTGCCAGCCGCTCGCGCAGGAAGTCGATGAATACCCGCAGCTTGGGCGCCAGGTGCTCGCGCTGTGGGTAATAGACGTACCAGCCCGGGAACGGCGCCTGCCAGTCGTCCAGCACGCTGCGCAGGCGGCCGGCGGCGATGTCCTCGCGCACCTGCCAGGCGAACACCTGCCCCAGCCCCAGCCCGCGCCGCAGCGCGTCCAGGCCGAGCACGGTGTCGTTGACCACCAGCGGGCCATCGACCTCCATCTCGAAATCGCGGCCGTCGCGGGTGAACTCCCAGGGCTGCATCCGGCCGTCGCTGCGGCGCCAGCGCAGGCAGGCGTGCCCAGCCAGGTCATCGGGCGTGGCCGGCACGCCATGCCGGTCCAGATAGGCCGGCGTGCCCACGATGGTCTGCCGCTGCAGCGGGCCCAGCGGCAGGGCCACCATGTCGCGCTGCAGGCATTCGCCCAGGCGGATGCCGGCGTCGAAGTGGCCCTCGACGATGTCGGCCAGGCGGCGGTCGACGAACAGCTCCACCGTCACCTCCGGGTAGCGCGCCAGGAACTCGGGCAGGTACGGGCACACCAGCTGTTCGGCCGCCACCGCCGCCAGGTTGATGCGCAGCGTCCCGGCGGGCCGGTCGCGCAGGAAGTCCAGGTCGGCGAAGGCGGCGTCGATCTGCTGCAGGCCGGGCGCGACCCGCTGCAGGAAGCGCTCGCCATGCTCGGTCAGACCCACCCGGCGCGTGGTGCGGGCCAGCAGGCGCACGCCCAGCTGGCCCTCCAGCGCGCGCACGCTCTGCGACAGCGCCGAGGTGGACACGCCCAGCTCGGCGGCGGCGCGGGTGAAGTTGCCGTGCCGGGCCACGCAGGCGAAGGCGACGACGGCGGGCAGCGGATAGGCGGCCATTGTGAAGCCTTGCTTCAAGGACGATCCGGATCATCCCGGTTTATCCCCAGGTCCGCCAGTTCCAGACTGTCGCCCTCCCCCCAACGAGGCCCTGCCATGTCCCTGGACCACTACCGTCTGCTCGGCCGCTCCGGCCTGCGCGTCAGCCCGCTGTGCCTGGGCACCATGACCTTCGGCGCCGACTGGGGCTGGGGCGCCGACGAGGCCGACGCGCGCCGCCTGTTCGACACCTATGTCGACGTCGGCGGCAACTTCCTCGACACCGCCAACATCTACACCGACGGCAGTTCGGAGACCCTGCTGGGCCGCTTCGCCGCCGGCCGGCGCGACCGGCTGGTGATCGCCAGCAAGTACACGCTCAACCCCTTCCCCGGCGATCCCAACGGCGGCGGCAACCACCGCAAGGCGCTGATGCAGTCGGTGGAGGCCAGCCTCAAGCGGCTGGGCACCGACTACCTGGACCTGCTCTACCTGCACATCTGGGATGGCACCACGCCGGTGGACGAGGTGATGCGCGGCTTCGACGATCTGGTGCGCGCCGGCAAGCTGCTCTACGCCGGCATCTCCGACACGCCGGCCTGGCAGGTGGCGCGCATGCAGACCCTGGCCGAGCTGCGCGGCTGGGCGCCGCTGGTGGCCCTGCAGATCGAGTACTCGCTGGCCCAGCGCACGGTCGAACGCGAGCTGGTGCCGATGGCCGCCGGCCTGGGCCTGTCCGTGCTGGCCTGGTCGCCCCTGGCCATGGGCATCCTCACCGGCAAGTACACCCACGCCGACCTGGAGCGCGCCCGCGCCCAGGGCAGCGGCAGCACGCCCGGCGGCGAGGGCGGCCGCGGCGCGGTGGCCTATTCCCATGCGATGTTCGACGAGCGCACCCTGGCCATCGCCGAGGTGGTCAAGGCCGTGGCCGGCGAGACCGGGCATTCGGCCGCGCAGGTGGCGCTGGCCTGGCTGCTGCAGCGCCCGGACGCGCCGATCCCGATCATCGGCGCGCGCACGCCGCAGCAGCTGCAGGACAACCTGGGCGCGCTCGACGTGCGCCTGGACGCGTCCCAGGTGCAGCGCCTGGACGAGGTCAGCGCGGTGGCGCTGGGCTTCCCGCACGACTTCGCGCGCAGCCCGATCCCGCAGCAGCTGGTGTTCGGCGGTACGCGGGTCCAGCCGCGCGCGGCCTGAGTCCCTCCCCTACAAGACGACAGGAGTTCCCCATGAAGACCCGCACCCTCGGCCGCAATGGCCCCACCGTCTCCGCCCTCGGCCTGGGCTGCATGGGCATGAGCCACGCCTACGGCACCGGCGACGACGCCGAATCGCTGGCCACGCTCGATCGCGCGCTGGAGCTCGGCATCGACTTCTGGGACACCGCCGACATCTACGGCCCGCACACCAACGAGACCCTGCTCGGCCGCGCGCTCAAGGGCCGGCGCGATCGGGTGTTCCTGGCGACCAAGTTCGGCTTCGTCGCGGGCAGCGGCCAGTTCGGCGCCGGGCAGGGCCCGCGGGTGGACGGCTCGCCGGCCTATGTGCGCCAGGCGGTCGAGGCCAGCCTGGCGCGCCTGGGCACCGACCACATCGACCTGTACTACCTGCACCGGCTCGACCCGGCCACGCCGATCGAGGACACCGTGGGCGCCATGGCGCGCCTGGTGGAGGAAGGCAAGGTGCGCCATCTGGGGCTCTCGGAAGTCTCCGCGCCCACCCTGCGCCGGGCGCAGGCCGTGCATCCGATCACCGCGCTGCAGAGCGAGTACTCGCTGTGGACGCGCGAGCTGGAAGGCAACGGCGTGCTCGAGGCCGTGCGCGAACTGGGCATCGGCCTGGTGCCGTTCTCGCCGCTGGGGCGCGGCTTCCTCACCGGCGCCATCGCCACGCCGGACCAGCTGGACGAGGACGACTTCCGCCGCAAGAACCCGCGCTTCCAAGCCGAAGCGCTGGCCGCCAACCTGCGCCTGGCCGACACGGTCAAGGCGGTGGCCGCCGACGTCGGCGCCACCCCCGCCCAGGTCGCGCTGGCCTGGGTGCTGGCACAGGGCGAGCCCGCGCGCGCCGCGGACGGCCGCAACGAACTCCACATCATCCCCATCCCCGGCACCAAGCGCCGCAAGTACCTGGAGGACAACGCCGGCGCGGTGGACGTGCGGCTGGACGCCGACGCGCTGGCCAGGCTGGAGACGGTGTTCGTGCCCGACGTGGCCGGCCCGCGCTACGGCGCGACCGAGGCGGCGATGGTGGACCGGTCCCCTTGATCGCCTTGCGCAGACCCTGTCCCCAGGCCGCGTCCCGCAGAGCGGGGCATCGGCGTGCAGGAAACAGTGCAGCGCATCCATGTGCACCGTCGCCTACGCGCCCGCACCAGACAATGACGACAGATCGCCGCGCCCCCGCGGCCGCTGCACCGATTTCCCTCCACAGGAGCACGCAATGAAAACCCGCACTCTCGGCCGCAATGGCCCCACCGTCTCCGCCCTCGGCCTGGGCTGCATGGGCATGAGCGATTTCTACGGCGCGCGCGACGACGCGACCTCGATCGCCACCATCCACCGCGCCCTGGACCTGGGCGTGACCCTGCTGGACACCGCCGACATGTACGGCCCGCACACCAACGAGGAACTGGTGGGCAAGGCGATCCAGGGGCGCCGCGAGGCCGTGTTCGTCGCGACCAAGTTCGGCATCGTGCGCGACCCGGCCAACCCGCAGGCGCGCGGCATCAACGGCCGCCCCGACTACGTGCGCGCCTCCATCGAAGGCAGCCTGCGCCGCCTGGGTACCGACCACGTGGATCTGTACTATCAGCACCGCGTGGACCCGACCGTGCCGATCGAGGACACCGTCGGCGCGATGGCGCGCCTGGTGGAGGAAGGCAAGGTGCGCTATCTCGGCCTGTCCGAGGCCGCGCCGGAGACCCTGCGCCGCGCGCACGCCGTGCACCCGATCACCGCGCTGCAGACCGAGTACTCGCTGTGGACCCGCGACCCGGAAGAGAACGGCGTGCTGGCCACCGTGCGCGAACTGGGCATCGGCTTCGTTCCGTACTCGCCGCTGGGACGCGGCTTCCTGAGCGGCGCGATCAAGCGGCCGGAGGACTTCGACGCCGACGATTTCCGTCGCCACAACCCGCGCTTCCAGGGCGAGAACTTCGCCAGGAACCTGGCGCTGGTGGACAAGGTGCGCGCGCTGGCCGAGGCCAAGGGCGTCAGCGCCAGCCAGCTGGCGCTGGCCTGGGTGCTGGCCCAGGGCGAGGACCTGGTGCCGATCCCCGGCACCCGCCGCATCGCCAACCTGGAGGAGAACCTGGGCGCGATCGATCTGGTGCTGGATGCGGCCGACCTGGCCGCGATCGATGCGGTGTTCCCCGTCGGCGCCGCGGCGGGCACGCGCTATCCCGAGCAGAGCATGGCGGCCGTGCATCGCTGAGGGACTCGGGCGGGCGCCTCTGTCTTCGTGCGGGGGCGCTTGGCCGAAGGCGAGCGGTGTCTTGCGAAAGGCGACCACTCACGACTTCTACTGCTCCGCACGAGTGCGGACCTGTATGCCCACCGCTGCCGTGACAGTACGCCGCGTCGATGCGGGAGTACGTCGCCCAGGCGAAAGCACGTTGCACCGCAAGATCCGGTGGCAGGCGCCGGCGGCCGCGCAGTAGGGTTCCGGGGTCGGGCTTAAAATGCCCGCATGAACACCCCACAAGAGTCCCTGCTCGGTCGCGAGGTCGCCTATCCCTCGCACTACGACCCGGCCCTGCTGTTCCCGATCCCACGCGCGGCCGCCCGCGCCGAGATCGGCCTGGACGCGGCCGCCCTGCCCTTCACCGGCCACGACCGCTGGCATGCCTATGAACTGGCGTGGCTGGACACGCGCGGCAAGCCGCAGGTCGCCACCGCCACGTTGACCGTGCCGGCCGATGCGCCGAACCTGATCGAGTCCAAGTCGCTCAAGCTCTACCTCAACTCGCTCAATGCCGAGCGCTTCGAGACCCTCGATGCGGTCTGCGAACGCGTGGCGGCCGACCTGTCCGCGCGCGCCGGCGGCGCGGTGAAGGTGCAGGCCGGCCTGCCGCCCTTCGGCGAGCAACCCGGCACGCTGCTGGATGCGCTGGAGCTGGACATCGACGACTACGGCCCGCCCAACCCTGCGCACCTGTCGGCCGATGCGGACGACTTGGCCAGCGAGACGCTTGTCTCGCACCTGCTCAAGTCCAACTGCCCGGTCACCGGCCAGCCGGACTGGGGCACGGTGGTGCTGCGCTACGACGGCCCGCGCATCGACCACGCCGGCCTGCTGCGCTACCTGGTGAGCTTCCGCGACCACGCCGGCTTCCACGAGCAGTGCGTGGAGCGCATCTTCGCCGACGTGTCCGCGCGCTGCGCCCCGCAGCGCCTGTCGGTGGAGGCGCGCTACACCCGCCGCGGCGGCCTGGACATCAATCCCTGGCGCATCACGCCCGGCTGGGACGCCGGCATCACCGCACCGATCCGCGAACTGCGGCAGTGACTCGCTGGGTGGGAGCAACTGTCTCCTCAACTCCAGCAGCCGCACTTCTGTAGAGCGGAGCTTGCTCCGCTGAGGCGTTCCCCACGAACCGAACGAAGAGCAGCGGAGCTAGCTCCGCTCTACAGGTGGGAGCCGCCATGGCGGCGATGAGGCTTCACCCAAGCGCCCACCACCACGACCCAGCATTCACCGCTTCCCGCTGCGCGCCATGCTGGCGAACACGCCATCGCGGCGCACCCAGGCGTGGAACAGCGCGGCGGCCAGGTGGCCCAGCACGGTGGCGAACAGCACATAGGCCAGCACCGTATGGGCCGGGCGCAGCAGCGCATACAGATCGGCGCTGTGCGGCGCGATCGGCGGCAGATGCACGCCGCCGAACAGCACGATCGGATAGCCGCCGGCCGACAGCATCCCCCAGCCGATCAGCGGCATGGCGAACATCAGTCCGTAGAGCAGCCAGTGCGAGGCATGCGCGGCCAGCTTCTGGATCGCCGGCAGGTCGGCTGGCAGCGGCGGCGGCGGGCTGCGCAGCCGGTTGATCAGCCGCACGATCACCAGCAGCAGGATGGCGATGCCCAGCGGCCGGTGCAGGTCCAGCAGCGTCGGCCGCCAGGCCAGGGAGACCACCATGCCGGCGCCGATGAACAGCATCGCCAGGATCATCGCGGCCATCAGCCAGTGCAGCGCGCGCGCCAGCGCGTCGAAGTGCCCATAGCGGTTCATTTCGCGTCTCCTTTCGCGGCGCCGGTGGCTTCGGGCGCCTGGCCCGTGCCGATTTCGTGCTCGCGGCGGTTGAAGGAGACCGAATACACCGCCGAGCGCGCCGCCAGGATCGGATCCTTCGACGGCGCCATGCCATCGGGCAGCACCGTCGGGTCGTAATTGATGTCGCGGCAGGCGCCGGTGTCCTGCGGCGAGGTGGCGGTGAAGCTCACCGTGCCGGCCACGACCTGGGTGCGGTCGTCGGGCCAGGGCTGTGAGGGATCGTCGATCGGATCGCCGTCGCCGGCCTCGGTGACGACCAGATCCCACTTCACCGGGCCCTTGGCCAGACGCGTATCGAACTCCTCGCTGAGGAAGTCCGCGTCGGACTGCGCGCGCTGCGCTTCGCTGAGCGCCTCGAACGGCGCCTGCGGCCGCAACGACCAGCGCACCGCATGGCGCTCGCCTTGCGCATTGGTGAACCAGAAGCTGTTGACGCCGTTGAACTGGGTATTGGCCCAGCTGTTGGACCACGGCGCCGACTTGGCCCAGGCCAGGAACTTCTTGGCTTCCGGATACTGCGCCAGGAACGCGGCCATCTTGGCCGGGTCCGGCTTGCCGGTGGCCGGATCGGGCGCCGAGGCGAGGTTCTGCGCCTGGAAGCCTTCCGGTGTGGCGACCACGAAGAACGGAAAGCTGTTCATCGCCGTGCGCCATTCCTGGCCGTCGTCGGTCTTGAGCAGCAGCGCGACGCTGCGGACGCGGGCCTGGCTGTCGGCGCCATGCGGATCGCCGCCGCCGATCGATAGCCGCCCCAGGATCGGCGTGCTGGGCTGGGTGAACACCCGCGCCTTGGACAGCTGCGGCGCCTGCGCGCTTGGCGTGAACGCGCCGGCCACGCACACCCCCTTGGTGTGGGCACGGCGGAAGCCTGGATGCGGCTTGCCGGCCTCGATGGTGTCGGTCATCTGCTGCGGCGTCAGGCCGCGGCCGAACCAGCCACCGACCCAGGCGAAGGCCACGGCCAGGACGGCGACGATGGCGGCGATCCCGGCCAGCGCGGGCACGGCGCTGCGCTTGGGCGGGGGAGCAGGGGGCTGGGACATGGGCGGACCTGGCGATGGCGGGAGAGTGCAGGTAGGACGTCGCGGCGGGGGGATTTATTCCCGCATCGCGCCGCAGCGTTCTTTTGCCCCCTCCCTTTCGCGCGCAGCGTGAAGGGGAGGGCTGGGGAGGGGTTGGCCTTTGCTTTTGCTGTCGTCTGGAGCGAGAAGCAACAACAAAAGCACCCCTCCCCAACCCTCCCCTTCACGCTGCGCGTGAAAGGGAGGGAGCAGTCAGCAGCAGCTTCGATGGTCCATGCGCCTCCAGACCCGCTGCTCACGCAAAGCCTTCCGATTCGGGAATACCCTGCGCTCTGGTTCGTCCTATCCAGATCCCCGCGACACCTGGCCGCCATGCCCACCCCCACCGATCTCGACGACGCCACGCTGCGCACGCTGATCCCGCGTCTGCGCCGGTTCGCGCGCTCGCTGGTGCACGAGCCCGCCGCGGCCGACGATCTGGTCCAGGCCACGCTGGAACGCGCACTGCTCCACGCCCGCCACCGGCACACGCCCGATGCGCTGCAGGCCTGGCTGTTCTCGATCCTCTACCGGCAGTTCATCGACGAACACCGCCGCGGCCAGCGCTGGCGGCGGCTGGCCCAGCTGTTCAGCGGCGGCGACGCCGAGACCGCGCCCTCGGCCGAACGCGTGGCCGCCTCGCACGCCACGCTGGCGGCCTTCGACACCCTGCCGGCCGAACAGCGCGCGCTGTTGCTGCTGGTCAGCGTGGAGGGCTTCAGCTATCGCGAGGTCGCCGACACGCTGGGCGTGCCGATCGGCACGGTCATGTCGCGCCTGGCCCGCGCGCGCCAGGCGCTGCGCGCGGCCAGCGACACCGAACCCAAGCCGGCGCGGCCGGCGCTGAAGGTGCTGCGATGATCCATCTGGCGCCCAGCGAAGCCGACCTGCACGCCTATGTCGACGGCCAGCTCGACGCGAGCGCGCGCGCCGAGATCGAGCGCTGGCTGGCCGCCCACCCCGAGCGTGCGGCAGTGGTGGCCGACTGGAAGCGCGACGCCGAACGCCTGCGCGTGCAGCAGGCGCTTCCCGAACACTGGCCGGCCAATCCGCTGCTGGACCCGGCCCGCCTGCGCCGCCAGGTCCGCGCGCGGCGCCGCACCCGATTGGGCATGGCCGCGGCGATGGCGCTGTCGCTGTGCGTCGGCGTCGGCCTGGGCTGGCAGGCGAAACAGGCGCAGAACCCGGTCGCGCGCCTGCCGATGGCCGATGCCGTGGCCGCCTACCGGCTGTTCGCCACCAGCGACACCCTGGCCTCGCTGGACAGCGCCTCGCCCGCGCAGCTGCGCGACTGGCTGGCCCTGCACTTCGGCGCGCTCGACCGGGTGCCCGACCTCTCGGCCCAGGGCTTCCACCTGGTCGGCGGCCAGCGCCTGTCCACCGAGCAGGGCGCGGCGGCCATGCTGGTCTACGCCGACGCGCAGGGCACGCGCCTGGGTCTGTACGTGCGCCCGGGCGGCTGGTTCCGCCGGCCCGGACAGCGCCGCGACGGCGACCTGCTCGCCCAGTACTGGTCGCGCGGCGATGCCAGCTTCGCGGTGGTCAGCCCGTTCGATGATCCGCGCGCCCGCAGCGTCGCCTCCGCGCTGGCCCCGCGCGGCTGAGGCGCTGTTGACCTGGTAGGGCTGTTGGCTTGGTGGGAGCACCTGTCTCCTCAAATCTCGCGGCGACCCGCCTGTAGAGCGGAGCTTGCTCCGCTGGGGCCTTCCCTACGAACCGAACGAAGAGCAGCGGAGCAAGCTCCGCTCTACAGGTAGGAGCCACCATGGTGGCGATAGGGCTTTCCTGGTAGAGCCCATCGCCACTGTAGTGGCTCCCACAAAGCAAAGCCCGCGGATCAGGCGACCTGCGCGGCATTGATCTCCACCGTGACATGCACCAGCTCCTCATGCACGGCCAGCGCCGCGCGCACCGCCTGCGGCGACAGCCCAGCCGCGCTGACCAGGGAGACGATCGCCGCATACTGGCCGCGGCCGACGCGCCACACATGCAGGTCGCTGATCGCCGTCGGCTGCGGCAACGCAGCGACCACCTCGCGCACTTCCTCCACCACCGGCGCATCCATCTCCGCATCCAGCAGCACCCGGCCGGTGGCGCGCAGCAGGCCCACGGCCCATAACGTGACCAGCACCGCGCCGGCGATGCCCATCACCGGGTCCAGCCAGGCCGCGCCGAAGAAACGCCCGGCCAGCAGCGCGGCGATCGCGAGCACCGAGGTGGCCGCGTCGGCCAGCACGTGCAGGTAGGCGGCGCGCAGGTTGAGGTCGGCGTGATGGTCGTGGTCGCCGTGGGCATGCCCGTGGTGATCGTCGTGGTGATGCGCGTGGCCGTGGTCGTGCCCGTGGTGGTGATGGGTGTGGTCGTCCTTCAGCCACCAGGCGCAGACCAGGTTGACCGCCAGGCCCAGCACCGCCAGCACGATGGCCTGGTCGTAGCGGATCGGCAGCGGATCGACCAGCCGCTGCACCGACTGCCAGGCCATCAGCAGCGCCACGCACAGCAGCAGCACCGCGCTGGTGTAGCCGCCGAGGATCTCGATCTTCCAGGTGCCGAAGGCGAAACGCGCGTCGCGCGCATAACGCCGCGCCGCCGCGTAGGCCAGCAGCGACAGGCCCAGCGCCAGCGCGTGCGAGCTCATGTGCCAGCCGTCGGCCAGCAGCGCCATCGAGTTGAAGAGCCAGCCGCCGGCGATCTCGGCCACCATCATCAGCGCGGTCAGCACCACGGCGCGGCGGGTGTTGCGCTCGCCGGCCGCATTGCCGGTGACGAACTGGTGGTCGTGGCGATGCGCATGCAGCGCGTGGTCGAGGGACATGGGCCGGGTCCGGGGTGTAGGATACCCCCCCATGGTATACACGAGCCCGGCCCCATGTCGCATGTGATCCACGACGCCCCGCGCCTGACCCCGCGCGTGAAGCGCCTCAAGGGCCAGGTCGCCGCCCTGGAGAAGGCGCTGGCCGGCGAACCGGAATGCCTGGCCGTGCTGACCCAGATCGCCGCCATCCGCGGCGCGGCGCAGAGCCTGCTGCTGGAGGTGCTGGAAGGTCATATGCAGTCGCACGTGGCCGAGGAGAAGAACTCCGCCGCGCGCCGCGCCGAGGTCGCCGCCGTGAACAAGATCCTGCGCTCGTATCTCAAATAGCGGGACGCCGGGCGCGGGCGTTGCCGGCGTCGGCACGCGCGCGCAGGCATGCTGTGCGCCCCTGGTGTCGCCCTGGACCTGCGCGTGCCCGATCTGCACTTCTATCGCCCCGCCGACGGCCACGGCCTGGCGCACGACCCCTTCAAGGCCATCGTCGCGCCGCGGCCGATCGGCTGGATCGGCTCGGTCTCGCCCGAAGGCGTGCGCAACCTGGCGCCCTACAGCTTCTTCAACGCCTTCGGCGACACGCCGCCGCTCATCGGCTTCAGCAGTTCGGGCTGGAAGGACAGCGTGCGCAACATCCAGGCCACCGGGGTGTTCACCTGGAACCTGGCCACCGCCGCGCAGGCCACGCAGATGAACCAGAGCTCGGCGCCGTTCCCGGCTGAGGTCGACGAGTTCGAACGCAGCGGCCTGGAGGCCCTGCCCGGGCGCGTGGTCGATGCGCCGTTCGTGGCCGGCACGCCGGCCGCCTTCGAGTGCCGGCTGACCCAGCTGATCCAGCTCAACGACGCGCAGGGCCAGGCGCTGCCGCAGTGGCTGGTGCTCGGCGAGGTGGTCGGCGTGCACATCGACCGGCGCTTCCTGGTCGATGGCGTGTACGACACCGCCGCGGCCGCGCCGATCCTGCGCGCCGGCGGACCCGGCGCGTATGTGCGCGTGGGCCCGGAGGCCATGTTCGACATGCGCCGTCCGACCAAGGCATGAGCGCACGCGAGTCGCTGCTGCTGTTGCCCGGCCTGCTCAACGATGCCGAGCTGTGGCATGCGCAGCTGGAGCCGCTGTCCGATCTGGCCGACTGCCAGGTCGGCGACCTGACTCAGGGCGAGAGCCTGCACGCGGTGGCGCAGCAGGTGCTGGCGGCCGCGCCGCCGGCGTTCGCCCTGGCCGGCTTCTCGCTGGGCGGCTACGTGGCGCAGGAGATCCTGCGCATCGCCCCGCAGCGGGTCACGCGGCTGGCGCTGCTGGACACCTCCTACCTGCCCGACACGCCGGCCCGCGCCGAACAGCGCCGCGCGCAGCAGGCCGCGGTCCGGCGCGGCGCCTTCCATGGCTTCGGCGAGGCGCTGATGCGGGCCTATACCGATCCCTCGCACCACGGCGACGCCGCGCTGCTGGCGCGCATCCGAAGCATGACCCAGCGCCTGGGCGCCGAGGTCTTCCTGCGCCAGAGCGCGTTCGCGCGCGTCGATGGCAGCGCGGTGTTGCGCGCCTTCGCCGGGCCGGCGCTGGTGCTGGTCGGCGAGCACGACGCGATCACCCCGCCGGCGGTGCACGAACAGATGGCCGCCCTGCTGCCCGACGCCACCCTCGTGCGGGTGGCGCAGTGCGGTCACCTGAGCCCGCTGGAGCAGCCCGACGCGGTCAGCCGCGCCCTGCGCGACTGGCTGTTGCGCTAGCAGCCACCGGGGGCGACACACGCCCGCCAAAACGGCTGCCTATGCTCCGCGCACGCCGCCCCTGTGAGTCGATGCCGATGTCGCTCCCGTCCTTCCTGCGCCCCTGCAGCGGGCTGCTGTTGCTGCTCCTGGCAGGCCTGGCCCAGGCCGAGGTCTATCGCCTCGACGCCCCGCCCGAACGCGCGCCCGCCGACGCCGCGCCGCGCAGCCGCGCGCTGGGCGAGCTGGCGCTGAACAACGACGTGCGCCTGCCGGCGATGCAGCTCATCGCGGTCGATCCGATGGAAGACGGCGGCTGGAGCACCGCGGACGCGCCGCCGCTGACCCTGGACGCCACGCTGGCTCCGGCTCTGGCCGCCCGGCTCACCGCCTGGTCCACCCCGCGCGGCTGGCTGCTGGTGCCACGCGGCTGGCAGCCGGTACGCGGCGCGCTGGGCGTGGACGGCTCGGCTTCGATCGCCTTCCTTGCCGAGGACGGCCAGGGCGAGGTTTCGCTGTACGACGCCGGCGCCTGCGTGGGCTGCGCGGTCGGCGCGGCTAGCGCCTTCTTCGCCCAGGCCCGCGAGCAGGGGCGCAAGGAAGACTTCTTCGTCTACGAAGGCGCAGGCCCGGACCTGAAGACCACCGTGCTGGGCCCGCACACCCTGGGCTACCACAGCCAGGCCGGCGCCCTGTCGGTGGACGGGCTGGCCTGGTTCGACGGCAAGGCCGACCTGCCTTACCACGAACTGCGCGTGCGCCTGCCGCCGGACCAGCACGCCCTGGCCCGCGCCATCCTCGACTGGCGCCTGCCGGAGAAGGACGCGCGCTGAGCGCTGAGCGCGGGCCGCGCTGGCAGCGGCGAGCGCAGCGGCAGGAAGGCGCAAAAAAGAACGGCCGCCTCGCGGCAGCCGTCCAGTGGGCCGACGATACGCGTCAGCCCTTGATGCGCAATCTCGGGTGCCGACGTAACGGCGCCCGGCGGATCGATCAGCCTTTCGGCGCCAGCAGCTCGAACTGCACCGCGCTGCCGTTGGCCGACGAGTCGGTGACCCACAGGTCGAACAGGCCGGGCTCGGCGCCGAACACCAGGTCGGTGCCGGTGAAGGCCAGCAGATGGCGGTCCAGCTGGAACTGCACCTGCGCCGATTCGCCGGCCAGCAGCGCGATCTTGTTGAAGCCCTTGAGCTCGCGCACCGGGCGCACGCGGCTGGCGACGCGGTCGTGCACGTACAGCTGCACCACGGTCTCGCCCGCCACCGCACCGGTGTTGGTGACGGTGGTGGTGATCACCAGCGTCTCGTCCCAGCCCAGCTGGGCCGTGGACAGCTGCGGCGTGCCGTAGGCGAAGGACGTGTACGACAGGCCATGGCCGAAGGGATACAACGCGTCGGCGGTGAACTCGCGCCAGCGCGACTTGTACTCGTGCACGTCGGGCAGCTCGGGACGGCCGGTGCGCGGGTGGTTGTAGAACAGCGGCTGCTGGCCCGAGTCCTGCGGGAAGCTCACCGGCAGGCAGGCCGAGGGGTTGTAGTCGCCGAACAGCACGTCGGCCACGCCATGCCCGGTCTGGCTGCCCAGGAACCAGGTCACCGCGATGGCCTGCGCGTCGCGCACGGCGCCCTGCAGCGCCAGCGCGCGGCCGTTGCGCAGCAGCACCACCAGCGGCTTGCCGGTCGCCGCCAGCGCTTCGGCCAAGGCCTGCTGCGCGGCCGGCACGACGATCTGCGTGCGCGACTGCGCCTCGCCGCTGTAGCGCTGCGGCTCGCCGATGGCCAGCACCACCACGTCGCTGGCCTGCGCCGCGGCGACGGCGGCCTCGATGCCGCCCTCGATCGCCGCTTCCAGCGCGCAGCCGTCTTCGACGATCAGCTGCGCCTGCCCGCCCAGCGCGGCGCGCACGCCCGCCTCGAGGGTGACGTAGCGCGACTTGTCGCCGAACAGCGTCCAGCAACCCTCGATGTTGTCGCGGTCGCGCACGAACGGGCCGATCAGCGCGATCTTCTGACCCTGCTTGCGTAGCGGCAGCACCGCATCGTCGTTCTTCAGCAGCACGATGGAACGCCGCGCCGCGTCGCGCGCCAGCGCTTCGTGCTCGGCCAGGTGCGTGGTCTCGGCCTCGCGCGCGGCGTCGAGCGAGCGGTAGGGATTGTCGAACAGGCCGATCTGCTCCTTCACCCACAGCACGCGGCGCACGCCCTCGTCCAGCTGCGCCATCGACACCTCGCCGCTCTCCACCAGCGCGCCCAGGTGGCGCTGGTAGAAGCCGCTCTGCATGCTCACGTCCAGGCCGGCGGTGAACGCGCGGCGCGTGGCGTCGCGTTCGTCGGCGGCATAGCCGTGCGCGATCAGTTCCATGTCGGCGGTGTAGTCGGACACCACCAGGCCGGGGAACTGCCAGGCGCCGCGCAGCAGGTCGGTCATCAGCCAGCGGTTGGCGCTGGCCGGCACGCCGTTGATGTCGTTGAAGGCGCTCATCACCGTGATCGCGCCGGCATCGAAGGCGGCCTTGAACGGCGGCAGGTGCACATCGCGCAGGGTCTGCTCGGAGATGTCCACGCTGGCGTATTCCAGGCCGCCTGCCACGGCGCCGTAGGCGGCGAAGTGCTTGGGCGTGGCCAGCAGGCAGTCCTCGGCCTGCAGCCCGGCCTGGCCCTGGAAGCCCTGCACGCGCGCGGCGGCGAAGGCGCAGCCCAGCACCACGTCCTCGCCGGCGCCCTCGGCGCCGCGGCCCCAGCGCTGGTCGCGGGCGATGTCCACGGCCGGGGCGAAGGTCCAATGGATGCCGGCGGCGGTGGCTTCCACGGCGGTGGCGCGCGCGGTGCGCCGGGCCAGGTCGGGCTCGAAGCTGGCCGCCTCGCCCAGCGGGATCGGGAACACCGTGCGCATGCCGTGGATCACGTCCGAGCCGAACAGCAGCGGGATGCCCAGGCGCGACTCCTCCAGCGCGATGCGCTGGGCCTCGCGCCCCTGCGCCGCGCCGACGCCGTTGAACAGCGCGCCGATGCGCCCTGCGCGGATGCCTTCGCGCACCTGCGCGGCGTCCAGCGCGTTGGCCTCCGGGTTCACGTCCGGGGCGAACGGCCGCAGCGCGTCGGCAAAGATTCCCAGCTGGCCCACTTTCTCTTCGACCGTCATCTGCGCGATGAGGGCTTCAATCCGTTCGGAATTCGACATCCGGTCTCGCCATGAAAACGTTTACAGCCATTCTAGGCCATGCCCCGGGGATGCCAAGCCCTCGGGGGCTCCAAACAGCCAAGGCTGCACCCGGTCGGTGCCTTCTGTCGAGCCACGAGTGAGCGCACGGTCACGGGCGGCGGCCGGCAGTGGTTCGGGAGAGCGCGCCTGAACCCGGAAAGCGCACTGCAACCGCCGCCCAAGGCGGCCCCTGTAGAGCGGAGCTTGCTCCGCTGAGGCTCTCCCAATGCTCCAACCGAAATGCAGCGGAGCAAGCTCCGCTCTACAAAAAGGCGGCGACGCGATCGAAAGCGACGATGGCGCCCACGCTAATGCAGCTGCGGCGGGCCTTCGTCTTCGCGACGCTCGGGCGGATCACCGGCCTGGACCGGACACGGCGGTTCGCCGCTGCCCGGCGGCAGCGGCAGGAAATCCTCGGACTCGTGGGACGGTCCGGGCTGGATGAACCCGCGATGCGCAACGCTCACGACGGCCTCCTCGCGCCGCGATGCTAAGGCGGCGACGCGCTGCGGAATGTCCATCCGGCCTCGTCATGCGCGGGTGGACGCCGTGCCGGCAAACCTTCACGTCGCGCAACGGTTTACGCCCGCGTCAGGGCGCGCTGGCCTCGTCCAGCGCCTGGATCTGCTCCGGGGTCAGGGTTAGCTGCGCCGCGCGCAGGATCTCCTGCAGCTGCTCGACGCTGCTGGCGCTGGCGATCGGCGCGGTGATCGAGTCGCGCGCCATCAGCCAGGCCAGGGCGATCTGCGCGGGCTTGGCGCGCTGCTGGGCGGCCACTTCGTCCAGCGCCGCCAGGATCCGGCGGCCGCGCTCGTTGAGATACTTCCTGACCGCGGCTTCGCCACGCGGGCTCTTGGACGCATCCGCCGGGTCGCGGTACTTGCCGGTCAGGAAGCCCGATGCCAGCGCGTAGTAGTTGATCACGCCCAGGCTCTGCGCCTTGGCCAGCGGCTCCAGCGTCTGCTCGTAAGCGGCCCGGTCGTAGAGGTTGTACTCCGGCTGCAGCGTCTCGTAGCGCGGCAGACCCTGGGCCTGCGCCACCTCAAGCGCCTCGGCCAGGCGCTCGCCGCTGTAGTTGGAGGCGCCGATCGCGCGCACCTTGCCCTTCTCGATCAGCCGCGCGAAGGCGCCCAGCGTGGCCTCCAGCGGGATCGAGGGGTCGTCGGCATGCGCCTGGTAGAGGTCGATGGTGTCCACGCCCAGGCGCTTGAGCGACTGGTCCACCGCGGTCTCGATATTGTCCGGCGACAGGCCGGGCAGCTCGTCCCACTTGCCGACCTTGGTGGCGATCACCACCTGGTCGCGCTTGCCGCTGGACCTGAGCCACTGGCCGATCAGCGTCTCCGATTCGCCGCCCCGGTTGCCCGGCACCCAGGCCGGATACACGTCGGCGGTGTCGATGAGGTTGAAGCCGCCGTCGACGAAGGCATCGAGCAGCTTCGCCGTCCCGGCCGCGTCCTTGACGCTCCAGCCGAACACGTTGCCGCCGAAGGCCAGCGGCGCGACGGTGAGGCCGCTCCTGCCGAGCGGACGTTGCGAAATGGTCATGTGGCACTCCTGTCCTGAACGTGGGGAAACAACAAGGACGCCCCACGGTAGGCCGCGGGCGTTTAACGCCGTGTCCACGCCTGGTGACGTCCACACGACATGCTAGGCTCGCGCGCACCTTCGCTGATGGGATGTGCTCATGCGCAGATCGCTTGCCGTTCTCACCCTGTGCGCCGCGCTGGCGCCGGTGGCCCTCGCACAGCAGGCGAGCCCGCCGTCTGTCGTGGCGCCCGCGCTGAAGGCCAGCGTCGATGGCAGCTGGCGCAAGCCGGACAATGTCGAACGCGACAAGTACCGCCATCCGGGCCAGACGCTGACCTTCTTCGGCGTGCAGCCGCACGACACGGTGATCGAGATCACCCCGGGCAACGGCTGGTACTCGGAGATCCTGGCGCCCTACCTGCAGGCCGAAGGCCAGTACATCGCCGCGGTGGTCGACCCGGCGGCGGTGGCCGAATCCTCGCGCGCCTACCAGCAGAAGGCCGCCGACAGCCTGCAGGCGCTGTTCGACGCCGATCCGGCGCATTACGGCAAGGCCAGGCTGGTGCGCTATTCGCCGGCCGCCCCGGTGTTCGGCCCGGCCGGCTCGGCCGATGTGGTGCTCACCTTCCGCAACGTGCACAACTGGCGCATGGCCGACAACGCCGAGGCGATGTTCAAGGGCTTCTATGCCGTGCTCAAGCCCGGCGGCACGCTGGGCGTGGTCGAGCATCGCGCCAAGGCCGACGTGGCCGACGACGACAAGAGCGGCTATGTCGGCCAGGCGCAGGTGATCGCGCTGGCCACCGCGGCCGGCTTCCGGCTGGAGGGGCAGAGCGAGATCAACGCCAACCCGCGCGACACCAAGGACTATCCCGGTGGCGTGTGGACCCTGCCGCCGACCAACAAGCACCCGCCGGCCGACGATGCCAAGTACCGCGCCATCGGCGAAAGCGATCGCATGACGCTGCGCTTCATCAAACCCTGAGCGATGGCCGCGATCCGGTTCGAGGCCGAGGAGAAGGCGGCGATCGTGCGCCGGATCCAGCTGTATTTCGATCAGGAGCTGCGGCAGGAGATCGGCCGCTTCGATGCGGAGTTCCTGCTGGACTTTTTCGCCGAGGAGATCGGCGGTTACTTCTACAACCGCGGCCTGTACGACGCGCAGGCGGTGCTGGCCGCGCGCGTGGACGATTTCAACGAGGCCATCGTGCAGCTCGAAAAGCCGACCGAGTTCCGCAGGTAACGGCTCCCGCGCTGCAATCCTCGCGATGGGGTGGCTGCGCACGGGGGATAATGCGCGGCCCCCGCACCCCCGCGCCGCTTCGCCGTGCTGATCGCCTTCAACAAGCCGTTCAACGTGCTGTGCCAGTTCACCGACCGCAGCGCCACGCCGCGACCGACGCTGGCCGGCTTCGGGCTGCCCAAGGACGTCTATGCCGCCGGCCGGCTGGACTACGACAGCGAAGGCCTGCTGCTGCTCACCGATGACGGCGCACTGGCGCATCGGCTGACCGATCCGCGCCACAAGCAGGACAAGACCTATTGGGTGCAGGTGGAGGGCACGCCGCAGCCTGCGCAGCTGCAGGCGCTGAGCACGGGCGTGGTGTTGAACGATGGCCCCACCCTGCCCGCGCGCGCGGCCCTGCTCGATCCGCCGCCGGCGCTGTGGCCGCGCGATCCGCCGGTGCGGGTGCGCAAGACCGTGCCCGATGCGTGGCTGGCCCTGACCCTGCGCGAGGGCCGCAACCGGCAGGTGCGGCGCATGACCGCGGCGGTGGGGCTGCCCACCTTGCGGCTGGTGCGCGTGGCGATGGGCGGCATCACGCTGGATGGCCTGCAGCCGGGGCAATGGCGCGTCGTGCAGGGCTGAAGCAGCCAACGCCCAGAACGCGAACACCCGGCGAAGGGCCGGGTGTCGGTGAGAAGCTGGCTCGGCCGCCGCTACCGCCGTTGCGGCGCGACGGCCGAGGACTCAGCGTGAAACCTTTAGTCCTTGGCCGGGGTCGCCTTCGGCGCCACGCGGCTGTAGCGGGTCGAGCGCGAACGCACGCCGGCATTGCCGCGGGTGGTCGCAGGCTCCAGACGCCGGGCGCTGCCGTTGAGCGGCTGGCCCTGCTTTTCCTTGTACTTGCGATAGACGGCATAGCCGATCAGGCCCACGCCCACCGCCGCGGCGGCGCCCACGGCCACCGGATTGCGCTTGACGAAGTTGCCGGCGACCTTGCCGCCGGTGCGCACCGCGCCCAGCGCGGCGCTGCTCTTGAACAGCTTGGCGGCCTTGGAGCTGCGCGAGGGCAACAGGTCGCGCGCGCTGCTGCCGGCATGACGCAGGCCGTCGCCTGCCTGGTGGACCAGATCCAGGGCGGTTTCCAGGGCGCGATCGCTGATGTCGGAGAACTTGCTCATGGGGGACCCCCTTGGGTGATGACAGGCGGCCAGTGTCCCGGCCACGGTGTGGAAGGCTTGTGTGCGCCGCGCCGCGAGGCCTGCCGCAAGCTGAATGCCGGGATTCACCTGAGATTGGCTCTTGGGTAGGAGCAACCGTCTCCACAAATCTCGCAGCGGCCTGCCTGTAGAGCGGAGCTTGCTCCGCTGCTCTTCGTTCGGTTCGTGGGGAAAGCCCCAGCGGAGCAAGCTCCGCTCTACAGGTGGGCGCGAACGCAAGAAGAAGGGGCTCAGGTGCCGCGCGGCTTGGCGCGGTGGGTGGCGGTGGCGCTCCAGGGGTCGTCGGGCCAGGGATGGCGGGGATAGCGGCCCTTCATTTCCTTGCGCACCTCGGCATAGGTGTTGGCCCAGAAGCTGCGCAGGTCCTGGGTGACCTGCAGCGGCTTGCCGCCCGGCGAGAGCAGTTGCAGGGTCAGCGGCACGCGCCCGTCGGCGATGCGCGGGGTATCGCCCAGGCCGAACAGCTCCTGCAGCTTGACCGCAAGCACCGGCGCGCGCGGGCTGCCGTCGTGCTCCAGGCCGTAGTCGATGGGCCGCTCCAGGCCGGAGGGCACGGCGATGCGGGTGGGCGCCAGGGCGTCGATGCGCTGGCGCAGGGACCAGTCCAGGCCGGACTTGAGCGCCTCGCCCAGCGTGGCCTCGTCCAGCGCGTCCAGGCGCGTCTTGCCGGCGAAGGCGGGCTTGAGCCAGTGGTCCAGCGTGGCCAGCAGCGCCGCATCGGAGCGGTCGGGCAGCGCCAGCTCGGGCATCCAGGCGCGCAGGCTCTGCACGCGCGCCTGCCATTGGCGCAGGCCCGGCGTCCACGGCAGCGCGTCCAGGCCGAGCTCGCGCACCGCCTCGGTCAGCGCGCCGGCCGCCTGCGCCGGGTCGACGCGGCCGGCCGGGCGCGCGTCCAGCACGATGGCGTCGAAGCGCGTCTCGCGCTGAGCCACCAGCGCGCGCCGATCCGCGTCCCAGCGCACGTGGTCGCCGGTGGAGAAGCGCTCGGCGAAGGCCTGGCGCAGCGCGGCCTCGTCCACCGGCGCGCCGCGCAGGATCAGGCCGTCGCGCGCCTCGAAGCGCAGCTCGCTGGCCACGATCCACGGCTCGCCGCGCAGGCTGCTGTCGTCGAACAGGCGCGCGGTGCGGCCGTTGCTCAGCGCGTAGCGCAGCGGATCGGTCGGGTGGCGGAAGCCGATGCGGTCGGGGAAGGCGTGGATGAGCAGATCGCCGAGCACGTGCGCGTCCAGCTCGGTCGGGGCGCTGGCGTCCTCGCGCACGCGGCGGCGCCACTGACGCGCGGCGGCCTCGATGGCCGCCAGGCCGCCGCGGTGCGCATCGCCTGGCACGCGCCCGTTGCGGAACGCCGCCAGGGCGCGCCAGCGCGCGGCCAGGCCATCGCCGGCCTGGCGTAGCGGATCGCGCGCCTCGATCAGGGCGGCCAGGTCGCAGGCCACGGCGCGCAGCGGTCCGGCCGGCGCGGCCAGCAGCATCGCGGCCAGGCGCGGATGCGTGCCTAGGCGCAGCATCCGCCGCCCGGTCTCGGTGATGGTGCCGGCCTGGCCCAGCGCGCCGAGCTTGCGCAGCAGGTCGCGCGCGGCGGCCAGCGCGCCGGCCGGCGGTGGATCGGGGAAGCGCAGCGCGTCGCTGCCCCAGGCGGCCAGCTCCAGCGCCAGCGCGGCCAGCTCGACCTGGGCCAGCTCGGGGCGGCGCTGCGGTTCGAGCCGCTGCGAGGCCGGCCACAGCCGCCAGGCGACGCCCTCGGCGACGCGCCCGGCGCGGCCGGCGCGCTGGTCGGCCGAGGCCTGGGCGATGCTCACCACATCCAGCCGCGAGAAGCCGCTGTTGGGGTCGAAGCGCGGTTCGCGCGCCAGGCCGCTGTCGATCACCACGCGCACGCCGGGCAGGGTCACCGACGACTCGGCCACGTTGGTGGCCAGCACCACGCGGCGGCGACCGTCGGGATCGGGCTGCAGCACCTCGGACTGGCGCTCGACCGGCAGCTCGCCATGCAGGGCCAGCACGCGCGCCTGGCGCAGCGCCGGGCTGTGGCCCAGCGCGGCTTCGACCTTGCCGATCTCGCGCTGGCCGGGCAGGAACACCAGCAGGTCGCCGGGCTGCTCGGCCAGCGCCTGTTCGATCGCGCGGCGCACCTGCGACTCCAGCGCCTCGTCGCGGCGCGCGGGGAAATGCGACACCGCCACCGGGAAGCTGCGGCCGGCGCTGGTCAGGCGCGGCGCGTCCAGCCACTGCGACAGGCGCTCGCCATCCAGCGTCGCTGACATCACCACGATGCGCAGGTCTTCACGCAGGCCGGCCTGCACGTCCAGCGCCAGGGCCAGACCGAGGTCGCCGGCCAGGTGGCGTTCGTGGAATTCGTCGAACAGCAGCGCGCCGACGCCTTCCAGCAGCGGGTCGTCCTGCAGCATGCGGGTGAGGATGCCTTCGGTCACGACCTCGATCCGCGTGCGCGGGCCGACCTTGTTCTCGAAACGGATGCGGTAGCCGACGGTCTCGCCCACCGCCTCGCCCAGCTGCCGGGCCATGAAGCCGGCGGCGGCGCGTGCGGCCACGCGGCGCGGTTCGAGCATCACGATCCTGCGGCCTTCCAGCCACGGCGCGTCGAGCAGGGCCAGCGGCACCTGGGTGGTCTTGCCGGCGCCGGGCGGGGCCTCGAGCACCAGGCGCGGATGGTCGGCCAGCGACGCGGTGATCTGCGGCAGCAGCGAAGCGATGGGGAAGGAAGGTGCGGACATCGCGCACAGGATAAGGCGCGCGTCGGCCACGCCCTACAATGGCCGCCCCCACGTTCGTGCGCCACGCTCCATGCAGCTCATCGACATCGGTGCCAACCTCACCCACGAGTCCTTCGACCGCGACCGCGACGCGGTGCTGCAGCGCGCGCGCGCAGCCGGTGTGGCCCAGCTGGTGATCACCGGCGCCAGCCGCGAGCATTCGCCCAAGGCGCTGGACCTGGCGCGCGCGCATCCGGGCGTGCTGTTCGCCACCGCCGGCGTGCATCCGCACCACGCGGTCGAATACACGGAGGAATGCGATGCCGAGATGCGCGCCCTGCTCGCGCAGCCGGAAGTGGTGGCCGTGGGCGAATGCGGGCTGGACTACAACCGCGACTTCTCGCCGCGCCCGGCGCAGCGGCGCGCGTTCGAGCGCCAGCTACAGACCGCTGTGGATACCGGCAAGCCGCTGTTCCTGCACCAGCGCGATGCGCATGCGGACTTCATGGCGATCATGAAGCAGTTCGACGGCCGGCTGCCGGCGGCGGTGGTGCATTGCTTCACCGGCACGCGCGAGGAGCTGTTCGACTACCTCGACCAGGACTGGCATATCGGCATCACCGGCTGGCTGTGCGACGAGCGCCGCGGCGCGCACCTGCGCGAGCTGGTCCCCAGCATCCCGGCGCAGCGGCTGATGATCGAGACCGACGCGCCCTATCTGCTGCCGCGCACGCTCAGGCCGCTGCCGAAGGACCGGCGCAACGAGCCGGCCTTCCTGCCGCACATCGCCGAGGAACTGGCGCGCGACCGCGGCGAGGACGCGGACCGCATCGCCCAGGCCACCACCGCGACGGCGCGCGCGTTCTTCGGCCTGCCTGGCCAAGCGCTCTAGGACGCGACCTTGTCGTCCTCGCGCTTGGCATCGGCCATCGCCTCGGGCTCCAGCTCCTCGGCGGCGCGGTTGAAGCGCACGAACACGCCCCAGGACACCAGCAGCAGCGCGGCGGTGGCGCCGATGGACGCCGCATAGGGCAGCTGGCTGGGCGCCTCGTGCGCCATCTCGAACACCGACACCAGCGTCTCGATCGACAGCGCGATCACCACCACCACCAGGAAGCGCGACAGGTAGCGGCGCACGCGCGTGGGCCCGCTGACCTTGACGTCGCGCAGCACCTCTTCCTCGAAGATCGTCTGGCCCAGCTCGATCGACACCAGCGCGATGGTCAGCAGGCCCACGCACTCGAGCACGGTGTTGAAGCGCGCGCGCATGTCCGCCCCGGCCGGCGCCTGGACCAGGCCGTGCCACAGCTCCTGCGCGGCCAGCCACAGCAGGGCCACGCCGCACAGCACGAACATGAAGATCACCAGCACGTGGCCGGCCTTGAACAACCCGGACAAGCCCTTCATCGACACCGCTCCCCTAGGACGCAACGCCGCGCAGCATCGGCAGCGGCGCGTGGCGGCGGCGCGAAGGAGTCAGGTGAGCTGCGCGGCGTAGACCTGCAGGTGGATCCAGGCCGTGTCCAGGCGCGGCACGCGCAGGCCGAAGTGGGCGGCGCGATGGGCCATGTCGCCGACGATGTGCGCGGCTTCCACGCGCTGGCCGGCCTGCAGGTCGCGCAGCATCGAGGCGGTCAGCGACGAGCCGGGCTGGGTGAGCACCTCCAGCATCGAGGCCTGCGCGGTCTCGGGCACCTTGGCGCCCGCCGCGGCGGCCACGTCCAGGCACTCGCGGTACAGGCCAGTCATGAAGTCGCGCCCGCCCTCGCAGGCCACGATCGCACCGACGCTACCGCGCATCAGGCAGGTCGCCCCCGCCAGCGCGGTGAGGAAGCTGTACTTGGTCCACTGCGCCACGGCGATGTCGCTGCGCGCCTCGTACTGCACCCCGGCCTGCGCCAGCACCGCGGCCAGGGCCTGCACGCGCGGTGTGTCGCCGCTGCCGTCACGCTCGCCGAAGGTGATCGAGGCCGCCTTGCCCAGGTGCACGATCTGGCCCCGATCGCCCTTCATCGCACTGATGAAGCAGAGCCCGCCCAGCACCCTGTCCGCGCCGAAGCGCGCATCCAGGGCCGCGTAGTGCAGCAGGCCGTTGAGGATCGGCAGCACGGTCGTGTCCGGGCGCGACCGCCGGGGCGATGGCGTCGAGCGAGCTGTCCAGGTCGTAGGCCTTGCAGCTCAGCAGCACCAAGTCGAAGGGCCGCTGCGCCGCCAGTGCCGGCAGCGCTTCGGCGGTGACGCAGGCCACGGCCAGGTGCGCGTCGCCCAGCGGGCTCTCGATCACCAGCCCGTCGCGGGCCAGCTGCTCGGCGCGCGCCGGGCGCACCAGGAAGGTCACATCGACCCCCGCCTGCGCCAGGCGACCGCCGAAATAGCCGCCGGTGCCGCCGGCCCCCAATACCAGGATGCGCATGCCTTGCCTCTTACTCGGTCAACGGCAGGCATGTAAGCACGCAGGCGCGTGCTGCGCCATCGCGCGCGCCTGCGCCGAAGGCGGCGCAGGCGGACGTTGCGGTCACTGCTTGACCAGCTCGACCCGGCGGTTGCTGGCCTTGCCGTCTTCGCTGCTGTTGTCGGCCACCGGGTCGGCCTGGCCGAAGCCGGCGGCTGACAGGCGCGCGGCCTCCACGCCCTGCGCGGTCAGCGCGGCCACCACCGCCTTGGCCCGGCCTTCGGACAGCGCCTTGTTGTGCGCCGCCTCGCCGGTGTTGTCGGTGTAGCCGTTGACGGCCAGCTTCAGCGCCGGATCGTCCTTGAGCAGCTGCACGACCTGGGCGATCTGCGGCTGCGAGTCGGGCAGGATCTCGGTCTTGTCGGTGGCGAAGTTGACGTGCAGCGCGACCTTGCCGGCCTTGTCGATTTGCGCCTTCAGCGCGCTGGCCGGCAGCAGGCCGGCGGTGATCTGCAGCGGCTTGGTCTCGGCGATCAGCAGCCCGGCGCCGAACTGATAGCTGCACAGGTGGATCCAGATGTCGCGGTCGGCGCGATGGACCACGAACACCTGCGCCGGGTTGTTGTAGATGTCGCCCAGGCCATCGACGAAGCGTGAGGCCGGATCGCCGCGCCAGGTCTTGAGCTGGTCGAGGGCCGCGGTGGGGATCTGGCCGTCGAAGATCTTGCGGCCGCCCATGGCCGCCACCGCGGCCTCGATGTTACGGGTCAGCTCCAGCTGCGAGAACGTCTTGTCCTGGACCGCGCTGACGTTGGTCCACCAGATCCTGCCTTCCACCGGCTCGAGCCGGTCGCCCGTCCACAGCGGCACCTGGTCGAACTCGGCCAGCTCCGCCTTGTTGGTCGGCACGTAGCCATCGGGCAGCTTGAGATAGGGGAAGTCGCCCAGCGCCACGCTCGACACCGGCAGGCTGGCCGGATCGAAGCCCTTGGCCACGGCCGGCGCGGTGTCCTTGGCCGCGGCGGGCGCCGAATCGGCGGGTGCGCTCGCCGCGGGCGCGGCGGCGTCCTGCGCCGAGGGCGGCTGCGGCTGCGGCTTGCACGCTACCAGCGCCAACGCGCCGCTCAGCACCGCCACGGTCATGA
This sequence comes from Pseudoxanthomonas sp. SORGH_AS_0997, assembly GCF_031453535.1. NCBI lineage: Bacteria > Pseudomonadati > Pseudomonadota > Gammaproteobacteria > Lysobacterales > Lysobacteraceae > Pseudoxanthomonas > Pseudoxanthomonas sp. SORGH_AS_0997. The sequence goes on from NZ_JAVIZI010000001.1 coordinate 3,364,383, forward strand.
CCACCTGCCTCATGTCGCACTCCTTCGCCTGGGGATGGCCGGCAAGTGTAGTGCGCCGCGGTGGACCGCCGCACCGGCCGGGCGTGCGTCGAGGACGCGGGTCCCCCATGCCGCCAGCGCCGGGAATCAGGATGCGCGCGCGGACTCCCGGTGGGAAACACCGCTGTCCTGCCACGCATAGTCCATCTGCCGCGCGGTCGCCTGCGCGAGCTCCTCGCCGCACAGTCTGCGCACCAGGTGCAGACTCATGTCGATGCCGGCCGAAATACCAGCCGAGGTGACAATGTGGCCGGTATCGATCCAGCGTGCGTCATCGCGCACCAGGACGCGGGGGAAGCGCGCGCGCAGCTCGTCCAGGTCTTCCCAGTGCGTGGTCGCCTCGCGCCCTTCCAGCAGGCCGGCCGCGGCCAGCAGGAAGGCGCCGGTGCAGACCGAGGCGACGATGCGCGCGTGTGCGGAAGTCGCGGCGATCCAGTCCAGCACCTCGGACCGATCCAGCTCGGCCTCGACCACACCTCCGGGCACCAGCAGCACATCCAGAGGCGGAGCATCGCGCAAGGCATGCGGCGCGATCAGCGCCATTCCCGGCCGGCTGCGCACCGGCCCGGACGTGCTGGCGATCAGCACCACTTCAAGGCGCGGGGTGGCGTCGTGGCCACGCGCCTGGAGGCGTGCGGCGGTGGTGAACACCTCGTAGGGCCCGGCCAGATCCAGGACTTCGACGTCGTCAAACGCATAAATGCCGATCCGCAGTGTCATCGCCAATCCTCAGCTGCGCAGCCCCACGCCGCGCTTGAGCAGGTAGAGGCCCAGCGCGGCCAGGGCGACGACGAAGCCCAGCATCAGCGCATAGGCCACCCACAGCGGCACGTCCGAGCTGCCCAGCAGGCCGTAGCGGAAGGCGTTGACCATGTAGAAGATCGGGTTGAGGTGCGTGGCCGCCTCGGCCCAGCCCGGCAGCAGCTTGACCGAATAGAACACGCCGCCCAGATAGGTCAGCGGGGTCAGGATGAAGGTCGGCACGATGGCGATGTCGTCGAACTTCTTGGCATAGGCCGCGTTGACGAAGCCGGCCAGCGAGAAGATGGTCGCGCCCAGCAGTACCGTGCTCAGCGTCACCAGCGGATGCGGCACGCGCACCGGGGTGAAGAACATCGCGATCGCCAGCACGATGGCGCCGACCATCAGCCCGCGCAGCACCGCACCGGCCACGTAGCCCAGCAGGATCACCCAGTTGGGCATCGGGCTGACCAGCAGCTCCTCGACATGGCGCCCGAACTTGGCGCCGAAGAAGCTGGAGGAGATGTTGCCGTAGCTGTTCTGGATCACGCTCATCATCACCAGGCCCGGCACGATGAACTGCATGTAGGAGAAGCCGCCCATGTCGCCGATCTTCGAGCCGATCAGGCCGCCGAAGATCAGGAAGTACAGCGTCATCGTGATCGCCGGCGGCACCAGGGTCTGGCCCCAGATGCGCAGGATGCGGGCGATCTCGCGGCGGGTGATGGTCCACAGCGCGGTCAGGTTGCGGCGGGCGTTGCTGGTGGTCGACACCAGGGTCGGGGTGCTGCTCATGCGGAGGTCTCCTGCGCGGCGGCGGGCGCAGCGGTCATGCGAACGAACAGCTCTTCGAGCCGGTTGGACTTGGTGCGCATCGAGCGCACGCGGATGCCGGCCTCATCGAGCGCGTCGAACACGCGGTTGAGTTCCATCTGCCGCGGCATGTCCAGGTCCAGCGTATGCGGGTCGGCGGCCAGCAGCGTGGCGCCCTCGATCACCGGCAGCTGCGCGGGCAGCTCGCCGTCGATGTCCAGCAGGAAGCCCTCCACGTCCAGCTGCGCCAGCAGCGCGCGCATCGGGCCCTGCTGGACGATGCGGCCGTGGTTGATGATCGCCAGGTTGCGGCACAGGCTCTCGGCTTCCTCCAGGTAATGGGTGGTGAGGATGATCGTGGTGCCGGCGGCGTTGATCTCGCGCAGCGTCTTCCACATGCCGCGGCGGATCTCGATGTCCACCCCGGCGGTGGGTTCGTCCAGGATCAGCAGGCGCGGGCGGGTCATCATGGCGCGGGCGATCATCAGCCGCCGCTTCATGCCGCCGGAGAGCGTGCGGCTCATCAGGAAGGCCTTGTCCCACAGCTGCGCGCGCTTGAGCTCCTCCTCGGCGCGCGGAACGGCCTCATCGCGCGGGATGCCGTAGAAGCCGGCGTAGTTGACCAGGATGTCGAAGGGCTTCTCGAACAGGTTGAAGTTGATCTCCTGCGGCACCAGGCCGATCAGGCGCATGGCCGCGTCGCGGTGCGCGACCAGGTCGGTGCCGAACACCTGCACCTGCCCGGAGGTCTTGTTGACCAGCGAGGAGATGATGCCGATCAGCGTGGACTTGCCGGCGCCGTTGGGCCCGAGCAGGGCGAAGAAATCGCCGGGCTCCACGCTCAGCGACACGCCCTTGAGCGCTTCGACGCCGTTGTCGTAGCGCTTTTTCAGATCGACGATGGACAGCGCCGGCACGGGACCGGCGACAGGGGAGAGCGAGGTCATGGAAGGCCTTGGCGCGGGCGTTGAGCCCGCATGACAGACAGAGCCCTATTATAGGTGCCCCGCCCCGGCAGCCCGGGCATCACACCGTTCCAACGCCTTGGCCATCGCGCAGTTTCCGCTGGAATTCATCGCCCGCCGCATGCTGGCCCCGAGCGTGGGCCATTACGTGTTCCGCCGCGCCGACCAGGCCGCGCTGGATTTCATCCCCGGGCAGTTCATCCAGGTGCACTTCACCATGGCCGACGGCAGCGCGGCGCGGCGCAGCTATTCGCTGGCCAACGTGCGCACGCCCGGCGCGGCGGCCGACGGCACGGTGGAGATGGCGGTGAGCTATGTGCCGGGCGGAGCGGCCACGGCGCTGTTCGAGGCGCTGACGCCAGGCCAGGTGGTGCAGGCCAGCGGGCCGTTCGGCCGTTTCACCCTGCAGCCGGGCGATGCCAACGCGCGCTATGTGCTGATCGCCACCGGCACCGGCGTCACGCCGTACCGGGCCATGCTGCCGGCGCTGGCCGCGGCCATGGCCGGGCGCGGCGTCGAGGTGGTGCTGCTGCAGGGCGCGCGCACCCTGGGCGAGCTGCTCTACCACGACGAGTTCGCCGCCTTCGCCGCCGCGCACCCGGGCTTCTCCTACCTGCCCTGCCTCTCGCGCGAGCAGCAGGACGGCGCGCACCACGGCTATGTGCAGCAGGCCCTGCCGGGCATCGCGCCCGACCCGGCCCGCGACATCGCCTACCTGTGCGGCAACCCGGACATGGTCGACGCCTGCTTCGAGGCGCTGAAGGCCCACGGCCTGCCGATCCCGCAGATCCGTCGCGAGAAGTACGTCAGCTCGAAATAGCGCCCGGCCGCGATGTAAAGCGTGCTTGACACGGCGCCGCTGCCGCGCGCAGGATGGTGTCAACCTTCCTTGACATCGCGCTTCGCATGGACACCGCTTCCGTTGCACGACCGCGCCAGGCGCGCCGACTCCCGCCACAGGCCGGGCACGCCGATGAATGACCAGACCACACCCCCGCCGCGCTCGCTGCGCTGGCGCCTGCCGCTGATCGCGGCCCTGGCCGCCGCGGTGGCGGTGCTGGCGCTGGTGCCGGGCCTGCTGCCCACGCTCAGCGCCGAGGGGCGGCAGACGCTGCTGGGCATGGCGGCGGGCATGGGCACCGCGCTGGCCGTGCTGCTGCTGGTGTTGCTGATCCCTGGTGCCCGCCGCACCTATTTCCTGCTGCTGGAGGCCCGCGAACAGGGCGCCTGCGCCGACCGGCGCGTGCGCTGGTTCAGCGGCATCGCCCTGGCGCTGTACGTGCTGCTGGTGCTGCTGGCACGCTGGGGCGTGCCGCAGACCGCCTCGCCGCTGCAGGTGCTGGTCCTGGGCGCGCTGCCGCTGCTGGCGATGGGGCTGTTCGTGGCGGCCACCGTGCTGCGCCTGCGCCAGCTGGACGAGCTGATGCGCAAGCTGGAGGTGGAAAGCTGGGCGCTGGCGGCGCTGCTGGTCTCGCAGGGCTATTTCGCCGTCTGGCTGCTGCTGCGCCTGGGGCTGGTGCGGATCGACGCCGGCAACGCCCTGCTCTGGGTGGGCGTATGGCTGATGGTGGTGCAGCTGGTGGTCTACACCTGGCAGCTGCGCAAGTACCTGTGAACAGCCGCGTGCGCGAACTGCGCGAGGCGCGCGGCTGGTCGCAGGCGGTGCTGGGCGAGCGCCTTGGCGTGTCGCGCCAGACCATCAACTCGATCGAGACCGGCAAGTACGACCCCAGCCTGCCGCTGGCCTTCCAGATCGCCCGGCTGTTCGGCGAGCCGATCGAGGCGATCTTCCTGTTCGAACCGTAAGCGGCGCCGCACCCGGTCACATCAGCCGACGCCGCGCGTCATGTCAGCATCCACATCCGGACCACGGATGCCTTCCAAGGAGAGTCCCATGCAACAACGATGGTGGTGGCCAGCCCTGCTGCTGGCGGCCAGTGTCCCGGCGGCGCAGGCGCGCACGCTGGGCACGCTGGAGTTCAAGCCCTGCACGCTCAGCGCGCCGCTGATGCCCGCCTCGGTGGAGGCCCAGTGCGCCACGCTGCAGGTGCCGGAGAACCGCGCCGCGCCGGGCGGACGCAAGATCGCCCTGCGCATCGGCTGGGTGCCGGCGCAGAACGACACCTCGGCCGAGCCCGATCCGGTGTTCATGCTGGCCGGCGGCCCGGGCCAGTCGGCGCTGGATACCTATCCGCAGCTGCAGACCGCCTTCGCCAAGGTCAACGCCAAGCGCCACGTGATCCTGGTCGACCAGCGCGGCACCGGCGGCTCCAATCCGCTGCAATGCCCGCAGCCGGACAAGGCGCAGGACATCGACACGCCCGATGCCGCCGGCGCCTATGCGCGCAGCTGCCTGGCGCAGCTGGAGAAGAAGGCCGACCCGCGCTTCTACACCACCGGCGATGCGATCGCCGACCTGGATGCGGTGCGCCAGGCCATCGGCGCGGCCAAGATCGATTTGGTCGGCGTGTCCTACGGCACGCGCGTGGCCCAGCAGTACGCGGCCACCTATCCGCAGCACACGCGCGCCATCGTGCTCGACGGCGTGGCGCCCAATTCGCTGGTGCTGGGCAACGAGTTCGCGCAGAACCTGGAAAGCGCGCTGGACCTGCAGTTCGCCCGCTGCGCCAACGACAAGGCCTGCGCCGACAAGCTGGGCAACCCGCGCCAGCGCCTCAACGCGCTGATGCAGACCCTGCGCACGCAATCACCGACGGTGAACTTCCGCGACCCGGTCACCGGCGCGGCGCGCCAGGAAACCCTGCACGCCGGCGATGTGGCCGGGCTGGTGCGCATGTCGGCCTACATGCCGCTGATGACCGCCACCCTGCCCCTGCAGTTCGCCGAAGCCGCGCAGGGCCGCTACGACACGCTGGCCGCCACGGCCAGCCTGATCGGCGGCTCGCTCTCCGATTCGATGGCCATGGGCATGCAGCTGTCGGTGATCTGCGCCGAGGACGGCAGCGAGCTGGCGCCCGATCCCAGGCAGGACGGCTCGCTGCTGGGCAACGCCATCGTCGAGGGGCTCAAGGCGCAGTGCGCGGTGTGGCCCAAGGGCACGCGCGCGGCGAACTTCCGCAAGCCGCTGTCCACCGATGTGCCGGCGCTGCTGCTGAGCGGCCAGTTCGATCCGGTGACCCCGCCGCGCTACGGCGCGGAAGTCGCCAAGTCGCTGCCCAACGCGCGCCACCTGGTGCTCAAGGGCCAGGGCCACAACGTCATCGCCGTGGGCTGCACGCCGCAGCTGCTGGGCCAGTTCCTGGACAAGGCCGACGCCAAGTCGCTCGACGCCACATGCCTGGACCGCCTCACCGACACCCCGCCCTTCACCGGCTTCTACGGATGGGACCCATGATCGCCCTGCAGAATCTCCACAAGACGTTCCAATCGAAGAAGACCGTGGTCAAGGCCGTGAGCGGGGTGGACTTCACCGCCGCCGACGGCCAGATCACCGGCCTGCTCGGTCCCAACGGCGCCGGCAAGACCACCACCCTGCGCATGCTCTACACGCTGATGCAGCCCGACCAGGGGCAGGTGTTGATCGACGGGGTGGACGTGGCGGCCGATCCGCAGGCGGCGCGGCGCGCGCTGGGCGTGCTGCCCGACGCGCGCGGCGTGTACAAGCGCCTGACCGCACGCGAGAACATCGCCTACTTCGGCGCGCTGCACGGGCTGGACAAGGCCACCATCGCCGCGCGCACCGAGCGCCTGGCGCACGCGCTGAACATGACCGACTTCCTGGACCGGCGCACCGAGGGCTTCAGCCAGGGCCAGCGCACCAAGACCGCCATCGCCCGCGCGCTGGTGCACGACCCGCGCAACGTGGTGCTGGACGAACCGACCAACGGCCTGGACGTGATGACCACCCGCGGCCTGCGCGAATTCCTCAAGCAGCTGCGCGGCGAAGGTCGCTGCGTGGTGTTCTCCAGCCACATCATGCAGGAGGTGGCCGCGCTGTGCGATCGCATCGTGATCATCGCCAAGGGCACGGTGGTGGCCGCCGGCACGCCCGATGAACTGCGCGCGCTGTACGGCCGGGACAACCTGGAGGACGCCTTCGTCGAAGCGATCGGTTCGGAGGAGGGCCTGCTGGCATGAACAGTCTCAAGACCCTGTGGGTGGTGATGCGCAAGGAGTTGCTCGACTTCTTCCGCGATCGCCGCACCGTGGCGCTCTCGCTGCTGCTGAGTCCGGTGCTGGTGCCGGTGCTGCTGATCGGGCTGTTCACCCTGACCGAGAACCGCATCCGCGACCTGACCGACAAGCCGCTGGAGCTGCCGGTGATCGGCAAGCAGCACGCGCCCAACCTGATCGCCTGGCTGGAAGGCCAGAACGTCACCATCGTCGATCCCCCGGCCGATGTTGCCGCGGCCATCGCCGAGCAGAAGGCCGACGTGATCCTGCGCATCGGCGATGACTACGGTGAGAAGTGGCGCAAGAGCCAACCGGCGCCGGTGGAGGTCCTGAGCGATTCGACCCGGCAGAACGCCGAGGTGCCGGTCAAGCGCGTGCAGGCCTTGCTGCGCGCCTACAACAGCCAGGTCGGCGCGCTGCGCCTGCTCGCGCGCGGCGTCAGCCCTGCGGCCGCCGCGCCGCTGCAGATCAGCGACACCGACATGGCCTCCGAGGAAGCCAAGCGCGGCCGGCTGGTGGGCGTGCTGCTGCCGTATCTGCTGATCCTCAGCGCCTTCATCGGCGGTGCCTACCTGATCATGGACGGCACCGCCGGCGAGCGCGAACGCCAGTCGCTGGAGCCGCTGCTGGCCACGCCCGCCCCGCGCGGCGCGGTGGTCAGCGGCAAGGTCGCCGCGGCCTGCGCGGTGGCACTGCTGTCGCTGGCGCTGACCTTGCTGATGTTCAAGCTCACCGCGGTGATCTCGCCCACGGTCGGCCGGCAGATGGCGGTGAGTTTTTCCACCATCGCGCTGCTGCTGCTGATCCTGATGCCGATGGTGTTCATCGGCACCACGCTGCTGACCTACCTGTCGGCCACGGCCAAGAGCATGAAGGAAGCGCAGAGCCACATGAGCTGGCTGATGCTGCTGCCGATGCTGCCCTCGATCGTGCTGATGGTGAACCCGGTCAAGACCCAGCTGTGGCAGTTCGCCGTGCCGTTCCTGGCGCAGAACCAGCTGATCCTGAAGGTCGTGCGTGGCGAGGTCGTCTCGCCGGCGCAGTGGGGCATCTATCTGGGCGCCAGCTTCGCCCTGGCCGGGCTGATGTGGTTCCTGGCGGTGCGCCGCTACCGCGGCGAGCAGCTGGCGATCTCCGGCTGAGCCTGCATCGCCCGCAACGAACAAGGGCCGGCAATGCCGGCCCTTCTTCTTGCGTTGCCGGGCGCGCTCAGCCCGGGTTGAAGGCGATCGTGCGGCGCGTGGTGCTGGTGGCACCGGTGGGCTCGAACTTCCAGCGCTTGACCGCGGTCAGCGCGGCGCGATCGAACACGCGCGGCGGCGTGGCCTGGACCACGCGCACGTTGCTGACATCGCCATCGCCGCCGATGGTGATCTCCACCACCACCTGGCCGCTGGTGCCGGCGCGCAGCGCATCCATCGGATAGCGCGGCGGCGGCGCACTGAGCAGGCGCCGCTCGCCGCTGGAGGCGGCCGACGCGGACGAGGGCGATCCCGATGGCTCGGCGGGCGCTGCCGCAACCGGGGCCGGACGTTCGGCGGCGGCCTGCGGGCGCGGCGCCGGCGCGGACGCCGGTGCGGCCGGCGCATCGCGGGTGTTGTCCTCGCGCGCGGCGCGCGGCTGGGCGGCCGGCGCCTGCGCTGCCTGCTTCTGCTGGGCGGCCTGTTCGGCCAGGCGCTGGGCCTCCCTGGTCTTGGCCTCGGCGGCGGCCTTGGCCTTGGCCACCTCGTCGCTGCTCTGCTGGGCCAGCAGCTTCTCGCCGGCCTCGGTGGCCGCCGCCAGGCGTGGCAGGGACGGCGCGTTCGGATCGGCCTTGCGGATCAGCGCCTGCAGGCGCCGGGCCTCGTCGAAGTCCTTGCGGCCGATGCTCTGCTCGGCGGCGATCACCGTGTAGGGCATGAAGTCGGTCAGCGCACTGGTCACCGCCGGATCGTCGGGCTGCTTGTCGCGCAGGGCCAGGTAGTACTCCACCGCATTGTCGCCAGCCGGTGCGTACAGACGGTTCTGGCCGATCGCACGCGTGGCGGCGGCGCGCAGATCGTCGGTGCTCATGGCCTGCACGCTGGCCGCCACCGCGCCCTTGGGCGCGGCATCGGCGGCGATGGCCTGCGCGGCGCTCTGCGGGTCGGCCGGCGGCGGCGTGCTGGCGGCCGGCGTGGAAGCAGGCTGCTGCGAGCAGGCGGCGAGCAGTCCCAGCAGCGCAACGGCGGCCACGGGCCGCAGGGCGGTCGGTGTGAGCTTGGACATCGATGGTTCCCCTGAAGGGTCCGCATGGCGCAGACCAAGTGGCGAAACTCGCGTCAAGCGCCGCGGTTGTCAACTGCCCGGGCGGGTCACTTGCCGATGCAGAACGTGGAAAAGATCCGGCCCAGCAAGGCGTCGGGCGAGATCCTGCCGGTGATCTCGCCCAGCGCGTCGTGGGCCAGGCGCAGTTCTTCGGCGGCCAGCGCCAAGGATTCGTGATCGAGCTCGCGTTTTGCCAGCGTCGCGTGCTCGCGCGCGTCTTCCAGCGCCTGCACGTGGCGGGCACGCGCCGAGAATTCGCCTTCCACTGCGGCGCCGGCCTGGCCAAGCGCCAGGGCCTGCAGACGCGCGACCAACGCGTCGAGACCAGCGCCGGTGCGCGTGGACAGCGCCAGCGCGTCCTGCTCCAGGCGCGGCGCGTCGGGCAACAGGTCGAGCTTGTTGTGCAGCCACAGTTTGGGCGTGGCCGGATCCAGCACATCGGCCACCGCGGCGCGGCCGGCCTGCGGATCGCGCGCGTCGAGCATCACCAGCGCCACATCGGCGCGGCGCAGTTCGTCGCCGGCGCGGCGCATGCCCTCGCGTTCGATCGCATCGCCGCCCTCACGCAGACCGGCGGTGTCGACCAGGGTCAGTTCGACGCCGTCGATGCGGATCACTTCGTGCAGCGTGTCGCGCGTGGTGCCGGCGGTGTCGGTGACGATGGCGCGTTCGCGCCCGGCCAGGGCGTTGAGCAGCGAGCTCTTGCCGGCGTTGGGCGGCCCGACGATCACCACGTGCAGGCCATCGCGCAGCCGGCGACCGCGCTGGGCTTCGTCCAGCAGCTGTTCGAGATCGGCCAGCAGCGCCTGCACGCCGGTATGCACGGCCGCGCCGCCCAGGGTCTCCAGCGGCTCGTCGGCGAAGTCGATCGCCGCCTCCACGTGGACCCGCAGCCGCAGCAGCTGCTCGGCCAGCGCTTCGACGCGGCGCGAGAACGCGCCATCGAGCGAACGCCGCGCCGCACGCGCCGCGCGCGCGTCGCCGGCGGCGATCAGATCGGCCACCGCCTCGGCCTGGGCCAGGTCGAGCTTGCCGTTGAGGAAGGCGCGTTCGGAGAACTCGCCCGGCCGCGCCTGGCGCGCACCCAGCGCGCAGGCGCGCGCCACCAGCGCACGCAGCACCACCGGACTGCCGTGCGCCTGCAGTTCGACCACGTCCTCGCCCGTGAAGCTGGCCGGCGCGACGAAGGCCAGCGCGATGCCATCGTCGATCACCTCGCCCGCGCCATCGACGAAGCGCGCGTAGCGCGCCTGCCGCGGCGCCAACTCGCCCGCGCCCATCGCCTGGGCGATCTGCCTCGCACGCGGGCCCGACAGGCGCACGATGCCCACCCCGCCCGCGCCCGCCGCAGTGGCCACGGCGGCGATGGTGTCGATGTGCGGGAGCGATGCGTGCATGGCGTGCGGATTCGATGAGGACAGTGCGGCGCCCGGCATCGTGCCCGTGCCGCCGCGCAAAAACAAAAAAGGCATCGCCGGAGTGCGGAGGGCACGCGTGTTGATGACATGAGCGCGGTGGTGTAGAGCGGACTTCGCCGAGCAGCCTCGACCCGGCCGGGCGCGGCTCCTCGGCTCGGTCCGCAATTCCTGGCCCGCTCTCCACACATCCGCCAGGGTCGAGGCTTTCGCGGCGGATAGACCAGGGCTCCTTCCGACCCGAAGGCGTCGAGCAAGCGCTCTGCCCCCTCCCTTTCGCCGAAGGCGAAGGGGAGGGCCGGGGTGGGGTGCTGTTGCTCTTGCTTCGGTGGGTTGCCCGGTAAAGCCCCGACCCCTCCCCATCCCTCCCCTGCGCTGCGCGCAAGGGAGGGGGCCTCAAGTCGATGCCTTCCCGTTGCTGATCGCGTTGGTTGGGAGGGAGAGGCTTGAACGACCGCGCAAACCGAAGCGTTGTGACTTGACGCGAGTCGCCCCTGCCCATCCGAAGCCGCAACGCCCGCACGCCGCGATCCATCACCGTGAGAGAGACAAAACAAAAGCCCGCCGAAGACGGCGGGCTTTTGTGGTGAAGCGTCGAGCGACTTACTTGCGGACCGTCTTGTCCGGCTTGTCGCTTTCCGGCTTGCCCAGCGAGGGCTGGCCGTGGACGCGGCCCATCCACCACTGCTGCAGCAGGCCCAGGCTGCCGTTGGTCACCCAGTACAGCACCAGGCCAGAGGGGAAGAAGGCCATGGTCGCGCCGAAGATCAGCGGCATGAACTGCATCATCTTGGCCTGGGTCGGGTCCATGCCCGTGGTCGGCGAGAGCTTCTGCGTCAGCCACATCACCAGCACGTTGAGCACCGGCAGGATGAAGTAGGGATCGCGCGCGGTGAGGTCGTGGATCCACAGGATCCACGGAGCCTGGCGCAGCTCGACCGACTCGTTGAGCACCCAGTACAGGCACAGGAAGATCGGCATCTGCACCAGGATCGGCAGACAGCCGCCCATCGGGTTGATCTTCTCCTTCTTGTACAGCTCCATCATGGCCTGCTGCAGCTTGGCCCGATCCTCGCCGTAGCGCTCCTTGAGCTGCTGCATGCGCGGCTGGAACTTGCGCATCTTGGCCATCGACTTGTACTGGGCCGAGGACAGCGGGAACAGCACCAGCTTGACCACCACCACCAGGCCGATGATCGACCAGCCCCAGTTGCCGAGCAGATCGTGCAGATGGCTCAGGATCCAGAACAGGCCCGAGCCGATCACCGCCAGCGGCGCGAAGCGGCTGTAGTCCACCGCGCTGTCTAGGCCGGGGATGCCGGAGGCCTTGATCGCCTTGACCAGCTTCGGGCCGACCCACAGCCGCGCATCGGTGGTGCCGGTCTGGCCCGGCGCCACGGTCAGGCTGGGGCCGGTCTCGCTGACCAGGTAGCGGCGCACGCCGCCGACGGTGCGCTCATCCAGCGACACCAGCGCCGGCTGCTGCGGATCGGGCACCCAGGCGCTGAGGAAGTGATGCTCCAGCATCGCGATCCAGCCGCCCTTCATGTCCTGGTTGAGCTTGCCGTCTTCCAGGTAGTCGTCGCCGAACTTGCGGCGCTCGTAGGCCCCGCTGGCGGTGCGCCAGGCGGCGCCGACCAGGCTGAAGGCGTGCGGGTTGGTGATGCCGCCCTTGACCGGCGGCGGCGGCGTGCGCTCGAGCTGGCGATAGATCACCGCCGTCCACGGCGCGCTGCCGGTGTTGGTGACCTGGTCGGAGACGCCGATCAAGTAAGAGCCGCGGGTGATGGTGAAGGTGCGCACGATGCGCACGCCGTTGCCTTCCCAGACGAAGGGAATGCGCAAGCTGTCCTGGCCGCTGGCCAACACGTAGTCACGCTGCGGCTGCTCGGGGCGGAACACCGCGCCCGGGCCCGGCGCGGCGCTGCCCTGGCTGGTCCAGGCCAGGCCGGCGGTGTAGAGCTGGGCGGGGTTCTGGTTGAACAGTTCCACCGGCGGCGCGCCGGGATCGCGGCTCTGCGGGTACTGCAGCAGCTGCGCGCGCAGCACCTTGCTGCCGTCGATGACCAGCTTGAGCGTGTCGGTGGTGACGGTGACCTGGGTCGAAGCCGCGGCCGGCGCGGCGGCGGCGGAATTGGCCGGTGCGGTCGTGGACGCGGCGGTGCCGGGCGACGGCGTGGTCGCCAGCCCCTCGGTGCTGGGCACGCCGCTGCCGCCGGCATCGGCCGCGGGCGTCGTCGTGGCGGCCGCCACCGGGGTGGCCGGATGGTCCTGGGCGGTCTTCCACTTGCCCCACTCCATCCACAACAGGGTCGCCACCATCAGCCAGGCGAAGATCAGGAAAACACGGGTCTGGTTCATGGAAGCAGGCAGTCTCAGCCGGTTGCAGCGTCCGGCGTGGAAAGGGAAGAGGAGGGGCGCGCTGGCGCGGGGCGCATTGTGCCGCCCGCATCCGGGGCGGGCAACGCGCCGGCGCGCTGCAGCAGCTGATCGAAGGCCGCGCGCAGCTGCGCGGCCGAGGCCTGCGCGGCCGCCGGGCGTGCCACCAGCACGTAGTCGCCGGCCGGCAGCGCCAGGCGCAGCGCACGGAAGTGGTCGCGCAGCACGCGCTTGATGCGGTTGCGTCCGACCGCGCGCTTGTCGACCTTGCGCGAGACCGCCAGGCCCAGGCGCGCCTGTTCGCCACCGGCCGCCAGGTGCAGGGCGATCAGCGGCGTGGCGTGGCGGCGGGCGAGGCCGAAGACCCGGGTGTACTCGGCCGAGGTGCGCACGCGCGCCCGGCGGGGAAAGGTCTTGGACGAAACGTCAGGACTCATGGCACGACAAAGCCCGCGCCGTTGCGCGGCGCGGGCTTGGTGTGCAAACGCATGCTGTGATGACCGGCCGCGCGCCAGGCGCGGCGCGAGACATCAGGCGCAGAGCGTCTTGCGGCCCTTCGCGCGGCGACGGGCGAGGATCTTGCGACCGTCAGCGGTCTTCATGCGGGCACGGAAGCCGTGGTCGCGCTTGCGCTTGAGGTTGCTGGGCTGGTAGGTGCGCTTGGTGGCCATGGGGCACTCTCAGGCGATAAGGGGTGGAAAGAACCGGAAATTCTACGGGGCGGCCAAAGCGCACGTCAAGCTTGCGTGTGCCCGGCCTGTGGATGGAACTGTGGATGAGCGGTGGTCGGACGGTGGGCAAAGCGGACGACGTGGTACCCTGCCCGACCCTCTTTTCCACGTGCCGTCGGGCTGCGCGAGCTGGCCCGGCGCTGGATGACCGATCTCTTAAAGATGGATGCCTGGCCCCGCTGCCTAGAACGCCTGGAAGCCGAACTGCCGGCCGAAGATGTCCACACCTGGCTCAAGCCGCTGCAGGCCGAACAGCGTCCCGACGCGGTCGTGCTCTATGCGCCCAACGCCTTCATCGTCGACCAGGTGCGCGAGCGCTACCTGCCGCGCATCCGTGAGCTGATCGACCATTACGCCGGCTTCGACCAGGTCTCGCTGGCGGTGGGCTCGCGGGCCAAGGCGGCCGAGCCGGCCGCCGCCTCGGGCAACGGCGCGAGCGCCTCGCTGACCACCGCGGCCACCGCGCCGGTCGAGCCCTTCGCCGGCAACCTCGATACCCACTACACCTTCGACAACTTCGTCGAAGGGCGCAGCAACCAGCTCGGCCGCGCCGCTGCCTGGCAGGCCGCGCAGAAGCCTGGCGATCGCGCCCACAACCCGCTGCTGCTGTACGGCGGCACCGGGCTTGGCAAGACGCATCTGATGTTCGCGGCCGGCAACGAGATGCGCCGGCAGAACCCGGCCGCGCGCGTGCTGTACCTGCGCTCGGAGCAGTTCTTCAGCGCCATGACCAAGGCGCTGATCGAGCGGACCATGGATCAGTTCAAGCGCCGCTTCCAGCAGGTCGACGCGCTGCTGATCGACGATATCCAGTTCTTCGCCGGCAAGGACCGCACCCAGGAAGAGTTCTTCCACACCTTCAACGCGCTGTTCGACGGTCGCCAGCAGATCATCCTGACCTGCGACCGCTACCCGCGCGAGGTGGAGGGCCTGGAGCCACGGCTGAAGTCGCGCCTGGCCTGGGGCCTGTCGGTGGCCATCGACCCGCCCGACTTCGAGACCCGCGCGGCCATCGTGCTGTCCAAGGCGGCCGAGCGCGGCACCCACATCCCCGACGATGTGGCCTTCCTGCTGGCCAAGAAGATGCGCTCCAACGTGCGCGACCTGGAAGGGGCGCTCAACACGCTGGCCGCGCGCGCCAACTTCCTGGGCCGGGCGATCACGCCGGAGTTCGCACAGGAAACCCTGCGTGACCTGCTGCGCGCCCAGCAGCAGGCCATCGGCATCCCCAACATCCAGAAGACCGTGGCCGACTACTACGGCCTGCAGATCAAGGATCTGCTGTCCAAGCGCCGCACCCGCTCGCTGGCGCGCCCGCGCCAGGTGGCCATGGCCCTGACCAAGGAGCTGACCGAACACAGCCTGCCCGAGATCGGCGATGCCTTCGCCGGACGCGACCACACCACCGTGCTGCACGCCTGCCGGCAGATCCGCACGCTGATGGAGTCCGACGGCAAGCTCAAGGAAGACTGGGACAAGTTGATCCGCAAGCTCAGCGAGTGAGCGGGCGGGCCCCGCGGTGGCTATGCTGTGCGGGTCGCCGCATTCATGGAATATCCGGTGGGCGGTAGGGGGTCGAAGCTGTGGATAAGGCGTGGATCGATTTGACGATGAAAGTTGTCCACAGTTTTTCCCGCAGCAAACCGACACGCCATCCACCGGGTTTCAATCGAATAAAAACGAGGCTGATCAATAGGTTAGATCGGTTTTCCCGGAAATCCGCGGCAACCATCACCATCAGCTTTTAAGATTTATACACTTCTAAAAACCTAGAGCACCGGGACACCCACGATGCGTTTCAGCCTGCAGCGAGAAGCTTTCCTCAAACCCCTGGCGCAAGTGGTCAATGTGGTGGAGCGTCGTCAGACCCTGCCCGTGCTGGCCAATTTCCTGGTGCAGGTGAACAACGGCCAGCTCTCGCTGACCGGCACCGACCTGGAGGTCGAAATGATTGCGCGCAGCGCGGTCGAGGACGCCCAGGATGGCGAAACCACGATCCCGGCGCGCAAGCTGTTCGAAATCGTGCGCGCCCTGCCCGATGGCAGCCGCATAACCGTCAGCCAGACCGGCGACAAGGTCAGCGTCGCCGCAGGGCGCAGCCGCTTCACCCTGGCCACGCTGCCGGCCAACGATTTCCCGTCGGTCGACGAGGTCGAGGCCACCGAGCGCGTCACCGTGCCGGAAGCGGCGCTGAAGGAGCTGATCGAGCGCACCGCCTTCGCCATGGCCCAGCAGGATGTGCGCTATTACCTCAATGGCCTGCTGTTCGACCTGCGCGATACCTCGCTGCGCTGCGTGGCCACCGACGGCCACCGCCTGGCGCTGTGCGAATCGGGCCTGGAAACCGGCGGTAGCCTGACCAAGCGTCAGATCATCGTCCCGCGGAAGGGTGTGACCGAGCTGCAACGCCTGCTGGAAGGCGGCGACCGCGTGCTGGAGCTGGAAGTCGGCCGCAGCCACATCCGCGTCAAGCGCGACGATGTCACCTTCACTTCCAAGCTGATCGACGGCCGCTTCCCCGACTACGAGGCGGTGATCCCGATCGGCGCCGATATCGAGGTCAAGCTGGACCGCGAGGTCCTGCGCGCCGCCCTGCAGCGCGCCGCGATCCTGTCCAACGAGAAGTACCGCGGCGTCCGCGTGGAACTCTCGCCCGGCCAGCTCAAGGTCAGCGCGCACAATCCCGAGCAGGAAGAGGCGCAGGAAGAGATCGAGGCCGACACCAAGGTCGAATCGCTGGCGATCGGCTTCAACGTCAACTACCTGCTCGATGCCCTCTCGGCCCTGCGCGACGAGCACATCGTGATCCAGCTGCGCGATGCGAACTCCTCGGCGCTGGTGCGCGAGGCCGGCAGCCAGCGTTCGCGCCACGTCGTCATGCCGCTGCGCCTCTGACGCAGTGCTGTTCCACGTGAAACACGATGCGACGCCCGGAGTTTTCCGGGCGTCGCCGTTTGGGAGCGTTCGACCTTGGACGTGACGCGGCTGGTCGTGGGCGGGCTGCGCCGGTTCGAACGGGTTGAGCTGGCGCCTGCCCAAGGCCTGAACCTCATCACCGGCGACAACGGCGCCGGCAAGACCAGCCTGCTCGAAGCCCTGCACCTCATGGCTTGGGGGCGCAGCTTCCGGGGCCGCGTGCGCGACGGGCTGATCCGGACCGGCAGTGACGCGGTCGAAGTCTTCGTCGAATGGACTGAGGCCGGCAACGAGCGGCTGCGCAAGGCCGGCCTGCGCCACAGCGGTCAGGAGTGGCAGGGGCGCCTGGACGGCAACAACGTGGCCCAGCTCGGCGATCTGTGCGCCGCGCTGGCCGTGGTGAGCTTCGAACCGGGCAGCCATGCCCTGGTGACCGGCAGCGGCGAGCCACGACGGCGCTTCCTGGATTGGGGCTTGTTCCACGTGGAACAGGACTTTCTGCCGACCTGGCGGCGCTACAACCGCGCCCTCAAGCAGCGCAACGCCCTGCTGAAGTCCGGCGGCAGCCTGGCCCAGCTGGACGCCTGGGATGCGGAGCTGGCCGATGCCGGGGAAGCGGTGACCGCGCACCGCCTGGCCTACCTCGACCGTCTGCAGACGCAGCTCTCGGAGGCCGCGGACGCGCTGGTGCCCATGCTGGGGCGTGCACAGCTGGCTTTTGCGCCCGGCTGGAAGCGCCAGGAGCTGTCGTTGGCCGACGCGCTGCTGGTGACGCGCGATCGCGACCGGCAGTTCGGCCATACCGGCGTGGGGCCGCATCGCGCCGACTGGCGCGTCGACTACGCCGCCCTGCCCCAGCGCGAGACCCTGTCGCGCGGCCAGGCCAAGCTCACCGCCCTGTCCTGCCTGCTGGCCCAGGCGCAGGACTACGCCGTCCAGCGCGGGGAATGGCCGGTGATCGCGCTGGACGACCTCGCCTCGGAGCTGGACCGCCGCCACCAGCAGCGCGTGCTGGACCGGCTGCTCGGCAGCGGCGCCCAGATCTTCCTGACCGGGACCGAGCCGCCGGCCGGGCTCGGAGAACGCACGCCCGGGGCCTGGTTCCACGTGGAACACGGCGCGGTCGCGCCTCGCTAGGACAGGAGCCATCAGGGGGCCAACCCCGGCCAATGCTATAATTCGCGTCCTTTCCCAGTGCCGGTCGCGCCTGCGCATGCTGCGTGGCGGACCGGCCGTGCAGGCAATCGACACGCGAATGACCGAGCAGAACCCGCCGACCACTCCCGGCCAGAACGGCAACTACGACGCCAACAGCATTACGGCCCTGGAAGGCCTGGAGGCCGTGCGCAAGCGCCCCGGCATGTACATCGGCGACGTGCACGACGGCACCGGCCTGCACCACATGGTCTTCGAGGTCGTCGACAACTCCATCGACGAGGCCCTGGCCGGCCACGCCGACCATGTCGCGGTGACCATCCACGCCGACGGCTCGGTGTCGGTGTCCGATAACGGGCGTGGCATCCCGGTCGGCAAGCACGCGCAGATGAGCGCCAAGCTGGGCCGCGAGGTCTCCGCCGCGGAGGTGGTGATGACCGTGCTGCACGCCGGCGGCAAGTTCGACGACAACAGCTACAAGGTCTCCGGCGGCCTGCACGGCGTGGGTGTCAGTGTGGTCAACGCGCTGTCGGAAAAGCTGCTGCTGGACGTGTTCCAGAACGGTGCCCACTACCAGCAGGAATTCAGCAACGGCGCGGCGGTGGCCCCGCTGCAGCAGCTGGGCGAGACCACCAAGCGCGGCACCACCGTGCGCTTCTGGCCCTCGGTCGTGGCCTTCCACAACAACGTGGAATTCCACTACGACATCCTGGCCCGGCGCCTGCGCGAGCTGTCCTTCCTCAATTCCGGCGTCAAGATCGTCCTCGCCGACGAGCGCGGCGAAGGCCGCCGCGACGATTTCCACTACGAGGGCGGCATCCGTAGCTTCGTCGAGCACCTGGCCCAGCTGAAGACCCCGCTGCACCCCAACGTGATCTCGGTGACCGGCGAGCACAACGGCATCACCGTGGAGGTGGCGCTGCAGTGGACCGACTCCTACCAGGAGACGATGTACTGCTTCACCAACAACATCCCGCAGAAGGACGGCGGCACCCACCTGGCCGGCTTCCGCGGGCGCGCTGACCCGCGTGCTCAATACCTACATCGAGCAGAACGGCATCGCCAAGCAGGCCAAGATCAATCTGACCGGCGACGACATGCGCGAAGGCATGATCGCGGTGCTGTCGGTGAAGGTGCCCGACCCCAGCTTCTCCAGCCAGACCAAGGAAAAGCTGGTCAGCTCGGACGTGCGCCCGGCTGTCGAGAACGCCTTCGGCGCGCGCCTGGAGGAGTTCCTGCAGGAGAACCCGAACGAGGCCAAGGCCATCGCCGGCAAGATCGTCGATGCCGCCCGCGCCCGCGAGGCCGCGCGCAAGGCGCGCGACCTGACCCGCCGCAAGGGCGCGCTGGACATCGCCGGCCTGCCCGGCAAGCTGGCCGACTGCCAGGAGAAGGATCCGGCGCTGTCCGAGCTGTTCATCGTCGAGGGCGACTCGGCCGGCGGCTCGGCCAAGCAGGGCCGCAACCGCAAGAACCAGGCGGTGCTGCCGCTGCGCGGCAAGATCCTCAACGTCGAACGCGCGCGCTTCGACCGCATGCTCTCCTCCGATCAGGTCGGCACGCTGATCACCGCGCTGGGCACCGGCATCGGCAAGGACGAGTACAACCCGGACAAGCTGCGCTACCACCGCATCATCATCATGACCGACGCGGACGTGGACGGCGCGCACATCCGCACCCTGCTGCTGACCTTCTTCTACCGGCAGATGCCCGAGCTGATCGAGCGCGGCCACGTCTATATCGGCCTGCCGCCGCTGTACAAGCTCAAGCAGGGCAAGCAGGAGCTGTACCTGAAGGACGACGCGGCGCTCAACGCGTACCTCGCCAACAGCGCGGTCGAGGGCGCCTCGTTGATTCCGGCCACCGGCGAGCCGCCGATCTCCGGCGAAGTGCTGGAGCGGCTGCTGATCCTCTATGCCAACGCGCGCGAGGCGATCGGCCGCAACGCCCATCGCTTCGACACCACGCTGCTTGAGGCGCTGATCGACGCCGCGCCGGTCGATGCGCTGGTCGGCCTGGCCGACGATGCCCTGCGCAGCGAACTGGGCAAGCTGGAAGCGGCCCTCAACAGCAGTAGCATCGGTAGTCCTCGTTACACTCTGGAACTGCAGCCGGCCAACGACCAGCGTCCTGCGGCCCTGCTCTCGCATCGCCGCCACATGGGCGAAGAGCTGACCCAGGTGCTGCCGCTGTCCTCGTTCGAGACCGGTGAACTGCGCGCGGTGCGCGATGTCGCAGCCCAGCTGTACGGCCTGGTGCGCGAGGGCGCGCAGATCCAGCGCGGCACCCGCAGCCAGGAAGTCTCCAGCTTCGCCCAGGCCCAGGCCTGGCTGCTGGAGGAAGCCAAGAAGGGCCGCCAGATCCAGCGCTTCAAGGGCCTGGGCGAAATGAACCCCGAGCAGCTGTGGGATACCACGGTGAACCCGGACACGCGCCGCATGCTGCAGGTGCGGATCGAGGACGCGGTCGCCGCCGACGAGATCTTCAGCACCCTGATGGGCGATGTGGTCGAGCCGCGGCGCGAATTCATCGACGCCAACGCCCTCAAGGTCACCAATCTCGACATCTGACGCCGTGACGAACGCGCGCACGGAGGCGCCCGCCCTGCCCGGCGCCCCACCGCCGCTGCCCGCGGCGGCGGTCCCGGCTCCCCTGCCCCTGGCGTCCGCGCTGCGCCGGTTCGGGCTGGAAGTGCTGATCATGGGCGTGCTGTTCGCCCTGCTCTCGCTGGTCGGCGCGGTCGCCTGGGGCTTCTGGCGCGGGCTGATGCTGGCCATCCACGGCACGGCGCCGGCCGATGCGGCGGCGATGATGCAGGCCATCGGCCGGCCCGGCCCGCTGGCGGTGATGGCCATGAGCGTGCTGTCCGTCGGCGGCACGGCGCTGCTGGCGATGGCTTGGCGCGCGCCGGCGCGCAAGGGCGAGCGCCAGGCCGCCGCCGCCGCCCTGCGCCGGGTCCCGACCTGGCTGCTGGTGCTGTTCACCGCCGCGGCCACGATCACCTGCAGCATCGTCGGGGCCCAGCTCGCCGCCGCCTTCCAGGAGACCCTGCAGCCGAGCAATCTGGAGCTGGTGCGCGGCACCGTGGGCCGCCATCCGCTGCTGCTGGTGCTGTTCGCGGTGGTGCTGGCGCCGCTGTACGAGGAAGTGCTGTTCCGGCGGGTGCTGTTCCGGCGCCTGTGGCGCGACGGCTGGCCGCGCCTGGGTATGGTGCTCAGCGGCGTGCTGTTCGCCCTGATGCATGAGCCGCCGATCCTGGGCGGCAAGCCGCTGATCGCCGCCGCGCCGCTGTGGCTGGTCTACACCGGCATGGGCATCGCGTTCGCCTGGGTTTACCGGCGCACCGGCTCGCTGTGGGCCGCGGTGCTCGCGCATGCGCTCAACAACGCCTTCGCCATCGGCATGCTGCTGCTGTTCGGGATCGATGCCTGAGTGTGCCGCGCTTGACAAGGGCGTCACCCGACGCCGGCAAGACTCCCGCCCCATGACCCGCCGTCCCCGCGCCCTGCTCGCCCCGCTCTGTGCCGGCCTGATGGCCGCGCTGCTGGCGGCCTGCGCCACCACGACCTCCTCGACCGGCCGCCGGCAGAATGTCGGCGCCGTCTCCCAAGCCGAGTTGGACCAGCTTGGCGCCCAGGCCTTCGCCGAGGCCAAGCAGAAGCAGCCGCTGAGCAAAGACCCCAAGCAGATCGCCTACGTGCGCTGCGTGGTCAACGCCCTGGTCGCCCAGCTTCCGGCCAGCGAGCGCGGCATCGCCTGGGAAACGGCGGTGTTCGAGGACAAGGAGCCCAACGCCTTCGCCCTGCCCGGCGGCAAGGTCGGCGT
Source organism: Pseudoxanthomonas sp. SORGH_AS_0997 (assembly GCF_031453535.1). NCBI lineage: Bacteria > Pseudomonadati > Pseudomonadota > Gammaproteobacteria > Lysobacterales > Lysobacteraceae > Pseudoxanthomonas > Pseudoxanthomonas sp. SORGH_AS_0997. Next base: position 3,385,782 of record NZ_JAVIZI010000001.1, read on the forward strand.
CAACACCGGCATCTTCACCGTGGCCAAGAACCAGGACCAGCTGGCGGCGGTGATCGGCCACGAGATCGGCCACGTCGTGGAACATCACTTCGACGAGCGCATCACCAATCAGGTCCGCACCTCGCAGGCGCTGGCCATCCTCGGCGCGCTGGCCGGCGACTACGGCCAGCTGGTGACCGAAGGCGGCGGCATGGCGGCCAACGCCGGCTTCCTGCTGCCTAACTCGCGCCGCCAGGAAAGCGAGGCCGACGTGGTCGGCCAGCGGCTGATGGCGCAGGCCGGCTTCGACCCGCGCCAGGCGGTGAACCTGTGGCAGAACATGCTCTCCGCCGGCGGCGCCCGCCCGCCGCAGTGGCTCTCCACCCATCCCGATCCGCAGTCGCGCATCCGCGAACTGTCCACGCGCGCCGACACGCTGGTGCCCGATTACGAGGCCGCGCGCGCCGCCGGCCGCAAGCCCCGCTGCGGTTGAACAGCGAAACCGGCCATTTGTAGGCCCGGCACAACGAAATCCGCACACATTGCGCTGGCGATTCTGCTAGTTTCGCCGACCCGGTCACTTGTTGGCCTGCTGTTCAGCCCCCCGCACTCACGCAAGACCGATCCACACGAGGTGATCCATGTTGTTGCGCACCCCCAAGCGTGCCCTGCTGTCCCTGGCCGTCATCGGCCTGCTGGCCGGCACGGTGTCCGTCCAAGCCTCGGCCCAGCAGACGCGTGAGCGCGCCGGCCGCAACAAGGGCGACGACGCCAAGCAGCAGGTGCTCTATCCGGATGCGACCCGCGTCGCGCCGGAAGGCAAGAATTCGCGCAAGGGCGGCCCGATGGCCGAGAAGATGATCAAGGCCTACAACGATCAGGACTGGGCCAAGGCGCGTGCCGACGCCGATGCGCTGATCGCCAGCCCCGATTCCAACGACTACGACAAGGCCCTGGCCGCGCAGATCGCCTCGCAGGCCGCCTACAGCACCGATGACGAGGCCGCCGCCAAGGCCTATCTCAAGCAGGCCATCGACCTCAACGCGCTGGACAACAACGGCCACTACCAGGCCATGTTCATGCTGGCCCAGCTGCAGCTGCAGGACGAGCAGTACGCCGACGGCCTGGCCACGCTGGACAAGTACCTGGCCGAGACCAAGTCCAAGAAGCCCGAGGACCTGGCGCTCAAGGGCCAGGCCCTGTACCAGGCCGAGCGCTACGCCGAGGCGATCGAGCCGCTCAAGCAGGCCATCGCCACCTCGTCGGATCCCAAGCCGCAGTGGAGCCAGGTGCTGATGGCCAGCTACGAGGCCAGCAACCAGTCCGGCGAGGCGCTCAAGCTCGCCCAGGACATGGCCGCCAAGGCGCCCAACGACAAGACCGCGCAGATGAACCTGGCGGTGGTCTACTCGCAGAACGACCAGCCGGAAAAGGCCGCCGAGATCCTCAACAAGCTGCGCGCCTCCGGCCAGCTGACCACGGACAAGGAATACCGCCAGCTGTACGCGACCTTCTCCAACATGGACAAGCACGAGAAGGACACCATCGAGGTCATCAACGACGGCCTGGCCAAGGGCATCCTCAAGCCGAACCTCGAGGTGTATCAGATCCTGGCCCAGTCGTACTACTATTCGGAACCGCCCCAGATCGCTCAGGCTATCGACGCCTGGCAGAAGGCGGCACCTCTGGACACCACCGGCGAGACTTATCTCAATCTCGCGCGTGTCCTGATGCAGGAGAATCGTCCCGCCGAGGCCAAGAAGGCCGCTCAGTCGGCGCTGGACAAGGGGGTCAAAAAACCGCAGGACGCGAAGGCGATCATCGGCTCCAAGTGATCGCTTGGAAGCGCTTACAAAGCAGTGGATAACTGCTATGAAAGCGGTGAAGGATTGGGTTAAGCTCACGATTCCCCTGCGTTTTCTCGCGGTGGAATCCTACGAACCGACATCGGTGTGCGTCGCGGCGCACACCCCGTTTCCATCGAGTCCACTGGCGCATGGCTGAACAACTTGTCATCAACCGTTACAAGGATCAGGAAGAAGACTCCGGTCTGAACTGGTCGCGCATCATCGGCTATGCCTTCGTCATCGCCCTGCATGTCGCGGTCTTCCTGCTGCTGCTGATTCCCGCCGTCGCACCGCCGGCCCAGAAGGAGGAGGAGCAGAAGATGCTGGTGCAGATCGTCGATCCGCCGCCGCCGCCGCCCCCTCCCGCCGCCGCCGCCGCCGAAGCAGGACACGCCGCCGCCGCCGGTCAAGGAGCTGTCCCCGCCCAAGCCGACGCCGGTCCCGCCGCCGCCGGAAGCCCCGCCCGTGGAAGTGCCCGATCCGCGTCCGGTGGATACCTACACCCCGCCTGCCCCGCCCGCTCCGCCGGCCCCGTCGCCTGACATCGGCGCCAGCGTGGACATCTCGTCCAAGAACATGAATCCGCCGCGCTACCCGCCGTCGGCCGCACGTTCGGGCATCGAGGGCACCGTGGTGCTGATCATTGATGTCGATGCCAGTGGCAACGTCACCAACGTCTCGGTCGAGAAGTCCAGTCGCAACCGCGATCTCGACCGCGCCGCGATGGAAGCAGCACGCAAGTGGCGCTTCAACGCCGGCCAGTCCAATGGCCAGAAGGTGGCCGGTCGCGTCCGCGTCCCGGTCGACTTCAGCATGGGCGGCTGAGCCGGACCCGTTTCACCCATTTAGCGTCACCACCACCTCTCCATTCAATTTTCAACAAAGGTAAGCGTCATGCTGCAGGAAACTCTGATCGCCGCCGCTTCGGGGGGCAACAACGCCGCTGCTGCCCTGAACCAGATGGGCTTCTCCCACCTGATCCACGAAATGACCTCCAACCCGGGCGCCTTCGTGGTGTCGTGGGTGGTGCTGCTGACGCTGGTCTTCATGTCGGCCGGTTCCTGGTACTGGACCATCGTCAACATCATCAAGGCCGTGCGCCTGCGTTCGCAGGCCGACCGCGTGACCACCGCGTTCTGGGAAACCCCCAACGCGCAGGACGCGATCCGCGTGATGGAAGAGCAGCCGCGTAACGAGCCGTTCTCCAAGATCGCCCTGGACGCCGCCCAGGCCGCCGCGCACCACCAGCGCGCCGAGTCCACCGGTGCCGGTGAGACGCTGAGCCGTTCGGAATTCGTCGACCGCGCCCTGCGCCAGGCCGTCACCCGCGAGAGCACCAAGATCCAGAGCGGCATGATCTGGCTGGCGACCGTCGGCGCGACCGCCCCGTTCGTGGGTCTGCTGGGTACGGTGTGGGGCATCTACGGCGCCCTGATCCGCATCGGCGCCACCGGCAACGCCGGCATCGACGCGGTGGCCGGCCCGGTGGGTGAGGCGCTGATCATGACCGCCATCGGTCTGTTCGTCGCGATCCCGGCCGTGTTCGCCTACAACTTCTTCAGCAAGCTCAACGCGACCACCATCGCCAAGTTCGACACGTTCGCGCACGACCTGCACGACTTCTTCGCCACCGGCGCCCGCGTGCGCTGATCCGGCCTAGACACGAACTTACCGACAGGTATCCGGAGGCCACATGGCATTCAGTAGCGGGGGCGGCAGTGGCGGCCCCATGGTAGACATCAACGTGACGCCCCTGGTGGACGTCATGCTGGTGCTGCTGATCATCTTCATCATCACCACGCCGCTGATGCAGCAGAAGGTCAAGGTGCAGTTGCCCGAGACCACCTTCCTGCCGAACCCGGACGAACTGGCCAAGCGTGCGCCGCCAGTGAACATCGCGGTCACCGAGGACGGCTCGATCTACTGGAACGACGAGCCGGTCACCAAGGACGTGCTCGAGTCGCGCTTCTCCTCGGCGGCCCAGCAGACGCCGCAGCCGTCGATCAACCTGCGTGGCGACAAGACCACCAAGATGTCCACGATCAACGAGATCACCCGCATCGCGCAGGGTCAGGGCATGTTGGATGTCGGGTTCGTTTCCACGAAGCCGAAGAAGGGGGGCTGATCCATGGCCTTTAGTAGTGGAAGTGGCAAGGGCGCCATGGCCGAGATCAACGTGACGCCGTTGATCGACGTCATGCTGGTGCTGTTGATCATCTTCATCGTGACCGCGCCGATCATGACCTACCCGATCGACGTCGCCCTGCCGCAGCGGTCGCAGACCCCGCCGCCGACGACAGAGCCGCCGCCGCCGATCGACCTGCGGATCGACGCGTCCAACACGATCTACTGGAACAACAATCCGGTGGCCGTGAGCGCGTTGCAGAGCATGATGGAGAACGAGGTCCAGAAGGATCCGACCAACCAGCCGCAGCTGCGCATCGACGCCAACCCGGACTCCCAGTACGAGACGATGGCCCAGGTGCTCGCCGCCGCCAAGAACGCGCAGATGATGAAGATCGGTTTCATGCAGCAGTAATCGATCGGCTTCGTTAGCCAGTTCGCTTCGACGCCGCTCCGCAAGGGGCGGCGTCGTCGTTTGTGCGGCGCGCGCAAGAAGTTGCCCCCTCGGATCTCTTCTCGCCAACAGACGCGATGCGATGCATCGGCGTCGAGCGTGGCCGGGATATCAGCACATCACCACGGACCATTTGCCAGAATGAAATTTCGCCCTTCTACTTTCCGGCCCTTACGCCTGCGCAGCCCGTGATTTCCTTCCAGCACGTCAGCAAGTCCTACCGCAGCGGCGGCCGCGAGATCCACGCCCTGCGCGGCATCGATCTGGAAGTCCACCGTGGCGAGGGTGCTGGGCGTGATCGGCCACTCGGGCGCCGGCAAGTCGTCGCTGCTGCGCCTGATCAACGGTCTGGAAACGCCGACCTCGGGCGCGGTGCGGGTCGAAGGGCAGGCCGTGGACCCGAAGGCCAAGGCCGCGCTGATCGCGCTGCGGCGCCGGATCGGGATGATCTTCCAGCACTTCAACCTGCTCAGCGCGCAGACCGCCGCGGGCAATGTCGCGTTTCCGCTGCGCCTGGCGGGCCTGCCGCAGGCCCAGGTCGAGGCGCGGGTGCGCGAGCTGCTGGCGCGGGTCGGGCTGGAGCAGCAGGCCACGGCGTATCCGGCGCAGCTGTCCGGCGGGCAGAAGCAGCGGGTCGGCATCGCGCGTGCGCTGGCGACGGGCCCTTCGATCCTGCTGTGCGACGAGGCGACCAGTGCGCTGGATCCGCAGACCACCGCCTCGGTGCTGGACCTGCTGTCCGACCTCAATCGCGAGCTCGGGCTCACCATCGTGCTGATCACCCACGAGATGGAAGTGGTGCGCCGCATCTGCGACCGCGTGGTCGTGCTGGATGGCGGCCGCGTGGTGGAGGAGGGTGCGGTCAGCGAGGTGTTCCTGCATCCACAGCATCCGACGACGCGGACCTTCCTGAACGACGATGCGGCCGGGGTCGAGCGCATCCGCGCTGGCGAGGGGCAGCAGTTGCTGCGGGTGACCCTGGTGGGCGAGCAGGTCCATTCCCCGGTGCTGGGCGCGACCCTGCGCGCGCTGGGCGCCGAGTACTTCATCACCTCCGGCCGCGTCGATACGCTCAAGCACCTGCCGTATGGCCAGGTCACGCTGTCGGTGGACGCGCAGCTGAGCGACGCGGTCGTGCAGCGGCTGGCCGAGCAGGGCGTCCACGCCCAGGCGGTGACACCGTGATCGGACTGCTGCCGGCCGGCTGGTTCTCGCATCTGGATGCGCAGAAGTGCGGCGAGATCGCCATTGCGCTGAAGGACACGCTGGTGATGCTCGGGCTCGCGTTCCCGCTGACGCTGGCTGTGGGCATCCCGCTGGGGCTGGTGCTGTTCCTGACCGGGCGCCAGCAGCCAGGCGCCCGGCCCGTGCTCAACGCCATCGTCGCCTTCGTGGTCAACGTGCTGCGCTCGGTGCCCTTCATCCTGCTGATGATCTGCCTGATCCCCATCACGCTGTGGGTGGCCGGTACGTCGCTGGGCGTCAAGGGCGCCATCCTGCCGCTGGTGGTGGGCGCCGCGCCGTTCTACGCGCGCCTGGTGGAATCGGCCTTGAGCGAAGTGGACCGCGGCGTGCTGGAGGCCAGCCAGGCCATGGGCGCGACCACGCGCCAGCTGATCCTGCGCGTGCTGCTGCCCGAGGCGCTGCCGGGCCTGATCGCCGGCGCCACCGTCACCGCGATCGCGCTGATCGGCTTCACCGCGATGGGCGGTGCGATCGGCTCGGGCGGTCTGGGCGACCTGGCTTATCGCGAGGGCTATCTGCGCTCGCACACCGACGTGGCCGTGGTCACCGTCGTGCTGCTGGTGGCGATGGTGCAGCTGGTCCAGGTCGCCGGTGAGCGCCTGGCCGCGCGCTTCAACCATCGCTGAGATCTTCTCCCTCAACCCTGGAATCTCCATGAATCTCCTGCGACTCCTTGGCGTGCTGACCACCCTGGCGCTGGCCGGCTGCGGCAACGGCACGCCTTCCACCGACGCTGCGCACAGCGCGCCGCTCACCGTCGCCGCCACGGCGGTGCCGCACGCGGAGATCCTGGAGGTCGTCAAGCCAATCCTGGCCAAGGAAGGCGTGGCGTTGGACATCAAGGTCTTCAACGACTACGTCCAGCCCAACGACCAGGTCGTGCAGGGGCACATCGACGTGAACTACTTCCAGACCGAGTCGTATCTGGCGGCCTACAACAAGGATCGCGGCACCGATCTGCAGACCATCGTCGGCGTGCATATCGAGCCGTTCGGCGCCTATTCGCGGCGCTTCAAGTCGCTCGACGCGCTTCCCAACGGCGCCGATGTCGTGATCCCCAACGACCCCAGCAACAACAGCCGGGCGCTGATCCTGCTGGACAAGTTCGGCGTGATCAAACTCAAGGATCCGGGCAATCCACTGTCCACGCTGCGCGACATCGTGGCCAACCCCAAGCAGCTCAAGTTCCGCGAGCTGGACTCGGCGATGCTGCCGCGCGTGCTGGACCAGGTGGACCTGGCGCTGATCAACACCAACTACGCGCTGGACGCGGGCCTGGACCCCACGCGCGATGCGCTGGCCATCGAAAGCCGCGATTCGCCCTACGTCAATTTCCTGGTCGGCCTGCCCGCCGCCAAGGACGATCCGCGCGTGCAGAAGCTCGCCAAGGCGCTGACCGGGCCGGAGGTGCGCGCCTTCATCGAGTCCAAGTACAAGGGCGCGGTGCTGCCGGCGTTCTGAAGGGTGCCGGCCTATCGAGGTGATGGAATAAGCGTGCAGCGAAACCCGCGGCAGCGGATCGAAAGCGCGGATCTTGCGCCCGATCGCATGAGTCTGGCGCTGGCGGATCTGCTGGACGGGAAGAGCCTCGGCAAGCGGATGGTCAGGCTCGACTGAGTCGCGCGGTTTGCCATGAGCTCATGCGTGCTCGGAATTTGTCGTGGCGCATGCCTCAGGGTTTACTGGAGTTGCGATCCACGTGACGCGCCCCTTGGGTTGGGGAAGGGCTGCACCAGTCGTCGCCTTGTGGGAGGCGGCGGCTGGTGCAGCAGGCTGTCGTGCTGCTGAGCTCAGTGGATTTCTCTTTCGTCTGTTCGACATCGCGCGGCGGCTGTGCCGCGACGATCGGCGTGTCTGGTCGGTGCTACCTCGGGCGCTTCTCGCGATCGATGATCACGGCGCGGGTGCGTGCTGGCTTCGGTGGGGGCAGCGGGCCGGCGGGCGGCGTCCGCTTATCCCTCAATCAGGGCATCCTGCCCTGATTCGGGCGCTCGGCTTCCTGCCTCGCTCGTCGCGGCCACCGCCCGCAGGCCCGCTGCCGCGCGCGTTACGTCAGGGGAATTCGGTGCGACGAAGCCTCGATCCATTGGCGCGTGCGTGCTTGGCGGTGTCAGGACTGCGCCGCGGCGCCGGTGATGGCGAGGTAGCGGCGCACGGTGGTGTCCAGGCCGTCGTAGAGGGCTTCGGAGATCAGGGCGTGGCCGATGGAGACTTCCTGCACGTGGGGCACGGTGTCCAGGAACAGGCCCAGGTTGTCCTGGCTCAGGTCGTGGCCGGCGTTGACGCCCAGGCCCAGTACCTGGGCGGCGCGGGCGGTGGCGGCGAAGGCGTCGAGCGCCGGTTGCGGCGTGCCTGCGGCGCAGGCCTCGGCGTAGGGGCCGGTGTAGAGCTCGATGCGGTCGGCGCCCATTGTGGCGGCCTGCGCCAGTTCGCGGCAGCCGGCGTCGACGAACAGGCTGACCCGGCAGCCCAGTGCCTTGAACTGGGCCACCAGCGGCGCCAGGCGCGCGCCGTCCCGGGCGAAATCGAAGCCGTGGTCGGAGGTGAGCTGGCCGTCGGCGTCGGGCACCACGGTGACCTGGGCCGGACGAACCTGTTCGCACAGCGCGACCAGGCCGGGATAGCCGGGCCTGGGGGGTGCGAAGGGATTGCCCTCGACGTTGAACTCGACCTGGAACTGCGCGCTCAGCGCGGCCAGGGCGATGACGTCCTCGGCGGTGATGTGGCGCCGGTCGGGGCGCGGATGCACGGTGATGCCCTGGGCGCCGGCCGACAGGCAGGTGCGCGCGGCGCGCAGCACGTCGGGCTCCTCGCCGCCGCGCGAGTTGCGCAGCACGGCGATCTTGTTGACGTTGACGCTCAGGGCGGTGCGCGGCTCAGGGGCCATTGCGCGGGTCCGCGGTGGGGGCGTGTTCGGCGGCCTTGCGCGCCTTGGCCTGCTCGCGCAGGCGGTGCAGTTCGACCGGGTCGATCATGCCGCGGCCATCGGCGCTGCCGTTGCCGGCGCGGGCGGCGTACCAGCCCAGTGCCCAGGCCACCAGCAGGCCGAGCGCGGCCAGCAGCATCACCACCATCAGCGCCATCGACGTGGTGCGCAGGGCCACGCCCATCGCGCCCAGCGAAAGCAGCAGAAAGAGCCAGTACATGGGATACCGCGCAGGCCGGGAGGACGGCCTGGATTCTACCGTCCCGTGCGCGCGGCGGGCGCTGCGGCCGCGTTAGAGCAGGGGCGAGGCCAGGCGGGCCAGGGCCTCGGGCAGGCGGTTGCGCCACAGCGAGCGGTTGCGGGCGTTGTGCACGGGCGTAGCGCTGGCGAACTCGCCTTCCAGCAGCGTGGCCAGGCGGCGGCCGAAGCCCTCGTCGCGGAACAGCAGGCCGACCTCGAAGTTCAGCCGGAAGCTGCGATGGTCGAAGTTGGCGCTGCCCAGCACGGCCAGGCGCTCGTCGCACAGCAGGGCCTTGGTATGCAGCATGCGCGGGCCGTATTCGTAGACCTTGACCCCGGCGGCCAGCAGCTCGTCGAAGTAGGAGCGCGCCGCATAGGTGACGAAGCGCGAGTCGCTGAGCTTGGGCACCAGCAGGCGCACGTCCAGGCCGGCCAGCGCGGCCGAGGTCAGCGCCATCATCGCCGCCTCGCCGGGCACGAAGTAGGGCGTCACCAGCCAGACGCGCTCGTCGGCGTCGTGGATCGCGCCGACCTGCAGGCGGTGGATGGCCTCCCAGTCCGAGTCCGGCCCGGAGGTCAGCACCTGCACGGGAATCTCGCCCGGTGGCGCGTCCTCCTTCGGCGCCCACAGCACGGTGCCGGCGAAGTCGGCGCGGCCCTGGCCGCTGGCGTAGATCCAGTCCTCGACGAACACCTGCTGCAGGCCGCGCACGACTTCGCCCTCCACGCGCAGGTGCAGGTCGCGGTAGGCGTCGGCGCGCAGGGCGTCGTTCTCCTCGTCGGTGATGTTGATGCCGCCGGCGAAGCCGACGGTGCCGTCGATCACCACGATCTTGCGGTGCGTGCGCAGGTTGACCCAGGGCCGGCTGAAGGGCTTGAACTGGGTCGGATGGAACCAGCACTGCTCGCCGCCGGCGTCCAGCAGCGGCTTGAGGAAGCGCCGGTTGGCCTTGCCGGCGCCGACCGCGTCGAGCAGCAGGCGCACGCGCACGCCGGCGCGGGCGCGTTCGATCAGCGCATCGCGCACGCGCGTGCCGGTGCGGTCGCGCTCGAAGATGTAGTACTCCAGGTGCACGTGGTTGGTGGCGGCGGCGATGGCCGCCAGCAGCGCCTCGTAGGTGGCCGCGCCATCGACCAGCAGGTCCGCGCGCGTGGCCGAGGAGGGCGGCAGGCCGGTCACCGCCTGGCCGAGCAGGGCCAGCTCGGTGCACAGCTGGTCGGGCGGGCAGATCGCCTCGTGCGCGTCCATGCCGTCGCGCGAGCGGTGGCGGCGCAGGCGCTGGCGCTTGATCTTCTGCGGGCCCAGCGCGAAGTAGATCAGGAAGCCGATGTAGGGCAGGGCGGCCAGCGACAGCAGCCAGCTGAGCGTGGCCGCTGGCTCGCGCTTCTGCAGGATGATCCAGCCGGCCAGCACCAGCAGGTACACCACCCAGGCGGTGGTGAGGTAGGTCTTCAGGTGCGGGATGTCCGCGATGTCGTGCCACAGCGTGGCGAGGGCGTCGAGCATCGGGGGATTGTAGAAGGCGCGTGCGACGCGCAGACGACCGAGCGCGGATCTTTGTTGCGCCGCGCCAGCACGGTGGATAGGCCGGCCGCGGTTCTTTGTCCCCGCCGGCCGTGTCGGGCGGCGGGCCTTCTTTGTAGCGTGCCTGCCACGGTCGGGCGCTGCCCGGCCATCTCGACGGAGCTTGATCGATGGTCACGATGAAGGCGGCAGTGGTGCGGGAGCAGGGCGGCAGCTTCGCCATCGAGCAGATCCAGCTGGAGGCGCCGCGCGAGACCGAGGTGCTGGTGCGGATCCTGGGCGTGGGCATGTGCCACACCGATCTGGTGGTGCGCGACCAGTACTTCCCTACGCCGCTGCCGGCCGTGCTCGGGCACGAGGGTGCGGGCGTGGTCGAACAGGTCGGCGCGGGGGTGACCAAGGTCAAGCCGGGCGACCACGTGGTGCTCAGCTACGCCAGCTGCGGGGTCTGCGCGAACTGCCAGAAGGGCCTGTACGGCTACTGCCCGGACCTGTACGGGCGCAACTTCAGCGGCGGCCGTCCGGATGGCTCCAGCCCGTGCTGCGATGCGCACGGCCAGCGCGTGAGCGCCTACTTCTTCGCCCAGTCCTCCTTCGGCGAGTACGCCCTGGCGACCGAACGCAACGTGGTGAAGATCCCCGACGATGTGCCGGTGGAGATCATGGGTCCGCTGGGCTGCGGCATCCAGACCGGCGCCGGCGCGGTGATCAATGCGCTCAAGCCCGGCGCGGGCACCTCGATCGCGATCTTCGGTGCCGGCTCGGTCGGCCTGGCCGCGGTGATGGCGGCCAAGGTGGTGGGCTGCACCACGATCATCGCGGTGGACCTCAACGAAGGTCGCCTGGCCCTGGCCAGGGAACTGGGCGCCACGCATGCGATCAACGGCCGCGAGGACGCGGTCGCCGCGATCCAGGCCATCACCGGCGAGGGCGTGCAGTACTCGCTCGAATGCACCGGCCTGCCCAAGGTGCTGCGCCAGGCGGTGGACAGCCTGCGCCTGACCGGCGTGTGCGGGATCATCGGCGTGGCGCCGCTGGGCACCGAGGTGTCGCTGGACATCAACGGCCTGCTGTTCGGCCGCACGGTGCGCGGCATCATCGAGGGCGACAGCGTGCCGGACGTGTTCATCCCGCAGCTGGTGGATCTTTGGAAGCAGGGCCGCTTCCCGTTCGACCGGCTGATCCGCAAGTACCCGCTGTCGCAGATCGACGCGGCCGCACACGCCTCCGAATCCGGTGAGGTGCTCAAGGCGGTGCTGATCCCCGAGGGCGCGGGAGCCTGAAGGCCATGCTGCGGCCGACCATGACCCATCTGGTGCGCGCGGCGGCCGAACGTTTCGGCCAGCGCGTGGCGCTGACCCTGCCCGGCGAGGGCCAGTACACCTACGGCCAGCTCGATGACCTGGCCGGGCGCTTCGCCGGGGGGCTGGCGGCGCTGGGCGTCGGTGCCGGCGATCGGGTGGTGCTGTATCTGCCCAATGGCTGGCAGTGGATCGCCGCCTACCACGCCATCGCGCGGCTCGGCGCGGTGGTGGTGCCCGCCAACATCCTGCTCAGCGCGCAGGAGGTGTCCTACATGGCCAGCGATGCGCAGGCGGTGGCGGTGATCCTGCCGGCCGAGCGCAACGCGGCGGTGAGCCTGGACGCGGCGGTGCTCCGCATCGCGCTGGGCCGGGCCGAGGGCGCGCATTCCTTTGACGAGGTCCTGGATGGCGTCTACCGGTTGCCGGTGGAACGCGACCCCGAGGACCTGTTCACCATCGGCTACACCTCCGGCACCACCGGCAAGCCCAAGGGCGCGATGCTGACCCATCGCTGCCTGTTCGCCAGCCTGTCCGGCACGGCCACCGTGCATGTGCGCCACGAGCACGATGTGGTGCTGTCCTGCCTGCCCTTCCCGCACGTGTACGGCAACATCGTGATGAACGCGATGTTCCTGGCCGGCACGCGGCTGGTGGCCACGCCGAAGTTCGACCCCGGCACGGCGCTGGCGCTGATCGCCAGCGAGCGGGTGACGCTGTTCGAAGGCGTGCCGACCATGTACTACCAGCTGCTGGCGCACGCGGACATCGGCCGCGCCGATCTGTCCAGCCTGACCCGCTGCACGGTGGGCGGGCAGACCATGCCGGTGGCCAAGCTCGAGGCGGTGGTGCGCAGGTTCGGCTGCCCGCTGCTGGAGCTGTGGGGCATGACCGAGCTGGCCGGGCCGGCTACCAGCCATTCGCCGTACTGGGCGCCGCGGCCCGGCTCGATCGGGCTGCCGTTTCCCGGCATGCAGGCGCGCATCGCCGACCTGGACGAACCCGGCCGCGATGCCGCGCCCGGCACGCCCGGCGAGCTGCTGGTGCGCGGCCCGCTGGTCACCACCGGCTACTACAACAACCCGGCCGCCACCGCGCAGGCGCTGGACGCGCAGGGCTGGCTGGCCACCGGCGACATCGCCTACGCCGACGCGGACGGCTATCTGTTCGTGGTCGACCGCAAGAAGGACATGATCATCACCGCCGGCTACAACGTGTACCCGGCCGAGCTGGAGCAGGTGGTGGCCATGCACCCGGACGTGGTGATGACCGCCGTGGCCGGCTTTCCCGACGAGGAGAAGGGCGAGATCGCCGTGGCCTTCGTCGTGCGCCGTCAGGGCGCGGCCCTGGACGAGGCCACGCTGCTGAGCCACTGCCGCCGCCACCTGGCCGCCTACAAGGTGCCGCGCTCGGTGCGCTTCGTCCACGACCTGCCCAAGACCAGCACCGGCAAGCTGATGCGCCGTGCGCTGGCCGACATCGCCTGACGCGCTCCTTCCCGTTCCGCACCACTACCCGCATGAGGTGACCTGACATGCCCATCGACTTCTTCAAGGACTACACCCTGACCATCGACGGCCAGGCCGCGACCTCGGCCGCGACGCTGGAGGTGATCAACCCGGCCAACGAGCAGGTGATCGCGCGCGTGCCCGACGCCAGCCGCGACCAGCTCGATGCCGCGGTGGCCGTGGCCAAGCGCGCCTTCCCCGCGTGGAGCGCGCTGCCGCTGGCCGAGCGCCAGCGCTATGTCGCGCGCATCGGCGATGCGATCGAGCGCCACGCCGAGGACTTCATGAAGCTGCTCACCCTGGAGCAGGGCAAGGCGCGCCAGGGCGCCGAATGGGAGATCGGCGGCGCGGCGATCTGGTGCCACGAGATCGCCAAGCAGGAGCTGCCGCTGCACGTGGTCGAGGACACCGGCACGCGCCGGGTGGAGACGCGCCGCGTGCCGCTGGGCGTGGTCGGCGGCATCACCCCGTGGAACTTCCCGGTGCTGCTGGCGATCTGGAAGATCGCCCCGGCGCTGGTGGCCGGCAACACCATGGTGCTCAAGCCCTCGCCGTACACCCCGCTGACCACGCTCAAGCTGGGCGAGCTGCTGCGCGGCGTGTTGCCCGACGGCGTGCTCAACATCGTCTCCGGCGGCAACGCGCTGGGTGCGTGGATCACCGCGCACCCGGACATCGCCAAGGTCAGCTTCACCGGTTCGACCGCGACCGGGCGCAAGATCATGGAATCGGCCTCGGGCAACCTCAAGCGCATCACCCTGGAACTGGGCGGCAACGACCCGGCCATCGTGCTGCCGGACGTGGACGTGGAGGAGGTGGCCGAGAAGCTGTTCTGGGCGAGCTTCCAGAACAGCGCGCAGTTCTGCGTGGCGGCCAAGCGCCTGTACGTGCACGAGGACATCTACGACGACCTGGCCAAGGCGCTGGTGGCCTACGCCAAGACGGTGCAGGTCGGCGACGGCGCGTTGCCGCAGACCCAGCTGGGCCCGATCCAGAACCGCATGCAGTTCGAAAAGCTCAAGAACCTGCTGGCCGACGCCAAGGCCAACAAGCTGCGCTTCCTGCTCGGCGGCGACATCCCCGACCAGCCGGGCTACCTGGTGCCGATCACCCTGATCGACAACCCGCCCGACGACAGCCGCGTGGTGCGCGAGGAGGCCTTCGGCCCGGTGTTGCCGCTGCTGAAGTTCAAGGACGTGGACGAGGTGGTCGCGCGCGCCAACGACACCGAATACGGCCTGGCCGCCTCGGTCTGGTCGCGCGACGTGGAGGCCGCGCGCCAGGTGGCCGAGCGCATCGACGCCGGCACGGTGTGGATCAACGAGATCCACACCTTCTCCCCGCACGTGGCCTTCGGCGGGCGCAAGCAGTCCGGCATCGGCATCGAGAACGCGCTGGAAGGCCTGGCCGAATACACTGCGGTGCAGACCCTGGCCATCAATCGCGCGCAGGCCAGCGACGCAGGGCGCAAGGCCGCCTGAGGGCGGCCACGCCCGGCGCCGCCAGGCCGGGCATCGATGCGTTCGTTGTGCAGTGCGCGATGCGTCTTGCCTCGCGCCGCTGCCACCCTGCGTGTGCCCGCACGTTTTGCAACACGAGACCCGATGTGACTGTCCTCACCAGCCTGATCGACCTGGACGCCGCCTCCAGCCAAGCCAATGCCCAGCACAACCGCGCCCTGGCCCAGCAGCTGCGGGAGCGCGTGGCCAGCGCCGCCCTGGGCGGCTCGGCGCAGGCGCGCGAGCGCCATCTGGCCCGCGGCAAGCTGCTGCCGCGCGAACGGGTCAACCGCCTGCTCGACCCGGGCTCGCCCTTCCTGGAGATCGGCGCGCTGGCGGCCAACGGCATGTACGAGGACAGCGCGCCCGGCGCCGGGGTGATCGGCGGCATCGGCCGGGTCAGCGGGCGCGAGGTGATGATCCTGGCCAACGATTCGACGGTGAAGGGCGGCGCCTACTTCCCGATGACGGTCAAGAAGCACCTGCGCGCGCAGGAGATCGCGCTGGAGAACCACCTGCCGTGCATCTACCTGGTCGATTCGGGCGGCGCCAACCTGCCGCACCAGTCCGAGGTGTTCCCCGACCGCGAGCACTTCGGCCGCATCTTCTACAACCAGGCGCAGATGTCGTCCAAGGGCATCGCCCAGATCGCCTGCGTGATGGGCAGCTGCACCGCCGGCGGTGCTTACGTGCCGGCGATGAGCGATGAGACCATCATCGTGCGCGGCCAGGGCACGATCTTCCTGGCCGGCCCGCCGCTGGTGAAGGCGGCCACCGGCGAGGAGATCTCGGCCGAGGAGCTGGGCGGGGCCGACACCCATGGCCGGCGCTCGGGCGTGGTCGACCACGTGGCCGAGGACGACGAACACGCGCTGCTGCTGGTGCGCCAGATCGTGGCCACGCTCAACCATCCCAAGACGGTGGACATCGACCTGCAGCCGCCGCGGCCGCCGCGCCTGCCGGCCGAGGACCTGTACTCGATCATTCCGCAGGACGTGCGCGCGCCCTACGACGTGCACGAGGTGATCGCGCGCCTGGTCGATGGTTCGGAGCTGCACGAGTTCAAGCCGCTGTACGGCACCACGCTGGTGTGCGGCTTCGCGCGCATCTGGGGCATCCCGGTGGCGATCCTGGCCAACAACGGCGTGCTGTTCTCCGAAAGCGCGCAGAAGGGCGCGCACTTCATCGAACTGGCCTGCCAGCGCCGGGTGCCGCTGCTGTTCCTGCAGAACATCTCCGGCTTCATGGTCGGCGGCAAGTACGAGGCCGAGGGCATCGCCAAGCACGGCGCCAAGCTGGTCACCGCGGTGGCCACCGCCAGCGTGCCCAAGATCACCGTGCTGATTGGCGGCAGCTTCGGCGCGGGCAACTACGGCATGTGCGGGCGCGCCTACAGCCCGCGCTTTTTGTTCACCTGGCCCAACGCGCGCATCTCGGTGATGGGCGGCGAGCAGGCCGCCTCGGTGCTGGCCACCGTGCACCGCGACGCGGCCAGCTGGACGCCCGAGCAGCTGGAGGCCTTCAAGACGCCCATCCGCGAGGTCTACGAGCGCGAGGGCAATCCTTACTTCGCCACCGCGCGCCTGTGGGACGACGGCATCATCGACCCGGCGCAGACCCGCGACGTGCTGGGGCTGGCGTTCTCGGCCACCTTGAACGCACCCATTCCGCAGGCCGCACGCTTCGGCGTGTTCCGCATGTGATCGCCAGGAGAGTCCCATGATCGAGAGCCTGCTGATCGCCAACCGCGGCGAGATCGCCCGCCGCATTCTCCGCACCGCCCAGCGCCTGGGCGTGCGCACCATCGCCGTGTACTCCGAGGCCGATGCCGGCCTGCCATTCGTGCGCGAGGCCGACCAGGCCGTGTGCATCGGCCCGGCGCCGGCGCGCGAGAGCTATCTGTCCGCCGACAAGCTGCTCGCCGCGGCGCGCCAGACCGGCGCGGCCGCGATCCATCCCGGCTACGGCTTCCTGTCGGAGAACGCCGAATTCGCCGACGCGGTGATCGCCGCCGGGCTGGTCTGGGTGGGCGCGCCGCCGGCGTCGATCCGCGCGATGGGGCGCAAGGACGCGGCCAAGGCGCGCATGCAGGCGGCCGGCGTGCCGGTCACGCCGGGCTATCTGGGCGAGGACCAGTCGACGCCGCGCCTGCAGCGCGAGGCCGATGCCATCGGCTATCCGGTGCTGATCAAGGCCGTGTCCGGCGGCGGCGGCAAGGGCATGCGCAAGGTCGATGCCGCGGCCGACTTCGCCGCCGCGCTGGACAGCTGCCGGCGCGAGGCCGCCGCGGCCTTCGGCGACGACCGCGTGCTGCTGGAGAAGTACGTCAGCAACCCGCGCCACATCGAGGTGCAGGTGTTCGGCGACACGCACGGCAACGTGGTGCATCTGTTCGAACGCGACTGCTCGCTGCAGCGCCGCCACCAGAAGGTGATCGAGGAAGCGCCCGCGCCCGGCATGGACGCGGCCACGCGCCAGGCGCTGTGCGCGGCGGCGGTGAAGGCCGCGCGCGCGGTGGATTACGTGGGCGCCGGCACCATCGAGTTCATCGCCGATGGCTCGCAGGGCCTGCGCGCCGACGCGATCTGGTTCATGGAAATGAATACCCGGCTGCAGGTGGAGCATCCGGTGACCGAGTCGATCACCGGGCAGGACCTGGTGGAGTGGCAGCTGCGCGTGGCCTCGGGCGAGGCGCTGCCGCTGGCGCAGGACCAGCTGGCGATCGATGGCTGGGCGATGGAGGCGCGGCTGTACGCGGAGAACCCGTCCAACGGCTTCCTGCCGTCGATCGGTCCGCTCGAGCGCCTGCGTCTGCCCGAGGACATCCGTGTGGACAGCGGCGTGGAGGAGGGCGGCGAGGTCAGCCCGTTCTACGACCCGATGATCGCCAAGCTCATCGCCCATGCGCCCACGCGCGCGCAGGCCGCACGCCGCCTGGCGCAGGCCTGCGCCCAGGTGCAGGTGTGGCCGGTGCGCACCAATGCGGCGTTCCTGGCGCGCACGGCGGCGCATCCGCAGTTCGTGGCGGGGCAGGTCGATACCGGCTTCATCGCGCGGCATCTGGACGCGCTGCTGCCGCCGGCCGTGCCGCCGCCGGCGCTGCTGGACCAGGCCGCCAGTGCGCTGCTGCCGGCGCCGGACGGCAGCCCGTGGACGGCGCTGCGCGGCTTCCGCGCCAACGCGCCGCTCGAGCATCGCGCCGCGGTGCGCGTAGGCGAGGCGATCCACCTGGCGCAGTGGCACGCCGGTCCCGCGCCGGCGCTGGTGACGGTGGAGGGCACGCAGCTGCTGTTCAACGCCGGCCAGGCCTGGCCGGTGGCGGTGCCGACGCTGGGCGAGGCTGGCGCGGCGGGCGAGACCGGCGACGGCGCGCTGCTGGCGCCGATGCCCGGACGCATCGTCGCGGTACAGGTGGCGCAGGGCGAGCAGGTGACGCGCGGACAGGCGCTGGTGGTGCTGGAGGCGATGAAGATGGAGCAGACCCTGCAGGCGCCCTTCGCCGGCACGGTGCGCGAATTGAGCGTGCAGGTCGGCGCGCAGGTGAGCGAGGGCAAGGTGTTGCTGGTGATCGAACAGGAGCAGGCGGCGTGAGCGGCGGACGGCACTTTGAGCAGTGGGCGATCGGCGATCGCATCGACCACGTGATGCGCAGGACGGTCACCGAGACCGACAACCTGCTGTTCTCCACCATGACCCACAACCCGCAGCCGCTGCACCTGGACGCCGAGGCGGCGCGCGCCAGCGAGTTCGGACAGATTCTGGTCAATGGCACCTTCACCTTCGCGCTGATGATCGGGCTGTCGGTGGGCGACACCACGCTGGGCACGCTGGTGGCCAACCTGGGCTACGACAAGGTGGTGATGCCCAAGCCGGTGTTCATCGGCGACACGCTGCGCGCGCAGACCGAAGTGGTGGACCTGCGGCCCAGCCGCTCGCGGCCCGAGGCGGGGCTGGTGACCTTCCGCCACCGCATGCTCAACCAGCGCGACGAGGTGGTGTGCGAATGCCTGCGCACCGCGCTGCTGACGCGCTCGGGCCAGGCGCCGGCATGAGGCTGCGCTCGCTGCTGTTCGTGCCCGGCGACCGCCCGGAGCGCTTCGCCAAGGCGCAGGCCAGCGGCGCCGACGCGATCATCCTGGACCTGGAAGACGCCGTCGCGCCAGAGAACAAGGACGCCGCGCGCGCGGCGGTGGCCGCGTTCCTGCAGGCGCGCGCGACCGCGCAGGGCGGCACGGTGCTGGTGCGGATCAATCCCATCGACGGCGACGCCCTGGCGCGCGATCTGGCCGCCGCGCACGGCGCCGATGCGCTGGTGCTACCCAAGGCCGAGGGCGCGGCCACGGTGCGCGCGCTGGCCGCGCATCTGGGCGATGCGCCCGTGCCGATCCTGCCCATCGCCACCGAGACACCGGCCGCCATCTTCCAGCTGGGCAGCTATGCGCAGGTCGCCGAACGCCTGTTCGGGCTGACCTGGGGCGCCGAGGATCTGCCGGCGGCCATCGGCGCGGCCACCAGCCGCGAGGCCGACGGCCAGTACACGCCGCCCTACCAGACCGTGCGCGCGCTGGCGCTGTTCGCCGCGCATGCCGCCGGCGTGCCGGCCATCGACACGGTGTATCCGGCGCTGCAGGACGAGGCCGGCCTGGCCGCCTACGCCGCGCGCGCGGCGCGCGACGGCTTCACCGGCATGCTGGCCTTGCATCCGGCGCAGGTGCCGATCATCAATCGCGCCTTCACCCCCGATGCGCAGGCCGTGGCGCACGCGCGCCGCATCGTCGCCGCGTTCGCCGCCGCGCCCGGCGCCGGCGCATTGCAGGTCGACGGGCGCATGGTCGATGCGCCGCATCTCAAGCAGGCTCGGCGCCTCCTCGCGCAGGCAGGAGAGGGTTGATGGGCAAGGTCTACGACAGCGCCGCGGCGGCGCTGCAGGGCTTGGTGTTCGACGGCATGACCGTCGCGGCCGGCGGCTTCGGCCTGTGCGGCATCCCCGAGCGCCTGATCGACGCGCTGCGCGACACCGGCGTGCAGGGCCTGACCTGCGTGTCCAACAACGCCGGCATCGACGGCCAGGGCCTGGGCAAGCTGCTGCGCACGCGCCAGGTACGCAAGATGGTCGCCTCCTACGTGGGCGAGAACAAGGAATTCGAGCGCCAGTACCTGTCCGGCGAGCTGGAGGTGGAGTTCTGCCCGCAGGGCACGCTGGCCGAGCGCCTGCGCGCCGGCGGTGCGGGCATTCCCGCCTTCTACACCGCCACCGGCGTCGGCACGCAGGTGGCCCAGGGCAAGGAGGTCCGCGAGTTCGACGGCAAGCGCTATGTGATGGAGCGCGGCATCCGCGCCGACCTGTCGCTGGTCAAGGCATGGAAGGCCGACACCGCCGGCAACCTGGTGTTCCGCAAGACCGCGCGCAACTTCAATCCGCCGGTGGCCACGGCCAGCCATCACACCGTGGTCGAGGTCGAGGAACTGGTGCCGGTCGGCACGCTGGACCCGGATGCGATCCACCTGCCCGGCCTCTACGTCGAACGCCTGATCGTGGGTGCGCCTTACGAGAAGCAGATCGAATTCGTCACCACCCGCGCCAGGGAGGACTGAGCATGGCCTGGACCCGCGAGCAGATGGCCGCGCGCGCCGCGCGCGAGCTGCGCGATGGCGATTACGTCAACCTGGGCATCGGCATTCCCACGCTGGTGGCCAACTTCGTGCCCGCCGGCATCGAGGTCACCCTGCAGTCGGAAAACGGCATGCTCGGCATCGGCCCGTTCCCGTATCCGGAGGAGGTGGATGCCGACCTGATCAACGCCGGCAAGCAGACCGTGAGCCAGCTGCCGTCGAGCAGCTATTTCTCCTCCTCCGACAGCTTCGCCATGATCCGCGGCGGCCATATCGACCTGGCCGTACTCGGCGCGATGGAAGTCTCCGAGACCGGCGACATCGCCAACTGGATGATCCCCGGCAAGATGGTCAAGGGCATGGGCGGCGCGATGGACCTGGTCGCCGGGGTCAAGCGCATCGTGGTGGTGATGGAGCACACCGCGCGCAACGGCGATCCCAAGTTCCTGACCCAATGCACGCTGCCGCTGACCGGCCAGGACGTGGTGGACATGATCGTCACCGACCTGTGCGTGTTCGCGCGCGAGCGCGGCGGCCGCTTCGCGCTGATCGAGCTTGCGCCGGACGTCAGCGCCCAGGACGTGCGCGAGCGCACCACCGCGCATTACGACCTGGCGCTGTGAGCTTTGCGCCCTTCTCCCGTTGGGAGAGGGGTGAGGACGCGGGTGAAGCCTCATGCGGTCGAAGAAGGGGCGGGCTTCGCCCGGACCCTCACCCGCCCCTTCGGGGCACCTTCTCCCGATGGGAGAAGGGACATCTGCCGCCAGTTCTCGATGGCGAGGAAAGCCCCCATGCCGCCATCCCGATGCGCCAACGCAAATCCAGCGCCGCCTTTTGGTGGGAGAGGGACATCCCGCGCCGTCTCCCGATGCGAGAAGGCAATCCCACGCTGCACAGCACAATCCACCACGGCAAGCCACGCGCGCGTTTTTGTCCCCACCAGCCATGTGCAGCCGCGCAAGCAACCCATAGCCTGATCCCACGCCGCAACCGTACCCCAGCCTGCCCCATGATCAAGCCCGAAGACGCCCGCTTCCACGCCCCCGACGCCGACAAGCCGCTGTGGGCCGAGACCAATTACTTCGGTTTCTACAATGCGCAGCGTGGGATCAACATCGGCGTCTACGCGCTGTTCCGCACCCAGCTGCGTACGGTCAATTCCTCGATCTGCGTGAGCAGCCGCTTCGCGGTGACGCCGTGGGAAGCCGACTATGTGGACTGGCAGGCCTCGATCCCGATGCCGGCCGACTGCGACCTGCTCGACTACAGCCTGCCCAACGGCCTGCGGGTGAAGACGCTGGAGCCCAACATGGCCTGGCACATCCGCTTCGACGATGCCGATCAGCTGAAGATCGACGTGACCTACCGCGCGATCATGCCGCCCTTCGACATCCACGATCCGGAGCAGGATCCGATGGTGGCCGCCGCCAGTGCGGCCGGCAAGTTCGCCTGGGGCACGGCCTACAACGGCCACTTCGACCAGAGCGGGCACTTCGAAGGCCAGGTGGTGCTGCGCGGCGAACAGATCCCGATCGACTGCGTGTCGACCATGGACCACAGCTGGGGCCCGCGCCCGGAGCGCGGCGCGCCCAATATGTCCTGGCTGCACGCGCACGTGTCCAAGGACCTGGCCGTGCACGCGATCTTCGGCTTCGACCCGGCCGTGGACGATGGCGCGCTGTCGCTGACCCACGGCTATGTGGTCGAGCGGGGCCAGGTCTTCGGCTTCAAGGCCGGCAAGGGCAAGGTGCTGCGCAAGGTCGACCGCTATGCCGACACCGTCGAGCTGGAGCTGACCGACAGCGAGGATCGGGTCTGGAAGCTGCGCGGCAAGGGCATGACCAGTTTTCCTTGGCAGTGCTATGCCAATACGGTGGGCTTCAACGTGCTGGCGCGCTGGGACGTCAATGGCGAGGTGGGCTACGGCGAGCTGCAGGAATTCTTCGAACTGCCTGCGCTGACCCGGCTCAACGCCGACGCGCGCACCCGCCGCCTGATCCACGCCTGAGCCTTGAGGACGCCCAGGCCCATGAACGCTCCCACCCCCGTCCGCGCCGTCCTGTTCGACCTCGACGGCACGCTGGTGCAGACGCGGGAGTCGTCCTGGGTGCTGTTCGAGCGTACCAACCGGGAGTTCGCGCTGGGCATCGACACGCGCGAGGAATACTTCGCGGTGTTCAAGGAGAACATGTTCGTCTCGCTGGCCAAGCTGGTGCCGGACCAGGCCAAGCGCGATGCGGCCATCGCCCACTTCCTGGAGCTGCTGCGCCGTGAGTACGCGCCGCCGCTGGTGCCGGGCATCGCCGATGTGGTCAAGACGCTGGCCCAGACCATGGTGCTGGGCATCGTCTCGACCAACAGCACCGAGGCCATCGCGCGGGTGGTGCGCGAATCGGGGCTGGAGTCGTACTTTGCCCACATCTTCGGCGGCGACATCGAGCCGGACAAGCGCGAGGCGATCCGCAAGTTCCTCGCCGACCCGTCCTATGCCACGCGCCGCCAGGGCCATGACGCCTACGAGGAGAAGTCGCCGCGCGGCCTGGCGCCGGACGAAGTCGTGCTGGTCACCGACACCGTCGGCGACACGCTGCATGCGCGCGAATGCGGCGTGCGCGTGATCGGCGTGACCTGGGGCCTGCACGAGGCCGGCGCGCTGCGCGACGCCGGGGCCGAGACCATCGCGCACTGGCCGCAGGAGCTGCTGTCCTGGCTGGCCCCTTCCATCCGCGCCATCCAGGCGCAGGACGCCGCCGGCCATGCCTCGCCCGCGCCGGCCGACGGCGGCGCCACCGTCACCCGCATCGCCGGCAAGAAACACCCCACTTCGTAGGACGCCCTCGCGGGCGGCCGATCCCAATACGCGTTCCTGGGAGGGAACAACGATGAGTGTCATCGCACAGGGTTACAACAGCTTCGAGAGCAAGAAGTCGCCCGAGGGCGAGGTGATCTACCTGCCCAATCCGCAGTCGGTGATCAAGCTGATCCAGAGCGGCAAGCTCAAGCAGCACATCCTGCTGGTCCAGGGCGGCACCACGACCTTCCTCTCGCCGGCCATCAGCATGGGCGCCATCGGCGTGATCACCCTGTCCGGCGCGCCGGAGTCGCATCTGGGGATCCTGTCACGCGAGTTCCAGATGCCTTGCATCATGACCACCTACCTGCTCGACAGCGATGCCCGCTACGTCACCGGCGGCGACAACGACGCGCACTTCAAGGCCATGATCGAGCGCCTGGAAGGCAAGCGCGTGCGCCTGGACGTGACCGACGCCGAGTTCGGCCGCGTCGTCGAAGCCTGACCCCATCGCCGGTATCCGGGAGGATCCACACATGAGCAACTACAAGAAGCGCTACACCCCCGACGACGACGGCCTGCGGTTCCAGGACCTGACCTACGTCGGCAACTTCAAGGGCATGGAGCCGGTGCGCGGACGGCATCATCGGCGACCGCGTGATGCGCAGCCGCGCCAAGAGCCGCGTGCTGGAGAAGGTCTCGCGCGAGGACGTGCTGCGCGACCAGTTCACGCTGGACGAACTCAACGACCTCAACAACTACCTGGCCTGGAACATCTGGGACGTGCTGGTGATGCGCGCCACCGAGGGCGTGTCGGGCATGATCCCGCGCCAGGAGTACGAGATCCTGGCCTTCATGAACGAGTTCTACCGCTGGCCGGAGATCCTGCGCATGACCACCGACGAGGTGGGCGCCGAGGGCGTGATGCGGATCGGCGCCACCGCCAAGCGCGAGATCGGCATCAAGGTCAACGCGGTGCACGACTGGTGCATCGGCGCGGTCGGCTTCGGCATGGGCCGCTGCGGCCTGCTGGCGCTGGAGGCGATCAAGCCCAACGACTACGTCGAGGAGAGCAACACCATCCTCAAGTTCATGCAGCGCGTGCTGTGGGGCAAGCGCCAGGACGGCTACATCCTCAACTCGCAGGATCGCTATCGCTGCGCCATCCACGACGCCGACGTGATCGAGCGCCTGGCCTCGCAGGTGGAGTGGTTCGAGCCGGAGAGCGACCAGCACGCGCAGTTCACCCAGTTCAACGCCTCGGCCGAGCTGCTGGCGTTCCTGGATCACTTCGACAACCGCCTGGGCCTGGGCGACACCGGCCCCTACGAGCTGCCCGACGGCAAGCTGATGATCATCCGCGACCTGTTCACCAACGAGGAGATCTATCACTGGAGCGATGTGTGCGACGCCAACGGCGTGCCGCACGCCTATTCGCTGCTGCTGGTGATCGACCCGGCGCTGCTCAAGCTCGACGAGATCCGCGTCAACGACATCTCCACCACCTTCACCCGGCCCAAGAACTACATCGAGGCCATCGTCGGCGGCGCGGTGTTCGCCCGCGAGAAGTGGAACACGCCGATGGAGGAGGTCTACCAGGTGCCGATCAAGGACCTGGGCAAGCGCCTGGAGGGCATCCAGCAGGCCACCTTCGGCCTGTACTCCAAGCTGGCGCGGATGTCGCGGCGGCAGCTGATCACCAATGGCATGTACACCTACTACATCGACATGATCCTGCCGCATCTGCGCCTGGCCGGGACCTACGAGAAGGCGTGCGTGGACTACGACTTCTGGGAGATCGACCAGCGCGTGGCCAACTACTACTACGAGATCAACAAGCGCGGCTTCGCCCAGGCGGTGGTGCCGCAGAAGATCTTCTCCGGCGAGGGCTATCTGCCCTTCCCCGAGGGCACCGACCTGCGCCGGTCCAAGTACTTCTGGAGCTGAAGCGATGCACGCGTTACCCGAGATCCCCACCTCTGCCGCGTCGGTGCCCGACGCGGACCGCTTCGAGCTGCTCAACGCCATCTACCTGCGCAAGATGGCCACGGCCGCCCACGTGGCCGAGGTCACCGGGCAGCCGCTGGCGTCGGTCGAGCAGGCGCTGACGCAGGAAGCGCAGGCCGAGGCGGTGCTGGGGATGGAAGGGTCCTGGCTGCTGATGGAGCCCGGCACCGCCAAGGTGCTGGCGTTCTATCGGCAGACCTACGCGCCGCTGCGCGAGCAGGGCGACATCATCGCCTGGTACGAGCGTTTCGAGGCCACGCTCAATCCGCAGTTCATCAAGGCCGTCTCGGACTGGCAGACCTCCGGCGGCGATGCGCGCGCGCAGGAGAAGATGACCAAGCTGGTCGAGCGCATGATCCGCGCGCTCGGCCAGGTCACCGACGACATCCCGCGCTACCAGCGCTATGCCGACCGCTTCGCCCGCGCGATGGCCAAGGCCGACCAGGGCCAGAGCGAGTTCGTGTGCCGGCCCACGGTCGATTCGATGCACAACATCTGGTTCGAGTTCCACGAGGATGTGCTGGCCGTGGTGGGGCGGCCGCGCGATGTCTGAGGCCGCCGTCATGCACACCGACGCCTTCGTCTGGGACGTCGCGGCGCTGGATGCCAGCGACAGCCGGCGCTTCGGCGGCAAGGCCACGGGCCTGGCGCGCATGGTCGCCGCCGGCATCCCGGTGCCGCCGGCCTTCGTGGTCAGCACCGACGCCTTCCGCGCCTTCGCCGAAGGCGGCCGGCGCCTGCCGCGCGGCCTGCACGCGCAGGTCGACCAGGCCGTGGCCGCGCTGGGCGAAACACTGGGCCGCCGCTTCGGTGGGGGCGCCGGCGCGCAGCCGCTGCTGGTCTCGGTGCGCTCCGGCGCCCAGGTCAGCATGCCGGGCATGATGGACACCGTGCTCAATCTGGGCCTGGACGCGGCCGCGGCCGAATGGCTGATCGCCCAGGGCAGCGATCGACGCTTCGTCATCGATACCTGGCTGCGCTTCTGGAAGATGTATTCGGAGATCGTGCTGGGGCTGGACGGCGAGGACTTCGTCGAGGCGCTGGCGCCGGTGCGTGCCCGGGCCGAGTCCGGCGCGCTCGACCTGGCCGCCCTGGAGCAGGCCGTGGTGACCTGGCTGGAGGAGCAGGGCGCCGAGAGCACCGCCACCGCCCCGGCCGAGCAACTGCGCGAGGCGATCGCCGCGGTCTTCCGTTCCTGGGACAGCCCGCGCGCCAAGGCTTACCGCGAGCATCACGGCATCCCGCACGACCTGGGCACGGCGGTGACCGTGCAGGCGATGGTGTTCGGCAACGCCGACGCGGACTCCGGCTCGGGCGTGGCGTTCTCGCGCAATCCCAACGACGGCACCCCCGCGCTGTACGGCGAATACCTGGTCGGCCGCCAGGGCGAGGACATCGTCTCCGGCGCGGCCACGCCGGTGGACCTGTCGCGCGACGAGCCGGGCTACGAGGAGCTGCGCCGCCGCCTGGATGGGTATGCGGACGTGCTGGAGGCGCTCTACCGCGACGCGGTGGATATCGAGTTCACCGTGCAGGCCGGCACGCTGTATCTGCTGCAGGTGCGTCCGGCCAAGCGCACCGCCGAGGCCGCCGTGCGCATCGCCGCCGACCTGGTCGAACAGGGCATGATCGACGCGGCCACCGCGGTGTCGCGGGTCAGCGCCGATCAGGTGCGCAAGCTGCTGCGGCCGGTGTTCGATCCGGCCCAGCTGGCCGCGGCTACGCCGATCGCGCGTGGCATCGGCTCCTCGCCGGGCCAGACCAGCGGCATCGCGGTGCTCGACTCGGACCGCGCCGCCGAACGCGCCGCGGCCGGCGAGAAGGTCGTGCTGCTGCGCCCGACCACCAGCCCGCTGGACATCCGCGGCATGCTCGCCGCCGAAGGCGTGCTGACCGCGCGCGGCGGCGCGCTGAGCCATGCCGCGGTGGTCTCGCGCGCGCTGGACAAGCCCTGCGTGGTCGGCTGCGAGGCGCTGGTCATCGACCCGGACGCGCGCACCTTCTCCACCGCCGGCCGCACCTGGTACGAAGGCGATGCCATCGCCATCGACGGCGGCAGCGGCGAGGTCTATGCGCAGGCCATCGCCCTGGCCGCGCCCGAGCAGGCCAGCGACGGGCTGGAGCGCCTGCTGCAGGCGGCCGAGGCCGCCAGCGGCGCGCAGGTCTGGAGCCAGGGCCTGGGCGCGAGCGCCGCGCCCGGCCTGGGCGTGGTGTCGCTGACCGACATCGCCGGCAGCCTGGGCCGGCTGCAGGACATGGCCCAGCGCGTGCGCGATGTCGGCCGCGGCGGCGGCGCCCAGGCCGAACAGGCGCTGGCCGACATCGCCCAGGCGCTGGCCGCGCCGGCCCTGGCCGCGGCCGGGCAACGCCCGCTGCACGTGCGCATCCCGGTGGTCGCCTCGGCGCGCGCCCGGGTGCTGCTGCCGGACTGGGAGGAGTTCGACCCGCACCTGTTCCTGCCGATGGGCAACCCGGCCTATATCCGCGCCTGGCTCAGCGGCCTGGACGCGGCCGCGCGCGCCGCCGGGCGCCGCATCACCGTGCTGCTGGGCGGTCTGGTCGAGGACGGCGAATGGCGCCTGTTCCGCGAGGCGGCCGCGTCCTTCGCCGCGGTCGAGCCCGGCGTGCTGGTACAGAACGTGGCCGCGCTGGAGCAGGCCCCGGCCATGCTGGTGGGCGGCGCCCAGGTCTGGCTGGACATGGACGAGCTGGTGCATTCGGCCTATGGCTCGGTCTCGGTGCCCAACGTGGCCGGGGCGGTGCTGGATGCCTACGTGGCCCAGGGCGCGATCAGCGCGCGGCCGGACGCACGGCTGCGCCCGTTCCTGCGCGCGCTGGTGCAGGCGCTGGTCCAGGCCCGGGGGCACAATGGCGAACCGCTGGGCGCTGCCTGCGGCGCGCAGGTGCTGCCGGAGCTGGCCGGCGAACTGCTGCGCCTGGGCGTGCATCGCTTCAGCGTGCCGCATGAGCAGCGCGATCTGATCCGGCTGATGCTGGGTCAGCAGGCCACCGCCCAGGGCTGAGCCTGGCCTGGCAACCGAGGGAGGCGACGATGAGCAAGGCGGAGCTGAAAGTGGTGCGCCAGCGGACCCGGATGCCCCAGGCCGGCCAGGCCGGCGACATCGCGCGGCTGGAACTGTTCGCCCAGCGCCTGTCGGCGCTGCACGACAACGGGCTGCAGGCGGTGTTCGCCGAGGCCGAGCACAGCCTGGCCGAACTGGCCGGCGGGCGCAGCGGCCGCATCCTGCTGCAATCGGCGGTGGGCTGGCGCGACTGGCACCAGCTGGACGTGGCGCTGGATTCCCCGCGCGAGGAAGGCTGGCCTGCCGCGCCGCGCGACGCGCAGTCCGAGCCGACCCTGCAGGGCAATCGCCTCACCCTGCCGGTGCGCGCCGGCAGCATCGTGGCCTGGATCGAGGGCATCGCCACCGCCCCGGACCTGCAGACCATGGCCCTGGCCGCGCGCTACGTCGACCTGGCCATCGCCATCGCCGAGCGCCACGAGAGCGCCGCGCGCAACGCCCACGAGCTGCAGGTGCTGCAGGACGTGGCCACCCGCATCCTGCGCAGCGCCGACCTGGACGAGATCCTGCTGCTGGTCACCCACGAGACCAAGCGCCTGCTGGCCTCGGACATCTGCGGCGTGCTGATGCTGGAGGACGAGGAGCTGGTCATGCGCTGCAGCGTGGGCCACTTCTCGGTGGAGACGGCCAAGCTGCGCATGCACGCCGGCGTCGGCGTGGCCGGCCAGGCGCTGGCCACCGATGCGCCGTGCGGGGTGGAGAACTACATCGAGAGCGAGTCGATCAGCCAGGACTTCATGCCGCTGGCGCGGCTGGAGAAGGTGCGCTCGGCGCTGGCCGTGCCGATCCGCGCGCGCGAGGCGATCATCGGCGTGCTCGAGGTCTGGCGCCGCCGCCCCTCGCTGTATACCGAGCAGGATCACGGGCTGCTGCTGGCCCTGTCCGGCCTGGCCGCGCTGGCCATCGACAACGCCCGCCTGCAGCAGTCGCGCGCACGCGCCGCCGCACGGCTGGCCGAGGCCAACACCGAGCTGGCCCAGCGCATCCGCGCCATCGAGGACTCGGCGCGTTTCCAGAAGCAGGTCGTCAACACCATGCTCGGCGGCGGCGCGCTGGCCGCGGTGGCCACCGAGACCGCCCAGCACACCGGCGGCACCATCATCGTGCTCGACCGCGACCTGGCCGTCGAAGTCGCCCGCCCCAGCCAGGGCGAGCGCGGCGAGCGCCTGCTCGAAGGCGTGCGCCGCATCGTCGGCGACGTGGCCGGCACGCCGGAGAACGGCGTGCTCGAACCGCTGCAGGACGGCTACCTCTACGCCCAGCCGATCCTGGCCGGCGGCGAGATGCTGGGCTGGATCGCCTGGTACGGCGCCACCGAGCCGGCCGAGTCCACCCGCCTGGTGCTCAGCCACGTCTGCCTGGCCGTGGCCATGCACCTGCTGGAGCGGCGCAACATGGCCCGCGCCCGCGCCCAGACCCTGCAGGAAGTGCTGTGGGACCTGCTCGAGGGCAGCGACGAGGTGCGCGCCGCCGCACTGGACCGCGCGCGCGAGCTGCGCGTGGCGCTCAAGGGCCCGGCCTGCGTGCTGCTGGCCACGCTCAACAGCGACAGCCTGGACCAGGAGGATCGCGACGCCCTGCTCGAGGCCGTCCAGCAGAGCGAGCTGGGCCGCGCCAGCCTGCTGCACGGCGTGCGCGGCAACCAGCTGCGCATGCTGTGTCGCGCCGGCGACACCGGCCGCCTGCGCGTGCTGGCGCTGCGCATGATCGGCGAGGTCACCGCGCGCGTGCCGCACCTGTCGCTGGCCGCTGGCCTCAGCGGCCCGTGCGCGGACATGCGCGAGCTGCCCTCGCATCTGCGCGAGGCCTCCATCGCGCTGGAAGTGGCGCGCTACCGCCGCAACGGCGCGGTCGCCGCCTACAGCGAGAGCGGCGTGCTCGGCCTGCTGATCAACCTGCGCAGCGAGGCCGACGTGCGTCGGGTCACGCGCGAGATCCTCGGCGAGCTCATGGCCGAACCCGACGCCTCGCGGCAGATGCTGCTGGGCACGCTGCGCACTTTCTTCGAATGCGACTGCTCGCAGGCGGCCACCGCGCTGTCGCTGGGCACCCATCAGAAAACCATCGCCTACCGGCTGTCCAAGATCGGCCGCCTGACCGGGCTGAAGCTGGCCCGGCACCAGGACCGATTGCTGGCCGATATCGGCACCCGGCTCTACTTCATGCTCGAAATGGAATGACCGCCGCGCCCGCGCGCCGCTGACCGCGCGCGGGCCACCACATCCCGCCCACCCATGCCCGGCCCGCCCACGCGGCAGGCCGCAGAGGAGGTCTTTGCGTCCCGCGCACGCGGGGCGGCCCCGCGTTGCGTCCGCGCCTGCGCGCCGGACGACACCCCGCCCCCCACACGTCCTGGTCCGGCCCTGGCGCCGGTGCCACGGGATCGCTTTGCCCATCTTCCGGAGAGAACGCGATGTACAGCAGAACCGCATGCGCCCTGACCACCCTGCTGGCCGGCCTGTCGGCCGCCCCGCTGGCCCACGCCCAGCAAGAAGACGCCTCCGCCCTCAAATGGAGCGACGGCAAGGCCAGTGTCACCTTCTACGGCACCTTGGATATCGGCTATGTCGGCCGTGGCGGCGGCAACGGCCTGGTGCCCGACAACGGCACCGAGCACGACATCCAGAGCGCGGCCGGCTCCGACGGCAGCCGCGTCGGCCTGAAGCTGGCCTACGCGCTCAACGACAGCGTCACGCTGATCGGCGAGTCCGAGCTGGGCATCAACTACACCGGGCAGCACGACTACGGCAGCGGCGGCGACACCTACTGGAACCGCCACACCTGGCTGGGCGCGACCGGCAAGTGGGGCACGCTGCTGGCCGGCAAGATCGACGGCGGCCGCGCCTCGGTGCTCAAGGCCTTCGACCCGTTCCAGGGCCGCTCGGTGGCCGCCGGCGGCGCCCTGCAGGTGGTGACCTCGCGCGCCGAGGAGGCCGTGGCCTACGTCACGCCCAGCTGGAAGGGCCTCAACGCCACGCTGGCCTACACGCCCAACCTCAACGGCGTCAGCGACCACGACGCGCGCAGCCCGGTGTATGCGGTGATCCTGGCCTACAAGCAGGGCCCGCTGAGCCTGACCTGGGACCACGAGGAAGAGTGGTGGAACCGCGTGCCCGGCCTGACCCGGCTCAAGGTCAACGTGGCCGCGGCCAGCTACGACTTCGGGCCGCTCAAGCTATGGGCCTACCGCGACCGCACCACGGTGGAATCGCCGGTGTCGCCGGCGCTGGGCTTCTACGACGACCACACCGGCTACCTGTTCGGCGTGACCGTGCCGATGGGCGAGAAGGGGCTGTGGAAGGCGTCCTGGAACAGGCGCCATTCCGCCGCGGTGGACAACGTCTGCAGCAAGTGGGGCATCGGCTACCAGCACACGCTGGACAAGCGCACCTACCTCTATGCCGACTACGCCCACATCCGCAACGAGCGCAACGGCACCTGCACCATCGCCTACAGCAACGAGGCGACCTCGGCCGACCAGGGCGCGGGCGATGCCGGCGGCTATGGCGTCAACGGCGTGGATTTCGGTCTGGTCTTCAGTTTCTAGGATCACGGCGCGGGCGAAGGACCGCCCGCGCCGCTTTCCTCCTTGGCCTCGGTGTGCAGCTGTGGCGGGTCGGCCTGCCGCCAGCCGGTTCGGCGGGCCGCTTGGGCGTGCTCGGGCTGCCAGCGGCGCAGGCCGTCGCGGCATTCAGGACGCCAAGGGCATGCCTCAGGACGCGGCCAGGCCAGCGGCCAGGTGGTCGATCCAGGCGCGTGCGCGCGCCGGCAGGAAACGGTTGGGCGGGTACAGCAGCCAGGCCGTGCCGGAGTAGGCCGTGACGTGGCGCCAGCCGGTCAGCACCGGCACCAGCGTGCCGGCCTCCAGCGCGGGGCGGGCGGTGAAGCCGGGCAGGGAGGCGATGCCCAGATCCGCCAGGGCCGCCTCGCGCCGCATCTCGGAGTGGTTGGCCTGGTAGCGGCCGCGTACCGCCACGCTGGCGCTGGCCGCCTCGCCGCCGCCGGCGCGCTCGAAGCGCCAGTGCCGGTCGCGCTCGTCCTCGCCCAGCACGATGCAGTCGTGCTGGGCCAACTCGCGCGGGTGCTCCGGCAGGCCGCGCCGCGCCAGGTAGGCCGGGCTGGCGCAGACCAGGTGCTCGACGGTCTCCAGCGGCCGGCCCGCCAACCCCGGCGGCGGGGTGTCGGTGATGCGCACGGCCAGGTCGATGTCCTCGGCGAACAGGTCCACCGTGCGGTCGGTCACCACCAGCTGCACGTCCACCTGCGGGTGCGCGGCCAGGAAGGCCGGCACCAGCGGATGGATGCGCAGCCGGCCATAGGCCTTGGGCGCGCTCATGCGCACCAGCCCGCGCGGCGCGCCGTCGGCATCGCCGGCCAGCGAGAACACCTCGCGCGCGGCGCTCTCCAGCTGCTGGCAGCGGGCATGGGCGGCGCGCCCGGCCTCGGTCAGGCGCAGCTGGCGCGTGGAGCGCTCCAGCAGGCGCACGCGCAGCGCGCGTTCCAGCCGTGCCACCTGCCGGCTCACGGCCGAGGGCGTCAGCCCCAGCCCGCGCGCCGCGGCGGAGAAGCTGCCGGCCGCCACCACGCGCGCGAACACCGCCATGTCGGACAGGCTGTCGAGGGCCTCATTCGTGCGCATGGGGAACAGAACCTGTGCTGGAGCGGCGGATTATCGCGGCAGGATCGCGAATATACGCTGCGCCCATGTCCACTTCCGCTCCCACCCTCGCATCCTCGCCCTCGCCAGCCGCGCCCAGGCTGCTGCGTGCCGCCGACGCCGCCCTGCTGCTGGTCGCCATCGTCTGGGGCACCAGCTACGGCGTGGCCAAGGGCGCGCTGGCGTTCTACCCCGTGCTGGGCTTTTTGGCCGTGCGCTTCCTGCTGACCACCGCGCTGCTGGCGCCGGCCTGTCTGCGCGCCACCCGGGCGCAGTGGCGCGGCGCCGTGCGCGCCGGTCTGCCGCTGGGCGGGCTGCTGCTGGCGATCTTCCTGTGCGAGACCTACGGCGTGGCGCACACCCAGGCCAGCCACGCGGCCTTCCTGATCAGCCTGTGCGTGGTGTTCACGCCGTTCGCCGAATGGGCATTGCTGGGCCGGCGGCCGGCCGCGGTGGTGGTGGCCTGTGCGGCGGTCTCCCTGGCCGGCGCCGCCCTGCTCGCCGGCGGCCCGCGGATGCACTGGGGCTGGGGCGATGCGCTGATGCTGGCCGCCGCGGTACTGCGGGCGATCACGGCCTGTGCCACCAGCGGGCTCACGCGCCGGCATGCGCAGGCACCGATGCTGCTGCTGACCGCCGTGCAGTCCGCCGTGGTGGGCACCGGCTGCCTGGCGCTGGCGTGGGTGCTGCTGCCCGCCGGCCTGCCCGCGCTGCCGCAGGCCGGCGCCTTCTGGTGGGCCTGTCTCTACCTGGTGCTGGGCTGCACGGTGTTCGCCCTGGTGGCGCAGAACTGGGCGCTGCGCCGCGGCACGCCCAGCCGCGTGGGCCTGCTGATGGGCACCGAGCCGGTGTGGGGCGCGCTGTTCGCGGTGGTGTGGCTGGGCGAACGGCTCGCCGTGGCCGGCTGGCTGGGCGGCGCGCTGATCGTGGGCGCGGCGCTGTGGACGCTGCGCAGCGGGAAAGCTTGAACCGTTCGAACCGCGCGCATCGCCGTGCAGCTGCACAAAAAAGGACGGCGCCGAAAGGCGCCGTCCTTTGTCCGAAGCTGATGGACGCGGCTTACTTCTTGGTCGCCGCGACGACCTTCAGCTTGGTCGCGTTGACGCTCTTCACGCCTTCGATGGCCTTGGCCTTGGCAACGGTGCGGTCCTTCTCGGCCTTGGTGGCGGTGGTGCCGCTCAGCCAGACCACGCCGTCCTTGGTCTCCACCGACACGTCGGTGCCCGAGACGCCCTTGCTGGCCAGCAGATCGGCCTTGACCTTGGTGGTGATCCAGGTGTCGGTGCCCGGCTGGTCGGACTTGTCCGGCGGCATGGCGTCGCTGTGCTGCATGCCGGCGTGGTCCATCGGCTTGTCGGTCTGCGCGCTCTGCGCCCAGACCGGAGCCGACAGGCTCACGGTGAGCAGGGTGGCGATGGCGAGCGAAGTACGGTTGCGGAGTTTCATGGCGCGCTCCTTGATGGCGCTTTGGTGTGGCGCCACGGTGCACGCCCCCGCATTCAACGCCAGTGACTGAAAGCGCTTGCGCTTCGTCGCGCCGCCTGAACGCGCCGGGCAGGTCTAGTTCAGCCCCGGCTCGTCCAGCCGCAGCGTCAGGCACTTGGCCGAGCCGCCGGCCTTGAGGAACTCATCCAGCGGTGTCTCCCGCACGCGATAGCCGTGCGCGGCCAGCGCCTGGCGCAGCGCGGCACTGGCGCGGTTGAGGATCACCACATTGTCCAGGTTGACCGCGTTGCAGGCGAAGGCCAGCGCGTCTTCCTCGGACACCGCGATGCGCTTGGCTTCCGGCAGGCGTGCGGCGATGGCCGCCTGTGCGGTCTCGTCGAAGGCCGCGGGGAAGTACAGCAGCTCGCCGCCGGACAGCGGGCACAGGCAGGTGTCCAGGTGATAGAAGCGCGGATCGACCAGCCGCAGCGGCACCACCTCGAGGCCCAGCCGTTCCTGTAGTGCGGCGGCGGCGCGCGCATCGCTGCGGTGGCCATAGCCGAACCACAGCCGCGGCGCGGCGCGATCGAGCAGCGCATCGCCAGCGCCTTCGAACTCGATCCCGTCCAGCAGGTCCACTGCGAAGCGCGCCCCGGCGAACCACTGGGTGAAATGCGGCTCCTCGCCGGCGCGCTCAGCATGGCGGAAGCGGCTGGGCACGGCCAGGTCGCGATAGACCAGCCCGGCGTTGGCGGTGAACACCATGTCCGGCAGGCCCGGCACGTGCGGGATCAGTTCCACGTCGGCCGCATCGGCCACCAGGGCGCGCAGGTTCTCCCACTGGCGCTGCGCGCGGCCGCGGTCGGCCTGGTCGCGGTTGCCGGTCATCCAGGGGTTGATGTCGTAGTCCACCGAGAAGTGCGTGGGCGGGCACATCAGCACGCGCGGGCGGGGCGAGGTCGACATGGGCAAGCGTCTCGTGATTGGCGTTGTGGCATCCTAGGCCGCGCGCAAACCAGCAAGAAGCGCGCAGATCGCCAGTGTTTGCCGGATTTCTGTCAAATCGATGACAGGCGCTGGCGAATCGCCAGACTTCCATTCGCCCTCCGGAGGCCCGCCATGGCCGAAGCCCTCGACGCCCTGGACCAGGATCTCATCGCTTTGTTACGGGCCGACAGCCGCACGCCTGCCGCGCTGCTGGCCAAGCAGCTCAAGGTCTCGCGCAGCACCGTGCAGAACCGCATCACCCGCCTGCAGCGCAGCGGCCTGCTGCTGGGCTTCACCATCCGCCTGGCCAACGAGGACGGCCTGCACGGCGTGCGCGCCATCACCCAGATCGAGGTCCGCGGCGGCGCCACCGACAAGGTCGTGGCCGCCCTGCGCCGCCTGCCGGAGGTGGTGAGCGTGTATTCCACCAACGGCCGCTGGGACCTGGTGGCCGAGGTGCGCACCGACGACCTGGCCGGCTTCGACCAGGCCCTGCGCCGCCTGCGCGACATCGAAGGCATCGCCGCCTCCGAGACCAGCCTGCTGCTGGCCGAACAGCGCTAGCGCGCCTGATGCCGCGACAGCACCGGGGCCTTAGCCGCCGTAGAGCTTGGTCGCGGGCTGGAACAGCACCCAGCTGGTGGCGATGTACTTGTCGCCGCCCTGCGGACGGTTGCCGCGGTGGGTGTGGGTGAAGGCGGCCGGGGCGATCAGCAGGCTGCCGGTGCGCGGGGCGATCTTGCGCTGCTGGTGGAAGAACTCGGTCTCGCCGGCCTGAAAGCCATCGTTGAGGTACAGCGTCCACAGCAGGTGGCGGTGCAGGGTCTCGGCCTGCTTGTCCTTCGGGTACAGCTCGCAGTGCCAGTAGGGGTAGCCGCCTTCGCCGGCGCGGTAGCGCTGCAGGTTGATCCGCCCGGGGCGGAACACCGCCGTCATCAGGTCGGACAGGGTGGCGTCGTCGATCGTCTCCAGGTCTTCGTAGCCGATGCGCCGCGCGCTGCCGCCCTGCGGGGTGTACTGCAGCATCACCGGCGCGATCAGCGCGAACGGATAGGTGCGCAGGTATTCCTTGAGCCCGGCGAACACCGCCTGGTTGAGCGCCT
Source organism: Pseudoxanthomonas sp. SORGH_AS_0997 (assembly GCF_031453535.1). NCBI lineage: Bacteria > Pseudomonadati > Pseudomonadota > Gammaproteobacteria > Lysobacterales > Lysobacteraceae > Pseudoxanthomonas > Pseudoxanthomonas sp. SORGH_AS_0997. Next base: position 3,422,096 of record NZ_JAVIZI010000001.1, read on the forward strand.
GTTCCACGTCGGCCCAGCCGTGCTGGCCGCTGATGGCGATGTCGCTCGAGCGCTTGAGCTCAGGGAAGTGGCCGCCGCCGACCCGGCCCGGCGCTTCCTGGCCGCTGGCTTCGAAGCGGGCGACGATGGCGGCGCAGGTGTCGGCGGGGACGGCCCCGTCGATCACCGCGATGAGATCCTGTTCGTGCATGGCCTGCACGATAGCAGCGCTCAGCGATTCGTGGCCTCGCCCAGCGCCGGCGTGCGCCAGCCGGCGCGCACGCCCCACAGGTAGAACACCACGCCCACCACCGCCACCACGGCCAGGTCCATGCCGTAGCTCAGGTAGCCGTGGCCGCCGAAGGTGGTGCTGCCGCCCCAGGACAGCAGCGCCACCGCAGGCAGGTAGGCCAGCAGCCAGGCCGCGCCGCGCAGCTGGCGGCGCAGGTCCGGCCAGCCGCGGCGGTGCTGCGACCAGGCGTAGACCGGCAGGGCCACGGCCATCAGCAGGATGATCTCCCCGGTCAGCGGCCAGCGCGCCCAGTACAGCAGCTCGGTGGCCATGACGAAGGCCACGCCGGCCAGCAGCGGCAGGCCGGGCAGGCGCAGCGGACGCGGCAGGTCCGGCGCGCTGCGGCGCAGCGCCATCGCGCTGACCGGGCCGGTGAGGTAGGAGATGATCGTCGCCACCGAGATCACCGCCGCCAGCGTGCCCCAGCCGCGGAAGAAGAACAGGAACAGGTAGGACACCACCAGGTTCAGCCACATCGCCGGGCGCGGCACGCCCCAGCGCGGATGCAGCCGGCCAAGCAGCGCCGGCAGCGTGCCGTTGCGCTCCATGCCGTAGATCATGCGCGAGGTGGTGGCGGTGTAGGTGATGCCGGTGCCCGAGGGGCTGATGAAGGCATCGGCGTAGAGCAGCATCGCCAGCCAGTGCAGGTTGACGATGATCGCCAGCTCGGCGAACGGCGAGCGGAAGTCGATGCCGTGCCAGCCGGCCTTGGCCAGCAGGTCCGGCGGCACCGCGCCCAGGTAGGCCACCTGAAGGATCAGGTAGATCACCGTGGCCAGCGCGATCGAGCCGAGCACGGCGAAGGGGATGCTGCGGCCCGGGTTGCGCGCCTCGCCGGCCAGGTTCACTGGGCTCTGGAATCCGTTGAAGCTGAACACGATGCCGGCCGTGGCCACCGCGGTCAGCACCGCGGCCAGGTCCAGCGTGTCGCGCCCGCCGTGCACGCCGACCGAGAAGTTCTCCTGGTGGAAGCCGCTGGCGATCAGCGCCACGCCGGTGGCCGCCGGCACCACCAGCTTGAACACGGTGATGGCCGTGTTGGAGTGGGCGAAGAGCTTGACGCTCCAGAAGTTCAGGAAGAAGTACACCAGCACCAGCGCGGCGGCGATCAGCAGCCCGGGCTCGGCCAGCTCGCCCTGGCCACCCGGCAGATGCATGTACAGCGCCTGCGCCCAGGGATAGGGCCACGACGCCATGTACTGGACCGAGGCCTCGGCCTCGACCGGGATCACCGAGACGATGGCGATCCAGTTGGCCCAGCCGGCGATGAAGCCCACCAGGGCGCCGTGCGAATAGTGGCTGTAGCGCACCATGCCGCCGGATTCGGGGAACATCGCGCCCAGCTCGGCATAGGTCAGGGCGATGGTGGTGATGATGGCCGCGCCAAACACCCAGGCCCAGATCGCGCCCGGACCGGCCAGGCCCGCCGCGCGCCAGGCGCCGAAAAGCCAGCCCGAGCCGATGATCGAGCCCAGGCCGGTGAGCATGAGCGCGAAGGGGCCGACATCGCGGCGCGGGGAAGCTGAAGCCATGGGACAAGCACCTGTTCGGACGCCGCCTGGACGCGGCCGGAAGCCCGGGATTGTCTCAGGAAGCTGACGCCGACGTCAGGTGGCGGTCATCCGTGGCCCGCGGCGCGGGGCCTCAATCGGCGTGATAGCGCTCGGCCGCCTCGACTTCCTCGCGCGAGCCGATGAACACCGGCACGCGCTGGTGCAGCTGATCGGGCTGCAGGTCCAGGATGCGGGCGCGGCCGGTGCTGGCCAGGCCGCCGGCCTGCTCGATCAGCAGGCCCATCGGGTTGGCCTCGTACATCAGGCGCAGCTTGCCGGCCTTGGACGGGTCCTTGAGGTCGCGCGGATAGATGAAGATCCCGCCGCGGGTCAGGATGCGATGCACGTCGGCCACCATCGAGGCGATCCAGCGCATGTTGAAGTCCTTGCCACGCGGGCCGTCCCGGCCGGCCAGCAGGTCGGCCACGTAGGCCTGCATCTGCGGCTCCCAGTGGCGCTGGTTGGACATGTTGACGGCGAACTCGGCGGTCTGCGCCGGCACCTGCATGCGCGGCTGGGTCAGCACGAACAGGCCCTGCTCGCGATCCAGGGGTGAAGCCGTGGGTGCCGTGGCCGGTGGTCAGCACCAGCATGGTCTGCGGCCCGTAGATGCAGTAGCCGGCGGCGACCTGGTCGCGGCCGGGCTGCAGGAAGTCGGCGTCGGTGGGCGATTCGACATGGTCCTTCGGGCAGCGCAGCACCGAGAAGATGGTGCCCACCGAGACGTTGACGTCGATGTTGGAGCTGCCGTCCAGCGGGTCGAACAGCAGCAGGAACTCGCCGTGCGGATACTCGTCCGGCACCGGCATGGCGTAGTCCATCTCCTCCGAGGCGCAGGCGGCCAGGTGGCCGCCCCAGGCGTTGGCTTCCAGCAGGATGTCGTTGCTGATCACGTCCAGCTTCTTCTGCGCCTCGCCCTGCACGTTGCCGGTGCCGGCCTCGCCCAGCACGCCGCCCAGCGCGCCCTTGCTCACCGCCACCGAGATGCTGGTGCAGGCGCGCACGACGACGGAAATCAGCTGGCGCAGTTCGGCGCTGATACGGCCGGCGCGCTGTTCTTCGACCAGGTAGCGGGTCAGGGTGACGGGCTGCATCGTGGTGGGGACCTTCGGGCGACGTGGGGGCCGGCATTGTCGCCGCAATCGTGTGACCGCGGATATGTCAGCGACGAATCTCGTTGTCCGGCGACGCAGCCGCCGTCGCCTTTGCCGCTGCTTTTGCTTCTGCTCCTGCCCCCTCCCTTTCGCGAAGCGAAGGGGAGGGCTGGGGAGGGGTTGGCTTTTGTTCTTGCCTTTGCTTTTGCTGTTACCTGCGGCAAGAAGCAACAGCAACACCAACCTCAACAGCAAAAGCCAACCCCTCCCCCTCAGTCGCTAGCCGCGACTTCGAGCTCCCCTGCTTCGCAAGGGAGGGGGCAGGAGCGCGTCGCCGGTTGTGGACGCGCGATGCTCCGCCCGAGGCAGCCTCAAATCACCCGCAGCGTGATCGCCTTGAGCACCGCCCGGGTGCGGTCGCGGGTGCCGAGCTTGTCCAGGATCACCGACACATAGTTCTTCACCGTGCCTTCGGCCAGAAACAGCGTGCGTGCGATCTCCTTGTTGGAATACCCGCCGGCCAGCAGCCGCAGGATCGCCACCTCGCGCTCGTTGAACGGCTCGCGCGGGGCGTCCTGCTCGCGGTAGGCGTAGCGCGCCCGCACCGGCTCGGTGCTGACCGGCTGCAGCAGCGTGTCGCCGCCGGCCACGCGCACGATGGCATCGCGCAGATCCTCCGGCGCGGCGTCCTTGAGCAGGAAGCCCTGCGCACCGGCCTCGGTCGCACGCAGCAGCAGGTCGGCATCGTCGAAGGTGGTCAGCAGCAGCAGCGGGGTGGCATCGCCGGCCGCGCGCAGCCGGGTCAGCGCCTCGATGCCGTCCACGCCGGGCATGCGGATGTCGCTGAGCACCACGTCCACCGGCTGGGCGGCCAGGCGCTCGATCAGCTCGGCGCCATCGCTGACCTCGAACGCCACCGCGATGCCCTGCTGCTGCAGCAGCGCGCGCAGGCCGGCGCGCACCAGCGCCTGATCGTCGGCCAAAGCGACGGTGATGGAAGCGGAGGGGCTCATGCGGGGATCCTGGCGGTCAGGCGCAACGCGCCGTGGGGGGTGAGATCGATGTCCAGGCGGCCGTGCGCGGCGGCGATGCGCTCGCGCATGCCGGACAGGCCATTGCCTTCGCGCAGACGCGCGGCGCGCTGGCCGTTGTCCTCGATGCGCAGCAGCAGCGCCTCGCCCTCGCGCGCCAGGCGCACGTGCAGCGTGTCGGCATCGGTGTGGCGGGCGGTGTTGGTCAGGGCCTCCTGCACCACGCGCAGCAGGGTCTCGGCCAGGGCCGGGTCGGTGACGGTGGCGTCGGCGGCGATGTCCAGCGCCAGCGCCGGGCGCGGCAGCGGCGCGGCCAGCGCGCGCAGCGCGGTATGCAGGTCCAGCCCGCGCGTGTCGCGCAGGGCCTGGACCACGCTGCGGATGTCGTCGAGCAGCTCGCTGGACAGCTGCTGGGCGATGCGCACCTCGCTGCGTTCGGCCAGGGCCGGGTCGCCGGCCAGCGCACGCAGGTTGAGCTTCATCGCGGTGAGCTTGTGCCCGGCCACGTCGTGCAGCTCGCGCGCCACGCGCAGGCGCTCGGCGTCGCGCGCGCTGTCGGCCAGCAGCGCGCGCGTGGCCAGCAGGTCGGCATTGACCAGGGCCAGCGCGTCGCGCGTGCGTTCGGCATTGCGCGCGTAATAGGCCACCAGCGCCGAGAACGCCTGGAAGCTGGCGTAGATGACCACCATCAGCCACTGCCGCCTGACATCCACCGCATCCAGCGTCAGGTACAGGCCCACATTGATCGCCACGCCAAAGGCCAGCACCACCGCCGGCCGCCAGCACATGGCCGCATGCGCCACCAGCATCACCAGCAGCACCGGCGCGGTGCCGGCGCGCGGTTCCAGGTAGACCAGCCACAGCGCCAGCGCCGCCTGCACGCACAGCGCCGCATCGCGCAGGACCGCGTGGCCCTTGATCCAGTCGTAGGCGATGAACAGCCCGGCGAAGCCGCCCAGCAACCACCAGCGCAGCACGCCGCCATCGGCCTCGAAGCCGAACGACAGCGTCACCGCGGCGATGGTGATCAGGCCGGCGATATTGAGGGGCTCGAAGAACTCGCGCAGGGTCGGTCGCATGGACCGATGCTCGCCCGCCCCCGCGCAGCCGGCAATGGGCGGGCGGCAAGTCGTGACTTCCGGCAGGTCGTGTCGATGACGCTCGGCACCGGCCTGTGACGCAGGCCCGGCGCACACTGATCCCACTGCGCGACAACGCGCCCAGCCGGAAGCCATCGCCATGACCGTCGACCTGCCGCAACTGCTGTTCTGGATCGCCTGCGCCGCGTGGTGGGCGGTGGAAGTGTTCATCAGCCACCGGCGCCGCAGTCAGGACGATCCGGCGCGCGACGGCGGCACGCTGCGCATGCTGTGGACGGTGCTGTATGCGGCGATCTTCGTCGGCGTGGTGCTGAGCGTGCTGGGCATCGGCCGCTGGCCGCCGGGTTGGCGCCTGCCGCTACTGTGGACCGGCACGGCGATGGTGGTCGGCGGGCTGGCGTTCCGGCTGTGGGCGATCGCGGTGCTGGGGCGGCAGTTCACCGTGGATGTGGGCATCCAGCCCGGCCATGCGCTGATCACCGCCGGGCCGTATCGCTGGCTGCGCCATCCGTCCTACACCGGCGCGCTGGCGTGCTTCTACGGCCTGGGCGTGGGCCTGGGCAGCTGGGCCTCGCTGGCGGTGATCGCGCTGGCGGCGACGGCGGCCTTCGCCCGCCGCATGCGGGTAGAGGAAGCGGTGCTGGCCCAGGCCTTCGGCACGGCCTGGGACGCGCACGCCCGCCGGACGTGGAAGGTGTGGCCTGGTGTGTGGTGATTGGTCGGACCTCTTGAGGCGATAATCGTCGCGATTGACATCGCCCGAGTGGGTGGCGCCTAATTTAGGCCAGGCCGAGCGTAATTTGGTATGACCAATTGAGTGGCGATCGCACGCAGGTGCGGCGCGCCACCGGCCGATGGGACGGGCGAGGGCGCCCGGCCGCCGCCGCGAGTCCTGCCATGCCCCGATCCCACCCCCTGTCCGCTGATGCCCCGCCCGTCGCCACGCGCCCGGCCGAGCGCGTCCCCGACCGCGTGGCGGCCCAGCTGCGCGCGCTGATCGACCGCCGCGGGCTCAAGCCCGGCGAACGCCTGCCGGCCGAACGCGCCCTGGCCCTCGAACTGGCGGTCTCGCGTTCGGCCCTGCGCGAGGGCATCGCCCAGCTGGCCAGCCAGGGCCTGCTGGTCAGCCGGGTCGGCGGCGGCACCTATGTGCGCGCGCCGGCGCCGCTGGACGCGGCCCTCGATGCGCAGCTGGCGCCGTACCTGCCGCTGTTCCAGGGCGACCCGGAATACCGCTTCGACGTGCTGGAGATCCGCCACGCGCTGGAAGGCGCCACCGCCTGGCACGCAGCCCAGCGCGCGACCGAGGCCGACCGCGCGCGCATCGCCGCCGCCTTCGAGGCGCTCCTGGCCGCGCATGAGCAGGGCGATGCGGCCCGCCAGGCCCAGGCCGATGCGGACTTCCACCTGGCCATCGCCGAGGCCTCGCACAACCTGGTGCTGCTGCAGGTGATGCGCGCGCTGTTCCGGCTGCTGCAGTCCAACATCTCGCAGAACCGCGAGAAGCTCTACACCTCGCCGCAGACCTTCGCACCGCTGCTGGCCCAGCACCGCGCGCTGAAGGACGCGGTACTGGCCGGCGATGCCGACCGCGCGCGCCATGCCGCGCACGAGCACCTGGCCTTCGTGCACGGCTCGCTCAAGACCCTCGACGAGGACGAGGCGCGCCGCGCCCGCGCCTCGCGCCTCCCACCGGACCGCCCGCTGCCATGATCATCGCCTCCTCCACCGATTACCGCGCCGCCGCCCAGCGCCGGCTGCCGCCGTTCCTGTTCCACTACGCCGACGGCGGCGCCTACGCCGAGCGCACGCTGGCGCGCAACGTGACCGACCTGGGCGAGATCGCCCTGCGCCAGCGCGTGCTCAAGGACATGTCGCAGCTGGACCTGTCGACCACGCTGTTCGGCGAGACCCTCGCCATGCCCGTGGTGCTGGGGCCGGTCGGCCTGACCGGCATGTTCGCCCGCCGCGGCGAGGTCCAGGCCGCGCAGGCCGCCGCGCGCAAGGGCATCCCCTTCACCCTATCCACCGTCTCGGTGTGCCCCATCGAGGAAGTCGCGCCGACGCTGACGCGGCCGATGTGGTTCCAGCTGTACGTGCTCAAGGACCGCGGCTTCATGCGCCACGCGCTGGAGCGCGCGCAGGCCGCCGGCGTCAGGACGCTGGTGTTCACCGTGGACATGCCGGTGCCCGGCGCGCGCTATCGCGACATGCACTCGGGCATGAGCGGGCCGAACGCGGCGCTGCGCCGCTACTGGCAATCGCTGACCCATCCGCGCTGGGCGTGGGACGTGGGCCTGCACGGCCGCCCGCACGACCTGGGCAATGTCTCGCGCTACCTGGGCAAGCCGACCGGGCTGGAGGACTACATCGGCTGGCTGGCGGCCAACTTCGATCCTTCGATCTCGTGGAAGGATCTGGAGTGGATCCGCGAGTTCTGGAAGGGCCCGATGCTGATCAAGGGCATCCTCGATGCGGACGACGCGCGCGATGCGGTGCGCTTCGGCGCCGACGGCATCGTGGTGTCCAACCACGGCGGGCGCCAGCTCGACGGCGTCCTGTCCAGCGCACGCGCGCTGCCGGCCATCGCCGATGCGGTCAAGGGCGACATCAAGCTGCTAGCCGACTCCGGCATCCGCACCGGCCTGGACGTGGTGCGCATGCTCGCCCTGGGCGCCGATGCGGTGCTGCTGGGGCGGGCCTGGCTGTACGCGCTGGCCGCGGCCGGCGGCGCCGGCGTGGAGCATCTGCTGGGCCTGATCGAGAAGGAAATGCGCGTGGCCATGACGCTCACCAGCACGCGCAGCATCGCCGACATGGGCCCGCACATGCTGGTGCCCGCCGACGCGCTGCCGGCCGACCGCCTGCCGTGAGCGCGCGCGGCGACGCGGCCCTGCTGGACACGTTGCGCGGCATCGTCGGCCGCCGCCACGTGCTGACCGACGACAAGCGCACGCGCCGCTTCCGCAAGGGCCAGCGCTTCGGCGAAGGGCCGGTGCTGGCGGTGGTCCAGCCGGGCACGCTGGTGGAGCAGTGGCGCGTGCTGCAGGCCGCCGTGGCCGCCGATGTGATCGTGATCCTGCAGGCCGCCAATACCGGCCTGACCGGCGGCTCGACGCCCGATGGCGAGGACTACGAGCGCCCGGTCCTGCTGCTCAGCACGCTGCGCCTGACCGGGGTGCAGCTGATCAACGACGGCGCCCAGGTGGTGTGCCTGCCCGGGGCCACGCTGGATGCGCTGGAGCGCGCGCTGGCGCCGCTGGGGCGCGAGCCGCATTCGGTGATCGGCTCGTCCTGCATCGGCGCCTCGGTGCTGGGCGGGGTGTGCAACAACTCCGGTGGTGCGCTGGTGCGGCGCGGCCCGGCCTATACCGAGCTGGCCCTGTACGCACAGCTGGGCGCCGACGGCGTGCTGCGCCTGGTCAACCACTTAGGCATCGCGCTGGGCGAGGACCCAGAGGACATGCTCACGCGGCTGCAGGCCGGGCGGTACACCGCGGCCGATATCGTCAACGATCCGTCCAGGGCCGCCTCCGACCACACCTATGCCGCGCACGTGCGCCAGGTCGATGCCGCCACGCCGGCGCGCTTCAACGCCGACCCGACGCGGCTGCACGAGGCCTCGGGCTCGGCCGGCAGGCTGGCGCTGTTCGCCGTGCGCCTGGACACCTTCCCGAAGGAGGACACGGTGGTGTTCTACGTCGGCAGCAACGCGCCGGACGACCTCACCGCCGTGCGCCGGCATCTGCTGACCGCGCTGCCGTCGCTGCCGGTGGCCGGCGAGTACATCCATCGCGACGCCTACGACATCGGCGAGCGCTACGGCAAGGACACCTTCCTGCTGATCGACCGCCTCGGCACCGTGCGCGTGCCCAGGGCGTTCGCGCTGAAGAGCCGCGTCGATGCGTTCTTCGAGCGGCTGGGGCTGCACGGGGTCAGCGACCGCGCGCTGCAGCGCCTGGCCGGCCTGCTGCCGCCTCACCTGCCGCGGCGCATGACCGAGTTCCGCGCGCGCTTCGAGCACCACCTGCTGATCCGCGTGGCCCGGGACAGCGCCGAGTCGACCGCCGCCTTCCTGCGCGCGTATTTCGCCGGACGCGAGGGCGACTGGTTCCAGTGCGATGCGGAGGAGGGGCGCAAGGCTTTCCTGCACCGCTTCGCCATCGCCGGTGCGGCGATCCGCTACCGCCAGGTGCACCGCGACCGCGTCGAGGACATCGTCGCCCTCGACATCGCCCTGCGCCGCGACGACCGCGACTGGGTCGAAACCCTGCCCGCGGACCTGGACGACCAGCTCATCGCCAAGCTCTACTACGGCCACTTCTTCTGCCACGTGTTCCACCAGGACTACATCGCGCGCAAGGGCAGCGACCCGCTGGCGATCGAGCATGCGATGTGGAAGCGCCTGGACGCGCGCGGCGCCGAATACCCGGCCGAGCACAACGTCGGCCACCTCTACCGCGCTAAGCCGGCGCTGGCCGCCTTCTACCGCCAGCTCGACCCGACCAACCGCTTCAACCCCGGCATCGGCCAGACGCCGCGGGGGCGCGGGTGGGTGTAGGGGGCGCAGATGGGGAAACCAGGGAGGAGTGAGCGGAGAGGAGTGAGCGGGAGCCGCGCGTGGGCGAATCTGCGTGGCCTTCCGCGCTTCGTTGCCTGCTTCCGACATTCAAGCACGATGCCCAACGCCGTCATTCCCGCGAAAGCGGGAATCCATGGACGTTGGCGCTTCGGCGCGAAAGTCCCTGGGTTCCCGCTTTCGCGGGAACGACGATAGTGGGTTCCGAGGCGGCACTGGGCAGGTGGCGCTGAGATCGCAAAAAAGAGCGAGCAAGGGCTGCACGTGCGCGCACCCTCCCACTCGGCGCCCGCTTCCTGACTGAGCTCGCTTCCGACGTCCCAGCGCGATGCTCAACCCCATCATTCCCGCGAACGCGGGAATCCAGTGCCTTTCAAGCGGAAGCTAACGTCCATGGATTCCCGCTTTCGCGGGAATGACGGTGAGTGAGAGGTGAGAAGTGAGACATCCGCTCACTCCTCGCCCTCGCCTCACCCACGCACGACTAGCCCTTGACCACCTGGGCGATGGCCTGGGCGACGCGCTCCAGGTTGCCGGCGTTGAGCGCGGCCACGCAGATGCGGCCCGAGCCGATGGCGTAGATGGCGTGTTCCTCGCGCAGGCGGTCCACCTGGTCCCGGGTCAAGCCCGAGTAGCTGAACATGCCGGCCTGCTTGGAGATGAAGCCGAAGTCGCCGGCGCCGGCGTCGGCCAGCTTCTGCACCAGGCCCGCGCGCAGCGAATGGATGCGCTCGCGCATGGCGGTCAGCTCGTCTTCCCACTCCGCGCGCAGCTCGGGGTTGTTCAGCACACCGGCCACCAGGGCGGCGCCGTGCGTGGACGGGCTGGAGTAGATGGTGCGGATGATGCGCTTGACGTGCGACTGCACGGCCTTGGCCTGCTCGGCGGTGGCCGCCACGATCGACAGCGCGCCCACGCGCTCGCCGTACAGCGAGAACGACTTGGAGTACGAGCTGGCGACGATGAAATCGCTGATGCCGGCGTCGACGATCACCTGCAGCGCGGCCGAGTCCTCGCGGATGCCCTTGTCGAAGCCCTGGTAGGCCAGGTCGATGAAGGGGAACAGGTCGCCCTCCTTCAACACCTGCGCCACCTGCTTCCACTGCTCGACGGTGAGGTCGGCGCCGGTGGGGTTGTGGCAGCACGCGTGCAGCAGCACGGTGGTCTTGGGCTTGAGCGCCTTCAGGTCGGCCAGCATGCCGGCGAAGTCCACCCCGTGGGTGGCCGCGTCGAAGTAGGTGTACTCGCCGACCTCGAAGCCGGCGGCCTCGAACACGGCGCGGTGGTTCTCCCACGAGGGCTTGCTCAGCGCCAGGGTGGCGTGCGGCAGCAGCTTGCGCAGGGTCTCGGCGCCCACGCGCAGCGCACCGCTGCCGCCGACGGTCTGGGTGGTGGCCACGCGGCCGGCGGCCAGCAGCGGCGAATCCTTGCCGAACAGCAGCTCGCGGGTGGCCTGGGTGTAGGCCGGCAGGCCGTCGATCGGCAGATAGCCGCGCGGCTTGGCCTCCAGCGCCAGGGCTTCCTCGACCTTGGCCACGGCCTTGAGCAGCGGGATGCGGCCGGTTTCGTCGTAGTAGATGCCCACGCCCAGATTGACCTTGCCCGGGCGGGGATCGTGGTTGTAGGCCTCGGTCAGGCCCAGGATGGGATCGCCCGGGACCTGTTCAACGGATGCAAAAGAAGACACGGCGTGACTCGACATGGCGGGAGGAAGGGGGCGCGACGCGGCGCGTTCCGCGTGCCGGCGGCGATGGCCCCCGGCGCGCGAAAGGGCGCCAATCGTAGCAGGCGCGGGCAAGCGCAGAGCGCGCAACGGCGCGGGTTTGTCCCATCCTGCGGTGGTTGCGGGCGACACCATTCAGCCGCGCGGCGCGATTGAAGCCGGCCTGGCCGGGGACCACACTGGGCGCCTGCCTCACCGGAGCCGCCCATGCACTTCCTGCTGTTCTACCAGACCGCCCCGGACTACCTGCAGCGCCGCCCGCTGCATCGGGCCGCCCATCTGGCCTATGCGCGCCAGGCGGTGGCGCGCGGGGAGCTGGTGCTGGGCGGCGCGGTCGGCGATCCGCCCGAGTCGGCGCTGCTGCTGTTCCAGGGCGAGGACGACAGTGCTGCGCGGCGTTTCGCCGAAGGCGATCCCTACGTGGTCGAGGGCATCGTCGCCAGCTGGACGGTGAGGCCGTGGACCACGGTGGTTGGCGCCGACGCGGCGCATCGCGTGCCGCTCGGCTAGCGGCGCGCGCGATGGACACCGCGAATCTGATCTGGGGGTTGCTGTTCGGCGCGATCGGAAGCGGCTATCTGGTGTATGGGGTGCGGCAGCGGGCGCTGGTGCCGGCGTTGTGTGGCTTGGCGTTGGGGGTGTTCACTTGGTTTGTGGATAGCGCTTGGGTGACGTTTGTGGTGGGGGTGGGGTTGATGGCGGTGCCGTACTTTGTGCGGTTCTGAGGGCGTGCTTGGGCGCACGCCTCTGCGCCTTGAGTTAAAAGCACGCGCCTGCGGCGCGCTTGATGCAAAGGCTTTCGCGCCTACGGGCGCGAGCTACTTTTGTCTTGTCAAAAGTAGCCAAAACCGCTTCTCGCCGGACGCACGCCGATGCTTCGCATCGGTCCCCTGCGCTCCTCGCGAAGCAGGGCACGGCGCCCAAACTCGCTTCGCTCAAACAGGGCGCCTCTTCGGCCCTGCTTCGCTGCGGTGCTCGGCGTGCTTTATGGCTCAGACAGGTGAAGCGAAGCGCAAGCTCTCGAGCAACAGCAACAGCAACAGCAACAGCAACAGCAACAGCAACAGCCGAAGCAGCCCTTTCAGATCGTCATTCCCGCGAACGCGGGAGGCGCTTCACAACAGCGCGCAGCGCTGGTCATCCAGGGACTTTGCTCTTGCGCACTTGCCTCCGAGCGACGCCAACGGCGCAAGCGGCGAAGGTGGAACCTAAACCTTCCCCTCCGCCTGCAACGCTTCGAACTCCTCGTCCGCGAACAGCCGCGAGCGCACCAGGAAGCGCACCCCCTCGCCGTTGTCCAGCGAGAACATCCCGCCGCGCCCGGGCACCACATCGATGATCAGCTGGGTGTGCTTCCAGTATTCGAACTGGGAGGGGCTGATATAGAAATCCGCCCCGCCGATCTCGCCCAGGCGCACGTCGCGGTCGCCGACGATGAAGTCGCCGACCGGGTAGCACATGGGCGAGGAGCCGTCGCAGCAGCCGCCGGACTGGTGGAACAGCACCGGGCCGTGGCGGCCGCGCAGCCGCTCGATCAGCTGCAGGGCGGGCAGGGTGGCGATGACCTGGCGGGTGTCCATGACGGGCTCCTGATGGGTTGAGGGGGGGCGATCAGCCGTCGCCGCCCCAGGTCCAGCGTGCGCCGACCATGACGCCGCGGCCCGGACCGGGTTCGTAGTAGCGGCCATTGCCTTCGTTGACGATGACCGAGCCGATGTAGCGCTGATCCAGCGCGTTGTCCACGCGCACGAAGCCCTTCAGCGCGCCGCTGGCGTAGCGCCAGCGATAACCGGCCTCGAGCCCGACCAGGAAGTACCCCGGCGCGCGCGCCGTGCCGGCGTCGTTGACGGTGACATCGCCCACGCCTTCCCCGTCCAGCTGCGCGCTCCAATCGCCGTGGCGCCAGCCCAGGGTCGCGTTGAGCTGGTTGCGCGCGGTGCCCGGGATGCGCGTGCCGGCGGCCACCAGGGTGGTGGGGTTGTTGCAGCCGGCGGCGGTGCAGATCGGGAAGCTGTCGCGGAAGGTGGCGTCCAGATAGGTATAGGCCAGATCCAGCGACCAGTCCTGCGCCAGCGGCAGGCCGGCGCTCAGCTCCACGCCCTGGCGGCGCGCGCTGCCGACGTTGCGATAGCTGCTGCGGCCGCCGACGTTGCGGGCCACGGCCAGCTCGTCGTCGGTGTTGGCGCGGAACAGCGCCAGCTCGGCATGCGCGCCGGACTGGGCATGCCACTTGGCGCCCAGCTCGACATTGCGGCTGATCGAGGGCTGCAGGTCGAAGGCCAGCCCCGCCCCGCCATCGGCGCGGTAGCCGATCTCGTTGAAGGTCGGCGTCTCGAAGCCGCGCCCGGCCGACACGTACAGGCTCAGGTCCTCGCGCGCGGCGAAGCTCAGGCCGGCCACCGGCGTGGTCTCCGAATAGGTGCGCCGGCCGCTGTCGTCCGGGTTGCCGGCGGTGATGTAGAAGTCGCGCGAGGAGAAGCGCACCTGGCTATGGCGCAGGCCGGCCAGCAGCGACAGGCGCGGCATGAATTCCCAGTAGGCCTGCGCGTACTGGTCGAAGTTCTCCACCACATCGCGCTCGTTGCGGCGCAGCCGGCCGCGCACGCCCAGCGTGCTGCCGACGAAGTTCTCGTAGCCGCGCCGCTGCTGGCGCTGCTTCTCGAAATTGGTGCCGGCGGTGAACTCGAGCGGCCGCCCGGCCGCCTCGCCCTGCCACGACCAGCGCCCGTCGGCGCCGCCGTAGTCGCTGTCCAGGTCGATCACGCCGCCGGCCTGCAGGGGATTGGCCTGGGTCGCGGCGGGAATGGACTGGTACTGCACCACTTTGCGGTTGCCGCCCCAGGCGGACACGCGCACGGTCTGCTGCGCGCTCAGCGGCAGGGTGTAGAGCGCGCCCAGCTGGTTCTGCTGCACCGACTTGCGGGTGTCGTACTGCTCGGCCTGCGGCGTGGCCTGGGTGCGGTCGGCGTTGACCTGCGCCTTGGTCAGGCCCAGCGGATCCTGCGCATCGCTGCGGAAGGCGTTGCCGACCAGGTCCAGCGTGCCGGCGCTCCCCAAGTCGAAGGTGAACTTGGCATTGCCCGAATCGCGGTCGGCCGCGCTGTGCTGGCGATAGCCGTCGGTCATGAAGCGCTGCACGGCCACGTTGTAGCCCACCGCGCCGGCGGTGCCACGCACGCGGGCGCCGGCGGTCCAGCTGTCGTCGCGGCCGTAGGTGGTCTGCACCGTGAGCTCGGGCGCCTGGGTCGGCGCGGCGCTCCACAGCTGGATCACCCCGCCGGAGGAATTGCCGTACAGCGCCGAGAACGGCCCGCGCAGCACGTCCACGCGGCCGCCGCCGAGCAGGTTGAAGTGCGAGACCTGGCCCTGGCCGTCGGGCATCGCCGCCGGGATGCCGTCGGCATATAGGCGGATGCCGCGCACGCCGAAGGTGGTGCGCGCGCCGAAGCCGCGCACCGACAGCTGCGTGTCCTGGGCGTAGTTCTGCCGGTCGCGCGCCAGGATGCCGGGCACGCCCTGCAGCTCGTCGGACAGGTTGACGTCGTTGTGGCCGCCTTCGCCCAGGTCGATGCTCGACACCGACGCGGGCACGCGGAAGGCCGGGACGCGCTCCAGGCGCGTGGTCACCACGATGCGGTCCAGGGTGAGCGCATCGGTCGGCGCGGCGGGCTCGTCGGCCAGGGCAGGGGCGGAGGCGGACAGCGCGGCCAGGCAGGCCGCGTACAGCGAAGTCGGGCGAAAACGGGTCATCAACGTCAAGGCATCATGGGGAAGGAAAGAAGGCGCACCGCGCAGCCTCGGGCTACGCGGGTGGCGCGTGCGTCGGCAGGCCGGGCGCACGCGACTAGGAGAACACGCCGGTCCACCGCAAGGGTGAAGATCCGCGTGCGCGACGCGGATCCCACTGGCGAGCGCGGTGCGCAAGCATGGCCTGTTATGCCGCCATGTCCAGCACTACGCGGCCTTCGATCTGGCCGGCGTGCATCCTGGCGAACACCGCGTTGATGTTGTCCAGCGTGTCGGTGGTCACCGTCGCGGCGACCTTGCCGGCCTGGGCGAACTCCAGCGACTCCTGCAGGTCCAGGCGCGTGCCGACGATGGAGCCGCGCACGGTCACCCCGTTGAGCACCATGCCGAAGATGTCCAGCGGGAACTGGCCCGGCGGCAGGCCGTTGAGCGAGACCGTGCCGCCGCGGCGGACCATGCCAATGGCCTGCTCGAAGGCCTTGGGCGAGACCGCGGTGACCAGCGCGCCGTGCGCGCCGCCGATCTCTTTCTTCAGATACGCCACCGGATCGGTGGTGCGCGCGTTGACCGTCACCGTCGCGCCCAGGCGCGTGGCCAGCGCCAGCTTGGCGTCGTCCACGTCCACCGCGGCCACGTTCAGCCCCATCGCCTTGGCGTACTGCACCGCCATGTGGCCCAGGCCGCCGATGCCGGAGATCACCACCCAGTTGCCGGGCCGGGTGTCGGTGACCTTCAGGCCCTTGTACACGGTGACGCCGGCGCACAGGATCGGCGCGACCTCGACGAAGCCGACGTTCTTCGGCAGATGGCCGACATAGCCGGCGTTGGCCAGCGCGTACTCGGCGAAGCCGCCGTTGACCGAGTAGCCGGTGTTCTGCTGCGCCTCGCACAGCGTCTCCCAGCCGCCCAGGCAGTGCTCGCAGTGGCCGCAGGCCGAGTACAGCCACGGGATGCCGACGCGGTCGCCTTCCTTGACGTGGGTAACGCCTTCGCCGACGGCCACGACATGCCCGACGCCCTCGTGGCCGGGGATGAAGGGCGGGTTGGGCTTGACCGGCCAGTCGCCCTCGGCCGCGTGCAGGTCGGTATGGCATACGCCGCAGGCTTCGATCTTGACCAGCAGATCGCCGGCCCTGGGCCGCGGCACGGTCACTTCCTCGATCGTCAGCGGCTGGCCGAAGGCGCGGACCACGGCGGCTTTCATCGTCTTGTTCATGGCATTCACAGCTCCTGTGGGGGTGTCTCCAGCCGCAGGCTAGGCCGACGCATCGGCCCCCGCCTTGATCCCGGTCAATTCCCCGACCCGTCGATTCCCGAGCCGTGACGCATGCACGGCCGCGGTGGCTCAGCCGAAGACGAACTTGCCCTTCATCAGCGTGGAGTGGCCCGGGAAGGAGCAGAAGAAGCTGTAGTCGCCGCCCTTGGTCAGCTTGGACGTGGAGAAGGTCACCGTGTCGCGCTGACCGCCGCCGATCACCTTGGTGTGGGCGATCACGCGTTCGTCGCCGGCCTTGATGAACCCGGCGGCCATGCCGGCCTTCATGCCATCGGCATCGATGCCGGCCATGTCGGCCGTCTTGGCCAGCACCCAGTCGTGGCCCATCACGTTGGCGGCCAACTTGCCGGTATGGGTCAGGGTCACGCTCACCTGGGTGCAGGCCGCGTCGATCCGGATCTCGGTCTTGTCGAACTTCATCGCATCGTCGCCGCTGATGGCGACGTTGCAGGTCTTGGCGAACGCGGTCGGGGCCAGGCAGGCCAGGCACAGCAACAGCAGGGTGGGGATCAGCTTGCGCATCGGGTTGGGTCCTCAGGTCGTGCGGGGTAAGGAGAGACGAGCGGCGGCTCCAACAAGGGCCCACGCCGCACGCATCCCCCGCGGATGCGCACGGCGTGGGGTGGAACGCCAGAAGCGCGCGCGCAGACCGGAGTCGAGCCGCCTGCGCCCGTCGATCGCCCGTCGCCGGGCTGCGACCGCAGCGCGTGGACGCGCGTCGCGGCGGCGTTGCGCTTACGGCTCGTTGCCGCGGTAGACCAGCGGCTCCTTGGAGGCCTTGGCCTCGTCGAAGGTCAGCGGCTTGTCGCCGGCCGGGTAGCCGTTCTCCTGCAGGATGAAGGCCATGATGTTGGCGTAGGTGTCATGGTCCAGGCTGGCCGGCTGGGTGGCGGGCATGTTCTGCGAGACGATGGTGAAGATGTCGCCCACGTGGAAGCCCGCCGCCGGGTTGGCGAAGTGCTTGCCCTTCAGTGCCGGGCCGGCGCGGCCGGCCAGCGTGTCGCCGTGGCACAGCGCGCAGTTGTCGGCGTACTCCTGCTTGCCCTTGTCGGCCTGCGCGGCGGTGAACAGCTTGGGCGCATCGCCGGCCGCGGCCGTGGCGGCCGCTGCAGGGCCTGCGCCGGCGCCGTTCCAGGCCAGCTGCGCGCCGCGCCTGAACATCGCCTGCGTGGTCGCGTTGGCCTGGGCCTTGCCGCTGCCTTGTGGCGTGGCCAGCACCGCGTAGGGATCGAGCAGCCTGCCCAGCGTGCCGTCGGCGCCGAGCGTGGCGACGCTGGCCTCGAAGGCCTGTGCGGCCGCGGCGTTGGCCGGGTCGTACAGGGCCACCAGGTTCCAGCGCGCATGCGGCTCGTCCAGCTCGGCGTAGTCGAACGGCGCGGCGTCCTTGTGCGCGCTCAGCCAGCCGACCACCGCCGGACGCCACAGCATGGCCGCACCGACCTTGTGCTGCTCCAGCGCCTCGATGGCGTCGTCGTTGGTCAGGTGCACGTCGGCCTGCAGCTTCGGGTAATCGGCGAAGTACAGGTTGGGCGTGGTCTGGTAGGTCACCGCGACCGGGCTGCCCGCCGGCAGCGTGGCCAGCGATCGGGCCTGGCTGCCGTGCGGGGTGACCAGCACGAAGCCGGTGCGCCCGTAGGCGGCGGTGGCCTTGAGGCCCTCGGGCACGCCCGAGGCGCTGGCATCGACCGGGAAGCCGAGCACCAGCTGGCAGTCCTTGGCCGCCAGCTTGTTGAACTCCTTCAGGTCGAAGCCTTCATCGTCATCGCCGGTGCCATCGAACTCGTGCACCGACAAGGTGGTCTTCTGCTGCTTGGCCACGGCCGCGGCGATGGCCTTGTCCATCGCCGCGGTCGGGCTGGAGCTGTCCACGCAGACCGAGACGGCGGCCTGGGCGGCGCCGATGCCGCCGGCGCACAGCGCCAGCGACAGGACGGAACGGAGGAGGGTGGGGTGCGGGGTGTGTTTCATGGCCTGGCTCCGGGGTGCGAATGCTTACAGCGAGAACACGTACAGGTGGCCGCCGAGCGGGATGTTGCGGACCTTCGGGTCCTTGGCCATCTCGCCGCCCCAGATCGGCACGCCGCCGCCCCAGCCCGCGTACACGCCGACGTACTGCTTGCCGTTGACGGTCCAGGTGGAGGGCACGCCCAGCACGCCGGAGGCCATCTGTGGGCTCTTCCACAGGACCTTGCCGGTCTTGGCGTCGAAGGCGTACAGGTAGCCATCGGCGCTGCCGGAGAACAGCAGGCCGCCGGCGGTGGTCAACATGCCGCCGTTCCACGGCAGCTCGGACGGGAAGTTCCAGACCTGCTTGCCGGTGTTCAGATCGATCGCCTGCACCGCGCCCCAGTGGTTGGGGAAGGCCGGGTCGCGCTTGACCAGGAAGGTCTCGCCCAGGAACGGCAGGCCGGCCTTGTAGCTGACCGCCGCGCCCTTCATGGTCATGCAGGTGTGCAGGGTCGGCACGTAGGCCATGTGCGTGTCGGGGCTGACCGAGATCGGCCACCAGTTCTTGCCGCCCAGGAAGCTGGGGCAGGTGAACACTTCCTTGTCCACGGTCGGGCGCATCGCCGGATCGGTGACCGGCTTGCCGTCCTTGAAGCCGCTGACCGAGGTGGCCGTGGCGAACTTCTCGGCGTAGATCAGCTTGCCGTTGGTGCGGTCGATCGCATAGAACCAGCCGTTGCGGCTGGCGCTGACGATGGCCTTGTACTTCTTGCCCTTGTAGGTGATGTCGGTCAGCACCGTCTCGTTGGTGCCGTCGTAGTCCCAGGTGTCGTTGGGCGTGTACTGGTAGTGCCACTTGATCTTGCCGTCGGCCGGGTTCACCGCGATGACCGAGTCGGTGTACAGGTTGTCGCCCGGGCGCAGCGTGGCCAGCCACGGGCCGGGATTGCCCACGCCCCAGAACAGCGTGTCGGTGTCGGCGTCGTAGCTGCCGGTCAGCCAGGCCGCGCCGCCGCCGGTCTCGGCCGCGCCCTTGGGCCAGGTGTCGCCGCCCGGCTCGCCCGGCAGCGGTATGGTGTGCAGCTTCCACACCTGCTTGCCGGTCTTGGCGTCCAGCGCCTCGATGAAGCCGCGCGCGCCGTACTCGCCGCCGGACACGCCCACGATCACCTTGCCCTTGACCACCAGCGGGGCCAGGGTCATCGCATAGCCCACATCGGGCGCGTTGAGCTGCTCGTTCCAGGCCACATCGCCGGTCTGCGCGTTCAGCGCGACCACGTGGTTGTCCAGGGTGGCCATGTAGACCTTGTCCTCGTACAGCGCCACGCCGCGGTTGACCACGTCGCAGCAGATGGTCTTCAGGCCGACGTTGGACAGGTCGTGGGCGTACTCCCACAGCTTCTTGCCGGTGCTGGCCTGGAAGGCGATCAGGTGGTTCTTCGGCGTGGTGATGAACAGGTAGTCGCCGTTGACGATCGGCGGGGCCTCGTGGCCCATGTCGAACTCGCTCTTCCAGTCCCAGGCCGGCTTGAGGTTGGCCACGTTGCCGGTGTCGATGGTCTTGAACGGCGCATAGCCGCGGCTGGTGTAGTCGCGGCGGTACATCAGCCAGCCGCTGTCGCTGGCGGCGGCCTTCAGGCGCGCGTCGGTCACCGGGGCATACGGGGCATCGGCGGCGCTGGCCGCGCCGCTGCAGGCCAGCACGCTGGCCACGGCCAGCGCCTTGAGCGCCTGGGTGGTGGGACGATGGATGTGCATGTGTCGCTCTCCTGGGTAATGGGTTGCCTTGGGGATGCGGTGGACTAGAAGCGGTAGCGGGCCCCGACCCAGCCACCGCGCGGGGCGCCCGGCCCCAGGAACCGGGGATCGGAATCCCCGGGGAAGACGTCGCCCGGCTCGCCCAACGTGCCGAAGCTGGCGTAGCGCTTGCCGGTGAGGTTCTCGATGCGCGCGCTCAGCTGCAGGCGCGGGGTCACGTCCCAACGCGCGTGCAGGCCGAACAGCGCATAGCCGCCGAGCGGTGCGAGCTGGTTGGACTCGTCGCCGCGCAGGTACTGGTTGCTGCGGTACTGGCCATCGATGCCGATGCGCAGGGCGTCGCTCAGCGCGAACTCGACCCCGGCCTTGAGCTGGTGCCGCGACAGGCCCGGGATGCGATCGCCGCGCTGCACGGTGATCTGCCCGTCGGCGTCGGCCTGCGGGTTGTGGACCGCGTTCTCGGTGAAGCCGTCCTGGTAGGTCGCATCCAGCCACACGTAGCTGGCCGACCACTCCACCCGGTCGCCCGCCAGGCGGCCCTGTGCGGACAGCTCCAGGCCCTGGCGGCGGGTGTCGCCGACATTGGCGAAGAAGCCCTCGTTGGAGGTCGCCCCGCCGACGGCCTGGAACAGGATGTCGTCATGGCTGGTGGTGCGGAACACGCCCGCCTGCCACTGCACGCCGGCGCCGCGGCCGCGCAGGCCGGCCTCCCAGCTCTTGGCCACCACCTGGTCGAGCGGCGGATCGGCGACGAACTGGTTGGGCAGCTTGCACGGCGCGTCCTCGTCCGAGCAGGTCAGTTCCACCGGCGTGGGCGCGCGGGTGGACTCGCTGTAGCTGCCATAGGCGGTGAGCGAAGTGCTCAACTTCCAGGCCAGGCCCGCGGCCGGATTCAGGCGCGAGAACACGTGCTCGCCGTTGAGGTCCGGGTTCTCGCCCGAGCGATCGGCGATGCGCGTGCGGGTGTGGTTGTAGCGGGCCGAGACGGTCAGCGCCAGCGCGTCGGTGAGGCTGAAGGTGTCGGTGGCGTACCAGGCGTAGGTGCGTGTGCTGGCGAACACGTCCAGCGCCTCATCGGGAATCTGCAGGCCCGAATCGCGCGAGGTGCTGCGGTCCTCCAGCAGCACCGCCGGCGCGACGATGCTGGAATAGCGCACGTTGCCGCTGAGCCAGTCGCCGCCGAGCACCAGCTGGTTGTCGTGGCCGCCGAGCGGGCGCGAGAACACCAGCTGCACGTTGCCACCATGCGCGCGCTGGCGGCGGTGGCCGATGTTGTTCACCGCATCGTATTCGGAGGAGACCGGATCACCGTTCTGGTCGGTGACGAAGGCCTGCTGGCCCTGGTCGTCCTCGTCCTCGCACAGGAAGGCGGGATCGTCCTCGCAGGCTTCCGCATCGCTGGTGTCGCCGTTGAACGAGCGCGTCTTGACCGTGCGCTGGTAGGCCATCGCGCTCAGCACCAGGTCGTCGGCGATGTCGTAGCGGCCGTGCAGGCTGGCCTGGGTCAGGTCGTTCTGCGTCTGGTCCGGCGCGGTGAAGATGCTGGCGTAGTCGCGGCGCATGGCTTGGATCGACTGCGCGCCGTTGCCGGTGAGATTGGTCCTGGCCTTGGCCAGATCCAGATCCAGCGCGGCGCGCTCGCCGCGCCAGCCGAAGTTGGCCATGTATTGGCGGGCGTGGGTGGGCGAGAGATCGCGCCAGCCCTGCTCGTACAGATGGTCGGCCAGCACGTAGTAGCCCAGCGTGCCGTTGTTGCCGCCGGACTCGACGCTGGCCACCTCGCGGCCGAACGAGCCGGCCTCATACGACAGCGCCGTGCCCGGATCGTCGAAGCCGTTCTTGGACCGCAGCACGATCGCCCCGCCCAGCGTGTTCAGACCGAACACCGGATTGGCGCCGGTGACCACGTCCAGCCGGTCGATGCCCTGCTGCGGCAGCAGGTCCCAGTTGACCGTGTCGCCGAAGACCTCGTTGACGCGCACGCCGTCCTGGTAGACCGCGATGCCCTGGGCGATGCCCAGCAGCGGCGAGCCGGTGAAGCCGCGGAACTGCACATCCGGCTGCAGCGGATTGCCCTGCACGCTGTTGAGGCTGATGCCGGCCACCTGGCGATCCATGGCCTCGGTCAGGTCGACCGAGGTCATCCGGTCCAGCTGGTCCGCATCCAGCCCACGCACCGGATAGGGCGACTTGTCCGCCGGCAGCGTGGCATCGCCATTGGGCGTCACGCCGACCACGTCGAGCGTGGGCAGCGTGGTGATGCCGGGTGTGGCGGTGTCGGCGGCCAGCGCGGGCATGAGGGCGGGGCAGGCTCCAAGCAGGGCCAGCGCCAGCGCACGGCTCAGCGCGCGCCGCGACGGCATCCGCTGCGGGCAAGGGGTGGAAGACGGGGTGCGAGGACGGGCAGCGGCCGGCATCTGCCGGACACCGCTTCGCCGCTGGTCGTCGTTGCAGACGGCCATGTGGAGCTCCTTGAGCGCGGTTGCAGGGGCCGTGGCGCGCCGGCCTGGGGTCAGGTCGGCGCACCGCGGCGATGGATCGCATCCCGACGCGGGGAGGTGCGATGCGATCCTTCCAACCGGTCAGAAGAAGCCGAGCTTCTTCGGCGAGTAGCTCACCAGCAGGTTCTTGGTCTGCTGGTAGTGGTCGAGCATCATCTTGTGCGTCTCGCGGCCGATGCCCGACTGCTTGTAGCCGCCGAAGGCCGCATGCGCCGGGTAGGCGTGATAGCAGTTGGTCCACACGCGGCCGGCCTGGATCGCGCGGCCCATGCGGTACAGACGCGAGGCGTCGCGGCTCCACACGCCGGCGCCCAGGCCGTAGAGCGTGTCGTTGGCGATGGCCAGCGCCTCGGCCTCGTCCTTGAAGGTCGTCACCGACACCACCGGCCCGAAGATCTCCTCCTGGAAGATGCGCATCTTGTTGTGGCCCTTGAACACGGTCGGCTTGACGTAGAAGCCGCCCTCCAGCTCGCCCGGCAGCTTGTTCTGCGCACCGCCGGTGAGGACTTCGGCGCCTTCCTGCTTGCCGATATCGATGTAGGACAGGATCTTCTCCAACTGCTCGCCGGAGGCCTGCGCGCCGATCATGGTGTTGGGGTCCAGCGGGTTGCCCTGCTTGATCGCCTCCACGCGGGCGATGACCTTCTCCATGAATTTCTCGTAGATCGATTCCTGGATCAGCGCGCGCGAGGGGCAGGTGCAGACCTCGCCCTGGTTGAAGGCGAACAGCACGAAGCCCTCCACCGCCTTGTCCAGGAAATCGTCGTCCTCGGCCATCACGTCGGCGAAGAAGATGTTGGGCGACTTGCCGCCCAGCTCCAGCGTCACGGGGATCAGGTTCTGCGAGGCGTACTGCATGATCAGCCGGCCGGTGGTGGTCTCGCCGGTGAAGGCGATCTTGGCGATGCGCGGGCTGGAGGCCAGCGGCTTGCCCGCTTCCAGGCCGAAGCCGTTGACCACGTTGAGCACGCCCGGCGGCAGAAGGTCGCCGATGACTTCCATCAGCACCAGGATCGAGGCCGGGGTCTGCTCGGCGGGCTTGAGCACCACGCAGTTGCCCGCAGCCAGCGCCGGGGACAGCTTCCAGCACGCCATCAGCAGCGGGAAGTTCCACGGGATGATTTGGCCGACCACGCCCAGCGGCTCGTGGAAGTGATAGGCGATGGTGTCCTTGTCGATCTCCGAGATGCTGCCTTCCTGCGCGCGCAGCACGCCGGCGAAGTAGCGGAAGTGGTCGGCGCACAGCGGCACGTCGGCGTTGAGCGTCTCGCGGATCGGCTTGCCGTTGTCCCAGGTCTCCGCGTAGGCCAGCAGCTCGAGGTTGGCCTCGATGCGGTCGGCGATCTTCAGCAGGATGTTGGCGCGCTCGGTCGGCGAGGTGGCGCCCCAGGCGTCCTTGGCGGCATGCGCGGCATCCAGCGCGGCGTCCACGTCCTGCGCGTTGGAGCGCGGGATCTGGGTGAAGGCCTTGCCGGTCACCGGCGTGATGTTGTCGAAGTACTGGCCGCTCTTCGGCTCGACCCACGCGCCGCCGATGAAGTTGGCGTAGCGCTTCTTGAAGATGGACTGCGGGTCGGTGGACATCGGCTTGGTGCTGGTGACGGCGTTCATGGCGTTCTCCTAGTGCGGGGTGTGTGTCGCCCAATGGGTGTGCCCAATAGCGCAAGCCCGATGCCAAAAACGCGGTGCTGCGCCGCGTCACGACCCTGGGCCGCGGCGGGCCGAGTTTCATGCCCCGCGGCTGTTGCGGCGCACCACGTCCACCCGTTGCAAGCGTCGACGCGCTGTGATGTTTATTGGGACATCGCCCCGTTGCGCTGTCGCAAAATGCGACACCTTGAGGAGTTGGGAATGGCACAGCCGCTGACTGCTTCGGATCGCGCCCTGGGCGCCGCACGCCGCGCGTTCTTCGAACACGGCGGCGCGCCGGTGGGCAAGGTGCCCGACACCATCCTGCGCTCCTGGGTGCGCTGCCAGCGCCTGGGCCTGCCGGCGCAGGGCGCGCCGCAGATCGAGCCGGTCAGCGCCGCCCGCCTGAGCGAGATGCGCGAGCGCCACGAAAAACTCTGGCGCCTGGCGCGCGCCGAGCTGGAGCTGCTGTCCTCCGACGCGGCGGCCACCGGCAGCATCGTCATCCTCACCGACGAGGACGGCTGGATCCTCGATGCCGAGGGCAGCGCCAGCTTCCTCGATCGCGCCGGCCGCGTGGCGCTGATGCCCGGCGCCTGCTGGAACGAGGCCCAGGTCGGCACCAACGCCATCGGCACGGCCATCGTCGAAGGCCGCCCGGTGGTCGTCCACGGCGGCGAGCACTACCTGGCCCCGCACGGCATCTTGAGCTGCTCGGCCACGCCGATCTTCGATCCCTACGGCACGCGCATCGGCGTGCTGGACATCTCCGGCGACGCGCGCGTCTCGCACATGCACGCGCTGGGGCTGGCGCGGATGGCGGTGGCCAGCATCGAGCATCGCTACTTCGACGACGGCATCCCCGATGCCGAGCTGCTGCGCCTGCACCGCGACCCGGCGCTGCTGGGCACCGCGCGCGAGGGCCTGCTGGCCTTCCGCAACGGCAAACTGGTGGCCGCCAACCAGGCCGGCCTGCAGCTGTTCGGCCTGGAGCGCGGCGAACTGGGCCGCGCTTCCTACACCGGCCTGTTCGCCGACGCGCCCAGCCGGCTGCGCGACGACGGCGTGCTGCTCGACCGCCAGGGCCGCGCGCTGCACGGCCGCGTCGAGGACGGCCAGGCCCGTGCCCGGCGCCCGGCCGCGCGGCCGCCGATCACCGTCTCGGCCGCCGTCGACCCGCAGGCCAGCGACGCGCCGCTGTTCGACGCCGAGCAGGACGCCGCGCTGGCGCGCGCCCGGCGCGTGCTCGATGCCGGCCTGCCCGTGCTGGTGCAGGGCCAGACCGGCACCGGCAAGGAAGTCTTCGCACGCGAACTGCATCGCCGCTGCGCGCGCGCCGGCCGGCCCTTCGTCGCGGTCAACTGCGCCGCCCTGCCCGAAGGCCTGATCGAGGCCGAACTGTTCGGCTACGAGGACGGCGCCTTCACCGGCGCGCGCAAGCACGGCAACCCCGGCCTGCTGCGCCAGGCCGATGGCGGCGTGCTGTTCCTGGACGAGATCGGCGACATGCCGCTGGCGCTGCAGCCGCGGCTGCTGCGCGTCCTGCAGGAGCGCGAGCTGCTGCCGCTGGGCGGCGGCAAGCCGGTCAAGCTGGACTTCGCCCTGATCTGCGCCACCCACCGCGAGCTGGACCAGGCCATCGCCGAGGGCCGCTTCCGCCCCGACCTGTACTACCGCATCGCCCACCACACCGTGCGCATCCCCGCGCTGGCCGAACACGGCGATCGCGCCGGGCTGGTGCGCGCGCTCTGGCAGCGCCTGGGCCAGGGCCGGCGCCTGACCGACGACGCCCACGCGCTGCTGGCCAGCTACGACTGGCCCGGCAATCTGCGCCAGCTCAGCGCCTGCCTGCGCACCCTGGTGGCGCTCAGCGAACCGGGCGAGACCATCGGCGCGGACATGCTGCCCTCCTACCTGCACATCCAGCGTCCGGCGCTGCCCGTCGCCCCGGCCGCGCTCGCCGCCCCGGCCAGCGCGCAGGACCTGGACGCCCTGGCCGAAGCCGCGATGCGCCAGGCCCTGGCCGACTGCGAAGGCAACGTCACCCGCGCCGCGCGCAAGCTCGGCATCAGCCGCAGCACCCTCTATCGCCGCCTGGGCCAGGACCTGCGCGATACCACGCACTGACGGCCTGAACACAGGCGGAGATGACGTGGGCCGCTGTGCGGCTGCTAGACTGCGCCGGTCGAAATGGCAGCGCTTGGTCTGGGTAGGCCCAAGCCCTTTTCTCTCCCCGAGGAAAGCTCTGGCCACACCGTCACGGTGTGCGCCCCCGACAGTCCCGCGCCCTTGTGCGCTTGCGGGCCTGTTCGGTGCCATCGCTCGCGATCCGGTTCCATCAGGCCCCCCTGCAGGAGTCGAATCGATGCGCTTTTCCGATCCCCCAATGCACCGCGTGCTCGTCTATCTCGCCAACGGCGTTCAGGGCAGCGCCGTCGTGCGGGCCGCGCTCGCGCGTGGCTTCGCCGTGCGCGCCATGGTGCGTCGCCGCGCCCACACCGTCTGGTCGTCCGTAAGCGGCGTCGAAACCGTCGAGGCGGACCTCGACGATCTGGACGCCTTGCGCGCCGCCAGCGTCGGCGTGGATGCCGTGGTGCTGCAGATTCCCACCGGCCCGTCCGACACCATGGTGGCGCAGGCGCGGCGCGCGGCACAGGCGACCGTCGCGGCCGGCGTGGGTGCGGTGGTGCTGAAGCTCGCCAGCGCGAGCCGCCCGGCGCCCTGCGCCGAACCGAGCTTCGTTGGCAATGCGCGGGTGGAAGCGGCGCTGCGCGAGGCGGGGCTGTCGTTCGCGTGCGTGCGTCCGACAATGTATCTGGACAACCTGCTCAAGCCGTCGGCGCGCAGGGAGATCGTCGAGGACGGCGTGTTCTCGCCCCCGATCGCGGCCACCCAGCGCATCGCCTGGACCTCGGCCGACGACTGCGCGCGCGCTGCCGTCGCCCTGTTGGGAAGCGGCGCGACGGGCGACTACCGGATCGGCGGCGCGCGCGACCTGGACGGGCCCGCGCTGGCGGCCTGCCTGAGCGAGGGGCTGGGCCGGCCTGTCGTCTACCGGGCGCAGCCGGTCGATGCATTCGAGCAGGAGGTGGAGGCCGCCCTGGGCGCTGGCATGGGCGCGCGGATCGCGTCCAAGTTCCGCTACTTCGCCTCCTTTCCGGATGAGGCCGACGCGATCCTCACCCAATCAGGTCCGTCCCCCTTCCCGCTGGCGGATCTCGAACGCACCGATGTCACGGCCTGGGTGCGGCGTCACCGCGCCGCGTTCCTGGAGGATTAGCGCGGGCGGTCTGCCCCGGCGTTGGCCGAAATGGAGACCGCTCTCCGGAGCGCCGCGGGCCGCTTCAGGCGGCCGTGGCCTGCTGCCCGGCCTGACGTCGCAGCATCGCGTCCATCAGGGCGCGCATGCGGGCGAGGTCGCGCTGGGCGGTTTCCAGCACGCGCGGCTCGTTCGCTTCGAGCAGACGCTGGGCCGCCTCGGCGACGTCATGCAGCACCGCCGCCGCGTCCATGTCCAGGAAGATGCGCAGGCTGCGCACGTGGCGCTGGAGTGCCTGCTGCAAGGCCAGGTTGGCGCTGCCGGCGCAGGCCGCGATCGCGTCCAGGGTCAGGTCAAGCTGGGCCAGTTCGTCGAACAGCTCATCGGCATTGGGGCGCATCGGTCGTATCCGGCAGATCCCCTGTTCAGAACAGGAACGGGGTTCGCAGGATCCTCCGGTCAGCACCGTGAACGCCGGGTTAGGGCGGCCCGGTAGCGGCGTGGCGCGTCAGCCGGCGTCCAGCAACTGCAGGCCGTCGGGCGTCACGCGCGCCTGGAGCGCCAGGTAGTCGCGCACCTGCCGGTGCGGCGTCTCCAGCGGATGCATGCGCGGCCTGGATCACCAGCACGTCCGCGCCGGCGGCCTCGGCCGCGGCGATGCCGGCCGGCGCGTCCTCGAACACCAGGCAGTCCTCGGCGGCCACGCCCAGCCGCGCCGCGGCCAGGCGATAGCCGGCCGGATCGGGCTTGCCGTGGACCACGTCCTCGGCAGTGACCAGCACCGCCGGCGGCGCCAGGCCGGCGGCCTGCATGCGGCGCAGCGCCAACGCCCGCGGCGCCGAGGTCACCACCGCCCAGCGCGTGGCCGGCAGGCCCGCGATGAACGCCGCCGCGCCGGCGATGGGCGCGACGCCCTCGACGTCGGCGATCTCATCGCGCGTGATGCCTTCCGCCTCGGCCTGCGCATCCACGCCCGGCAGGCCGAGGCCAGCGATGGTGTCGATGGCCCGCGCGCCGTGGATGGTCGGCACGAACGTGGCCGGGTCCAGGCCATGCCGCAGCGCCCAGCGCGTCCACACGCGCTCGGCGGCGGCGATCGATGTCAACAGCGTGCCATCCATATCGAACAGGAAGGCGGGGTAAAGCGCAGAGGGATTCAAGAAGCACAACCGAAGCGACGCACGGGGCCACCAGCCTACCGCCTCACCCGCAGGCCACGCGCGAAGGCCCGCGCGACCCGACACGCTGTTCGCGCCTCTCCCCACCAGCGCGAAGTGCGCCAGTCCCAACCCGTGCAAGAGAGGGAGGAGGCAAGAAGCGCGCGCGGTGCGAGAGGTGTAAGGCGCCTGCCACACACGAGGTGCGCCAGTTCGCAAGACCCGCCCCTCCCCTTTGCGCGGAGCGCAAGGGGGAGGCTGGGAGGGGGCGCTCTTCGCGATGAATCTCCAGCGCCCAAGGCTCCCCGCGAAGAGCGACCCCTCCCCATCCCTCCCCTGCGCCTGAGGCGAAAGGGAGGGGGCAAAAGCGCGCGCGGTGCGAGAGATGGACGACGCTGCCACATGCGGGGTGCGCCAGCGCCCAAGATCCGCCCCTCCCCTTTGCGCGCAGCGCAAGGGGGAGGCTGGGAGGGGGCGCTCTTCGCGGTGAATCTACGGCGCCCAAGGCTCCCCGCGAAGAGCGACCCCTCCCCATCCCTCCCCTTCGCCTGCGGCGAAAGGGAGGGGGCAAAAGCGCGCGCGGTGCGAGGGGTGGACGGCGCCTGCCACATGCGAGGTGCGCCAGTTCGCAAGACCTGCCCCTCCCCTTTGCGCGCAGCGCAAGGGGGAGGCTGGGAGGGGGGCTCTTCGCGGTGAATCTCCGGCCCCCAAGGCTCCCCGCGAAGAGCGACCCCTCCCCATCCCTCCCCTTCGCCTGCGGCGAAAGGGAGGGGGCCAAAAGCTTTTCTCAGCGCGCTTGTGCCTGCGCCGTCTGCCAGGCCATCCAATCCACCGCCAACCGCGGCCAGGCCGCCAGGGGCAGGCCCTGGATGCGACGCACGCCGAAGCCGTGGCCACCCTTGGGGAAGATGTGCAATTCGCTCGACACGCCGGCACCGAGCAGCGCCTGTTCGTACACCAGCGTGTTCTGTACCGGCACCACGTCGTCGTCCTGCGCGGCCAGCAGAAAGGTCGGCGGCGTGCGCGCGCTCACGCGGTTCTGCATGGAGTAGTCGTGCACCAGCTGCGCATCCGGATGCGGGCCCAGCAGGCGCTTGCGCGAGCCGGTATGGCCGATGGCATTGCCCATGTCGATCACCGGATAGATCAGCAGCGCGAAATCCGGCCGCGCGCTGAGGCGGTCGGCGGCATCCACCGGCGCGTACACCGCATCGTCGAAGCGCGTGGACAGACTGGCCGCGACATGGCCACCGGCCGAGAAGCCCATCACCCCCACGCGTGCCGGATCCAGGCCGTCCTCCTTCGCATGCGCCCGGATCAGGCGCAGTGCGCGCTGGGCATCGGCCAGCGGCGCGTTGCGGCCATCGACATGACCCTCGTCCGGCAGCCGGTAGCGCAGCACGAACAGGGTGATGCCGGCCTGCTCGGCGAAGGCAGGCACCAGCGCGCTGCCCTCGTTGTCGATCATGATGTGCGCATAGCCGCCGCCGGGCACCACCAGCAGCGCGCTGCCGTTCGGATGCGCCGGCCGGTAGACGACCATGTACGGCGCGCGGATGCCGCGGATGGAGCGGTCCGGCACCGCCGGATCGTCGCTGTGGTCGACGATGGTCGGCTGCGCCGGCGCGCCTTCCGAGCCCGGCCCGGTGCCACCCGGCCACAGCAGGATCCGGTGTCTGAGCTCTTCGGGGGTTTCGGCCGAAGGCCGCTCGGCGGCCTGCGCCGAGACCGCCACGACCAGCAACAGCAGGACCTGCATCCAACGCATCGCCGTTTCCCTTGCCCAATGGAACAGGCCCGGATGCTAACCCTCGCAGATGGCGCGCTGTCGCGCGGACGCGACACGTGCCGCGAAGCTCAAGGCGATGGGCTCAGGTCCTTCCACTCCTGCGAATCCAGCCGATAGCGGAACTGCGCCGCATTGGTGGGATGGAAATCGGCGCCGCTGAGCAGGAACACGAACCGCTCGCCGGTGGCCGATGCCTTGGCGTGGCCGAGCGTGTTGTGCCAGGCACTCCATTCCGGGATCACCAGCACGGCCGGCACGCGCGTCGCGTCGGTCTGGAGCACGTCCTCGACATGGACGCGATAGCGGATGACGTTGCTGAGTCCCGGCCGGGTGGGTGCCTCGAAGTCGGTGACCGGCCGTCCCTGACCATCGATCATGTCCACCTCGACGTCGCGGCCGACGATGACGTGATCGGACTTGGCCAGGATCTCGGAGAGCGGCAGGTGGACGATCGAGGTCGCATCGGCCGCGCCACCGCAGCACAACGCCAGCAGCAGCATCCATCGCTTCATTGCCACGCCCTCCGGGACCGATGCAGCGAGCTTAGCGCGGCGGTATCCGCTCCGCTTCGCAGCGCCTCACACGTCCCCGCCGTCGGCCCAGCCCTCACCGGTGCCGCGCTGGAACACGCGATCCCGATCCAGCACGCGCCCGGCGGGCAGCGCCTCGGCATGCTCGAGCTCGGCGTAGAGCGGAGTGAAGTCCGGCGCGGTGGCCTGGATCAGCTGTTCGAAACTGTCGATGACGAAGTAGGTCTTCTGGTAGTCGTCGATGCGGTAGCGCGTGCGCATCACCCGCGTCAGGTCGAAGCCGATCCGGTTGGGCGCGGCCGACTCCAGGCAGTACAGCGACTCGCCCTTCGACGAGACGATGCCGGCGCCGTAGATGCGCAGGCCCTGCGGCGTGTCGATCAGGCCGAACTCCACCGTGTACCAGTACAGCCGGGTCAGGTTGACCAGCGCCTGCGGGCCGATGCCATGCGCCTTGACCCCGCCGCGCCCGTAGGCCTGCATGTAGTCGGCGAACAGCGGGTTCATCAGCAGCGGCACATGGCCGAACAGGTCGTGGAACAGGTCAGGCTCGGCGATGTAGTCGATCTGCTCGGGCCGCCGGATCCACCAGGTCACCGGGAAGCGCCGGTGCGCCAGGTGTTCGAAGAAGTCCAGCTCCGGCAGCAGGCCTTCCACGCCCACCAGCTGCCAGCCGGTGGCCGCGCCCAGCACCACGTTGAGATCGTCGAAGCGCGGGATCTCGTCCGCGCTCAGGCCCATCGCATCCTGCGCGGCGAGGAACTCGTCGCATGCGCGGCCCACCAGCAGCGCGCGCTGGCGTTCGAAAAGCTGGCCCCAGGTCCGGTGATCGGCGGCGCTGTAGCTGGCCCAGGGCTGCTCGACCACGGCCGTGGTGTAGACCGGCACATAGCCCTTGTCGGTGAGCTGGTTCTCGACGCGGCGCGGCGTGGTGTCCATGGCGGTCTCCTGCGGGAGGCAAAGGCAGGCTCCCACGCTACCTGCAGGTGCGCGCAACGGGCTTGCGAAAGTTGCAGGATCTGGCGCCCAGGGCGCAATCTTGTTGCGTCATACCATGTTGCAGCGCGACAAATGGACGCAAAAAGCCCGCTCGATCGCACGGATCTTCGTCTGCTGGCCCTGCTGCAGACCGATGGCCGCGCCAGCAACGCCGAGCTGGCCGCGCGCATCAACCTGTCGCCCTCGGCCTGCCTGCGTCGCATCCAGCGCCTGGAGGCGGCCGGCATCATCGCCGGCTACGGCGCCAGGCTGGAGGCGCGCGCGCTGGGCCTGGGCCTGCAGGCCTTCGTGCGCGTCCAGCTGGCCCAGCACGACCAGCCGGCGATCGAGCGCTTCGCCACCGCCGTGACCAGCTGGGACGAGGTCGTCGCCTGCCATGCGCTGACCGGCGACATGGACTATCTGCTGCACATCCTGGTGCGCGACCTGGACCACTTCTCGCGCTTCCTGCTGGACCGGCTGCTGGCCCAGGCCGGCGTGGCCGACGTCAACTCCAGCTTCGTCCTGCGCACCGTCAAGGATGCCGCGGGGATCCCCCTACCCACGACCTGACCGGAGCCGAACATGCAGGCCACCACCTTGACCGCGTTGCAGCCCTTCGTCCCGGGCGGCGCGGATTTCGCCGCCAGCCGGCGCCTGTTCGCCGCGCTGGACTTCGTCGAGGACTGGGAGGCCGGCGATGTGTGCGGATTCCGCAGCGGCCCGGTGTCCTTCATCCTGCAGGACTTCCACGACGACCATGTCGCCCACAACCTGATGCTGCGCGTGGTCGTGCCCGACGTGGACGCGTGGTGGACCGCAATGGCGGGGCGCGGGCTGGAGCAGCGCTTTCCCGGCTTCCGCCTCGGCACGCCGACCGACTTCCCCTGGGGCCGCGAAGTGCACATGATCGACCTGGCCGGCGTGTGCTGGCATATCGCCAGCGACTGAAGCGACGCCATGTTGAAACTGCTCGGCAAGCCCACCTCGATCAACGTGCGCAAGGTGCTGTGGCTGGCGGACGAGCTGGACCTGGCGCTGGCGCATGACGCGATGGACGGCCCCGGCGATGCGGACGCGCTGCGTGCGCTCAATCCCAACGGCCTGGTGCCGGTACTGATCGACGGCAGCGCGGTGCTGTGGGAATCCAACACCGTCTGCCGCTACCTGGCCGCGCGCCAGCGGCGTCACGACCTGCTGCCCGCCGAACCCTTGGCGCGGGCGCGGGTGGAACAGTGGATGGACTGGCAGGCCACCGAGCTCAACGGCGCGTGGCGTCCGGCCTTCATGGCGCTGGTGCGGCGCGCGCCGCTCAGCCAGGACGCCGGCGCGGTGGAAGCCAGCATCTCGGCCTGGAACCGGCTGATGGGCCTGCTGGACGCGCAGCTGGCCACGACCGGCGCCTTCGTCGCCGGCGCGGACTTCACCCTGGCCGACATCGTGCTGGGGCTGTCGGCCAACCGCTGGCGGATGACGCCGATGGCGCGACCGGTGCTGCCGGCCGTCGATGCCTGGATCGCACGCCTGGAGACGCGGGCCGGCTATCGTGCCCATGGCGGCAACGGCATTCCCTGAAGAAGCTTGAGGACACCCATGGCAACCGACGCGGACTTCATCGACTACGTGCACGCCCAGGCCGGGCTGGGCGCGGCGTTGGAATCGAAGAAAATGTTCGGCGAGTACGCGCTGTACCTGGACGGCAAGGTGGTCGCGCTGGTGTGCGACAACCAGGTCTTCCTCAAGCCGACCGCGCCCGGCCGCGGCCTGCTGCACGAGGTGATCGAACAGCCGCCGTACCCGGGCGCCAAGCCGCACTACCTGCTGGCCGACGCGCTGGAGGACACCGACGCGCTGCGGCGCCTGCTGCGCGCCACCGCCGAGGCCTTGCCCCTGCCCAAGCCGAAGGCGGCCAAGAAGGCGCCGGCAAAGAAGGCCGCGGCCAAGAAAGCGCCCCGCCAGGAAGCCTCCGCGCGGCTGACCGCCTCGCCTCCCGCCACTGGTTACCATCGGCGCCCATCCTTCGATGACGAGGCATGCCGCATGCACGGCCCCAGTCCCGAGACCCCGCATCCGATGCAGGGCTTTCCCCAGGTGTGTTTCATCCGCAACACCGTGCGCAACCCGCTGATCGAGATCGGCGAGTACACCTACTACGACGACCCGGAAGACTCCGAAGGCTTCGAGCGCAACGTGCTCTACCACTTTCCCTTCATCGGCGACCGGCTGGTGATCGGCAGGTTCTGCGCGATCGCGCGCGGCGCCAAGTTCATCATGAACGGCGCCAACCACAAGCTGTCCGGCATCTCGACCTATCCGTTCCAGATCTTCGGCCACGGCTGGGAGACGGTGATGCCGCAACCGGGCGAGCTGCCGTACAAGGGCGATACGGTGATCGGCCACGACGTGTGGATCGGCTACGAGGCCCTGATCATGCCGGGCGTGCGCATCGGCAACGGCGCGATCGTCTCGGCGCGCGCGGTGGTCACCGCCGACGTGCCGGCCTACACCATCGTCGGCGGCAACCCCGCGCGGCCGATCAAGGCGCGCTTCGCGCCGGCGCAGGTCGCACGGCTGGAGGCCATCGCCTGGTGGGACTGGCCGGTTGCGCACATCACCGCGCACCTGGACCGGATCGTCGCCGGCGACATCGACGCGCTGGAACGCGTCGCGCCCGCGCGCGACTGACCGCGCTGCTGCACGCGCATGCCGGCTTCAGCGGCGGCGTCGCTGGCGCGCGGCGCTCGCCGTCGTCGTTCTGCCCGGCATCGTCTGCGTCTGTTGCGCGTGCTCCTGTGCCTGGCCGCGCAGCCAGTCGCGGAAGGCGAGGAAACCGCGGTGGTGGGCGGAACGTTCCGGATAGACGAGATAATGCGACCAGGCGGTCTTCAGCCGCCGCGTCGACAGCGGTACCAGATCGCCCGACTCCAGCAGCAGCCGCGCGCGTGTGATCCGGCCCAGGGCCACGCCCACGCCGTCCATGGCGGCGCGATGGTGCGATTCGGAGCTGTTGAGCACGGCCACGTAGCGCGCAGGCGGTGTCAGGCCCTCCTGCGCGAACCAGCGCTCCCACTCGCCGTCCGGGTCGCCGAGCAGCGGCCATTCGACCAGCGGCCGGCGCTTTCCGCCCATGCGCCGGATCAGCGCGGGGCTGGCCATGGGCGTGAGCCATTCCTCGAACAGGGGTTCGGCCATCACTTCGGGCCAGACGCCGTGGCCGATGCGCAGCGCCGCGTCGATCTGCGGCTCGCGGGCGAAGTCCACCAGCGCCTCGCTCGACAGCAGGTTGACCTCGATCTTGGGATGCAGCGCCAGGAACCCGCTCAGCCGTGGCACCAGCCAGGCCGAGGCCATGGAGGGCGTGATGCTCAGTGTCAGCACGTCCTCGCGCCGCGCCGCGTAGGGCGTGAAGGCCTGGGCGATGGCGTCCAGGTGCGGGCCGATGCGATCGAGCAGGCGCTGGCCGTCCCCGGTCACGCGCACGCCGCGCGCGTGCCGTTCCAGCAGGCGGTAGCCCAGGCGCTGCTCGAGGCCGCGCATCTGATGACTGAGCGCGCTGACCGTCAGATGCATCGCGTCGGCGGCACGCGAGAGGTTGCCCAGGCGCGCGGCGATGACGAAGCCATGCAGGGCGTGCAGCGGGGGACGCGACATGGGACTTCCCTTGAGCTGGATTCAAGACTCGCTTGCGAAAGCCTCGCTTCTTGTGGCTCGAGCCTGCGCTTATTGTCGATTTCACTCAAGTGGAGATGTCGATATGAACCTGTTCAAGGCCCTGCTGTTCCACCACGGGCATATCGTCGATGTGGAGCTGGCCCGCTCCCTGGCGGGCGTCGAGCCCGCGCAGGACACCGCCGCGCAACGCGCCCGCAGGATCAAGCGCGCGCGGCGCCTGGCGCGCAATCAGGCCCAGTCGGCGCGCGCGAACGCACCGCTCACCGGGTTCCGCTGAGGACGGCCGCAAACGCAGACGGGCCGCCTGCTTTGCGGCAGGCGGCCCGTCGGGGTCACGCGTCGAGGTGGCTTACTTGCCCAGCTTGGCCAGCGCGTCGTTGAAGGTCTTGCTCGGGCGCATCGCCGCGGCGCACTTGGTGAGGTCCGGGTGGTAGTAACCGCCGATGTCCTGCGGACGGCCCTGGGCACCGTTGAGCTCGGCCACGATGGTGGCCTCCTGCTCGGCCAGCGCCTTGGCCAGCGGGGCGAACTTGGCCTTCAGCTCGGCGTGCTCGTCCTGCGCGGCCAGGGCCTGGGCCCAGTACAGGGCCAGGTAGAAGTGGCTGCCGCGGTTGTCGATCTCGCCGACCTTGCGCGCCGGCGACTTGTTGCTGTCCAGGAACTGGCCGTTGGCCACGTCCAGCGCCTTGGCCAGGGTCAGCGCCGCGGGGTTGTCGTAGGTCTGGCCCAGGTGCTCCAGCGAGGCGGCCAGCGCCAGGAACTCGCCCAGCGAATCCCAGCGCAGGTAGCCCTCTTCGACGAACTGCTGCACGTGCTTGGGCGCGCTGCCGCCGGCGCCGGTCTCGAACAGCCCGCCGCCGGCCATCAGCGGCACGATGGAGAGCATCTTGGCGCTGGTGCCCAGCTCCATGATCGGGAACAGGTCGGTGAGGTAGTCGCGCAGCACGTTGCCGGTGACCGAGATGGTGTCCTCGCCCTTGCGGATGCGTTCCAGCGACAGCGCGGTGGCCTCCACCGGCGAGAGGATGCGGATGTCCAGGCCGGTGGTGTCGTGGTCCTTGAGGTACCGCTCGACCTTGGCGATCAGCTGCGCGTCGTGCGCGCGCTGCGGATCCAGCCAGAACACCGCCGGCGTGCCGCTCAGGCGAGCGCGGGTGACGGCCAGCTTGACCCAGTCCTGGATCGGCGCGTCCTTGGTCTGGCACATGCGCCACACATCGCCGGCTTCCACCGCGTCTTCGAACACCGTCGCGCCGGCATCGTCGGTCACCACCACCTTGCCGTCGCCGGGGATGACGAAGGTCTTGTCGTGGCTGCCGTATTCCTCGGCCTTCTGCGCCATCAGGCCGACGTTGGGCACGCTGCCCATGGTGGCCGGGTCGAACGCGCCGTGCGCCTTGCAGTCCTCGATCACCACCTGGTACACGCCGGCATAGCTGCGGTCGGGGATCACGGCCTTGGTGTCCTGCAGCTCGCCCTTGGCGTTCCACATCTTGCCGCTGTCGCGGATCATCGCCGGCATCGAGGCGTCGATGATGACGTCGCTGGGCACGTGCAGGTTGGTGATGCCCTTGTCGGAGTTGACCATCGCCAGCGCCGGGCGCTTGGCGTACTCGGCCTCCACGTCGGCCTTGATCGCCTCGGCCTGCTCGGCCGGCAGCTTGCCGATCACCGCGTACAGGTCGCCGATGCCGTTGTTGGGGTCGAAGCCCACCGACTTGAGCGCCTCGCCGTGCTTGGCCAGCACGTCCTTGTAGAACTCGCCCACCACGATGCCGAACCAGCACCGGGTCGGAGACCTTCATCATCGTGGCCTTCAGATGCACCGAGAACAGCACGCCCTTGGCCTTGGCGTCCTCGATCTGCGCATCGATGAAGCTGGCCAGCGCCTTGCGGCTGAGCACCGAGGCATCGACCACCTCGCCTTCCTTCACCGCCACCTTGTCCTTGAGCACCGTGCTGCTTCCATCGGCGCCGACGAAGGTGATCTTCAGCGCGCCGGCCGCGCCCAGCGTGGCCGAACGCTCGCTACCGTAGAAGTCGCCGGACTCCATGTGCGCCACATGGGTCTTCGAATCGGAAGACCACTTGCCCATGCGGTGCGGGTGCTTGCGGGCGTAGTTCTTCACCGACAGCGGCGCGCGGCGGTCGGAGTTGCCCTCGCGCAGCACCGGGTTGACCGCGCTGCCCTTGACCCGGTCATAGCGCGCCTTGGCATCCTTCTCCGCGTCGGTCTTGGGCTCGTCGGGGTAGGCCGGCAGCGGATAGCCCTGGTCCTGCAGCTCCTTGATCGCGGCCTTGAGCTGCGGCACCGAGGCGGAGATGTTGGGCAGCTTGATGATGTTGGCTTCGGGCGTGGTGGCCAGCGCGCCCAGTTCGGTCAGGTCGTCGGAGACCTTCTGCGCATCGCTCAGCAGGTCGGGGAATTGCGCCAGGATGCGCCCGGCCAGCGAGATGTCGCGGGTCTCGACCACGATGCCGGCGGTGTCGGTATAGGCGTCGACGATGGGCAGGAACGACTGCGTGGCCAGGAACGGGGCTTCGTCGGTCAGCGTGTACAGGATCTTGGGCGTGCTGGACATTGCGGGCGTTGTCTCTCTTGCAGTGACGGGGCAGCAGGCGCGGGGGCGACTGCACGGGTGACGCCGCCGGTGGCGAAGGCGGCCCGGGCATCGAGGCGGGGGCAGCGGCTGGCGGCGACCAAGCGCGCCATTGTGGCCCCCCGGGCAGGGCGGGGCAAAGCGCCGCAGCCGGCATGCGGGGACCGCAGTGTTCCGGCAGCCGGGACGAGTGCGCTGCCGTAGGCGCCGCCACCTCTCCCAATCAGCTCGCGCCCCCTTGTAGAGCGGAGCTCGCTCCGCTGCTTTTGAGCCGGATCATCGGGAAGGCCCAGCGGAGCAAGCTCCGCTCTACAGGTGCCCGGCCTTCTACAATAGGCCGATGAACATGCCCAATCCTGCCGTCCGCCTGAAGAACGCCTGGCGTTCCAGCCATCCGTGGATCTTCCAGAAACTGGTGGACAAGCCGCCGCAGAAGCCCAAGCCGGGCACCATCGTCGACGTGTTCGGCGTGGACGGCGATTGGGTGGGGCGCGGCTTCTACAACGGCCATTCGCGCATCGCCGTGCGCATCCTGGAGACCGATCCGGACGTGCAGGTCGATGCGGCCTGGTTCCACGACAAGATCGCCCAGGCCGTGTCCCTGCGCCGCGAGGTGCTCAGGCTGGACGAGACCACCGACGCCTGGCGCGTGGTGCATGCCGAAGGCGATGGCCTGTCCGGCCTGGTGGTGGACCGCTACGGCGACCTGATCGTGGTGGAGTTCTTCGCCGCCGGCATGTTCCGCCATCGCGAGTGGATCTTCGACGCGCTGCGCGCGCAGTTCCCGGGCTGTCGCTTCCACAGCTTCGCCGACGAGCACGTGCAGAAGCAGGAGAGCTTCGACTTCCACAGCACCTCGGGCACCGAGAGCGAGGTCATCACCGAATACGGCGTGAAGTTCCGCGCCGACCCGGCCGGTGCGCACAAGACCGGCTTCTTCGCCGACCAGCGCGAGAACCGCCAGTGGCTGAGCCAGCACGTGGCAGGCAAGACCGTGCTCGACCTGTGCTGCAACACCGGTGGCTTCGCCGTGTACGCCGCCGCGCGCGGGGCCAGCGAGGTGCTGGGCGTGGACATCGACCAGGACGTGATCGCCATCGCCAAGGGCAATGCGCGCCTGAACAACGTCAAGCCCAAGTTCGTGCAGGCCGACATCTTCCCTTACCTGCGCGATGCGGCCGCGCGCGGCGATGCCTATGACGTGGTGATCCTGGACCCGGCCAAGATGACGCGCGACCGCGAGCAGGTCATCGCCGCGCTGAAGAAGTACCTGGACATGAACAAGCTCGCGCTGGGCGTGGTCAAGCCCGGCGGGCTGTTCGCCACGTTCTCGTGCACCGGGCTGGTGAGCGAGGAGCAGTTCCTGGACATGCTGCGCCGCGCGGCCTACTTCTCCGGCCGCACCATCCAGATCCTCAAGGTCGCCGGCGCCGGCCCCGACCATCCCTTCATGGCCCACGTGCAGGAATCGCGCTACCTCAAGGCGGTGTTCTGCCGGGTGTTCTAGCGGCGCAGGCCCAAGCGCTTCAGGCCTTGGGCCATTGACGGAAGACCACGCACACCGTGCTCGGGTCGAGCATCGCGAATTCCCGCGCGCCCCACGGCTGCAGTCGCACCGTGGGCAGGTTGGGGTGTAGCCGCTGCGGCGCGCGCGCGGCCAGCTCGGCGTGCACCGCCTCGATGTCGTCGACCTCGATGCCCAGTTCGGGCCGGTCCTTGGCCGCCCACTCGGCGTTCTCCACCAGATAGGCCTTGGCCCCGTCGCGCGCGACCACCGCCATGTCCGCGTCCTGGTACAGCACCGCAAAGCCCAGCGCATCGACGAAGAAGGCCAGCCCGTCCTCCAGCCGGTCGTAGAAGATCTTGGGGATCAGGTTGTGGAATCGCATGGCGACGCACCTTCTGGCGGCTGGGCGCCTAGTGTGTCAGCCGCGCCGGCTCCTGGGCCGGCGCTGACGGCTGCGGGGAGGCCGGCGTCTGGGCGGCGTTGGCCTGCTCGATCCGCTGGATCGACGCGCCCTGCGGGGTCTGCATGGCCTGGCCCGCGTCGATCGAAGCGCGGCGCTGGGCGGGATCCTGCAGCTGGCCCTGGATCACGAACACGTTGACCTGCCCGCCCTCGCCGCCGCGCCCGAGCACGATGTGGTCGGCGCGGCTGATGCCCTGTTCCTTGGCCAGTGCGAGCAGGCTGTGGCTCATGCGGTCGGCATCCTCGCCGCGGGCCAGGCCCTGCGCGGCCACGCCGGCCTCGATCTGCTTGAACAACGCGTGGTCGGGATGGCCGGGCCGCGAGGGCCCTTCGCGCGCCGGCTCGACCATCGGACCGGCCACGCCCTGGAACACGATGGGGACGTGGGTGAAGGTCGTGGCGGTGTGGTCGAAGTGGTGCGCCGTCGGCGGGGTGGTGCTGGTGTCGCGATAGGGCATGGGCGAGGTGTTGCTGCCCAGGTTGAGCCCGTTCTGCTCCATCAGCTTCTCGGACAGATGCAGCTGTTTCAGGTTCATCTGCAGCTGTGCCTTGCCATCGCCATAGGCGCGCTCGGACTGCACGATCACGCCCGTGCCCCAGGCCCCGTAGTAGTTGGCGTAGTCCGAGTTGCCGTGATGGCCCAGCCGCGCCTGGGCCGGCGGGTGATCGAAGTAATTGCGGCCCATGCCCTCGAGGTTGGCCGAGGTCGCCTGCATGTGCAGGTCCTTGCCCAGGGTGATGTTGGGCTTGGCGGCATAGTGGTAGTTGGGCGGCGCGCCGGTGCGGTCGATGAAATCGCCCGCGCGGAAGGGATTGGCGTTGTAGACATCCTCCAGCGTCGCCTTGGGCTTGCCGTGCTGGACCCGGCTGACCAGGGCGTTCCAGCCGGCCACCTCCGCGCCCGCCTCGTCGCGACGGTTGGCGGCGATCAGCGCGCCAAGCGCGGCCGTGTAGTCGTGCGTCGGGCCCTTGCCCTGGGCCACGTGCTTGGCGGCGGCGACGAAGGCCGTGGTGGCCTGCTCGGTCGCGGCGTGGTTGAAGCCGTGCTGCAACTCGTGCCCCAGTACGAAGGTAGGTTCGCCGGCGTCGAAGGGCACGCCCTTGGGCGGACTGGTCAGCATCGACAGAGGCAGACGCATCTCCTTGGCCGTGCCGTTGTACTCGCCCCCGGCATGGGTGCCCAGCGGCAGCGGCACGATGTGCTTGAGATGGCCGAGCTTGACGGCCTGGTTGATCTGGTCGACCAGCGCCGGCGAATGGTTGATCACGCCGGAGAGATTGGCGGCCTGGTCGGCGGTGACGCCGGGCTGTTTGGCGAACGCATCGACCAGCGCCTGTGCTTCCTTGGTCAGTGGCATGTCGGCACTCCCTGGCCGTTAGGGGATGGTCACCGTGCGTACGCAGCGATGCTCGGCGGCACCGTCCGACTCACCCTGCGGATAGACGCTCACCCGCAGGCCCGGCTTGTCGAACCATTCCTTGACCAGGCGCCCGTGCTCGGCGTTGTAGGGCGTGCGGGTGAAGCCCAGCGCCTCGAGCCGCTGGCCGAAGGCGTCGTAGTCCAGCTGGCAGACCGGGGTCATCGCCGCGTCCGCCGAGGCCGGCGCGAAGTTGAACGCGAACTTGGCCGCATCCGGGGCCGTGGCGTCCAGTTCGATCGTGTAGGACCACGGCGGGTCCAGCGCGGCACCGACGCCGTAGCGGGCGCTGCCGTCGCGCGCGCGCTCCAGGCGGATGCCCATCGTCTGCTCGACCCGTGCCGGGGTCAGGTCCGCCAGCGCATGGCTGCCCTGGATCAGGTCGAGCACGCGCTGCAGGACGGCACCCGCCTGCGGGGGCGGCGTGGCGGCGGCGGAAGGGGGGGCGGTGGTCACGGCGGGTTCCTCCTTGGAAGGCGCGGACAGCGGGGCCCGCGAACAGGCCGGCAATGCCACGCAGGCCGCCAGCAGGGGAAGGATCGAAGCGGCAAGGCGCATGGGGGCGGGCAATCCTCACACAGCGGTAGGTCGCTGCTGGCCCCAGGGTGGCATCCAGCCAGGCGAGGGGCCGAGTGAACCACCCGGGCCCGTGCCGTGCAACCTGGGGAGATCGGCGCCGCGCGGCGCTTCGGCCGAAGGTGCAGCGGATGGATCGCCGTGCTCAGGCCACTCGCCGACGCCCGCGCGGTGTCTTGCGCGCCGGCGCGTCGGCTCTGCATGATGCGGCCCTGGGGGCGACCGCGGGGAGGCGGTACGCGACCCAGATCCGGGGCCGCTGCGTGTCCACACCATCGCTTGAAGGATGCCAACCTGCTTTGCAGCGGCTGGACAGCCAGCTGCTGTCCGATCTCTGGTTTTTTCGCGCGGCCGCGCGCGCGGGCAGCATCACCCAGGCCGCCTCCGCGCTGAGCGTGACCCAGGGCGCGGTCAGCCAGCGCGTGCTGCGGCTGGAGGCGCGCCTGGGCGTGCCCCTGTTCGAGCGCCACAACCGCCGCATCTCCCTGACCCGGGCCGGCGAGGTGCTGCTGGCCGCGTTCAACGACGCCTCCGGCACGGTCAACGAGGCGCTGGTGCAGATCGGGCGCCTGCGCCAGCAGACCCTGGTGGTCGCCTGCCCGCCCACCCTGGCCATCGAGTGGCTGATGCCCAATCTGCCCGACCTGTACCGCGGCAGCCCGGGCCTGGAAGTGCACATCCGCGCCGAGATGGTCGCGCCGGACGTCTACTGGATGGAGGACCAGCGGGTCGACCTGGTGATCGGCTACTCGCACGTGCAGGTCAGCGGCCTGCACCAGCTGGCCAGCTTCCGCGAACTGATTTTCCCGGTGTGCTCGCCGGCCACGCTGTCCCGCCTGGAAACGTGCACCGGCGGACGCGAGGTGCTGGCGCTGCACGACGACAACGTCTGGCAGGAAGGCGAGCGCCAGGGCGCCGAGTGGCGCGAGTGGTTCGAAGGGGGCGGCGCGCGCTGCGCCGATGCGTGGAAGATCACCGCCGAGCAGCGCTTCAACCTCGCCTATCTGGCCTACCAGGCCGCGATGTACGGCGACGGCCTGGCGATGGCGCGCTCGGTCAGCGTCGAGCGCATGCTGCAGTCGCGGCAGCTGGTGCCGGCCTGCTGCGTGGTGCCGGTTCCGAGCGCGCACTACCGGATGATGTCGCTGGCGCCGATGCGGGCCGGGTCGGCGCTCGAGCAGCTGGTGCGCTGGCTGCTGCTGCGCATGGAGGCGAGCCAGGCCAGGACGCTGGAGCGGCTCGGGATCAGCGGGAAATCCATTAGCTGACCTGATGCATTCGATAGAAATGCTGCATTGCGATCACGCCGTTTTTACGCAGACCATGTGCGTGCAGGGACCGCAGGCGGATCCCCGCTGACCGGAGCGGTCGGCGGCGTAAGGGGACCGATCCGCCGATTGCCGCGGCCTTCAGGGCCGGACCTCGACTGCCACCTGTTTCAACACCCGCCTCCCGCGCCGCTGCCGCTTGTCTCCTGATGGGGGACGAGGTGGCGGCCTGTCCCTCCACGCCTGCCTGTCCCGGAGACCTCCATGTCCGCCGCCCGTCGTTCCCTGTCCTCGCGCCTCCCCGCCCTCGTCTGCAGCCCGCTGGCTGTCGCGCTGCTGCTTGCCCTGTCGGCGTCGCCGGCGGCCGCCCAATCCACCACCGACGGCAAGGACGTCAAGGAACTCGACAAGCTGCAGGTCAAGGGCAAG
The DNA here is from genome assembly GCF_031453535.1 of Pseudoxanthomonas sp. SORGH_AS_0997. NCBI lineage: Bacteria > Pseudomonadati > Pseudomonadota > Gammaproteobacteria > Lysobacterales > Lysobacteraceae > Pseudoxanthomonas > Pseudoxanthomonas sp. SORGH_AS_0997. The sequence continues at coordinate 3,465,950 of NZ_JAVIZI010000001.1, forward strand.
CGCGAAAGCGAAGGCAACGGCGCGCTGGGCGACAAGGCCGCGGTGGACACACCGTTCTCGGTCAACAGCGTCGATGCGCAGCAGCTGGAGAAGTACCAGCCGGTCTCGCTGCTGGACGTGTTCGCGCGCGACGCCAGCGTCTCGCGCAGCGCTGGCAGCGACTACAACGGCTGGTCCTCGCGCCTGGTCGTGCGTGGCCTGCCGCTGAGCTTCGAGGACAGCATGAAGGTCAACGGCATGCCGACCGCGCTGTTCGGCGTGAACCTGCCGCTGGAGATGATGGACCAGGTGCAGATCCTCAAGGGCGCCAGCGGCTTCATGTACGGCTTCGGCCAGCCCGGCGGCATCGTCAACTACGTCACCAAGAAGCCGGCGGGCGATGTGGCCAGCGTGGACCTGTTCTACCGGACCGACGCGGTGTTCGGCGCGCATGTGGACTACGGCGGACAGTCCGGCGACGACGGCCGCTTCGGCTACCGTCTGAACGCCACGCACGAGGCCGGCAGCTTCTATTCCGGCGGCGAGATCCATCGCGACGCCGCCGCCGTCGCGCTGCAGTACAAGATCGCCCCGGATCTGGTGCTGTCGGTCGATGCGCTCTACCAGGATCGCCGCATCGACGAGCCGACGCCTTACTTCTATCCCTGGGCCTACGCCCTGAAGTACCTGCCCAAGGGCGTGACCGGCCGCACCAACTATTCCTCGCCGGCGACGCTGAACTACAACACCTTCTCGATGCTCACCTCCAGTCTGCGCTGGGACTTCGCGCCCAACTGGAGCGCCACGCTCAGCGCCGGCGAACTGCGCGACCACTACCGGCTCAAGCAGGAGTACTTCGAACTGGACGGCCCCGATGGGCGCTATGACGACTGGGTGTTCGACGGCAAGGACGCCTGGGATTTCCGCTTCATCCAGGGGCTGGTGCAGGGCAGCCTGGACACCGGTCCCCTGCGCCACGATCTGGTCGTGGGCGCATCCTGGCAACTGATGAAGCTGGACCTGGGCGACGGCAACATCGGCTCGTGGGCGGTGATCGGCAGCGCGCGCCTGGCTGACCGGGTGCGGCTGGCCTGGACCGCCGCGGCGGCCACGCACAACATGTTCCTGTACTCGCAGACCGAGCAGTTCGCGGCCTTCGGCAGCGACACGATCCACTTCAGCGATCGCTGGTCGGCGCTGCTGGGCGCGCGCTTCAACAGCTACCGCCAGGTGGCCTACACCTGGGACACCACCGATGTGAGCGTGCGCTACCGCAAGCCGGTGTGGACGCCGACGGTGGCGCTGATGTTCAAGCCCACCCCCGACTCGACCCTGTACCTGAGCTACGTGGAGTCGCTGGAACAGGGCACGACCGTGGGCAGCTGGTATGCCAACGCGGGCCAGCAGCTCGGGCCGATCCAGAGCGACCAGTACGAGCTGGGCTACAAGATCGAGACCGGCGCGTTGACCACGGGCGCGGCGCTGTTCCGGATCAACCGCGGCGCCGAGTACGCCAACGCCGCCAACGTCTACGTGCAGGACGGCAACCTGCGCTACGACGGCCTGGAGCTGGAAGCGCGCTACCACTTCACCCCGCAGTTCGAGGTCGGCACCTCGGCGATCTGGATGGATGCGACCTACGACAAGACCGGCACGCCGTGGCTGGTCGGCCGCCAGCTCGCCGGCACGCCGCGCTTCAGCGCCACTGCGGATGCCAGCTATGCCTTCGACGCGGTGCCGGGCCTGGCCGCCTACGCCAGCATGAAGTGGTACGGACAGACCGCCGTCTACAACAACGTCGCCTCGCAGGCCACGGTCTACGCCAAGGGCTATGCGGTGACCGACCTGGGCGGCAGCTACGCCACGCGCTGGGGCGGCCACCCGACGACGCTCCGCCTGGGCGTGGACAACGTGTTCGACCGCAACTACTGGCAGGGCGGTTTCAACGAGTTCGCGATCGGCGCGCCGCGCACCGTCGCGCTCAACCTCAAGCTGGACTTCTGAGCATGTCCACCGCGATGGCGTGGCGGGCCGCGGCCTGCCTGGCGCTGTGGGCCGCGGTGCCGGTGGCCGCTGCCCAGTCCGCGCGGCCGATCATGCCGGCCGACGTGGTGGCGCTGAAGGAGGTCGACGACCCCCAGATCGCCCCGGACGGCAAGGCGGTGGCCTATGTGGTGGCCACCCCGGGGCCGGCGCGCAAGCCGCCCAAGGACCGCGTGCGGGTGGTCGGGATCGACGGCGCGCCGTCGTGGCAGGTGGACGCGCCGGAGGCGGCCAGCGAGAACCACCCGCGTTGGTCGCCGGACGGGCGCCGGCTGGCCTTCCTGTCCGATCGCAAGCCGCCGGGCGCGGCGCCGGCGCCAGTGGCGGCGCCGTCCGCCGACAAGGCCGAGGGCGAGGACGACGCGCCGAAGCAGCAGCTCTGGGTCGTCGATGCGCCGGGTGCGGCGGCGCAGCGGCTCAGCGATGCGCCCGGCGGGCTTTCCGACTTCGCCTGGTCGCCCGACGGCCAGTCCATCGCCTGGCTGGCGCGCCAGGCGCCGTCGGCGCAGCAGAAGGCGCGCACCAAGGCCGGCGACGACGCGATCGAGGTGGACCATCCGCGCGAATTCAACCAGGCCTGGGTCAAGCGCCTGCCCGACGGCGCGCCGGTGGCGGTCAGCCCGCCGCAGCAGGAGGTCTCGGCACTGTCGTGGGCGCCCGATGGCCGGCGCCTGGCGCTGCGGGTGGCCGACCGGCCGGGCTTGAACGAGCACTGGAACCGCGCGCGGCTGGTGATCGTCGATGCCGGCGATGGCCGCCTGCTCAAGACCCTGCCCGGCACCGTCGGCGGCGAGGCGGCGCAGTGGTCGCCCGACGGCACGCGCCTGCTCTACCGCGAGCAATCGGCCTCGAAGATGGCCTATCGGCTGGTGGTGCGCACGCTGGCCGACGACCGCGTCTGCGAGGTCGCGCCCGGCTGGCCGGGCACGCCGTGGGGCGGACGCTGGCGCGATGCGCACACCGTGGTGGTGCAGGGCCTGCAGGGCATGGACGCGCAGTTTCTCCAGGCCGGCGCCTGCGATGGCCGTTGGAAGCCGCTGGCGCAGGTGCAGGCGCCCTGGCAGGCCTTCAGCGTGGCCCAAGACGGCACCGTGGCGTTCCTCGGCCAGGGCACCCATCAGCCGTCCGAAGTCTGGCTGCTGCGCGGCCGGCGCGCCCGCGCGCTGACCGACACCAATCCGCAGGTGGCCGGCTGGTCGCTGGGCCGCCTGCAGACCCTGACCTGGCACAACACGCATGACGGCCGCACGGTCCATGGCGAGGTCGTGCTGCCCCCGGGCTGGACCCCGGCCGACGGCCCGCTGCCGACGCTGGTGCAGATCCACGGTGGCCCGGCCTGGGCCTGGTGGTCGGGCTGGCTGGGCTCCTGGCACGACTGGGCGCAGATGCTGGCCTCGCACGGCTACGCGGTGCTGCTGCCCAACCCGCGCGGTTCGGAAGGGCAGGGGGCGGCGTTCACCGAGGCGATCCGCAGCGACTGGGGCGGCGGCGACTTCCAGGACGTGCTCGATGGTGTGGACCTGGCGGTCGCGCAGGGCATCGCCGACCCGCAGCGCCTGGCGATCGGCGGCTGGAGCTACGGCGGCTACCTGGCGGCGTGGGCGGTCGGCCACAGCGACCGCTTCCGCACCGCGATCGTCGGCGCCGGCGTGACCGACCTGTACACCATGGCCCTGACCACCGATGTGCTGGACTTCCTGCCCGGCTACTTCGACGGCAACCCGCTCGATCGCCGCGCGCTGCTGGATGCACGCTCGCCGCTGCGCGCGGCCAACGACGTCCACGTGCCGGTGCTGGTGCTGCACGGCCAGGCCGACGAGCGCGTGCCGACCTTCCAGGGCGAGGCGTTCTACCGTGCGCTGCGCTTCAACGGCACCCCTGCCGAGCTGACGCTGTACCCGCGCACCACGCATTGGCCGCAGGAGCAAGCGCTGCGCCGCGACATCCTGCAGCGCGTGCTGGACTGGATGCAGACGCAGCTGCCCACCGCAGCCGGTGCGGCATCGGTACCTGCCTCGGAATCGGCGCCGACACCGGCGCACGCCAAGCCGTGATCCCCACGTCGCGCTGGTTCGTCCAGCGCGACGCTGCTAGCGTTGGCCGCTTCCGCCGCAACGCACCTCCGCCATGGCCCGCTCATCGCTGCTGTCCGCCTGCCTGCTCGCCCTGCTGCCGCTGTCGGCCGCACACGCCATCGAGTTCAGCCCGCAGGAGCTGGCGCGCGCGAAGGCGCTGCAGAGCAGGCTGCTGACGCTCGATTCGCACCTGGACACGCCGGCCAACTTCCCGCGGGCGGACTTCGACCTCCTGGCCGCGCATCCGGGCAACGCGCTGTCGCAGGTGGACCTGCCGCGCATGCAGGCCGGCGCGCTGGATGGCGGCTTCTGGGCCATCTACACCGACCAGGGCGATCGCAGCGCCAGGGCGCATCTGGAGGATCGCGACGCCGGCCTCAAGCGCCTGTCGCAGATCCGCGAGATGCTGGCCGCGCACCCGCAGCAGTTCGCCGAAGCGACCACCCCGGCCGACGCGGCGCGCATCAAGGCGCAGGGCAAGCGCGTGGTCTACATCAGCATGGAGAACGCCAGCCCGCTGGCGGCCGACCCCACGCTGCTGTCGTTCTATTACGGGCAGGGCCTGCGCCTGATGAGCACGGTGCACTTCATCAACAACGAGTTCGCCGACTCGGCCACCGACCCCAAGGGGCCCGAGTGGCATGGCCTGAGCCCGGCGGGCCGGCAGCTGGTGCAGGCCGCGCAGAGGCTCGGCATCGTCATCGACCAGTCGCATGCCTCGGACGAGGTGTTCGACCAGCTGATCGCGCGCTCGCCGGTGCCGATTCTGCTCTCGCACAGCGGCGCGCGCGCCGTGCACGACCATCCGCGCAACATCGACGACGCGCGCCTGAAGGTGCTGGCCGCGCACGGTGGCGTGATCCAGATGAACTCCTACCAGGGCTATCTGATCGACACCGGCGCCACGCCCGAGCGCAAGGCCGCCGAGCAGGCGCTGCAGGACAAGTACGGCGGCGAGGCCGGCATGAAGACGGCTGACGGCGTGCGCCTGGCCGCCGACCTGAAGGCGCTGGATGCCAAGTACCCAGTCAGGCACGCCACGCTGGACGACTTCTTCGCCCATCTGGAGCACGTGCTCAAGCTGATCGGCCCCGAACACGTGGGTATCGGCATGGACTGGGACGGCGGCGGCGGGCTGCCCGGCATGGAGGATGTCGCCGACCTGCCCAAGATCACCGCCTGGCTGCTGCGCAAGGGCTATAGCGAACAGCAGATCGCCGATATCTGGAGTGGTAACGTCCTGCGCGTGATGCAGCAGGCGCAGGATTGGGCGGCGGCACAGCCGAAGTCCTAGCGCAAACCGGCCGCGCCGCACGACCGCCCCAGGACAAGGACGCATCGCCGATGACATCCACGCTGATCCCGCCGATGGCTGCGCATGTCGCGCTGGCCGCCCTGCTCTACGTCGCCCTGACCGTGGCGCGCGCACCGGCCGTGTGGGGCATCGGCCGCGCGCGCGATGGCGGCAACCCCTTCGCGCAGCTGGAGCCGCGCATCGGCGCCAACCTCTCCAACCAGTTCGAATGGCCTCTGTTCTTCCATGTCGCCTGCGTGCTGCTGCTGATGCAGGGCACGACGGGGCCTTTGGTGGTCGGCCTGGCCTGGCTGTTCGTCGCCGGGCGCGTGCTGCACAGCCTCGTGCAGATCTTCATCCCCAACCTGCGCCTGCGCGGGCTCGTATTCACCGTGAACTTCCTGGCGGTGCTGGCGCTGTGGGCGGTTCTGGTGGCACCGGTCGTGCGGCTTCACTGAGTCCGCTGCCTTGGTCATGAGGGAGCGTGCGTATCGCTGGCGTTGGCTGCGCCGCGTCCTGTTCTGGACGCTGACCGCGACCGCCGCGTCGGTCGTCGCCTTGTTCCTGTGGACCGCCGCGCCGCTGGCCCTCACGCTTGCCCGCGGCGGGCGGGGCGAGCTGTGGTTTCTCGGAGACGGCGCCCTCGTGTTGGCCGCGGCACTCGCGTATCTGGTCGTCGCGGCGCTCGTTGTCGTCCGGGAAAAGGCCAGGGAAAGAAACAGATGAGACCACCAACAAGGACCTGCACCATGCTCCGCATTCTGCTGCTCGCACTGTTCGCCTTGCCCTTCGGCGCGGGCGCGATCGTCATACGAGACGATGTGGACGATGCGAAGTATCGCGTCGCGGCGTCGGAGTTCCCGGCCCTGGTCGACCTGCCTGGCGAAGGACATGGTGTCCTGATCGCGCCGCAATGGGTGGTGACCGCCGCCCATGCGGTCATGTGGCAGACCGAGATCAAGCAGGTGATCTTGAACGGGACGCCCAGGGAGGTCGAACGCCTCGTGGTCCATCCTGGTTACAGGAAACCGTCGCAGGCGCTGCTCGACCAGGCGCTAGCGACCTGGGACTGGACCCTGTTCCGCGTGGTGCTCTCCTCCTCCGATGACATCGCACTGATCAAGCTGGCGCGCCCCGTTACCGACGTCACGCCCGTCGCGCTCAACGTAGGCGAGGACGAGTTCGGCCAGACCATCAAGATCCTGGGCGCCGGCGCCACGGGCAACGGGATCAAGGGCTACGCATTCAGCAGCCCGCATCGCACCGAACTTCGTCGCGCCTACAACAAGGTCACCAGCGCCGACGGCCGCTGGCTCTGCTACATGTTCGATCCGCCATCGGCAGCGCTGCCGCTCGAGGGCGGCTCGGGAAGCGGCGACAGTGGCGGTCCGGTCCTGCTCCAGGCCGGGAACGACTGGCGACTGGCCGGACTGACCTCGTGGTCGGACCCGCAGAGCGGCATCAGGACGCCAGGGCGGTATGGCCAGATCACCTGCAACGTGCGCCTGAGCCATTACCAGGATTGGATCGAAAGTGTCACCGCCGGAGCGGTGCAGGCCGGTCCTCGCCCAGGCGCAGCTTGATCCGCACGCCGGTCGTCGGGCGGACCGACGCGCCTTGACGAGCGATGGCCGTCCTTGTCCTGCGATGCCTGCGCTTTGTTGCATAGGCCATATGCGGGCGCCGCAGGCATATTCGCGACGACATGCATTTTTTAAAGCCGACGAGGCGAGAAGAATCATGCTTGCAGGGCGGAAATGATCTTGACGGCTCCGTCTTCCCAGCCGAACAATCGCCGCGATGCTCCGGACGGAGTCCACGCGGTGTCGGCCCTCATGAAAGCCCGTCAAGTCTTCATCGCAGGCCTGCTGGCTTGCGCCGCGTTCTCAAGCGCGGCAAGTGGTGCCGATCTCACCCAGGACGACGCGGCCCTCATTCACCACATCAAGGCCACCAACGAGGTGTTCGTCAAAGTGCTCGGGCCTTGTACCGCGGAAACGCTGTCGCGCGGTGAGACGAGCAAGTTCAGTTACAGCGGCACCTGCGAGCTCAATCCGCTGCCCGACAACAGCGATTGCGGAAGCTATAAGGTCACGGCGACTGGTACCGTGGATACCAAGACCTGGGCCACCGTAAGAGATCTCCACCTTGCGCTGCAGTGTTCGGCGTAAGGGCTGGCGACGCATTCAACGCGAGACCGTTTCTCGAAACGGGTTGGGTATAAACGAGATGCTGGTCTTTAGGCAGCTTCACGCGCTGAAATCTAACGGGTCTGCCGAGGCGAATGGCTCCCTCGTGCTCGCTCCCGCGCCATGACGCTGGATGCGTTGGGGCCACGGATCTGCATCATGGGGCCTTCCAACAGCGGCAAGTCCACGCTGGCGGAGGCGATAGGCTGTGCGCGTAGCCTGAAGGTCGTTCACCTCGATCAGCTCCATCACCTTCCCGACACAGACTGGGTGCCCAGGCCCTTCGAGGAGTTCGCCGCACTCCACGATGCGGCGATCTCCGACTCGCGCTGGGTGGTAGACGGCAATTATTCCCGGTTGCTTCCGCAACGGTTGGAGTGGGCCACCGGGCTCATCCTGCTCGACGTTCCCACGACGACAAGCCTTTACCGCTATTTTCGCCGTTGCTGGTTCGAGCGCGATCGTCGCGGCGCCTTGGCGGGCGGGCAGGACAGCGTGAAGTGGGACATGATCCGTCACATCGTCGGCGCGACAAGAGTTAACCGCAGCCGCTACCGGAGCATGTTCGCCGGCATCGGCCTAGCGAAGGTGCTGATCGATTCGCCCAAGGCCCTGGATGATCTCTATCGTTCGAACAGCTTGAAACGTTGAGTCGGTGGCTCTGACCTCCGTACCGTGTCCCGGTAGGCAGGGGTAACTTAGGGCTGTTCCTTGTCCTGCTTTGATTCAAGCCGAGGCCGTCGCACGATGCGATCTAACTCCGCTGCGCGAGTCGCCTTATCTGAAAGAGTGGGACGCACGTGAAATCAAGCTGGTCGTCGCTGCCCTCCGCCTGGCAAGAGGCATTCGGCCTTGCCGTGGACTCGTACCTCAGGCGGGACGCTGCGCCGATTGGCGCGGTGGTCACGGATGGGGCTGGCGCGATCGTTTCCCGGGGTGGGAACGCGATCTCGAGCCACCGTTTGGCGCATGCCGAGATGGAGGCCTTCGCCGGTGTCCCGGCGACGCTGGATCCGCGCGCGGCCCGGCTCTTCGTGACGGTGGAGCCGTGTCCGATGTGCGCGGGGGCGCTGCGCATGATGCAGCTCGGCAACGTCCACTTCGCGGCGAGGGATCCGGCCGCTGGCGCCACCCGCCTGCTGCAGGACGACGGCTTCATGCGTGAGATCCCCTGCGCGGTGCATGCGCCGCGGATTCCCGCGCTCGAACAGGTTGTCGTTGCGCTGGTGACCGAGCATCGGATGCGGACGGGTCACACGCGCTGGCAGTCTGCGTGGGAGGCCTATCAGCCTGTGGCTCTCACCGTCGGCAGGCGCTTGGCCGCCGAGGGCGCTCACGCGCGGTGGCGGCGTGCGTCGCTCGGCCCTGAGGCGCTCTACGAATCCGTCGTTTCGTTCTGCGTCGGGGCCTGACGCGTCGCCAAGCCGACGCGCTATGGTCGCCTGCCCGGCCAATCCGTTCCCGGACCCCTGGAGCTACGTGTGACCAAGACCATCACCATCAGCCTGCCCGTCGCCGATCTGGAGGCGTCCAGGGCGTTCTACACGGCCGTCGGTTTCACGCCCAGTGCGAAGTTCGCCGATCCCACGGCGGCGCTGATGGAGTGGAGTGAGACCATCAGCGTGATGCTGCTGACCCATGCGCGCTGGGCGACGTTCACCACGCGGCCGATCCCGCCGAGCACCTCGAGCGAGGTGGCGTTGAACATCTCCTGCGCCTCGCGCCAGGAGGTGGATGCGATGGCTGAGGCGGCCGGACGTCATGGCGGCACGACCGACATCAATCCGGTCGAGGACCACGGCACCATGTACGGCCGCGATTTCTGCGACCCGGATGGCCACGTGTGGGGCGCGATGTGGATGGACGCGGGCGATGCGCAGGACGAAGACGCGCCTACCGCTGATTGATTGCCGGCGAGGTGTCGGCGAATCCTGTGGCAGGATGCCGCAGGGGCGATGCCCCATTACGCACAGGGACTCGCGACGCCATGGCCATCCTCTTTTTTGCGCTCTATTCGGTCTTCTGCTTCTGGGTCGTGTTCCTGGACGGCGCGGACACGCTGGAGGGATGGCGAGCTCTGGTGACGCTGGACTGGTTCGCCTGGACGCTCACGGCGAGGGAGCTGCGGTTCTACGTGGGCATCTCATGGCTCGCCTCGCTGGCAGGGCTGCTTTTCAGCCTGTTCGGCGGCACCTGATCGGTGTGAGTCAGCCGCGCGGTGCGTCGCGCGTCAGCGGGTAGCCGGAGAACGGCTTGACCTCGTCCATCAGGAAGTGGGAGACGATCTTCTCCACGCCGTAGTCGCCGCCCAGCAGGCCGCGCGCGATGTCCTTCCAGTGGTGCACGTCGTGCACGATCACGCGCAGCAGGTAGTCGTACGAGCCGGAGACGCGGCTGGCCTCGACCACCTCGGGCATGTCCAGGATGCGGCGGTCGAACTCGGTGAACTCGTCCAGGGCGTGCTGCTTGAAGGTGACCTGCGCCAGCACGATGGTCGCCGAGCGGATCCGGTCCACGGCCACGTGGGCGCGGTAGCTGCGGATCAGGCCGCGCTGCTCCAGCGCCCGCACCCGCGCCAGGCAGGCGCTGGGCGACAGCGCCACCCGGTCGGCCAGGGCCTGGTTGGTGATCCGTGCATCCTGCTGCAGGACGTCGAGGATCTTCAGGTCGGTGCGATCGGGCGCTTTGGCTGACATGGCGGGCTTCTTGGGGCGTTGGGGCCAAGCGCCGCGCTGCACGATGTGCGCAATTGGCGGGCCGGGACTGCAGATCCTGCGTTATTGCCGATGGTAACCCGCCGTTCCTGCGGCGTGTATGGAATAAATTCCCTTTCAGATCAATCGATTGAGGGCGTGAGGCGCCCCGTGGTTTCTGCTGGACGCGGTTTGGGATTTCACCTACTACTGATCCCGAGCAGGAGTTCGCTGCCAGGCGATGGGGAGGTCGCGCTGGCCATCAGGGGGACATCGGAGGTTCCGCCAACCCGCCAACCGTCCAAAGGGGACCGTCCGCCATGAAGTCGTTGCCGATCACCGCTCTCTCCCGCGCCGTGCGCGCCGCCTGTCTGCTCGGCATCGCCGCCTCCGGCGCCGCGCCGGCCTTCGCCCAGGACGGCGACAGCGCCGCCGCGCCGCAGACCAAGGACCTCAACACCGTCGTCGTCACCGCCGGCAAGCGCAACGAATCGGTGCGCGAGATCGCCGGCTCGGTCAGCGCCGTCACCGCCGCCGAACTGGACGCGCTGGGCGCGCAGAGCCTGTCCGACTACATCCAGCGCACGCCCGGCGTGGTGTTCAACAGCTATCAGCCGGGCGTGTCGCAGGTGGTGATGCGCGGCATCGCCACCAGCGCGGGCAATGTGCAGGGCCAGGCCACCACCGGCTTCTTCCTCAACGAGGTGCCGCTGACCGAGCCGGGCTGGACCATCGTGGTGCCCGACATCGACACCTTCGACCTCAACCGCGTCGAGGTGCTGCGCGGCCCGCAGGGCACGCTGTTCGGCTCGGCCTCGATGGGCGGCGCGATCAACTACATCGCCAACGTGGCCGACACGAGCGGCTTCGACGCGGCGGCCGAGGCCACCGTCAGCCAGACCAGGAACGCCGATGTCGGCTTCGGCGCCAAGGCGATGGTCAACGTGCCGGTCAAGCAGGACCTGCTGGCGTTCCGCGCCGTGGCCCAGTATCGCGACGACCCGGGCTACCTGGACAACATCGGCACCGGCAAGCAGGGCGCCAACACCACCACGCTGGCCGGCGGGCGCTTCTCCGCGGTGCTGACCCCGGCGCAGGGCACCACGCTGTCGTGGCTGAGCCTGCTGCAGAACACCGACTCGGACGACAACGCCTACCAGATCAAGGGCCTGGCCGACCTGACCCGCAAGACCGCGGTGCCCGAATACACCAACACCAAGGTCGCCGTGCACAGCCTGCGCCTGGACCAGGACCTGGACGGCATGACCCTGACCGCGCTGCTGGCCTACCAGAAGAAGAAGCAGGACTGGCGCTTCGACTACACCCCCATCCGCGGCGCCTACAACGCCGATCTGGATCTGGACCTGACCAGTCCGCTGTCGATCTATTCGGGCGGCGAGAGCACCGGCAAGAGCCTCGAGGTGCGCCTGGCCTCGGACAAGGGCAGCCGCTTCGAATGGCTGGTCGGCGGCATGTACTTCGACACCAGCAAGGACCTATACGAGACCATCGGCGCCGACGGCGCGGCCGCGGCCTTCGACCAATCCTCGCTGTACGGCCCGGGCGCCGGTGCGGTGATCGCGCCGGACGGACGCATCTTCAATGCGTACTACACCCACCTGTCGGGCTCGGAGGCGGCGCTGTTCGGCGAAGGGTCGTTCTCCTTCACCCAGGAGTGGAAGCTGACCCTCGGCGGCCGCCTGTTCCGCACCAAGGTCGATTCGCGCTCGACCCAGGTCGGCTTCTCCACCTATCCGGGCAATCCGATCGTCACCCCGTCGCAGACCAAGGAGGACGGCTTCAACCCCAAGGTCGCGCTGTCCTACACGCCCAACGAGACGGTCATGTTCTACGGCCTGGTCTCGGAGGGTTTCCGCTTCGGCACGCCCAACACCAGCGGGTTGAGCGCCTATCCGATTCCGTCCGGCTCCAAGTCCGACAGCCTGGTCAACTACGAGCTGGGCACGCGCACCAGCTGGGCCGGCGGCCGCTTCCTGCTCGACGCCACCGCCTTCTACGTGGACTGGAAGGACATCCAGCTGCGCCTGCAGACGCCGGACTTCTACAACTACGCGGCCAACGGCGGCAAGGCGTACAGCCGTGGCATCGAACTGTCCACGCAGTGGCGCCCGACCGATCAGTTCGAATGGGCCGGCAGCGTGACCTGGCAGCACGCGCGTCTGGACCAGGATCTGTTCATCCTCTACTACGGCACCGCGCCGGCCGGCTCGCAGCTGCCGGGCTCGGCCGACTGGTCGATCAACAACACGCTGCGCTACCACTTCGATGCGGCCTACGACCCGACCCTGTCGCTGTCGCACCAGTACCTGTCCAAGGGCATCAGCGATCTCAACTCGGCCGTGCCGGGCATGACGCCCAACGTGCAGGGCAACTACAACCTGTTCGATCTGCGCTACAGCATGACCTTCGGCAGCACCGAGGTCAGCCTGTGGAGCACCAACCTGACCGACAAGCGCGGCATCACCCGCGAGGTGGCCGAGGTCAACGGCATCGGCCAGGGCATCGTGCGGCCGCGCACCGTCGGCATGACGGTGCACTGGAAGTATTGAGCCGCCGGCGGGCCGATGCGGCGCCATGCTGCGGCGCTTCGGCCCGGATCGCATCGATGCGCCGCCTGAGCCTCCACGCCATGTCCGCCTCCTTCGCCCTCGATGCGCGCGATGGTGCACGCACGCCCCATGACCCCCAGGATCCCCGCCATGGCTGACGCCTCCCGCCCGCTGGACCGCTGGCGCCAAGCCCTGCACCGCAAGTCGATCGACGTGGTGGTGGCCGACACCGAACGCGCCGGCCTGCAGCGCAAGCTCGGCGCCGGCAGTCTGCTGATCCTCGGCATCGCCAACATCCTCGGCGCCGGCATCTATGTGATGACCGGCGAGGCCGCGGCCAGCTTCGCCGGGCCGGCGGTGCTGCTGTCCTTCGTGCTGGCCGCGCTGGCCTGCGGCTTCACCGGGCTGTGCTATGCCGAGCTGTCCTCGGTGATCCCGGTGTCCGGCTCGGCCTACAGCTATTGCTACGTGACCCTGGGCGAGGGCTGCGCCTGGGCGCTGGGCTGGATGGTGATCCTGGAATACGTGCTGTCGGCCTCGGCGGTGGCGGCGGGCTTCGCGGGGTATCTCACCAGCCTGCTCGGCGATATCGGCGTGCACGTGCCGGCGTGGCTGGCCACCTCCACCATCACCGCGCTGCAGCACGACGGCCATACCGTGCTGGCGAACAGCGGCGGCCCTCAACCTGGTGGCCGCGCTGGCGGTGCTGGCGGCGGCCTGCGTGCTGATCGCCGGGGTCAGCCAGTCGGCGCTGGTCAATGCGGTGCTGGTGGTCATCAAGGTGGGCGTGCTGGTGTCCTTCATCGCGGTCGGGGCGCGCTACGTGGACAGCGCGCACTGGCAGCCGTTCCTGCCGGCCAACGAAGGCGGCTTCGCCTACGGCTGGCCGGGCGTGCTGCGCGCGGCGGCGATGCTGTTCTTCGCCTATCTGGGCTTCGAGACCGTGTCGATGGCGGCCTCGGAGACGCGCAACCCGCGCCGCGATGTGCCCTTCGGCATCCTCGGCTCGCTGGTGGTGTGCACGCTGCTGTACGTCGCCGCCGGCGCGGTGTTGACCGGGATCGTGCCGTTCCGCGAGCTGGGCGTGCCCGATCCGGTCGCGCTGGCGGTGGATCGCATGGGCTGGCCGTGGTTCGCGGTGCTGATCAAGATCGGCGCGCTCACCGGCCTGGGCTCGGTGCTGCTGGCCAATGGCTATGGCGTGTCGCGCGTGGCGGTGAACATCGGTCGCGATGGGCTGCTGCCGGGGCTGTTCGCGCACGTGCATCGCACCCGGCGCACGCCGTGGCTGGGCAATCTGACCTTCGGCGTGATCGCCGCGGTGCTGGCGGCGCTGCTGCCGATCGGCGTGCTCGGCGACCTGATCTGCTTAGGCATCGCCTCGGCCTTCATCGTGGTGTGCATCGCAGTGATGTGGCTGCGTTCGGCCCGGCCGGAGCTGCGCGGCGGCTTCCGCGTGCCGCTGGGCGGGGTGTGGATCGGCAAGGCCTGGATCGGCACCGTGCCGGTGCTGGGCATCGTGCTGTGCCTGACCATGATGGCGCCGGTGCTGGGCGACATGGTCCAGCAGGTGCGTCGCGGCGATCCGCTGGCCGCGCTGATCCTGGCCGGCTATGTCCTGGCCGGCGCGCTCGTCTATGTCTTCTACGGCCAGCGCCGCGCCCGGCGCCTGGCGCATGCCGCCGTGCACGCATCGGAATCCTGATGTCCTTCCCGCAAGTTCCCCTATCCCAGGCCTTGTCGCTGGGACGCCTCGACGCGCACGACCAGGCCGCACTGCTGGCGCGCGGCGAGCTGTCGCCGGCCGAACTGACCGCCGCCGCGATCGCCCGCGCGCAGCACTTCGAGCCGGCGCTGGGCGCGCTGAGCCACACCGACTTCGCGCGCGCGCTGGCGCAGGCCGCCGCGCTGTCGCGTCCCGACGCCGACGCGCCGATGCGCGGCGTGCCGTGGCTGCCGAAGGACTCGCTGCGGGTGATCGGCATGCCGACCCGCGGCGGTTCGCGCAGCCGCACCGGCGTGCCGGCCAGCGACCAGCACGCGTTCGCGCAACGCTGCGCCGACGCGGGCCTGGTCGCGCTGGGCAAGAGCGCCATGCCGGAGTTCGGCCTGATGGGCGTGACCGAACCGCTGCTCGGCCCGGTCACGCGCAACCCGTGGTCGCAGGCTTGTTCGCCCGGCGGCTCCAGCGGCGGTGCCGGCGCGGCGCTGGCCGCGGGCGTGGTGCCGCTGGCGCACGGCAGCGACGGCGCCGGTTCGATCCGCATCCCCGCCTCGGCCTGCGGGGTGGTAGGCCTCAAGCCCGGCCGCGGCACCACGGTGCGCGTGCGGGCGCGCCATCCGATCGAGGATCTGATCGTCGCCGACAGCCTGATGTCGCGCAGCGTGCGCGACAGCGCCTGGGCCTTCGCCGCGCTGCATCCCGATCGCCCGGCGCCGGTCACCGCGCCGCTGGCGCGTCCGCTGCGCATCGCGCTGGCGGCCGAGACGCTGCAGGGCGTGGCGCCCGATGCGCAGGTCGCCGCGGCGCTGGCGCAGGCGGCGGCGCTGTGCGAGTCGCTGGGACATCGGGTCGAGCTCGCCTCGCTGCCGCTATGCGGCGCGCAGGTGTTCGAGGCGGCGATGACGCTGTGGTCGCACCTGGGCGCCGATGCGCTGGACCTGGCCGAGATCGCCTTCGGCGCGGCCGGCGCGCGCACGGCCCTGGAGCCGTTCACCGTCGGCCTGTCGGACTGGAACCGCGCCCACTGCGGCGTGGCCGAGCTGGAGCGCGCCTATGCGGTGTTGGCCGCGCTGCCGGCCGCGTTCAAGGCCTTCCACGCGCGCTACGACGTGCTGCTGACGCCGACGCTGCGCGCGCCGCCGCCGCTGATCGGCACCTTCGCGCCGGACGGCGATTTCGCCGCGGTGTTCGGCGGCATGTTCGACTGGATGGGCTACACGCCGCTGCAGAACCTGGCCGGCACCCCGGCCATCAGCCTGCCGCTGGCCCACGGCGAGGACGGCCTGCCAATCGGCGTGCAGTTCGCCGCCGATCGCGGCCAGGAACCGCTGCTGCTGGCCCTGGCCCTGCAGCTCGAATCGGCCGCGCCCTGGCGCGACCGCTGGCCGCCGGTGTCGGTGGCCGCTTCTGAATCCGGCAAGGACACACACTGATGGGACATGCCCGCGACAGCCGCTTCGCCGCGCGCGACAGCAACGACCTGCTGCGCCTGCTCGCCACCCAGCCGCTGGCCTGGCTGGTGTCGGCCGGCGGTGAGGATGCCTGCTTCAGCCCGCTGCCGCTGCGCGCGCAGCTGGACGAGGCCGGCGAACTGATCGGCCTGATGGGCCACCTGGCCAGGCGCAATCCGCACGTCGCGCGCCTGGCGCGCGATCCGCTGGCCACCGCGCTGGTGCTGGGCCCGCAGGCCTATGTCTCGCCGAGCTGGCTGGACGATCGCACCCAGGCGCCGACCTGGAACTACGCCGCAGCGGTGTTCCAGCTGGAGGTCACCTTAAGCGAGGCGCCGCAGGACATCGCGACCGAACTCGATGCCCTGGTCACGCAGATGGAGGCCGGGCGCGCGCGCGCCTGGGCGCTGGAGGAGATGGGCGAGCGCTATGCGCGCCTGGCGCTCGGAGTGACCGCGCTGCGCGGCCGCATCGTGGCCCGGCATTCGACCTTCAAGCTCGGCCAGGACGAGGCCCGCCACGACTTCGCCCAGATCCTGGCGGGGCTGAGCGCCGGCGGCGAGGACACGCTGGTGGCGTGGATGCGCGACTTCGCCGAGCGCGAACACGGAGGCGCCGCATGAGTGCCTCGCTGGATGCGCTTGACCCGCAGCTGCGCCGTTTCGTCGAGGGTGTATGCGAGGAAGGCACGCGCCTGCGCGCAGGCCGCGCGCTGGACTGGCCACAGCGGCGCGAGATCGCCGCGCAGGTGCGTGCGCCCTGGTGCGCGGGCGGCCCGGCGATGCAGCATGTCGAAGACCATAGGCTGGAAGCCGAAGGCCAGGCCTTCCGCGTGCGCGTGCTGCGCCCGTCCACCGCACCGAAGAACGCACCGGCCCTGTTCTACCTCCACGGCGGCGGCTGGTGCATGTTCAGCATCGACACGCACGACCGGCTGCTGCGCACCTACGCGCACGAGGCAGGCGTGGTGGTGGTGGCGATCGATTACGCGCTCTCGCCCGAGCATCGCTATCCGCTGGCGCTGCAGCAGTGCGAGGCCGCGCTGGCCTGGCTGCGCGCGCAGGCAGGGACGCTGGGTATCGACGCCGGGCAGCTGGCGCTGGGCGGCGACTCGGCCGGCGGCAATCTGGCCGTCGCCACCGCGCTGCGGCTGCGCCAGGCGCAGGCCTTGTCCGGCGTGCGGGCCCTGCTGCTCAATTACGGGGCCTTCGATACGCGGATCTCCGCCGCCGCGGCGCGCCTGGGCACCCCGGAGGATCTGCTGACCGTGGCGGAGATGGAAGAATTCTGGACCAGCTACCTCGGCCCCGACGCGATGAGCAACGACGATCCCCTGGCGCAGCCGCTGCGCGCCGACCTGCACGGCCTGCCGCCGGCCCTGCTGCTCTACGGCGACCGCGACGTGCTGGGCGAACAGAGCGTCCTCATGGCCCAGCGCCTGCGCGAGGCCGGTGGTCAGGTCGAGCTGCGCCGCTACCTGGGCGCGCCGCATAGTTTCGTCGAGGCCATGGCCGTGTCCGAGCAGGCACGCGCGGCGGTGGCCACGGGCGCGGCCTGGCTGCGCCGCCATCTGGTTTGTTCCTCGCAGGAGAGCGCCGCATGAAGCGGATCGTGTTGAGCTGCCTGTTCGCCGCGTGTTGCGGCATGGGCGCGATGTCGGCGGGGGCGCAGACGCCCGCGTCCCCGCATCTGCCGACGCCGGCCGACTTCGTCGCGCTGGCGCAGGTGGGCGATCCGCAGATCAGCCCGGATGGCGCGCGCATCGCCTACGGCGTGGCCACGCCGCAGGGCGATGGCAAGCCCGCGCACCGGCAGCTGCAGCTGATCGCCGCGACCGGCAAGGCCGCGCCGCGGCCGCTGGACGGCGCGGGCAAGGCCGACGACAGCGCGCCGCAGTGGTCGGCCGACGGGCGCCAGCTCCTGTTCCTGTCCGATCGTGCCTTGCCCGGCGCCGAGGCGGCGCCGAAGCCCGCGGCGACGCAGGTCTGGCGCGTCGATGCCGAAGGCCGCCAGGCGCAGGCGCTGACCCGCGCGGCCAGCGACGTCGCCAGCTTCGCGCTGTCGGCCGATGGCACGCGGCTGGCGTATCTGGCGATCGATCCGCCCTCGCCGGCCATGCAGGTGCGCATCGCCGCCAAGGACGATGCGGTCGAGGTCGATCATCCCCGCCTGTTCAAGCGCCTGTGGGTGCAGGACCTGGCCGGCGGTGAGGCGCGCGTGCTGAGCCCGCCCGGCCTGCAGGTGCAGGACGTGGCCTGGGCGCCGGATGGCCGGACGCTGGCGCTGCGCGTGTCCGACGACACCACGCTGAACGGCTACTGGTACCGGTCGCGCGTGGTGCTGTTGTCGCTGGCCGATGGCACGCTCAGCCCGCCGCTGGAGCCGATGGCCTCGGCGTTCCCGCTGCAGTTCTCGCCCGACGGGACCCGGCTGCTGTACGGCCGCATCGCGCCCTACGGCATGGTCGCCACCGTGTACGCGCACGAACTGGCCAGCGGCAAGCGCGTGGCGCTGGCCGAGGACTGGCCCGGCACGCTGTGGCTGGCGCGCTGGCAGGACAGTCGCACGCTGATCGCGCAGGGGTTGCACGGCGTGCGCGGCGAATTCCTGCGCGTCGATGCCGCCACCGGCGCATGGCGCACGCTGGCTACGCCGCAGATCGCCTATCCCAGCTTCAGCACCGCGCGCACCGGGCGCACCGCCTTCATCGGCCTGCGCGACGCCCAGCCGGCCGAGGTGTGGACCCTGGACGGCGGCAAGCTCACCGCGCACACCGACACCAATCCGCAGGTCGCCGGCTGGGCGCATGGCCAGGTGCGCGAGCTGGCGTGGACGTCCTCGAAGGACGGCCGCCGCATCACCGGCGTGCTGCTCACCCCGCCCGGCTGGAAGGCCAGCACGCCGCTGCCCACGCTGGTCCAGGTGCACGGCGGACCGGCCGAGGCCTGGTGGTCGGGCTGGATGGGCTCCTGGCACGACTGGGCGCAGCTGCTGTCCACGCGCGGCTATGCCGTGTTCCTGCCCAACCCGCGCGGCTCGGAAGGGCAGGGCCGCGCCTTCACCGAGCTGGCCCGCCACGACTGGGGCGGCGCCGACTTCCAGGACCTGCTCGACGGCGTGGACATGCTCGAACGCGAGGGCGTGATCGACCCGCAGCGCCTAGGCATCGGCGGCTGGAGCTACGGCGGCTACATGTCGGCCTGGGCGGTGACCCAGTCCAAGCGCTTCAAGACCGCGATCGTCGGCGCGGGCGTGATCGACATCGGCGCCGCAGCCTTGACCACCGACGTGCCGACCTACGCGCCGGGCTACTTCGGCGACCCGGTGACCCACCGCGCCGAGTACGACGCGCATTCGCCGATCCGCTACGTGGACCGGGTGAGCGCGCCGGTGCTGATCCTGCACGGCGAGGCCGACGCACGCGTGCCGCTGAGCCAGGGACAGATGTTCTATCGCGCGCTCAAGTTCCATGGCACGCCGGTGGAGATGGTGACCTATCCGCGCGGGCCGCACTGGTTCACCGAGCAGGCCGCCGGCCGCGACGTCCAGCAGCGCGTGCTGGACTGGCTCGACACGCACCTGCGCTGAGGCTCCGGACAGGCCCTAGCGCGCCGGCGCCCAGGTGAAGGTCGCCAGCGTGCGCGCGGGCAGAGTGGCGTGGAAGCCGACCGCGCCCTCGCGCACCGAGAACGTGCGCGGCGCCTGCGCACTGTTGGTGACCACCAGCACGCGCCCACCGTCGGCGTTGACGAAGGCCACATTGTCCACGCCGTCCATCTCGCCGCTGGACTCCACGCGCCGCGCGCCGGGCCGTACGAAGCGGCTGGCATGGGCCAGCGCGTAGTACTCGTCGGTGCGGGTGACCGCGCCGCTGCGGGTGTCGACGTCGACCACGCCGCGGCAGGTGTCGCAGCCGCCCGCGTGCGGGCCGCCGTCCTGGTCCAGCACCAGGTTCCAGAACAGCACGCCGCGCGCGCCCTGGCGCACCGATTCGATGATCAGGCGGCGCGCCTGCAGGGTCAGGCCGCCGCTGCGCAGCGGTTCCCAGTCGCCGCCCGAACACTCGGTCAGGTAGACGTCCTTGTCGGGAAAAGCCTGCTGCACCCTGGACTGCGCGTCCGGCGTGCCACCGTAGCAATGCCAGGCTACCGCGGCAATGTAGCGGTTGGCCTTGGTATCGCGCAGCACGGCCAGCGGTTCCTCGGGCTTGTCCCAGTTGTGGTCCCAGTCGAACAGCAGCGGCGCCGCCCGGCCGCGCGCCGCCAGCAGCGGGCCGAGGTGCTCGCCGATGAAGCGGGCCCGCGCCGGCGCGTTGAGGCGCATGCCGGGATAGTCCTTGGGCTCGAAATCCGGCTCGTTCTGCACGGTCAGCGCCCAGATCGGGATGCCTTGCTGTGCGTAGGCGTCGACATAGCGCAGCAGATAGCGGGCGAACGCGTCGTAGGCCGCCGGGTCGAGCGTGCCGCGCACCAGGCTGCGGTTGGACTTCATCCACGCCGGCGCGCTCCACGGCGAGGCCATGACCTTGAGCTGCGGATTGATCGCCAGCGCCGCGCGCGTCACCGGCACCACATCGCCCAGGTTGGGCGCAATGGAGAAGTGCGCCAGCTGTGGATCGGGCGCATCGCCCGGCGTGTCGTCCAGCGAATAGTGGTGCCGCGAGAAATCCGAGGCGCCGATGGTCAGCCGGGTGAAGCCCAGGCCCAGCCCGCCGTCCTGGCGGCCGAACAGCTCGCGCAGCAGCGCCTCGCGCGCATGCGCCGACAGCTGCTGCAGCACCTGCGCGGAGGCATCGGTGATCGAGGCACCGAAGCCGACCATCGCCTGGCGCGGCGCATCGGCCTGGACCTCGATCGCGATCGGCAGCGCCACCGGCGCGCCCAGCGCGATGGGCGCCATCGGCGCCAGCGCCTGGCGATGATCGTGCGTGGTCAGCCACGCCTGCACCTGCGCCGGCTCCGGCTCCGACGCAGTGGCGCACAGGGCGAAGGCGAGGAACAGGCCGGGCAGGCCTGTGCGAAACGACTGCCGGTTCATGCCGCGCGGCCTCATCGACGGCCCCACAACCTGCCTCAAGCCTGCGCCAATGACATGCTGCGCCGCGCAAGATCCGCATCGCGCGGCGTGTGTCGGCGGCGCTTTGGCGTGGCGCACGTGCAATCGATTGCTTCAAGGCGTGCAATCGATTGACACGCTTTGGCAGATGGCCGTATCACGGCGCCTGTCAGACGCCTGGGAGGGCAATGAAGATGACGTCCACTCCATCACGGGGGCCGTGCGCCTCCGCCCGTCGCATGCTTGTCGTTCGCCGTCTGGCCAGCGCCTGTTGCCTGGCGCTGCTGGCGCTGCAGGCGCAGGCCCAGCAGACCGATCCGGCCCCTGCAAGCCAGACGCAGGACGCCAAGACCCTGGACAGCGTCAAGGTCACCGGCATCCGCGCGGCCATCGCCAATGCGGTGGAGAAGAAGGCCGAGGCCACCTCGATCGTGGAGACCATCTCGGCCGAGGACCTGGGCAAGCTGCCCGATGTATCCATCGCCGATTCGCTCTCGCGCCTGCCCGGTCTGGCCACCCAGCGCGTGGACGGCCGCGCCCAGGTGATCAACATCCGCGGCATGTCCGAGCAGTTCGCCGGCACCCTGCTCAACGGGCGCGAACAGGTCAGCACCGGCGACAGCCGCGGCGTGGAATTCGACCAGTACCCGTCCGAGCTGATCAACGCGGTCACCGTCTACAAGACCCCGGACGCGGCGCTGATCGGCCAGGGCCTGTCCGGCACGGTGGACCTGCAGACCATCCGCCCGCTGGATCTGTCCGAGCGCCGCATCGTGTTCGGCGGGCAGGGCGAGTACAACTCGCTGGGCAAGCTCAGCGACGACGGCAAGGAGCGCGGCTATCGTGCCAGCGCGTCCTACGTGGACCAGTTCGCGGGCGACACCATCGGCGTGGCCCTGGGCGTGGCGCGGCTCAACTCGCCCTTCCAGGAGCAGCACTACAAGTCGTGGTGGTGGGCGGACCTGGACGGCGTGGACTGGGGCGATCCGCCGCAGGCCGGGCGCCCGACCAACGCGATCACGCTCGAAGGCGCCGAGGGCTGGATCAAGTCGCGCGACCTGCAGCGCGATGGCGTGATGGGCGTGTTCGAGTTCAAGCCCAACGACCGCTTCCATTCGATCCTGGACCTGTACTACTCCAAGTTCGACCAGGACGAGGTGATGCACGGGACGATGTGGAACAACGACCCGTGGTTCGTCGGCGAGAACGGGCAGGGCGTGAGCTTCTCCAACGCCGCCACCACCGACAAGGACGGTCGTCCGGTGGTGACCAGCGGCACCTTGAACAACGTGCAGCCGCTGGTGCGCAACGACAGCAACCGGCGCCAGGACAAGCTGTTCTCGGTCGGCTGGAACAACGTCTTCAAGCTCGGCCAGGCCAGCACGCTCACCGCCGACCTGAGCTATTCGCGCGCCAAGCGCGACCAGTCCGCGCTGGAGCTGTATGCCGGGCGCCTGGACGGCCAGTCGATCGACTTCGACCTGAAGACCTCGCCGGGCTATTCGCAGTTCGCCCTGCCGGACATGGCCGATCCCAATGCCGTCTATCTGTGGGATCCGCAGCACTACAACCACGACGGGCGCCTGGAGAACTCGCGGCAGAAGGACACCATCAAGGCCGGCCGCTTCAACTTCAATCATGAGCTGGACAACGCCGTGGTGCGCAGCGTCGATGTCGGCGTCAACCTCAACAAGCGCACCAAGGAGAAGTCGGCCGAGGTGTACTTCGCCTTCCTGCCGGGCGAGGTGCCGCAGCGGGTCGATCCTTCGCTGCTGGACGCGCCGGTGTCGCTGGACTTCACCGGCATGGGCAACGTGCTGGCGTTCAACCCGTGGGCGCTGATGGACCGCTACTACGACGTGGTGCTGAGCGAATCCAACGACGACCAGCGCAAGGACTTCACCGTCGAGGAAAAGGTCAACACCTACTACGTGCGCGCCAACCTGGACATGGACCTGACCGACCGCATCCGCGTGCGCGGCAACGCGGGCATGCAGTACATCACCACCGACCAGTCCTCCACCGGCTTCAACGCCTCCAACACCTCGCAGATCACGCCGCTGACGCTGGGCACGCAGTACAGCGACTTCCTGCCCAGCGTGAACCTGATCTTCGACTTCGGCGAAGGCTGGCTGATCCGCGCCTCGGCGGCCAAGGTGATGATGCGCCCGCCGATCAACTACCTCAGCGCCGATGCCGGCGCCGGTGTGATCGACAGCGGCGCCGAGGCCGGCCGTTGGTCGGGCAGCGGCGGCAACCCGCGGCTGGAGCCTTACCGGGCGATGGCCTTCGACCTGTCCTTCGAGAAGTACTTCGGAGAAGGCAGTTACGTGGGCCTGGCGCTGTTCCGCAAGAACCTGCAGACCTACATCTACCGGCAGAACCTGACCTGGGACTTCAGCGGCTACACGCCCGATCCGGACGGCACCCAGCCGATCTCCAACATCGGCAACTTCAACACCTGGGCCAACGGCAAGGGCGGCTACATGCGCGGCGCCGAGCTGTCCACCGCGCTGTCGGGCGGCCTGATCAGCGATGCGCTGTCCGGCTTCGGCACCCAGCTCAACATCAGCTACACCGCCTCCTCGATCGATCCGGACCCCAACGACAACACGCCCGGCACCGACACCATCCCGGGCCTGTCCAAGATCGTGGCCAACGCCACGGTGTACTACGAGCAGCACGGCTTCTCGGCGCGCCTGAGCCAACGCTATCGCGACGGCTACCGCGGCGAGTACAGCGCCCTGTTCGGCCAGCGCCAGTACCGCAACACGCTCAGCGAGCGCACGCTGGACTTCCAGCTCAGCTACGCCTTCCCCAAGGGCAGCGCGCTGGAGGGCCTGACCCTGATCGGGCAGGTCAACAACCTCACCGACGAGCCGTTCCGCACCGAGGTCAGCGAGAGCACCGGCACCGGGCTGTTCTTCCCCGAGGAGTACACCAAGTACGGCCGCCAGTACCTGCTCGGCTTCCGCTACGAGCTGTAGAGCGGAGCTTGCTCCGCTGCGGCTTCCCCAATGATCCAGCTGCCATAGAGCGGAGCTTGCTCCGCCGGGCCTTCCCAACGATCCGGCCGAAGTGCAGCGGAGCAAGCTCCGCTCTACCGGGCGGCAGCGCGGTTCATGCAACACTGCTTGAATCGCTGACAGAATCGTCAGCGTGCTGTCAGGAAGGCGTTGGGACCCGGTGGACACACTGGGTCCGTACCTTTCGACAGGACCGCCGCATGAGCATCGCTCCCGCCACCTACCACGACGCCATGAAACTGCTGATCATCGAGGACGAGCCCAAGACCGCCGGCTACCTGACCCGGGGCCTGGGCGAGCAGGGCTATAGCGTCGACCATGCCGCCAACGGCGTGGACGGCCTGCACCTGGCCCTGACCGGCGACTACGACGCCATCGTGCTGGACGTGATGCTGCCGGGCATGGACGGGCTGCAGGTGATGCAGTCCCTGCGCGCCCAGCGCGACACGCCGGTGATCATGCTCACCGCGCGCGATCAGGTCGACGACCGCCTGCGCGGCCTGGGCGCGGGCGCCGACGACTACCTGATCAAGCCGTTCTCCTTCCTCGAGCTGCTCGCCCGCGTGCAGGCCATCACCCGCCGCGGCCGTGCCCACGAGTCCACCCAGATCCAGGTCGGCGACCTGCACATCGATCTGCTCGCCCGCCGCGCCACCCGCCGCGGCCGCCGCCTGAACCTGTCGGCCAAGGAGTTCGCGCTGCTGGCCGCGCTGGCGCGCCGCCGCTCGCAGATCCTGTCCAAGACCGTGATCACCGAGACGGTGTGGGACATCAACTTCGACACCAACACCAACGTGGTGGAAGTGGCGATCAAGCGCCTGCGCGCCAAGCTGGAGTATCCGGGCGAGACCAAGCTGCTGCACACCGTGCGCGGCATGGGCTACGTGCTGGAGCAGCGCGAGGGCGAAGTGGCATGACCACCCGCTCCATCGCGGCGCGGCTGGCCCTGATGTTCGGGCTGGCGGCCACGGTGGTGCTGGCGGTGCTGGCCGTCTCGCTGTTCCTGTTCCAGTCCTACGAGCTGCAGCGCAACCAGCGCGAGCAGCTCAGCGCGCGGCTGATGCTGGTCGAGCGCCTGGCCCAGCGCGCCAACGACGCCGAGCACTGGTCGTACTTCCGCGAGAAGCTGGCCGACTTCACGCCCGAGGACGGCAGCCTGTACTTCCTGGCCGACAGCGCGGACGCACGCTTCCGCGTAGGCAACGGCTTCCTGGACCGGGCCAGCTTCGATGCGCATGGCGAGGGCTTCGGCAGCGCCTCGCTGCCCAACGGCCAGCGCTACATCACCCTGACCCACGCCCTGCCGGCGATGGGCGAGCGCCCGGCGGTGCAGCTGATGGTCGCCGCCGGCCGGCGCGACGTGGAGGCGGCCGAGTGGCTGCAGGCCGTCGGCATCGTCGTGCTGTGCGTGGTCGCCATCGGCGCGGTGTCCGGGCTGGGCTGGTGGATCGCCCGGCGCGGCCTGGCGCCGGTGGACCGGCTGAGCGAACACGCCCGCCGCCTCGACGTTCGCGACGTCACCCTGCGCCTGCCGGCCAACGATCTGCCGACCGAGCTCGACGGCCTGGTGGTCTCGCTCAACGAGGCCCTGACCCGACTGCAGCGCGCCTACGAGCAGCTCAACGCGTTCAACGCCGATGTGGCCCACGAACTGCGCACGCCGCTGGGCAATCTGATCGGCGAGACCCAGGTGACGCTCTCGCGCGCCCGCACGACCGAGGAGATGGAGGCCACGCTGCAGTCCAACCTGGAGGAGCTCGAGCGCCTGCGCAACATCGTCAACTCGATGCTGTTCCTGGCCCGCGCCGACCGCGGCGAGACCGCGCGCGACCTGGTCGAGGTCTCGCTCAACGAGGCCACCACGCACGCGGCCGAGTTCATGGAAATGCTGATGGAGGACGCCGGCCTGGAGCTGCGCATCCGGGGCGATGCGCGCGCCTGCGTGGAGCAGTCGCTGTACGCGCGGGCCATCACCAACCTGCTGGACAACGCGCTGCGCCATGGCGCGGCCGGCAGCGCGGTGGACGTGGACATCGCCGAGGGGCCGGACGCGGTGACGGTGACCGTGCGCAACCAGGCCGCGCCGATCCCGCCGGAGAAGCTGGCACACCTGTTCGACCGCTTCTACCGCGCCGATCCCTCGCGCACCGGCAGCGACCAGAGCCACGGCCTGGGCCTGGCCATCGTCAAGGCGGTGGCCCAGCTGCATGGCGGCAGCGTGTTCGCGCAGTCGCGCGGGGGCAAGGTCGCCATCGGCCTGCGCCTGCCGCGGGTCACCCCGGCCCAATCGCTGGCCCGCGTCGACAAGCCCGGCCGCGCCGGGCGCGAACCCGCGCAGCTGCCGCAGCCCTCGCACTGACCGACGCGTTTACAGTGCACGGGTCGGCCCCCCGGGGCCGCCGTGCCGAAGGACCGCGTCGCCCGCCATGCTCGTCCCCCTGCTGTCCACCCTCCTGGCCGCCGCCGCGGCCACCGCGCCGACCGCGCGCGCCGTCACCGTGCAGACGCAGGTGCCGGCCCACTGCCTTGCCCTGTACCAGGACGCGCCGCACGGCAGCCATCTGCTGGTCTCGGCCGATACCTTGCAGGCGCTGGCCGATGAGCGCGGCGACGGCCTGCCGCTGGATGCGCGCATGGTGCGGATCATGGGCAAGCGCGCCAAGGCGGTGCTGGCCGCAGCCAAGGACCAGCCGGCCGATGCGCAGGGCTGCCAGCCGGTGTCGCTGGCGCCGCTGCACGATGCCGGCTACGTGGCGATTCCCCTGATCGAGGCCGGCCGCGTGGCGGTGTGGTCGGCGCAGTCAAACGCGCTGGCGGCCACGCTGCGCATCCGCCAGGACAGCTGCGGCCTGGACGCCCCGGCCGGCGGCTTCAGCGCCACCATCGACGGCGAGGCCACCGCCTTCTTCGCGATGATCACCTGCGTGACCTGACCGCCAGCCGCGGGTGATCTGCGGGAGCAGCTGTCTCTTCCAATCGCCTCGCGCCCTCCTTGTAGAGCGGAGCTTGCTACGCTGCTCTTCGTTCGGTTCTTAGGGAAGGCCCCAGCGGAGCAAGCTCCGCTCTACAGGTGGCGGCGCGTTGGGCCGATGGCGGCGAGGGAATTGAACGGCGAAGCCTCATCGACGGCGTGGCGGCTCCCATGGAGCGCTTCTTCAACCCCCTAAGGTTGCAATCGATCCGTTCCGGCCAGCGCCTGCAGGCGCTGCGCCAGCAGCGCGTGCAGCTGGCGCACGGCGGGCGAGAACTGGCGCCGGTGCGGGCACACCAGCAGGATCGGGAAGGGTTCGCCGAACTGCGGCAGCAGCCACTCCAGCCGGCCGGCGGCGATGTCGCGGTGCACGTCCAGCCACGACTTGTAGGCGATGCCGTGCCCGGCCAGCGCCCACTGCCGGGTCACATCGGCATTGTTGCTGAGCAGCTGGCCGCGCACCTGCACCACTTGGCGCTGGCCGTCCACCTCGAAGTTCCAGCGGTCGTAGGCGCGGCCGCCGAGCATGTACAGCACCGCCTCGTGCTCGCGCAGGTCCTCCAGGCGTTCGGGCCGCCCGCGCTGGGCGAGATAGCGCGGCGAGGCGACCAGCACGTGGCGGTTGTCGGGCAGCAGCGGCAGGGTCACGTAGCGCGCGTCGTCGAAGCGCCCCTGCCGCACCGCCGCGTCCACCGGTTCGCGGAACACGTCGGTGACCTGGTCGGACAGCAGCAGCTGCACGCTCAGCCTGGGGTGGGCTGCGTGGAAGTCGTCCAGGCACGGCAGCAGGATGTTGCGGCCCAGGTCGGAGGGGGCGGCCAGGCGCAGGGTGCCGGACAGCGGCGCATCGTCGCCGCGCAGGCGTTCGCGGCCCTGGCGCAGGGTGTCCAGCACCTCGCGCGCGGTCTCCAGGTACTGCTCGCCCTCGGCGGTCAGGCGCAGGGCGCGGGTGGTGCGCACGAACAGGCGCAGGTCCAGCTCGCGCTCCAGCCGCTTGATCGCCGCGCTGGCCTGGCCGGGCAGCAGGCCGGCCTCGCGCGCGGCCGCCGAAAAGCTGCCCAGCGCCGCGGTGCGCACGAACAGGGCCAGGTCCTCGAGCCGGATCATTTGCGCTCCTGGAGTGAAAGTGATGCTCGATTCTGCCGGTTAACATGGCAAAACGCGCGGAGGAAGATGGGCGCCTGTCCCCACCTCACGGAGCTTCCCCATGAAAGCCGTCGCCTATCTCCAGGCTGGCCTGCCCATCGACGACCCGGCCGCGCTGGTCGATGTCGACCTGCCCCAGCCCGTGCCGGGCCCGCGCGACCTGCTGGTCAAGGTCCACGCCGTCTCGGTCAACCCGGTCGACACCAAGGTGCGCCATCGCGCGCAGGTGACCGAGCCGCGCGTGCTCGGCTGGGATGCGGTCGGCACGGTCGAGGCGGTGGGCGAGGCGGTGACCCTGTTCAAGCCGGGCGAGGTCGTCTACTACGCCGGGTCGATCAACCGCCCGGGCAGCAATGCGCAATACCAGCTGGTGGACGAGCGCATCGTCGCGCGCAAGCCGGCCAGCCTGGACGACGCCCAGGCCGCGGCGCTGCCGCTGACCGCCATTACCGCCTGGGAGCTGCTGTTCGACCGCCTGCGCATCCCCGAGGGCCAGGGCGAGGGCCAGGTGCTGCTGGTCACCGGCGCGGCCGGCGGCGTGGGCTCGATCCTGGTGCAGCTGGCGCGCAAGCTGACCGCGCTGACCGTGGTCGGCACCGCCTCGCGCCCCGAGACCCAGGCCTGGGTGCGCGAACTGGGCGCGCATCACGTGATTGACCACAGCCAGCCGCTGGGTCCGCAGCTGCAGGCGCTGGGCATCGAACAGGTCCAGCACGTGGCCAGCCTCACCCACACCGGCAGCTACTACAGCCAGTTCATCGAACTGCTGGCGCCGCAGGGCCAGCTGGCGCTGATCGACGACCTGCCCTCGCTGGATGCGATGCCGCTCAAGCCCAAGAGCATTTCGCTGCACTGGGAATCGATGTTCACCCGCTCGGTGTTCCAGACCCCGGACATGCAGGCCCAGCACGACCTGCTTACCCGCGTGGCCGCGCTGATCGACGCCGGCACCCTGCGCACCACCTTCGGCGAGCACTACGGGACGATCAGCGCCGCCAACCTGCGCCGCGCCCATGCCCTGGTCGAGAGCGGCAAGGCCAAGGGCAAGCTGGTGCTGGAAGGCTTCGACTGAGGCCATCCTCCCCCGACCCCCGACCCCCGACCCCCGACCCCCGACCCCTGATCCCTGATCCCTGATCCCTGATCCCTGATCCCTGATCCCTGATCCCTGATCCCTGATCCCTGATCCCTGCGTCCACGCGGCATACTCGCGGCCCACACAGGGAGCGAGTCGCCATTGGACGCGCCAGCGCCGCACACCGCACAGCACTACCGCGCCACGCCGGCCGCACGCATCGGCGCGGGCGTGCTGGCGGCGCTGCTGCTGGCGCTGAGCGCGGCCGGGTTGCGCGGCGGCAGCCTCGGGCTGGCGCTCTTCGCGCTGGTGCCGGCGGCGCTGCTGGTCGCCGGCGTGTGGCGGCTGCGGCTCACGCTCGAGGCCGGTGCGCTGCAGGTCCGCACCTTGTTCGGCGTGCGTCGCATCGCGCTGGCGCAGGTCGCGCGCGCCTGGCTGTCGGCGCCGCGCGGTCTGTGGTCCTACGGCCGCGCCGTGCCCATGCTCGGGCTCGCGCCGCGCCAGGGGCCGCCGCTGGTGATCGGCCTGCAGGCCTTGCCGGCGGCGGCGCTGGTCGAGCTGGGCCGCCGCCTGGCGCCCTACGGCGTGCGCATCGAAGTGGCCGACACGCCCGCCGCGCGCCGCCTGGCGCGCCGCATCTGGCAGTTGCCCAGACGTTAGAAGCCGGGCACCCAGGCGCAATGCCTGAGACCCGCGGCCGATACACTGCGCGCCATGCAAGCCGACACTCTGATCCTGGGCGCGCTGATCGCCCTCGTCCTGCTCCTGCAGCTGGTCCTGCTGCTGCGCCGCGGCCAGCACGCCACGCTCGAGCACGCCCTGCGCGAGGAACAGCGCAACGGCCGCAGCGAACTGCGCGAACAGCTCGATGGCCTGGCCCGCCAGCAGGACGCGCGGCTGGATCTGTTCGCCCGCAACCTCACCGACCTGTCCACCCGCACCGACACGCGCCTGGACCAGCTGCGCGAGGCGCTGGGCGAGGACGCGCGCAAGGCCCGCGCCGAGGGTAGCGAGGCCCAGCAGCGCACCGCCGAACTGCTCGGCGCGCGCCTTCAGGACATGCGCACCCAGCTGGACGCCTTCGGCCATCAGCAGGAGGCGCGCATCGTCGCCTTCGGCCAGCAGCTGGCCGAACTGATCGCGCGCAGCGACACGCACATGGCGACGCTGCGCGAGCAGCTGGCCGAGGACAGCCGCAAGGCACGCAGCGAAAGCGGCGAATCGCTGGGCCGCTTCAACGAGCAGCTCGGCCTGCGCCTGACCGAGCTGACCCAGCGCAACGAGACCCGCATCAGCGAGATGCGCGCCACGCTCGACCAACAGCTGCAGCGCCTGCAGGCCGATAACGCCGCCAGGCTCGAGCAGATGCGCGTGACCGTGGACGAGAAGCTGCAGGGCACGCTCAACGAGCGCCTGGATGCGTCGTTCAAGCTGGTCTCCGAGCGGCTGGAGCAGGTGCAGCGCGGCCTGGGCGAGATGCAGCAGCTGGCCACCGGCGTGGGCGACCTCAAGCGCGTGCTGACCAACGTCAAGTCGCGCGGCGGCTGGGGCGAGGTGCAGCTGGAGAGCATCCTCGAACAGACCCTCACCGCCGAGCAGTACCAGCGCGGGGTCAAACTGCGCGAGGACGGCAACGAGATGGTCGACTTCGCCGTGCGCCTGCCCGGACGCGGCGCGCAGGATGCGCCGGTGTGGCTGCCGCTGGATTCCAAGTTCCCGCACGAGGACTACGAGAAGCTGCTCAACGCGCAGGAGGCCGGCGACGCCGAGGCCGTGCGCGCCACCGGCGCGCAGCTGGAACGCGCCATCCGCGTGCAGGCCCGCTCCATCTGCGAGAAGTACATCGTGCCGCCGCGCACGACCGATTTCGCGGTGATGTTCCTGCCTACCGAAGGCCTGTATGCCGAAGTGATCCGCCGCCCAGGCCTGGTCGATCTGCTGCAGCGCGAGCATCGCGTGGTGATCGCCGGCCCGACCACGGTGACCGCGCTGCTCAACAGCCTGCAGATGGGCTTCCGCACCCTGGCCATCGAGCAGCGCTCCAGCGAGGTGTGGGCGCTGCTGGGCGCGGTGAAGGGCGAGTTCGGCAAGTTCGCCGGCATCCTGGAAAAGGCCGAGAAGCAGATCCACACCGTCGGCAAGAGCCTGGGCGATGCCAGCCGCAAGACCCGCACCATCGAGCGCAAGCTGCGCGGCGTGGAAACGCTGGTCGGCGCGCAATCGCAGGCGCTGCTGGGCGAGGACCTGATCGGCGATGCCGACGAGGGCGCCGCTGCGGGTGGCGAGGACGAGGAAGCCTGACCGCGGGGCTCGGTGTCTGGCGGCGCGTTCGCCGACACCTGCAGCCGTGCGCTCCTGCGACTGCAGCGACAGACGCGCTCGAGTGCCGCCGCGCAGGCTCCGTCGCGTAAGACCTCACTACCGTCGTTCCCGCGAAAGCGGGAACCCAGCGACTTCCTCTGCAAACAGCAAAGACGCTGGACCGTCAGACATGCGTCTGCCGAAAAGCACCTCCCGCGTTCGCGGGAATGCCCGACGCTTTGTGCGTGTCCAGTCTCGGAAGGCAGTTCAAAGTTCATAGCGAGTGCGCGTCCATCGCGTGGAGCGTGGCATCCGCGTCGCCATGAAGCGCTGCGCCTGTGCGGCCCCTCACGTTTCCGGAACGGCCGCGCGCGTAGGTTCCAGATCTGCGACTGGGTGCGACCGGCATGTGGCGCATACCAGGAGCTGGATCCATGGCGCAGTCGCAGGTGGCGATGTTCTCGTTCACCCTTGGCGGGAACAACAGCATCGGTCCCGCCGAACTGCGTGAGCTCTGGGCCCGCGCCAGCGGCGTCAACGCGGTCCATGTCGGCCGGCGCCTTCAGCCCTACGGCGATGACCGTCCCACCTACACCTTGTATGGCCCGCAGAACCTGTGCGGCGTGCGCGAAGTCAGTCAGCGCCTGTGCGCCCTGCTCGAGGCCCGGCATCTGAATGCCAGGGTCGTCACGCTCTGCGGCATCGCCGGTGTGTGATCCCGCGCAAGGAGACCGCCACGAAGGTCCGGCCGTCCCACGTGCGTCGCAGGAGTCTTCGATGAACGACCAGGTCCGCCGCTACTACCGCTTCGTCCGCGCCAATACCAGCACGGAGCGGATGATGCGCGAGGTCGTCGGCTCGCTCGAGGAGCTGGGCCTGCTCGGCCATACCGTGTCCATCGGCGCCATCCACGGCCCGCCCTGCGTCGATGCGGCGGGCACCTGCACGCTGGTCGTCAGCGTGCGCGCCTACCCGGACTGGCTGCTGGCCGCCGCGCCGGTGCTCGACCGGCGTGGCCTGGTCGCCCGCGCGCGGGACTGACGAGACGGGCGTTCACGTGCCTGCAGGGTTGGCGGAAGCGGGCGTCAACATTTCCAGCCTAGACTAGCGGCCCGTTCTCCCATCCAGCCCGAGTCCGCGCCGATGACCAGCCTGTACGACATTCCCCTCACCACCATCGATGGCCAGCCGGCCAAGCTCGGCGATTACCGCGGCAAGGTGCTGCTGGTGGTCAACGTCGCGTCCAAGTGCGGCCTGACGCCGCAGTACGCCGGCCTGGAAGCGCTATACCGCGACAAGCACGACGCCGGCCTGGAAGTGCTCGGCTTCCCGGCCAACAACTTCAAGGAGCAGGAGCCGGGCAGCGATGCGGAGATCGCCAGCTTCTGCAGCACCGAGTACGACGTGACCTTCCCGCTGTTCTCCAAGATCTCGGTGGCCGGCAACAGCGTGCATCCGCTGTACCAGGCGTTGGTCAACGCCCAGCCGGTGGCCATCGGCGAAGGCCCGCTGCGCGAGAAGCTCAAGGGCCTGGACATCAAGGTCAATCCGGCGCCGGGCGTGCTGTGGAACTTCGAGAAGTTCCTGATCGGTCGCGACGGCCGCGTCGTGGCGCGCTTCTCGCCGGACGTGGCGGCCGACGACGCACGCCTGCGCGAGGCCGTGGACGCCGCGCTGGCCGCCTGATCGCCAACGTCCCGCCGCAAACGAAGAAGGCCGCCTGCGAGGGCGGCCTTCTTCGTTGAGGCGCGCCTGATATCAGCGCGCGTTGGGCATGATGGTGGGAATGGCGTCCATCGGCACGGTCGGATTGTCGTCGTCGTCGCGCAGATAGGCCGGCAGGTCGTCGTTGGCGTGACCCTTGCGGCGGCTGCGCTCGCCTTCGTCGCTGATCTGGTAGTTGCGGCGCTGCAGCCAGCCGTCGCGGAACAGCGCGTACTCGTCCACCGCGCCTTCGCGGATCGAGTCCAGCGACATCAGCTGGGTGCGCACGTCGACCAGCTGCAGGCCCTGCAGGAAGATGCGCGCCTTGTCGTTCTCCACGCGCTGCACCGGCGAGAGCGGCGCATCGCCGATCAGGCCGAAGGTGTCGCGCACGGTGCGCGGCCCGAACAGCGGCAGCTCAAGATAGCGCGACTGGCGCCAGCCCCACACGCCCAGGGTCTGACCGAAGTCCTCGCTGGTGTTGGGCACCTGATCGCGAGTGGCCACATCGACCACGCCGCCGACGCCGGCGGTGGTGTTGATCAGGAACCGACCCAGCGCGTCCCAGGCCTCGCCCGGCTTGCCCTGCAGCAGGCTGTTGACCACCGTCAGCGGCTGACCCAGGTTGTCGAAGAAGTTGTGCACGCCGTTGCGCACCGGGCGCGGGACCACCTTGATGTAGGCGGTGGCCAGCGGCTTGGCGACATTGCGATCGACCACGTTGTTGAAGGCGTGGACCTTGCGGTTCCACTTCTCCCACGG
The DNA here is from genome assembly GCF_031453535.1 of Pseudoxanthomonas sp. SORGH_AS_0997. Lineage (NCBI taxonomy): Bacteria > Pseudomonadati > Pseudomonadota > Gammaproteobacteria > Lysobacterales > Lysobacteraceae > Pseudoxanthomonas > Pseudoxanthomonas sp. SORGH_AS_0997. The sequence continues at coordinate 3,500,007 of NZ_JAVIZI010000001.1, forward strand.
GTCGTAGCTGGGCGGCGCGCCCTCGGCCGGCGGCGGCAGTGTGGGATCGGCGACCGGGTCGTAGATCGCGCTGTAGTCGTTCTCGGCGCTGGTCGGCGGCGCGCTCGTCGCCGTGCTGGGCGCGGCCGCGGTCGGCGCGGTCGCCTGGGCGATCGGAGCGGCTGGCGGCGGTTCGACCGCGGGCGCGGCGGCGGCAGGAGGGGGGGGCGGCACGGTGGCGCCGGCCGACGGCGCCGCCGGCTTGGTGGCGTTGGAGGCGCAGCCGACCAGCAGCAGGCCGGTCAGCAGCGGGGACAACAGATGCAAGGTCTTCATTCCTAAGATCCCTTCAGGGGGCGGACCGACGCAATGTCGGCGCCGGGCAATCAAGCCGGCTGATAATCCAGCGCCGGTGTCAGGCGATACGCAGCGCACAGCTCGGCCAGGCCGGACGCGGCGCCTTCCACGGTGACCGGGCCGCTGCCCGCGCGGCGCGCAGGCGCGCGGCCAGCGCGACCAGCAGCGCCAGGCCGGCGCTGTCCAGCGCCGACACGGCCGACACGTCCAGCCGCCGCGCGCCGTCCAGCGCGCGCTGCGCGGAGGGCCACAGGGCCTGCGCGGCGGCCCGGTCCAGCGCCCCGCTGAAGACCAGGGCCGTGCCCTCGCGCCGGAGTGTCGCGGTGCTCATCGGCGGCTCAACGCTGGCCGGTGTCGCCGGAGGCCTGCATGCGGCCGGCGCGCAGGTCGGCGGTGACCTGGGCGATGGACTTCTGCCGCAGCGGACCGTCGAACTGGTTCTTGAAGGTCTGCACGTAGGAGATGCCTTCGATCATCACGTCGAAGATCTTCCACTGGCCGCCGACGTTGCGCATCAGGTAGTCCACCGGCACCGGGTCGCCGCTCTCGCGCAGCATCTCGCTGGACACGCGCACGCCCTTGCCGTTGGGCAGCGGGGTCTCGGACTTGATCCGCACGCGCAGGCGCGAGTTGAAGTCCAGCAGCGACTGGCCGTAGCGCGCGGTCAGGTTGTCGGCCAGCGCATCGGCGAAGCCGCTCACCTCCGCATCGGACGCACCGCGGCCGTGCACGCCCAGCACCAGGCGCGCGGCGTAGTTGCCGTCGAAGGCGGTGTTGAACTCGGTCTTGATGAACGCCTTCAGCGCGGCCGGGTTGGCCTTGAACTCGGCGCGGCGCTGCTCCAGCGTGGTCAGCACGCGGGTGGACTGGCTCAGCACCACCGCGCTGGCCGAGCCCTGCGCCGGCGCGGCGGCCGAAGCGGCGGAGGCCTGCGCCAGAACGGCGGTCGGTGCGGCGGCGGCCAGGACGGCGGCCAGGGCGAGGGTGATCGTGGAACGCTTCATGGGGTATCTCCCTTGGGGGCGGGCGCCGCCGGCGCAGGCGCCGGGCTGGCGGTGGAATCGTCGCCAGCCGGCTTGCCACCGCCGCTGAACATGTACTTGCCGACCAGCTGCAGCAGGTCCACTGCGGGCTGGGTGTAGGTGATCTCGTCGCCGGCCTTGAGCACGTCCGGGTCGCCGCCGGGCGACAGGCCGACGTAGTTCTCGCCCAGCAGGCCGCTGGTGAAGATCCCGGCCGCGGTGTCGGCCGGCAGGCCCTTGTACTGGCCGTCGATGCGCAGGGTCACCACCGAGTCGAAGGACTTGGGATCCAGCGCGATGCTGGCGACCTGGCCGACCACCACCCCGCCGATCTTCACCGGCGCCTGGACGCGCAGCTGGCCCAGGTTGGTGAAGCGGGCCTTGAGGTCGTAGCCGCCTCCGCCGAAGCCGAAGGAACGGTTGGTCGAGGCCAGCGCCAGCACCAGCAGCGAGGCCAGCGCCAGCAGCAGGAAGGCGCCGACGGCAAATTCGAGTCGTGGTCCGCGTGCGGCCATTAGAGGTCTCTCACTGAAACAACAGGGCGGAAAGGATGAAGTTGAGCATCAGCACCAGCAGCGAGCCGTTGACCACCGCGCGGGTGGTGGCAACCGAGGTGCCCTCGATGGTCGGCTCGGCGTTGAAGCCCACGTAGGCCGCGACCAGCGCCGCCACGCCGCCGAACACCGCCGACTTGAGCAGGGCCACGCCGAAGTCGTCCCAAAGATCCACGCTGCCCTGCAGCGCCGACCAGAACGTGCCGTTGTCCAGGCCCAGCACCTTGACCGCCTCGAACCAGCTGGCGCTGATCGCCAGCGAGCAGAAGAACCCGGTCAGCAGCGGCACGGTCAGCACCGCCGCCCAGAAGCGCGGCGCCACCGCCTTGGCCACCGGATCGATGGCCATCAGCTCCAGCGCCTTGATCTGGTCGGTGGCGCGCATCAGGCCCAGCTCGGCGGCGATCGAGCTGCCGGCGCGGCCGATGAACAGCAGCGCGGTCAGCACCGGGCCCAGCTCGCGGTACAGCGACAAGCCAAGCAGCGTGGACAGCGCGTCGGAGGCGCCGAAGGTGGTCAGCGTGCGATAGCCCTGCAGGGTCAGCACCAGGCCCACGAACGCACCGCCCACCGCGATGATCGGCAGCGAACGCGCGCCGATCTTGTAGATCTCTTTGGTCAGCTCGGCCCAGAAGTCACGCGTCGGCACCGAGGCGCGCAGCACCGAGAGCGAGAACAGCCCGGCGGCGCCCAGCGAGCGGATGGAAGCGGCGAAGGCCATCGGCACGGGTCCTATGCGGCGCGCGCCGAGGCGGCGCTGTCGAAGGGAATGGGGCCATCGGGCGCGCCGCGCAGGAACTGGAGCACCAGCGGGTCCTCGCTGGCCTCCAGCTGCGCCGGCGTGCCGGAGAACACCAGCTTGCCGTTGGCGATCACCAGCGCCTGGTCGCAGACCGGCAGCGTCTCGTGCACGTGGTGGCTGACGATGACGCTGGTCAGCCCAAGCGAATGATTGAGCCGGCCGATCAGCGACATGATCACGCCCGAGGCGATCGGGTCCAGCCCGGTCAGCGGCTCGTCGTAGATCATCAGCGGCGGATCCAGCGCCAGCGCGCGGGCCAGCGCCACGCGCCGGGCCATGCCGCCGGACAGCTCGCGCGGATACAGCCCACCGGTGGCACGCAGGCCGACCGCGTTGAGCTTCAGATCGACCAGCTGGTCGATCAGCTCGCCCGGCAGCGCGGTATGCGTGCGCAGCGGCAGCGCCACGTTCTCGGCCACGGTCAGGTCGGTCAACAGGCCATTGCCCTGCAGCAGCACGCCGAGGTTCTTGCGCAGCTCCAGCAGCGCGCGCGCATTGCGCGGGATCGGCTGGCCGAACAGCTCCACCGTGCCGGCCGCCGGCACCAGCTCACCGGTCAGCGCCGCCAGCAGCGTGGACTTGCCGCTGCCCGACGGCCCCAGCACGGCCGTGATGCTGCCCTGGGGCACCACCAGGTCCAGCCCGGACAGGATCGCGCGCCCGCCGCGATCCAGGCGGACCGCCTCGAACTTCGCAGCAGGGGAGGTGGAATGCGGCATGCGTGGGCAGGCGAGGCGAGAGGAGGGCGGAATGCGAAAAATCGGTTAAGCATGGCCTGCACGGACTGAATGCCACCATGACTGGACTGGCCAGTTCAGAAATTGTAGCCCGTCGGCGTCGATGCTTGCACGCCGGTCCGTTCCCGCTGTCGCAACGCTGCGTGACAGGGGCGGTGTGGTGGCGGTGCTTCCGCGTGTCAGTCGCTAGCCGCGACTTCGAGCTCCCCTGCGCTACGCGCAGGGGAGGGAGCCGCAAGTCGACGACTTCCCGCTCCTGGCCCTGATCTGCCCCCTCCCTTTCGCCGCAGGCGAAGGGGAGGGTTGGGGTGGGGTGCTTTTGCTCTTGCTTCTGTGGCTTGCCCGGTAAAGCCCCAACCCCTCCCCATCCCTCCCCTGCGCTACGCGCAAGGGAGGGGGCTCGAGTGACCGCGCAAACCGAAGCCTTGTGACTTGACCCGCGCGGTAGCGGACCATTGCCCGCCGGATCGCTGCCCATCGAAGCCCCTCGCCTGGAGTCGCCATGGTGCGTCTGCCCCCGACACACCTATGCTTCGACGCAATTCCCGCGAGACGCCCCGATCGTCTCTCCCAAAGAACGCGATTGGCACGACATGACAGGCGCTGACGACGCGCAGGACCACGCGGAGATCGATGCGCTGATCGCCGCCTTCTATGGCGCGTTCGACAATCGCGGCGGACGGGCGACTCCGGCCGAGGCGCTGCGTGACATGTTCCTGCCCGAGGCCATCGTCACGCGGGCAGCCGGCAGCGGAACGGACACGATGACGGTCGACAGCTTCATCGCGCCCCGGGCGCGGATGCTGTCCGACGGCACGCTCACCGACTTCCACGAATGGGAGACGCACGCGCGGACACAGGTGCTGCGCGACATCGCCTGCCGCCATTCGACCTACGAGAAACGCGGCCTCTACCAGGGCACGCCCTACGACGCCGGCGGCGCCAAACTGTTCCAACTCGTGCGAACGCTCCGCGGCTGGCGGATCGCTTCCATTGCCTGGGAAGACGACCCATGAGCTGCCGGCCAGGCTCAGGACCGACCTGAGGCAACCGATGCGCGCGATCTCCGCCTGGATCCAGCGCTAAAACGCACATGTCGCTCCTCTTGCGACGGCGACGTTCGTCGATCAGCTCGCTCAGCCTTTGAGGGCCAAGGTTCCTGCAGGCATCCGGCCACGTTCCGAGCCACCTCAAGCGAGGAAGCATCTTGGAAGAACCGCTGCCGCCAGCAGTTGCAGCCCCTGACCCGATCTCAACCCCGGCGACCTGTCTGCGGCACAATCCCGCACGATGCCCGCGCCGCCGCCCGCCGACTTCCGGCTCTATCCCTCCAATGCCCTGGACCTGCTGGCGCAGCTGCTGGCGGCCGAGCTGCGCACGGCCGTGCCCGGCCAGTCGATCCTCACGCCCGAGGTGATCCTGATCCCGCAGGTGGCGATGCGGCGCTGGCTGCAGGCCACGCTGGCGGCCGAACACGGCGTGGCGGCCAACCTGGAGTTCCTCACCCCGGGCGAATTCGTCGCCCGCGCGCTGGCGGCCAATCCCGCGCCCGGCCAGGCAGCGGACGCGGCCCGCGATGAACTCGACGCGGCCACGCTGCACTGGCGCCTGTATGCGGCGCTGACCGACCCGACGCTGCTGGCCAACCCGGCGCTGGCGCAGCTGGCCGGCTATCTGCGCGGCGACGACGCGCTCAAGCCCTGGGCGCTGGCCGGCGAACTGGCCGGCGTGTTCGAGAAGTACCAGGCCTGGCGCCGCGACTGGCTGCTGCGCTGGGAAGCCGGCGCCGATCCGCGCGATCCGCAGGCCCTGCTGTGGCGCCATGTCGCCGCCGGCACCACGCACCGCGCGCGGCGCATCCAGGAGTACCTGGACCGGTTCGAGACCGGCGCGCTGCCGCAGGGCCTGCCGCGGCGCGTGTTCGCCTTCGCCACGCTCAATGTCTCGCCCGATGTGCTGCGCGTGCTGGCCACGCAGGCGCGCGTGGGCACGCTGCACTTCTACCTGCCCACGCCCGCGCAGGGCTATTGGGGCGATCTACAGGCGCTGGGTCCGCGCGCGCGCGCGGCCGCCTCGGCGGACGCGGACCTGTTCGAAGGCACCGCCGGCGACAACCGCCTGCTGCAGGCCTGGGGCGCGGCCGGGCGCGACTTCATGGCGATGCTGGGCAGCTACGAAGTGGTACACCCGAGCGCGGAGATCGAGGTCTATGCCGACCCGCTCGACACCGGCCAGCGCACGCTGACCGAGGGCGGCCTGGGCGATACCTTGCTGCGCCGCCTGCAGCACGACCTGCTGCGCCGCGCCGCGCCGCCCGAGCCCGCGCCGCTCACCAAGCTGGACCCGACCGACCCCAGCCTGCAGGTGCACGCTTGCCACACACGCCTGCGCGAGCTGCAGGTGCTGCACGACCAGCTGCGCGGCCTGCTGGAAGACAAGCGCTTCGACCCGCCGCTGCAGCCGCGCCAGATCGCGGTGCTGGCGCCGGACATCGATCCCTATCTGCCGTACCTGGAAGCCGTGTTCGGCGGCGACACGGCCGGCGCGCGCATTCCCTATGCGCTGGCCGACACCAGCCCGCTGGCCGGCGAGCCGCTGGCCGAGGTGTTCGTGCGCCTGCTGGACCTGCCGGTCTCGCGCTTCGGCCTGCACGAGATCCTGGACCTGCTCGCCAGTCCGCCGCTGGCCGACGCGGCCGGGCTGGACGCCGCCGCCTTCGAACGCCTGCACGGCTGGCTGGCCGCCGCCGGCGCGCGCTGGGGCGTGGACGCGGCGCACCGCGTGCGCCACGGCGCGCCGGCCGACGACGCCTACACCTGGGCCTTCGCGCTGGACCGGCTGCTGCTGGGCCACGCCAGCGGCAGCAGCGACGAGATCGCCGGCGTCGCGCCCTATCCGGCGCTGGAGGGCGGCGCGCTGGATGCGCTCGATGCGCTGCTGCGCCTGCTGCGGGTGCTGGCCCGCACCCAGCGCAGCCTGGACGAGGCGCTCTCGCCCACCCAGTGGCGCGAGCGCCTGCTGGCCCTGCTCGACGCCCTGCTGCCGCAGCCCCCGACGGCGGCGAACACCCAGCGCGCGCTGGACCGCCTGCGCACGCTGATCGATGCCTTCGCCCAGGACGCCGCGCGCGCCGGCTTCGCCGCCGCCGTGCCGGCCGAGGTGGTGCGCGCGCATTTCGCCGCGGTGCTAGGCCAGGCCGACACCCGCGCGCCGCTGCTGACCGGCGGCGTGAGCATCGGGCGCATGGTGCCGATGCGGCTGCTGCCGTTCCGCGTGATCTGCCTGCTGGGCATGAACGATGGCGAGTTCCCGCGCCGCGATCCGGCCGCCGGCCTCAACCGTCTCACCGCCGAGCTCGGCAGCGAGCGGCGCCGTCACGGCGACCGCTCCACGCGCGAGGACGACCGCTTCCTGTTCCTGCAGCTGTTCGCCGCCGCGCAGGACGTGTTCTACGTCAGCTACCTGGGCGCCGATGCGCGCGATGGCAGCGTGCGCGAGCCCTCGGCGCTGGTCAGCGAGCTGATCGCCGAGGCCGCGCGCTACCACGCCGATCCGGTCGCGGCGGCCAAGGGGCTGACGGTGCGCCACGCGCTGCAGCCGTTCGCGCCGGCCGCCTTCGGCGCGAACGGCGATCCGCGGCGCTTCAGCTATCGCACCCAGTGGCAGCCGGCCTCGGCCCGCATCGGCGGCGCGCGCACCGCGCTGGCGCCGTGGTACCAGGCAGGGCTGCCCGCGTCGGGCGGCGAGCCGGACAGCGTGCTGCCGCTCGAAGCGCTGCGCCGCTTCCTCACCGCGCCGGCCGAGCAGTTCCTGCGCCAGCGCCTGGGCCTGCGCCTGGCCGAGGACCACGACGTCGGCCAGGACGTCGAGCCGCTGCTCGCGCCCGCCGCCGGGCTGGAAAAGGCGCTGTTGCAGCAGCAGGTGTTCGACGCGCTGCTCGAAGGCCACGACGAGGGCCTCTACGAGACGCTGCGCGCGCGTGCGCTGCTGCCGTCCGGGCCGCTGGGGCGCCAGCAGCTGACGGCACTGGTCGCACGGCTGCAGCCGTATGCCGAGGCCTTCATCGCCTGGCGTGACGCCGCGCCGCGCGGCAGCGTACGGGTGGAGGTCGAGCTCGATGCGCTGCGCCTGCAGGGCCGCCTCGAGGGCGTCTACGAGCACGGCCTGGCCCATGTGCGTCTGGGCGCGATGAACGGCCCGGCCGCGATCCGCCAGGGGCTGGACTGGCTGCTCGCCAGCGCGGCCGGGCTGGCGCTGCCGCTGGTGCGCTTCTTCGATCCGGGCAGCCGCGACCTGCCCGGCATAGGCCCGTTCGTGCGCGCGCCCCTGGCCCCGGACCAGGCCCGTGCCGCCCTGCAGCGCCTGCTCGAGGTGCGCGCCCGCGGCCTGCAGGCGCCGCTGCCGTTCGGCCCGTACAGCGGCTGGGAATACTTCATCGCCGAGGACGCCAACAAGGCGCTGAAGGCCGCTGTCGCCCGCTGGCGCGGCAGCGAGCGCAGTTGGGGCGAAGGCAACGGCGAGGCCTACCAGCTCGCCCTGCGCGGCCGCGACCCCTTCACCGACCCGGCCCTGCTGCGCGACTTTGCGCAGACCAGCTTCGACATCTTCGGCGCGGTCGAACACGGCACCCTGCACGCCGGCTTCGACGACGCGCACGCCTTCGCCGCAGAAGCGGAAAGCGAGGGAGAACCATGACGGGGCAGGGCGGCTCACGCGATTACTGCCTGCAGCATGGGCGCGGCGGCCAAGGCGGAGCCAGCAGACGCAGCCTGCCCAATGGACGCGGGCCGCTGCACCTCGATGTGTTCGCGAGCCGCTCGGCAATGCAGCCGCCCTTCGCATGCGCCCGCCGCACAGCGCACCAGGCCCGCGCATGACCCCGCCCACCGACCCCTTCCTCCACCTGCCCCTGACCGGCACGCGCCTGATCGAGGCCAGCGCCGGCACCGGCAAGACCTTCACCCTGGCCACGCTGGTCACGCGGCTGGTGGTCGAGCGGCGCCTGCGCATCGGCCAGATCCTGGCGGTGACCTTCACCGACGCGGCCACGCAGGAGCTGCGCAAGCGCATCCGCGAGCGCCTGGCCCTGGCCGCCTCCCTGGTCCCCGACCCGGTGGGAGCCGCCATGGCGGCGAGTGGCTCTACCGACCAACTCGCCGACTCCTCCGATATCCCACCGCGGCAAGGCGGCGCAGGCGCAGTAACCGGGGAAAGCCCCTCGCCGCCATGGCGGCTCCCACAGGGGCAACAGGACCCAGCACAGGACGCAGCCGAAGCGCCCGACATCGCCCTCAGCCGCGCCATCATCGCCGCGCACCTGCAGACCGGCGACGAGACGCCCGCGCAGCTGCGTCGCCGCCTGCGCCAGGCCGCCGACGAGATCGACCTGGCCGCCATCTTCACCATCCACGGCTTCTGCGCGCGCGTGCTGCGCGAGCACGCGCTGGAAAGCGACCAGACCTTCGCCGCGCCCGAGCTGCTGGCCAACGACCGCGCGCTGCGCGACGAGCTGGCCGCCGACCTGTGGCGCACCACCGCCGCCGACGCGACGCAGGCGCCGCTGCTGATGACGCTGTGGCCCGCCGGCCCCGAGGCCCTGGCGCGCGACCTGGACGCCTTGATCCGCCAGCCCGTGCTGCTGCCGCCGCTGCCCGCGCAGGCCGACGACCCCGAGCGCAGCGCGGCCGAACTGCATCGCGCCTCGCAGGCGCTGGCCGACGCCTTCGCCACCCATGGCGATACCTTGCGCGCCGCGCTGCTGGAGGCGGTCGAAGCCAAGATCCTCAACGGCCAGAGCTACAAGGCCGCCTGGATCCACGAACTCTGGGACGACCTGACCCAGCGCTGCGCGCGCGGCGACTGGGCCACCCCGCCGCACCCCAAGCTGGCGATGCTGGCGCCCGAGGCGCTGGAGGCCAGGACGAACAAGGGCAAGGCCGCATCCACGCCGACCTCGCCGCTGTGCGCGCTGATCCCGCCGTACCTGGCCGCGGTCGCCGAGCTGGCCGATGCGCAGGAACGCGCCAGCGTGCGCCTGCTCCACGCCCTGCGCGACACCGCCCGCACGCGCCTGGCCCAGCGCAAGCGCCAGCTGCGCGTGCAGACCTACGACGACCTGATCGACGGCGTGGCCGACGCATTGGCCGGGCCGCACGGCGCCGCGCTCGCTCAGCGCCTGCGCGCGCAGTACGCGGTGGCGCTGGTGGACGAATTCCAGGACACCGACGCGCGCCAGTGGGCGATCTTCGACACGGTGTTCGGCGAGGGCGCGGGCGAGGGTGCGGACGGCCGCTTCCTCGCCCTGATCGGCGACCCCAAGCAGGCCATCTACGGCTTCCGTGGTGGCGATGTGCAGACCTACCTGCGCGCCGCGGCCACCGCGCAAGCCGCGCCGCCGCTGGAGCGCAACTTCCGCTCGCGCCCGGCCGTGCTGCGCGCCATCCAGGCGCTGTACGCGCAGGCCGGCGCGCAGGCCTTCCTCGACGAGAACATCGCCTTCCACCCGGTGCTGCCCGGCACCCAGCGCCGCGATGCCGACTACCTGCGCGGCGGGCGCGACGCCCCCGCGCTGACGCTGTGGCAGGCGCCGCCGCCGCCCAGCGACGAGGCCGGCAAGCAGAAGCCCTACAGCGCGCAGCGCTCGCGCGAGCTGGCCACCCAGGCCTGCGTGGCGGCCATCCATGCGGTGCTGAGCGAAGCCCGCGACGGCGACGCCACGCTCAACGGCGCGCCCGTGCAGCCCGGCGACATCGCCGTGCTGGTGCGCACGCACCGCGAGGCCACGCGCATCCAGCAGGCGCTGGCCGCGGTGGGCATCCCGGCGGTGGCGGCGGGCAAGCAGAGCCTGTTCGCCACACCTGAGGCGCGCGACCTGCTGACCCTGCTGCTGGCGCTGCTGCACACCGCCGACGACGGCCGCCTGCGCGCGGCGCTGGCCACCGTGCTGCTGGGCGTGGACGCGGCCGGCATCGGCGCGCTGGAAGAGGACGGCGCCGCGCTCGGCGCCTGGCAGCAGCGCGCCGTGGCCTGGCGCGAGCGCTGGCAGCGCGGCGGCCCGCTGGCCCTGGTCTCGGACCTGTGCGCCGACAACGCCGAGCGCCTGCTGGGCCTGTTCGATGGCGAACGCCGCCTCACCAACTACCTGCAGCTGGGCGAACTGCTGCAGCAGGCCGATGCGCGCGCGCTGGGCCTGGCCGGGCTGGTGGACTGGCTGGGCCAGCGCATCGCCCAGGCCGACCCGGACGACGAGACCCAGCTGCTGCGGCTGGAATCGGACGCGCGCCGCGTGCAGATCGTCACCTTGCACAAGTCCAAGGGCCTGGAGTACCCGCTGGTGTTCCTGCCCTTCGCCGGCATCGGCGGCAAGCCGCCCGACCCGGGCCGTGCCTGCGTGGTGGCCGACGAAGACGGCACGCGCGCGCTGCACTGGCGACTGCAGGTCGAGACCTCCGGCTGGGCCACCGCCAGGCAGCGCTGGGTCGATGCCCAGCGCGCCGAGGACGCGCGCCTGCTCTATGTCGGCCTGACCCGCGCCGAGCACGCGCTGTGGATCGCCACCGGCGCCTTCTACGAGCACCGCAGGACCCCGCTGTGGCCGATGCTCGACGGCCTGCCCGAGCTCGCCGACATCGTCCGCGACGACGCCCAGCCCGCCGCGCTGCCGTGGCTGCCGCCGCCGCATGCCGGCGACACGCCGCCCGCACGCCAGGCCACGCGCCACCTGGCGCCGGACTGGTGGGTCTACAGCTTCACCCAGCTGGCCAACGCCGAGGGCGGCAGCGTCGACACCTCCACGCGCGCCACGGTGGCCACCGCCGGCGGCCGCGACGAACCCGAGGCCGACCCCGCGCCGGACGCGACCCAGCCGGCCGAGGCCTTCGATGCGCGCTTCTCCGGCAACCGTTTCGGCGTGGTGCTGCACGCGGCGCTGGAGGAGGCCGACTTCGGCGCCTGGCGCGACTGGCAGGCCGGAGACCTCGCGCCGGCCGACGAGCGCGGCACGATCGAGACCGCGCTCAAGGCCGGCGGCTACCCGCTCGACGCCCTCGACGACGGCGTGGCCGCGCTGACCGACCTGATCGGCCAGACCCTGACCGTCGCCCTGCCCGAAGGCCTGCGCCTGTGCGAGCTGCCGCCCGAGGCGCGCCGCGCCGAGATCGAATTCCAGTTCGCCCTGCAGCCCACCCAGGTGGACGCGCTGCTGCAGCTGCTGCACGCCCATGGCGTGATCCGCGAGCGCCACGGCTTCGGCCTGCGCCGCGTGCTGGAGGGCCTGATGACCGGCCTGATCGACCTCACCTACACCCATGACGGGCGCTGGTACGTGCTGGACTACAAGTCCAACCGCCTGCCCCAGTACGACGCGGCGGCCATGGCCCAGGCGATGGCGCACAGCGAGTACGACCTGCAGGCGCTGATCTACACCCTGGCCCTGCACCGCTGGCTGCGCTTCCGCCTGGGCGCGGCCTACGACTACGCCCGCGACTTCGGCGGCCTGCGCTACCTGTTCTGCCGCGGCCTGGACGCCGCCCGCGCCGACTCGCCCGGCGTCCATGCCCAGCGCTTCGCCCCGGAACTGATTCACGCCCTGGACGCCCTGTTCGCCGGCAACGCCGCCGAGGCCGCAGCATGAGCGCTCACTTGCACGCTTCGGTTCACCCGCACGCGCACCGTCCTGCCCCCTCTCCCCCGCGTGCGGGGGAGAGGGCTGGGGTGAGGGGGCGCCTCCGAAGTCACGCACAAAACGCACGCAGCACACCGCTCGAAGGCAACAAGCGCAAACCCCTCCACGCCCAACCGAACACGCGCTTCCTTCCCACCCCCACCCGCGACCCCAAGCACGCTCGCAATCACGGTGCCGAAGCACCAAGCGAGCGCACACCATGAGCTCCACCCCCTCCCTCCTCACCGCCCTCCACACCCAAGGCCACCTGCGCACGCTCGACCACGCGTTCGCACAGAGCCTGCGCCGCCTGCGCCCCGACACACCGGACGCGGTGCTGGCCGCCGCCGCCCTGGCCTCGCTGGCGGTGGCCAACGGCCACGCCGGCTTCGACCCCGCGCGCCCGCGCCTGCTGATCGACGCCGGCCCCGCCCCCAGCGCCGACCCGCCGCTGCCCTGGCCCGATCCAGCCGACTGGATCGAACAGCTGCGCGCCTCGCCCTGGATCGCGCAGCCCGACGATCCCCTGACCACCTCGGCCACCGACGCACCGCTGGTGTTCGAACACACCGGCGAGGGCGCCGGCCTGCTCTACCTGCGCCGCTACCGCGAGTACGAAGCGCGCCTGGCCGCCGGCCTGCGCCGCATCGCCGCGCAGCCACCGCTCACCGACGATCCCGGCCGCGTGCGCGAGGTGTTCGCCGCGCTGTTCCCCCACGCCGCCCAGGGAGAGGACCGCCAGGCCCGCGCCGCCGCGCTGGCCCTGCGTCGCGCCCTGCTGCTGGTCACCGGCGGCCCCGGCACCGGCAAGACCACCACCATCTCCCGCCTGCTGGCGCTGCGCATCGCCCTGGCCGCCGCCTCGGGCGCGCCGCCGCCGCGCATCGCCCTGGCCGCGCCCACCGGCCGCGCTGCCGAGCGCATGGCCGAAAGCCTGCGCCGCGCGGTGGCCGCGATGCTGACCGCCGGCATCGACCCGGCCCTGTGCGCCGCGTTGCCCGACACCGCCAGCACCCTGCACCGCCTGCTCGGCGTCATCCCCGACAGCCCCGCGTTCCGCCACACGCCCGACAACCCGCTGCCGCTGGACGTGCTGGTGGTGGACGAGGCCTCCATGGTCGACCTGCCGCTGATGTGCAAGCTGGTCGAAGCCGTGGCCGACGGCACCCAGCTCATCGCGCTGGGCGACGCCGACCAGCTGCCCTCGGTCGAGGCCGGCGACGTGCTGGCCGCGATCCTCGCCGCTGCCGGCCCGGGCGATGCCCTGCGCGAGGACGACGCGCGCGCGCTCCAGCCGCTGCTCGGCCCCGGCACGCCCATCGACGCCGACGCCACCGGCCTGCGCGGCCACCGCGTGCAGCTGCGTCGCGGCTACCGCCAGGACGCGGACTTCGACCTCGCCCCGCTGGCCGAAGCCGCGCGCAGCGGCGAGGCCGACACCGCACTGGCCCTGCTGCGCGGCGGCGGGCTGCAGGGCGTGCACTTCCACGAAGACGTGCTGGATCCGTTCGACGTGCAGCGCGAGGCCCTGCTGGCGCACTGGCGCAGCCTGGCCGACGCGCCCGACCCGGCCACCGCCCTGGCCCGCGCCCAGCGCCTGCGCCTGCTCACTGCCGTGCGCGAAGGCCCACAGGGCGCGCGCGGCCTCAACGCCCGCATCGAGGAACTGCTCTCCGGCCGCCGCACCGGCCCCACCCCAGCCTGGTTCCACGGCCGCCTGCTGCTGATCACCCAGAACAGCTACCGCCACCGCCTGTTCAACGGCGACATCGGCATCTGTTTGCGCAGCGGAGCAAGTCCCGTTTTGGGACGAAGCGAAGCCAGTCCCTTCTCGGGGTGCAGCGAAGCAAGCGCTCTTGCGGCACAGGACGACAGCGGCCCCCTGATGGCCTGGTTCCCCGGCGACGCGCCTGGCGAAGTGCGCGCCTTCCACCCCGCCACGCTGCCCGCCCACGACAGCGCCTTCGCCATGACCGTGCACAAGGCCCAGGGCAGCGAATTCGACGAAGTCTGGCTACAGCTGCCCCGCAACGACAGCCGCGTCCTCTCGCGCGAACTGATCTACACCGCCATCACCCGCGCCCGCACCCGCCTGCACATCGCCGGCAGCGCCCAGGTCCTGCGCGACGCCCTGGCCCGCCACGCCGAGCGGATGTCAGGGTTGGCGTGGCGGTTGGGTGAACATGAGAATGCGACGGAGCCCGCGCGCGCCGAGGATGCGGCGACACCGATTCAGGGCGACTTGTTCTGACGCAGATAGGAGACGGAATGAACCAGGAAGATCAAGACGCGCCGCATTCGGAGCTGGTCCTCTACCGCACGGAGGATGCGCAGACGCGCATCCAGGTTCGGTCTGGAGGGCGAAGACGTTTGGCTGACACAGGCTCAGCTCGCCGAGCTGTATCAGGTCTCCGTCAAGACCATCAGCGAGCACTTGCAGAACATCTACTTAGAGGGCGAGCTCGAATCTGAACGAACTATCCGGAAATTCCGGATCGTTCAGATGGAGGGTGCGCGCCAGGTGCGGCGTCCTGTGGACCATTATCAACTGGCCGCCATCCTCGCCGTCGGCTACCGCGTCCGCTCCGCCCGGGGCACGCAGTTCCGCCAGTGGGCAACCGAGCGCCTCTCCAGCTATCTGGTCAAAGGTTTCGCCCTGGACAGCGAGCGTCTCAAGCGCGGCCCGGACGACGGTTACTTCGAAGAGTTGCTGGAGAAGATTCGGGACATCCGCTCCTCGGAGAAGATGTTTTGGCGCAAGGTGCTGGATATCTACGCAACCAGCGTCGATTACGATGCGAGAGCCGAAGCCAGCCAGCGCTTCTTCGCCACCGTGCAGAACAAGATGCACTGGGCGGCGCACGGACACACCGCCGCGGAACTGATCCTGGCGCGTGCCAATGGCGACAAGCCACAGGCCGGCATGACCAACTGGGTCGGCAGCGCGCCGCGCGGCACCGACGCGGTGGTGGCCAAGAGCTATCTGCAGGCCGATGAACTGGAAGCGCTCAACCGCATCGTGACGGCGTATCTGGAGTTCGCCGAGCTGCAGGCACTCAACCGCAAACCGATGACCATGGCCGATTGGATCGCCAAGCTCGATGACTTTCTGCGTCTGAGCGATCGCGCGGTCCTGACGCACGCAGGCAGCGTCAGCAGCGAACAGTCGCTGGAACATGGCAAGGCGCAGTTCGCCAGGTTCAAGCGACACCAGCTGAACCAGCCTTCGCCTGTCGAGCGCGACTTCGACGCGGCGACACGGGATCTGAAACAGATCGAGCAAGCACGCAAGCAGCCTGTGCGTGGCACGAAGCCCGGCCCCGGTCGGAAGAAGCGTTAGCCAGCCACTGCAGGCGCCGCCCATCGGGGTTGTTTACCGTCGCGCACCGAGTCGACGCATGCCAGCACTCGTCCCCGTAAAGGCGGGGGCCTCTTGGCCCTCAACAGCCACTTACCGCGCGAGTGCGCCGTGGTGGGGCTGCTCCATCGAGCGCGAATGGGCTTCTTGAGTGGGCGCCTGCACGGCCTGCTGGTTGGCGATTTCAAGCCTGTGCAGATGGTCGGCCAAGGGCTGCTTGATCGCTTCGCCCCTGTCGATGTGGACGCGCATGACGTCCTGATCGTTTCCCGGATTCTTCCAGACCGCAAACAGGTTGCCGTTGGCCGGATTGGCGACTACCTCCTGGATCCCCGGCAGGCGGCCCTGCTTGGCTTCTACCGCGAGCGCACCTGCCATCCGTTGCTTGTCCTGCTGGTTCGTGTAGACGCCTGCCTCGGGGCCAAGCCTGTCCAGTCCTGCCAGCGCCTGCCTGAAATACGGGTCGTTGCGCAGCTGGGCCTCGCGATCGGCATCCAGGGCGGGTTGCCCGGCGCTGGAGACCCGGCCTGAATTGCCGAGTCCAGGCACGACCGGCTTGATCGACTCATCCAGCTGCCGTCCCGATGCGGGCGCCCAATGACCGGTGAACCCATCCTGCTTGGGCTCCGGCAGCTTTGCGTCCCGCAGCACGCTGTCTGCCAGCGTGTTGGAGTTCTGCTCCAGCGGGTCGTAAGGGTATCTGTCGTCCTTGCTCCTGGCGTTGGCGATCATCTGCTGCCAGGTCTTGGACAAGTCCGGACCGTGCGCGATGCCCTCCCGATACTGCTTCTGGCCCACCGCGTTGGGGTTGGCGGGATGGTCGGGATTTGTCCTGTCGTAGGGAAGGTCGGTTTCGACGTGCATCCTTCCATAGGGCAGGCCGGGCTGAGGATCCCCCGTCCATCCACTGATGGTGTGCTGGTGACCCTGCTTGTCCGTGTAGAGCAGGAACTTGTGGTGATAGTCCTTGCCCAGCTGCGACCCGATATTGCGGTACCCGACCTCGATCTTCTCGTCCATGAGGCGCTCCAGGATCCCTATTGGTTCTTGAGGTGCAGCGCTTCGATCCCGGACACCTTGCCATCCGCATCCAGATGGAAGGTGATCACGACAGAGCGCGCATCAGGGTCCAGCATGGCCTGACCATGGTTGTCGCGGACCACCAGTTTGTCCGCCGTGTCCTCGACCACCTTCGAGGTGGAGGAGTCTGCGAACGCATCAATGACGGTGGCCTTGTCGGTGCCGGCGGGGAAGTGCCTGCGCACGATGTCGCTGACATCCAACTGTTCGAACCGGACAGGTTTCCGGGACGCGTAGATCTCTTCCAGCATGGGACCAACTCCTGATTTCATGGAGGCTTCCTGTGTCGGCGCGCGGTGCGCCGTGCCCGTGTTGGTGCAGGATGCAAGCGGCAGGGCCGCGGCGGCAATCAAGGCCATCGATGCAGTCCAGCCGCAAGGCGTGAAGCGTGGCATGGCGATCTTCCTTTTCCTGAGGTCCACCGCATGGAGCGAGCGCCATGGCGTCTGCCAGTCCCGGACCACGCCGGTGGAGCGCGTCCGCATTCCATGCGAGGACCACAGCGTACCCCTGATCGGGTCGGCTGAGCCCACGTTTGGGGGGGCAGCCTTTCCATCACTTGGTTTCGACGCGCCGGTATTGATCGCTGCCGGTGTTGAGGTGGCCGTTGGCCTCGTCGATGGCGAAGGTGACCGTCTCGCCGTCGTTGTTCACTTGCAGCGCGCCGTCCTTGTAGATGGCCGGGTAGCTGTCGGTCTGGGGCTTGCGGCTGAAAAACTTCGGCGTGGTGCTGCGGACCATGAAGGCCTCGCCGCTGCGCTCGATGTCCATCGTCTCGTCCTGCGTCTGCACGTTGACCCAGTGGCCCACGAACTTCTCGCCCTCTACCTTGGCGCAGCCGGACACCAGCAACGCCGCGGCCAGTGCGGCCCCCATCCACTTCATCATTGTGTGTACTCCGTTAGTTGAGCTGACGGTGAGGATGGGTGAGGGTGGATGTACGCGAGGTCAATGCCTTATTGGCAATGATTCTCCATGTAGTCAAGGGTTATCTCATGGGGTTAAAAGGGGTTGCTCACGCTCGGCAAAGTCGCTGATCGAGGCTTTACCTGTGACTTGAGAATTAAGTACGTCGGTCATTGCGCTTTCGAAGGCGCCGATAACCTTGGCTGGGGTTTCTGCATGAGTATGTTCGAACAGCAACGCGTCGTGCATTGGCAAGACAATCCTCACGTCGACGATGGAGGCCGCCGCCAAGAGCGCGCGCTTGAATATTAATGACGCGGTCCCTTGGACTACCTGGCTAACGGCTGAGCGCTGCTCTTTGCCCGTTAGCGGACCCACGCCGGTCCGTCGGTAGTGGTTGCCGAAAACTGTGGCCACACGGCCCGTACGCTGGAACTCGGACAATATGGACTTCTTCCATTCTTCATACTGCTGAAAGACCCGGAACGCCTCCTTGGCCTTCTGGCGGTCTACTGCGAGCGAAACGGCCGCATCGATCAGGGCAGGCCGGCTCATTCCATAAGCGTAGGAAAGGAACAGTTGCTTGGCGGCTTTCCGGTTATTGACTAACCCAAGATGCGTATTCGCGAACAGATCGTACATGTCGCCTGCTGCATAGAGCCGCTTAAGCTCGTTGTCGCCAGAGAGGGCGGCCATAATTCCGACCTCGAACTGGTCGAAATCGACGTAGCTAAGTTGGGTCCCAGGGCGCGCACTAATGATGGAGCGATACAGTTTCGGGATGTTTTGGAGGCTGGGGCTGCGGAGTTGGACGCGGGACGTGCGCGAGCCGAAGACGTCTACGACCGGTCGACTAATTCTACTGCTCAGTGTCAAGGAGCCGAGCACGCGTCGCGCCGCATCGAGAGCGAGCAGTGCCATAGTTTCGCCACCGAAGTCGCGGTCGTGAGGAACGAACTCGAGAAGGTACTCGACCGAAACCTCATCTAGGGCGAAACCCTCCAAAAGCAGTTTGGCTTCTATGGCGCGCCTGCTCGGCGTCTCGAGCGGCATGTTGTGCTTGGCTGAGTAATTCTTCAGCGACAGGAAGTAGTCGTGCTCCGCCTGCGATCGTTTCTCTGAAAGCCCGGTGGCGTCGATTGAGATACCGGCTGTCATAGAGAGTTGGAGCAGGCGATATGCGGGCACCTCGACGGTAAAAAATCGCTCGGACTCGCCATCGGCAGATGCCTGCTTACAGAGATCCAGATACATCGCCAAGATCGCCGTCGCGGCCTTGGCGGCGATACAAACGTCGAACGCCGTGCCCTTGTAGAACATTTTTTGATAGATCTCGCAGACTTCCTGCTCTATCCCATAGCGTCCCAGCTGTATCGTCACGTCGCGCTTCTCGCGCATGAGCCGGTCATCAGGGACGCCGCTGATCGAGATGCGAAACTCGTCCAGGTCAACGATTTTGAGAGGCAGAGTCTCCGTTCTGTCGAATAACACGTCGCGGATCATCCAAAACATCGTGGCACACCACGATCCCGGCAAACTCGACGATGCTGGTGGCATCGGTCTCTTGGAGTTGACCATCAAAGAACCAATAAAAGAGGTCGGCTCCTCTACCGGTAAAGTCCTTCACGAAGAGCATCAGCCTGAAGTCCAATTCAGTCATACCCGCTGACCTCGTCGACAAGGTTCAGCAGGTCCGTGCGCTCGCGGATGGCGAAGGGAAGGCCGTCCTCGTTGTAGTGGCGCTCGGCCCTATCTTTGGTTCCCTTCAGATAGATTGGCACATGGCCGTGGAGGGGTCGCAGCGCTTCTTTATCAAGCAAAGAAGATGCGATCAAGAAATAGCGAGCGTTCTGGTAAGGCAGGGAGACGAATTCTCCAACGCACCTCTCGACAAGGGCTTTCTCGCCCACGCAATATAGCCAGATGAGGATCGCTGCCGCCTCGCCCGACTTCACGTCCTCTAGTAGCTTTCGGTCGGCTAGCGCCAAGAGATCGTCGGAACGGTACTTTCGCACCGCGAGCAGCATCCAAATGTTGTAGTTTTGCCAGTCGTGGATGGCCCCCTCTTCTGCAAGCAAGAACGCCTCCAGCGCCGGCATGCATCGACCATTGCGGTCCAGCGTGGCTATTAGTCGGCAGTATTGGTCGGTCGTCACCGCGTGCTGGGACAGCGAACGTGACAGGGTGTCGAGCAGTTCAATTGATAGAGCGTCACCCACGTCGAAAAGGCCGGATTCGACGATCTTTGCCACGCGGTTCACCGCGAAGCGGAAGGTCCGCGTCTGCGAATCTCCGGCAGCGATGCACCGGCTTAGAATTTCAAAGATATAAGTTACCGATCGGGTCACGATGCGGCGACTGCGGGACTGCCACATTTGATTGATCGCAATTGTAGAGCTGTCCTGCGAGGGGAAGTACTCCGCAACCTTCTCGATAGGAACATCTGGAGCGAGTATCTCAGTCTTCTTTGCGTTGATGTTCAGACCGACTGTCCGCAGCTGTCTGATCAGGTCTTGCAGTGCGCGTCGTGCGTGGAGCTCAGAGTCGGCGATGATGCGGATATCGTCCACGTACCGATAGTAGTCGTAGCCTTTCCTAGCCATTTCCCTGTCCACGGACGAAAGCAGAATATTGGACAGGAAAGAGGATGCGTCGCGGTTCTGAGGGAGACCGTGATTACCGCTGAACGTCCATTGAGTGAGTAGTCGATCGAGCGTGGCGATCGCGTTGCGGATTTGTAGCTTTTCCGGGCCGGATGCTGACAGATCGGGGACCGCTTTTTCGAGTGCCTCAATGATTTGTACGCGCGATACGTTCTCGAAGAAGTTACTCAGGTCAGTGACCAGAAGATGGCGTTCGGATCTGCGGAACGTAAGGGTCACACCCTCGAACGTGAACCAGCGGTCGATCTTGTTTTTGAACAGGTATTTCGAATCTATCGGAGCCGATTCGTAGCGGTAGCTCAGTACTCTGTGACCGAGGAGAGGGTCGTAGAACGGGATTAAGAAGCTGCAGATCGCCTGATAGACGAAGCGGTCAAAGAAATCAGTTTCTAGTCCGTAGCGCTCTCCGTACCCATTCTTTGGTATGTTCCGGACGACGCTACGAGTGCCTTCATACACGCCGTTCCACTCCTGCAGGAGCGAGATGATAATTTTCCTCGCTTCGGCAGGATGCTTAAATAGGTCGTCGTACTGTAGACAGTCGAAATACCAGTCGTCGCGCATGTCTTGGCGGAGATGCTTCAGCACCAAATCGAACTGAACTGGAAATCCAAGCGCTTGGCCGTTTTGCCAAAAAGCAGGACTAAGCACATAGTCGGCTCCATCACTGGTGTCCACTCTAATCAATCCCTCAGGTCTAGAAGGTTAAGCGCCGCGCCAAGAAGCGGGCTCAGTTCACTTACGCGGTTCCCCTGCACTTGGGGAATTGGCTGCAGCCGAGGAAGGGTTCGCGGGTACGGCGATTCGTGCGCGGCACCAGCGCGCTGCCGCAGCGCGGGCAACTGGGTGCCGGGTCAGCGATTGGCGGTGTGATCATCATCAACACGGGCTCGATCCGTTGCGAAGCAGCCGGCGGCACGGCGACGGCGGCATCCTGCTGCGCTGCTCGGATCATCTGTAATAGCTGGGGACCACCGATTAGCTCAATCGGCTTGCCGTGGGAGAAGCGCTCCGCGTCTTTGGTGTACGTGCCGATGCAGACGATCTTCACCGCGTGGGCCTGGTGGTGGGCGAGCAGGCCGGCCATTTCGCGCACGACGCTGACACCGATTCGCTGGCGCTTCCATTGCTTGCATTGCACCAGCGTGCGGCGGCCGTCCTTGCGCAGGATGAGGTCGATGCCGCCGTCGGCGCCGCCCAGGCCGGTTTCCTCAACGATATAACCTTGGCGGCGGAAGGCTTCGCCCACCAGTAGCTCGAATTGGCGCCAGCCGCCTTGGCTGAGACTTTCCAGATCGGTGCGCGTGTCGAGCAGCTTGCGGCGATGGCGGCTGCCGATGAAAGACGCCATCGCGCCGATCCAGCAGATGGCCAGCACCATCCACGCCAGCGGCGAGAGCATGGTGCCCACGCCCTGATAGAAACCTTGGGCGAGCGGCCCGCCTTGCCGACCCATCCACCAGGCGAAGCCGTACCGGACCCCGATAAAGCCGATCAGACCAGCGGCGACGCCGATTGGCCACGGCAACGCGGCGAATACTTCGATCCCGTTCTGCTTGCGTCTGCGTCCCATGCAAGACCCCCCAAGTCCTTGCCCGAACAATAGCCTTCGGCAGGCCTCCTGTCAGCGGTGAGCAAGATTGCCCCAGTGAGTAGACGGAGCGGTTAAGAGATCGCGACTACCAAGATGTTGCCGTGAACGATCAAGTGCGGCGCCGCACCAAAAAAGCCAGCTGTGGTCAGCTGGCCAGTGCTCGCTCGAACTTCGAAACGAATGCCTTTAGAGAGGTTCCACAGGCGGTGCAGAAATCGCGCAATTGCAGCAGATCCATCCGCCGCTCACCGCGTTCGACATCGCTCACGTAGGACTGGGGACGGCCCAGTGCGACGCTTAGGCCCACCTGCGTCAGCCCCGCAGCCAAGCGGAGATCGCGCAGCTGCTGCAGCAGGATCGCGTACTCCGCTTTATGGATCGACTTGGTGGACATGACGGGGAAAGTCGCGCGGGAGCAATGAAGCTATATCCCCTTTTCAAATATCCGAAAAACAGATAAGTTCGACTTGCGGATGCTCTGTCCGCCCTGTCGAGGAAGGATGCCGTGACAACTTCTAAGGCCTTGAAAAAGTCCGCAAAAGCCCGGGCCAAGGCCGCCGCGCCGCCCAGCGCAACCTACGCATTCGGCGCGACGCTGGCGCAGATAGACCGATGCCATCAGCTGCTGCGCACGATCAGTGCGCACAGCGACATGGTGGCGGTGTGCGCGGGCGCGCAGCTGGACGACGCCAGCCTGGGCACGTTGGGGGAGAGCATCTTCCATGCGGCGCACGAGGTGCGTGTGCTGGTCGATACGATTTACGCGCAGCGGCTGTGCGGCGGGGAGCCGCTGTCGGCTTCGGCGCTCGCGGGTTCCGCTCCGCCCCGTAAGCGCCGGGCGCAGCGAGGGGGCAGCGCCGGCGTCGGCCATCCGTCCCGGATGAGCAAGGCCACGGATGAGCGGGCCCGCAATCCCGCGTAGCATCGGCGGCAGCACCGCGCCGCTGAAGCGCGGGGACACCTTGCGATCCGCCCGCCTCGCCGCTTCTTTTTCCGGTGGGGGTGGAGCTAGTCCGCAAGGCCAGGTGATTTCGCCTGCCGGCGCCAGGAAACGAAGCACCGGCAGCACCGCGAACGGGAGTCGCGCGATGGCATGGGAAGGCGGGCGGAGCGGGCGAGGGATCTCGGTGGCGGCCTCCGCGGCCGTCGCGCTGGCCTTGGGCTGGCTGGGCATCGGCTTTCTGCATGCGGCGTATCTCAAGTACGCCGCGCTGGATTCGCCGGCGTACGCGATGTTCCTGCTGCGGCGGGGCTGGCTGTGGTGCCACCTGGCCGGTGGCGGGCTGGGTGTGGTGCTGGGCTTGGTGCAACTGCTGACTCAGCGCTGGCCGAGGCTGTGGCGCGTGCATCGCGTGTCGGGCCGCGTGTACTTCGCCGCGATGCTGGTGGCCATGGTCGGCGCGGTCGGCCTGATCGCGACCTCGCCGGCCCCGATGGGCATCCGCGTGGCCTTCGGCTCCACCTTGCTGGCGTGGCTGGTCACCGGCGGTGCGGGCCTGGTGGCGATCCTGCGTCGCAACGTGGCCGCACATCGCCGCTGGATGCTGGGCGCGTATCTGGTCACGCTGGCCCCGGCGGTGTTCCGGCTGTCGCTTGCGGGCGTGGTGGCGCAGGGCGTGGCGCCATCGCCGGATCTGATTGCGTGGATGCTGTGGGGCAGCTGGGCGATGCCGCTGTTGCTGTATGCGCTGTGGCGCAAGCTGGCCGGCGCGGCGCATCGCGGGTCATGGGCGGAGGGCGCCGCGCTGCGCCATGACCGCGCGTAGCTCAGGCGTTTGGCAAGCGCATCCGCCGGGCGGCCTTGTCAGGTCGACGGCGTGCACCGTCCAGCGCGGATATCGGCGTGTTCGATGGACACGGCGCTGATCACGCCGCGGGTGTGACGCTACTGGCTTGAACTCCAATCCATCCGCCTGCTGAGGGATAAAAGCCTTGGCGCAGGGAAAGCTGGAGGCAATGCATAGGTGGTCAGGGCGACGGATCGCCCGCCCCAAGCCGCGCCACCCCGCGCCAGAACGCGTCGGCATCTTCCGGGGGCACGGCGCCGATCAGGGCGCGCCGCACGGCGTCGGCGTGGACGCGGCGGGCGGCGCGGACGGCGTCGCGCCCGTCGGCGGTGGCGACGACCTGCCAGTTGGCGGTCGAGCCTTCGCGGCGCAGCAGCCCGCGCGTTTCCATGCGGCTCAGTTGACGCGAGAGCCGGCTGCGCTCCCAGCCCAGATCATCGGACAGGCGCTGCTGACGGATCTGGCCGCGCGGGCGTTTCGACCACGCGCGTCAGCACGGAAAAGTCCGCCGCCGACAGGCCCGTGTGTGCGGTGATCTCCGCGACGACCGCGGCCATCACGGCCTCGGTGGCGCGCTTCCAGGCGATCCATCGCTGCATGTCCTGTTCCGAAAGCCTGCTCATGCGCATCTCCGCGTTGTTGACACGGCAACAATAGCGGACGCATGCTGTTGACATGACAACACAACGCACAGTGCTCATCACCGGCGGCACGTCCGGCATCGGACTGGGGCTGGCCAGGCGCTATGCCCAAGGCGGCGCGCGGGTCGTGATTACCGGCCGCTCCACCGAGCGCCTGAAGCAGGCGCGGGCCGCGCTGCCCGGCTGCGTGACCATCGCCGGCGACCTGGCGCGCGCCGACGCGCGCGAGCGCCTGGCCGACCGCATCGTCTCCGAGCTGGGCGGCCTGGATGTGCTGGTGAACAATGCCGGCCTCCAGCGTCGGGTCGACATCGCCCACGACACCGCGGCCTGGCCCGAGCGTCAGGCGGAGATCGATCTGCTGTTCTGCGCGCCGATCCACCTGGGCACGCTGCTGGTCCCGCTTCTGCGCGAGGCCCGCCAGGGTGGGCAGCTGGTCAACGTCACTTCAGGCGGCGCCTTCAATCCGCAGACTTTCGCGCCGGGTTACAGCGCGGCCAAGGCGGCGTTGCACAGTTACACGATGAATCTGCGCCGGGCACTGGCCGGGACCGGCGTGACGGTCACCGAACTGATCCCGCCGGCGGTGGCCACCGCCCTGGCCGGGCCGGGACGGGCGCACGGCGCGGATCTGGACGCGTTCTGCGATGCGGTGTTCCCGCGCATCGAGCGCGGCGAGGCCGAGGTCGGGTTCGGGCCCACCGACACGGCGGAGTTCCGCGAGAGCCTGTCCGCCGAGCATGCGCGGTTCGAGGCGTTCGCCCGGCGTAACGGCTAGGCGCTCGGGTCGGCACGTCATGCCGGCGTCGGGCTCGATCGTCTGCTGAAACACGATTGGCGCGGCGGTGCCTGGTTGTGGATGTTCCACAGGTGCCATGTCGGCATCGGCGCTCGTGAGATTGCGCTCCGCCCCGCAAGAGCCGGCTGCATCGAGGGTGCAGCGCCAGCCTCGGCGGATCCGGCCCGGTGGGAAAGGTCATGGACGAGCGGGTCTGCAGTCCCGCGTCGCATCGGCATCAGCAGCGCGGCCTCGATGGCGCCGCGGATGTAACGCTACTGGCCTGAATTGTTGTCGGGCATCATCAGCACCAGCGGCGTACACGCGCTGACGGAACAGCCAAAGGTGCGTACCACGTTGCCACGGGTCCACGTCGCTGTGGCGGCAGCATTGATCGCATAAGACCAGGTCTTGCCGTCCGCCTGCAGCTGGCCGCTGATGGTGCAGGGCAGAGCGTAGAACGCATCGCCCGTGCCGTCCGGATACTCGCGGCTGGCGCCGAAGAAGCGCGCGACGCCTTCGCGATCCAGCTTCCACGCCTTGCAGGCCGCTTCCAGTCCCGGATCCGCTGCACGTCCCGCGTCCGGCACGTAGACCGATGTGCCCACGCTCAGCACTTGGACGTTGTCACTGCCTGCAGCGGCCTGCCCAGCGCCGGTGTCAGCGGGTCGGGCCTGCGGGCTGTTGCACGCCGCCAGCAGCGGCAGCGCCAGGCACGTACAGGCCATCGCCCTCGCCCGCAGTCTTGTAGGAAATGGTGTCGTGCTTGTAGATGTCATTGTTGTCCAATCCATACTGCTGCTGCAGCACGCCGACCAGACGATTGATCGAGGCGGTCTGCTCGGCGGTCGGCGCGTCCCAGGTCTTGGTCGTCGCGTTGTAGGCGCCCACGACCTCGATCCCGATGCTGTCGCTGTTGTTGGGATAGCGGATGGGATAGGGGTTCGCGTTCTCGTGGCTGTTGACGGCCGTGGGCTTGAAGCCGGTCTTCGCGTGCCAGGTCTTGTCCGGCTCGATCAGCGTGCCTTCCTCGGCCCCGCGCGAGCGGATCTTGCCCACGTGCCAAGTCTGGTGGTCCAGGCTCGCGGTCTGGTAGATGGTGCCGTCCTTGTCGATCAGGAAGTGCGCGCCGGCAGGCTGCCCTCCAGCGTTGTAGCCATCCAGCGTGCTTTTCGCCGTGGAGGATTCGGTGCGGTGCATCACGATGGCTTCCGGCGAGGTCAGCGCGCCATGCTCAAGCGCGGTGACGCGCGCATTGCGGATCTCCGGGACCGTGAGCATGCCGTCCTTGTCCACCTGGGAGGCAGGCAATGCGAAGGGTCGCAGGCTGTCCGCCGCTGGCGTCTGCGCGCTCGAGGTCGGCGCGCTGGCCCGCATGGGGTCCGCCCCATAAGGCGGCGTGTAGGTGGCCAAGACGGAAGGGACCTTCGCGGACGGATCGCCCAGCACCACCTGGCTGATCTGCTCCGGGAAGCGCGGGTCGGCCTTGACCTGCGCATAGAGTGCGGCGGCGACGTTGGCGTTCTGGTCGCCCTGCCAGCGGTGCAATCCCTCGACGCCGCGCAGGAGTTGCTGGTACAGCGCGTGGTCGGGGTGGGAGGGATCGCTGGGCATCCGGTTCGGATCTGCCATGTCAGCTCCTTTGCATGGTGGGGTGCGTCCCCCTCGTTTCGATACTAGCGCACGGGATCGATCGCCCGGCGGGGCCAAATCGAGATGCATGTCCCTGATTCGCCGCAGCGCGATGCGGTGCGACGGACGTGGTGCAGCGGGTCTTCGCGGCGCAGTGGAAGCGCGCGCGGCTGTCTGCGGTCGACTCCTACTTGCGGCGAGCGGCAGCGACGGGGCAGCCGCTGGCGACCTCAAGCCTCGGAGGACGTCGCGCTGCGCACGTAGCGCTCCACCGGTTTGCCGTGCAGCTCGGTGTTGCCGTCGAAGCGCAGTCCCAGGCGCTCGGCCACGCGCCGCGAGGCGATGTTGCCGGGGTCGATGAGGGCGTGGACCTGCGGCTCGC
Organism: Pseudoxanthomonas sp. SORGH_AS_0997; assembly: GCF_031453535.1. Taxonomy (NCBI): domain Bacteria; kingdom Pseudomonadati; phylum Pseudomonadota; class Gammaproteobacteria; order Lysobacterales; family Lysobacteraceae; genus Pseudoxanthomonas; species Pseudoxanthomonas sp. SORGH_AS_0997. The sequence goes on from NZ_JAVIZI010000001.1 coordinate 3,526,941, forward strand.
GGCGGGTCTGGAAGGCGTAGTCGAGAACGGCTGCGGCGGCTTCGCCGGCCAGGCCCTGGCCCCAGAACGGGCGGTAGATGCTCCAGCCCAGTTCCAGGCCGTCGCGGCCCTCGCGCAGGAAGGCACCGACATGGCCGGCCGGCTCGCCGCCCTCGCGCAGCGTCACCGACCACCAGCCGGCGCCGTACAGCTGCCACATGCCCACGTGCGAGCAGAAGAAGCGCCAGGCGGTGGGGCGGTCGACCACGCCGAGGAACTCGGCGCTGATCGGGTCGGACAGGTGCCGGGCGAAGGGCTCGAAATCGCTGGCGCGATATTCGCGCAGGATCAGCCGCGGCGTCTCCAGCAGGGGAACGGTCGCGGCGGCGGTGGGCGTGGCAGGCGACATGGAAGCGGGCCGATCGGGCGGGTGAGAAGCCGTATTGGGCCAGTCGGTGTCGATCCGGTGCAAGGTGGTGCGCGGTGTTGCGGTCTTGCGCACGCGCGATCGAGTGCCTGCTCGCTTTGTCATCAGGCGAGGCGTTCGATGCTCTGCACTCGTGCGCGAATCACGTGACTGGGCGCCGAAGCGAAGGCGCCGGCACCCCCATCTTCGGCCTGCCTCAGGCCATCGGCCAACGCCGGAGCGCATATCCGATCATCCGCTTGAGCCCACCCGCCCCGCCCTCAGCGATACGGTCCCGGTCCCTTCCACACCAGCTCGCCGCGGTGGTACACGCGCTGCATGTTGATGATGTCGCGCGAGTCGCCGATGCCCTTGAGCTCGGGCGAATCCGGCGGCAGGGCGCGGCACGGGCCCGAGCCGTTGCGCAGCACGATCTCCAGCGGGCACACCATCAGGTATTCGGTGCCGGGCAGGGGGATGAAGAATTCCTTCATGCCCTGCGCCATCCAGGTGCGCACGCGTTCTTCCACGCGCGGTTCGTAATAGGCCTGGTAGCCGCCGACGGACAGGCTGGCGCCATCCATGCCGCTGTCGCGGCCGCGGCCCTGGTTGAGCGCCGGGCTGTCGTCGAAGCCGGCGTTCTCCGGCGCGCTGTCCTGGGCGATGTAGCCGGGCGGGTGGCCCCAGTTGGGCGAGCGGCGGTCGGTCGGCGGCGGGTTGGCCGGCGGGCGCGTGGACGCCTGGGGCGGGGTCTGCGCCGGCGCGGGCACGGGCGGGCTGGGCGTGGCGCTGGGTGCGGGCGTGGTGTCGGCCTCGGTCAGCAGCGGGTCGGCCGCGTGGTCCACGCGCGTGGTCTGCAGGCGCGAGGCCGGCGGCGGCTTGCGCGCGACCTTCGGCTTGGGCGGGACCGGCGTGGGCGGGGTGGGCTGGCGCGAGGGCGGCGGGCTGGGCGGGGCCGGATCGGCCGGCGCGGTGCTCTCGCCGATGAAGTCCACCCGCGTGCGGCCGCCGGCCGGCGCGCCCTGGGTGGTCTGCACCACCGGCACGTCGGCATGCAGCAGCACCCACAGCATCAGCAGGTGCAGCAGCAGGCTGAGCAGCGCGCCGACCCAGGGGTCGACGCGGTCGTTCCAGGGCCGGGTCCGCGCACGCGCGGGGTTCGACGCGTCGCTCATGCCGTCGGTGCGTCGAGGGGGCGGGACTTCATGGCGCTCTGGTGCGTGCGGCGGTGGGGTGTGCGCATCGTAGCGCGCCGGCGCGCGGCTTCCGTGGCAGGCGTTGACGCAAGGCCGCGCGGGTCGGGGCGGGCGCAGGCGGCGCAATGGCGTTCGCACCGGGCTGCCCGGCGCGCCTCGGGAGCCGGGCGTGGCGCGGCACGGCGGGGCCAAGACACGCTCTGGACGCGCAGTGTGCGATCCACGTATACGACAGCCGTTGGATCGATGCGAACCCGGCGCGGAACGGCCCGGGTGTCGGGAGGAGCGGCGAGTGCAGGACGAAAGCGTGCAACACCAGGACCCCGCAAGGGGCCCCGACCTTGGTCAAGGTGCCGACCTGGCGATGGCGCGCCTGCACGGGCTGGCCTGCGTCACCGATCGCGCCGGCCGCCTGCTGCAGCTGGGCCAGGACCTGCGGCGGCTGACCCTGGCCGATGAGGCCGAGATGCCGACCTCGCTGCTCGACCTGGTGGCGGTGCAGGGGCGGCCCGGGCTGCGCGACGCCCTGGATGCGCTGGCGTCCGACGCCGCGCCGCAGACGCTGGAGCTGCCGCTGCGCACGCCGGCCGGCCTGCGCTGGTGCGTGTTCGAGGTCGGCGCGCAGCCGGCGCTGGATGGCGGCATGCCCACCCTGCTGTGGCAGGGCACCGACATCCACCGCTACAAGCAGCGCATCGCCGAGCTGGAACGGCTGACCACGGCGCAGTCGCGCATGCTCGATGTCAGCCAGGACTGCATCAAGATCATCTCCCTGGACGGCCGCCTGCTGCACATGAACCGGGCCGGCTGCCAGGCGCTGGGCGTGGCGGCCGACTCGGGCTTCGGCATGCCGTGGCTGCCGCTGCTGCCGCAGGACGTGCATCGGCCCGGCGCGCGCGCCCTGGAGCGCGCGCGGGAGGGGCACGCCGACCGCTTCACCGGCCGCAGCGAGGTAGAGGGCGGGGTGCCGGAATACTGGGACAACCTGCTGACGCCGATGCTCGACGAGGCCCAGCAGCCCACGGCGATCCTGTGCATCTCGCGCAACATCACCGGCGAGCGGCTGGCGCTGGAGGCCGCGCGCGACAGCGAGGCGCGGCTGGTGGTCGCCGCCCAGGTCGGCGGGCTGGGCATCTGGGACTACAACGTGTCCGAGGATCACTTCGACTGCGACGAGACCTGGTGCCGGATCATGGGCCTGCCGCCGGGGCAGGCGGTGTCCACGCTGGAGGAGTTCCGGCGGCTGATCCATCCGGACGATCGCGAGCGCGCCACCCAGGTGGAGACCCTCGCCGCCGAGATGCTGACCGGGGCCAAGCAGTATTCGACGGCCTACCGCATCGTGCGTCCGGACGGCGAGGTGCGCTGGATCCGTTCGGCCGCGCGGATGGAGACCCGCGGCGGCGCCGCGCCGCGCGCGGTGGGCTTCGCGGTCGATGTCACCGATGCGATGCGCGGCGAGCACGCCCTGCGCGACGCCAACCGCCGGCTGCGGCACGAGCGCGATGTCCTCAGCCGCGAGGCGCAGGAAGACGCGCTGACCGGCGTGGCCAACCGGCGCGGCATGGACCGGCAGCTGGACGACCTGCTGGCCGGCGCGGGCGGCGCACCGGTGTGCGTGGGCATGATCGACCTGGACGACTTCAAGGCGTTCAACGACCTGCACGGCCATCTGGAAGGCGACCGCGCGCTGCGCCAAGTGGCGCAGGCGTTGGGCGATGCGGTGCGGCCCACCGATCTGGTCGCGCGCTATGGCGGCGAGGAGTTCGTCTTCGTGCTCGCCGGCACGAAGAACCCCGAGCCCTTCCTGCGGCGCGTGTTCGAGCGCGTGCATGCGCTGGGCATCGCTCACGCCGGGACCCAAGCCGGCATCCTCACCATCAGCTGCGGCTGCGTGGTCTGCCACGATGCGGCGCCGGACCAGGTCGAGACCATCCTGGCCGCCAGCGACGCCGCCCTGTACGAAGCCAAGCGCCGCGGCCGCGATCAGTACGTGATCGTGCGCCAGACGCTTGCGTCGGAGGGGTGATGGGTGCGGCTACCGTCGTTGCCGGGAAGGCGGGAACCTAGGGACCTTTGCATCAAAGCGTCGACTTCCATGGATTCCCGCGTTCGCGGGAATGACGGATGGGGAAGATCTTGGCAGCGGCGGGGTTGCGGGCCGTTCTACCTCAGCACCGCGAAATTTGAGGCCAGCGCAGTGCTTGTGGTGGGAGCCCGCATGCCGGCGATGGGGCTCTCCCGGGAAAGCCCGTCGCCGCCACGGGCGGCTCCCCTGTAGAGCGGAGCTTGCTCCGCTGCTTTTCGTTCAGTTCGTAGGGAAGGCCCCAGCGGAGCAAGCTCCGCTCTACAGGCAGACCGTCGCGAGATTTGAGGGGACAGTTGCTCCCGCAAGTGCAGTGACTGACAGCCGCCAGCTACTTCCGCCCATCATTCCCGCGTTCGCGGGAACGACGGGTTGGGTTTTCTCAGGAAGGAAAGTCTGATTTCTGGGTACAGCTGGGAGGGCCGAGAAAGGGGGGAAAGCCCGTCGCCACGGGCGGCTCCCACCTGTAGAGCGGAGCTTGCTCCGCTGCTCTTCGTTCAGTTCGTGGGAAAGGCCCCAGCGGAGCAAGCTCCGCTCTACAGGCAGACCGCCGCGAGATTTGAGGAGACAGTTGCTCCCGCAAGTGCAGTGACTGACAGCCGCCAGCCAATCCCCCCCGTCATTCCCGCGAACGCGGGACGTTTGAAAAACCCTCCATCGCCGCATTCAACAGGTGAAATGGCGCGGCTGACCTGGCTTGCAGCGGCAGAGTGAGGGAAGAAGCGCTTGGGCCAGAAGGTGGTTTAGCCCGCCAGGGCTCGGTTCGTGGCGTTAGACCGTGCGGTCCGCCGCGCGGGCCAGGTTCCAGGCCACCAACGTCACGCAGGTGGCCACGGCATTGCGTTCAAGGCCCATGAAGCGCATCCGGGCCAAACCATAGGAGCGCTTGAGAGCCCCAAAGACGCCCTCGATCCTGCCCCGTACCCGGCCGATCAGCGTGTTGCGCCGCTTCTCCCACACGGTCAACTTGCGCGTGCGACTGGCCTTGCGCTGGACCCGGTTGCCGATCCCGTGCTCGGCGAGCTTCTCCCGCAAGCTCGGACCCACGTAACCCTTGTCCGCCCAAACCGCGCCCTCATCGCCTTGGACCAGCTTGGCGGCCTGGGTGATCTCGTTGATGTTGGCCGAGGTCAGCACCATCGCACGCGCGATCTGCGAACCCCGATCCACCGCCAGATGCAGCTTGTAGCCAAAACGCGCCATGCCGTTGGGGCGCTTGGTCCACCTGGCATCCGGATCGACCGGGGACTGGCCACCGCCCACCTGCTTGGGCGGTTCGGCGGCCGCCGCCGGAATCAGGGTGGCGTCGATCAGGGTGCCCTGGCGCAGGATCACCTGGTGCGCATCCAACTGGGCATTGACCTGCGCCAGCAGGCGCTGCCAGCGATCGCCTTCGAGCAGGCGCTGGCGAAAGCGGCTGATCGTGGAGTGGTCCGGCACGGCCTGATCCAGGGACAGCCCGACAAAGCGCCGGAAGGAGAGCCGATCGCCCAAGGCATCCTCCATCGCCGGATCGCTCAAGCCATACCAGGCCTGCAGCAGCAACACCTTGAGCATCGTGGTGGGCGGGTAAGCCGGCCTGCCGGTCTGGGCCTTGCGCTCCAGCCCAAGCGCGCCGACCAACTGCGGCCAATCCAACAAGGCATCGATCCGCTGCAGGCGACTGTTGGTGCTGCCCAAGACCAGGGCATCGGCAAAGCTGGACTGGGCAGGGTCGCGCTGCATGGGAAGAGCCTCGGGAAGATCAAGGGTAGTTTTGCAAAGGTCCCGCGAACGCGGGAATCCAGGGACTTTCGCGCACAGCGCCCAAGGCGCCGGATGCCCGCATTCGCGGGATTGACGGTTCTTTGCGTCCTCAGCGGCCGCTCGAGCGTTCCAGCACGGTCTTGACGGCGGGGTCGTGCGCCATGGCCTGCATGAAGCGGGCCAGGTTGGGGTACTTGCGCCAGCTCTCGCCGGCCTTGTCCGACCAGCGTGCCATGACGAAGGCGTAGGCGTCGGCCACGCTGCGGCGGCCGGCATAGACGTGGTCGGTGTCGCCGATCAGCGCGTCCAGGTGGGCCAGCACGCGCGCGATGCGTGCCGGTGCGGCGTCGCGCACCGCCTGCAGCGCCCCCTCGCTGGCGTCGGTGGTGTAGCGCTCAGGGGTGAAGAAGGGCCAGAACGCCGGATGCATGTCGCCGGTCAGGAAGGCCAGCGTCTCGTTGAACACGAACTGCGCCTCGATGCCCGCGTCGGCGCCCAGCCCGGCCTCGGGATGGCGCTGGACGATGTACTGCAGGATGGCATCGGCCTGGGTCATCGCGCGTGCGCCGCCGATGTCCAGCGCCGGCACGGTGCCCAGCGGGTTGATGGCGCGGTAGGCGTCCGCGTGCGGGTCGACCTTCACCGCCTCGTAGTCGGCACCGGCCCATTCCAGGGCGATCCAACAGGCCAGGGCGCAGGTGCCGGGGGCGTAGTAGAGCTTCATCATGGGACTGTTCCTTGCGTATGGCCGGCGGGTGCGGGCCGCATGATTCCACGCGCCGGGTCGATCTGCTGTCGTCGGGTGCCCTGCGGCGTTGCAGGCCCGTGTCATCGAGCATGGTCGATGCGGATTCCGAGCTTCCTCCTGCCATGCCGTCCGCTCTTCCACTGTGCTGCTGGTCGGCGACGTCAAAAGCAGCAGCATCAATCGCTGCCGTGCCGGTCGCCTGCTTCGGGTGAACAGTGCCGCGTTCCTACGGCTCCCGGCATTGCGCCAGGACCAGCTCGCGCAGCCAGCGATGCGCCGCATCGCCGTGCAGGCGCGGGTGCCACATCTGCGAGACGGTGATGCCGGCCAGCGGCACCGGCAACTTGAAGGCGTGGAGCGATGCCGCGTCCGCGGTGCCCTGGCTGGCGGCATAGGAGGCGGGCACCAGCGCGATCAGGTCCGAAGCGCGGGCCACGGCCACCGCGGCGGGAAAGCCGGGCACCACCGCGACGATGCGACGCCGCAGGCCGAGCCTGGCCAGGGCGTCATCGACCGGGCCGTGGTCGCGCGCATGGCGCGAGGCGACCACGTGGCCATGCGCGACGTAGTCCTGTGCCGTGACCTCGCGCGGCCTGGCCAGCGGATGTCCCGCGCGGACCACGCCGACGAAGTGGTCGCGGAACAGCGCCTGCACGCGCACTTCAGGACCCATCGCGTTCAGCACGCCGATCTCCAGATCGGCTTCGCCCGCGCGCAGCGGCGCGGCGGTCTTCTGCGCCTTGGCCGCGAAGCGCAGCTGCACGCCAGGGGCCACCTGCGCGACGGCGGCGATCAGGCGCGGGCCGAAGGCTTCGATGAAGCCGTCGTTGGCACGGAGGGTGAACACGCGCTGCAGCGTGGCCAGGTCCAGTGTCGTCGTCGGCGGCTGCAGGACGGCGCGCGCGTCCTCGACCGCGGTGCGCGCACGGTCGCGGAGCGCTTGGGCATAGGGCGTGAGCACCATCTGCCGGCCGGCGCGCACCAGCAGCGCATCGCCGGTGGTATCGCGCAGCCGGGTGAGCGTGCGGCTCATCGCCGAGGGGCTCAGGCCCAGCCTGCGCGCGGCGCCGGCGACGCTGCCGCTGGCCAGCAGCGCGTCCAGGGCGATCAGCAGGTTGAGGTCGGGGACGGACATGGCGTGCGGCGGCGGGTCGGGGACGCGTGCATGCCGTGCACTCTATCAATGCATGCCGCGCGCCTTCCGCATGCGTGGGGCCGCCCCTAGCCTGAGGGGACTGGCGCACGGCGCCGCACGGGAGTCGCATCATGAAACCCTCATCCAACACCGTCCTGCTGATCGGCGCTTCGCGCGGGCTTGGCTACGCGATGGTGGAGCAGTTCCTGGCGCGCGGCTGGCGGGTGATCGCCACGGCTCGCGCGCATTCGACCGAGCGCCTCGACACGCTTTCGCGCCGGCATCCCGGGGCGTTGCGCGTGGAGACGGTGGACATCACCGAGCCGGCGCAGGTCGCCGCCCTGCGCGCACGCCTGGAAGGCGAGGCGATCGACCTGCTGTTCGTCAATGCCGGCGTGGTCAACACCGATGACGACGCGATCGTGGCGAACGTGGCTACCGACGAATTCCTGCGGGTGATGCTGACCAACACCCTGAGCCCGATGCGCGTGGTCGAAGCGCTGCAGGACCTGGTGCCCTCAAGCGGCACGATCGGGCTGATGTCCTCGGGCCAGGGCAGCCTGGCTAACAACACCCGGGGCGGGCATGAGGCGTATCGGGCAAGCAAGGCGGCGCTGAACATGTGCATGCGCAGCTTCGCCGCGCGCCATGCCGACGACCCGCGCACGCTGCTGCTGATGGCGCCGGGCTGGGTCAAGACCGACATGGGCGGGCCGGATGCGCGGCTGACCATCGAGGAAAGCATCCCGAACCTGCTCGACACCATGGAGGCGCAGCGCGGCCGCGCCGGGCTGCAGTATCTGGATTATCTGGGGCGTACGGTGCCGTGGTGAGGTGAGGCCGGGGGGGGGGGACGGGTGTGCGGTGGCGGGGGATAGTTTGTGGATTCGGGATTCGGGATTCGGGATTCGGGATTCGGGATTCGGGAATCGGGAATGGCGCTTGGGCTCGGACTCGTGGGAAGCGTCAGCGCAGGTGATCTGCCCCCTCCCTTGCGCGTAGCGCAGGGGAGGGTTGGGGAGGGGTGCTCTTCGCGGTTAAGCAAAGAGAAGCGAAAACTCAGCGGTAACGGCAGGCGCTGACAGCAATAGCTAACAGCAACAGCTAACAGCAACAGCTAACAGCAACAGCTAACAGCAACAGCTAACAGCAACAGCTAACAGCAACAGCTAACAGCAACAGCTAACAGCAACAGCCAACCCCTCCCCCGCAGTCGCTAGCCGCGACTTCGAGCTCCCCTGCGCTGCGCGCAGGGGAGGGGGCGACGCATGCGGCTTTCAGGGGATGCGCGCGCTGCACCTTCGGCATGCGACGGCTCCGCCGCTGCGGTGCTAGGGTGCGCCGCTGTCCCGATCCCTTGCCTGCTGGAGCCTGTCATGCCCCTGGTTCGCCGCGTCGCCGCGTCCGCTTCGATCCTTCCCCGTGCCCGACTGGCCGCCGCGCTGGGCCTGGCGCTGCTGGCCGGCACGGCCTCGGCGCAGATCGTGCGCAAGGCCGATGTCCCGCCGCCGCAGGACGTGGCCTATCCCGGCCAGCTCCAGCTCAAGGTCGATGCCAGCGACACGCGCCAGGGCATCTTCCGCGTCCACGAGTCCCTGCCGGTGCAGGCCGGCCGGGTCACGCTGCTGTATCCGGAGTGGATCCCCGGCGCGCATTCGCCCAGCGGCCCGGTCGCGCAGCTGGCCGGGCTGAGCTTCAGCGCCAACGGCAAGCCGCTGCCGTGGAAGCGCGATCCCTATGACGTCTATGCCTTCCATGTGGACGTGCCGGCCGGCGCGACCACGCTGGAGGCGGATTTCCAGTATCTGTCCAGCCGCGGCGGCGGTTTCCAGATGACCGACCGCATGCTGATGCTGGACTGGGACCAGATGTCGCTGTATCCGGCCGGCTACTACACGCGCGGCATCCAGGTGCAGCCCAGCGTGACGCTGCCGGCCGGCTGGCAGTTCGGCAGCGCCCTGCGCGCGGCGTCGAAGGACGGCGCCAGCACCACCTTCAACCCGGTGTCGTACGAAACGCTGGTCGATTCGCCGATCTACGCCGGCCTGCACTTCAAGCAGGTCGATCTGACGCCCAAGGGCGGCGCGCCGGTGATGCTCAACATCGTCGCCGACGAGGCCAAGGACCTGGAGATCACGCCCGAGCAGCTGGCCGCGCATCGCGCGCTGCCGGTGCAGGCCACGCGCCTGTTCGGCTCGCACCATTACGACCACTACGACTTCCTGTTCTCGCTGTCCGACGAGCTGGCCGGCAACGGCCTGGAGCATCACCAGTCCAGCGAGAACGGCCTGGACCGCAGCTACTTCACCGGCTGGAAGGACAACCCGACCGACCGCGACCTGCTGGCGCACGAGTTCACCCACTCCTGGAATGGCAAGTTCCGCCGCGGCGCGGACCTGTCCACGCCCAACTTCAGCGAGCCGATGGGCGATTCGCTGCTGTGGGTGTATGAGGGCGCCACGCAGTACTGGGGCTTCGTGCTGACCGCGCGCGCCGGGCTGTGGACGCCGCAGCAGTTCCGCGACGCGCTGGCGATGGTGGCGGCCAACTACGACCGCAACCGGGTCGGCTTCCAGTGGCGCACGCTGGAGGACACCACCAATGATCCCACCGCCGCCCATCGCGAGGCGCTGCCCTACCGCAGCTGGCAGATGAGCGAGGAGTACTACAGCGCCGGGCAGATGGTGTGGCTGCAGATCGACGCACGCCTGCGCCAGCTCACCGGCAACCGCAAGTCGCTGGACGATTTCGCCAAGGCGTTCTTCGGCGTGGACGACGGCAGCTACGTGGTCCATCCCTACACCTTCCAGGACGTGGTCGACACGCTGGATGGCGTGGCCCACGACGATTGGGCGGGCTTCCTCAAGACGCGCGTGCAGACGGTGGCCCCGCCGCTGCTGGACGGTATCGCCGCCAGCGGCTGGAAGCTGGTCTACACCGACACGCCCAGCGAGTACGAGGCCCAGTACAACCGCGCCGCGCAGTCGCCGCGGCATCGCTACAACTTCGCCTGGTCGATCGGCCTGACCATGAACCCGGACGGCAGCATCAACGACGTGCGCTGGAACGGGCCGGCGTTCAAGGCCGGGGTCAGCACCGGCGCCAAGCTGGTGGCGGTAAACGGGCAGGAGTATTCGACCGAGACGCTGGCCCAGGCGATCACCGCCGCCAAGGGCGGCCAGACGCCGATCACCCTGCTGCTGCAGTTCCAGGGTGGGTTGCGCACGGTGCAGGTGGACTACCACGACGGGCTGCAGTATCCGCACCTGGTGCGGGTGGAGGGCACGCCGGACTACTTGAGTCAGATCATCCAGCCCAGGGGTTGAGCGCGGCTGGCGGGGTTGTGGTGGCCGGGTGCGGACAAGCCACGGTCATCCCGGTGAACACCTTCATTCGTCCGCGTAGCCATAGCCGTCGTTCCCGCGAAAGCGGGAACCCATGGACGTTTGCGCAGCGCGTTACAGGCGCATGTCTGACCATCCAGCGCCTTTGCCGTTGGCGCGGAAGTCCATGGATTCCCGCTTTCGCGGGACCTTTGCAAAACTCCCCTCGGCTGCGTTCGGGTGGCACTCATCGGCTGACTGCGCCGATCTAGGTCAAAGCCAAAAGCAAAAGCACCCCACCCCAACCCTCCCCTTCGCCTTCGGCGAAAGGGAGGGGGCCAAGCCCAGTAGGCGGTGGCACAGCAAGCAACCTACTGCCCCCTCCCTTGCGCGCAGCGCAGGGGAGGGCTGGGGAGGGGGTCGGGGCTTTCCCGATCAACTGGCCAGCCACCAAGGCGCAATCGTCGTTCCCGATCAGCGATGTTTTGCAAAGGTCCCGCTTTCGCGGGAATGACGGTAGAGCGGTCTGCGTGAGCTGAAGCGGCGTTGCGCTGCGCACGCGATCGGACTTTGCCGGAACGACGGCGTAGGCCGTCCGGCCCTGGCGCTCAGCCGCCGCGCGCCGCGCTCTCGACGATGCGGTAGAGCTTGAGGACGGCCTCCATCTCGGCGTCGCTCATGTCGCCGAAGGTCTTCTTGCGCAGGGCGTTCAACTGGGTCTCCAGCTGCTGGCGGATGGCTTCGCCGGCCTCGGTCAGCCAGAGCTTGTTGGCGCGGCGGTCGCTGACGTCGTTCTCGCGCCGGACCAGGCCGGCGGCGGCCAGCTTGTCCAGGATGCGTACCAGCGAGGGCCCTTCGACGCCGATCAGCTGGGCCAGCTCGATCTGGCGCACGCCGCCGCCGGCACGGCCGATCATCAGCAGGGGCGTGGTCATCGCGTTGGACAGGCCGTGGCCGGCCAGCGCCGCGTCCACCACCTTCTGCCATTGACGGCCGGCCTGCATCAGGCCGGAGGACATGCGGAAACGAAGCGGATCGGAGGCGGCCATCGGGGCGGTGGGGACGCGCGGGGAGTGATGAACATACTATCGATTGCGCGACGCTTGTCACGCCGAATTCACGCTCTTTTTGTCTGGGCGGCGCGGACGACGATCGAAGCCGACCGCCGGGCGAGCGATGCCATGTGCTGACGCGACCTCGACAAGAGCGCCCACATGCTCCGTCCTCCCCACTGCGGCCCCCCCACGATGCCCAACGCTCCAACCCCGAAGTACGCCAGCCCCTCGCGCGTGCGCGAAGGCCGCCCCTTTCCCCGCGGCGCCACCTATGACGGCAAGGGCACCAACTTCGCCTTGTTCAGTGCCAACGCCACCGCCGTGGAGCTGTGCCTGTTCGACGAGGCCGGCAACGAGACCCGCATCGAGCTGCCCGAGTACACCAACGAGATCTGGCACGGCTATCTGCCCGACGTCGGCCCCGGGCAGCGCTACGGCTACCGGGTGCACGGCCCCTACGCGCCGGCCGAGGGCCACCGCTTCAACCCCAACAAGCTGCTGCTGGACCCGTACGCGGTGGAGATCGAGGGCGACCTGATCTGGGCCGACGAGCTCTACGGCTACACCGTCGGGCACCCCGATGGCGATCTGAGCTTCGACGAACGCGACAGCGCGCCGTTCATGCCCAAGGCCGTGGTGGTGCAGGACGACTACGACTGGGAGGACGACGAGCGGCTGCTCACGCCGTGGAGCCAGACCCTGGTCTACGAGACCCACGTGCGCGGCTACACCAAGCGCCACCCGCAGGTGCCGCAGGACCTGCAGGGCACCTTCGCCGGCCTGGCCCAGGCGCCGGTGCTGGACTACATCAAGTCGCTGGGCGTCAGCGCGGTCGAACTGCTGCCGGTGCACGCCTACCTGGACGACCAGCACCTGCTGGATCGCGACCTGCGCAACTACTGGGGCTACAACACCCTGGGCTTCTTCGCGCTGAAGTCGCGCTACCTGGCCAGCGGCCACCGCGACGAGTTCCGCGACATGGTCAAGGCCATGCACCGCAAGGGCCTGGAGGTGATCCTGGATGTGGTCTACAACCACACCGCAGAAGGCAACGAGATGGGGCCGACGCTGTCGTTCAAGGGCATCGACAACGCCAGCTACTACCGCCTGGCCGACGACCCGCGCTACTACATCAACGACACCGGCACCGGCAACACGCTCAACCTGAGCAACTTCCGCGTGGTGCAGTTCGTCAACGACTCGCTGCGCTACTGGGCGCGCGAGATGCATGTGGACGGTTTCCGCTTCGACCTGGCCACCATCCTGGGGCGCGAGCCCAGCGGCTTCGACCAGCGCGGCGGCTTCCTCGACGCCTGCGGCCAGGACCCGCTGCTGAGCCAGGTCAAGCTGATCGCCGAACCCTGGGACTGCGGGCCGGGTGGCTACCAGGTGGGTCACTTCCCGCCGGGCTGGGCCGAATGGAACGACAAGTTCCGTGACAACGCGCGCGCGTTCTGGCGCGGCGACGAGGGCAAGCTCGCCGAATTCGCCACGCGCTTCACCGGTTCTGCCGATCTATTCGACCGACGCGGGCGGCGGCCCTGGTCGTCGGTGAACTTCATCACCGCCCATGACGGCTTCACCCTGCGCGACCTGGTCAGCTACAACGAGAAGCACAACGAGGCCAACGGCGAGAACAACCAGGACGGCTCCAACAACGACGGCTCGTGCAACTACGGCGCGGAAGGGCCGACCGACGATGCGCAGATCAACGCGCTGCGCGAGCGGCAGATGCGCAACCTGCTGGCCACGCTGCTGCTGGCCAAGGGCACGCCGATGCTGCTGGCCGGCGACGAGCGCGCGCAGACCCAGGGTGGCAACAACAACACCTATTGCCAGGACAACGAGATCACCTGGATCAACTGGGACGCCGACCCGACCGAGGGCCGCCTGGCCGACTTCGTGCGCCAGCTCACCGCGCTGCGTCGTCGCTATCCCATCCTGACCCGTGGCCGCTTCCTCAATGGCCAGTACAACGAACAGGCCGGGGTGCGCGACCTGACCTGGCTCAACCCGGGCGGCAGCGAGATGGAGGACGCGCACTGGAGCGATGGTGGCGCGCGGTCGGTGGGCCTGCTGCTGGAAGGCAAGGCGCAGGTGTCCGGTGTGCGCGAGTACGGTCAGGACGCGACGCTGCTGATCCTGATCAACGCGTATCACGAGGGCGTCAACTTCAGGCTGCCCGATTCGGAGACGCATCTGAAGTGGGAGCTGGTGCTGTCCACCGACGATGCGCTCGGCACCGATGTGGTGCCCGAGGGGGCGCAGGATTTCCTGGCTCCGCCGCGCAGCATCAGTGTGTTCGAGTGCAAGAGCTGAGCGCCGGGCGCGGACGCTGAGCGATCGGCGCCGCGCGCTTCTTCTGAAAATGCAAGGTGAGGCGTCGCTCGCAAGGGCGGCGCTTCTTGCATTGTGCGCGCGTTGTTGCCTGGTGCGGCTTCGCGCACGCGCTGCGCTCGTGTCGCAGCGCTTTGTCATGCCCGCATGACGAATCGCCGCGGATAAGTTCACGGTCGCTTTTTACGCGAGCCGTGAGGATAGGTCACTCGCGCACGCGCATCGCCGTGCCCCATCGACACATCGACCGCAGGAGTCTCGCCATGCCCGACTATCCCCGCCCGCCGTTCCCGCCGCAGCAGCAGAGCTTCCCGGGCAAGACCAGCAAGATGGATCCCAAGCCCGATATCGGTGAGGACAGCTATGAGGGTCACGGCCTGCTCAAGGGCAAGCGCACCCTGGTGACCGGTGGCGACAGCGGCATCGGTGCGGCCGTGGCGCTGGCCTTCGCGCGCGAAGGCGCCGACGTGGCCATCGCCTACCTGCCCAGTGAGCAGGACGATGCCGACCAGGTCGCCTCGCTGATGGAGCAGGACGGCGTCAAGGTGCTCAAGGTCGCCTGCGACATCAGCCAGCCGAGCGAGGTCGAGCGTCTGGTGGGCGAGGTGAAGTCCGCCTTCGGCGGCCTCGACGTGCTGGTCAACAACGCGGCCTACCAGAAGTACTTCCAGTCCATCGACGAGGTGACGCTGGAGGAATGGCGCAAGACCTTCGATACCAACGTGCACGGCACGTTCTACCTGACCAAGTGCGCGCTCGAGCTGCTTGGCGAGGGTGCGTCGATCATCAATACGGCCTCGGTCAATTCCAAGGACCCCACGCCCAACATCCTGCCGTACTCGACCACCAAGGGCGCGGTGGCCAACCTCACCCTGGGCCTGGCGCAGTGGCTGGCCGAGCGCAAGATCCGCGTCAACGCGGTGCTGCCCGGTCCGATCTGGACGCCGTTCATTCCGGCCGGCATGGCCGAGGACAAGGTGAAGAACTTCGGTTCGCAGACGCCGTTCGGCCGTCCGGGCCAGCCGGCGGAACTTGCCTCGACCTACGTCATGCTGGCCAGCGACAGCTCCAGCTATACCTCGGGTGCGTTGATCACCATCGCCGGGGCGCAGGCGGTGCTGTAAGGCGCAGCGCCCCAACTGTAGAGCGGAGCTTGCTCCGCTGCTCTTCGCTCGGTTCGTGGTAATCACCCCAACTGAGCGGGCTCAGCTGCTTCTGGTTCTTGGGGAAGGCCTCAGCGGAGCAAGCTCCGCTCTACAGGGCGGCGCCGCCGTTGTGGCCGTTTCGGCCAATGGCGGCAATGAAGCGCTATCGGCAATGTCTCAGCGAGGTCGGTTTGTTCGCTCTCGTCATGCTGGCCAGCGACAGCTCCAGCTACCCCTCGGGTGCGTTGATCACCATCGCCGGGGCGCAGGCGGTGCTGTAAGGCACAGCGCCTCACCTGTAGCGCGGAGCTCGCTCCGCTGCTCTCCGCTCGGTTCGTGGGAAGCTTCCAGCTGAGCAGGCTCAGCTACTTCTGGTTCGTGGGGAAGGCCTCAGCGGAGCAAGCTCCGCTCTACAGGTGGGCACCGCCGTTGTGACCTTTTCGGCCAATGGCGTCAATGAAGCGCTATCGGCAATGCCTGAGCGGGGTTGGCTTATTCGCTTTCGCCCTGCGCACCGGCTGACAGCGGACGATCGTGCAGCGGGCAGCCGGACTTGCGGGCGCGGAAGTCCTGTGAGGCCTGGTAGGCGCGCTTGCGGATGCGCATGATGTCGCCCAGCGGGCGGTGGTCCTGCACGCCGTGCCAGGGACTGAAGCCCATCTGATCGTCGACCAGGCGGGCCCTGTCCTGGCTCCAGCCAACTTGGGGCGATGCGGTCAGGCGCGCCACCGTGCGGAACGGGCTCTCGTCCTCGTCCCAGACCCCGGTGGCATCGTCGATGGGCATGCGCTCCAGATCGGTGGACAGCTGCGCGCGCAGTTCCCACACGCCGCCCTGCGAGGCGAAGTGCGCATTGACCGCGTCGCGCAGTGCATTGGCCTGCTTGAGATCGATCCGTTCGTCCTGGTGTGCCAGCAGCGCGGGGTCCACCGGGACCAGCTGCAGCTTGGCCACGTGCGTGCCGTAGCGCAGCGGCAGCTGGGTGAAGAAGGTCTCGCCCAGGATGTGGTGCGGCGGCTCGCCGCCCATCGCCTTGAGTTTGGCGCTCTGGCCGCCGACCGCTTCGAGCGCGCGTTCGGTGCCACGCAGCAGGGCGGAGAGCACCTGCTTGGTGCGCTCGGCGCGGTCGGTGGTCGGCGCCAGCAGCTTGAGGCTGCGCAGGAAGGCCTTGGCGTTGGGCGCGTTGAACTGCGGGCCGTTGACCATGAGCAGGTCCTGGCAGTGCGCCGCTTCGCTGCCTTCTAGGCGCTCGCCCGGGACATCGAGGAACTTCAGCGCCAGCCCGCGCGGCGTGGACACGCGGTCGGGCAGCAGGTCGCCCGGCGTGGTGGAGAAGCGCATCACGGCCTCGTAGCGGCCGGGCTGCGCGAACAGGCCCTGGGCCAGTTCCGGCGGCAGGTCGGGCAGCACCTCCAGCGTGGCCCCGAGCAGGCCGTGACTCTTGGCGTGCACGCTGCGCAGCGCATGGTGGCTGTCCTCCCAGGTCTGCTGCGAGATGCGCAGCAGGACCTCGCTCATCTCTTCGGCCAGCGCGGCCTCGTCCGGATGGGCGAGGGCCATCTGCGGTGAGTAGGCGGCATAGCGGCGGGCGTCTGACATGGCGGGGCGGTCCTGTGGCCGGCGGAGGCGAGCGAGATCGCGCGAGCCTTGCCCGGGTGCGGTAAATGCGCTGCGAAGCAAGCGGCGGGCAGGCCTCACCCGGCGTTACGCGAGCGCGGGGCTTTGGCGCGGGTAGAGACCCGCCGGATCTCCAACCGACTGCTTGTCGAACTAAGCACCGTGGGACGCTGCCGTAGACCTGGCCTTCGCCGGGCTCTGAACTGTCGCGCGATCCAAATCCTCGTCGCTCCCGCGCACGCGGGAGCGCATGGACGTTGCGCCACCGGACCGAACGTCCATGGAGCCCCGCGTTCGCGGACATGACGTGCCGAGTTTAGCTGAGGCCGTTTCCTCGGCCACGCGATGTACACGCCGTGCGAAGCCAACCTGCACACGCCCCACACCAGGCGGACGCAATGCTCGCGCTCCACCTCAACCGCCCCGGCCAGGCCATGCCCCAGCTCCAGCTGTTCTTCCTCCACGCGCTCGGTGCCAGTGCGGGCGAATGGGAGCGGGTGATCGCGCGGCTGGGCGACCGGGCCGATTGCATCGCGCTGGATATCCCCGGCTTCGGCGGCACGTCCGCGGGCGAATGCACCGATGTGCCGGCGCTGGTGGACTGGTTCTGCGCCACCGTGGCCGCGCGTGCGCCCTCGCGCTGGTGTGTGGTCGGCCACAGCATGGGCGGCAAGATCGCCACGCTCGCCGCCGCGCGCGCGCGGGAGGGCGCGCCGGGCCTGGCCGGCCTGTGTGGGGTGGTGCTGGTCGCCGCTTCGCCGCCATCGCCCGAGCCGATGGAGGAGCAGCGCCGCCAACAGATGCTGGACTGGTTCGCCGATGGCGCGCCCACGCCCGGGCAAGCCGCGCAGTTCGTCGACGACAACAGCGCGCGCCGGTTGGACGAGGCACCGCGCGAGCAGGCCATCGCCGATGTGCGGCGCAGCGATCCGCGCGCCTGGCGCGCCTGGCTGGAGCAGGGCAGCAAGGAAGATGCCTCCGCCCAGGCGGGCCGGATCGCATTGCCGGCGCTGCTCCTGGCTGGCGCCGAGGACGGCGACCTGGACGCCGATGCGCAGCGGCGCCTGAACCTGCCGCACTACCCGGAGGCGGGCGAGGTCGTCGCCATCGCCGATGCCGCGCATCTGATCCCCTACGAACAGCCCGATGCGCTGGCCGCGCACATCGACGCGTTGCTGCAGTGGGCGGAAGCCGGCGCCTTGCCGCCCGCGTTCATCGACCTGCTCAACCTGCCGCGCGTGCAGCCGCGCATGCGCGCCACGCTGCTGGCGCGCCATCGCGGCCCGCCGCGCGATGCGCCGCGCGTGCTGTCCGATGCGCAGCGCGCGGTGCTGGCCGACGTGGTGGCCAGCGTGCTGGCGCTGGACGATGCGCCGCAGGCGGCCGACCTGGCCCGCCGCATGGACGTGGGCCTGGCCACCCAGGCCGGCGATGGCTGGCGCTTCGCCGATCTGCCGGCCGATGCGCAGGCCTGGCCGCTCGGGCTGGATGCGCTCGACGCGATGACTGGCGGTTGGTGCGCGCGCGATTCGCTCGCGCAGGAGGCGTGGCTGACCCGCATCGCGCGCGGTGACGCGCAGCCCGGCCCGCAAAGCGCGCTGGATGGCGCGCAGCTGGCGCGCTGGTTCGAGGACGTGCGCGCCGAGATCGCGCGTACCTGGGCCAGCCTGCCGGCGACGATGGCGGCGATGGGCTACGACGGCTTCGCCACCGGCAGCGCGCCAGGCGAGGGCGAAGGCTATATCCTGGCCGGCGCCGACCAGCGCGAGCCCTGGCAGCGGCTGCCGGACACGCGCGAATGACGGTGGCGCGGACGGACCGCGTCGAAGCGGTGATCGTGGGCAGCGGCGCTGGCGGTGCGCCGCTGGCCGCGCGCCTGGCGCAGGCGGGTGTCTCGGTGCTGGTGCTGGAAGCGGGTGCGGCGTTCGCACCGACCGATCATCTGCCCGACGAGCTGACCACCGACCTGTACTGGATGGAGGAACGGCTGAGCGGCGGCGCCACGCCGACCGCCTTCGGGGCCAACAACTCTGGCCAGGGCGTGGGCGGCTCGACCCTGCACTGGGGTGCGTTCTGCCCGCGTCCAGAGGCGGCCGAGCTGCGCCTGCGTCGCAGCAGCGGCCAGGGCTGGGACTGGCCGATCGCGCACGCCGAGCTGATCGACTACATCGCCCGGGTCGAGGCCTTCATCGGCGTGTCCGGCCCCTCGCCCTATCCCTGGGACCCGGCGCGCGTCTATGCGTACGCGCCGCCGCTGCGCAACGCGCCGGCGCAGGCCATGGCGCGCGGCTGCGCGGCGCTGGGCATCACCGCCACCGATAGCCCCGCCGCGCTGGTCACCGCCGCGCACGCGCAGCCGCACTGGGGCACGCGGCGCGCCTGCACCAACTGCGGCGCCTGCCATCAGGGCTGCATCTACGCCTCCAAGGCCGCCACCGACACCAGCTGGCTGCCGCTGGCGCGCACACACGGTGCGCAGGTGCGCGCCAACTGCCGCGTGGTCGATGTGCACCGCGACGCGCGTGGTCGCATCGCCGGTGTGGTCTATCGCCATGACGGGCGCGAAGTGAGCGTGGGCTGCGACGCGCTGTTCCTGTGCGCCGGTGGCGTGGAGACCCCGCGCCTGCTGCTCAATCTGGGGCTGGCCAATTCCAGCGGCCAGGTCGGGCGCAATTTCATGGCGCACGTGGCCACGCAGGTATGGGGCAGGTTCGACGCGGACATGCGCATGAACCGCGGCTACCCCTCGTCCCTGATCAGCGAGGATATGCGCGCGCCGGCCGATGCCGACTTCGCCGGCGGCTATCTGATCCAGAGCCTCGGCGTGCAGCCGCTGACCCTGGCCAACACGCTGGCGCGCGGCGCCGGGCTGTGGGGCCGTGCGCTGACCTCGCGGCTGCGCGACTACAACCAGCTGGCCGGCATCGGCATCAACGGCGACTGCCTGCCGGCGCAGGGCAATCGCCTGACGCTGTCCGACGAGGTGGATGCCTTCGGCCTGCGCAAGGCGCGCATCGACTTCAGCTACGGCCCCAACGAACGCGCGCTCGACGCCCATGCCCGGCGCACGCTCACCGCCATCTGGGAGGCCGCCGGCGCGCGCGACATCCTCGCCGCCGACCGTTCGGCGCACACGCTGGGCACCTGCCGCATGGGCAGCGATCCCGAGCACGCCGTGGTCGACGCCGATGGCCGCAGCTTCGACATCGACAACCTCTACGTCTGCGACAACTCCACCTTCCCCAGCGCGCTGGCGGCCAACCCGGCCCTGACCCAGATGGCGCTGGGCCTGCGTACGGCCGAGCGCTTCCTGGCGGCCTGACTTCACCCTATCCACCACGAGGAGCACAGCATGGATCTCGAAATCAACGGCCGCATCGCCCTGATCAGCGGCGCCGACTCCGGCATGGGCAAGGAGACCGCGCGCCTGCTGCTGCAGGCCGGCGTGCGCGTGGCCATCACCGACCGCGCCGACGGCACCTTGCCGCAGGCGCTGGAAGAGCTCTCGCCGCTGGGCGAGGTCATCGCGGTACCCGGCGACGTCACCCAGGCGCAGGACGTCGAGGACATCTGGCAGCAGGTGCGCGCGCGGCTGGGCGAGCCGGACATCTACGTCAACGCCGCCGGCGTGACCGGCGCCACCGGCGACTTCCTCGAGGTGGACGATGCCGGCTGGCTGCAGACCCTGGACATCAATCTGATGGGCGCGGTGCGCATGTGCCGCCAGGCGATCCCGGCGATGCGAAAGCGCGGCTGGGGCCGCATCGTGCTGTTCGCCTCCGAGGACGCCGTGCAGCCCTATGTGGACGAACTGCCGTACTGCGCCTCCAAGGCCGGCATCCTCAGCCTGGCCAAGGGCCTGTCCAAGGCCTATGGGTGCGACAACGTGCTGGTCAATACGGTCTCGCCGGCGTTCATCGCCACGCCCATGACCGACGCGATGATGAAAAAGCGCGCCAAGGAGAAGGGCGTGAGCTTCGAGGAGGCCATCGCCAGCTTCCTGGACGAGGAGCGCCCCGGCATGGTGCTCAAGCGCCGCGGCCGCGCCGAGGAAGTGGCCGCGGCGGTAGCCTTCCTGTGCTCCGAGCGCGCCAGCTTCATCAACGGCGCCGGACTGCGCGTGGATTCGGGCTCGGTGTTCACCATCGCGGGGTGAGCGCGCGCGGAGGCGCGCGGTCGCCTTTTATCCCCCTCCAACTCCACGCCGTCATCCCCGCCAACGCGGGGATCCATGGACGTCCGGCCGGGTCGCGCAACGTCCATGGACTCCCGCTTCCGCGGGAGTGACGAGCGTTTGGATGTCGCAGAAGGAGGCTGCGCCACCCGCGAAGCACTGATATTCGTCATCCCCGCGGACGCGGGGATCCAGGGACTTTCTGTCCGATCGCGCGAAGTCGCTGGACTCCCGCGTTCGCGGGAGTGACGGTGAGTTGGATGGCGAGGAGCGGTTAGAGAGCCGCTGGGTTAGAGGGCCAAGCCGTGGATCGCGGGTTGCCTCGTACTCGAATACGAAGCACATGCGGCACATCCCACCCCTCATCCCCCGCCTTCAATCTCCGCCAGCGTCGACAGCGCCATGACATGCGCCAGATGGCTCAGCCCCTGCGGCGTGTTGCCCAAAAGCGCACCGGTATCCGGGTCGATCATCTCGCTCATCACCCCATTGCACGGCGTCAGCGCCTGGCCCAGGCGATCCAGCCGGCGCCGCGCCTCCTGCGGATCGCCCAAGCGCGCGTAGCTCTCCGCGATCCAGAACGAGCACGCCAGGAAGCAGCCCTCCTCCTGATCCATGCCGCTGTAGCGATAGTGGAAATCGCCGGCGCCCAGTTCCCGGTCCAGCGCCGCCATGGTCAGCTTCAACCGCTCCGGTCCGTCGAAGCCGAAGCGCGCCGCCAGCGCGATGGCCGCGTCCAGCTTGTCGCTGCCTGGATACATCGCGAAGGCCTGCAGGTCCTCGGACCAGCAGTGCGTCTCGATCCAGTCCTTGATGCGATCGCGCTCGCGGCCCCAGCGGTCGCGGCAGGTGGTCGGCAGCTGGCCCTGGTCGGCCAGTTCGACCGCGCGCGCCAGCGCCTGCCAGCAGCTGACCTTGGACATGGTGTAGTCCTGCAGCTCCTGCAGTTCCCACATCCCTGAGTCGGGCAGGCGCCAGCGGTCGGCGCATTCGTCGGCGATGTGCGAGAGCAGCTCGGCGCTGGCCGGGTCCAGGATGTTGCCGCAGTCGACGAAGCAGTACGCGGTCTCGAAGATGTCGCCGTAGATGCCGTGCTGGTGCTGCGCGCCGGCCAGGTTGCCTCTCACCACCGGCTGGCTGCCGCGATAGCCCGGTGCGCGCAGTTCCGACACGTCCGGCACCAGGGCGCCGTCCAGGGTGAAGACCACGCGCGAGCCATGCCGGCGCAGCTGGCGCAGCAGCCAGGTGAAGGCGGCCTTGGACTCGGCCTCCAGCCCCGCCGCCAGGAAGGCCTGGATGGTGTAGCCCGCGTCGCGGATCCAGGCGTAGCGATAGTCGTAGTTCTTGTGCCCGCCGATGCGCTCGGGCAGCGAGGTCGTGGCGGCCGCGGCGATCGCGCCGGAGGGCGAGTACAACAGCAGCTTCAGCGCCAGGGCGCTGCGCACGAAGGCCTCGCGCTGGTCGCCGTCGAAGGACACGTTGCGCGCCCAGTCGCGCCACTCGCGGTCGGTCAGGTCGATGCGGCCGTCGATCTCCTCGATGGTCGGGGCCACCAGCGGCTCCTCCTCGCCCACCACCAGCGCCACGGTGATGCGCTCGCCGGCACTGACCTCCACCGTGCCGCAGGCGCCGGCGTCGGACCAGGCGATGTCGAGGCGGTCGTGGTGGATCATCAGTCCCAGCAGCCGCTCGACATGGAAGACGGTGTGCGGGCCGATGCGCGAGTGGTACGGGTTGGCGTTGCGCGCGCGCATGCCCAGCTTCATCTCCAGCCCGAAGCGCACCTGCCCGCGCACGCCGTCGATGCGCCGGGCCAGCTCGGACCAGGGCAGGCGGCCGGCGTTGCCGCTGTTGAGCGACTCGGTCAGCGTCGCCTCGCCGGTGTCGGTGGTGAAGGTGGTCACCAGCACGTTGCTGTCCGGCAGGTAGCGGCGCCGGGCGGTGAACGCGCCCTCCGGCGCCAGGGTGAAGTGGCCGCCCTCGGGGCCGTCGAGCAGCCGGTCGAACAGGGGCGGGCTGTCCATGTTCGGCGCGCACCACCAGTCCAGGCCGCCATCGAGCCCGCTCAGCGCCACCGAGCGGCCTTCGCCCAGCGCGCCGTAATGCGCGATCGGCAGCACTCCCTCCTCGCGCTCCGGCGCGATGGCGCCGGTCTGGGCCCCGCGCGCGTCAGCCGACATGGCGCGGGCCGGTGCGGGAGGTGCGCGGGCACCGGGCAGGGGAGGGCGTCATGCCGGCATCTTTTCGTTGGGCGGGTGGGCCCTGGACGTTAGGGGCGCCGCCGCCCAGGCCGGGTGAAGGTGGCCGGGCAACACGGCGTTGCGCCGCGCGCGCGGGCGCGGCGCCGGCCGGTCCGGTACGATGCCCGCCCCCTTTGGTGGTGCAGCAGAAGGCTGTTCCGATGAGCGAATCCGACAACACCCGTGGCGGCGTCAGCCGCGACCAGGCCGAGGATGCCGTGCGCACCCTGCTGCGCTGGGCCGGCGAGGACCCGCAGCGCGAAGGCCTGCTGGACACGCCCAAGCGCGTGGCCAAGGCCTATGGCGACTGGTTCAGCGGCTACCAGCGCGACCCGCACGAGTACCTGGCGCGCACCTTCGAGGAAGTGGCCGGCTACGACGAGCTGATCGTGCTGCGCGACATCGAATACGAAAGCCATTGCGAGCACCACATGGCGCCGATCATCGGCAAGGTCCATGTCGGCTACCTGCCCGACGGCAAGGTGGTGGGCATCAGCAAGCTGGCGCGCGTGGTCGATGCCTACGCCCGGCGCTTCCAGGTGCAGGAGAAGATGACCGCGCAGATCGCCCAATGCATCCAGGACGTGCTGCAGCCGCGCGGCGTGGGCGTGGTGGTCGAGGGCGCCCACGAATGCATGACCACCCGCGGCGTGCACAAGCGCGGGGTCAGCATGGTCACCTCCAAGATGCTGGGCGCCTTCCGCGAGGACGCGCGCACCCGCGCCGAGTTCCTGCGCTTCATCGAGGTCGGCGGCAAGCGCTGACCGGATCGTCAGCGCCGCATCGGCGCCGCGCTGGCTAGGATCGCGCTGGAGCCCCCCACCGCCCAGGCAATCGCCATGACCCAGGTCGAGACCGCGCGCTACAGCCGGCGCGCCCGCATCTTCCACTGGACGACCTTCGCCCTGGTCGTCGCCGCCTACGTGACCATCAACCTGCGCAAGGCCTTCGAGCGCGGCAGCGACGCGCGCATGCTGGTGGTCGAGTCGCATTTTCTCATCGGCATCGCGGTGCTGCTGGTGGTGCTGCCGCGGCTGGCGGCGCGGCTGGGCGAGCGCGCGCCGCCGATCGCGCCGCCGCTGCCGCGCTGGATGCAGCGCGCCGGCGATGCCACGCATGTGCTGCTCTATGCCTTCCTGATCGTGCAGCCGCTGCTGGGCATCGTCGCGCGCCTGGCCGAGGGCAAGGGCATCGGCCTGCCGTTCACCGACTGGGCGATCCCGTCCTTCTTCGGCACCCACGAGCACCTGGCGCATACCCTGGAATCGGCCCATGTCTGGCTGGGCGAGGCGTTCTACTGGGTGATCGGCCTGCACATCCTGGCGGCCCTGTTCCACCTGCTGGTGCGGCGGGACAACGCGCTGCAACGCATGACCTGATCGGGTGTGTATACTGCGCGCCCCGAAAGGCGCTCAGTGCGGCTGACGGGGTCTCCTTGGGGAGTAGCCAGCGTCGCCCAACAGCGCACGCGTAGCCGTCAACACACTTGGCCTGTACCGGCCATGGCGGATGCAACCACACCGGTTGGCGAGACCAACGAGCAGTCCAGCACGGCTGATGGCCGGCGTGTTGGGCGGTTCGTGTCGTCCGCATTCCCGGCCTGGTGTCCCAACCCCCATGAACCCGATTTCCATCCTCCTGCTCGGTCTGGCCATGTCCACCGATGCGTTCGCCGCCGCCCTGGGCAAGGGCGCGGCCATGGCCAAGCCCACGCTCGCCCAGGCGCTGCGCGTCGGCCTGATCTTCGGCGTGGTCGAAGCCATCACCCCGGTGATCGGCTGGCTGATCGGCTCGGCCGCCTCCAAGTACGTGGAAAGCTTCGACCACTGGATCGCCTTCGTCCTGCTCGGCGCGCTGGGCCTGCACATGATCTGGAAGGCGCTGCACGAAGACGGCGAGGACGCCGCCGAGGCCGGCGAGAACCGCCACGGCAATATCGTCACCCTGGCCCTGACCGGCCTGGCCACCAGCATCGATGCGATGGCCGTGGGCGTGGGCCTGGCCTTCGTGCAGGTGCCGATCTACCTGGTGGCCGGCGTGATCGGCCTGTGCACCTTCACCATGGTCACCATCGGCGTGATGGCCGGGCGCGCGCTGGGCGCGGTGATCGGCCGCCGCGCCGAGCTGGTCGGCGGCGTGATCCTGATCCTGGTCGGCGCGGCGATCCTCTACGAACACCTCAGCGGCGCGGCCGGTGGCTAAGCCGGCACCGAAGGTATGCCCCTGCGACAGCGGCGCGCCCTACGCGCGCTGCTGCGGCCCGCTGCACGGCGGCGCGCCGGCAGCGGATGCCGCGGCGCTGATGCGTTCGCGCTACAGCGCCTATGTGCTGGGCGAGGCCGACTACCTGCGCGCCAGCTGGCATCCGTCCACGCGTCCGGCGCAGCTGTCGCTGGCCGACGCGCCCGGCCAGCGCACCGTCTGGCTGGGGCTGAAGGTGGAATCGCACACCGTCACCGGCGCCGACACCGCCGAGGTGGTGTTCACCGCGCGGCTGCGCGTGGGCGGCGGCTCGGCCCAGCGCATGCACGAACGCAGCCGCTTCGTGCGCGAAGGCGGGCACTGGTTCTACGTGGACGGCGACGTCGGCTGAAAGCGGCGTGGCGCGCGCGCACGAAGTGGCGGTCAAGACCAGCCGCGCGTGATGCAGCGTTGCAGTGCTGCGGTGGGTTTCTCGCGCAACGGGTCTAGCATCTGTCGCATGACGTTGCGCTTTAGTGCGCGCGCTTTTTTCGACACTTCGCCAAGGAGACTCCCCCATGTCCCAAGCCCACGGCTATGCCGCGACTTCCGCCGATGCGCCGCTGGCGCCGTTCGTGTTCGAACGTCGCACCCCCGGTCCGCACGATGTGCAGATGGACATCCTGTACTGCGGCATCTGCCATTCGGACCTGCACACCGCCCGCAACGAATGGCAGAACACGATCTTTCCCTCGGTGCCGGGCCACGAGATCGTCGGCCGTGTCACCGCCGTCGGCAGTGAGGTCAAGGGCTTCAAGGTCGGCGACCTGGCCGGCGTCGGCTGCATGGTGGACAGCTGCCGCACCTGCCCTTCCTGCGCGGCGGGCGAGGAGCAGTACTGCGACAACGGCTTCACCGGCACCTACAACGGCCCGCTGTTCGGCGGCGGCGAGAACACCTACGGCGGTTACTCGGACCATGTCGTGGTCGACGAGCGCTACGTGCTGCGCGTGACCCACGGCACCGACAACCTGGCCGCGGTCGCGCCGCTGCTGTGCGCCGGCATCACCGTGTACTCGCCCATGGCGCACTGGCAGGTCGGTCCGGGCCAGTCGGTCGGCGTGGTCGGCCTGGGCGGCCTGGGCCACATGGCGGTCAAGATCGCCAAGGCGCTGGGGGCGCACGTGGTGTTGTTCACCACCTCGGAGAGCAAGCGCGAGGACGGCGAGCGCCTGGGCGCCGACGAGGTGGTGATCTCCAAGGATCCCGAGCAGATGGCCGCGCAGGCCGGCAAGCTGGATTTCATCCTCAACACCGTGGCCGCCTCGCACAACCTGGATCCGTTCCTCAATGCGCTCAAGCGCGACGGCGCCATGGTGCTGGTCGGCGCACCGGAACATCCGCATCCGACGCCGACGGTGTTCAACCTGATCATGCGCCGCCGGACCATCGCCGGCTCCCTGATCGGCGGCATCGCCCAGACCCAGGAGATGCTGGATTTCTGCGCCAAGCACGGCATCGTGTCGGACATCGAGATGATCGAGCCCCGGCAGGTCAACGAGGCCTACGAGCGCATGCTCAAGGGCGATGTGAAGTACCGCTTCGTGATGGATCTGGCCAAGCTGGACAAGGCCGCCTAAGGCCTCATACGACAGGCGGCGAAGCGACGGGCGGCTACACTGGCCGCCCGTCTTCATGGGCGATGTCATGACCCACACGCTGACCGAGACTACGCTGCACGGCCTGCCCGTGCTGCGGATCGAAACGCCGCTGTGCACCGCGCAGCTCTCGCGCTACGGCGGCCAGCTGCTGTCGTTCGTGCCCGCCGGCGGCGCCGATGTGCTGTGGCTGTCGCCGCTGGCCCAGGGCGCGCCCAAGGCGATCCGCGGCGGCGTGCCGGTGTGCTGGCCCTACTTCGCCCGCGAGCATCAGCCGGCCGACGCGATCCAGCATGGCTTCGCGCGGATCAGCCCGTGGACGCTGGCCGAGGCGCGCGAGGACGGCGACGGCAACGTGCACCTGACGCTGGACCTGCCGGCGCACGCCTCCACACCGCTGCGCCTGAAGCAGACCCTGGTGCTCGGCGCAGGCCTGCAGCAGGCGCTGACCACGCACAACCCTTCCGCGGAGGCGGTCGCCTTCACCGATGCGCTGCACAGCTACTTCCACGTCGGCGACGTGCGCCGGGTCCGGCTGAGCGGACTGGACGGGCTGGACTACGACGACAAGTTCACCGGGCGGACCTTCCCCCAGTCCGGCGACTGGACCCTGTCCGACCCGCGCGATCCCGGCCGCAGCGACCGCATCTACCACGATGCCGGCGGGCACTACGTGCTGCACGATCCGGTGCTGTCCCGGCAGCTGCGCATCAGCACCACGGGCAGCCGCTCGGTGGTGGTGTGGAACCCCGGCCAGGCCGGGGCGCAGACCATGGCCGACGTGCCCGATGACGCGTGGCCGGCCTTCGTCTGCGTCGAGGCGGCCAATGCCGGGCACGATGTCATCAAGCTGGCCCCCGGCGCAAGCCACACCCTCGGCCAGGCCGTGGAAGTGCTGCCCGCTTAGGCGGCGTCCGCCTCACGCAGGCCGCCCGCCTGAAGATGCGCGGCCTGGCGTCAGGGCACGGCCGCCGTGGCGCAGGTCCGCTGCGCGCCGCAGGCAGGCGCGACCAGGCTCAGCCGTCGGCCCGCGTCCATCGACACCGGCACGCCGGCCGCCGCGTCCGGCGACGGCAGCGCGCGCGGGATCCACTGGTGCGTGCCGGCCAGATCGGCCGCGCCGCTGGCTTCGCAGCCGACCTCGCCGAACCGCCGGCGCAGCAGGGCGACGCGTCCGCGTCCGGCCAGCGGCTCGGCCGCGCCCAGCCCGGCATCGGTCGTCAGCGCGCAGACCAGGCTGTCGCTGGGTGCACGGCTCGCCGCGGGTGACGGGCTGATCTGCGAGGGCGCGCGCGCGTCGGCCTCGGGCCGACAGCCGCACAGGCCGACGGCGATCAGCAGGCCGCCCAGCCCGGCGCCCGCCGCTTTCCACTCCCTCATCCGAGCCTCCCGGCGGTCCACACTTCGGACCGCACAGCTGGAAGAACCTCGATTGCGTCGGGAACCGGCCATCGGCGGCCGGCGGCCCTTACAGCCTGGGATAGGCGAAGCGCCCCAGCTGCACCAGCTTGGCCAGCGCCGCCTGACGCTCCATGCCCTCCAGGCCGTTGGTCAGGAAGACCAGCGTCTGCCCGTCCCGGGCGATGGACAGCACCGCGATATCGGCCAGCACGCCGCGCTCGAGATCGCGCGGCTCGACCACGGCGGTGGCGTAGTGGCCCAGGCCCGGGGGCGAGACCAGGCGGACGCTGGCGCGCGCGCCGGGCTTGCTCGCGTCGATGAAGCCGGTCACCAGGTCGCTGACCTCATCCTGCGGCGTATGACCCTTGGAAGGCCACTGCTGCACCAGCAGGCGGCCGAAGTCGCCGTTCCACTCGCAGGCCTTGATGCCGAAGGTCTGGTGGTGCTCGGGCGTGGCGGTGGAGGTGCCGCTGAAGACGGTCTCCAGCTCGTCCGCGGTGATCAGGTCGCACACCGTTTCGGCCTTGGCCGCGGCCACCGGCGCCGTGGACGGCGGCGCAGCGACGGGCGCGGCGGCAGGCGGCGGCGGACGCGAGCACGCCGCCAGGATCAGGACCAGCGCGAAGGACGACGAACGCAGGGCATGCAGCAGGGCAGGAGACACGCGGACCTCCGGCGTGGCGCCGGGCGGGGGAATCCCGGCTTGTCCCTGTGCTAACACCAAAAGCGGCCAATTCAGGACACCTGTCACGTTTCTGGCCCGTGGCACAGGCCGAGGCGGGGGACGCAGGCACCGTCACCGGTTCTGTACATCTGCCGCGTTTGCCTGCCGACGTTGCAGCGCTGCAACGGACACGCCGCGGCGCGCACCTACACTGAACCACCGTCTCTGCGGCGTTCGATCAGATGGAAGACAGCGTGCGTTCCCCGTCCGGGGCGAGGGAACCGCAGGGCACGATGCGCGCCACGGAGCGCATCGACATCGTCGATGCCGACGGCCGGGTGCGCCTGACCAGCGCGGCGCATCCCGATCCCCAGCCCGGCGATTTTTGGCTGGCGCGCTGGGACCAGGCGCAGCGCGCTCAGCTGCGACAGGCGCTGGACGCAGCCTGGACCGGGGAGCCGGAACGCCGCGTCGCACCGCAGGCCCAGACCGCGGACGGCGAAGCGGACGGCTGGGAGATTTACATGGCCCCGCTGCGCGATGTCCACGGCGCGATCGACGCGGTGGTCGCGATCAGTCGCCGGATCAGCGAGGAGCGCCACGACCAGGCGGCGGCGTACGCCCACGACGCCCTTCCGTACGCGGGCACGCTTCTGCAGGCCGCAGCGGCGGCCGCCGAGGATGGCCTACAGCGCGAGCCCGACCGGCACAGGGCCGACCATCGGCTGCTGCGTGCCCGCGACGATGCGGCCCTGGGCGTGCGCCGCGAACAGGCGCTGCAGGACCAGCTCGATCTGGCCACCGTGGCCCGCGACAGCGCCGAGCAGATCAGCCGCCAGGCGCAGAAGCGCGCGGCCATGGGCCAGCTGGTGGCCGGCATCGCGCACGACTTCAACAACATGCTCCAGATCGTGCAGACCACGCTGGACATGATGGCGCTGCAGGCCGCGACCGATCCGCGCCAGGCGCGCCTGCTGGCCCGGTCGCAGGAGGCCGTCGGTCACGCGGTGGACCTGGCCCGGCGTCTGCTGGCGTTCGGGCGCGAGCATCCCTACCGCGCCGAGGCCCTGGACCTGGCGCAGGTGGTGACCGACATGCTGCCGCTGATCGCGCATGGCCTGGGCGCGCGCATGACGATGGCCCTGGCGCCGGCCGAGGTGGCGCTGCCGATCCGCTCGGACAGGCATTCGATCGAGCAGGCGCTGATGAACCTGTGCGTCAACGCGCGCGACGCCTGCCAGGGGCACGGCCGCATCGACGTCGCGCTGGGCCTCGAAGACGTCGCCGCCGGGCAGGACGGCACGCTGCAGCGCGCCGGCGGGCGCTATGCCTACGTGGAGGTGCGCGACGACGGCTGCGGCATGGACGCGGCCACCCGCGCGCGCATCTTCGAACCCTTCTTCACCACCAAGCCCGAAGGCATGGGCACCGGGCTGGGCCTGGCCCAGGTGTCCGGGCTGATGCGCCAGTCCGAAGGCTTCGCCACCGTGCGGTCCGAGCCGGGCCAGGGCGCCTGCGTGCGGCTGTACTTCCCCGCGCTGCAGGCGTGAGCCTCGATGCGCTGCGACCACACGTCCGGGTATGGCGCCGCTGACCGCGCTGGTAGGCTTGGCGCGATGCCCTCCCACCCTCGTCCGACCCCGCATGCCCGCTGACGCCGCCCTTGCCCCCGTTCCCCTGGCGCGCGCGCTGCGTGAGGCGACCGCCCAGGCCCACGCCGCGGTCGAGGCGTTGCCGCACATGCACGCGCTCGCGCACGGCGCGCTGCCCTGCGACCAGTACGTGCGGGTGCTGCAACAGCATCTGGCCCTGGTCGAACCCTGGGAACGCACGCATGCGGCCTGGCTGCAGACGCTGGCGGCGCAGGGCTGGCATTACCGTGCGCGCGGGCCGGCGCTGCGCGCCGACCTGGCCACGCTCGGCGTCGCCGCGCCCGCGGCCGCGCCGTTGACCGAAGCGGAGCCGGCGGCCGCGGCCTGGGGCCAGCTGTATGTGATCGAAGGCTCGCTGCTGGGCGGGCGCCTGATCGCGCGCGCCTTCCGCGCCGCCCAGCCGGCGCTGTCCGCCGCGCTGGCCTACTTCGA
Source organism: Pseudoxanthomonas sp. SORGH_AS_0997 (assembly GCF_031453535.1). Classification (NCBI taxonomy): domain Bacteria; kingdom Pseudomonadati; phylum Pseudomonadota; class Gammaproteobacteria; order Lysobacterales; family Lysobacteraceae; genus Pseudoxanthomonas; species Pseudoxanthomonas sp. SORGH_AS_0997. The sequence goes on from NZ_JAVIZI010000001.1 coordinate 3,558,116, forward strand.
CCTGGGCAGCGAGGCGCCCGGCGCATGGCGCCAGTTCCAGGCCTGCCTGGAGACGGCGCTGCCCTCCGCTGCGCAGCGCCAGGCCGCCATCGGCGGCGCGCAGTCGATGTTCGCCCGTTTCCATCAGCAGCTCGCCGCCGGGGTGGCCGCATGAGCCTGTCGCCGGACACCGTGGACATGGATGCCTGCGCGCGCGAGCCGATCCATATCCCCGGCTCGGTCCAGCCCTACGGCGCGCTGCTCGTCATCGAGCCTGCCAGCGGGCAGGTGCTGCAGGCCAGCGGCAGCGCCACCGACCTGCTGGGCGTGCCGCATGCGCAGCTGATCGGCCAGCGCTGGGACGCGCTGCTGACGCTGGAGGCGCGCTCGCTGCCGGCGGCCGACGAGGTACGCGAGCCCCTGCACCTGGCGCACGAAGCCGTCGGCTTCCCCCAGCGCGCCGATGCGCCGTCGGAGGTCTACGTGGCGGCCTGGCATCTGGCGCCCAGCCAGTGGCTGGTGGAGATCGAGCCGCGCGACTCGCAGGCCTCCGACGTCGGCGTGCGCGACGTGCTGCCGGTGCTGCGTCTGGTCGAGCGCGACCGCCACATCCACGAGGCCAGCCTGCGCGTGGCGCGCGAGATCCACGCCCAGCTCGGCTACGACCGGGTGATGGTCTACCGCTTCGACAATGAGTGGAACGGCGACGTCATCGCCGAGGCCAGACGCCCGGAGCTCGAGGCCTACCTGGGCCTGCACTACCCGGCCACCGACATCCCGGCGCAGGCGCGCGCGCTGTACCTGCGCAACCGCGTGCGCCAGATCGCGCATGTGGGCTACCGGCCCTCGCCGATCGAACCGCCGCTGGACCCGCGCGACCACGCGCCGGTGGATCTGAGCGACGTCAGCATCCGCAGCGTCTCGCCGGTGCACCTGGAATACCTGGGCAACATGGGCGTGAGCGCCACGCTGGTGACCTCCATCGTGGTCAACGACGTGCTGTGGGGGCTGATCGCCTGCCATCACTACGCGCCGCTGTTCGCCAGCCACGCCATGCGCGATGTCGCCGATGCGCTGACCCGCGGCCTGGCCGCGCGCATCGGCGCGCTGCAGGCGGTCGAGCGCGCGCGCACCGAGGCCGTGCTGCTGACCGTGCGCGAGAAGCTGATCACCGCCTTCAACAATGCCGACACGCTCTCCACCGAGATGCTGACCGAGCTGGCGCCGGAACTGATGGACGTGGTCGATGCCGACGGCGTGGCGATCTACAACGGCGATGAGGTGATCGGCTACGGCACGCTGCCGTCGGTCGAGGATCTGGTGCGCATCCGCCAGCAGATCGAAGCGCGCGACGACGAGGTCCTGCGCGAGGGCGTGGTCGGCGCGCTGCACGTGGACGCCATCGGCAGCGCCTTCCCGGAACTGGCCGACCTGGCGCCGCTGGCGGCCGGCCTGATCTTCGTGCCGCTGATGCCGCAGGCGCGCAGCGCGCTGCTGTGGACGCGCCGCGAGCAGATCGAGACGATCAACTGGGCCGGCAACCCGGAGCTGGCCAAGCTGGTGGACATCCCCAACTCGCGCCTGTCGCCGCGCAAGAGTTTCGATCTGTGGCAGCAGACCGTGCGCGGCCAGGCGCGGCCGTGGTCGCTGCTGCATCTGGAATCGGCGCGCAGCCTGCGCGTGCTGATCGAGCTGATGGAGCGCAAGCGCGTGCAGCAGGACTTCAGCCTGCTGGAAGCCTCGCTGGCGCGCCTGCGCCAGGGCGTGGCGATCATCGAGCGCGGGCCGACCGGGATCGGCCGGGTGCTGTTCGCCAACGACGCCTTCGCCCACCTGGCTGACGAGGACGCCAGCGGCATGATCGGCCGCGACATGCGCGCCCTGCTCGACCCTTCGGTGTCCGAGGCGCAGCTGCAGGCGCTCAAGCAGGGCCTGCACGCGCGCGAACCCAGCAATGCGGTGCTGCCGCTACGCGTGGCCAATGCCGACCCGGTGCTGCAGCAGTTCGACTTCGAGCCCCTGCCGGCCACGCGGGGTCAGGTCAGCCACTGGCTGCTGCAGCTGCGCGACCCGGACTGAGCCGACGCGCCGCGGCGGACTTCGCGTCCGCCGCGCCCGCCGACCGGCTCAGTCTGAGGCGGGCTTGCCGGTGACCTGCCCGGCGTACTTGCGCAGGGTCGGCAGCTGCGGCTTGGCGCTGCCATCGCGATTGGGCTGCACGTTGAACGGATAGCTCGGTGCCCACCACGCGCCCGCCGCCCAGTAGCTCCAGCCCAGCCACTGCTGCGGATGGGCCTGGATGTAGGCCAGCATCGCGTCCAGCGCCGGGATGCATTCCGCGCTGGCGCCGAACTCGCCCAGGAAGCCGACCTTCTTGTTGGCCTCCAGCCAGCGAGTGAAGCCTTCCAGCCGGCGCGCGCCGATCTGCGGATCGTCGCCGCACTCGGGCTTGGTGCCGGAGGAATCGCGGTCCAGATACTGATGCGCCTCGAAGGCCAGGCGGTTGGCCGGATCCTTCAAGCTGGCCAGCGCATCGCCGTTGGAGACGCCGCGCCCGGCCGAGGCATTGGTCCAGCTGTGCGCGCCGCTCCAGGCCGTGCCCGGCACCAGGATCAGGTTCTTCGCGCCGGTGCCGCGGATCGCATCGATCGCCGCCTGCGCGGCGGCGGCCCAGTCGTTGGCGCTGATGTCGTGCGGCTCGTTCATCAGGCCGAACAGCACCTTGTCGTTGTTGGCGAAGGCCGGCTCGCTGGCCAGCCGCCGCCACAGGTCGGCGAAGGCCGCGACCGGCACGGCCGCGCTGCCGATCGTCTGGCCGTTGTAGCCGCCGTAGTTGTGCACATCCAGCAGCAGGGTGATGCCGTGCTTGCTCGCGGTCTGCGCGGTCTTGCGCAGCAGGTCCAGCTGGGCGCGGTCGAACTCGCCGTTCAACGTCGGCTGCAGGCGTTCCCACAGGAACGGCAGCCGCACCACGTTCATGCCCTGCGCGGCGAAGTAGGCGAAGTCCGATTCGGACGGATAGGTGTAGTCCTTGTACAGCGTGCCGGGCTTCTTGCTGGACTGGAACTCGGCACCGGCCAGGTTGACGCCGGCGTAGCGCAGGGCCTGTTCGGCGTGGGCCACGGGGGCGAAGGCCAGGGCGGTCGCCAGCAGCAGGCCGGCGGGGCGATAGCGGATCGGGCGCATGGGACGTCTCCGGATCAGGCGCCGCCGGCCGCCGGCGGTTCCGCGCGGGCGCGGAGCACGACAGGCCACGATGCGAAAGACTCACGGCTGCGAGCAGCCATCGGCGGCAGGTGGGGGAACGGCCGCATCGTGATCCCGAGCCTAGGCGATCGTGTGCGACCGCAGCATGAAACCGGCGGCGACTGACGCAGGTGTCATGCCTTGCGGGGTTTCAGGACGAGCAACGTCAGCACGCCGCCGACCAGACCCCAGAACGCCGCGCCGATGCCGGCCAGGCTCAGGCCCGAGGCGGTGATCAGGAAGGTCACCAGCGCCGCCTCGCGGCTGCCCTCGTCCTTCACCGCCGTGCCCAGCGCGCCGCCGAGCGTGCCCAGCAGCGCGATGCCGGCGATGGCCATGACCAGTTCCTTCGGGAACGCCGCCAGCAGCGTCACCACCGTGGCGCCGAACAGGCCGACGACCAGATAGAACAGCCCCGCCCAGACCGCGGCCATGTAGCGCCGCGTGCGGTCCGGATGCGCCTCGGGGCCCATGCAGATCGCCGCGGTGATCGCCGCCAGGTTCAACGAGAACGCGCCCAGCGGCGCCAGCAGCGCGGTGAGCACGCCGGTCCAGCCGATCACCGGCGAGACCGGCACCTCGAAGCCCGAGGCGCGGATCACCGCCACGCCCGGCACGTTCTGCGAGGCCATGGTCACCACGAACATCGGCAACGCGATGCCCAGCAGCGCGGCCAGCGAGAACCGCGGCGTCACCCAGTCCGGCTGGGCCAGGGTCAGATGCGCCTGTTCTAGATGCAGGGTGCCGCTGGCGGCGGCCACCAGCACGCCGACCAGCAGGCAGGCGATCACCGCATAGCGTGCCCACCAGCGGCGCATCACCAGGTAGGTGACCAGCATCGCCAGCACCAGCAGCGGCTGGGTCTTGAGCGCGACGAAGGTGTCCAGGCCGAAGCGCAGCAGCACCCCGGCCAGCATGCCGGCCGCCAGCGGCAGCGGGATGCGATGCAGCGTCTTCTCGAACAGGCCGGAGAACCCGGCCACGGCCACCAGCACCGCGCACACCACGAAGGCACCGATCGCCTCGGGCAGCGGCAGGCCGGTGTGGCTGGCCGCCAGCATCGCCGCCGCCGGCGTCGACCACGCGGTGACCACCGGCACGCCGTAGCGCAGCGACAGCGCGATGCAGCTCACGCCCATGCCCAGCCCCAGCGCCAGGATCCACGAGCCGATCTGCGCCTGACTGGCCCCCACCGCCTGCGCCGCCTGGAACACGATCACCACCGAACTGGCGAAGCCCACCAGCACCGTGACGAAGCCGGCCGCCATGGCCGAGAGCGAAGAATCGCGCAGCACGCGCGCAGGCAAGGCAGGCATGTTCGAGGCGAAACGAGGGGAAGGAAGCGTTGAGCTTAACGGGCGGCTTCAACGACGCCCAGTTCGGTTGCATCGGCAACCGGATGCAGGACGTGGAAGGCCGCTGGATTCCCGCCTTCGCGGGAATGACGAAGGGTTGTTGGCTGCGGGCGATGCAGTCCGCCGCTGTGATCGCAAGACACGCGTCCGCAAGTCACACGTCGCTCCCGCGCACGCGGGAGCCCATGGACGTTGCTTGGACCGACGGGACGCCCATGGATCCCCGCGTTCGCGGGGATGACGATGGAGGGCTGTCAGGCGCGCTCAGCCCAGCAGCAGCTCGGCGATGCTCTGGGCGGCGTCGCGGCCTTCGGCCACGGCGGTGACCACCAGGTCGGCGCCGCGCACGGCGTCGCCACCGGCGAACAGCTTGGGGTGCGTGGTCTGGTAGGGCAGGCGTTCGCCGCCGCCGGCGACGATGCGGCCGTTGGCCTGGCCTTCCACGCCCACGGCCGACAGCCATGCGGGCAGGGTCGGGGAGAAGCCGAAGGCGATGATCACCACGTCGGCGTCCAGCAGCGATTCGCTGCCTTCGATCAGTTCGGCATTGCGACGGCCGCGCGCGTCGGGCTCGCCCAGGCGGGTCTCGGCCACGCGCACGCCGACCAGCTGGCCGTCGGCGCCGGCCTCGATCGACAGCGGCTGACGGTTGAACAGAAAGCGCACGCCTTCCTCGCGCGCGTTGGCGACCTCGCGCGCGCTGCCGGGCATGTTGGCCTCGTCGCGGCGGTAGGCGCAGGTGACCTTGGCCGCGCCCAGGCGGATGGCGCTGCGCACGCAGTCCATGCCGGTGTCGCCGCCGCCCAACACGACCACGCGCTTGCCGGTGAGATCGGGCAGGGTGATCTTGTCCTCCCAGCCGGCGATCGGCCGGCCCCAGCCGTCGCTGCCGGTGACGATGCGGCTGTTCTGCACCAGGAAGGGCAGCGCCGGCAGCACATTGGGCAGGTCCTGCCCGGGCAGGCCGCCGTCGGTGTAGCGGTACGCGCCGGTGCCCAGGAACACCGCGTCGAATTCCTCCAGCAGCGCATCGAGGGTGACGTCGCGCCCGATCTCCACGCCCAGGCGGAACTCCACGCCCATGCCCTCGAGCACCTCGCGGCGCTGGGCGATCACGCTCTTGTCGAGCTTGAAGCTGGGAATGCCGAACTGCAGCAGCCCGCCGATCTGCTCATAGCGGTCGAACACCACCGCGTGGATGCCGGCGCGCGCCAGCCGGTCGGCGCAGCCCAGGCCGGCCGGGCCGGCGCCGATCACCGCCACGCGCTTGCCGGTGGGCTGCACGCTGGACAGGTCCGGGCGCCAGCCGGTGGCCAGCGCGGTGTCGACGATGTACTTCTCCACCGCGCCGATGGTGACCGCGCCGAACTCCTCCAGCGTGCAGCTGCCTTCGCACAGGCGGTCCTGCGGACACACCCGGCCGCAGACTTCCGGCAGCGGATTGGTCGAGTGGCACAGCGTGGCGGCCTCGTGGATGCGGTTCTCCTGCACCAGCTGCAGCCACTGCGGGATGGCGTTGTGCACCGGGCACTTCCAGCTGCAGTACGGGTTGCCGCAGTCCAGGCAGCGGCCGGCCTGGTACTGCGCGTCGGCCTTGTCGAACTTGCCGTACAGCTCGCCCCAGTCGCCGGACGTGCGCAGCTCCACCGGAATGCGCGAGGGCATCTGCCGGGGCAGGTCGAGGAACTGGAAGGCGTGCTTGCGGCTCATTGGGGTGGGATTCGGGATTCGTGATTGGGGATTCGAAGAAGCGGGACCGGGCGGGGGGATCGGGGAGGGATCGCTTCCGCCAATCCCGAATCCCCAATCCCCAATCCCGCCGCCATCAGGCGGCGCGCCTTAACGCGTCGGTCAACGACTCGATGCTGGCGGCCTTGGGTTTGACCAGCCAGAACTTGCCGATGTAGTCGCGGAACTCGTCCAGGATCTGCTGGGCCCAGATGCTGCCGGTGAGTTCGCGATGGCGCTGGATCAGGGTGTGGATGTGCTGGCGGTAGCTCTCGAAGCCTTCGCCGCTGATGCGGTGGATGTCGATCAGCTCGTGGTTGTAGCGGTCCACGAAATCGCGGTCCACGTCCAGCACATAGGCCAGCCCGCCGGTGAAGCCGGCGCCGAAGTTCAGGCCGACCCGGCCCAGCACCATGACGATGCCATCGGTCATGTACTCGCAGCAGTGATCGCCCGCGCCTTCCACCACCGCCAACGCGCCGGAGTTGCGCACCGCGAAGCGTTCGCCGGCGCGGCCGGCGGCGAACAGCTCGCCGCCGGTGGCGCCGTACAGGCAGGTGTTGCCCAGGATGGCGGTGTTGCGCGCCTCGAAGCGCGCCCCGCGCGGCGGGCGCACCACCAGCCGGCCGCCGGCCATGCCCTTGCCCACGTAGTCGTTGGCCTCGCCTTCCAGCTCCATGTTCAGGCCGCCGGCGTTGAACGCGCCGAAGCTCTGCCCGGCCGTGCCGCGGAAGCGCAGCTGGATCGGCGCATCGCTCATGCCGTGGTTGCCGTGGGCGCGGGCGATCGCGCCGGACAGGCGCGTGCCGATCGAGCGGTCGGTGTTGTGGATCAGGTGGCGGTGGTCGCCGCCGGCCTTGGTCGCGATCGCCCGGGCCAGCTCCGAATCCAGCTGCGTGGCCAGGCTGTCCGGCGGCTCGTACATGCGCTGCGCGGCGCAGGTGCCGCCGTCGACCTGGGCGCCGGCCAGCAGCCGCGTCAGGTCCACGTGCACGCCCGGACGCGGGCTGTGGACGACCTGTTCGAGCAGGTCGGTGCGGCCGACGATCTCGTCCAGCGAGCGCACGCCCAGGCGCGAGAGCCACACGCGCACTTCCTCGGTCAGCAGGCGGAAGTAGTTCTCCACGCGCTCGGGCAGGCCGGTGAAGTGGTCCGCGCGCAGGCGCTCGTCCTGGGTGGCCACGCCGGTGGCGCAGTTGTTGAGGTGGCAGATGCGCAGGTACTTGCAGCCCAGCACGATCATCGGGCCGGTGCCGAAGCCGAAGCTGTCCGCGCCCAGCAGCGCGGCCTTGATCACGTCCAGGCCGGTCTTCAGGCCGCCGTCGGTCTGCAGCACGGTGCGCTCGCGCAGCTGGTTCTGCACCAGGGCCTGGTGGGCCTCGGCCACGCCCAGCTCCCACGGCACGCCGGCATAGCGGATCGAGCTGATCGGCGAGGCGCCGGTGCCGCCGTCGTGGCCGGAGATGGTGATCAGGTCCGCGCCGGCCTTGACCACGCCGGCGGCGATCGTGCCCACGCCGGCATGGCTGACCAGCTTCACCGAGACCAGCGCCTTCGGGTTGACCTGCTTGAGGTCGAAGATCAGCTGGGCCAGGTCCTCGATGGAATAGATGTCGTGGTGCGGCGGCGGGCTGATCAGGCCGATGCCGGGCTTGGCATAGCGCAGGCGCGCGATCAGCTCGTTGACCTTGTGTCCGGGCAGCTGGCCGCCTTCGCCGGGCTTGGCGCCCTGGGCGACCTTGATCTGCAGCACCTCGGCATTGACCAGGTACTCGGGCGTGACGCCGAAGCGGCCCGAGGCCACCTGCTTGATCTTGGAGCGCTTCTCGGTGCCGTAGCGGGCCGGATCCTCGCCGCCCTCGCCGGAGTTGGAGCGCCCGCCCAGCCGGTTCATGGCGATGGCCAGGGCCTCGTGCGCCTCGGGCGAGAGCGCGCCCAGCGAGATGGCGGCGGTGTCGAAGCGGCGCAGCACGTCGCCGGCCTCGGCGACCTGATCCAGCGGCAGCGGCGTATCGGCCAGCTTGAGCTGCAGCAGGTCGCGCAGGGTCGAGACCGGCCGGTTGTGCACCGCGTCGGTATAGGCCTGCCAGTCCTTGGCATCGCCGGTGCGCGTGGCGCGCTGCAGCGTCATGACCACGTCCGGGTTGTACATGTGGTACTCGCCGCCGTGGACGTACTTGATCAGGCCGCCGACCTCGGGCTTGCGCAGGTCGTTCCAGGCGTTGCGGGTCAGCTGCCGGGCCTCGGTGTCCAGGCGCTCGAAGCCCACGCCGCCCACGCGGTTGGCCGCGCCGGGGAAGCACAGCTCCACCACCTCGCGGTCCAGGCCGACCACCTCGAACAGCTGCGCGGCGCGATAGCTGGCGATGGTGCAGATGCCCATCTTGGAGATGATCTTGGACAGGCCCTTGTAGACGCCCTTGCGGTACTTGCGGCCGATCTGGGCCACTTCGCCGCCGGCCTTGAGCAGCAGGATGCCGCGCCGGCCCAGGTCGAACAGGGTCTGGTAGGCCAGGTACGGATACACCGCCGTGGCGCCCACGCCCAGCAGGCAGGCCATGTGGTGCGGATCGCGCGCGGTGCCGGTCTCGATGATCAGGTTGACGTCGCAGCGCAGGCCGACGTTGGACAGGTGGTGGTGCACCGCGCCGGTGGCCAGCAGCGCGTGGACCATCGGCCGGTCGGCGACCGGATAGCGGTCGGACAGCAGCAGCATGACCATGCCTTCGCGCGCTGCGGCCTCCGCCTCCCGGCAGATGCGCTCGATGCCGGCCTTGAGGCCTTCCTCGGGCGCATAGGACAGATCGATCAGCCGGTTCTTGTGCGCGTACTGGTCCATCTTCAACAGCTGGCGCAGCTTGCGCTGGGACAGCACCGGCGAGTTGAGGATGACGTGGTTCACCGTCTCCGGGCCGGCGTGGAAGATGTTGGTCTCCCGGCCCAGCTGGGTGGACAGCGACATGGCGATGCCTTCGCGCAGCGGGTCGATCGGCGGGTTGGTCACCTGCGCGAAGGCCTGGCGGAAGTAGTCGTACAGCGGCCGGGTGTGCTGGCTCAGCACGGCCATGGGCGTGTCGTCGCCCATCGAGCCGGTGGCCTCCTGCTCGGTCTCGGCCAGCGGACGCAGGATCTGCTCCACTTCCTCGGTGCTGAGCTGGAACAGCTTGTGATAGCTGCGCAGGGTCTTCTCGTCGAACGGCTCCTCCACCAGCGAGGGGTCGATCAACTCGGTCTGCAGATAGGTCACGCCCTGCTGCAGCCACTGCTTGAACGGCGCGCGGCCGCGGTTGATGCGATCGATCGCGTCCGAATCGAGCAGGTCGCCGCGCTTGAGGTCGATGGCCATCATCTCGCCCGGGCCCAGCTTGCCCTTGCGGGTGATGCGCTCGGCCGGCAGCTCCCACACGCCCGCCTCGGAGGCGACCAGGAAGTGGCGGTCGGAGGTCAGCATCCAGCGCGCCGGGCGCAGGCCGTTGCGGTCGAGCATGCACGCCGCATAGCGCGCGTCGCAGGCGACGATGCCGGCCGGGCCGTCCCACGGCTCGGTGTTCAGGCCGTAGAACTCGTAGAACGCGGCCAGGTCGGCGTCCTTGAACTCCAGCGAGGCCGTCGCAGGCGGCACCAGGATGCGCAGCGCCTGGATCAGCTCCATGCCGCCGGCGACCAGCAGCTCGAGCATGTTGTCCAGGCTCTGCGAATCCGAGCCGTGCATGGAGATCACCGGATCGAACTGGGCGATGTCGAACTTCGGCGTCTTCCACACCTTGCTGCGCGCCTGCGCCCAGGAGCGGTTGCCCTCGATGGTGTTGATCTCGCCGTTGTGCGCCAGCAGGCGGAACGGATGGGCCAGCGGCCAGCGCGGCATGGTGTTGGTCGAGAAGCGCTGGTGGAACACCACCGCGCTGGAGGTCAGGTCGTTGCGCTGCAGGTCCGGGTAGAACACCGGCAGCTTGTCGGGCAGCACCATGCCCTTGTAGCCGATCACGTGCGGCGAGAGGGTCACCACGTAGAAGTCGGGCGTGGTCTCGCGCAGGGCCTGCTCGGCGCGGCGGCGCGCCAGGAACAGGGCCAGGGCGAAGGCCTCCACGTCCTGCTCGGCACCGGCCTCGACGAAGATCTGCTCGATGCGCGGCAGGGTGGCCTGGGCCAGCTCGCCGCACACCGATTCGTCGGTCGGCGGCACGCGCCAGCCGCACACGCGCACGCCGGTGGCGGTGAGCTCGGCCTCCAGGCGGTCGCGGCAGTCGTGCGCGGCATCGCCGTCGCCCGGCAGGAACACCAGGCCGGCGGCGAAGCGGGCGCCGACCTCGATATGCGCCTCGCGCGCCAGCGCCCGCAGGAAGCCTTCCGGTTTGCGGATCAGCAGGCCGCAGCCGTCCCCGGTCAGGCCATCGGCCGCCACGCCGCCACGATGGGTCATGCGCGACAGGGCGGTGATGGCGGTATCGACGAGCTGGCGCGAGGGCTGGTCGTCCAGCTGCGCGATCATGCCGAAACCACAGGCATCGCGTTCGTCGTTGGGGTCGTACAGCCCGTGGCGGTTGCGGGGGGCCATTGGTGCTACCTCGAAAACGAAGGAGGGGCAGGCGGCACCCGAGCCCTTCGATGGGCGGCGCAGACGTGAAGAAGGTGTCACCGGACTTGCGATGACACCACAACTTGGTGCGCCGCCGCAACGCCTGCGCCACCTTGGTGCAGTGACGGTTTCAGGGGCAACGAAACCGCCGCTTTTTCAGGGGTTCCGCGCCCGGGGCCGACCCGGGCGCGGGCGGGCCGTTCAGCCGCAGCGCACCGACACCGCCACGCCCTTCTCGTCGACCTCGATGTTGAGCCGGCTCTCGTTGAATTCCAGCGTCACCGGCTGGTTGGGCTTGAGCGTGCGCGCGCTCTTGGCGCCGGCGTCCTTCTGCGCCTGGTCCACGTCGGCCTGGGCCGGCGTCTTGCCGACGATCCACTGCGCCTGGGTGGCGTCGCAGGCGCTGGCGTCGGCCGGCGGCGCGGCTTCCGGCGTCGGGGTGGCGGCGGCATCGGCGCGCTGCTCGGACTGGGCCACGGCCTGTTCCTGTTCGTCGGGATTGGGCGCGGCGCAGCCGGCCAGCGCGAGCAGCAACATCAGCGAGGAGGCGGAGAGGGGGGACATGCGAAGGCTCCGTGACGATGAGGGCTTCATGTTAACCAGCCGACGCGCCCGCGCATGCGTCGGTTGACGGCGCTTTCATGCACGAGCAGACAACGTGCCGCCGGCATGGCTGCCTCTCCCAATTCCCGCAAGCGCACCCCCGCCCCGCCCGTGGTCCCGCCGCCGATGGCCGACGTGGCCAAGCTGGCCGGCCTGGTCTATGTCAGCGATGCCGAGCCCGGTTACTCGCGGCGACGCGCCGGCAAGGGCTTCGGCTATCGCGACCCGGAAGGGCGCGCGGTGCGCGATGCGCTGACCCTGACCCGCATCCGCGCGCTGGCCATCCCGCCGGCCTATACCGAGGTCTGGATCTGCCTGCAGGAGCGCGGCCATCTGCAGGCTACCGGGCGCGATGCGCGCCGGCGCAAGCAGTACCGCTATCACCCGGACTGGATGCAGGTCACCGGCGAGGGCAAGTTCGACCGCATCGTCCAGTTCGGCGCCGCCCTGCCGCGCCTGCGTCGGCGCCTGCGCCAGGATCTCAAGCGCCCCGGCTTCCCGCGCGAGAAGGTGCTGGCGATCGTGGTGGCGGTGATGGCCGAGACGCTGGTGCGCATCGGCAACGCCACCTACGCCCGCGAGAACCGCTCCTTCGGCCTGACCACGCTGCGCAACCGGCACGTGGCCTTTGCCCGTGACCGGGTGCGGCTGAAGTTCCGCGGCAAGGGCGGGCTGGAGCACGACATCGGCATCGACGATGCGCGCCTGGTCAAGCTGATCCGCGCGGTGCAGCACCTGCCGGGGCAGGCGCTGTTCCAGTACCAGGACGACGACGGCACGCTGCAGCCGGTCGACTCCGGGCAGGTCAACGCCTACCTGCACGAGGTGATGGGCGAGGACTTCACCGCCAAGGACTTCCGCACCTGGGGCGGCACGCTGGCGGCGTTCAAGCTGCTGGCGGCCACGCCGCTGCCCGAGCCGCCCAGCAAGGCCGCGCTGAACCGCGCCAAGAACGGGGTGATCAAGGAGGTCGCCCGGGCGCTGGGCAATACGCCGGCGGTGTGCCGCAAGGCGTACATCGACCCCTGCGTGTTCGTGGCCTGGGAGGACGGGCGCCTGCAGAAGATCGCCGGCGACGCGCGCGGCGAGCGGCAGTGGGAGCAGGCCGCGCTGAAGCTGATGGCCAAGGTCCACAAGGTCTCGCTGGGCAAGGCCAAGCGCGCGGCCGCGGCCTGATCCGGACCCGGACACGACGACGCCGGCGCGAGCGCCGGCGTCGGGACAGCGGATGCGCCCGCGAGCGGCTTACTGCATCGCCACCGTGGTGCCGCTGCAGCCGATGGCGGTGATCGCGTTGTGCTCGCCGACCTGCACGTGCACGGTCGAGCCGCCTTCGGTCGCGGTCGCGGCCTGATCGCCGGTGGACAGCGCGGTGCTGTCGCTGTCCACGCGGATGCGCTCCAGCGTCGGCTGCGCGGCGGCCAGGCCGACCGCGCCCTTGACCATGTCGGTATGGCAGGTGCCGGAGATGGTGCCGTCCAGCGGCTGGAACGCCAGCGGCGCCGAGGCGCAGGCGGACAGGGCCAGGGACATGGCGGCGGCGGTCAGGGCAAGACGCATGGGAGCTCTCTTTCGGTGGGCAGCGGAGCCAAGCATTGCCGCGATCGTGTTGCGGCGTGATGAAGCCGCGTGTCATCTCATGTCAGCGGACCCGGCGTGGCCTAGAGCCGCGCCAGCGTGCGGATGCGCACTTCGGCGGCGCCCACGCCGTGGCGGTCGGCCGCGCGCTGCTGCAGGTCGTGCAGCCAGGCCGCGTCCGCGCCGGGCAGCGGGTCGCCGGGCGGCCCGGCCTGGATCAGCTGGCCCCAGGCGATCGCCTGGCCGCCCACCCACACCTCGTAATCGACGAAGTAGCGCACCGCGACCGGCGTGCGCGCCGTGGCCGGCTCAGGTGCCCACATGGACATCGTCCAGTTCGCTGCAGCCCAGGTGTTCCAGCGCCAGCGACAGGGCCAGGGTGTAGCTGTGCGCGCCGTAGCCCTGGGCCCGACCGACGCGCCGGCCGCTGGCGTCGGGCAGGCAGGCCTCGGGCTGGCCGGGCGGGTCGTCGTGCACTTCGATGTAGGGCAGGGGCTGCTGTGCGAGCAGCGCCTGCAGGCGCGGGCTGGCGCTGCAGGCGCCGGGATCGAGCAGCACCAGCTCGACCTGGGTGCGCCGGCACAGGGTGAGGGTCTGCAGCAGCTCGCGCTCGCTGGCGCAGCTGCGCAGGGCGATGGTCTTGCCGGCGCAGCAGGCCAGCTCGGCCAGGCCGTGCATCACCGGTGAGGGCAGGGAGGCCGGCGGCGTCGGCGGGGCATGGAGGCGGTCGGGGCCGCGGACGATGACGATGGACATGGCGGCGGCCCTCAGTGCGGGTCGAGCGGCGCGGCGACCAGGCGCGCGGCCACGGCCAGCGCCATGGTCAGGCGCGCGGCGGCGTCGCGGTCGACGTTGAACACGGCCAGCGCCTCGTGCTGCGGATGGGCCCAGTGGGCGAACTCCTGGGCGCTGTGGTCGTGCAGTTCGATATACGGCGCGTCCAGCGCATCGAGCGCGTCGCGCAAGGCTGCGCCGTGCAGGGCGCAGTCGCGCGCGGACCACGCGCCGGGGTCGAGCACCACCAGCGGCGCGCGCTGGCGGCGGGCCAGGTGCAGGCCGCCGACCATGGCCGGCAGCGTGTCGCACTGGATCAGGTCGATGGACAGCGCGGCATGCGGGGGCAGTGAGACCGGGCCGGCGGCCGGCCCTTGGAGCAACACGATGGACATGAACATGGCAGCTGACAGCGCACCACGGTGCGGGACGCGCATGGTTCGCGCTGAGCGCATCAACGCGCCATGCGCATTGGCGCCTGCGGCATAAATTCTTCGCAATCTCTGCGCCGCGCAGCACGCGCGCCTGGCGATTTGATGCGGTTTTTATGTCAGAGGCAGCGGGCGCGGATGGTGTCTTTACGCCGCCCCTTCCTATCTTGCGCTGGCCTTGCAGCGTGGCGTGGCGAGGCCACTCACGCACCCAACCCAGCAGATCGACCTCCCGTGCAAAGGCCGTGGAAGGTCGTCATACCGCGCGTCCGCTGATTGCCGGGCGACGCCAAGGAAGCTTCGTTTTGAACATCGAGACCTCACTCAACGCGCCGCGTGGGCGCGCGCCGCTGGCCTCTGGCGCACTCGTGCTGCTCGGCCTGGCCTGTGCGGCCCCGGCCATGGCGGCCGGCGACGACGCGCCGCTCTGCACCGACCGCCCGACCAAGAGCAATGCGGTCTGCACCGTTCCCGCCGGCGATTGGCAGGTGGAAGCGGATGTCACCAGCTACACCCGCGATACCCAGCCCGCGACCAGGACCGAGACCTTCGCCTTCGCCAATACCGGGCTGAAGTACGGACTGAGCGACAACACCGACCTCCAGCTGTACTGGTCCCCGCAGGTGGAAGTGCGGACGCTGGATCGCACTGATGGCGCCATGTCACGCCTGTCCGGCGGCGGTGATGCGACCCTGCGCCTGAAGACCCGCTTCTACGAGGGCCCATCGGTGAGTGTGGCGGTGATTCCTTTCGTCAAGATGCCGACCGCCGCCGACGGCCTGGGCAACGACAAGTGGGAGGGGGGCGTGGCCCTGCCGATCAGCCTCAGCCTGCCGCGCGGCTTCACCCTGTTGCTGGGGCCGGAGCTGGATGCGCTGGCCGACAGCGACGGCAGCGGCACCCACCTGGGCGTGACCAATCTGGTCAACCTCTCCCGTGCGCTCACCCCGCGACTGGGCGTGGCGGTGGAGCTGTGGTCCTCGGTGAACAAGGACCCGTCCGGCACGATCAGGCAGGCCTCCGCGGACGTGGCGGTCAGCTACCTGCTGGCTCCGAAGTTCCAGGTCGATCTCGGCGCCAACTTCGGTCTGAACGACCGGACGCCCGATGTCCAGGGCTATGTCGGATTCGCGCATCGGTTCTGAGCCGCGCGGCCTGCCCGGGCGGAGATTTGATGAAGAATTTACGCAGGGCGGCGCATCGCGCCTAGCGCCTTTACCGGCACGCGCTCGACACTTTCGCCCGTTCCGGCACACCCGGGGCGGGTGCCGCATGCAGGGAGCTGCATGCCCCCTTCCCTCATTCCCCTGCGGATCGCGCGGCACGCATGGCCGCCGACCGCAGTCCATGGAGACACAACCATGCCTGGCTGGCTAGCTTTGACCTGTGGTGCGCTGGTGATCCTCGCCGCCGCCTACCTGCTCTACGTCGTGCTGCGACCCGAAGACTTCTGAAGGAACCCACGACATGCTTGAGATCTTCCTGATCCTGGCCGCCGCGCTGCTGCTGGCCTGGCCGCTGGGTCTGTACCTGGCCCGGGTGATGCGCGGCGCGCCGATGCGCGGCGATGCCCTGTTCGGCCTCGTCGAGCGGCCGCTTTATGCGCTGCTGGGCGTGGACCCGGCGCGCGGCATGTCCTGGCGCGGCTATGCCGGCGCCTTCGTGCTGAGCAATGTGGTGGTGGGCGTGCTGGTGTGGGCGATGTTCATGACCCAGGCCTGGCTGCCGCTCAATCCCGACGGCGTGCCCAACATGCGCTGGGACCTGGCGCTGCACACCATGGTCTCGTTCCTGACCAACACCAACCAGCAGCACTACTCGGGTCAGGCGCAGCTGTCCTACCTGTCGCAGATGGTGGCCATCACCGGGCTGCAGGTGATCACCCCGATGATGGGCCTTGGGCTGGCGGTGGCCACGCTGCGGGCGTTCTTCGGCAAGGGCCGCGCCGCCGATGCCCAGGAAGGCGACGCGCGCGCGGTCGATGTGGGCAATTACTACAGCGATGTGATCCGCGCCTGCGTGCGCTTCATGCTGCCGCTGTGCCTGCTGTGGACGCTGTTGCTCGGCAGCCAGGGCGTGCCGTCCACGCTGCAGGCCGGTCCCACCGCCACGCCGATCGCGCAGAGCGCGGACTTCAGCGCGCAGAAGCTGCCGCTGGGCCCGGTCGCGGCGATGGTCGCGGTCAAGCAGCTGGGCACCAACGGCGGCGGCTGGTACGGGCCCAACAGCGCGATGCCGCTGGAGAACCCGACCCCGTTCTCCAACGCGCTGGAATGCATCGCGCTGGTACTGATCCCGATCGCGGTGGTGGTGATGGTCGGCGCGTTCACCGGCCGGCGGAAGCTGGCCGGGCTGATCTTCGGCAGCATGGTGGCGATGTCGGCCGCCTCCACCGCCGCGCTGGTGTGGGCCGAGGGCCATTCGGCCAGCGCCGCCAGCCCGCTGCTGATGGAAGGCAAGGAGGTGCGCTTCGGCGCCGATGCCTCCGCGCTGTGGGCGGCGCTGACCACGCAGACCTCCAACGGCTCGGTCAACGCCATGCACGACTCGCTCAGCCCGCTCAGCGGTGGCGTGGCCATGATCGACATGCTGATCAACGCCATCTGGGGCGGCATCGGCTGCGGCCTGCAGCAGTTCATCGTGTATCTGCTGCTGGGCGTGTTCCTGGCCGGGCTGATGACCGGGCGCACGCCGGAGCTGTTCGGGCGCAAGATCGAGACCGGCCAGGTCAAGCTGCTGGCGCTGCTGATCCTGCTGCAGCCGATCGTGCTGCTGCTGTTCACCGCCATCGCGCTGGCGGTGCCCGCGCTGACCGCCAACTCCAATCCCGGCTTCCACGGCATCAGCCAGGTGTTCTACGAGTACGCCTCGGCCTTCGCCAACAACGGCTCGGGCTTCGAGGGCCTGGGCGACAGCACGCCGTGGTGGAACCTCAGCTGCACCCTGGTGCTGCTGCTGGGCCGCTACCCGGCGCTGATCGTGCCGCTGGTGGTCGCCGCGCAGCTGGCGGCCAAGCGCGCCGCGCCCGAGTCGCCGGGCAGCCTGCAGATCGAAACCCCCACCTTCGCCCTGACCCTGATCGCGGTGATCGCCGTGCTGACCGTGCTGCAGTTCATGCCGGTGCTGGTGCTGGGCCCGGTCGCCGAACACCTGGCGCTGATGGCGCACTGAAGGACGCTGAACATGAACTCCCAAGTCCATTCCCACCGCGCGCCGCAGCGCCTGCTCGATGGCGCGGCCATCCGTGCCGCGCTGCGCGATGCGGTGCTCAAGCTCAATCCCGCCAAGCTGGTGCGCAGCCCGGTCATGGCCGTGGTCATGGCCGGCACCCTGGTCGCGCTGCTGGTCACGCTGACCGGCAACGCGCCGCTGGGCTTCGGCCTGGCGGTCAGCGCGATCCTGCTGCTGACGGTGCTGTTCGGCAATTTCGCAGAGGCCATCGCCGAGGCGCGCGGCCGCGGCCAGGCCGCCTCGCTGCGCACCGCGCGCCAGGACCTGATCGCGCGCAAGGTCGATGCCATCCAGGGCCATGCCAGCGAACGCAGCCTGCCCGCCGCGCAGCTGCGCCCGGGCGATCTGGTGATCGTCTCAGCCGGGCAGCAGATCCCGGCCGACGGCGAGATCGTGCGCGGCCTGGCGACCATCAACGAGGCCGCGGTCACCGGCGAGTCGGCGCCGGTGCTGCGCGAGGCCGGCACCGACCGCAGCGGCGTGATCGGCGGCACCAAGGTGCTGACCGACGAGATCGTGGTGAAGGTCACCGCCGAGCCGGGCAACAGCTTCCTGGACCGCATGATCGCCCTGGTCGAAGGCGCCAACCGACAGAAGACGCCCAACGAGATCGCCCTGACCCTGCTGCTGGCGGCGATGACGCTGACCTTCCTGATCGTGGTCGCCACGCTGCCGGCCATCGGTGCGTTCGTCGGCGTGCGCGTCGACCCGCTGCTGTTGATCGCGCTGCTGGTGTGCCTGATCCCGACCACCATCGGCGGCCTGCTGCCGGCCATCGGCATCGCCGGCATGAACCGCGCCCTGGCGGCCAACGTACTGGCCAAGTCCGGCAAGGCGGTGGAAGTTGCGGGCGACGTTGGACGTGCTGCTGCTGGACAAGACCGGCACCATCACCCACGGCGATCGCCAGGCCACGCACTTCCACACCCTGGCCGGCATCGACGCGACCCAGCTGCGCGAGGCCGCGCTGCTGTCCTCGCTGGCCGACCCGACGCCGGAGGGCAAGTCGATCGTGCGGCTGGCGCGCGAGCAGGGCTGCACCGCCACCGAGCCCGACCAGGCCGAGTACCTGGCCTTCACTGCGCAGACCCGCATGTCCGGCGTGGACGTGGCCGGTCGCGCGATCCGCAAGGGCGCCGTGGATGCCATCGCCGCCTACGTGACCGCGCTGGGCGGCAGCGTGCCTTCCGAACTGGCCGGCCGCGTCGAGCAGGTCGCGCGCGGCGGCGCCACCCCGCTGGTGGTGGCCGAAGGCCGGCACGTGCTGGGCGTGATCGAGCTGTCCGACGTGGTCAAGCACGGCATCAAGGAGAAGTTCGCCCAGCTGCGTGCGATGGGCATCAAGACGGTGATGATCACCGGCGACAACCCGCTCACCGCCGCGGCCATCGCCGCCGAGGCCGGCGTGGACGACTACATCGCCCAGGCCCGCCCCGAGGACAAGCTCGCCCGCATCCGCGCCGAGCAGGCCGGCGGGCGGCTGGTGGCCATGGTCGGCGACGGCACCAACGACGCCCCGGCGCTGGCCCAGGCCGACGTGGGCCTGGCGATGAACTCCGGCACCCAGGCCGCCAAGGAGGCCGGCAACATGGTCGACCTGGACAGCGATCCGGCCAAGCTGCTGGCGGTGGTGGAAGTGGGCAAGCAGCAGCTGATCACGCGCGGCGCGCTGACCACCTTCTCGCTGGCCAACGACGTGTCCAAGTACTTCGCCATCCTGCCGGCGCTGTTCGCCGCGACGATTCCCTCGATGGCGGCCTTGAACGTGATGCACCTGTCCAGCCCGCGCAATGCGGTGCTGGCGGCGCTGATCTTCAATGCGGTGGTGATCCCGGCGCTGATCCCGCTGGCCCTGCGCGGCGTGCGCTTCCGCCCGGCCACGGCCACCGTGCTGCTGCGCCGGAACATGCTGATCTACGGCGTGGGCGGCGTGGTGCTGCCGTTCGTGGCGATCAAGCTGATCGATCTCGTCCTGGCCGCGGTGGTGGGCGCATGAGCCGCGTCGACCTCGCCCAGACCCTGATGTCCCGCCCTTCCGGAAAAGGAGCTGCCATGTCTTCCCACGTTCTGCAGGACCGCGCCGCGTGGCGGCCGGCCCTGGTGTTGTCCCTGGTCGCGCTGCTGGTGATGGGGCTGCTGTACGCCCTGATCGGCACGGGCCTGGCGCGCGTGGCGTTTCCCGAGCAGGCCACCGGCAGCCTGCTGCGGCGCGGCGACACCGTGATCGGCTCGGCGCTGGTGGCGCAGCCGTTCGCCGGCGATCAGTGGTTCCAGCCGCGCCCCTCGGCGGCCAAGTACGACCCGATGTCGGCCGCCGGCAGCAACCAGGCGCGCAGCAATCCCGACGCGATCAAGCGCGTGGACGACGCGATCGCGCAGGTCGCCGCGCGCGAGGGAGTGACACCCGCGCAGGTGCCTTCGGACCTGGTGACCCAGTCCGGTGGCGGGCTGGACCCGGACATCTCGCCGGCCGCGGCGCGCATCCAGATCGCCCGCGTGGCCCGTGCGCGCGGCTTGCCGGTGGAGACGGTGGCTGCGTTGGTGAAGTCGCATACGACCGGCAAACAGTTCGGCGTGTTCGGGCAGCCGCGGGTGAATGTGGTGGCGCTGAACCTGGCGTTGGAGGACGCCTCCAAGCGCTGAGATCGAGGCCGGCGTCGGCTCCCCCCCATCCGTCATTGGCGTCGGCTCCCCCAAATCCGTCATTCCCGCGAAAGCGGGAATCCAGGGACGTTGCTTCTCGCTTTGAGCATGCGGCGCACCTCCCAGCGGCAGACCGCGGATCAAAAGCTTCGCGGGGTACTGACGTGGAATAAGGGAGCCCAAGGCAAGGGCAAAAGCGCAAAGTCCCTGGATTTCCCGCGTTCGCGGGAATGACGGATTTCAGGTTGGTGCCCCGTGCCGGCGCTTGGCTCCGCGCAGATCGAAAGCGCTCCAACCCACCAAAACCCAAAGCAACCCAAGCAAAATCTCCCCATGACCGACCCCCGCACCCGCCAGGCCGACGCCCTCATCGAGGGGCTGCAACGCGAGCATGGCGGCCAGCTCACCGTGTTCCTCGGCGCGGCGCCCGGTGTGGGCAAGACCTACGCCATGCTCGGCCGCGCGCGCGAGCAGCTCCGGCGCGGCACCGATCTGGTGGTCGGCATCGTGGAGACCCATGGCCGCAGCGAGACCGCCGCCCTGGCCGAAGGCCTGCCGCAGCAGCCGCGCAAGCGCGTCGAGTACCAGGGCCGGGTGCTGGAGGAGATGGACCTGGACGCGCTGCTGGCGCGCAAGCCGGCCCTGGTGCTGGTGGACGAGCTGGCGCACCGCAACGCGCCGGGCAGCCGCCACGAGCGCCGCTGGCAGGACGTGGTCGAACTGCTCGATGCCGGCATCGACGTGTGGACCACGATCAACGTCCAGCATCTGGAAAGCCTCAACGACATGGTGCTGCGCATCACCGGCGTGCGCGTGTCCGAGACCGTGCCCGATGCGGTGTTCGACCGGCTCAACGACATCGTGCTGGTGGACATCCCGCCGCGCGAGCTGGTCGAACGCCTGCAGCAGGGCAAGGTCTATCTGCCCGACCAGGCGGCGCAGGCGCTGCAGGCGTTCTTCTCGCCGTCCAACCTGACCGCGCTGCGCGAGCTGGCCATGCAGACCGCGGCCGAGCACGTGGACAACGCGCTGCGCGAGGACGCCGCCGCGCGCGGCCAGGCCGGCGTGCCCGTGCGCCGGCGCGTGCTGGTGGCCATCGACGGCGGCGGCCAGAGCGAATACCTGGTGCGCGTGGCCCGGCGCATCGCCGAACGCCGCGGCGCGCCGTGGACCGTGGTCACCGTACAGCGGCGCGGGTTCGATGCCGAGAGCCAGCAGGAGATCGACCGCGCCTTCGCCCTGGCCCGCCGCCTGGGCGGCGAGGCCGAACTGCTGCACGGCCCCAACATCGCCGACGCCCTGCTCGACCACGCCGGCCATACGGGCGTGTCCACCCTGGTGCTGGGCCGCACCCGCGAGCGGCCGCTGGCGCGCATGGTCAACCGCACCCTGACCCAGCAACTGATCCAGCGCGGCGCGCACCTGGAGATCAACATCGTCAGCACGCCGGCCGCGCGCGCCCGGGCGCGGCGCAGCCTGCATGCGCTGCCGCAGCGGCTGAGCCGGCACGATGCCGGCTTCTCGCTGCTGGCGACGGTCGCCGCGGTGGCGCTGGCCTGGATCGCGCAGCGCTGGGTCGGGCTGGACGACCTGTCGATGGTGTTCATCGTCGCGGTGGTGGTGGTGGCCGCGCGCACGCGCATGGCCGCGGCGGTGCTCAGCGCCGTGCTGTGCTTCCTGGCCTACAACTTCTTCTTCATCGAACCGCGCTTCACCCTGCACATCAGCGCCGAGCAGGGCGTGGTGACGGTGTTCCTGTTCCTGGCCGCCGCGCTGGTGGCCGGGCGCCTGGCCTCGCGCCTGCGCATGCAGGTACTGGCGCTGGCGGCGGCCAACCGCCACGCCACGGCGATGCAGCAGCTGGGGCGTGAGCTGTCCACGGCGGCCGACCTGGGCCAGGTGCTGCAGGCCGGGCGCCGCGCGCTGGAGCGCGCGCTGGATGCGCAGGCCTGGCTGCGCGTGGGCGAGCAGGTCGAGGCCGCGCCCACCGCCGCGCTGGGCGACACCGACCATGCCGCCGCGGCCTGGACCCAGCGCCACGGCGCGCCCAGCGGCCGGCATACCGACACCCTGGCCGGCGCGGGCTGGTGGTTCGTGCCGATGACCGCCGGCGAGCGCACCACCATCGGCGTGGCCGGGCTGCGCATGGACGATCCCTCGCCCCCGGGGCTGGAGCGCCGCCGCCTGGCCGAGGCCATGGTGGAGGACATCGCCCAGGCCGCCCTGCGCACGCGCTTGGTCGGCGACCTGGAGAATGCCCGCATGAGCGGCGAGACCGAGCGCCTGCGCTCGGCCCTGCTGTCCTCGGTCAGCCACGACCTGCGCTCGCCGCTGGCGGCGATGATCGGCTCGGCCAGCAGCCTGTCCGGCTACGGCCAGGCCATGCCGGTCGAGGACCGGCGCGCGCTGCTGGACACCATCCTCACCGAAGGTGAGCGCCTGGACCGCTACATCCAGAACCTGCTGGACATGACCCGCCTGGGCCACACCGGCCTGACCCTCAACCGGGACTGGATCGGCGTGGACGAGCTGATCGGTTCGGCCGTGCGCCGGCTGCAGCGCTACCAGCCCGGCGTGCGCGTGGAGACCGCGCTGGCGCCGGAGCTGCCGATGCTGTGGGTGCATCCGGCGCTGGTCGAGCAGGCGGTGTTCAACGTGCTGGAGAACGCGGCCAAGTTCTCCCCACCGGACCAAGCGGTGCGCGTGTCGGCCCAGCTGGCGCCCGGCGGCCTGCGCATCGATGTGGCCGACCGTGGCCCGGGCATCCCCGAGGACGAGCGCGCGCGCATTTTCGACATGTTCTACAGCGTCGAGCGCGGCGACCGTGGCCGCCACGGCACCGGCCTGGGGCTGACCATCTGCCAGGGCATGATCGGCGCGCACGGCGGCAGCGTGGAGGCACTTCCCGGTCAGGATGGGCGCGGTACGCTGATCCGCATCACCTTGCCGCTGCTGCAGCCACCGCCCCGCAACGATGCCGACGACGACTGAACCCCCCACCACGCCCGCGCGCGTGCTGGTGATCGACGACGAAGCGCAGATCCGCCGCTTCCTCGACATCTCCCTGCGGGCGCAGGGCTACGTGGTGCTGCAGGCGGCCGATGGCCGCGCCGGCCTGGAGACGCTGGCCACGCAGGGCGCGGACCTGGTGATCCTGGATATCGGCCTGCCCGATCTGGATGGGCACGAAGTGCTGGCGCAGCTGCGCCAGTGGAGCCAGGTGCCGGTGCTGATGCTCAGCGTGCGCGCCGCCGAGAGCGAGAAGGTCGCCGCGCTCGACGGCGGCGCCAACGACTACGTCACCAAGCCCTTCGGCACGCAGGAGCTGATGGCGCGCGTGCGCGGCCTGCTGCGCCAGCACGTGGTGGCCGACGCCAGCGCGCCGCCGCTGTTCGACGACGGCCACCTGCACATCGACCTGGTCCGCCGCGAAGTGCACCTGGACGGCGCCCCCGTGGTGCTGACCCGCAAGGAGTTCGCCCTGCTATCGCTGCTGGTGGCCAACGCCGGCCGCGTGGTCACCCAGCCGCAGCTGCTGCGCGAGGTCTGGGGCCCCACCCACACCGAGGACACCCACTACCTGCGCGTGCTGGTCGGCAAGCTGCGCGCCAAGCTCGGCGATTCGGCGCTGGCGCCGAAGTACCTGGCGACCGAGCCAGGGGTGGGGCTGCGCTTTCTGGGGTGTTGAGCGGCGGGTCGCTCCTCCACTCGCCCGGATCGGGCTTCGCGATGCAGGGTCGATCTTCAGTCTGACTTGAATGAGCCGAGCTCAAGCCGCCCGGACTCAAGGCAACTTGGAGGCGACGACTTGGGCATGCCCAACGCATGAGCTCATGCGCGATCGCCATATCGGGCGGTCCGATGCGCTGCCTACCATGGCCGCGAAGCACGCATGGGGTGCGTGCACAAGCCCTGGACCTGCACGATGTCTGCCACGCACGACGACGCCCTGCGCCCGCAGGATGAGGAACACGCCCACCGCCTGGTGGACCGCCACGGGCGCCTGGTGCGCAACACGCCGCAGGATCAGGACTGGGCCGATCTGCTGTCGCCGGCGCGGCGGCGCCTGATCGGCGCGAGCGCGCTGGCCGCCGGTGGGCTGGCGCTGTCGGCACAGGGCGCCGCGGCGGCGCCGGCGGCTGGCGAAAATTTCACCGCGCCGGGCAAGCCCGGCTTCCGCGCCCTCGTGCCGCCGCCGGACGCGGGCAAGAGCCCCTGGGGCGAGCACACCGCCGCCGAGCCTACGCCGCGTCCGCGCAGCATCCGGCCCGGCGAGAAGACGCTGCCGGCCAGGCCGCGCGCCTATACCGACGTGAAGAGCTATCACGCGCATATCTACTTCGACGAGGACACCTACGAGAAGGCCGCGCTGATCCGCCGCTGGACCGCCGAGCGCTTCCCGGTGGAGCTGGGCAACTGGAACCTGGAGCCGCGCGGCCCGCACGTCACCCCATCGTTCTACTTCGGCTTCACCAACGACCTGCTGCCCGTGGTGGTGCCGTGGCTGCAGTTGAACAGCCTGGGCCTGACCATCCTGCTGCACCCCAACACCGGCGACGAGCGCGCCGATCACCTGTACTACGCACTGTGGGTCAACCGCTCCCAGCCGGTCAACGGCTATCTGATGCCCGACCTGGAGAAGGGCGGCGAGCCGCACCTGGAGCGGATCTACCCGAACATCGTGCCGACTGTTCCCTTAGAGACCTAACCCCCCCACGGCCGTTCGTCGGCCATGACCTCCGGCAGGGTTGACTACAGTTGTCGTCATGGCTAGGTTGACTACAAATGTAGGCAACCGGAGACGGCCATGCGCCGCAAGAGCATCGGGGACCAGGAGCTGGCGCTGCTCCAGTACATCGGCGAGCAGGGCGAAGCGACGGTAGGCGAGGTGGCCGCTGGCTTCGGCGAGGCGCGCGGGCTGGCGCGCTCGACCGTCCTGACCATGATGGAGCGCCTGCGCACCAAGGCCTACCTGCGGCGCAAGCAGGTCGACGGCGTGTACCGCTACGCCGCCACGGCCGGCCAGGACGCGGTGGTCCAGGGCGCGGTGCAGAGCTTCGTGGAGAAGACGCTGCAGGGCTCGGTCTCGCCGTTCGTGGCGTGGATGTCCCAGCGCAGCGAGGTCAGCGACGATGAGCTGGCCGAACTCGAGGCGCTGGTCGCCAAGCTGCAGTCGCAGCGCAAGGGGGGCTGAGCATGGACGCCTTCGCCTCGGAACTGATCACGCGCCTGGCCACGACCAGCGTGCAGACCGCGCTGCTGGTCGCGCTGGTGTGGGCGCTGTGCCGCGCGCTGCCGCGCCTGCCGGCGTCCACGCAATGCTGGCTGTGGTGGACGGTGGCGCTGCAGGCGGTGATCGGCCTGGTCGCCGCGCCGCTGGAGCTGCCGTGGCTGCCGGCCGCCGCAAGCGCATCGGCCGTCCTCATGCCTGCGACCGAAGCGACCGCGCCGCTCGTTCTCGCGCCGGTCGCGCCGCTTGCTTCTGTGCCCATCAGCGCGCCGCTGTGGACGCTGCCGACCTGGCAGACGGTGCTGCTGGCGCTGTGGCTGGCCGGGATCGTCGTGATGGGCCTGCGCACGGCGCTGGCCTGGCGCGCGAGCCGCGCGCTGGTGCGCGCCTCGCATCCCTGCGACGACGCGGTGCTGTCCGGCGCCCTGCGCCTGGCGGCCGAGGCCCACGGCCTGCGCACCGCACCGCCGCTGCGGCTGTCGCGCCAGATCAGCTCGCCGCAGCTGGTCGGCGTGCTGCGCCCGGTGCTGCTGCTGCCCACGCGCGAAGCCGCCCGCATCGGCGACGACGAGCTGGACATGGCCCTCACCCACGAGCTGGTCCACCTGCGTCGCCGCGACCTGTGGTGGGGCCTGCTGCCCGCGCTGGCCCAGCACGTGGCCTTCTTCCATCCGCTGGTGCATTACGCGGTGCGCGAATACGGCGTGGCCCGCGAGGCCGCCGTCGATGCCGCGGTGATCGCCGGCAACCGTCACTGTCGCGGCGATTACGGCCGCCTGCTGGTCCGCCTCGGCGTCGCGCCGAGACCGGGCGCGGGCCTGGCCAGTGCATCGCCGTCCTTCCTCAGCCTCAAACGGAGACTGCTCATGCTGCAGAACACACACTCCTTCCCGCGCATCGGCGCGGCCCTGATCCTGGCCGGTGTTGCGGTGGCCGGCGTCACTCCGCTGCGGCTGGTGGCGGCCGCGCCGGCCCCGCAGACGCCGGTAGCCGAAGCCAAGCCCGCTGCCGCCGCGCAACCGGCCGCCGCCGCCGCGCCCGCGGCACCTGCGGCCCGGGCGGCCGGCATGCGTGCCCTGCTGGCGCCTCCCGCTCCGCCGCCGCCGCCGCCGCCCGCGCCGCCGGCAGACGCGGTTCCTGCGCCGCCGGCCCCGCCCAAGCCGCCGGCCACGGCGTTCAGCACCCGGGGCCTGTTCCACCAGTCGCATGACGCCAGCCGCGACGCCTACGTGCTGGTGCAGGGCAATGAGAGCACGATGAGCGGGTCTTCCGAAGATCTGCGCCGGGCGCGCGCGCTGGACGACGGCAAGGGCGTGCTGTTCGTGCGTCGCGCCGGCAAGAGCTACGTGATCCGCGACGCGGCCACCCTGTCGCGCTTCAAGGCGGTGTATGCCGAGACCTCTCGCATTGGCGAGGCCCAGGGCAAGCTTGGCGAGCAACAGGGCGCGCTGGGCGAACGGCAGGGCCGCATCGGCGGGCGCATGGGCGAGATCGGCAGTCGCCTGGGTGATCTCGCTGTGCGCGAGGCGCAGCTGAGCCTGGCCGGCGGCGACAGCGCCGCCGCACGCAAGGCCATCGAGGACGCCCACCGCGCCACCGAGAAGGCCCGCGCGGAAATGGACGACCCGGCCATGCAACGCGAGATGGCCGAGCTGTCCCGCCAGCAGGAGGCGCTGGGCCAGCAGCAGGCCGTGCTGGGCAAACAGCAGGCCGCCGCCAGCGCACGCGCGCAACGCGAGGCGGAGCTCATCATCAACCAGACCCTCCAGAGCGGCCTCGCCCAGCCCATCGACGGCTGAGTGCTTGGTGCGAGAAGCGGGCGGGTCGTGAACGAGGCTTCGGCACCCGCATGATGCGGGTGCCGAATGCTTTCCGGGTTCTTCGAATCGCGGCACCGCGGCCGGTCTCGGCACTCGCTGGGCCACGGCGACGGTGAGAGCGAAGCAGACGCTGCAGGCCGGCATCCCGTCAGTGAGGCGAGCAGCGGCGACGGAACGCGTCGCGAATCGAAGCTTGGAGCGATCTACCTGAGCGGCACGCTCAGGGGCCGTCCTCGTCAGCCCTCGGGCATGAACCAGCGTCCCGCAGCGGCTTCCATCCGCTTCGCCGCGACAGCGGCGGCGGCTTGTCGGGTAAGATGCGCGCCGGTCTCGGGCACCGGCCGCTTGCTGACGCCATGTCACGGTGAAGCCCCGAAGCAGTGAACCCTCACCCTCGAAGCATTTCGCAGGTGGGCAACGCAAGCGCCCACCTCCATCGAAATGCCTCAGATGAGGAGTGAGCGATGTCGTCCCGACACGCCCAGCAAGCCGGAGCGGCGCAGCCGTTCCTGACGGCGCCGGTTGGCCGTCTATTCGTTTCCAACGCCCTGCCGATGGCGATCGTGTTGTCGCTGGGCGGCCTGCTCAATGCGGTCGATGGCGTCTTCGTCGGGCGCTTTGTCGGCCCCGACGCACTGGCGGCCGTCAGCGCGCTCTTTCCTTTGGTCATGCTGACCACGGCGCTGTCCGCGCTGGTGGGCGGTGGCCTGTCCAGCCGCATGGCCCGCCACCTGGGTGCCGGGCAACACGCCGCAGCGGCCGACGACCTGCGCGCGGCGCGGGCCTTGGCCGTGGTCATCGGCTTCGGGCTGATGGCGCTGTTCCTGGTGTGCGGCAGGCCGCTTGCGGCGGCGCTGGCAGGCGGTGGCACGCGGGTGGCACAGCTGAGTCACGACTACCTGCGCGTCATCGCGCTGGCCGCGCCCTTGCAGCTGCTGCTCGGCGTCTACGCCGACGCCTCGCGCACCGAGGGCCGCGCCGCCCTGATCGCGCGGCTTTCGGTCGTGATGAACCTGGTCAACATCGCGGCCAACGCGGTGCTGATCGCAGGGTGCGGCCTGGGCGTGGCCGGTTCCGCGCTCGGCACGCTGCTGGCGCAGGCCGTGGGATTGGTCCTGTTGGTCGCCGCACGCCGGCGCGCGGTGCGGGGGTTGCCGACGCCCCCGCGACCCGGCGCGATTCCCGCGCAGGCCTGGCGCAGCATGCTGCTGCTGGGCCTGCCGGTCAGCCTGGGGCTGCTGGGCACCGTCGTGGTGTCGGCGACGGTGATCCTGGCGCTGCGCACGGCGCCGGATCGCGAGACGACGCTGGCGGCCTATGGCATCGTGACCCGCCTGATGGGGTTGGCCTTCCTGGTGCAGATGGCCATGGCGCTGGCGGTGCAGACGATCGTGGGCCATAACCTGGGCGCGGGCCTCCCGCAGCGCGCCACGGCGTGCGTGCGTCTGGGCATGGTCGCCGCCGCGGCCTGGTGCCTGTGCGTGGCGGTCGTGCTGCTGGCCGGCGGTGCCGAGCTGGGGTGGTGGTTCACCCCCTCGCGCGAGGTCGCCCACGACGTCGCCAGAATCCTGCACGCACAGCTGCTGTTCTACGTCTGCTCCGGGCCGCTGCTGGTATTGGCGCTGTCCGTCCAGGCGGCGGGCAGGGCGCGCGAGGCGGCGCTGCTCACGCTGCTCAAGCCCTGGGTGCTCACGCCGGCACTGGTCCTGATCTGCGTCGCGGCGTGGGGCAGCCGCGCGCTGTGGTGGGCGTTTCCGTTGGCGGACGCGATGCTGCTGTGCGCCGTGTTTGTCGTCTGGCGTCTGCGCCGTGGGCGAGGTCCGGTTGGCGATGCGACCCGCGAGGGGACGCCATGACCCTGACCCTCGTCGAAGCCAAACGCCAGGCCAAGGCGTTGCGCCTGGCGCTGCAGGCGCAGGGGACGGCGATCCGTCATGCCCAGGCGCTGGAGGCGATCGCCGCCCAGCACGGCGCGAAGGACTGGAACACCTTGCATGCGCGTCTGGCGCGGCAGCAAGGGCTGCCCGCCCTGGACTTGAACGCGCGGGTGCATGGGCGCTACCTGGGGCAGCCTTTCACCGGCCGCGTCGTGACGTTGTCTGCCGTCGGCGACTTGTTCCGGATCGAGATCAGGCTCGATGCGCCGGTGGATACGGTGCGGTTCGCCAGTTTCTCCAACCTGCGCAGCCTGGTGCGCGCCACGGTCGATGCGCACGGGCGATCGCCGCAGAAGACCTCCGACGGCGTGCCGCATCTGGTGCTGGGCGCGACCGGTCGCTGGCCCGGGCGCTTTGCCTAGTGCATGCAAGGCAAAGATGCCCGGGCCGTGATGCAAGGCCCTCCCGCGCGGCGTGCGCGCCGTGCGCTGCAGGCCTTTAGAAGTCCACGTAGACCGTGAAGCGCACGTTGCGGCCCGGCTCGCTGTAGCGGCCGATGCCCGCGTCGGTGGCATAGCCGTACAGGGGGAAATCGCCGCGGGTCACGTTGCGGATCCGTGCCCATTGGTAATAGCGCGCGTCGAACAGGTTGTAGACGCCGGCGTTGAGGCGCACGTGGTCGTTGATGCGATAGCTGCCGAACAGGTCGAACACGGTGTAGGCATCGCTCAGGAACGGCTCGGCGGTGCCGCCGGAAACCGTGCTGGTCTCGGCCACGTCCGCGCGCTTCTTGGCCAGCGAATGGGTCAGGTTGCCGGTGACGCGCACACGGTTGTCCAGGCCCTGCCAGCTCAGCCCCACCACGCCACGGTCTGGGTTGATCGCGTTCAGCGGCGTGCCGTTGTGCAGCTCGCCCTGGTTGTGGGTCCACGCGCCGCGCAGCAGCCAGTGGTCGTCCAGGCGCCACAGCCCTTCCAGCTCGGCGCCCTTGATCACGGCCTGGCCGACGTTGACCGTGGAGGTGACGCTGTAGCCGTTGCGCACGGTGCACACACCACGGTTACAGCTCCGATACTGGGTCTCGGCATTCATCGTGCTGGCGAGGGTGTCGATGAAATCGTCGTAGCGGTCGCGGAACACCGACACGCCCAGCAACACCCTGGCGGTCTCCCAGCGCCAGCCCAGTTCCATATTCAGGCTCTTCTCCGCCTTCAGGTCGGGGTTGGCGGCGATGGTGGGCACCGAGACGGTCTGGCCGGTGCTCGCCACGGTCAGCTCGGTGGTGCTGGTGGGCGCATACATTTCACCGGTGGTGGGTGCGCGGAAGCCGCGTCCGGCCTGGAACCACAAGGTGTGTTCGGGCAGGAAGGCGTAGCTGATGCCGGTCTGCCAGGTGGGCGCGGAGAAGGTGACCTCGCGCACGGTCCCGGTGGGATCGACGAAGGTCTCGGACAGGCGTGGCGAATAGCGATAGTGGTCGTAACGCGCGCCCAGGGTGAGCTGCAGCTTGTCCCCATGCAGGCCGAGGCGGTCGCGCAGGAACAGGTTCCAGGTGTCGGCATCGGTCTTGGGGACCTGTGAGGGGTCCACGGTCGCCGTGTCGAGCGCACCGGTGTTGTTCCAGCGGTAATCGATGGCGGAGAAATCCACCGCGCGCTGCTGCCAGGCCGCCCCATAGGCCAGGCGGTGCTGGGCGACGCCGGCGCCGAACTGCTTGTCCAGGTTCAAGGACACCCGATCCAGGGTCTGGTCGGTGTGGCGGTTCTCCGCACGCCAGCACGTGACCGCGAGCGTGCAACGCGTGCTTTTGCTCGTCGCTGGCGTGGACGACATGCCCGAACCGGTGACGATCCGGGTGATGCCACGGCTCTGGGTCTGCTGGCGATCAGCCTGCAGCTCCAGCGTGTCGAACCCGGCGGCGTTGGCGGTCCAGAGGTAACGTAGGCCGTAGCGGTCGCGGTCGTTGTGATCGTCGCCCCAGCGTTGCAGGTAGCTCGGCGCGCTGACCCGGGACAGGTTGTTCACCAGGTTGTCCACGCGATTGCGTTCATAGACCACGCCCAGGCGATGCGCATCGCTGATCACGACATCGACCTTGCCCAGCAGGTTGGTGCTGTCGTGATCGATCGGGTCGGGGGTGCGCCGCGCGCTGCCGGTCCTGACGGCGGTGCTGTCGTACCAGCCTTCGGCTTCGTGGCCCTTGCGCCGGGTGTAGAGCAGCATCGATTCGACGATGCCGGTGCGGTTGGCGAAGCTGATCGAGCCCAGCTTCTGGTCGTTGTAGCCGGTATAGCCCGCCTTGAAGCCGAGGTAGGTGTCGTTGCCCTGCGGTTTGAGGTAGTCGTACGGGTCCTTGGTGGTGAACACCACCGCGCCGCCCAGGGCACCACTGCCGGCGGTGATCGAGTCGGCACCCTTGATGATCTCCACACTCTTGAGCGAATCCACGTCCACGCCGCCGCGGCCGGCGCGGAAGAACTCGTAGCTGCGCGCGGTCTCCAGACCTTCGGCCATGGACAGGCCATCGATGGTCATGGCCACGCGGTCGCCTTCCAGGCCGCGGATGTTGAAGCCGTTCTCGCCGAAGCGCCCCATGTCGGCGATGCTCACGCCCGGGATGTAGCGCACGATGTCCTCCATGCTCTCGGCCTGTTCCTGCTGCAGCTGCGCCGCGTCCATCTGGACGACGTTCTGGTTGGTCGAGCGCTGTTTCTCGCGCTTGGCCTTCACCGCGATGGTGTCCAGGGTCTGAGGATCATCGGCGTCGGCCGGTGTGGCGGCCAGGCTGGGCAGGGCGAGGCACGAGGCGATGGCCATCGCCAGCACGCGGGGGGAGGGTTTCATGGGAGGGCTCCACAGTCAGAGGAAAAGGGGCGCCTTGCGGCGGTTCTGGCTGCGGCGCGATCGGTCGCGGGGCGTGGCGGTGGCGAGCGGTGGCATACCCATGGCGGCGCCACGGGCATGGGCAAGACATGGAAGGACCCCGACGCGCGTACGGCGTACGCGCATCACGGCCCCGACCTGACGGTCGGTGAGGCGCGTTGGCTCAGGACGGCTCGGGCGCGGCAGCGGGTGCCGCCGGGCGCGGCGGACGTGGCGGCGCCGGCAGCCTGGCGTCGGCCAGATCCACCACGCCGTCGTGATTGCGGTCGACCAGGTCGAAGGTGCGCTTGCCCGAGACCTGGTACTCCTCGAAGGTCATGCGGCCATCCTTGTCCTTGTCCAGCACGCCGAAGCGCACCCGGGTCTGACGGCCATCATCGACCGGAAGGGCGGCCAGGTGCGCATCCAGGCGCGCCTTGAATTCCTCGCGGTACTCCTGCGCCGAAAGCCGGCCGTCGCCATCGCGGTCGCCGCGCTCGAACTGCGCGGCACGCACCAGGTCGAACTCCTGGCGGCCGACCAGACCATCCAGATCGGTGTCGTAGAGCGCCAGGAAGCCCTCGGCAGTGTGGCTGCTGGGCATGGCGCGGCGATTGCGCCGCGCCGCGCGCTCCTCGGCAGGGAACACGCCGGGCGCGTCCAGCGCGCTGAGCGCGCGTTGCCCGGCCGTCCAGGATTGCGCGCCGGCCGCGTCGAACTCGGCGCGGCTGATCGCGCCGTCCTGGTCGGTATCCAGACTCCTGAAGCGGACGTCGGTCTGCCTGAGCGCGTCCTGGTACTCCTGCGCTTGCTGCTGCCGCGTGCGCGCGGCGAATTCGGCCACGTACTCGGCCTCGTCCAGCACGCCGTCATGGTTGCCGTCGGTGGCATCGAAGCGCGCGCGACGGAAGGCGTCGAACGCCTCCCAGGTCAGGCGCTGCTCGCCGTTCTCGGTGTGCTGGGCGATGAAGCGCTGGACGTCTTCGCCGTGTCCGCCGACAAGCGGACGGGGTGTTGCGCTGTGCTGGGCATGGCACAGCATCGGAGCCAGCAGCGCGCACAGGCAGGCGCCGGTCAGCAGGCGGGTCTTCATGGGGGTGGTCTCGAGGCAGGTCAGGGATTGAGGACGCGGAAGGTCAGCGTGTAGCTGTTGCTGTACTCGGCCACTGGCGCACCGGCGGGGGCCGGCGTGCGATGGCGGGCCAGCGCCACCCAGGTCCCGGCGCGCTTGAGCGGCAGCACGACCCGCCCCTGCGCATCGCTGGTCAGCGTGACGACCTCGGGCTCGCGGTCCGAGGTCCATACCGCCTCGGTGACTTCGATGGCCTGGTGGGCCAGCGGCTTGCCGTCGTAGTGCACGGAGAACGCGAACGACTCGCCCACGTACAGGTCATTGGGATGGGTCGATACGACGAACTCCAGACCCTGCCCGCGCGCGGCCAGCACCCGGCGATCCAGCGCCTTGACGGTGACATAGGCCTCGGCCCGGGTCAGCGCCTGGAAGTTGGACAACACCTTGGCCCCGGCGGGGATGGGCGCCTGCGCGTCACGGCTGGATTCCTGCTTGCCGTCCACCTCCCAGACTCGGAAGGTCGCGCCGTGGCGCAGCCCACTGTCCAGGCGATAGGTGCCGCTGATCTTGGGCAGGGTATGCTCGGCCGCGACCCGCGTCTTCATCGTCACCGTCCGCTCGAACGGGGCGACGCTGCCGTCCGGCGAGGTGACGGAAAGCGTGGTCTGGTCGAAAGCTGCCTCGGGCACGAAGAACATTTCGGCGAAGGCGGCATCGACCGCGATGGTCTGGCCGGGCTGAGGCGAGAAGGTACTGGGCGCCAGATAAGGCGTGTGCGCGGCGGCGCGCGCGGCGCCGAGGCAGAGCAGCAGGGCCAGCAGGCCTGCGGAAGTCTTCATGTGCAATCCCCGAGGAGCGAGTGTGATTCGCTGGCGGGGAGGGCCAGATGCTTGCTGCGGCGCAGTCTAGCGCCAACCCGAGGCGTGTTCAGCTAAGTGACCAATTTGTCAGCTGGCCATGCGCTGCGGATGCCATCGCTCGTGCGGGGCTGTGATTCGGCGGGCCCGAGTTCGGTTTGGCTTCTTTGCGCAGGAGGACGCCAGACCTGGCGTATGCGCGTGCCCGCCCTGGGGCGGCTGCGCGCGGCGACGCAGTGCGGGTCGTCGGTGCCGCCGCCTTGGCGAAAATGCGTGCAGGGCGCCGCCGGGCCGGGGCCCGACACGCGCCCCGGCGCAGGTTGAAGTCGCCCCAGAAGTGCGCTTAGATCGGCCTGCCTGCTCGGAGCAGGCCGATCTCCTCGTCGCCAAGGACGCTGCCCATGAAATCCGCATCGGTCATCGCGCCCGGCCTTCTTCTGGCGCTTGTCGCCACCGCCTGTGGATCCACGCCCATGCAAAGCCAAGTCCCGCGCACCCATGTGGACGTCAAGGACAACCAGCCCCCGAAGCCGGTCATCCACCGCAATCCGCATCCCACGGCGTACGAGGTCACCGTGGCCATCAAGGATGCGCCGGGACCGTTCGAGGTGGTCAAGGCGGCCATGCAGTACGAAGTGCTGGACCCCGCCTGTCGTCCCGATCTCGGGGGCATGGCAGGCACTCGCGCCAGCCTGCTGGAGTGGGTGCCCGTCGAGCTGGCGAAGCAGGCCGACGGCACCTATCGCGGCACGATCTACGACGGGCTTCTGAAGGACGAGGACTACTACGGACTCGGTGTCTGCCATTGGTCGCTGGTGACAACGCAGTTCAAGTTGCTCAAGAGCGAGGAGCCGGACTCGCCGAGTTTTTCCTACCACCTCTGGCATGAGGACCTTCAGCACGCGCATGAGGTCCGTGCGTACTTTCCCAGGAGTGCCTATGCCAGTTCTGACCGGAGCGGCATCGCATATCCAGGCGAGGAGTCGCCGTCGCGCTTTAAACCCGAAGTGCGCGACCAGCTCTTCACCCTGATCATCTCTACCAAGTAGGAACGATCATGACGGTCTCGACGGAAGCGAGAGCGATACTGGCAGCGGACGCATACCAGTTTCATCCCCGGGAGGAATGGGAAAAGGGCGTGACCGCCGATGGCGCGCGTTATGCCATCGTCGATCAAGTCTCTCGGCCGAGTGGCTACCAAGGCACGCTCTACAAGAACATCGAAACGGGCGAACTGGTGGTGGCCCATCGCGGGACAGAGTTCGACCGGCAACTGGTGAAAGACGGCATCGTCGCGGACGGCGGGATGGTCCTCGCTGGCGTCAACAGCCAAGCGGCCGATGCCGCAGCGTTCACTCGCAGCGCCATCGAGGAGTACGAGCGACTGGAGGCGCGCGGCTACCTGACGTCGCGTCCCATCGTCGTGGGCCACTCCCTCGGCGGAACGCTCGCCCAGATCACCGCGTACGAGTACGGCCTCAAGGGCGAGACCTTCGATGCATACGGCGCGGCGGGCCTGACGCGGCACATCCCGGAAGGCGGCCAGGACGTCGTCAATCACGTGCGCGCGACCGACTTCGTGAGCGCCGCCAGCCGTCATTACGGCGAGGTTCGCACCTACGCGACCGAGCAGGACATCGCCGCGCTCAAGGGCCACGGCTACGCCAACGACCACCGCGTGCTGACCGATCTGCGCAATCCGTTCGGCGTGGCGCTCGGTGTCGGGGTCGCCGCGCACTACAGCAGCAACTTCCTGCCGACCAATCCCGAAGGCGGCGGCTCGATCATCAACGCCGAGGACGCGGCGCGTTACGCCGAGTATCGGCCGATGATCGACAAGTACCGCAACGACATCCATCTGGTGCATCAGGGCCTGGCCCTGCCGCGCAACGTCGTCCACGGCATGGCCGATGTGCTGGGCCATGGGCGCGAGGCGCGCCATGGGCAGGTCGGTGGCGAGGTCGAGCCGGTCTCCGTGCCGCTGCCTGGCCATGCGGATCTGCGGCTGGACCCGATGTTCCAGCAGATCCAGGGGCATGTGGCCCGGCTGGATGCCAGTCTGGGCCGCACGCCGGATGCGGCCAGCGAACGCATGAGCGCCAGCCTCTACGCCAAGGCCGTCGAGTCGGGCATGACCCGGGTCGATGGCGTGCATCTGAGCATCGAGGGCGCGCAGTCCCGCGCCGGCGAACGCGTGTTCGCCGTGCAGGGCAATCCGGCCGATCCGGCGCATCTGCGCACGTCCGTGTCCACGCAGGAGGCGGTGCAGGCGCCGGTCGAACAGTCCTTCAGCCAGGCCGAGCAGAGCCGAACCCTGCAGCAGCAGGCGGCCGCGCAGGCGCGGCAGGCCCCGCAGCAGCACGAGTCGATGGGCGCCCTCGGCCGCTGAGCGCGTCGCGCGCTACGGCGCCTCTTCGAACGACAGCACCTCGCGATCGTCGGCTTCGGCCTGCACCAGCCGTTGGAACAACTGGGCCAGCGTGACCACGTCCTGGTGGTTGTGCTCGGCGACGCGGCGCAGGTTGCCGGCGCTGCCGCCGCGTAGGAACGACAGCCACGCGGCCGGCGCCTCGGCGCCGGGCAGGTCGTCCTGGCGCACGATGCGCAGCAGCTGGCGCTCGATGGTGGCGAGGCGGCAGTTCTCCCAGGTGCCCCGATAGCGGCGGCGGGTGGGGAACAGCAGATCGACATGGTCGAGCGCGGACAGGGGCTCGGCCATCCGCGCCAGGCGGTAGCGCGTCTTCAGCAACGGCGCGTCGTAGCAGCGGCCGTTGTAGCTGGACAGCACCGTGGTCGGCGACAGCCAGCCGGCGAAGGCGCGCAGCATCGGCGCTTCGGCCGCCATGGTGGAGATCATCAGCTGGCGCACGCGCAGGCCTTCGCCGCCGTCGGCGTCCACATGCCAGTCCGCCGCGCCGATCATGAAGGCGCGGGTGCCGGTGCCGCCGGCCAGGCCGGTGGTCTCGGTATCGAAGAACAGCAGGTCGCGCGGATGCACGGCTTCTTCGTGGCGCTTGGCGAAGGCCAGCGACAGGGCCGCGCGGGGAATGGGTTGCGGCAGGAAGGCCTCGATCAGGTGCAGGCCGGGCGAGAGTTCGCGCCCGGGCAGGCTGCGGTCCAGTGAGGCCGGCTTGCGTGCCGGTACCGGCGTCGTGCCGGGTTTGCGTTCGCGGGTGGCGATCAGTCGGCGCAGGGCGTCCAGGCTGCGCGGTGGTTGGGTGTCGTTGGCGGCGGGTGTCGAGGGTGTCCCCAGGTGCATCGGGCGTGTGGACTTTGGATCAAGATCAAAAGCTTGACCCCTACCCCTCAATCGCTCGCCGCGATCTCGAGCTCCCCTTGCTTCGCAAAGGGAGTGGGCAGAAGCGGAGCTGGGGCGATCGGATGGGTCGAATGCGCGCTGCCTCTCGCGTGGTGGAGCAGCGCTAGACGACGCGATCAACGGTCGAGGGGACTTGGCGGCACTGTCCTGTGCCGTTTCAACAGCAGCAGGCGCGGCGCTCGGCGCCGCAGGCGCCTGCCGGACCGTCGGATCGCCGGCCTGCCTGCGCAGCGCGCGCAGGCGCTCCAGGCTCATGCTCACGACCGCGCCTCCCGGGCCGGACGGTCTTCATCCAGCATCTGCGGCGCGGGGTCGATCGGCGCGAACACCGCTTCGCCGTCGAAGGACGCTTCGCGCCGTGCATGCGCTTCCAGGTCCGACAGCAGCGCCAGCACCTTCAGCGCCAGGGTCTTGGGCGAGGCGCCCTTGCCGTCCTCGTGCGCGGCCAGGACCGGGCCGACGCAGGCGGGGCAGCCGGCGCTGCAGTCGCAGCGCTGCACGAGCTCGCCGGCGCGCTGCACCAGTTCGGCCTGGCGCTGCCACAGCGGTTCGCTCAGGCCCACGCCGCCGGGGAAGTTGTCGTACAGGTAGACGGTGGGCACGAAGGCCTGTTCCAGCTCCACCACGCCTTCGGTGCCATCGGCGCCGCGCAGCTGGCCGCGGCCGGTCTGGTCGGCCAGCGCGAACCATGCGCCATCGCCATTGCCCACCGCCTTCTGCAGATCGCGCGCGTCGGCCATCACCGCCACCGTGGCGACCACGTGCAGCGCGTAGGCGGCACCGAGGAAGCCGTCCAGCGCGTCCTGCTTGGAGGCGAAGGCCTTGCCGAGCGTGGCCTGCGGCAGCTGCCACCACAGCGCGGTGGTGTGCAGCTCCTGGTCGGGCAGGTTGACCGGGCCGTAGCCGATGTTCTCGTGAGTGTAGTAGCGGATCTTCTTGTAGCCGCTCACGCGCCGCACCACATGCACCTCGCCGTGGTGGGCATCGCCGCGCCCGGCCGGGCCGCCGTCGAAACGCTCCAGCACCTTGAGCTTGGTGTAGTCGATGCTGTCGGTGTAGTAGTCCACGTGCGTGCGGGTGACGAAGGCCTTGCGTCCTTCCCAGTCCAGATGCTCGACCTGGTAGGGCGTGGACTGGACCATGTGGATCGCGCCCTCGTACAGGGTCAGCGCGGCGGCCGAGTAGTCGACCTCGGCGATGATGGTCTGCTTGCCGTTGGTCTTGTCGACCACCACGAAGTTGCCGTCGGCCACCGAGCGCAGGCTGACCGCGTTGGCCGGGTAGCTGTCGGCGATCCACTCCCAGCGCTCGCCTTCCTGGTGCACGACCTCGCTCTCGGCCAGGGCCTGCAGGTAGATCAGCGGGTCGATGGGGCCGAAGGCCTCGCCCGCATTGAACGGCAGCTCGAACGCCGCGCAGCGGATATGGTCGAACAGGATCAGCGGCTGGTCCGGCGCGGTGCGCGCGTGTTCGGGCGGCGCGTCGGCGAAGAACTCCGGGTGTCGCACCACGTACTGGTCCAGCGGCTGCGAGCTGGCCACCAATACGCCCAGGCTGGCGCGCTGGCGGCGGCCGGCGCGGCCGAAGCGCTGCCAGGTCGCCGCCACGCTGCCCGGATAGCCGTTGAGCACCACCACGTCCAGGCTGCCGATATCCACGCCCAGCTCCAGCGCGGAGGTCGAGACGATGCCGTCGATGCGGCCGTCGCGCATCGCGCGCTCGGCCTCGCGCCGTTCGGTCGGCAGGTAGCCGCCGCGATAGGCGCGGATGCGCGGCGCCTTGCGCGGGTCGTGGTCGAAGATGTCCTTCAGGTACTTGGTCAGCACCTCGACCATCAGCCGGCTCTGCGCGAACACCAGCGTCTTCAGCCCCGACTTGATCGCGATGCGCGCGATGCGGTTGGACTGCGAGCGCGCCGAGGCGCGCAGGCCCAGGTCGGCGTTGACCACCGGCGGGTTCCACAGCAGCACATGCTTGTCCCCGGTCGGTGCGCCGGACTCGGTGATGGCATGCACGCGGTCCTCGATCAGGCTTTCGGCATGCGCCTGCGGGTTGCCGATGGTGGCCGAGCACAGGATGAACTGCGGGTTGGCGCCGTAGAAGGCGCAGATGCGTTTCAGCCGCCGCAGCACGTTGGTGACGTGGCTGCCGAACACGCCGCGGTAGGTGTGGATCTCGTCGATCACCACGAAGGCCAGGTTCTCGAAGAACTGCGCCCACTTGGTGTGATGCGGCAGGATCGCCTGGTGCAGCATGTCCGGGTTGGACACCACGATGTCGCCATGCAGGCGGATGGCCTGGCGCGCATCGCCCGGCGTGTCGCCGTCGAAGGTGAAGGCCTTGACCCCCAGCTCGCCGGCGCGGTTGAGGTCCAGCAGCTCGGCCACCTGGTCCTGCGCCAGCGCCTTGGTCGGGAACAGGTACAGCGCCTTGGCCTTGCCGCGCATCGCCGCGCTCACCACCGGCAGCGTGTAGCACAGCGACTTGCCGCTGGCGGTGGGCGTGACCACGGCGATGTGCTCGCCGCGCTGCGTGGCGGCCCAGGCCTGCGCCTGGTGCGCGTACAGCTGCTCGATGCCGCGCGCGCGCAGTGCGTCGGCCAGCGCACGCGGCACATCGTCCGGGATCGGCGCGTAGCGGCCCTCGCGCCCGGGCAGGGTGAAGCGCCCGGTGATGCGGTCGGCATAGCGCTGGGCCAGGCGCGCGCCCAGCACCGCGCCGTCGCGCGAGGGCTGCCCCTGGGTGGTCGCCAGGGCGCGTTCGCTGGCTTCGGTGCGGGGGGCGAGGGAGTAGGTCATGCGAGGGCCCGGGCGGTCAGGGCGAGGCAGGGGAGCACGGCGGCGTCTCAGCCGGCGAGACCGGCGCGGGCGCCTTCGCTTCGTTTCGACCCGGGTTGCGGCTACTGTCTGCGCACTTGCCTACCTGGATGTCCTGGATGACCGCCACCCCTGTGCCTTCTTCCCCGCTGCGGCCCTTCGCGGCGCGCGTGCTGGTCGTGCTGGCGATCGGCGCGCTGGCGCTGCTGGCCTGGCAGCTGTCCGAGCTGCTGCTGATCATGTTCGGCGCGGTGGTGGTGGCCGTGCTGCTGCACGGGCTGACCCTGCTGGTGCGGCGCTGGATCCGGGTGCCCGACTGGGCCGCGCTGGGCCTGGTGGTCACCGTGCTGGTGGTGGTGCTGGCCGGGATCTTTACCCTGTTCGGCACCGAGGTGGCCGGGCAGATCGACACCTTCCGCGAGACCCTGCCGGCGGCCTGGAACAAGTTCCACGCCTGGCTGCAGGCCAGCCCGCTGGGCCCGCAGCTGGAGCGCCTGCCCGAGCAGCTGCGCCAGGGCGCCTCGACCCTGGCCGCGCACGCCGGTGCCTTCGTCATGTCGGCCGGGCGCGGGGTGACCGACGCGGTGCTGATGGTGGTCGGCGGGCTCTATCTGGCCGCGCAGCCTGACCTCTACCGCCGCGGCGTGCTGCGCCTGCTGCCGCTGGACCAGCGCCCGGTCGCCGACGAGGCCCTGAGCAGCAGCGGCAAGGCCCTGCGCGCCTGGCTGGGCGGCCAGCTGCTGGCCATGGCGGTGATCGGCACGCTGACCGGCCTGGGCCTGTGGGCGCTGGGCGTGCCGGTGGCGCTGGGCATCGGCCTGCTGACCGCGCTGCTGGACTTCATTCCCATCGTCGGCCGCGGTGCTGGCGGCGATCCCGGCCATCCTGCTCGGCTTCACCGTCTCGCCGGAGGTGGCGCTGGGCACGCTGGCGCTGTTCGTGGTGCTGCAGCAGCTCGAAGGCCATGTGCTGCAGCCACTGATCCAGGCGCGCGCGGTGGACCTGCCGCCGGCGCTGCTGCTGTTCTCGCTGTTCGGCATCGGTGCCCTGTTCGGGCCGATGGGCGTGGTCCTGGCCGCGCCGATGACGGTGGTGCTGTACGTGCTGGTCAAGCAGCTCTATGTGCGCCACGCGCTGGGCGATACCGAAGTCGAGCCTCAGGCCTGAACCGCCCCTGCGCGCGGCGGGCGTGCTCGCCGGCCGCGCAACGGAAAACCAACCC
Organism: Pseudoxanthomonas sp. SORGH_AS_0997; assembly: GCF_031453535.1. Taxonomy (NCBI): domain Bacteria; kingdom Pseudomonadati; phylum Pseudomonadota; class Gammaproteobacteria; order Lysobacterales; family Lysobacteraceae; genus Pseudoxanthomonas; species Pseudoxanthomonas sp. SORGH_AS_0997. Next base: position 3,599,335 of record NZ_JAVIZI010000001.1, read on the forward strand.
GCGGCCCCGGGCGATGGCGGTAGAGTCTGGCGCGCCGTGCAACGGCGCCTTTCGCACTGACGGCCGACAAGGAGCAGCACTCTGAGCAGGATCGCCATCGTCCGCAGCCTCTGGCTGGCCATGCTGGCCTGCGCGCCGTTGGCCACTGCGCAGCAGGTGCCCGACGACCGCTCCGCCGGCGCCCAGGCCACGCAGGCCACGCAGGACACGCAGGACACGGCCGCGCCGCCGCCCGGCCTGAGCGCCGGCAGCGACGTGCCCACCCTGGGCGAGGTCAAGGCGCTGCCGCCGGAAGAAGGTGAGGTACTGGATCTCTATCGCTTCCGCAATCCGATCCAGGTCGATCCGAATCCCTTCTCCAAGGCCTATCAGCCACCGCCGTCGGTCAAGGACATTTCCGAGAGCGGCGGCTATGTGGCCTATGGCCTCTCCAAGCTGGTCGGCGCCGCCGCCAAGGGCCTGCAGGCGATCCCCGGCGTCAAAGGTCAGGTCCACCCCCCGACCGCGCGCCCGCCACCGCTGAGCCTGGAGCAGATGGACCGCGCCGCCCGCACCTGCGGCGAGGACGGCCAGGGCTGTGCGGACGGCGCGTCGGCCAACGATGTGAGCAGGTGAGCGCATGAGGGCGCCGCGGCGTGCGCGGCTATTCGCCTACGCCTGGCTGGCGTCAGGCATCGGCATGGAACCGGCCCTCGCCCAACAGGCATCGCCCGCGCCGCCCGCAACGCCGCCCACCGCCGTCACCACCCTCGATCGCGTCCAGTCTCTGCGCCCGGACGAGGAGGTGCTGGATCTCTACACCTTCAAGAATCCCGTCACCGTCGAGCCCAACACGTTCGACAAGGTCTACAACCCAGGCATCAGCCCCGAGCAGATGGCGCTCGATCCGCGCTACGGCGGCTATGTGATCTACGGCATCAATCAGGGCCTGCGGCATACCTGGAAAGGCATCAAGCAAGTCACCGGCATGCGCCCCTACGAGCACCCCGCCATCGCCCGCCCGCCGCCGTTGACGGAGGAACAGATGCGCAGAGCGGTGCAAGAGTCAGGGGTCACCGATTAACCGCGCTCAGTGCTTTGCTCTAAGGTGGCATCCGCTGCAGCATCGTCCTGCGGCCTAAGGGGGGAGGCAGGATGCTCAAGAAAATACTGCTGGTGCTCTGCACCTGGGGGCTCGCCTCGGCCGTCGTCGCCAATACGCCGTGTTCCGCATCCAAGGGCGGCGTCAGTCACTGCGCCAACGGACGCTTTGTCTGCAACGACGGCTCGATCAGTGCCTCCAAGCGCATCTGTAGTGGTGGTGGGGACGCCACGGATGCGCTGCAGTTGGCGCCGCCTTCCCCGCTGCCTCAGGAAGTTGCCCTTGCAGCACCGCAACGTTCTGTACCGGCCCGCGCGGCGGACGCTATTGCCTGACGCCCTCTGGCCGCAAGAGCTATATCCCCAGGGACTGAAGCGCATCCTGGTGTCGCGATTTTGGCCTTTTCGGCGGCCATCCAGTCGGCGATCACGCGCAGTCAGTCAGTGCGACGAAACATACTCCGCCACCGCCTGTTTGGGCGGCACGGCGAAGCTGTCGCGCATGCGGCGCACCTCGCGCGCGGGGGTCAGGCCGAACAGGCGCTTGAACTCGCGGTTGAACTGCGAGGGGCTCTCGTAGCCGACCGCGTGGCAGGCCGCGGCGGCGGTCATGCCTTCGCGCACCATCAGCAGGCGCGCCTGGTGCAGGCGCGTGGACTTGAGGTATTGCATGGGCGAGGTGCAGGTGACGGCCTTGAAGTGGCTGTGGAAGGACGGCGCGCTCATGCCGGCTTCCTCGGCCAGCTGCGCCACGGTCACCGGCTGTGCGTAGGCCGCATGCAGATGCCGCAGCGCCTTGCCGATCCGGCCGAAGCGGCCCTGCATCGCCAGCGCCGCGCGCAGCGTGGGGCCCTGCGGCCCGGTGAGGAGCCGGTAATACAGCTCGCGCAGCTGCTGCGGGCCGAGGATGACCGCCTCCATCGGCGTGGCCAGGGCCAGCAGCAAGCGCTGCACGGCCTGGTGCAGCGGCGGATCGATCGGGCTGGACAGCAGGCTCTGCGGCGCGGCGGTGCGGGGCGGGCCGCCGTGGCGGTCGATCTCCAGCATCAGCTCGGCGGCGAGCGGGAAGTCCAGGTGCAGGTACAGCGCCAGCAGCGGCGCTTGCGCGGTGGCGTCGGTCTCCATGGTGAAGGGCACCGGCACCGAGACGGCCAAGTACTGGTGCGCGTCGTAGACATAGGTGCGCCGGCCGAAGTAGCCGCGCTTGCGGCCCTGGCAGACGATGACGATGCCGGGGTCGTACAGCACCGGCGTGCGCGCCAGCGGCCGGTCCGAGCGCAGCAGGCGCACGCTCTCCAGCGCGGTCAGCGTATAGCCCTCGCGCGGTGCCAGCGCCTGCACCAGCGGCGCCAGCGGCAGCAGCCCGGCGCCGGTCGCATCCGACGGTGATGGAGGATCTTTCATAGGAATAGGCAAGGATCGGAGGCGGATCGGCCTTCGAAGGAGGAGTGCGGATTTCTATTGTGCACTCCCCTCACACGACCGGAGCCCGCCCATGTCCAAGTCCAAACAGCTGCTCATCACCGGTGTCAGCAGCGGCTTCGGCCGCGCGCTCGCCCAGGCGGCGCTGGCCGCCGGCCATCGCGTGGTCGGCACGGTGCGCAGCGCGCAGGCGGCCGACGCGTTCGAAGCCCTGGCGCCTGGCCGCGCCGTCGCCCGCGTGCTGGACGTCACCGACACCGTGGCGATCGCGCCGGTCGTCGAGGGCATCGAGGCCGAGCTCGGCGCGATCGATGTGCTGGTCAACAATGCCGGCTATGGCCACGAAGGCGTGCTGGAAGAGTCGCCGCTGGAGGAGCTGCGCCGGCAGTTCGAGGTCAACGTGTTCGGCGCCGTGGCGATGATCCAGGCGGTCCTTCCGCACATGCGCGCGCGCCGCGCCGGCCACATCCTCAACATCACCTCGATGGGCGGCTTCATCACCCTGCCGGGCATCGCCTACTACTGCGGCAGCAAGTTCGCGCTGGAGGGCATCGGCGAGGTGCTGGGCAAGGAGGTGGCCGACCTGGGCATCCGCGTGATCTCGGTGGCGCCGGGCTCGTTCCGCACCGACTGGGCCGGACGTTCGATGGTGCGCACGCCGCGCAGCATCGGCGACTACGACGCGCTGTTCGATCCCATCCGCCAGCGGCGGCAGGAGGTCAGCGGCAAGCAGCTGGGCGACCCGCGCAAGGCCGCGCGCGCCATGCTGGCGGTCATCGATGCACCGGCGCCGCCCGCGCATCTGCTGCTGGGCAGCGACGCCCTGCGGCTGGTGCGCGAGAAGCTGAAGGCGCTGGAGGCCGAGCTGGCGCAGTGGGAAGCACTGACGGTCTCGACCGACGGCTGAAAGCGGTGCGCCCCAAGCGCTAACCCAAGCTCGTCGCCGGAGCCAAAACCAAGGTCGTTGGCGCCGTGGCCAAGAGCTGCGGAGCAATCCCGATGTCGGCGACCCGATGCGATCGTCCTTGGCGCTCCCACCACGCTGCTGCGCGCGTGCGAGGTCGCGCCGTGCTGCCTTGGTCACGCCCAAGCCCAGCAGACACTCATCGAAGAGGTATTAGTCAGTAAGCCCCATCGCAGGCGGCTTCGACGCCCGCGATGGGGGTGGTTCAATGCGCTGCGGAAAGGACCTAGAACGCATACTCCGCCGTCAGGCCCAGCAGGGCGGTCGAGCGCTTGGGACCATCGAAGCGGATGCCGGTGGCCGGGTCGCGCACCTCGCCGGCCTTGGCCCGGAAGTAATCGTAGTGAAGGCCGACGCTGAAGTTCTGCGTGGCGTTCCAGCCGGTACCGATGCCGGCGTAGTAGCTGTTGCGACCGCTGTCGCCGCCGCTCTTCAGGCCCAGGTTCTGGCCGACGGAGTTGTAGTAGTCGATGTTGTTGTCCGAGGCGCGGAAGTAGCCGCCGCGCGCGCCGATGTACCACTGCGGGGTCACGTTGAAGCGTGCGTTGCCGCCCACGTGCCAGCCGCGCAGGGCGTTCTCGCTGTCGCGCTGGTTGACCTCATCGCTGTTGAACGCGTTGGAGACCTTGAGGTTGCCGAGGTCGGCGTAACCGCCTTCCACGCCGAGGCCCCACTGCGGGCCGACCTTCCAGCGGTAGCCCACGCTGCCGTCATAGCCGGTGCGGCGGCCATGGCGGCCTTCGAACACGTTGAAGTCGCCGCTGCCGAAGCGACCCGCGGTGCCTCCATCGGTGCGGCCGACGCTGCCCGAGACGAACCAGTTGCCCTGGCCGACCTGCAGGTCCGGGCGATAGGTATCGCCGCCGCTTTGCGCAAACGCGGACGGGGCGATGAGGGCTGCGCTGATGGCCGCAGGGAGGAAAATCTTCTTCATACAAATGACCTTTCGACTGGGGGGCGAACGTGGTGATGTCCACAGGGATCGCCGGTTTCAGAACCGTCGCTGGCGCAGGTGCGCCGTGTGCGACACAAACCAGTAGGAGGCTTCGCATCTGAAGCGCATCCAAACCTTCACGTTTGCCTCAGACGGATTTAACGCGCGGGTTCAAGCGGGAGTTATGCGGGTGAGAAGCGTGCGAAGAAGCGCACTGTACGTACGAGCTGTCACCAGCGATTGCGGCCACGGGATACCGTCGCCGGTGCTCAGCACTCATGGGCGAGGCAGGAAGCGCGACATGACGGCTCCCGATATCCAGGACGTTGAGGCTGTCCTGTCCGCGCACGATCTCGCGATATCGCAAGGCCTCCATGACGCCCGCTCCTGGCGCAGCGACGACCTCGACCCCACAGCTGCCGACAGAGCGTCGTGCGGGCAGGACCGGTCGCCCGGGACACCGCTAGCACCAAGGCATTAGCTCCAATGGGCTATCTGCCGCGTCGTCGCGCTGGTCTATAACTCCGCACCGGCTCTTCGCGTCTGTCTTCGATGTCAGGCGCGCAGGGCACGACAGCCTTGGGAGGGGTGGACGATGCGACGATTGATGCATGCGATGCGCGGGTGCATGGCCTGTCTGCTGCTGGCGACGATGCCGGCATGGGCGCAGACCGGCGAGACGGCGACACAGACCCTGGCGCTCTGGCCCGAAGGCAGCCTGCCGCAAGTAGTCAAGGGCCCGGAGAAGATCGGCAAGCAGGGCAGCGCCACCGGTTCGGTGAGCCAGATCTCCAACCCGCGCATCGAGATCTATCGCGCCGCGCATCCCAATGGCACCGCGGCGCTGATCGTCGGCGGTGGCGGTTACTTCCGCATCCAGGTCGGCACTGCGGCGCGGCCGATGGCGCAGTGGCTGGCCTCGATCGGCGTGACCAGCGCGGTGCTGTACTACCGGCTGCCGGCCGACGGCTGGAAGGCCGAGGCGCCCTTCCAGGATGCGCAGCGGGCGATGCGGCTGATGCGCCAGCATGCGGCGCAGTGGGGCTTCGATGCGGACAGGATCGGCATCATCGGCTCCTCGGCCGGCGCCAACCTGAGCGGCATCATCGCCACGCGCTGGGACTACGATTTCTATCCGCGCGTGGATGCGGCCGATGCGCTGTCCGCGCGTCCGGCTTTCTTAGGGATGCTGTATCCGGTGGTGTCGATGAAGCCGCCGCTGGACAAGACCCGCAGCGCGCGCGAGCTGTCCACCCAGGCCGACTACCGCACCGCGTATTCGGTCGAGGACCACGTGCGCGCCGACATGCCGCCGGTGTTCCTGGCCCAGGCGGTGGACGACCCCATCGTCGATGTCGGCCACAGCCTGCTGATGTACCAGACCGCGCTGAAGGCCAAGGTGCCGGTGGAACTGCACATCTTCGAACGCGGCGGCCACAGCTGGGGGCTGGGCAAGCCGGGCACCGAACCGGCGCAGTGGCCGCGCCTGTTCGCCACCTGGGCGCGCATGCATGGCTTCATGCAGGCGGCCGGCACGTCCGGCGCCGATCCTGCTGCGTCCGGCGCCGCCGACGGCGAATGACACCCGCGGCCCGCGGGCCGCACCTCTACGGGGAATCCTCACCATGAAGCACGTCCGACACGCCGCGCTGGCCGCGGCGATCGCCAGCGCCTTGTCCGCGCTCAGCGCCCCGGCGCTGGCCGACAGCGCCACCGAGGCGCAGCTGCGCAAGATGATCGAGCTGCAGGCGCAGCAGATCGCGCAGCAGCAGCAACAGCTCAGCGCGATGAACGCACGCCTGTCGGCGCTGGAAGGCGGCAAGCCGGGCGCGGCGGTGGCCGGCACGTCGGCCGATCCCACCCAGGCCCAGGTCGCCGCGGCGGTGGCCGACACGCGCAGCGACGACGAGCTGGCGATCCTCAAGGCCCAGGTCGCGCAGATGGCGGTCGCCGGTGGCGGCGCCAAGAGCGACGGCAACGTCAGCTGGAGCGACGGTGGTCCGGAGTTCAAGAGCGCCGATGGCCGTTTCACCTTCCATCCGCGTGGACGCGTGCTGATGGACTTCACCAGCACGCACGGCTCGCGCTTCGACGCGCGCAACGTCACCGGCACCGATATGGCCAGCGGCCGCCTCGGCGCCGAGGGCGAGGCCGGCCCGCTGGGCTACAAGATCGAGGCCGACTTCGCCGGCAACGAAGTGAGCATGAAGGACGTCTACCTGTCCTGGGACACCAAGCTGGGCGGGCTGCCGGCCGAGGTCTACGTGGGCAGCAAGCTCAAGGACCGCAGCATCGACGGCGCCACCGGCGGCACCACCACGCCCTTCATGGAGCGCAACGCGGTCGGCTCGGTGGGCGGCATGCAGAGCGGCTTCTTCGGCCTGGGCGTGACGACCAAGCTCTACGGCAGCAACTGGCACGCCAGCCTGGCGGTGACCGGCGACGACATCGGCGGCGACAGCAGCGCCAGCGACACCATCGCCTACACCGCGCGCGCGCACTGGAATCCGATCAAGACCAGCGCCGGCTTCCTGCATGTGGGCGGCTGGTACTGGTACGAGGACCTGGGCAAGGACATCACCAGCATCAACAAGACCTCGCGCGTGGCGCTGGGCTGGAACGGCCAGGTCGCCATCTCCGCCAGTTCGATCGGCGGGGTGACCGACGACCGCGCCTGGGGCGCGGAGCTGGGCGGCACCTGGCGCAGCGGCTGGGCCTTCGCCGAGACCACGGTGCGCACCATCAATTCCTCCACCGAGGCCTCGCGCGAGCAGAAGGCCAGCAGCTATTACGCCGGCTGGCTGCTGACCGGCGAGAAGCCGGGCTTCTCCTCGCGTTCGGGCGTGTGGACCACCACCAAGGTGCTGCGTCCGGTGACCGAGGGCGGCTGGGGCGCGTTCGAGGTGCTGGCGCGCTACGACGACTACGACTTCACCGACGCCGCGCGCGGCGGCGAGGGCGAGGCCTTCACCTTCGGCGTCAACTGGTATCTGACCAGCTTCGCGCGGCTGATGCTCAACGTCGTGCACTGGCGCACCGACAACAAGGTCGGCAGCTACCAGGGCCCGGACTCGGGCAATACGGTCGGCGTGCGCGCGCAGGTCTCGTTCTGAGCCGAGGCCTTCAGTCGGTCGGGGTTTCGGCGCGCAGGCGCGTCCACAGGCGTGCGTTGGCCCGGGCGTCGGGTTCGAGCGCGGCCAGCTGGGCCAGGGCGTCGGCGTCGGTCAGCTGGTCCAGGCGCGCCAGCGCGGCCAGCGCGGCGGCCAGGCGGCCGTAGCGCAGGGCGATGCCCAGCGGCGTGGCCGGGGCCTGGCCATCGCGCTGCGGGCGCTGCTCCATCAGCGCCTCGGCCATCGGCAGCGGCAGGTCCCAGCCGGCGGTGACGGTGCGGGCGGTGGCGATGGTATGGCGGTCCAGCAGGGCGGCGGCCACCGCGAGCTCCGGCGCGGCGCCGTCGTGGCGGGCGTAGGTCTCCTGCAGCACGCGCAGCACCACCACCGCGCCCAGGCCCTGCAGCAGGCCCAGCAGCTGCGCGGACAGCGCGTCCTCGCCGCGCCCGTGGCGCGCGGCGTGGTCGGCCGCGGCGGTGGCCGCGTGCAGGGCGTAGCCCCAGATCGCGGCGGGGAGCTGGGCGAACATGCCGCCCTCCAGGCTCAGCACCGGCTGCATCAGGGCGGTCGCGGCGATGCGGCGGATGCCGTCGGTGCCGATCAGCGCCACGCCGCGTTCCAGCGTGTCCACCGGCGGCGCGCCGGCGGCGCGGTACAGCGCGCTGTTGGCGATGCGCAGCAGGCTGGTCGCCAGGGCCGGGTCCTGGGCGATGATCGCGGCGATGGCGCGGCCGTCGGCGGCCGGATCGTTAACCGCACGCATCAGCTGCGGCAGCAGGTTGGGGCGGCGCGGCATGTACTGCGGCTGCAGGTCCAGGCAGTCCAGGATCGAGTCGGCCTGGTGCAGCACCTGCGCCTGGAGGCCCTCGATGGGCTGGGTCGCGTCGGCCAGGTCCGGCCGGTGCATGGTCGCCGCGTACAGCCTGCGCATCAGCGGATGCAGGCGCGGGACCTCGGCCAGGGTCGAAGGCGGAGGCGCCTGCGCTGCCGCGGGCGTGGCTGCGACCACGGCGAGGGTCTTGCCGGGTCGGCGACGCCGTGCCGCCCACCACACGCCAACGACGAGCAGCAGCACGAGACCCAGCAGCAACGGCGCAAGTGTCATGGCGTTCGCCTGACGCAGAAGTTAGAGCTGCGTCACTATCCGTTGCCTTGCCGGTGCCGGCAAGGGCTCAAGCAGCGTCGGCGCAAACGAACGCGCCCCCGCAGGGGGCCTGCGGGGGCGCGGTGTTGGATCGCTTCGACCGGGGGTCGGCCGGGCGTGCGGGCTCAGCCGAAGACGCGGAAGCGCTGGGCGTCGTCGATGAAGTCCTTGCCGCCGATCTCGGCCTCGTGCGAGCCGAACGGCATCTGCGCGCGCAGCTTCCAGCTGGCCGGCAGGTTCCACTCGGCCGCCGCGGCGGCGTCGGGCAGCGGATTGTAGTGCTGCAGGCTGGCGCCCACGCCGACGGTGGCCAGCGCGGTCCACACCGCCAGCTGGGCCATGCCGCTGGACTGCTCGGACCACACCGGGAAGTTGTCGGCGTACAGGGCGAACTTCTCCTGCAGGCCCTTGACCACGTCCTGGTCCTCGTAGAACAGGATGGTGCCGGCGCCGGCCGCGAAGCTGGCCAGCTTCTTCTCGGTCGCATCGAACGCATCGGCCGGCACGATCTTCTTCAGCTCCTGGCGCACCAGGTCCCAGAACTTGTCGCTCTGCGCGCCGTAGAGGATGACCACGCGCGAGCTCTGCGAGTTGAACGAGGACGGCGCGTGCTTGACCGCGTCCTGGATCAGCGCGGTGATCTCTTCGCGCGAGACGGGCAGCGACTTGCCGAGGGCGTACTGGGTGCGACGCGTCTTGTGCGCGTCGAGGAAGGCGTTGGTCATGGCGGCAGGGCCTTAAGGTGAGAATCCAGCGGCCAGCCTAAACAGCCCCGCGCCGCGCAGACAGCCCGCTGTGCGACAAAGTCCGTTGCCGATGCTGCAACAGCACATCGCCTCGGACGCCAAGGCCCTGCCAGCGCGGGGTCGGCCGTCGGCGCGATGCGGGGCCGCGCCCGGCCTGCCTGTACGGACGTTCAGGCAGGTCCGCCCGCGCTCACCACGGCATGCCGCCGGTGCAGGCAGGCTGCAGCGGGCTGTGTTCCGAACCGGGCGCGCTGGCCCGATAATTCCTCGAGGCCGGCGCCGTGCCGGACGGTCTTCCACGAGACGTTCGCATGTCCGCACCCGCCGATCCTGCCAAGCCGACGCCCCCGCACGAACCCGATCGACTGGCCGCCTTGCGCGCGCTGCAGGTGCTGGACACCCCGGCCGAGCCGATGTTCGATGATCTGACCTGGCTCGCCGCCTGCCTGTGCCAGACGCCGATCGCGCTGGTCAGCCTGGTCGACGAAGAGCGGCAGTGGTTCAAGGCGCGCGTCGGCCTGGGCCTGCCGCAGACGCCCCGGCACATGGCGCTGTGCGCGCACGCGCTGGAGCACGGCGGGCTGCTGGAAGTGTCCGACCTGAGCGCCGATGCGCGCTTCGTGGACAACCCGCTGGTGCTGGGCGAGCCGCACATGCGCTTCTACGCCGGCGCGCCGCTGGTGGGCAGCGGCGGCCATGTCTACGGCGCGCTATGCGTCATCGACACGGTCCCGCGCCAGCTCACCGAGGCCCAGCGCGAGGGCCTGCTGCGGCTGGCCACGCGCACCACCGGCGCGCTGGAGACACGCAGCGTGCTGCACCACGCCGAGGCGCGCGAGCAGACCCTCGAACGCCTGCTCGAGTCCATGCCCGATGCGGTGGTCACCTGCGACGCGCAGGGCCAGCTGGGCCAGTTCAATCGCCAGGCGCGCGCCTGGCACGGCCTGGACCCGGCCAAGGTGCCGCAGGCGCAGTGGGCCCGGCATTTCGACCTATTCCAGGCCGACGGCAGGACGCCGTTGAGCACCGACCAGATCCCGCTGGTGCGCGCGCTATCGGGCGAACACGTGCAGGAGGCCGAGATCGTGATCCTGGCCGCCGGCCAGCCCTCGCGCTCGGTGCTGTGCAACGGCGACCCGCTGCGCGCGCCGGACGGTTCGCTGCTGGGCGCGGTGGTGGTGATGCACGACATCACCCGGCTGCGCGCCTCGCAGGAGGCGGCGCTGGTGGAAGGCCAGCGCTTCCGCGAGGCATTCTCCGCCGCCGCGCAGGGCATGGCGCTGGTGTCGCTGGAAGGCCAGTGGCTGGACGTCAACGACGCGGTGTGCGCGATCTTCGGCTACACGCGCGCCGAGCTGATGCGGCTGGACTTCCAGCGGCTGACCCATCCGCAGGACCTGGATGTCGATCTGGACCTGCTGGACGAACTGCTGCGTGGCGAGCGCACCAGCTACCAGCTGGACAAGCGTTACTTCCACCGGGACGGCCACCTGCTCCACGCCCACCTGTCGGTGTCGCTGATCCGCGACGCGCACGGCGCGCCGCTGCACCTGGTCTCGCAGATCCAGGACTTCACCCAGCAGCGTCAGGCCGAATCCGCGCTGCGCGAAAGCGAGCAGCGCCTGCGCACCATCACCGACAACGTGCCGGCGCTGGTGGCGCGGGTGGGCCAGGATCTGCGCTACGAGTTCGTCAACAGCCATTACGCGCACTGGCTGGGGCGGCCGCCGGGGGATGTCATCGGCCGGCACATGGCCGAGGTGCTCGCCCCCGAGCACTTCGCCAGCCTCCTGCCGCACGCCGATGTCGCACTGGCCGGGCAGACGGCCGAGTTCGACCTTGACGTGGTCGACCGCCACGGCGAGCTGCGCCACATGCACGCCATCTACGTGCCGGACGCGACCCCGCGGGCGCCCGGCGATGCGCGCCGCGCCGGCTTCCTGCTGACCGTGCACGATGTCACCGCCCAGACCCGGCTCTCGCGCATGCTGCAGGAGCGCGCGCTGACCGACCCGCTCACCGGCCTGCCCAACCGCTTGGCCTGGATGGTCGAGCTGGACATCGCCCTGGCCCGTGCGCGCACCACCGGCGAGCCGCTGGCGGTGCTGTTCATCGATCTGGACGGCTTCAAGCCGATCAACGACACCTACGGCCACGAGACCGGCGATGCGGTGCTGTGCGGCTTCGGCGAGCGCCTGCGCCAGACGCTGCGCCCGGAGGACTTCGTCGCCCGCCTGGCCGGCGATGAATTCGTGGTGCTGCTGCACCACGTGCACGATGCCTCGGACCCGGAGGCCGTGGTGCGCAAGCTGGAGTACGCCATGCGCACGCCGCTGCTGGCCAACGCGCACGCGCTGCAGGTCACGCCGAGCATCGGCGTGTCGGTGCAGTACGGGCCGCATTACGACATCGCGGCGCTGATGCGCGAGGCCGACGTCGCCATGTACCAGGTCAAGCGCGCGCACGCCGCGCAGGCCTGACCCTCATGTAGGGTCATCGCGCAAGTGCTTGCCGCAGTGCGGCTTGACTGCGCCAGCGAAGGCGTCCGGTGCAGCCCGGCGATCACATTCCCAACCGCTTGTTCAGTGGCAAACGCCGTGGTGGCAAGGGTTGCACGCCCTGCAATGCGGATGGCATCTGGCCTACACCCCTCGTAAACATCGCTGTGCCCACCATGCCGCCCGGTTTTGACCCGCCGCCAGGCAGCGCATCGCATGAACGCAGTAAGACAACAGCCTCTGTCGGCCGCGGCCCGCGACATCGAGGAGCGCATCTTCCGCCGGGGCGTGAGCGACCAGGAAGTGCGCCAGGCCATCGATCTGGTGGCCGAGTACGTGGCCACGCACACCGAGCAGGCGCCCGAAGGGCAGGACTGGTGGAGCGCGTTCGACGAGGTCTACGAAGACCTGACGCGCAACTTCAGCGTCGCCCAGACCGAGGCCTTCGAGATCGCCACCGATACCATCCTGGTCGGCTGCGGCCGCCCGCGCTGGAGCTGCATGCGCGGCGGCCGCTGGTCGTCGGCGGCCTGAGGCGGGCCATCGCAGCTCTCCGCTCCCCCCCTGTAGAGCGGAGCTTGCTCCGCTGCGTTTCGTTCGGATAGTGGGGAAGGCCCCAGCGGAGCAAGCTCCGCTGCGTTTCGTTCGGTTCGTAGGGAAGGCCCCAGCGGAGCAAGCTCCGCTCTACAGACAGGCCACTGCGGGATTTGAGGAGACAGTTGCTCCCACCGAGCGGCCAGGTCCTGTGATCCGGGGCGAAGCTCGTGACCGGGTGTGCAGTCCTGCGCGCATTCGGACTTTTCCTACGCCGTAGCGGGATATCGCCCGACGGCCTGCGTCAGGCGAGACGGGCGATGCTCGATCCGCCCCGGCAGCAGCCCTCGCAACGGCAAGGAACGCCGCTCGCAAGGACCATGGGCGCGACCCTGAGCAAGTCGCACGCAGGGCCGGTGGCGTTCTCCTTCTGGCCGGTTCCCCCCGGCCTTTTTTTTGCCCGCGCGCCGCGGCTACGGCAGCACGACCGGCGCGGCCAGCGGCGAGACGCCGCGTTCGTCGAAGGCTTCCACCGACACCGCATAGCCCGGGTCGGTGTTCAATGCGCGCAGTTCCAGCGTGGTGCCGCGGTCGGCGAAGACCTGGTAGGTCAGGGTCAGCCGGTCGGCGCGCAGGCCCCAGCGCACGTTGTAGCCAACCGCGCTGGGAACCGGGTTCCAATGGACGGTCGCGTTGCGGCGATCGGTCTCGCGCGTGGCGCGCAGGCCGGTGGGCGCGGGCGGAACGGGGCCGTCGGCGTTGCCGAACACGCGCAGGTCGCTAATCGCCAGGTGCTGCGCGCCGACGTGGCCGTGCACGTAGCGGATGTAGCGCGTGCGCACCGGTTCGGGCAGCGGCAGATAGGCGTTGGGGCGGTCGCGGCGCGTGGCCGGGTCGTCGCCGACCTCTGCCAGCGGTGCCCAGTGCCGGCCATCGTGCGAGTGCTGCAGCCGGAAGCTGGTGTACACCTGCGGCCCGTCGCCGAACACCCCGGACCGGAAGTCGGCGAAGTCGACCTGCACCGCGCGCACCGTGCGCTCGCCGCCCAGGTCCACGCTCAGCGTCTGGCCCGCGTCGGCCGAGGCGGCCACCCAGAACGTGCGCGGATCCTCGTCGGTGACACTGGCCGCGCGATGGGTGCCGTCGTCGGACGAGGCCGTGGCCCGCTTGCGGTAGGACAGCAGCATCCAGCCGGTGAACAGCGCCTCGGGATCATCGACCGGGCCGTCCGGCATCCAGTGCGGGAAGTCGCCGAAGCGCGTGGACACGCGCATCTGGCCATCGGGGTAGAAGCCGGCCGGGAACAGGGCGATGCGCCGCTCGAAGGTCCAGTTCGCCCCGATCCACGGCGTGCCGCTGTTGAACCAGTTGCCGTGCGCGTCCTGGAAGGTCGAGCCGTGTCCGGCGCCCTGGACGAAGCCGCCCGGCTTGTAGGCGACCGGGTTGTACGCCGCATAGGTGAACGGCCCCAGCGGCGCATCGCCCACATAGGTGCCGGTCGCGTAGCTGTTGTGTTCGGTGCCTGGCGCGGCGTACTGCAGGTAGTAGCGCCCGGCGTGCTTGGTCATCCACGCGCCTTCCAGGTAGTTGCCTACCGGCCGGCCGTCGGGGAACACCGCGCCGCGATGGTCCTGGCCGAAGCGCTCCCAGCCGTGGTGCGCCGGGTCGAGTGCCAGCAGGGCCTGGGGATGGCCGCGATAGGCCAGGCCGCGCGCGGTGCGGTCCAGCGCGATGCCGTAGAGCGGATAAACGTCCGAGCTGCCCCAGTACAGATACCACTGGCCGTCGTCGTCGATGAACAGATCCGGGTCCCAGGGGCCGGACGGGATCATGCCCGGCGGCACGTGGCTGTCCCAGTTCTCCTTCACCGCATCGGGCAGTTCGGGCAGCAGGCGGGTGAGGAAGTCCAGCTGGCCGCTGGCCGGATCGGTGCTCTGCAGCACCGCGCGCGGGGCGAAGGCCGACTGCATCAGCACCAGGCGCTGCCCGTCGGACACGGCCGCAGGCGCGACCAGGGCCTCGAACGGCCAGCGGCTGGGCCGGACGAAGGTCCAGTGCAGCAGATCGGTGGAGCGCCAGTAGCCGTCGGCGATGGTCAGGAACAGGTACCAGGCGTCGCCATGGCGCACGATCGCCGGGTCCGCGCCGGTGCGGTAGCTGATGCCTTCGTTGAGCTGCTCGAAGTTGTAGCGATAGTCCAGGTCGACCGGATTGGCCCAGGTGCGCGCCGGGGGCTGCTGGGCGAGCGCTGCGCTGGCGCACAGCGTCGTGCACGCCAGCAGGAACAGGGGACGGAACATGGCGCTCCCGGCGCGCGTTGGGGAAGCGCATGGTGCCGCAGGATCGCGGCGACGGCTGGCGCGGCGCAGCACGCCCGGGCGGCGGGGGAGTGGGATTGCCGTCACGCCGGCTTCTCGGCCGCCAGGTAACGTTCATCCCATGGATCAGGACCCGAGCCGCCGCGATTGGCCAGACTGGCTGGACCTCGAGGTCGAGCAGGAATACTGGCGGACGCGCTTCATGGACCTGCCCTGCGCCAAGGCGGGCGACGACATCCACCGCTGCTGGCCGCTGATCGAGCTGGTCTACACGCTGTACGTGCGTTACCCGCGCGCCTCGCTGATCGAGGCGCTGGCGCATTACGAGGCCGGATCGCGCGGCCATCCGCACGGCATGGATCATCCGCAGCTGACCGAGCTGTTCGCCCGCATCTGGGGCCGCATCCTCAAGGTCGCCCGCGGCCGCACGCTGCCGGCCTGGGCGCCCGGCGGGCAGGGTACGGCCCGTTCCTGACGGCCGCCGTGCGCGGCATATGCCATCGAAGGCGGACGACATGCCCGATGGCTATTTCAGTCGCCGTCTGACGGCCCCTAGGGTGGCAGGTCCGGCGGCGCACGGCGCCGTTGGACGTGATCCCTCCCGGAGCCGCCCATGGCTGTCGCTGCCCACGCCGTTTCCCATGCCATCGCCGATGCGGTGGAGATCGTCCCCTTCGACGCGCCACTGGGCGCGGAAGTCTGGGGCCTGGACCTGTCGCGCCCGCTGAGCGCGGCGACCTTCGCGCGCATCCACCGCGCGCACCTGGACCACCACGTGCTGGTGTTCCGCGATGCGCGCATCACCCCGGCCCAGCAGGTGGACTTCAGCCGCCGCTTCGGGCCGCTGCAGATCCACGTGCTGCGCAACTTCCAGCTGGCCGGGCATCCGGAGGTGCTGGTGGTGTCCAACATCAAGCAGGACGGCAAGCCGATCGGCCTGGGCGATGCGGGCCACTACTGGCATTCGGACCTGTCCTACAAGGAGCGGCCCAGCCTGGGCTCGCTGCTGCATGCGCAGGAGCTGCCGCGCGAGGGCGGCGACACCTTGTTCGCCAACCAGCACCTGGCCTTCGACACGCTGCCGGCCGAGCTGCGCCGCGCCATCGACGGCCGCCTCGCCGAGCACAGCTACCTGGCCAAGTACGAGGAGCTGCGTGCGCGCAATCCCTATCGCCCGGCGCTGACCCAGGAACAGATCGACGAGGTCGTGCCGGTGCGGCATCCGGTGGTGCGCACCCATCCGGAGACCGGCCGCCGCGCGCTGTTCGTCAGCGAGCACTTCACCACCCGCATCGTCGACCTGCCGCAGGACGAAAGCGATGCGCTGCTGGCCGAGCTGTTCGCGCTGAGCACGCGGGAATCCTTGGTGTACCGCCATCGCTGGCAGCCGCACGACCTGGTGTTCTGGGACAACCGCTCGGTCATGCACCTGGCCGCCGGCACGCCCGACAGCGAACGCCGCCTGCTCTACCGCACCACCATCGAGGGCGACGTGCCGTTCTGAAGCGGCGCGCCCAATCCCTAATCCCGAATCCCCAATCCCGAGCCTGTCCAATGCCCCCACGTTCCGCATCGACCCGCGCGTTCCTGCGCAGCCGCCTGCTGCCCGCCACGGCGCTGCTGCTGTGCGCCGCGCTGCTGGCGGCCTGCGGCAACGCCGGCCAGGGCGAGGCGCCGGCGGGCGCGGCGCCGCAGCAGGCCACGCTGCGCATCGGCAAGCAGTTCGGCATCGTCTACCTGCTGCTGGACGTGGCCGACGCCAAGGGCTTCATCGTCGAGCAGGCCAAGGCCCAGGGCCTGGCGGTCAAGGTGGAGACCCGGCAGCTGTCGGGCGGCGCGGCGATCAACGACGCGCTGCTCAGCGGCGCCATCGACGTGGCCGGCGCCGGCACCGGGCCGCTGTTCACCCTGTGGGACCGCACGCGCGGCCGCCAGGACGTGCGCGGCGTGGCCTCGCTGGGCAACTTCCCCTATCAGCTGATCAGCAACGCGCCGTCGGTGCGCAGCATCGACGATCTGCGCCCGAGCGATCGCATCGCCGTGCCGGCGGTCGGCGTGTCGGTGCAGGCGCGCATCCTCCAGTACGCCTCGGCCCAGCGTTGGGGCCAGGCGCAGGCGCTGAAGCTGGACGCGCAGCAGGTCGCGCTGCCGCATCCGGACGCGGCGGCGGCGATCATCTCCGGCGGCAGCGAGATCACCGCGCATTTCTCCACTCCGCCGTTCCAGCAGCAGGAGCTGGCGCGCAATCCGGCCGCGCACGTGATCCTGGATTCCTACCAGGTGCTGGGCGGTCCGTCCTCGGCCACGGTGCTGTACGCCACGGCGAAGTTCCGCAAGGACAATCCCGCGCTGTACCACGCCTTCCTGGCCGGGCTGGACCAGGCGGCCAAGTTCATCGTCGCCCATCCCGAGGAGGCGGCCGAGGTCTACGTGCAGCGCAATCCGGGCAGCGAGCGCGAGCAGGTGCTGGCCGTGCTTCGCGATCCGCAGGTGCAGTTCACCATCGCGCCGCAGAACACGCTGGGGCTGGGCCGCTTCATGCAGCAGGTCGGCGCGATCAAGCAGGCGCCGGGCGCGGTGGGCGACTACTTCTTCGACGACCCGCTGATCGCGGGCGGGAGCTAGGCCGGTGAACGTGCACGCATTGCCGCAGCCGATGCTGCAGGTGGATCACGTCAGCCTGGAGTACGCCGAGGCCGGGCGCGTGGTGCGCGCCACCCATCGGGTGAGCTTCGACGTGCACGAGGCCGACCGCTTCGTGCTGCTGGGGCCGTCGGGCTGCGGCAAGTCGACCCTGCTCAAGGCGGTGGCCGGGTTCCTGACGCCGAGCGAGGGCCAGATCCGCTTGGACGGGACGCCGGTCGCCGCGCCCGGGCCGGATCGCGGCGTGGTGTTCCAGGAGTTCGACCAGCTGGCGCCGTGGAAGACGGTGCGGCAGAACGTCGAGTTCGGCCTGCGCGTCGCGCGCAGGCTGGGCCGGGCCGAGGCGCGCGAACGCGCCGGCGATGCGCTGGAGAAGGTCGGCCTGACCGCCTTCGCCGACGCCTATCCGCACACCCTGTCCGGCGGCATGAAGCAGCGCGTGGCCATCGCCCGCGCGCTGGCGATGCAGCCGCGCGTGCTGCTGATGGACGAGCCCTTCGCCGCGCTGGACGCGCTGACCCGCCAGCGCATGCAGGCCCAGCTGCTGGAGCTGTGGGAGCAGGTGCGCTTCACCCTGCTGTTCGTCACCCATTCCATCGACGAGGCGCTGGTAGTCGGCAGCCGGGTGCTGCTGCTCTCGCCGCACCCGGGCCAGGTGCGCGCCGAACTCAACGCGCACCAGTTCGATGCCGGCAGCGGCGCCAGCGTCGCCTTCCAGCAGGCCAGCGCGCATATCCACCACCTGCTGTTCGAGGCGCCGCATGCCGCGCCGACGCCGCTGCGCACGCGCACCGAGGCCCAGGCATGAGCGCGGTGGCCACGCCGCTGCGCCGGCAGCCGCCGGTGCGCCCGGAATACACGCGCAGCGTGGTGCCGGTGGAGGCCGCGCGCGCGATCCCGCAGGCGCGGCGCCGGCCTTGGCCGGACCGCCTGCGTCGCGCGCTGGTGCTGGTGGTGCTGGCCGTCGTCTGGGAGATCGCCGCGCGCCTGGTCGGCAACGACCTGCTGCTGCCGAGCTTCCTGCAGACCGCGCGCGCCTTCTACGACGGGCTGATCTCCGGCGAGCTGCTGCGGCGCGTGGCCGCCTCGCTGTGGGTGCTGGCGCAGGGCTATGCGCTGGGCGTGCTCGGCGCGTTCGCGCTGACCGCGCTGGCGGCCTCCACGCGCGTCGGCCGCGATGTGCTGGGCACGCTGGTGGCGATGTTCAATCCGCTGCCGGCCATCGCGCTGCTGCCGCTGGCGCTGCTGTGGTTCGGGCTGGGTACCGGCAGCCTGGTGTTCGTGCTGGTGCACTCGGTGCTGTGGCCGCTGGCGCTGAGCACCTTCGCCGGGTTCGAGGCGGTGCCGCAGACCCTGCGCATGGCCGGGCGCAACCTGGGCCTGCGCGGACCGCGTTATGTCGTGCAGCTGCTGGTGCCCGCGGCGCTGCCCTCGATCCTGTCGGGGCTGAAGATCGCCTGGGCCTTCGCCTGGCGCACGCTGATCGCCGCCGAGCTGGTATTCGGCGCCACCTCCGGACAGGGCGGGCTGGGCTGGTACATCTTCCAGAACCGCAACGAGCTCTACACCGACAAGGTGTTCGCCGGCCTGGCGATGGTGATCGTGCTGGGGCTGCTGGTGGAGGTGGTGGTCTTCAGCGGCCTGGAGCGGCTGACCGTGCGGCGCTGGGGCATGCAGCGCAGCTAGCAACGCGGGCGAAGCGGGGCGGTGAGCGCACCGCCGAGCGTTGGCCCACGCCCGCCACCAGGCTCAGGAAGGCGTCGGCTCGCCGACCTGCACCCGCGCGCGGCGGAACAGCACCAGCGTGGCCACCAGGCCGATCAGCGCGGCCAGCGACAGCCACAGCGCCGGGGCCGCCTTGCTGCCGGTGGCGTGGATCAGCCAGGTCGAGACCGCCGGGGTGAAGCCGCCCATGGTCGCCGTGGCCAGGCTGTAGGCCAGCGAGAAGCCGGTGGTGCGCACCGAGGCTGGCATCACCTCGGTCAGTGCCACCACCATGGCGCCGTTGTAGGCGCCGTAGAGCAGCGAGAGCCATTCGCCGGCGATCAGCAGCCGCACGAACGAGGGCGAGGCCACCAGCCAGTGCAGCAGCGGCCAGGCGGTGAGCAGGGTGGCCAGGGACGCGGCCACCAGCAGCGGGCGGCGGCCGACGCGGTCGCTCAGCGCGCCGAACACCGGCAGCCAGACGAAGTTGGACAGGCCGATGCAGCAGGTCACCAGCAGGCTGTCCAGGTCGGACAGCTGCAGCGCGTCGCGGCCGTAGGTCGGCATGTAGGCGGTGATCAGGTAGAAGGACACCGTGGTCATCATCACCATGCCCACGCCGGCCAGCACCACGCCGGTGTTCTGCCGCAGCGAGCGCAGCACCGCGCGGCCGTCCGGGCGCTCGGTGCGCGCGGCGAACTCCGGGCTCTCCTCCATCGAGCGCCGGATGAGGAAGATCACCGGAACGATCAGGCAACCGATGAAGAACGGGATGCGCCAGCCCCAGGCGTCCATCTGCGCCGGCGCCAGCCACGCGTGCAGCGCCACGCCCAGCGCGCCGGCGAACACCACCGCCACCTGCTGGCTGGCCGACTGCCAGGCCACGTAAAAGCCGCGGTGGCCGGGCGTGGCGATCTCGGACAGGTAGACCGACACGCCGCCCAGCTCCGCACCGGCCGAGAAGCCCTGCAGCAGCCGGCCCAGCAGCACCAGCAGCGGCGCCAGCACGCCCAGCGTGGCGTAGCCGGGCACGAAGGCGATCAGCAGCACGCCCAGCGACATCAGCCCGAGCGTCAGCAGCAGACCTTTGCGCCGGCCGTGGCGGTCGATGTAGGCGCCCAGCACCAGCGCGCCGAGCGGGCGCATCAGGAAGCCCGCGCCGAAGGTCGCCAGCGACAGCATCAGCGAGGCGAAGGCGTTCTGAGAGGGGAAGAAGGTGTGACCGATGGTCGTGGCGTAGAAGCCATAGACCATGAAGTCGTACATCTCGAGGAAATTGCCGGCGGTGACACGGATCACTGCGGGCGCGCCGTGGGGGGGCGAGGCTGGATTCATCGTGGCGGAAGTGGGGGAGACAGGGAGAGAGCGGAAGCGGCAAACATACGCCGCGCGGGGAAATGTTCCGTGAGAAACAGGAGCGAGGGACGAGGGGAGAGGAGCCAGAAACGAGCAGAAGCCGGCGACCAACCCGCTACCGTCATTCCCGCGAACGCGGGAATCCATGGACGTTCGCGCGGTGAAGCCAGCGGCGCTGCATGGTCAGACGTGCGTCTGCCGAAAAGCATTTTCCGCGTTCGCGGGAATGACGGTGGGAGGTTCAAGGGAGGCGCTTACCCGTCGTCCCTCGTTCCTCCCTACCCGTTCCTGCGCAACGCTCCTCAGAGCTCGATCACATCGAACTTCACGTCCGGATCCACATCGGCGTCGTAATCCACATCGTCGCGCTCGAAGCCGAACAGCTTGAGGAACTCGCGCTTGTAGTTGGCGTAGTCGGTCAGCTCGAACAGGTTCTCGCTGGTGACCTGCGGCCAGATCGCCTTGGCCGCGGTCTGCACCTCGGGCTTGAGCTCCCAGTCGTCCAGGCGCAGGCGCTGCTCGTCGTCCAGCTCGGGCGCGGCGCCGTCGGCGCGGTACATGCGCTCGCGGAACAGACGGTCCAGCTGCTCGATGGTGCCCTCGTGCAGGCCCAACTCCTTCATCACCTTGAAGACGATGGAGATGTACAGCGGCATCACCGGGATGGCCGAGCTGGCCTGGGTCACCACCGACTTGAGCACGGCCACGTTGGCGCTGCCGCCGGTCGCGGCGAGCCTGGCGTTGAGCCGCTGCGCGGTCGCGTCCAGGTCGGCCTTGGCCTTGCCCAGCGCGCCGTGCCAGTAGATCGGCCAGGTGATCTCGGTGCCGATGTAGCTGAAGGCCACCGTCTTGGCCGCCGGGGCCAGCACGCCGGCCTGGGCCAGCGCATCGATCCACAGTTCCCAGTCCTGGCCGCCCATGACGGTGACCGTGTCGGCGATCTCCTCCTCGGTGGCCGGCTCGATGCTGGCGGTGGTGATGGTGTCCTTGTTGGTGTCGATGGCGGTGGAGGTGTAGGGCGCGCCGATCGGCTTGAGCGCCGAGCGCTTGAGTTCGCCGGTGGACGGCAGCTTGCGCACCGGCGAGGCCAGCGAATACACCACCAGGTCCACCTGGCCGCCCATCTCGGTCTTGATCAGCTCGATGACCTTGGCCCGCGCCTCGTCGGAGAACGCATCGCCGTTGATCGAGCGCGCGTACAGCCCGGCCTGCTTGGCGAACTTGTCGAAGGCGGCCGCGTTGTACCAGCCGGCGGTGCCGGCCTTCTTGTCGCTGCCGGGCTTCTCGAAGAACACCCCCAGCGTGTCGGCGCCGAAGCCGAACGCCGCGCTGATGCGCGCGGCCAGGCCGTAGCCGCTGGAGGCGCCGATCACCAGCACCTTCTTCGGACCGTCCTGGCGCACGCCGCGCGCGCGCGTGGCTGCGATCTGGTCGCGCACGTTGAGCTCGCAGCCCAGCGGATGGGTGGTGGTGCAGATGAATCCGCGGACCTTGGGATGGATGATCAAGACGATGCCTCTCGAATGGGGAACACGTTGCGCGCGGCATCTTAAGCCCCGCATCGCCCCACGGCCACGTGCGCCGGCGTATGGCGCGGCCCGGCGCCGCAGGCTAGCGGCGCGATTCGGTGCCGATGCGCACCGCCAGCGCGGCCAGCACCGTGCCCATCAGCCAGCGTTGCACGCGCTGCCAGGTCGGCCGCTGCGCCAGGAACTGCGCGATGCGGCCGGCGAACATGGCGATCACGGCGTTGACCGCCACGCTGATGACGATCTGGGTGGAACCCAGCACCAGTGACTGGCTCAGCACATCCCCGCGCGTGGGATCGACGAACTGCGGCAGCAGGGACAGATACATCACCGCGATCTTGGGATTGAACAGATTGGTGAGAAATCCCATCGTGATCAGCTTGCGGGCATCGTCCTTGGGCAGGTCGCGCACCTGGAACGGCGAGCGGCCGCCGGGCCGCAGCGCCTGCCAGGCCAGCCACAGCAGATAGGCCGCGCCGGCCAGGCGCAAGGTGTCGTAGGCGTAGGGCACGGCCACCACGAAGGCGGTGATGCCCAGCGCCGCGCACAGCATGTAGAACACGAAGCCGAGCGCGACGCCGATCAGGGAGATCAGGCCAGCGGACGTGCCCTGGCTGATCGAGCGCGAGATCAGATAGATCATGTTCGGCCCCGGCGTCAGGACCATGCCGAAGGCGACAAGGGCGAAGGCAAGCAGATGGCTGATCTCGGGCATCGGGGACGTCCCTGGAGCGGAAGGAGCCGGAGCGCTGCGCGCAGGCGTCCAGTATAGCGAGTGCATCACTGCGTCCCCGCCTCAATCGCACCCGATGCGCCGGTGTGACATTGGCAGGCCAACGCGATCTGCTACTTTCGCCCGCCCGCCCGCTCCGCCGCGTGACGCTCGTGATCTCAAAACGCCTGCTCCTGCTGTCCTGTTCCGTTCCCGCCGCGCTGGCCGGCTGCGCCTCGGCGCCCGCTACGCGCTCGGCGCTGGCCGATGGCGCCACCGCGCAGGTGGCGATCCTGGAAACCACCGACGTCCATTCCAACATCCTCAGCTACGACTACTACAAGCAGAAGGAAGACCCGACGCTGGGCTATGAGCGGGTGGCCACGCTGATCCGCCGCGCGCGGGCGGAGTTTCCCAACACCTTCCTGTTCGACAGCGGCGACACCATCCAGGGCTCGGTGCTGGCCGATTTCCAGGCCAAGGTGCAGCCGGTCGGCTGCGAGGAGGAGCTGGGCATCTACCAGGCCTTCGACGCGATGGGTTATGACGGCGGCACCGCCGGCAATCACGAGTTCAACTACGGCCTGGGCTTCCTGTCGCAGGTCACCGGCACGCCGATGAACGTCGAGGGCGGCACCAAGGCCAAGTGCAAGGGCCCCGACTTCCCGCTGGTGCTGTCCAACGTGTTCAGCGCGCGCGACGGCCAGCCGATCTTCCAGCCCTGGACCATCGTGTCCAAGGACATCACCGTCACCGGCGCCGACGGCAAGCCGGCGCGCGTGCCGCTGCGGGTGGCCATCATCGGCTTCACCCCGCCGCCGATCCTGGACTGGGACAAGCAGAACTTGGAAGGCAAGGTCACCGTGACCGGCGTGGTCGAGGCCGCGCAGCGCTACCTGCCGCAGATCCAGGCGCAGCATCCGGACCTGGTGGTCGGCATCCTGCACGGCGGGCTCAACGCCGCGCCGTACACGCCGGACATGGAGAACGGCGGCTGGCACCTGGCCGGCGTGCCCGGCATCGACGTGCTGCTGCTGGGCCATTCGCATACGGAATTCCCGGGGCCGCGCTACAAGGATCTGCCGCAGACCGACGCCACGCGCGGCTTCGTGCGCGGCAAGCCGGCGGTGATGGGCGGCTTCTTCGGCAAGGACCTGGGCGTGATCGACCTGAAGCTGGTGCGCCGCGACGGGCGCTGGGCGATCGATCCGGCCGGCACGCACAGCGAGGTGCGCCCGATCTGCACGTCCAAGACCGAGTGCGTGCCGGTGGATCCGGCCATCGCACCGCTGGTGGCGCGTGCGCATGCGGCCGCGCAGGCCTATGTCGACACGCCGATCGGCACCAGCACCGTGCACTTCTCCAGCTACTTCGCCGATGTCGGCAACAGCACCGCGCTGGCCGTGGTCAACGCCGCCCAGCGCGACTACGTGCTGCGCGAGCTGCCGGTGCAGCATCCGGAACTGAAGGACGTGCCGGTGCTGTCGGCGGCCGCGCCGTTCCGCACCGGCTTCGGCGGGCCGGACGACTACACCGACGTGCCCGCCGGCACGCTGACCCTGCGCAGCGCCGCCGACCTGTACTTCTATCCCAACACGCTGACGGCGGTGAAGACCGACGGCGCCGGGGTCAAGGCCTGGCTGGAGACCTCGGCCCAGCGCTACAACACCATCGACCCGGCCAAGCCCGGCCCGCAGGCGCTGATCAACACCCGCTACGTGCCCTACAACGTCGACCAGCTGCAGGGCGGCGTGGCCTATGTGATCGATGTGACCAAGCCGGCCGGCCAGCGCATCACCCAGCTGACCTACCGGGGCAAGCCGATCGACCCGAAGCAGCCGTTCGTGGTGGTGACCAACAACTACCGCGCCAGCGGCGGTGGCGGCTTCCCGGGCCTGGATGGCCGCAACATCGTGCTGGCCGCGCCCGACGGCAGCCGCGAGATCCTGGCGGCCTGGATCAAGGCCAAGGGCAGGATCACGCCGTCCGACCTCGAGCCGACCTCCTGGCACTTCGCCCCGGTCAAGGCCGCCGGCCCGCTGACCTTCGACTGCCCGGCCGGCAAGCTCGACATCGCCCGGGCGCAGCAGCTGCCGCCGATCCGCGAGCTCTCCGGCGGCGGCGACGGCGCGGCGGTGTGCGCGATCGATCTGTCCGCGCGCAAGTAGGCCAACACAGGCCTGCCGGCCCGGGCCCTCAGCCGGGCAGCAGGCCCTGACTTTCGTCCTTGAGCGCCACGCCGGTGGCGCCCAACAGCTGCGCAGCGCCGATCAGCCACCAGAGCTTGGCGGCGGCCTGGGCCGGCGACAGCCCGGCGGCGTGGATGTTGGAGATGCAGTTGCGGTCGGCATCGGTCAGGCCCGGGCCCGGGGTGTGGGTCAGGTAGATCCCCAGGCTGTCGCAGGTGCTCAGGCCCGGGCGCTCGCCGATCAGCACCGCCACCATCGGCGCGCCGAGCAGATCGCCGCAGGCATCGCCCAACGCCACGCGCGCCTGCCGGGCCAGGATCACCGGGCCCACCGACCAGTCGGCCGGGCGCTGGGCCAGGATCTGGGCGCAGACCGCCACGGCGTGCCGCGCGATGGCGGTGGCCGACAGGCCATCGGCGATCACCAGCAGCAGGGCGTCGTCTTGGCGCAGGCGCGGCTGCTGGCCCAGCGCCTGGCGGCTCTCGGCGGACAGCTGCCGTCCAAGGTCGGGACGGCGCAGATAGCGGGCGCGATCGGGCGCGGCGCTGTCCACCTCGATCGCCTGCAGGCCCAGCGGCGCCAGCGCGGCGCGCAGGGCCGCGCAGTCCATCGCGGCGTGGACCGCATCGCGCGCCCGCGCATGCGCCACGCCGGCGGCGAGCACCTCGCGCGTGGGCAGGCTGGTGCCGCTGCGGCCCAGGCCGATCCTGGCCGGGGTGTGCTCGCGCAGGGCCTGCCAGGGGTCGGGCAGGGGCGCGCGCAGGTCCGGATCGGTGTCCCCGCTCATGGGCCGGCCTGCGGCGGCATGCGCTCAAGCAGGCGCTGCATCATCTCCGGCTGCCGCCCGTGCTGCAGCAGCGCGCCGTTGGCGTCCGCCAGCGACACGCGCTGCAGCCAGCGCTCGAACTCCGGCGCGCGCCGCAGCCCCAGCAGCCGGCGCAGGTACAGCGCGTCGTGGAAGGCGCTGCTCTGGTACATCAGCATGATGTCGTCGCCGCCGGGCACGCCCATCATGTAGGTCAGGCCCGCGGCGGCCAGCAGGGTCATCAGCGTGTCCATGTCGTCCGCGTCGGCCTGCGCATGGTTGGTGTAGCAGACGTCGCAGCCCATCGGCAGCCCGAGCAGCTTGCCGCAGAAGTGGTCCTCTAGCCCGGCGCGGATGATCTGCTTGCCGTCCAGCAGGTATTCGGGGCCGATGAAGCCCACCACCGTATTGACCAGCAGCGGCTGGAACCGGCGCGCCACCGCGTAGGCGCGCGCCTCGCAGGTCTGCTGATCCACGCCATGGTGCGCACCGGCCGACAGCGCGCTGCCCTGCCCGGTCTCGAAGTACATGACGTTCTGGCCCACGCTGCCGCGCCCCAGTGCGCGCGCGGCCTGGTAGCCCTCCTCCAGCAGCGCCAGGTCGATGCCGAAGCTGGCGTTGGCCGCCTGCGTGCCGGCGATGGACTGGAACACCAGGTCCACCGGCGCGCCGCGCTCGATCATGCGCAGGCTGTTGGTGATGTGGGTCAGCACGCAGCTCTGGGTGGGGATCTCCAGCCCGGCGATGATGTCGTCGAGCATGCGCACCTGCGCAGCCAAGCCGCGCGGATCGTCGCTGGCCGGGTTGATGCCGATGACCGCATCGCCGGCGCCGTACAGCAGGCCGTCGACGATGCTGGCGGCGATCCCGCGCAAATCGTCGGTGGGATGGTTGGGCTGCAGGCGCACCGACAGCGTGCCGGCCAGCCCGAGCGTGTTGCGGAAGCGGGTGACCACCTCGCAGCGGCGCGCGATCAGGATTAGGTCCTGGTTGCGCATCAGCTTGCTGACCGCGGCCACCATCTCCGGGGTCAGGCCCGGCGCCAGCTGGGTCAGCGCCGCGGTCGTGGCGCGCTCGGACAGCAGCCAGTCGCGCAGCTCGCCCACGGTCAGGTGCGCCACCGGTGCGAAGGCGACCGCGTCGTGCGTGTCCAGGATCAGCCGCGTCACCTCGTCCTGCTCGTAGGGGATCAGCGCCTCGTGCAGGAAGCGCCGCAGCGGCACCTCGGCCAGGCACAGGCGCGCGGCCATGCGCTCCAGTTCCGAGTCGGCGGCCAGCCCCGCCAGCTGGTCGCCCGAGCGCAGCGGGCTGGCCTTGGCCAGCAGCGTGCGCAGATCGCAAAAGTCCCAGACCGTGCCGTCGATGACGTGGCGATAGCTCATCGCGTGGGCCCGGCGCCGGCCATCACCAGCGCGCCGGCGCCGCTGTGCAGGCCCAGCGCCTGGCCGGCGCGCACCGCGTCGAGCAGGGTGTCGGCCCGCGCCTGCAGGGCCAGCGCGGCGCGCGCGATCTCCGCGGCCTCCTGGCGTGGCAGCACCAGCACGCCGTCGGCATCGGCGACCACCGCATCGCCGGGCTGGACCACCACGCCCGCGCAGCTCACCGGGTGGTTGAGGCGACCGCCCCAGTCCAGCAGGCGGGTGGTGACCGATGAGGTGCCGCGGCACCACACCGGCAGGCCACTGGCCTGCAGCTGCTCCAGATCGGTGCAGGGGCCATCGAGGATCACGCCGGCGGCGCCGGTCCGCTGGATCGCCGCGGCGACGATGCCGCCCAGGCAGGCATGGTCGCGATCGCCCAGGCGGTCGATCACCAGCGCATCGCCGGGGCGCAGCAGGCCCAAGGCGTGGTGCAGCAGGGTCGAGTCGGCGCCCGGGATGGCCAGGGTGACCGCGGTCCCCACCAGGCGCAGCCCGGACGCGACCGGGCGCAGCTCGCGGCGCATCAGCCCCCACGGGACGCCATGGCCGACGGTGGAGGTTTCCACCTGGGCCAGTGCGGCGCGCAGGGGAGCGTCCAGCGGCTCGGGGAAGTCGCCCAGGCGATAGCGGGGCAGGGCGCTCATGCCTTGGCCTCCGCGGTCGAGGCCAGCCGGTGCGCCGGGTCCTCCAGCGTCGCGGCCACGCCGGCGCGCAGGAAGCCCACGTCCGCGCCCAGCGTGACCAGCCCGTAGCCGCGCGCGGCCAGGCGCGCGGCGCCGTGGCCGGGCAGCACGGTGCCGCCCAGGGCCAGCCCGGCCTCGCGGCAGCGGCGCTCGCCTTCGTGCCAGAGTTCGAGGAACTCCGGCGCGTCGTAGCGGCCGGGCACGCCGATGCTGGCCGACAGATCCAGCGGGCCGAAGAACAGCATGTCCAGGCCCGGCACCTGGGCCAGCTCGGGAATGGCGGCCACGCCGCGCGACGACTCGATCATCGCCACCACCAGCGTGTTGGCCTCGGCCTGCGCGGCATAGGCCGAAGCCTGCGCGCCCCAGCCGGCGGCGCGGCAGACCGTGTAGTGCAGGCCGCGTCGGCCGGCGGGCGGATAGCGGCAGTGCGCGACCAGCTGCGCGGCCTGCTCGGCCGACTCCACGTTCGGCGCGAGGATGCCCTGCACGCCGGCATCCAGCAGCGGCTTGATCAGCCGGCTGTCGGCCGCGTCCACCCGCGCCAGCGGCGTCGGGCCGCGCGCGCCGATGGCGCGCAGCTGGGCCAGCGCCAGGTCCAGGCTGGTCGGCGTGTGTTCCAGGTCGAGGATCAGCGCGTCTAGGGCGAAGCCGGCCAGGATCTCGGCGACATCCGCACTGGGGGTGAACAGCCACGCGCCGCGCGAGACCGCGCCTGCGCGCAGGCGCTGGGCCAGGCGATGGGTCGGCAGCTCATTCATCGCCCAGCCCCCGCTGCCGCAGGAAGAAGCGCGCGGCGGCGGCCTGCAGCGGCGCGCGCTGGTGGCCGGCCCCGGGCACCAGTTCGAACTGGTGATCGACCCCGCAGCTGCGGTAGTTGGCCGACAGCGCCTGCAGGCGTTCGATGCGGGTCTGGCCCGCGCCATGCTGCAGGGTCGGCACGCCGGGCGCGGCGCGCGGCGAGAGCGGCGGCAGCTCGGCGGTGTCCAGTTCACCCACGGCCAGGTGGATGGCGACCTGGCGGATCGCCGGCAGGTCCACGGCCTGCCCGTACTGCCGCTCCAGATCGGCCACGCCCAGCCAGCACGGCGCGTGCAGGTTCAGCGGCGTGGGATGGCCCGGGGCGCAGATCGACACCGCCTCCAGCGTGCGCGGATGCAGGTAGAGGAAGCGATGCGCGAAGTGGGCGCCGCCGGAGAAGCCGAACAGCTGCAGCGGCGCCGGCTGCAGGCCGTAGCGCTGGCGCACCTCCTCGACCATGCGCAGCAGCACCAGATCGAAGCGGATGTCGTGGTAGCGGATGTACTTGTAGTTGTCCATGTCGTCCGGGTCGCCGATGCCGCAGGGAAACAGCGGCGCCAGCACGACCGCCCCGGAGCGCTCGGCCAGCTGGGCGAAGCCATCGCAGTAGTCCTGGTGGCTGCGCTCGCTGCCGTGCATGGCGACCACGATCCGCGAGGCGGTGGTGTACGGCGTTTGCGGCAGATACAGGCAGTAGCTGAAGCGCTGGTCGTAGCGGCACGCGAGCTGCGGGGTGCGGCCGCGGGTGAACAGCTTGCTGTTGTTGACGGTGATGTTGATGACGCGACTCCGGAAATAAATGGGGAAATCCAGGGCGATCGGTGCACATCAATCCGTCGGGGCCTGCGCGCGCGTGCGCCGAAAAAACCGCGCTATGATCCGGACGCAGGCGCTCGGGGTTGAACCAGCGCGGCCCTGGCGATCGGTCGGCACGGATGCACGAGGCAGCGCGACGCAAGGCGCACGGTGGGCCGCAGCATCGGCCCGTGACCGGCCAGGACCCCGCAAGCGACCCTGGGGAGGGGCGCTCCACGCCCGGACAGGACGACCGGGTTCGCCATTGCCGCTTCCTGGCCCGCAGCGGGCCGGGGCGAGATGCTTGGGGACATCCGGCTCATGCACGCCATCGACAATTCGTGGGAACTGCCCGACATGGTGCCCGCGGCGACCAGCGTCCAGGATTGCCTGCGCAATGCGCTGCAGATCGCGCGTCGCTTCGGCTTCGACGCGCTCATCTACGACTTCGCCCCGGTGCCGACCACGCCCGAAGGCGTGCTGATGACGCCCAGCGTGATCGAGCCCTGCAACGTGCCCTCGGACATGCGCGACCTGTGGGTCCACCAGGGCCTCTACCAGAAGGATCCGGTGCAGGCGCTGGCGCTGCGCGGGTCCTGCCCGTTCTTCTGGTCCTATCACCGCAAGGAAGCCTCTGCGCTGCAGCCGCATCTGGACGAGGACAGCCACGCGGTGGCCGAAGTGCTGCACGACTGGCGCTACACGCGCGGGGTCACCGTGCCGCTGCACATGCCCGGCAACCGCTTCGCCACCATGACCGCGCTGTGGCACGACGCGTGTTTCGCCGAGGCGCGCCAGGCGCTGGACCTGCACGTGCTGCGCCTGGCCTACCTGGCGCATGCGACCAACGATCGGCTGGCGCAGCTGTTCGGCCGCGAGGAGCTCACCCCGGTCGGCATCGGCCTGAGCGTGCGCGAGCAGGAGTGCATCGTGCTCTCGGCCCAGGGCCTGTCTTCCAAGCAGATCGCCTGGAAGCTCAAGCGCTCCGAGTCCACCGTGGTACTGCATCTGCAGAGCGCCGCGCGCAAGCTGGGCGGGCGCAACCGGGCGCAGGCCATCGCCCGTGCCGCGCATTTCGGCTATCTGCGCGAGCCGCTGGATTGATGTGCGGATTCTCAAAGAGCGGGCCGTCGCCGCGGCGGTGAGGCCGGCGGGGTCTGGCGGGTTGCGGATCCATGCTAGCGACCGGCCCGCGCAATAAAACTGCAATTTCTTACAGTTGTCGCAAGGCCGCCGGATCGCGAGTCTTGGTTGCGAAGGGGACTGTCCCCGCAACCGGAACGATCGATGCACCAGCGCAGTGTCCCCCGCGAAGGCCATGTCTCTTTCAGGGGGCATGCCACGTGGTATCGGGTGATCGGCGATCTGCGCTCCGGCCTGGTCCCGCTGGTGTTGCTGCACGGCGGGCCGGGCTGCACGCACGACTATCTGGAGGCCTTCGCCGACCTGGCGCAGGGCGGCCGGGCGGTGGTGTTCTACGACCAGCTGGGCAACGGGCGCTCCACGCACCTGCGTGAGGCGCCGGACGCCTTCTGGACGGTGCAGCTGTTCCTGGACGAGCTGGATGCGCTGCTCGAACACCTGGGCATCGCCCAGCGCTACGACCTGCTGGGCCAGTCCTGGGGCGGCATGCTGGCGGCCGAGCACGCGGTGCGCCGGCCGGCCGGACTCAACGCCCTGGTCATCGCCTCCTCGCCCTCGTCGTTTCCGCTGTGGGTGCGCGAGGCGCAACGGCTGCGCAAGGCCTTGCCGCAGGACGTGCGCGAGGCGCTGGAGCGCCACGAGGCCACCGGCGACTACCAGCATCCGGACTACCAGGCCGCCACCCAGGTCTTCTACCAGCGCCACGTCTGTCGCCTGGACCCGTGGCCGGCGGAAGTGCAGCGCACCTTCGCCGCGATGGCCGACGATCCCACCGTGTACTTCAGCATGAACGGGCCGACCGAGTTCCACGTCATCGGCAGCCTGCGCGACTGGGACATCGGCGCGCGCCTGAACCAGGTGCAGGCGCCGACGCTGGTGATCTCCGGCGCCCATGACGAGGCCACGCCGGCCTGCGTGGCCGCCTATGTCGAACGCATCCCCGACGCGCGCTGGGTGTGCATGCCAGCGTCCTCGCACATGTGCCATGTCGAGGAGCGCGAGGCGACGATGCGGCATATCGATGCCTTCCTGGCCGCGCATGACCGCGTCGGTGGAGGCGCGGCATGAGCGCGCCGGTGCAGGTGGCCGCCGTGCAGCTGTGCAGCGGCGCGGACGTGGCCGCCAACAACGCCGCCATCGCCGCGGCGGTGCGCGCGGCGGCGCAGGCCGGTGCGCAGCTGGTGTGCCTGCCGGAAGCGGCCAACCTGCTGCTGCGCGACAACCGCGACTATCCGGGCACCTGCCTGCCCGAGGCGCAGGACACCACGCTGGCCCTGTGCGCGAGCCTGGCGCGCGAGCTCGGCATCTGGCTGCACACCGGCTCGCTGCTGCTGCGCACCGAGGACGGCACGCGCATCTGGAACCGCAGCCATGTGATCGATCCGCGCGGCGAGGTGGTGGCGCGCTACGACAAGCTGCATACCTTCGACGTGCGCCTGGGCGGCGCCGGCGACTTCCAGGAATCGGCCAGCGTGCGCCCCGGCCAGGGCGCGCCGACGGTGGTGGAGATCGTGCCGCTGGGCCTGCGCCTGGGGCTGTCGATCTGCTACGACCTGCGCTTCGGCTATCTCTACGAGGCCCTGGCCCAGGCCGGGGCCGATGTCCTGCTGATCCCGGCCTCGTTCTCGGTGGTGACCGGCCCGCTGCACTGGGAGGTCCTGCTGCGCGCCCGCGCGATCGAGACCTGCAGCTACGTGGTCGCGCCGGCCCAGTGCGGCCAGCGCGATGGCGTTTACACCTACGGCCACAGCCGCATCGTCGCGCCGTTCGGGCAGGTCATCGCGGCCGCCGGCGATGCCCCCACCGTGCTTGGCGCGCGCCTGGATCCGGCCGAGGTCATCGACGCGCGCCAGCGCCTGCCCACCCTGTCCCAACGGCGGCAGCTGCCGCCGACGCATTGCATCCGCATCGGCGACTGACCCGCTCAGCGCGCCCGCTCCTCCCGCCGTTCCACTGCTCGCCAGCCCTCCCTGTCAGCCTTCTCAGGAACACCTCCCCATGACCCGCTCCGCCCTCCCCGTCGTGTCTCATGCCCCTGCGCGGCGCGCCCTCGCGCGGCCCCGCCTGCTGTGTTGTGTCATCACCGCCGTGCTGCTGGGCGCGGCCGGCCCGCTTGCCGCGCAGAGCGCCACGCCCGCCGATGGCGGCGAGGACAACGTCAAGGAACTGGGCAAGGTCATCACCAAGGGCACCCGCCAGATCAAGGACGTGACCGGCGGCGCGCTGGGCGTGGTGTCCAAGCTCAACACGCCGTTCTCCATCTCGGCCGTGTCCTCCGAGGCCCTGCAGGACAAGCAGCCGGCCTCGCTGTACGACGCCTTCGGCGGCGACGCCAGCGTGACCCGCCAGGCCGGCAGCGCCTACACCGGCTGGTCGTCCTTCATCTCGGTGCGCGGCATCGCGATCTCCTCCACCGACGGCAGCCAGAAGCTCAACGGCGTGCCGGTCACCACCTGGGGCCTGAGCCTGCCGATCG
Source organism: Pseudoxanthomonas sp. SORGH_AS_0997 (assembly GCF_031453535.1). NCBI lineage: Bacteria > Pseudomonadati > Pseudomonadota > Gammaproteobacteria > Lysobacterales > Lysobacteraceae > Pseudoxanthomonas > Pseudoxanthomonas sp. SORGH_AS_0997. The sequence continues at coordinate 3,632,342 of NZ_JAVIZI010000001.1, forward strand.
AGGTCATGGACCAGATCCAGCTGATGAAGGGCGCCTCGGGCTTCATGTACGGCTTCACCTCGCCGGGCGGCGCGGTCAACTATGTGACCAAGAAGCCGGTCGAGGGCAGCCTGCTCAGCGCCGATGTGGGCTGGACCTCGAACAACATCCTCAAGGAGCACGTGGACATCGGCCGCGGCGCCTCGGACGGCAGCGGCCTGGGCTTCCGCCTCAACGCGGTCAACGAGGACGGCACCACGCCGACCGGCACCGACGTCAAGCGGCGCGCGCTGTCGCTGGCCACCACCGCCAACCTCACCGATGCGCTGACCTGGTCGTTCGACTCGATCTACGTCAAGTCGCGCTTCGGCAAGCCTGCGCCGATGGTCTTCCTGACCTCCTACAACCAGGAGCGGCTGCCCTCGCCCGAAGGCGTGGTGCGCAATCCGCAGGCCGACCAGGCCTACGACAACCCGCGCTTCCTCTACGTGGGCACGGGGTTGAACTGGAAGTTCGCGCAGGACTGGAGCGCCGACCTGCGCCTGACCCACAGCCGCACCGACCAGGTGTTCTCCAAGGACTACCTGAGCTTGATCAACGCCGCCGGCCGCTATCAGGACCGGACCTTCGAGGGGCTGCAGATCTACAACAACGACGCGGTGCAGCTGCTGCTGACCGGCACGGTGGACGTGTTCGGCCTGGAGAACCGGCTGGTGCTGGGCGGCACCACCATCAAGCAGCGCGAGACGCGCGGCCTGTCGCATCAGCTGCCGGGCTATCGCAACTACGGCTATCGCAACCTGTATGTCGATCAGGACTTCAACTACACGCCGATCGACGTGGACGGCCAGGCGCGCTTCCCCAACAACTGGAACCGGCAGCAGGCACTGTTCGTCAGCGACACCGTGCAGCTGACGCCGCACTGGCTGGCCATCGCCGGCGTGCGCTTCACCCATTACAGCCAGCAGCAGAGCCGCTACACCTTCGCCTCGCCCACCAGCTACACCAAGTCCAGTCTCGAGGTGACCACCGACGAGACCACCCCGACCCTGGCGCTGATGTACAAGCCGCGCGAGCAGACCACGGTGTATGCCAGCTATTCGGAGGCCCTGGAGCCGGGCAGCGCGGTCGGCGCGCAGTACGTCAACTATGGCGAGCTGAAGGAGCCGGGCACCAGCAAGCAGTGGGAGCTGGGCTTCAAGAACGATGGCAGCCTGGTGCGCACCGCGCTGGCCGCCTTCCGCGTGGACCGCGCCACCGGCTACGGCAACGAGCGCAACGTCTGGGTGCAGAGCGGCATCAGCCGCTATCAGGGCCTGGACGGCCAGCTGGACCTGAAGCTCAGCGACGATCTGGTCGTCGGCGGTTCGGCCGTGTGGCTGGACAAGGCCGATTACCTCAACGCCTCCTTTCCCTGGCTGCTCAACAAGCGCGTGCCCGGTGCGTATCGCACCAGCGCCTCGCTGCACGCCGACTACACGGTGCCGACGGTGGAAGGGCTCTCGTTCTCGGCCCAGGCCCGCTACACCGGCAAGACCGTGGCCTACCAGAACACCGCCCTGAAGCTCACCGTCAGCACGCCCAGCTACACGCTCTACGACCTGACGGCCAAGTACCAGCAGCTGGTCGGCAGCCACGCGGTGACCTACCGTGCGGGCGTGAGCAACCTGTTCGACAAGACCTACTGGATCGGCGGCTCGGCCACGTACATCTTCCTCGGCGATCCGCGCACCTTCTTCGCCAACGTGACCTTCGACTTCTGATCCAGCGCCATGGCCTGGCATCGTTCCGTCGGCCCGATGCCAGGTCCGGTTCCCCCTACCAGAGGATGCAATGAGCATGGGTGAGCAGAGCGCGCGTACCACCAGCGCAGGGATCCGGCCCTGGGTGCCGTTCTTCTTCGCGCTGGCGCCGATCAATCTGATCCTGTCGGTGGATCGCAACGCCTTCGTCATGGTGGCGCCGGTGATCCAGCGCGAGTTCGGTTTCGGACTGGCGCAGATGTCCTACATCCTGGCGGCCATCTCCTGGACCTATGCGCTGTTCCAGCTGCCCTCGGGCTGGCTGATCCAGCGCTATGGCTTCCGTAGGCTGCTGGCGATCGCGCTGTTCGGCTGGTCGCTGGCCATCGGGCTGATGCCGCTGGCGGCCGGCTTCTGGACCATGCTGCTGCTGCGCCTGCTGCTGGGCGCGGCGCAGGCGCCGGACTGGCCCAGCTCGGTGGCCGCGATCGCGCGCTGGTTCCCCGCCGAGCGGCGCTCGCGCTTCACCTCCATCGCCCTGTCGGGTCAGTACCTCGGGCCGGTGGTGGGCTCGATCCTCACCGGCGCGCTGGCCTATCGCTATGGATGGCGGGTGTGTTTCTACGCCTATGCGCTGATCGGCGTCGGCCTGTGCGGGGTGTGGTGCCTGCTCACCCGCGGCCAGCCCGGCGGGCCGGTCGCGTCGGCCGACGGCCAGACGCACATCTGGCCCGAGCTGCGCCAGATGCTGGCCTCGCGCACCACCTGGCTGCTGTCCTCGTTCTACTTCTGCCTGATCAGCGTGCAGGCCTTCTTCCTCAGCTGGCTGCCGCTGTACCTCACCGGCGAACGCGGCGTCACGCTCACCGCCTCTGGCTGGTACAACGCGATGCCGTGGCTGGCGCTGTATGCCAGCGTGACCGCCTACGGCTTCTTCGCCGATCACCTGCTCAAGCGCGGCGGCTCGCTCAAGCAGGCGCGCCTGCCGGCCGGCGTGCTCGGCCTGTGCATGGGCGGCGGCGCGCTGGCGCTGGTGCCGTTCATCAGCAACCTGCACCTGGTGGTGGTCACGCTGTGCCTGTCGCTGTGCGGCGTGGGCCTGGTGCAGGGCGTGCTGTGGTCGTCCGTGCAGGACTTCGGCGGGCGCCGCACGCCGCTGCTGGCGGCCTGGACCGCGTTCTGGGGCAACGTGAGCGCGGGCATCTTCCCGGTGGTGATGGCGCAGCTGGTGGCGCACACCGGCAACTGGACCTATGCGCTGTGCGTGCCGCTGGTGTTCTGCGTCATCGGCATCGTGCTGATCTGCCTGCTGCGCTTCCCTGCCCAGCGGACCTAGTCCGCCTAGGGCAAGGAAGCGCCCGCGACTTCAGCGTGGGGCGTCGGTCTTGCCCAGCTCGGCCTTGCGCCGCCCGTAGGCCAGGTAGGCGACCAGGCCGATCAGGTTCCATACCAGGAAGTAGAGCTGGGTGCGGCTGGGCAGGCTGAAGAACAGATACAGGCAGCCGGCGATGGCGACCGGGCCCACGACCCAGGCCAGCGGCGTGCGGAAGCTGCGCGCGCGGCCCGGCTCGCGCCTGCGCAGCACCAGCAGGCAGGCGGCCACGGCGGTGAAGGCGGCCAGCGTGCCGGCATTGGCCAGCGCGGCGATCTCGTCCAGGCGCGCCACGCCGGCCAGCGCCGCGACCAGGATCGCGGTGAACAGCGTGGTCGCCACCGGCGTGCCGGTGCGCGCGTTGACCTTGGACAGCCCGCGCGGCAGCAGGCCGTCGCGCGACATCACGAAGAAGATCCGGCTCTGCCCGTACAGGAAGGCCAGCAGCACCGTCGGCAGCGCGATCACCGCGGCGATGCCGATCACCGCCGCGGCCGTGCCGTGGCCCAGCTCGCGCAGGATCAGCGCCAGCGGCTCGGCGCTCTTGCCGAACACGGTGAAGTGCATCGCGCCCACCGCCGCCAGCGCCACCAGCACGTAGATCAGCGTGCAGCCGATCATCGAACCGACGATGCCGATGGACAGGTCGCGGCCGGGGTTCTTGGTTTCCTCCGCCGCGGTGGAGATGGCATCGAAGCCGTAGAAGGCGAAGAAGATGATCGCCGCCGCGGCCATCACCCCGTGCTCGACGCCATCGGCGCCCAGCGATTTGGAGAAGCCATAGGGCATGAACGGGGTGAGGTGCGCGCTGTCGAAGGCCGGCAGCGCCAGCGCCACGAACACCGCCAGCGCGATCAGTTTGATCACCACCAGCACCGCATTGAGCGTGGCGCTCTCCCGGGTGCCGGCCATCAGCAGCCCGGCCACGGCGAAGGTGATCAGCACCGCCGGCAGGTTGAGCATGCCGCCGGCGTGCGGGCCGGCGACGAGCGCATGCGGCAACGAGACGCCCAGCCATTGCAGGAAGCCGACGAAGTACCCCGACCATCCCACCGCCACGGTGCTCACCACCAGCGAGTACTCCAGGATCAGGCTCCAGCCCACCACCCAGGCGATGACCTCGCCCAGCGCCGCGTAGCTGTAGGTATAGGCGCTGCCGGCCGCGGGCATCATCGTGGACATCTCGGCGTAGGCCAGCGCCGCGCAGGCGCAGACGATGCCGGCGGCCAGGAACGAGATCAGCACCGCGGGCCCGGCCAGGTTGGCGCCCACGCCGATCAGCGTGTAGATGCCGGTGCCGACGATGGCGCCGATGCCCAGCGCCACCAGATGCGGCCAGGACAGCGTGGGCACCAGGCGGCGCCCGGCTTCGTGGACAGTGATCTGGTCGAGCGGTTTGCGGCGCAGCCAAGCGGACATGCGGTAAGCCTTGGAATCCGGACGGGTGCGCAAGTGTGGCCGAAGCACGGCGCCCATTGCACGCTGCGGCGACGCGGCGCTCCGAGGGCGGCGCGTAGGATGTCGGCTTTACGAAGGAGTCCGCATGAAACCCAAATCGCCGCTCAAGGCCGCCAGCGAGGACGACCAGCAGCGCCTGGCCGTGCTGATCGATGCCGACAACGCCCAGCCGGCGGTGATCGAAGGCCTGCTGGCCGAGGTCGCCAAGTACGGCGTTGCCAGCGTCAAGCGCATCTATGGCGACTTCACCAGCTCGCGCATGACCCAGTGGAAGGCCGCGCTGCTCAAGCACTCCATCGCGCCGGTGCAGCAGTTCGCCTACACCAGTGGCAAGAACGCCACCGACAGCTCGATGATCATCGACGCGATGGACCTGCTGTACACGCACCGCTTCGACGGCTTCTGCCTGGTCTCCAGCGACAGCGACTTCACCCGCCTGGCTCAGCGCCTGCGCGAGGAAGGCCTGGTGGTCTACGGCTTCGGCGAGCGCAAGACGCCCGATGCCTTCGTCCAGGCCTGCGACAAGTTCATCTACAACGATGTGCTGCGCGCCGAGCCCGCCAGTGCCGCGCCGGAGACAGCCAAGCCCGCGCCGGCCAAGCGCGCGAGCAAGCAGGCCGCGAGCGCCGCGGCGAGCGAGCCGGTGCAGGCCAAGGGCAATACGCCGCCGCTGTCGCTGCTGCGCCAGGCCATCGAGGAGGCCTCCGACGAAGAGGGCTGGGCCTCGCTGGGCGCGGTGGGCACCTATCTCAACAAGATCCGCCCCGACTTCGATCCGCGCCTGTACGGCCATCGCAAGCTCAGCGACCTGTTCCGCAGCCAGTCGCGCCACTTCGCCGTGCAGGAGCGCGCCGCCGGCGGCAACGGCGGGCAGCTGGTCTACGTTCGGGCGCTGTAGCCGGCCCTGTGCTGGCCGGCGTCAGGTGCGCTGCGGTAGGGTGCGTTGCATCCACGCCTTGGGAGGGGCACCACGATGGCCTACACCGGACAATTCACCAGCCCCGAGCCGGCGCGCACGCAGATCGACGCGATGCCCGGCCTCACCGCCCTCGAGTTCGGCACCGCCTGGTGCCCGCACTGCATCGAGGCGCAGGCGCATTTCAAGCGCGCCTTCGACGCGCGCGGCGACATCGCCCACATGAAGATCGAAGACGGCCGCGGCCGCCCGCTGGGCCGCTCGTTCCGGGTCAAGCTGTGGCCGACCGTGGTGCTGCTGCGCGACGGCGAAGAGATCGCGCGCATGATCCGCCCGCGCACCGCCGAAGACGTCCAGCGCGCCCTGGCCCTGCTCGACTGAGCCACGCGGCAGACGCGCGGGACGCGGCAAGCGCACAAGGCTTTTCGCCCCCTCCCTTTCGCGAAGCGAAGGGGAGGGCTGGGGAGGGGTTGGCTTTTGCCGTTGCTGTTGCCTTAGACCCACAGCGACTGGCCGCAGAAGCAAGAGCAACCCCCTCCCAACCTCCCCCTTGCGCTGCGCGCAAAGGGGAGGGGCAGAAGCAGAGCGCTTGGAAGACATGTCGCGCGATTATTCGACGCCTTCCCCCTTCCAGATCCAGCTCAATGCCAATGCCGGCGCCGCTGTGAGTCCAAGTGCCAGCCCCGGCAATTCCAGCTGCGTCGCCCCCGCTACGCCGCACGCCGCTGCGCCAGCGCGCAGAAGAACTCCACGTACTGCGCATGGCCACCGGGGAACACCACATCCAGCCGCAGCGGATCGTCCGTATCGGTGATGCCGAGCGCCGCGGTGCGCGGATCGAAGCCCGCATCGCCCGCGCCTGCCGACAGGCGCGCCGCATCCAACCCGGCCCGTCGTACTTCTCCGGCGCTGCTGTCCACGAACAGCACGCGGTTGTCGGTGTCGAAGGCCTCGCCCAGGCGCTGCACCAGGGTCAGGAAGCCGCGGTCGCTGCCGCCGCGCAGCTGCGCGGCGTCGTGCGCCACGCTGGTGACGGTGTCGCCCACGCCGACCAGGCGCGGCATGTCGGCAGGCGCGATCTGGGCCTGCGCCAATGCCACCTGGGCCTCCAGCGTGCGCGGTGCCTGGCGCGCATTGAAATCCGCGCCCAGCGGCCAGCGACCGGTGCGCGCGTGCACATGGTGGTTGAGCAACACCAGCACACCGGCCTCCTTGACCGCACCTTCGAGCATGAACTGGAAGTCGGTGGTGCCCGCATCGCCCTCCGCGGCCGGCTTGAGGCGCTCGGCACCGGCGGCGTCGCGCCCCAGATTGGGCGCGTAGTGGACGAAGAACGCGCCGTCCAACCCCTCTGCCTGCGCCTCGCGCAGCAGCGCCTGCATGAAGTCCGCCGCCTGCCGCTGCAGCTGCGCGTACAGTGCCGGCTGCTCGGCCAAAGCATGGTGCAGGGCGTTGAGATTGAGCGTGGGCGAGGCCGGGTTGTCCAGCACGCAGGTGGCCGCCAGCGTGGCCACGCGATGCGGTTCGAGATGGTAGGGCGCGCCGAGCAGCAGCGTGGAGAGCCAGCGCGTCATGCGCGTGGGCACGCCCTGCAGGAAGGCCAGTTCCGCGTCGCTGACGCCCGGATGGCTGAGCGTGCCGAAGCGGTCCTGCAGCTGCACGCCGCCGGCCGCCAGGCCAGGCAGATAGGCGCCGTTCGCAGCGGCATGGCCGGGCGCGCCGAACACGCGATCGACGATGGCGTTCACCCCGCGCGCGCCGATGTGCTCGCCATTGGTCAGCACGGCGAACGCATCGCCCAGCCAGGCCGCCGCCTCCAGGTATTCACGCTCCAGCGTGCGCGTCAGCGGATCGTGCACCAGCCCCATGCACACCCCGTCCAGATCCTGGATCAGCAGCAGGTCGGGCGTGGCCGCGAGCGAATCGAGCAAGGCGGCGTGGTCCTGCGAGAAGCCGTGGTTCACAGCAGAGGTCATGCGCAAAGGGTAGCGCCCTGGCGCGCATGGGTTCGTGACCGCGCCGCGCCGGTGACACGACAAGGCCTCCTGCAACCCGGTGACGGTGGCGCCTGTCGCGGCGGTCGCGACCTCAGCGTCCGGCGTCGTGCGCGGGCGTGGCCTGATAGCGGCGGCGCGCGCTGCGGATCGCGTCGTGGTGCGTCTCCGCCCAGGCCACCAGCGCCTCGATATGCGGCACGAAGCTGCGGCCCAGCGGCGTCAGCGCGTACTCCACCGCCGGCGGCTTGCTGGGGAACACCGTGCGCGTGACCAGCCCGTCTTCCTCGAGACCGCGCAGGGTCTTGGCCAGCATCCGCTTGGACACGTCGTCGATGGCCCGCTGCAGCGCGGCGAAGCGCAGCGGCGCGTCTTTCAGCGCCTGCAGCACCAGCGTGCTCCAGCGGTCGCCCAGGCGGTCGAGCACATCGCGCACGGGGCAGTGGGCGGCGTAGGGGGCGGTGGAGCGGTGCAGGGTCATGGCGCGGGATTGGGGATTCGGGATTGGGGATGTTGGGGACCTGGGTGACGGGGTTACCTGGGGGTTACCTGGACACGGGGGGTTCCCTTCTTGGCAGACGCGGGCGTGACGCCCATGATGGCATGGTTCCTTTTCGTAACCAGCTAGGGAGTTACCCCAATGGCATCCATCGCTCTGCTCGGCGGGACCGGCAACGTCGGTCGTCGTCTTCTGGCCGAGGCCCTGCGCCGCGGCCACACCGTCACCGTCATCGCGCGCAAGCCGGTCGACGATCTGCCCGAGGGCGCGGCCTTCGTCCAGGGCGACATCACCGCCGACCCGGCGGGGCTGGGCGCCAAGCTGACCGGCCACGATGTCTTCATCAGCGCCGCCAGGTTCGCCGAGGTCACGGCCGACCACGTGCTGACCGCGGTGCGCGCGGCCAAGATCCCGCGTCTGGCCGTGGTCGGCGGCGCCGGTTCGCTGGAAGTCGCCCCGGGCGTGCGCCTGGTCGATACGCCGGAGTTCCCGGCCGCGTACAAGTCCGAGGCGCTGCCCGGCGCGACCTTCCTGGATGAGCTGCGCGGGGTGAAGGACATCACCTGGACCTTCCTGTCGCCGGCGGCGTTCTTCGGCCCGGGCGAGCGCACCGGCCAGTTCCGCCTGGGGGGCGACGCCTTCCTCACCGATGCCAAGGGCGAGAGCCGCATCTCCTACGAGGACTACGCGGTGGCCCTGCTCGACGAGATCGAATCGCCCAAGCACAGCGGCCAGCGCTTCAGCGTTCTGTACTGAGCAAGCCGGCGCCCTTCGCGGGGCGCAGCAGGCGCACGCGGCCTTAGCCGGCCGCGTCGGTCTCGCCCGCGACGGGCTGCACGATGTCCATCGCGAAGCCCCAGATGCGCTCGAACGGCGCCAGCGGCTGCATCATCGGCACCGCGCAGGCGCTGAACAGCTTGAGCAGCAGCAGCACGTCGGTGGGCACCAGGTCGGCCCGGCAGCGGCCGGCGTCGACCGCGCGCTGCAGCGGCGGCTGGAAGATCGTCACCAGCCGCATCATCGCCACCTCGATCTCCGGCTGGTCGCGGCCCTGGGTCTGCCAGTAGTCCACCAGCGGCGCATGGGTCGCTACCCGGTCCAGCACGAAGCGCAGCAACGGCACCAGCGCGTCGGCATCGTCGCCCAGGCGCTGGGCCTCGGCCTCGATCTGGTCCAGGCCGCGCTCCAGCAGCGCCAGCACCAGGGTGTGGCGGTCGGGGAAGTTGCGGAACAGCGTGGCCCGGCCGACGCCGGCGCGGCGCGACACCAGCTCCAGCGGCGCCTGCACGCCGTGTTCGGTGAACACCTCCTCGGCCGCCTGCAGCAGCAGGGTGCGGTTCTGCTCGGCGTCGGCGCGGCGTTTGGGGGCGGGGGCGATGGCGCTCATCTTTGGAAGCGTCGGCTGTGTGACCTCCAGCACAATACCGGCAAACGGTCGATCTGGTGCGCCAGCGATCCGTGGGTGGCCTCAAGGCCGTGCCCAGCTCCCGGGTTCCAGGAACCCAGCCCTGCGCAGGGCTGGGCGATGCGCGATCGCGATGGACTCAGCTCGCCGGCGCGTTCGCGATCTTGCAAAGTTCGCGCTTAGCGCTGTCGGCCGATGCGGTTTGGCCACCTGCAATGCTGAAATTCGCATCGATGTGGATCAGCCCGCCGGCCTTCTCCTGCACGATGACATTCAGCGGCGCGATAGAGCCCTGACCCATCGTCACGGCCTGGCCTGCGGTGATGATGCCGGTGTCCTTGTTGGAGGTGACCGCACCGAAGCCGCCAGCAGCGACCGCCTGGGCGACCTTGCGGAATGCGCTGTCGTAGTTCACACCGGAATGCTCGGCCCAGGTCTTGAACTGCTTGCCTTTGAAGAACGAACCCTCGACAGAAAAGTTGTCTTCGCAGCTGGCTGCGCTGGCACTGGCGGCGACTGCAAAAAGAGAAACGGACAGCAGGGCGGCGGCGAACATGGGCTTGTGTTGCATCGTGTTGGTCCTTGAGCGGATTGAAAATCGCTAGGCGCCCGAAGGCGCATCCTTGGAAGATCACGCTGATCGTGAACTCGGCGGCCAAGTTACCACTACGCCACAGGCCGCACATCGGCCTGAATGGCTCAGCCGATCACGCGTGCGAATGGGGGCAGGGCGTCGATGATCTGGCGGCCGTAGCGGCGGCTGAGCAGGCGCGAGTCGAGGATGATCACCCGGCCGGTGTCGGTCGAGGTCCGGATCAGGCGGCCGGCGAACTGGGTCAGCGTGCGCAGCGCGTGCGGGATGGCGATCAGGTTGAAGGCGTTGTGCCCGCGGCTCTCCAGCCACTCGCTCAGCGTGGCGGTCTGTGGGTCGGTCGGCACCGCGAACGGCACCTGGGTGATCACCACCGTGGTGCAGGCCTCGCCGGGCAGGTCCAGGCCTTCGCCGAAGGAATTGAGGCCGAACAGCACCGACCCTTCTCCGGCCGCGATGCGGCGCAGATGCTCGCCGATGATCTGCGACTTGTTGCCCTCGCCCTGCACCAGCACGCGGTTGCGCTGCCTCACCGGCAGCAGGTCGGCGACCTTCTCCATCTTCCAGCGCGAGGTGAACAGCACCATCGAGCCCTTGCCCCAGTCCAGTTCGCGCACCAGATAGCGCGCGACCTCCTTGGGATGGCCCTCGCGGTCGTCGGGCGCGGCGGGGAACTTCGGCACCACCAGCTGCGCCTGGCGCGGCAGGTCGAAGGGCGATTCCAGCGTCACCGTCTCGGCATGCTCGGGCAGGCCGGTGTCGATGGCCAGCGCGGTGAAGCCGTTGCCGCCGGTCAGCGTGGCCGAGGTCATCAGCACCGAATCGACCTCTTTCCACAGCAGCTGGCGCAGCACCTGCGCGGCCGAGACCGGCGAGCAGTGCAGCACCAGGTCGCCATCGCGGTCGCGGGTGATCCAGCGCGCCATCGGCGGCGCGCCGTCCGGGTCCTCGCGGCGCCAGCCGGCCCACAGGTCGTACTGCGCCTGGACCAGCTCCAGGGCCATGCCGAGGTTGCGCTGCACGCGCTCCTTGGTGGCGTCGTCCTGCTTGGCCTTGCCCACCAGCGGGGCGGCGGCGCTGACCCAGTTCAACAGGCTGCGCGTGTCGTCGGCCAGGGCCTCGATCGGCACCGACCAGTCGGCCGGCAGCCGGCCGTTGGGCGCGCGCCACTGCGGCTCGCGCTCGGACGGGTCGGGCGTCCACGCCGCCTCCAGCAGGCCGTGGAAGGCCTTGAGCTGGCGGCTGACGCTGACCGCCAGCTCGATCGCCTCGTTGGGATGCAGCTTGGCGATGGTTTCCTTGTCCACCAGCCGGTAGGTGGCCGCGATCAGCGTCTGCAGGCGGCTGGTGCGCCGGCCCATGTCGTCCAGCGGCAGGCGCGCGGCACCCTGGTCGATGGCCACGCCGGCCACGTGGTGGCCTTCGTCCAGCACCAGCAGCATCTCGCCGGGCGCGGCGATCAGCGGCTGGCCGTTCTCGTTGTCGCCCAGCGCCAGGGTGGACAGCAGCAGCGCGTGGTTGGTGACCACGATCTGCGCCTCGCGCACGGCGGCGCGCGCCTTCAGTACCGGGCACTGGTTGGCGTAGGAGCACTTGCGCCCGGCGCAGCCGGCGGCGTTGGTGGTGATGCGCCCGCGCAGGGCCGGGCCGACCGCCTCGGGCGCGGCGTCCAGGTCGCCGTTCCACTGGTTGTCGGTGAACAGCCTGGCCAGCCGGTTGGCCAGGGTCGCGTCGGCCGGGCTCAGCGGGCGGTCGTACAGCGCGCCTTCGTCGCCGAACATCGACTCCTGCGCCGGCGCGGTGCCCTGCAGCTCGGCTACGTTGCGCGTGCACAGGTAGCGGGTGCGGCCCTTGGCCAGGGCCACACTGGCCTGGATGCCGGTGGCCTTGAGGAAGGCCGGCAGATCGCGCTCGACCAGCTGCGACTGCAGCGCGACCGTGCCGGTGCTGATGACCAGCTTCTTCTTGGCCGCCAGCGCGATGGGCACGCCGGCGGTCAGATAGCCCAGCGACTTGCCCACGCCGGTCGGCGCCTCGACCACGCCGACGCCGCCGCTGCTGCCCAGCGCGCGCGAGGCCACGCCGATCATCTGGCTCTGCGCGCGGCGCGTGGTGAAGCCGGGCGTATTGGCGCGCAGCGCGGCGTAGGTGTCGCGGATGCGTGCCTTCAGGGCGTCATCGAGGCCGCGCTGCCCCTCGCCCGTGTCCTTGCCTGCCGCCGGGCGGGTGCCGTCACTCATGCGCGCTATTTTCGCATGGGGCGTCGCGGGGGGCGCGACTGGGTTTGCGCTCGCGCTATGGACGGTTGAAAACCGTCGTTTCCGCGAAGGCGGAACCCAGCGCCTCAAGCGCTACGCGCCAAAGTCCATGGGTTCCCGCCTTCGCCGGAACGACGTTAGTGGGACGTTGGCGGCGCGGTGGGATCGCGGCGCCGGTCGAACAGCGCTAAGCCGCGGCGCCAGCGCGGCGCGCTACGCCGCCGCCTGCGCCGGTGCCGCGTCGTCGAAGCGGTAGATGTCCATTGCCAGGAAGCCCATGTCGATGCCCGCATCGATGCGCGTGGCGCGGAAGTGCTCGCCGGCCGCGCCCAGGGCCACGTAGATCGGCTGCCAGTGCTCGTCGGTGGGGTGGGCCTGGGCGGCGTTGGGCGCGCGCCGGCGGTAGTCCAGCAGCGCCTGCACGTCGCCCTGGCGCAGCGTGGCCTCGACCCAGTCGATGTAGGGCTGCACATACGGCGCCTGCCGGGTGTGGTCGGCGCCGCGCCAGTCGTGCAGGTTGTGGGTGAGGCTGCCCGAGCCGATCACCAGCACACCCTCATCGCGCAGCGGCGCCAGCGCGCGGCCCACCGCCAGCTGGTGCGCCGGCCCGGCCTGCGGCTGGATCGACAGCGGCACCACCGGCACGTCGGCGTCGGGATAGAGCAGGCGCAGCGGCACCCACATGCCGTGGTCCAGGCCGCGGTTCGGGTCGATGTGTGGCGCCAGGCCGGCCTGGTCGAGCAGCTGCGCCACGCGCCCGGCCACCTCCGGCGCGCCCGGCGCGGGGTACTGGATGTCGAACAGCGCCTGCGGGAAGCCGCCGAAGTCGTGGATCGTCTCCGGCCGCGCGCTGCCGCCCACCAGCGGCGAGCGCGCCAGCCAGTGCGCCGAGGCGATGACCACCGCGCGCGGGCGCGGCAGCGAGCGCGCCAGCTCGCCCAGGCGCACGCCGACCAGCTTGGGGTCCAGCGCGGTCATCGGCGAGCCGTGGGAGATGTACAGCGAGGGCAGGCGGGCGGCGGCGTTCATGGGCGAACCTGTCACGACAGGGAGGCAGGCCACCACCCTATTGTGGCAACGCTCGGGGATAAACTGTGCCCCGGGCCAGAATTTGTTACAGGGCGAGCAACAATGGACACCATCGATGCCATGCGCGTCTTCGCGACCGTGGTCGAACGCAGCGGCTTCTCCGCCGCGGCCGAGGCCCTGGACATGTCTACGCCCAGCGTCACCCGCCACGTGGCTTGGCTGGAGCAGCGCCTGGGCACGCGCCTGCTCAACCGCACAACCCGCCACGTCAGCCTGACCAGCGCCGGCGCGGCCTACCACGAGCGCTGCCTGAAGCTGCTGGCCGAGTTCGACGAGACCGAGGCCGCCGTCACCGCGCAGACCCTGGAGCCGGCCGGCCTGCTGCGCATCAACGCGCCGGTGAGCTTCGGCATCGCCCGCCTGGGCGAACTGGTGGCGCGTTTCGCCGAGCTGCATCCGCAGGTCACCGTGGACGTGGACCTGTCCGATCGCCTGGTCGACCTGGTCGAGGAAGGCTACGACCTGGCCATCCGCATCACCCGCCAGCCCACCCCCTCGCTGATCGCCCGGCCGCTGGCGCAGGCGCAGATGTTCCTGTGCGCCTCGCCCGCCTATCTGGCCCGGGTCGGCACGCCGCAGAGCGTGGCCGATCTGGAGCGCCTGGGCGTGCTCGGCTATCGCTACTCCTCCGGCGGCGACACCTGGACGCTGGAAGGGCCGGGCGGCGCCGAGACCCTGCGCGTGACCGAGCGCCTGCGCGCCAACAACGGCGACCTGCTGCGCGAGGCCGCCATCGCCGGCATGGGCATCACCCTGCAGCCGGACTTCATCGTCGGCCAGGCGCTGGAGGATGGCCGCCTGGCGCGGGTGCTGCCGGACTACGAGGTGCCGCCGCTGCGGATCTTCGCCGTCTACGCCAGCCGCAGCCACCTAGCGCCCAAGGTGCGCAGCTTCATCGACTTCCTGGTCGAGTTCTTCGCCACCGGCTGCCCGCAACCGCTGGTCGAGACGGCGCCGCCCGAGGTCGCCAAGGCCAGGCGCCGATGAGCGCAAGCCCGTTCGATGTCGCCATCGTCGGCGGCGGCGCCGCCGGCACGCTGGTGGCGATCCAGCTGCTGCGCCAGGCCACCACGGCGCTGCGCATCGCGCTGCTCGAGCCGCGCGCCATGCTGGGCCGCGGCGCCGCGCACGCGACCGAGCGACCGGAGCACCTGCTCAACGTGCGCGCCGGCGGCATGAGCGCCTTCGACGCGGCGCCAGGCGACTTCGTCGACTGGCTGCAGGACGCCGAGCCCGACACGCCGCGCGCGCAAATCGCCGAGGCCTTCGTGCCGCGGCAGCGCTTCGCCGCCTACCTGGCCGCGCGCCTGGCCCAGGCGCGTGCGGACAGTCCGGCCACGCTGCAGCACCTCCCGGCCCGCGCGCTGAGCCTGGAGCGCGAGGCCGAGGGCTTCCTGCTGCAGGTCGATGGCGCCGGCCCGGTGCGGGCGCGGGCGGTGGTGCTGGCCATCGGCAACGCGCCGCGTCCGCTGCCGGCGCGCGGCGCGCGCTCGCTGCCGCCGGCGCGCCGGATCGAAGCCTGGGACAACGCGTCCCTGGACGGCATCGAGGCCGATGCCGCGGTGTGCATCGTCGGCTCCGGCCTGAGCATGGTCGATGCGGCGCTGGCGCTGCTGGCGGCCGGGCATCGCGGTCCGCTGCATGTGCTGTCCCGCCATGGGCTGATGCCGCTGCCGCATGTCGACGGCGCGCCGGCGCAGGCCGTCGATGTCGAGGCGCTGCTCGCACTGCCGCTGCGCGCGCGCCTGCGCGCCGTGCGCGGCGAGGTCGCCCGCGCCCAGGCGCAGGGCGTGCCGTGGCAGGCGGTGATGGATGCCCTGCGCCCGCACGTGCAGCGCCTGTGGACCACGTTGTCCGGCGCCGACCAGCGCCGCTTCCTGCGCCACGTCGTGCGCCTGTGGGACGTGCACCGCCACCGCATCGCCGCCCCGGTGCACGCGCAGCTGCAACAGGCGCTCGCCCGTGGCCAGCTGCAGCGTCATCGCGCGCGGCTGGACACGGCCATGGCCGGCGCGCGCTGCGTGCAGCTGCACGGCCACGGCCCGCACGGCGAGATCCTCGCCCTGGAAGTGGCCCACGTGATCAACGCCACCGGCGTGGAGCTGCGCGTGCAGGCCATGCGCAATCCGCTGCTGGCCGAGCTGGTCGGCAGCGGCCTGGCCGCGCCCGGCCCGCACGGCATCGGCCTGGACACCTGTCCCAACGGCCGCCTGCGCGATGCCGACGGCCAGCCCGTGCCCGGGCTGCTGGCGATTGGCAGTCTGCGCATCGGCGCGCTGTGGGAATCGCTGGCGATCCCGGAGCTGCGCGGGCAGGCCGAGGTCGTGGCGCGCGAGGCGCTGGCGGTATCCGGGCCGCGCTGAAGCGCGGGGCGCCGCGCGCCAATCCGGCGGTCGTCGCGCGTTTCCGCGCATGCGGCATCGACGTCGCGCGCAACGCGCTTCGCCACCGCCACGCGCAGCTTCAGATGAACGAGTCGGCCAGCCGCGCGATGCCCTCGCGGCTGCGCTTCCACGCCGGGCGCCTGTTCCAGCGCTCCAGCGTCAGCTGCTCGGCCTGGGCCAGGTAGCCGGCCTCGATCCTGCGCATGCTGGCGACCACGTCGGCGTCGTAGCAGAGCATGCCGACTTCGGCGTTGAGCGCGAACGAGCGGATGTCCAGGTTCATCGAGCCGACCAGCGCGATCGAGTCGTCCACGCTCATGTGCTTGGCATGCAGGAAGTGCGGCCGGTAGTGCGCGATCTTCACCCCCGAGGCCAGCAGCTCGCCGTAGTAGGACTCCTGCGCCCAGGCAGTGAGGGTCTGGTTGTTGCTGGCCGACAGGATCAGCTGGGTGTCCACGCCGGACAGCGCGGCGATGCGCAGCGCACTCAGCGTGGCGTCGTCGGGCACGAAGTACGGGGTGACCATCACCAGCTTCTGCTGGGCCAGGTGGATCAGCGCGCACACCATGTCGCGCGCGTTGGAGAACGGATAGGCCGGCCCCGAAGGCAGCAGCTGCGCGGCCACGTTGGCGTCGCGCACCGGGGTGGTGGCGATCACTTCCAGGCGCTGCCCGGTCTCCAGGTACCAGTCGCTGGCGAACACCGCCTCCAGATGCGACACCGCCGGGCCCTCCACGCGCGCGACCAGTTCGCGGTTGGGATAGCCGCGCACGAAAGCGCCGGCATCGGCCAGGTTCTGCGAGCCGACATAGGCGGCGCGGTTGTCGATCACGGCGATCTTGCGGTGGTTGCGCAGGTCGATGCGCCCGCTGCGACGCCAGCGCAGGCCGCCGGGCAGCAGCTCCTGCACCTGCACGCCGCCGGCGCGCAGGCGCGCGGTGTAGGCGCGCAGGCCGCGCTTGGCGCCGACCGCATCCAGCATCAGCCGGCACTGCACGCCGCGCGCGGCCGCCTGCAGCAGCGCCTCGCAGACCAGATCGCCGACCTGGTCGTCGAACATCAGGTAATAGAGCAGGTGCACCCGGTCGCGCGCGCCGGCGATGTCCTCCAGCAGCGCGCGCAGCGAACCCTCGTAGTCGTCCAGCAGCGTTACCGCGTTGCCGTGGGTGGGCATGAAATCGCCCAGCCGTTCCACCAGCGGCACCATCTCGGTGTCGTCGCCGTCGCCGGTCGGATGCCAGCGCAGCTGGACCAGGGGCTTCTGCTCGTCGCGGATCATCTGCGAGGCCTCGGCCTGGCGGCGGATGCGCTCGCGCGAGAGCCAGGGATGGCCGAACAGCAGATAGAGCGGCAGGCCCAGCAGCGGCACGAAGCCCACCAGCAGCAGCCAGCTGCGCGCCGCCGCCGGCGTGGTGCGCGAGGGAATCCACGCCAGCGCCGCCAGCCGGATCACCCAGTCCAGGAACAGCAGCCAGCCGCCGATGGCAGAGGTCTCGGTCATCCAGTCACCGCGGATCGGGTCATCGCCCGATTCTGCCGATCCGCGCGCCGCGCCGATAGCCGGTGCAGCCCTGCACATCCCGATCCGGTCGACGCTGTCATCCCGAAGCCCCTGCTGTTGTGGGAGCCGCCACGGCGGCTTCCCCCTGTAGAGCGGAGCTTGCTCCGCTGGGGCCTTCCCCACAAACCGAACGAAGAGCAGCGGAGTCCCCAAGAGGGGATTGCCACAAGCTCCGCTCTACAGGCAGGCGGCTGCGAGCTTTGAGGAGACAGTTGCTCCCACCGAGCAACGCGCATCGAGCTCGGTGCCCCACCATCGGCCCACGAAAAAGCCCGCCTTGCGGCGGGCTTTTTCTGGAGGCGCTGGATCCCCGCTTTCGCGGGGATGACCTCACGGCAAAGGCGGGCGCTTGCGCCCGCGCCGTGAGGTCACTTGATCTTGCCTTCCTTGTAGACCACGTGCTTGCGCACCACCGGGTCGTACTTGCTCATTTCCATCTTGCCCGGGGTGTTCTTCTTGTTCTTGTCGGTCGTGTAGAAGTGACCGGTGCCTGCCGAAGAAATCAGGCGGATCTTGTCGCGCTTGCCTGCCATGATTGATCTCCTTTAGATCTTTTCGCCGCGCGCACGCAGCTCAGCCAGAACGGAGTCGATGCCGTTCTTGTCGATGGTGCGCAGGGAGTGCGCGGAAACCTTCAGCTTGACCCAGCGGTTCTCGCTGGCGACCCAGAAGCGGCGCTCGTGCAGGTTGGGCAGGAAACGGCGGCGGGTCTTGTTGTTGGCGTGCGAGACGTTGTTACCCGTCATCACTCGCTTGCCGGACACTTGGCATACGCGGGACATCTGTGCACCTCGATGTAATTTTGATCGCCCATAGCCTGGGAGATGGCGGCCCCGGCCCATGCCGCCGATGCGGTCAGGCCATGCGATACGGGATGGGTCCGCTGCCAGGCGGGCAAGGAATCGCGCTTCCTGACCCTGATCCGGCCGAAAGCCAGACGCAGCGAGCCGCGCATTATGCGCAGCTTTCCCAGTCCACGCAAGCACTTGGCGCCGGCCCCGCGTCGTTCAGCCGCGCAGGGAGGCCTCGGCGCCGGTCGGGCAGGCGACCTGATCAGACCCGCACCCCGCAGAACTCGGGGCGGCGCTGGGACCAGGGCTGGCCGCAGGCCGAACCGCGCCTTGCTCCTGCAGCGCGCCGCTCGCGCTCACCCGCTCGGTGGTCGGGGTTGCGGTTTCGGGCAAGGGCTGGTCACGCACGGCGCTGATGACCGAGCCGATCGACAGGCCCAGCACGAAGAACAGCAGGGAGGAGAGCAGTCGCATGACGCACTTCAAGCAGCCCCGGGGAGCCAGCTTCCTGCCGCCCATGTGCGGGCCGTGTGACGGTGCCGGCGGGGGGCGGAATGCGCCTGGGATCTGCGTCCAACGCGGGCTGCTTGGCGCGGCGCCGCGTTATCAGGATATGCCGCCATGCTCTTTGACGCGGTGCGGCAGATCCGGAGGATGAACACGAGCATGTCGGGGGCATGCCACACGCCAGGGGGCGTGGCGGCGCGGTCTCGCACCGAGGTGCCCACCGGCTCCAAAGGGGAATCCACACCATGTCGCCAACCAAGAATCCACGCCCGTCGCGCGCGGCGCTGCCCGCCGCCGTCGCCTTGTCGCTGCTTGCCGTCGCGGCCCCGTCGTTCGCGCAGACGGCGGCGGGCGCCGACCCCGAGATCAAGCGCCTGGACCAGGTCAGCGTGATCGGCAGCCGGACCCAGTCGCGCACGGTGCTGGAATCGCCCGTCCCGATCGATGTCCTCAGTGGCGACGAACTGCGCGCCAGCGGCTATACCGATGTCAGCACCATCCTCCAGTCCCTGCTGCCGTCGTACAACTTCCCGCATCCGACCACGCCGGACGGCAATACGCATATCCGTTCGGCCACCCTGCGCGGGCTCTCGCCCGACCAGACGCTGATCCTGGTCAACGGCAAGCGGCGCCATACCAGCGCCTGGGTCAATACCGGCGGCACGGTGGGCAAGGGCGCGGTCTCCACCGACCTCAACACGATCCCGGTCAGCGCCATCGCGCGGATCGAGGTGCTGCGCGACGGCGCCTCGGCGCAGTACGGCTCCGACGCCATCGCCGGCGTCATCAACATCGTGCTGCGCGAGGACGATGGTTTCGAGGGCACGGTCAGCCGCGGCACCACCGAGGACGGAGGCGGCGGCACCACCAAGGTCTCCTTGGACACCGGTTTCGCCTTTCCCGAAGGCGGCGGCATCCACCTGACCTGGGACTATCGCGACCGCAAGGCGGCCAACCGCGCGCTGGCCGATACGCGCCAGCAGTACTTCGGCATCGGGCGCAACGGCCAGGCCGTCGCGCTGTCGGGCGCTTATGGCTCGGGCACCGGCCTCAACCCCATCGGCGGCGCGGCCGCCGGCGCCGTGGCCGATCCGCGCGAGGCGACGATCGACCGCGACGCGCTGTGGCGCTTCGCCGACAGCGCCGATACCGAGGACAAGACCTTCTTCGCCAACCTGCGCAAGCCGCTGTCCTGGGCCGAAGGGCTGGAGTGGTATGCGTTCGGCGGTGTCACCGACAGCCAGGGCAGCTCGAATGCCTCGCTGCGCCGCGCCGGCCAACCGGAGAACGTGCGCGCGATCTACCCGAACGGCTTCCTGCCCTGGGTGGACACCGACAGCACGGACCGCTCGCTGGGGACCGGGCTCAAGGGTTATCTGGGACAGTGGCGCTGGGATCTGAGCAGCGTCTATGGCCGCAATGAACTGGTCTACCGCACGCGCAACACCTTGAACGCCACCCTGGGCGCGGCCAGCCCGACGCGCTTCTACAACGGCGCGCTCGAAGCCTCGCAGTGGACGACCAACCTGGATGCCGGCAACAGTTTCGAAGTCGGCTGGCACGCGCCGCTGCGGCTGGCGCTTGGCCTGGAATACCGCCGCGACACCTACGAGATCCGGCCGGGCGAGGAGGCCTCCTACGTCTGGGGCCCGTACCGCGTGCTGGACGGCCCGGCCGCCGGCACCGTGCCGACGATCGGATCGCAGGGGTTCGCCGGCATCCAGCCGGGCGACGCGGGCGATTACAGCCGGCACAACGTCGCCGCCTATGTCGAGGCCGACACCGATGTGACCGACCGCCTGCTGGTCTCGCTGGCCGGACGCTGGGAGGACTACAGCGACTTCGGCTCGACCACCAACGGCAAGCTGGCGCTGCACTATCAACTCGACGGCGGCGTGGCGCTGCGCGCCTCGGCCAGCACCGGCTTCCATGCGCCCGCGCTGGCCCAGCAGTACTTCAGTTCGACCAGCAGCCGCACGCTCAACAACGCCGTCACCGGACTGCCCGAGTACGTGCTGGTGCGCACCGCGCCGGTGGACTCGGTCGAGGCCCGCGCGCTGGACGCGCGTGACCTGGACCCGGAGAAGGCGACCAATCTGACGGCCGGCCTGACCTGGGGCATCGCCGGGCTGACGGCCTCGCTGGATGTGTATCGCATCGACATCGACGATCGCATCTTCCTGTCCAGCAACTTCGTCGACGGCGCGGGCTCCTCGGCGATCCGCGACTATCTGGCCGCGCTGGGTTCACCGGGCGTCACCAGCGTGCGCTACTTCAGCAACACCGCCGACACGCGCACCACGGGTGTGGACGCGTCCGCGCGCTACGTGTGGCAATGGGGCGGCGGCGACCGCCTGACCGCGACGCTGGGCTACAACCGCAACAAGACCGAGCTGACCCGGGTGGCCTCGACGCCCGAGCAGCTCCGCGCGCTGGGCGTGCGCACGCCGCTGTTCGACATCACCGAGCGGACCCGCGTGGAAAAGGGGCAGCCCATGGACAACCTGACCCTGGCATTGGCCTGGGATGCAGGCCCGTGGAGCGTGCACCTGGGCACCCATCGCTACGGCCGGATCGAGCAGGTCGCCGCCACCAACCAGAGCGCGGCCAACGTGGCGCAGTTCGCCAAGGGCAGCACCGCCTTCCGCACCCTGCCCACCGAGGCCGGGACGGCCGGCAACTACGATGTGATCCAGCGGCTGGACGCCAAATGGATCACCGACGCGGATGTGTCCCTGCGCATTTCCAAGCACCTGGTGCTGACGCTGGGCGCGGACAATGTGTTCAACACCTATCCCACGCGCAATATCGCCACCACCCCCGCCGTCTCTGGCGCCGACACCTATGGCGTGTTCCCCTACAGCGAACTCTCGCCGTTCGGTTGGAGCGGCGCGTATTACTACGGAAGACTGCAGGTGAAGTTCTGATGTCCTCCCACGATGCCTTCGATCCATCCCGGCGCGCCTGGCTGGCGCGCAACGCCGCGCTGGCCGTCGCCGCGCCGCTGGCCTCGCTCGTGCCCGGCATGGCGGCCGGCGCCGGCCGCGATGCGCCCGCCGCCGCCGAAGGGCTGGTGCGCCTGGATCTCAACGAAAGCAGCTACGGACCCTCGCCGCGGGTGCCCGTGGCGATCCAGCGCGCCTTGCCGCTGGCGCCGCGCTATGTCACCGCCGAGCAGGGGCAGGCGCTGGTCGGGCAGATCGCCGCTCTCGAGGGCGTTGCGCCCGAACAGGTCATCGTGGGCGAAGTGCTCGAGCCGCTGGGCCAGCATCTTGCCGTGGCGGGCAAGGGCGGCACCTTCGTGTACTCGGTGCCCGGCTACGGCGCCCTGGTCGACGCGGCCGCGCCGTTCGGAGGGCGCGCCATCGAGGTGCCGCTGGATGCGTCGCTGCGCAACGACCTGCCCCGGCTGCTGGCTGCGATCCAGGCCGATACTCGGGCGCTGTTCGTGGTCAATCCGCACAACCCGTCCGGCACGGTGAGTCCGGGGAAGGACTTCGACGCCTTCGTGCTGGCCGCCTCGGCCAAGGCGCTGGTGATCGTCGACGAGGCGTATCTGGACTACCTGCCGGACGCGGCCGAGCGCACCGCGGTGCGGCACCTGCGCGCCGGGCGCAACGTCGCGGTGTTCCGCACCCTGGGCAAGATCCACGCGCTGGCCGGCCTGCAGATCGGCTACGCCCTGGTGCCGCCGGATCTGGCCGCCGCCCTGCGCAAGCGCGGCGTGGGCAGCCCGCACGGACTGAACCAGCTCTCGATCGCGGCCGCCGCCGCCTCCCTGGCCGATCCCGGTCACCTCGCGTGGGTGCGCGAACAGGTCGCCGCCGAGCGCACGCGCTGGCTCGACCACCTGCGCCGGCTGGGCCTGCGCTACGCCGAGCCCGCGGGCAACTTCGTCTTCTTCGACGTCGACCGACCGCAGGCCGAGGTCGTCGCCGCACTGAAGACGCACAAGATCCTGGTCGCGCGCGCCTTCCCGCCTTACGACACATGGGTCCGGATCAGCATCGGCACGCCCGCGGAGAATCGCCTCGCGCAGGCCGCGCTGAGCGAGGTGCTGCGGAGCGGATAGAGCGGGTTCCCCACCGCCGGCGGGTTGAGAAGGGTTGGGCGAGGCATGCAACCGACACGACGAGCGGGGCGCGGGCGGTAACTCCGTTCCGGTTCGGCGCAATCAGGCGGGCCGCCTGCCTGCCTCACCTCCCTCCGAAGTTGGGGAGCTGAAAGGGCACTCCAGCAAAGCGTCGATCACCCGTTCGGACCTGTCCTGGCGGCTCAGGTTCCGCTCGCCTCTGGCAGCAGGCGGGACCTGCCGGCGTGGTGCTACATTGGCCCGCGTCGAATCCTCTCCAGAGCGCCAGAGTGAAGATCGGACCTACAGACGGATCTGGACGGATCCAGCGCATCAAGAAGAGGAATTCTTCGGATGGGACGTCAGCGCCCGTAGCGTCGCCCTCGGCCCGGCCGGAAGCACGTTCGCTCCAGGGTGCGCTGGTGGAAGCACTCCGAGGCGTGGATGCGGCGGACCCTCAAGCCGAGGCCAAGCTGGTCAAGGCCGTCCTGATCCGCGAACTGGGTCCCGGCATCCGGGAGAGCGCGCACTGGTCGCCCATGGTCGATCGCATCCTTGCCGCGCTGCGCAGCGACGAGGCCACGCATGATCGGATGAAGCGGGTGTTGAGCTCGTTGAAGGGTTAACCCAAGCGGTGTGGTACGTGGTTGTATCCAGAGGCGGTCGAGCTGCGGCTGGGACGGCGGGAACTTGAGCTAAGGAGAGCGAAATGCTGGATGTGCATGTCCTGACCATGGACTACACGGACCCCGACATACATCAGCAGTGCAGGCAGAGCATCGAGCTGGCTGCGGCGAGAGCCGGTTACGAGGTGCGCGTCCATTACGTCCCCGGGATTTACGGGCACCTCGGTGCCGCAAGAAGGCGGGGCTACAGCCTGGGGAATGCGCGCTATGTCACGCACGTCGACGACGATGACTACGTGCATCCTGACGCCTTTTCCTGTCTTGCACCCCTGCTGAGGCGAGGCGTCCAGGCGATCACCACGGGCGAGAGCCTGGTGGTCAATGGCTGCATCGTCGAGCATCGGCCCAGTAACCGGCATCATCTGGCCGTGTTCGATCGCGAGGCGGTTCGCGCTCAGCCTTACGACCGTTTCAGGCTGCTCCCTGACCAGTTCCTGTTGCGCCAGATACCGGCCGTGCATATCAGTGAGTGCGTGTATTACCACCGCGTGGATCCGGAAAGCGGGTCGCGCAGATGCCGGCGTGAACGGAGCGAGCTGGAGCGCGAAGAACTGACGATGCTGGCGCAGCCCGAACTCGTCGCGATCGAGGCCTTGAGCGCCAGCCAAATCCAAGCGCTGTACGACAAGTATGTGGATGAGACGCCCTGAGCCGTGGTTGCGTTCGATCCGCAGACGGGGCGTGGCCCGAACGAGCTCTTTCGCCCTTCCAGTGGCGCGCCGCCCTGGACACCGGATGGCGTGGTCTTTCCCTTGGCGGGTCGGCATACGGGCGACCTGCTGTTGGCGCTGCCAGCCATCGGGTGGGCGCTCCAGCATGGTCCGGTCGGTATCGACGGTCTGCGGCCACAGTACTACCAGGCCTTTCGAGCACTGCCGCTGCGGTTTGGTCTCGGGTTCCCCTCAGGACGGCGACTGAAGCCGCGTCCACGCCGCGGTGTTCATGCCACCGACATCTGGCTGGAGAGCCTGGGGGAAGGAGCGATGCCCGTCAAAGTTCCGCTTGCCCTCTACGACGACAGCACTGCTGAGCGGTTGTTGCCCGGAACCGGCTGGATCGTGCTGAGTCCGTGGTCTGATTTCGAGCCGAAGCGCTGGGGCGTCGAGCGCTGGCGCAACCTGGCCGAGCAGGTCGCGGCGGCCGGACATCCTGTGGCGATCGTCGGACCGCAGCGCGCATATGCGCTGGCAGAGGCCATCGCCGGGCAACGCCATCTCAACCTCGCCGGTCAGGACAGTCCGCTCAACTGGCCTAGCCTTCTACGACGCGCCAGCCTGGTCGTCTCGACCGACAGCGCGCCCGTCCATGTGGCGGACGCGTTGGGAGTTCCCGTGATCGGTCTGTACGGACATACCCGCCTCTGCGAGTACGGGCCCTACTGGCACCGAGACCGCTGTGTGCAGGCCGAGGGGATGGTCAACCTTCAGGTAGACGCCGTCATGGCGCGTTTCGCGTCATGGCGCGCCGGAGCGTCTGCCTAGAGAAGGCGTAGTTGGGGCGAAAGGGTTTGCCGCCGACGTCCTCCAGGCTCCCACGGGGGGCGGCGGCGCCCCGGCGTCTTCGCAAGGCGATTCCGGGCGTCTGAGGGCCTGGCCGCGCGTCTGACGACCCCGGCCGGGTGGGTCAGGCGAACGTGTCGTTCGGCCCCCTTTGACGCAGTGCCTTCCAGATGAGCACTCGGCCGCCGAGACCGGATGAGGAAAGCGCGCGAAACGGGCTAAACAAATTTCTGCTCCCCGGGAATTACATCCGAAGCGGCGGATTGGCCGCATGGACACGGGCAAAGGAGCAGGGCATGGTTGCGGTCTTCACGGGGAATGGGCTGGGACTGTTCGGGAGTTCGCTGGGCACGCTGGGGGGCGGCCTTGGAGGTTCCGGCGTGCTGGGGCAGGGGCGCGACAGGCAATACCTGAACGTGGCCACCGGCAATCTGGTCCTGCAGGCCGCCGACGAGATCCTGCAATTCCGCGGCCTGTCGGTTGGCCTGAACCGGACCTACAACAGCCAAGGCACCTTGTCCGACGTTGGCGGCGACGCCTGGATCACCGGGTTCGAGCGCCGTGTGGCCCTCACCGGCACGCTGAACGCCGCCTCGTCAAAAGTGGTCCTTCAACAAGGCGACGGCAGCGCGAGCGAGTTCCAGTACGACGCGAACAGCGGCACCTACATCAGCACGAAGGGCTCTGGTGCCCATGACAGCCTGGTCTGGGATGCATCGTCGTCGACCTGGCGCTTCACCGAGGGCAGCAGCCGGCGTCAGGAGGTCTATGCCGATCATCGGGATCCGGTCGCGCAAGGACGCCTGATCAAGATCCTGGCGGGAACGGACGATGCCTCGCAGCCGGCGCACTTCGATGTTGTCTATGACGCGCAAGGCCGCGTGGCCGCCGTGTCTTCCGACGGCGCAGACCCTCAGGCCGATGCGCTGCTCTTTTCATACGACGACAACGGCAGGCTGGCCAGCGCAGGCACCCGAGAGAGCGGTCAGCTCAGGACGTTCGCCTTCTACGAGTACGACGCACAAGGCAGGCTCAGTGCGGTCACCACCGATCTGACCCCGGAACTCGCGACCGACAACACCTGGAACGCCTCGTCTGAAGCGACCAACGACGGGCACCTGTTCCGGACCGAGTACCGCTACGTCGATGACAGCAGCCTGCGCATCGCCAGCATCCGGCAGGGCGACGGCGTCGTGCTGAGCTATACCTACAACGCCGATGGGAAGGTGGCGAGCGTCACGACGGGCGAGGGCACCGCGGCCGTCAGATACGACCTGAGCTACGAGTCCGGCCTGACGACCGTGACCGATGCCGCCGGTCGCGCCTGGAGCTATCGCTTCGATGCCAATGGCCAGCTGCTGGAGGTGCTCGCACCGCCAACGGACGGGCAGCGCGACAGCACGGCCTACACCTACGACGGCAAGGGCAACCTGCTCAGCACCACGCAACGCCGCGGGTCCCAAACGCTGACCAAGGTCAGCTACACCTACGACAGCGCGGGCAATGTGATCCGCGAAAGCGATGCCAGCGGCGCGATCATCGTCAGGAGCTATTCGGCCCACAATCAGCTGCTCGCCGAGACGCGTTACCCGCCGGGAGCGACGGACTTCAGCGCCGCCGAGCCCCCCGTGTCCGGCGCCAGCCGCGTCCGCTATGCCTATGACGGACAGGATCGTCTTCGCTTCACCGTCGATGCGCAGGGGCGCGTCACCGAGTTCGTGTATGCCTCCAGTGGCGCCGGCGTCGGTCAACGCTCGGCGATGCGGCAGTTCGTTCAGACGACCTATACGGGCAGCGACTTCAGCGAAACGGCCTTGTCCGCCTTCTCATCCAGCCACCTCGCCGAGTCTGGACTGACCCAGTTCGCCTACGACCCCGCCGGTCGCCTGGCGAGCGCGACGGCCTTCGCCAAGGTTGACTCGGCCGGGACGGGAATCGTCGACGCCGCCACGGAAATCACGACGACCACCTACGACGCGCAAGGGCAGCTGAGGCGCTCCGCGACGGTCAGGGGTGCCAACGGTGATGCCGCGTCCCAGTATCTGACCAATGTGGTGGACTACACCTATGACGGCCTGGGCCGACTGGTGTCTGCGACCCGGTACGAGCGCGACGCGAATGGCGTCTTGACGGCCCGCCAGAGCTCCGGCTACGCCTATCTCGATTCGCAGCAGCGCATCGAGTTGTCCAGCAGCGCCAGCGCAACGCAGATCAGCGTCCAGGATTCGGCCGGGCGTACCGTCAGCAGCATCAGGCAGGATGCCCAGGCGTCGGCCGACACGCGGAGCGAGCACTACTACTACGACGCCCAAGGGCAGCTGCGGGCCAGCGAAGACGCGCTGGGTGGACGCTCCTACTGGTTCTATGACGAGAAGGGGCGGGTGATCGCCAAGGTCGGTACGGCGGGGCAGACGACGACCTATCAGTACGACAGCGCGGACCGCGTCGTCAGCACGACCGATCACGCCAACCTGGTGACCACCAGCGACTGGCTCGTTGACGGCCAGGTGGCTGAGAACTGGTCGGATCTGGATGCGACCCTGGTGCGCGATGCGCAGCAGGACCGGACGACGCTTTCCTTCTACGACAAGGCGGGAAGGCTGTACAAGCAGACCAACGCCATCGGCACTACCACCCTGTACACCTACGACGGGCTCGGACGCTTGTCGGGAACCAGCGAGGGCACCGGCTCCGCGGCCAGGACGACGCGGAACTTCTACGATCTGTCCGGAGCGCTGGTGGGCACCCTGGATGCCGAGGGTTATCTGAGCGAGTACGCCTACGACGCGGCCGGCCGCCGCGTGCAGCAGGTCCGCTACGCCGTCGCCACCGATGCGACGCAGCGCGCGGCCGGGACGCTGGATGCACTGCGTCCGGCCAGTGACACCGCCGATCAGACGACGCGCTGGTTCTACGATCGCCGGGGCAATCTGATCGGCGAGTTGGATCCGGAGGGCTACGTCACCGAGTACATCTACGATGAGGCCGGCAACAGCCGGGCCACGCGGCGCTACTACCACGCCGCCGCAGCCCAGGTCAGGGCCTCGGATTGGGCGCAGATCCTTTCGAACGTGTCGGCCTACGCCGACGGCCAGGTCTACCGCCAGGAGCGGCGACAGTACGACGACCGTGGACTGCTGTCTGTGTCGGTCGACCAGGGAGGACTGACGACGCGTTATCGCTACGACGCGGCCGGGCGCGTGCTGGGCGTCGAACGCGGCGATGGCAGCATCAAGCGCACGGCGACCACCGCCTACAACGCGTTCGGTGAAGTGACCGCTGAGCTGGACGGCGTCGGCAATGCGGCAGTCGCGGCGGCTTCCTCCGAGGAGGCGGCGCAGGTGTTCGATGCCCATGCCATCCGCCATGAATACGACGCGCTCGGACGGCGCGTCAAGACCACCCGCCCTGATGGATCGGCGACCTGGTACTTCTATGACAGTCGCGGGTTGCTGACCTACCAGGCCAACGGCATGTCCGGCTCGACGGGCGTCAAGAACGCCGAGGTCGAGGTGACCCAGTTCAGCTACAACGCCTTTGGCGAGACGGCCACCCAGCTGCGTTACGCCGGGCGCCTCCAGGTCGCGGTTCCCGGCAGTCGCGACAGCGTCCAGTCCGCGCTGAGCACGCTCGTCTATGCCTCCGGCCAGGATTCGCGTATCGAGTGGCGTCGCCGGCGGGACGGGCAGGTCGCCGAGACCATCGATGCATTGGGCGTCAGCCAGAAGAGCACCTACGACGCCTTCGGCCAGCTGATCAAGGTCGATTCGGCCTCCGGGACATCGCGGTCCACCAGTACACGCTACGAGTACGACAAGCGCGGCCTGCAGACCAAGGTCATCGAGGATGCGGCGTCCGGCCGTCTCAACCTGACGACGTCCAGCAAGTTCGACGCCTTCGGTCGGGTAGTCGAAACGACCAGCGCTTCGGGCGTGGTGACGCAGCGCGCGTACGATCGGGATGGCAGGCTGATCCAGACCACCCGGATCGTCGATGGCATCGGGCAGAGCCAGCACTTCCTCTATGACGCGTTCTCCCGCACGCTCGAGTCCACCGATGCGCTTGGCAACGCGTCGAGCTTCAAGTACGACGATCTCGGATTGACCGTCACGAAAACCAGCGCGGAAGGCGTGGTCTCGACCTGGCAGTACAACGCTTACGGAGAGCTGACCAGTTCCGACGACGGTCGCATCACGTATTTCGGTTATGACGAAGATGGCCGTCAGACGCATCGCCAGACCGTCGAGGGTGACGCCGAGTGGGTGTCCTACGATGCGCTGGGACGCGTTGCAGTGCGAAGCCGCGACGGTGTCGTCAGCGCCTACGACTACGACGACGCTGGCCGGGTCGTCAGGACGGTTGAGGATCCGGACGGCGTCGGGAATCCGGACCCGAACCAGATGCCGTCTTCGGAGCCGCACTTCGCCCTCGAGACCCGTTATACCTACGACGCGTTGGGACGCGCCCTCAGTGTGCAGGATCCGCGCGGTACGATCACGCGCTACCGCTACGACACGCGCGGCCAGCTCCTCGAATCGGTGGTCGATCCCGACGGCCTGGCCCTGCGCACCACCTATACCTGGGACGAGCTCGGCAGGCAGCTGAGCGTGACCACGGCGGCGGGTACGGCGTCGGCGAGCACCACCAGCTATACGTACGACGGTGCGGGCAGGCGCACCAAGCAGACCGAGGCGGCCGGCAAGCTCAATCTGGTCACGGCCTACGTCTACGATGCGGACGGCAATGTCGTGGCGCGTACCGATGCCAGCGGTCGCACCACGCGCTACGCGTACGATGGCGCGGGGCGACTGCGTTTCGAAGTCCACGCCGACGGTGGCGTGGTCGAGTACTACCACGACGCCGCGGGCCGGAAGGTGGGGGAGCGGCATTACGCTTCCTCGATCAGTCTGGATGGCGCTCCGCTGCAGATGGGCGCGTCCCAGATCGCCGCACTGACCGGTCGTGACGACCAGCACGACCAGTTGAGCCTGCGCGTTCTGGACGGCGATGGGCGCACGACGATGACCGTCGATGGCGCGGGTGGCGTGACGCTCCTGGCATACAACGCGCGCGGCTATCTGTTCAAGACGACGCGGCTTGCGCACGCGCTCACGTTGACCAGCGCATTGGTGGACCAACTGGCACAGGGAAAGGCCTCACTCGACGCCAGCCTCGTGTTCGACAGCGCGCACGACATCGTGCAATGGAACGCATACAACGGGTACGGAAGCCTCGAAGGAACCGTCGATGCCGCAGGTGGCGTCACCAGGTATTTCTACGATACCTACGGCCGCGTTGCGAGCGTGCAGCGCTATGCGCAGCTCGCCTACCTCGATAACACCATCTCGACCTCCAGCGGCGAGATCACCATCCGCGACTACCTGGCGCAGGGCCTGGAAGAGGGTATTGGGCCCGTCCTGTACTTCTATGAGGGCCAGTACAGGGAGACGGGCACAGTGCGGGACTCGCTTGGCCGTGTGCGCTACGAGCTGACACGCACGTCGGTTTGGCTGTCCGGCTACGTCGATGACGGGCAAGTCGCGGTCAAGGAGTATGTGTATGCCGAGGATGGAAGCCTGCAGAAGGAGGTGACTTACGGCGTCACCATCTGGGCCTACGACGACAGGAACTCTTCGATCGGGTCTCTGAGTGAAAGCGACATCGCGTCTCGGCTTTCCCAGGCAATTGATGACTATGGCCAGTACGGTCAGTTCGGCACGATGGCCGCCCCGGCCACACATCAGATCTCGTACGTCTACGACGCCGCCGGTCGACAACGCTTCGCGGTCAACGCCCTGGGAGCGGTGACCGAATCGATCTACGACGAGGCCGGGCGTGTTGTCCAGACGAAGACCTACCTCAACTTCGTCCCCACCGCGGATGCCTACACCGAGCAGGGCATCCGCTCGGCACTGGGCGATGCGCCGCAGTTCGTTGCGACGTCCTTCTCCTACGACGCCGCAGGCCGTGTGCTCTCCAAGACCGATGGCCTGGGGCGCAGCGAGCGCTTCAGCTATGACGGCGCCGGACGCATGGTCAAGTACCAGGACCGCGCGGGCGCCACCTGGAACTACGAATATGATGCGGGTGGGCGCCGCACCGCGCAGATCGGCCCGCCCGTCGCAGTGGCCGAGGTCGACCGCGATGGCAACGTCACCTCCGTGACCCGGCGCGTTGCGACCCGGTATGAGTACGACGCGCAGGGCAACATGACCGCCTTGGTCGAGGATGCCGATGGCGGGCATCCGCGCATCACCCGCTACGAGTACGACAATCGCGGCCACCAGATCAGGACCATCTTCCCCGATGCCGGCAAGTTGGACGCCAGTGGCAATCTCGTCGCCTCGGGCAGCCAGCCCACGATCGAGGTCAACTACGACGCGCTCGGCCAGGCCGTCATGCAGAAGGATGTTCGCGGCTTCTACGCCTACAAGACGTACGACGCGCGCGGCCTGCTCCAGTTCGAGATCGATCAGAGCGGGGGCGTGACCTCGTATGCCTACAACGCGTTTGGCGAGCAGTCGCGGATGACCCGCCATGCGCAGCTGGTTCAGGCAACGTCTGGACAACCCATCGATGCGGCGCTTCTGCAGACGCTGCAGGGCCTCTCGTCCAGCGACGACCGCCATCTCTACACGCTTTACGATCGTGCCGGTCGCAAATCCGAGGTCCTGACCGCCAATTACAAGACTGATGAGGTCTCGTCCTACCTCTCCTACGACGCCACATCGCGCACCGTCTATTCCTATGATGGCTACGGCAATGTGCAGCGTGAGTCCGTCGCGCTGGATGTCAACGGCTGGGACGATGGCTACTCCGATATGGGGTATGGCAGCTGGGCCTCGACCTATCATTATTACGACGCGGCCGGTCAGGAAGTCGCACGACTTGATCCTGGCAACTACCTGACGAGGTTCAGGTACACGGCGAACGGGCTGCTGGCCTCAAAGACGGAGGACGCGCGGGTCGTTGAAGAAAACTACCAGGATAAAAAGCTTTACCTCCCGTCCACGCCTTGGTCAGGCGATGAGTCGACCGGCTACGACCGCACCACGCGCTATACCTACGATGCGGCGGGACGAAAAATTTCCGAAACGGTCGAGCGGCATACGCAGAACAAGACGGGCACGACGGCCGTCGAGGAGCTGGTCAACTCCTTCAGCTACGACAACGAGGACCGCCTGCTGCAGTCCAAGGTGAAGGGCGCGGCCGTGGCCTTTACCTACGACGCGCTCGGGCGCATGACCTCCACCAAGGAGGCGGCGCGGACCGTCGTGGTGACGCCGAACGGCGCGGACCCCGCGTCCGGTCAGACCACCAGCTCGCCGTACGCCACCATGGCTTACGACGCATTCGGCAACCTGGTCGAGTCCCGTGCCTATGCCCTGGGGATTTCGGGAAGCGGCGGGCCAACTGCCTCCGATCAGGATGTCGTCCAGCGGTTTCGCTACGACGCCCAGGGGCGCAACGTCTGGGAGCGCACCGCACTAGGCGCGGTCATCGTGCGCCAGTTCGATGCGGCCGATCATGTGGTCCAGGAACAGCGCGGGCTGACCCAGGAAAGCGGGGAGCGTGCGGTGGTCACCACCGTATACGCCTACGACGCCAGCGGCAGGCAGCTGCAGACGTCCACCTATCGGCGCATGCCGGGCCAGGATCCTTCCGGACTTGGCGACCTGGAAGCCGGCCAGCGTGTTGCCTACAACAGCTTCGGCGAAATCGTGGCCAAGGATCCCACGGGCCAGGCCAGCGGCGGCGCGGACACCTACGCGTTCCAGTACCGCTACGACAGCCGCGGCAATCTGGCTGGCAGCAATGAGTCCGGTGCATGGCACAACTTCAGTTACGACTCGGCCAACCGGCGCACCGCCGATATCTACACACTGCGCTTGGGCGAGGGCGACACGTCCCTGAACCAGGTCCAGATCACCTACGATTACGACAAGCTTGGCAGGGTGGTGCACGAGTCCAAGCCCTCTTCCTACTCGGAACCCGAGTACTCCGAACCGACCCGCGTGTACGACCGCTGGGGCAACCTGACCGCGTCGCAGGACCGCCGCGGCAACTGGACCACCTTCTTCTATAATGAGGCAGACCAACTCGTACAGCGCCAGGACACGGCCGAGGTGGTCGTGGCCGCCGACGGCACGCGCAGCACGCAGCCCGCGGTCACCTCGTGGTTCTACGACGCCGCAGGTCGTCTGATCGGGACGCAGGACGCCAACGGCAACCGGCGCCAGTACGACTATGACAGCGGAGGTCGCCTCACCCGCGAACAGGCGGCCGATGGCGGCGTGCGCTATTACTACTACGATGCGCTGGGCCGGCAGGCCCTGACCCTGGAACAGGTCTCCTCGCGCTTCGTCGAACGCCTGTTCGACCAGGCTGGCCGGATCGTCTCGGTCAGCACCAACCAGGCCGACGGTACCAAGGCCACCGAGCGCTACGTCCTGGACGAGGACGGTAACCGCCTGGCCACGATCGATGCCCTCGGCAACGTCAGCCATGCGGCCTACGACAGCCAGGGCCACCTGCTGCGCAGCACCACGGCCACTGGCGTGGTCACGACCTACGCCTACGACCTGCGTGGCAACCGCATCCGCCAGACCAATGCGCTGGCCGATCCGACGCTGGCCGGAGGCACCGGGACGGGCACCTGGGTCGAGGATCGCGATGGGCAATCCGTGCGCCTGGACGAGCAGACCTGGGAGTACGACGCCTACAACCGCGTGATCGACCACAACGATCTCTCGGGCGTGGATTACGACTACGTCTACGATCCCGACAGCGGTCAGCTGATCTCCATCTCGATCAGCGATCAGCGCGGAAGCCAGGTCAGTGGCCAGGCGCGCGCCGCCATGGTGTCTGACAACCCCGATCCGGATGACCCGGGCGAACCGTCCGAACCGCCAGTGCGCACCGGCGAGCGTCGCTACTACTACGACGAGTGGGGCCGCGTCAGTCTGATCGATGCTTCCAACGGCACCGACGACTGGACGCGCTATGCCTACGACGAGGACGGCAACCGGGTCCAGGAGGAAACCAGCACTACCGACACGGCGGGCGAGCCGCTGCACACCCGCACGACGACCACCTACGACGCGCACAACCGCATCGTGGAGGTTGTCCAGGACGATCTGCTGCAGGGCCGTCGCATCCTGGATGTGCGCTACGGCTACGACGCGGTGGGCAACCGACGCGTGGTCGAGGTGGGCAGCGCCTTCAACCCGGATGGCGATCAGCCCACCAATGCGGGCTTCGAGGACGGCAATCGCGGCTGGACGCTGGGCGAGGGCTGGTCGATCAAGCAGGAGCCCAGCTCCGACGCCAACACCGGTACCTGGAGCGCGGAGTTCAAGGGCTCCTACAACGGTCCGCAGAGCATCGTTAACAACAAGCGCGTCGCGGTCGTGCCTGGCCAGCTGGTGAGCGCCAGCGCCCAGATCCAGCAGGGTGCTTCCAAGAAAGGCCAGGCGTCGGCCCGTGTGCTGATCATCTGGTACGACGCCAACGGCAACATGCTGCCTGGCGGCGAAGACCACTCCTGGAAGGGCGGTACGCTCATCAACAGCGGCAGTGGTGGGGAGTGGAAGAAGTCCGAGGTGGTGAACACCGTCGTGCCCGACGGCGCGGCCTATATGGCCGTGGGCATCAGCGCGAACAAGCGCCCCGGCGAGCCGCTGTGGGTGGACGATGTGCAGTGGACCTACCCGGCCCAGGGCCAGGGCGGCGCGCTGAACATGGAGAAGAGCTACTGGTTCGCCTACGACCGCGAGAACCGCGTCACCGTCAGCAACGGTGTATTGACCAATGGCCAGATCGTGGCGGCCAACGACGCGACCAGCTTCACCCAGTCCTACGACAAGGCCGGCCGCGCGGTGTTCCGGCAGTTCTACGACAACGGCGTGGTCAAGCGCCAGCAGCTGAGCTACGACCCGCAGGGTCGCCTGGTGCAGGTGCTGCAGGCCCTGCCGGACAACGTGTGGCGGGTGCTGGAGACCAGCACCTACGATGCGGCCGGCCGGGTGACCGAGCGCCGGCAGTACGCCGACGACGGTACGGCCAAGCACATCGACGTCAACCACTACGACGCCGACGGCAGGCTGATCGACCAGCTGGCCTACGGCATCCCGCAGAGCGGCCTGGACCCGCAGGAGGATGAGGAAGGCAACCCGCTGCCGGACAACGGGTTCGAAGGCCTGAGCCTGCTGACCACGACCACCTATCAGCAGGCCGGCAACACCGCCATCGGCTACGACAGCGCAGGCCGCCTGCGCGGCTACCGCTACCAGGTGCTGCGCAACGAGCAGGGCAGCGGCGCCAGCTCGCCGGAAGGGTATACCCACACCTACCGCACCACTTACCAGGGGGCCGAGAGCTACCTGACCAGTACGGTCACCGGTACCAGCAGCAACAGCAACTACAAGACCAGCAACAGCACCAGCACCTACGACGTGTGGGGCCAGCTGGAGTCGGTGCGCGAACGCACGCCCGGTACCGGCGTGGAGGACCGCGTGCGGATCTTCAGCCTGGACCAGGCCGGCAACATCCTGCGCCGCACCGAGGGCCAGAGCGATCAGGCCAAGCTGCGCACCGAGGTCTACGTGTACAACAACGGCCAGTACGTGGCCTCGGGGCGCTACGACGGCAAGGTGGACGTACTGGGGGTGATGACGCCCTACCAGGACAGCGAAGGCCTGGGCAGCAGCAGCGTGCTGGTGCAGCAGGGCGACACGCTGCGCGGGATCGCCCAGCGCATCTACGGCAACGCCAACCTGTGGTACGTGCTGGCCGATGCCAACGCGCTGGACGGCGATGCAGACCTGGTGGCCGGCTCGCGCCTGACCGTGCCCGAGGTGCGCGTCAGCGGCAACGATGCCGCCACCTTCAAGCCCTTCGACCCGGCCGAGGCGATCGGGCCGACGACGCCGTCGTTGCCCTACATCGCCCCACCCAGCGAGAGCGGCTGCGGCACGCTGGGGACCATCATCATGGTGGTGGTGGCGGTCGTGGTGACCTACTTTACCGCGGGTGCGGCCGCCGGTGCGTTCTATGGTGCGGCCAGCACCGCCGCGCTGAGTACCGGCGAGGCAGTCGTTGTCGGGGCCACTGCTGGTGCGGCCGGATCTGTGGCCAGCCAGGCGGTGGGAAGTGCCATCGGCCAGACCAGCTTCAGCTGGCGCAATGTCGCTGTTGGCGCTGCCACTGGCGCGGCGGGCTATGGAGTAAGCGCCTCTTTGACCTCAGGGGCTCTAAGCACAACCGCGTTGGCTAGTTCGCCCACCGCGGCCGCCATGACCACGGCAGCGGTAGGTAATGTCAGCGCCTACGTCGCCAATCGTATTGTTGGCAACGATGCCAGTTTCAGCTGGAAGTCCGTGGCGGCCAGCGTGGCCAGCGCAGGGATCACACAGGCGATCGTACCAACAGTGGAGTCCAGCCTCGGGCTGGACCTGACCACAAGAAGCGGCCAGGCAGGGCGTGAGCTGGTAGGCGGTATCACTGGCGGCGTCGTCAGCGCCAACCTGCGTCATGCGCTCATTGGCGATGACGTCGACTACGGAGCGGTGTTTGCGGATGCCTTCGGTAACATGCTGGCGCGTGGGCTGGCGGGTCGGTACAGCGCCAACGCGGCACAGGCGCTGGCGGAGAGCGACAGGCTGGCCGATACCTCGCAAAGCATGGGGAACGATGGAGTCTATTCGCAGGCGTATGCGTTGGCGGCACTGGGTGGCGGCGGCGCTGCGCAGCAGGTGTATGCGAATGGCACCCTTTACAACCGCCTACCAGACGGCAGCCTGCGCGCGGTAGGCGTCACGGATGCGGATCTGGCAGATGACGGCAAGCCCCCACTGGAAATTTTTATAACCGACGGGAACATCACCGACCTCCAAAGTGTGCGGGCCACACCGGATCCAGCGGATGTCGCTTTCTACAGGGCCAGTTTGGCCAACAGCATTGCTGCGCAAGTCGCGGCTCATGATGAGGCGGCGCAGGCAGTCGCCAGGGAGCTGACGACCACGCAGGCCGTCCTGGTTGGCGCAGGGGGCTCGTTCGAGCTGCAGTGGCTTGGCGTGAAACAGTTCTACTACAACGCTGTTGGAGATGGGTACAACGCAGAAAGGACCGCCGGAGAGATTGACGAAACTCAGCGCTCAATGGAAAACCTCAAGCTGGGAAGGCCCGAGGCCGTCTGGGGCGGCTTCTTAGCGGAAGCGTCGGAAGTCCCGCTTGCGGTCGTGACAGCGGGCCGCGTTGCCCCGTCCACGCTTCTGGGACGACTGGGTACGGGCGCAGCGATCGGCGCAGCGAGTCAGATCGCAACGCCAGTCTCTGAACCGGATTACTGGGAAGCGAAAAAACAGCAGGTGAGTGTCGGCGCGGCCTTCGGCACTGCGGGCGCAGGATTGGGTGAACTGGCGCCGTATGCGGTCACCTTCGGCAAGGCGGCATGGGGCGCTGGTAGACAGCTTCTCCAGGACGTTCTGGAGGGGCCGGCTTCTGGTAGTCTGCGAGCACAGATCGGCGCTGTCGGGGACCTGGGGGGTGTTCTAAACGCAACGCCTATCAACGGCGCTGCAAGAACTACGCCACTTGGGTTTGAATCAGTTGGGCAGTTCAAGAGGGCGGTGGATGAGCTACATAGCGCGCTCCGTGATAGTGGGATTGATGACGCGGTCATTGGTGTGCGCGGAAGCTCTGTCACAGGCTCTAGCTTCAAGACTGGCACGCCCTTCAGCCCAAAGAGTGACATCGACTTTTTCATCGAAAGCGCGAAGCTTACCGATGCCTATAAGACTTCGCCGAACATTCCGGGCTTCGTTCATCCAAAGCCGATTCTTCGGGACTATCCTGCACTTCAGGATTGGTCTTCGCGTTGGCAGATTGAGCTGGGCCGAAAAGTAACACCTGGTGGGTTTGTTCCGGGGAGTATCCCAGACCATCCTGCAATCATCGTGAGGCCGTAAATATGTACGCCGATCTGTTTTTCGATTTTCCCGGTGCAAGCAACATTGTGGATGCGGCGTCCCGCGCTTACAGTGCAATAGGCGTGAAGGATTTTGTGCAGCGGGAGAGCGAAAACTATATTGAAGGAGTTTATTTCACAGCCGAGAGCGGAGATACGCAGATCGAGATAGCGATGGTTGATGACGAAGATGCGGGCGATCTTCGTTTTTGGCTGTCGTTGGACAGTTCGCTTGAAGGTGCACCGTTTGAGCGCTTGGTTGAGTGCCTAGCAAAAGGTCAGTTACTCAGCGCGGGCGCGAAGGTGGCGCGGGTGTACGACTTTGGAAAGAAGACCATGAAGATGGTGGGCTATTAGTCTCGAGTTAGAGTCGCTAACAAAACTCGGAAAGATTCCGTAGGCAGATGATCGAGCAGGCAAGCGAAAGTCAGGCTAGATGGATGTCGATGCGCCGCTCGAAGCGGATGCCCAGCTTGCCCATTCCGGCGAACCAAGCGTGCGTGCATTCGACTACCCAGCGATGCCGTCCAAGCCGATCGTTGCGCTCGATCCCCTTGCGAGCGATGCGGGGGTGATGCCGCGTTGCTTGAAATGGTCGCGGCAGCGATCGATATCGTAGGCCTTGTCGGCGTGCACCTTGACTGGCAAGCGGCGCGGACGGCCGGCCTTGCCGGTGATCGGCGGCAAGGCGTCGACCAGTTCCTCAAAGGCCACCGAGTCGTGCCGGTTGGCTCCGGTCACACAGAACGCCAGGGGAGCGCCATCGCGATCGGCGATCAGATGGCGCTTGCTGCCGAGCTTGCCGCGATCGGTCGGGTTCGGCCCGGCGTATGCGCCCCCGCGGTGAGGCCACGCCTGCCGCGTCCAGGCTGGCACAGCTCAGGTCCAGCCTGTCGGCTCGACGCAGTTCGGCCAGCAGAACCTGATGCAGGCGATGCCAGATATCGGCTGCTTGCTAATCGCGAAATCGACGCTAGCAGGTCATGCCGCTGCCGCTGAGGGCTTGCTGGTCGCTGACGCGCGGCCTGCCTCTCTTGGGCGAAGGCTTTGCCGATGGGATCAGCGGTTCGATGCGCTTCCACAGCGCGGCGGGGATCTCTTTACGAAGGGCAATGCCGCCAATTTTTGCGACTTACGAAACTGGATGCAAGTTGGTTTTGTTAGCGACTCTAAGTTCCTCGTCGGTGAGGAAGCCGAGACTGTTTGGATGACCCTTCGTTTGTTTAGCGCTTTCGCGTCGGGGCCAGTGCCAACATCCTAGAGCGCGCGCCGACTTGGTCGCCGGCTCGCGCCTGACCGTGCCCGAGGTGCGCGTCAGCGGCAACGATGCCGCCACCTTTAAGCCATTCGACCCGGCCGAGGCGATCGGGCCGACGACGCCGTCGTTGCCGTACATCGCCCCGCCCAGCGAGAGCGGCTGTGGCACGATGCGGGCGACTTTTTATGCTTTAACTTTGAGGGGGGAGGTGACCCTTCGGTGGTATTTTGGGATCATGAGGGATCTACGGAAGATGCGCCGGTTATTATTCCAGTTGCTTCATCGTTCCTGGATTTTGCGGATCTGCTGCGTAGGTAATCGTGAGTAAGATCTTATTGGTCCCACTCTTACGAACTTGATTCAAGCCGCATAGTGCACCGGGCCATGTTCGAAGTACTTTCAGATGCGCCCTGGCTGTCGTTGAGCGCTTCGCAGATGCGTGGCGGTGGACTTGATCAACTGCAGCTTGGTGCGGCCGGAGCGAGCTTGCTGAGCGCCTGCTTGATGTCCGCGTTGGCCATCTCGTCGGGATTGAGCTCTGGGCTGTGGCTGGGCAGATAGAGGACCTCAATGGCGTCAGCGTGCTCAACCAGTCAGGCCTTGACCTGTTTGCGTGGTGGATCCGCAGGCTATCCAGAATCAGAAGCAGCTTTCTGAGTTGTTGCAGACCTCACCAACGGCCGCGGCGATGGCAACGGCGGCGGTGGGCAACATCAGTACCTACGTCGCCAGTCGCCTGGTGGGTAACGATGCCAGCTTCAGCTGGAAGTCCGTGGCAGCCAGCGTGGCCAGTGCGGGGATCACGCAAGGGCTGGTGCCTACGGCGGAAACGGCACTTGGTAGCAGCCAAGAGGGCCTGTTCAGAGGCATCACGGGCGGCATTGGCAGCGCACACGTACGCCACGCATTGACTGGCGATGACGTGGAGTATGCCGAGGTCTTCGCCGATGCGTTCGGCAACATGCTGGGACCGGGCATCGCGCAGGCGGCGTCCAGGCAGTTTGCGCCAAGTGCGGATGAAGCATTCTTCAATAGCTCACACATGATGGCCGCGCTGAGCGGCGGTGGCGTTGAGCCAATATCGATCCAAGACCTCGGCATTCGGGTTACCGCCTATCCAGACGGGCAAGGTGGGTGGCGGTTCGTGCAGAACCAGCAGACCCAGCAAACCGTCAACGCGCTCGTGGGCTCCATGCGTTCCAACGAGGAGGCACGCCTACGTCAACAGTAGCGGGCTGGAGCCAGCCGCCGGCAGTCGCCAGGCAGACGGCTCGATCGTCATTACCAGGGACGGTGACGGCCGGCTCCAACCGTGAGCTCAGCACAGCAGAGACCCTGTTCCTGCGCACGGTGGGTGCGGTGACCGGCGTGGGCGAGTCCATCTATGACGGTGCGGTTGGAGTTCTGTCGCTCGGCAAGGATCTGGCGCTGGCCAGCCCCACCAATGCGATGCTGCTGCCTGCCGCAGGCTATGGGGATTCCGCCGACGCGGCGGATCGGCGATTGAGGGCGATGGGCAACGGTATCAATGGATTCATCGCGGAAGACGGCAAGTGGGACAAGGTCAAGGGCTTCTTCACCAATCAACTCGACCAGGCTGACCAGTTGGATGCATTGGGAGACGGCACATCGATCTTCAACGCAGCGCGTGCGCGTGGTCATCTGGTAGCAGACACCGCATTCGCTGTGACAGGCGCTGGAGGAGCGGCCAAGGGCGCGGCCGTGGTCGCGGTGAGAGCCGGCGCGCGTGTTGCGGAGGTCGCCGAATCGGTCGGCGCAGCCTCGCGGGCGTTTGATGACTTTGGTATGGTGCTTGAGACACCACAAGG
This sequence comes from Pseudoxanthomonas sp. SORGH_AS_0997, assembly GCF_031453535.1. NCBI lineage: Bacteria > Pseudomonadati > Pseudomonadota > Gammaproteobacteria > Lysobacterales > Lysobacteraceae > Pseudoxanthomonas > Pseudoxanthomonas sp. SORGH_AS_0997. The sequence goes on from NZ_JAVIZI010000001.1 coordinate 3,673,200, forward strand.
GCGTGCTGTCGCGCTGGAGAGTGGGTCGGAAATCGTTCCAAACAGCGCAACTGCCGATGCTGGGTTCATTGGGCCGCGAATTGGCAATTCTGGTTACGTTACGGCAGAAGAGTTCGCGCAAGCAAGCTTCCAGCGTTATCAGGGCTTCGTAAATGAGGGCTATGACAGGGCACTGCTTGCAGAATCCAAGGGCTTACTAAACGGGAAAAATTCGAATACCCGCATAGGTGATTTCGTAGATCGATTCAGCGCATCTGAATATCGAGACTGGTTGGCTGCGGAAGGTATACCTGAAGGGCCTAGTCATTTCGTCCAAATGAATCGTTGGCTACGAGATCCTTCAGGGTCGGGCCTTTACGCTCGCCCCGATATCCGGATTCCAAGTTCTGCCTCTATTCTTGATGCTACAGTGGGTTGGAAGTGGAGCACGGACACTCAGATCATGAGATTCGACACGTACTCTGGTGGCAATCGAATTACGATCGTCCGCCCTGAGCAGGTGGGCGGTAGTTACAGCATCTGGCACTGAGGAATATAAATGGCTCGGGTAAATAGCATTGATTCGCTATACGACTTCATCGGATATGTGGTTCTGTGCGCTCCTGATCAGTTCCCGGTGAGGGACTACTTGCCATCAGATGCTCAAATGAACCTAGACAAGGCATTTGATGAGCTTCGCCGTGGCATCGACTTGATCGAGGCGGACATGGTGGATGATGCAAGACGCAAACAGTTGGCGTTGTTGCTTGACCAAGCATTAGCAGCCTACAAGGCAGGCGATGAGTTCAAAGGAGCTCACTTAGTGCAGGATTTTCAGGGCCTGATCTTTAAGCGAGACGACTGACTGTGTTGGTGGAGCAGCCGAGGTGGCTAGTGCGGTTCTAAGATAGCGACGCGACCAGCTTCACCCAGTCCTACGACAAGGCCGGCCGCGCGGTGTTCCGGCAGTTCTACGACAACGGCGTGGTCAAGCGCCAGCAGCTGAGCTACGACCCGCAGGGTCGCCTGGTGCAGGTGCTGCAGGCCCTGCCGGACAACGAGTGGCGGGTGCTGGAGACCAGCACCTACGATGCGGCCGGCCGGGTGACCGAGCGCCGGCAGTACGCCGACGACGGTACGGCCAAGCACATCGACGTCAACCACTACGACGCCAACGGCAGGCTGATCGACCAGCTGGCCTACGGCATCCCACAGGGCGGCCTGGATCCGCAGGTGGACGAGGAGGGCAACCCGCTGCCGGACAACGGGTTCGAAGGCCTGAGCCTGCTGACGACGACCACCTATCAGCAGGCCGGCAACACCGCCATCGGCTACGACAGCGCCGACCGCTTGCGCGGCTACCGCTACCAGGTGCTGCGCAACGAGCAGGGCAGTGGCGCCAGCTCGCCGGACGGGTACACCCACACCTACCGCACCACTTACCAGGGGGCCGACAGCTACCTGACCAGTACGGTCACCGGCACCAGCACCAACAGCAACTACAAGACCAGCAACAGCACCAGCACCTACGACGTGTGGGGCCAGCTGGAGTCGGTGCGCGAGCGCACGCCCGGCACCGGCGTCGAGGACCGCGTGCGGATCTTCAGCCTGGACCAGGCCGGCAACATCCTGCGCCGTACCGAGGGCCAGAGCGATCAGGCCAAGCACCTCGACGGCGACGTATGGCTGAGGTGAGCAGTTTCGGTAGCGGGCGCTATCGAAAGCAGACGTCTACCCGGCGCGAGAAGCATTTTGCTTCTTCACAAGCTGTTGACAGACGTCGATGTGTGGGTGCTAGATACAGGCAAGGGGGAATTGCAGCAGGTCGCCTCGGGGAGCCACCGCAAAGGTGAGGCTGAGCGGCGACGTGCTAGCACTTCAGGGATGAACCAGTCTTTGCGCGATGGCGTCGGCCGTCGTCGAAGGCGATGCGGATAAGGCTGTCCAATGGCTTCAATCGAGCGCCTCAAGCAGTTCTTTGCTGCTGACCGGAGCAACGCCGAGCTGGCGTGCGATCTGCTGGAAGCACTTGCCCGGCAGGGGCTGCATGCCGACGCGCTGAGCCTTGCGGGAGAGCTGCCTGAAGACCTTCAACGTCAGGCGGGCATCGTCTTCCGGGTCGCGCAGTTGCATCTTGCCCAAGGCCGTTACGAGTCGGCCATCAACGCGCTGAGCGCCTTGTGGGAGCGGGAGCCATCGGCGCCGGTCGCTCATGATCTTGCGTTTGCGCTGCTTTGCGCGGGCCGCAGGCCGGAGGCGCGGGGGCGCTTGCTCGAGGCGCAGGCGCGGTTTGGCGAGTCCGCGGAGTACGAGGTCCTGCTGGCGCGCCTGGACCTGTTTGAACATGACGGTGCCAGCGCGGAGCAGCATCTGCACCGTGCGCTGCTGCTGAAGCCTGACGATCCGACCGCGATGGGATTGCAAGCCCTCGCGGCTTTTGACCGCGGAGACATTGAACGCGCTGCTGTCATGGCCGAGCAATGCTTGGCACGCTATCCGGACCAGCATGAGGCGCTTCTCGCCCAAGGCGGCTTGGCGTTGGCGGCGGGAGACGCGGGCCTGTCTCAGGACATCTTCCAGCGTGCGCTGACGCGCTTTGCGAACTCGGGCAGAGCCTTGTCTGGACTGGGGCAGTCGCTGTTGGCTCTGGGGCAGGTCGGCCCGGCGGGTGAAGCGCTTGCCCACGCGGTCAAGACGATGCCGAACCACATCGGCACCTGGCATGCGTTGGCCTGGTGGCAGCTGATCCATGGACGATTGGACGAGGCGGAGGCGAGCTTTCATTCGGCCTATGCGCTCGACCGCAACTTCCCGGAATCGCATGGGGGTCTGGCGATCGTGGCGGCCGTTCGCGGGCAATCGGAGGAGGCGGAAGGCCACATCGCGCGCGCCAACCGCCTGGATGCGCGCAACTTCAGTGGCCGCTACGCGCGGTGTCTGCTCCTGCATCGCTCGGGCAACGCAGAGGCCGCGCAGGCTTTGCTTGACGAGATCTTTGCGGACGGACGGATCCCGGCCGCTTACGGTGGGGCCGACCAGCTCCAGAGTTTCCTCAGGTTGGTTCAGGCGGAAGCGGCGCCCGCGCCCGGACGCGTCGGGACGAGGCACTGATGAGCGCGGATACGGCCATGCAGCTGCTCGCGCAGGTCCTCTGGGCTTCGGTCAAGATCGCCGGTCCCATCCTGTTGGTCACCCTGGTCGTGGGCGTCGCCATCTCGGTGCTGCAGGTGGTCACGCAGGTCCAGGAGATGACGCTCACGTTCGTGCCGAAGATGGTGGCGGTGGGTGTGGTCTGCCTGGGCCTGGGAAGCTGGATGATCGCCACCGCCGTCGAACTGGCGCGTCATCTGTTCGACTACGCGGCGCATCTTTGACCATGGTGCCGCTCCCGATCATGGCCGCGACCTTCATGCTTGCGATGGCGCGCTATACGCCGTTGCTGGTGCTGCCAGGCATGACGCCTCTGGGCTGGGCCCCCTTGGTCGTCCGCACCGTGCTGTTGATCGCGCTGGCGTGGCTGACGCTGATCTGGCTGCCGGAGGATGGGTACTGGTCGCCGACCAAGTCGATGACGATGCTGCTCTTCGCGGGTGTCAGTGAACTCGCGATCGGTGCCGTCTTCGGTCTGGCGTTCATGCTGCCGACGGCGGGACTGCACACCGGTGGCTGGCTGATCGACCTCCAGGCGGGCCTCGGGGCCGCCACGCTGCTCAATCCGTCGGGCGACAGCGCGTCGGAGTCGTTGCTCGGCCAGGTCCTGCTGCTCGGGGCAACGGTCCTGTTCTTCACCCTGAACCTCCATCTGCAGTTCTTCAAGGTTCTCGTGGCCAGTACCGAAGTGCTGCCGCTCGGCGGCGCGGGCATTCGCGCCAATCCCGCGGTATTCCTGCAGATGCTGGGGACGTCCTTCGCGCTCGGTCTGGTCATCGTGGCCCCGATCCTGATCGTCCTGTTCTGTCTTGACGTTGCCATCGCCTTCGCCAGTCGCTCGATGCCGCAGGCCAACGTCTACTTCATTGCGCTGCCGCTGAAAGTGGCGGTGGCCTTCGCGCTGATGGCGGTCACGCTCAGGCAACTGCCTGCCTGGATCGACACGCTTTACAGGGGGGCGATCAGCCAACTCCCGAAACTCCTTGGGGCGCACTGATGGCAGGCGGCGATCAGGACAAGTCCGAGCAGCCAACCTCCTATCGGCTCGAAGAAGCCAGAAAGGAAGGGCAGGTCGCCAAGAGCGCGGACCTGGCCAGCGTCCTGTTGGTCTCGGTGTTCTGCGTGGTCGCGCTGCTCACGGCGGGGCAGATCGGTGACGCCGTTTCGCTCGCTTCGCGCAGGCTGATCCTGCTGGCGGGTCGCCAACCCGAGCTCGGCGCCGGCTTCGTTGGCTGGCTGCTGGGGTGCTATCAGCCCGTACTCCAGGCGATGTGGCCCATGCTTCTGGCGCTCCTGGTCACGGCCGTCGCCGCCCATGTGCTGCAGACCGGGCCCTTGTTCACCTCCAAACCGCTCGGGCCCGACTTCAAGCGGTTGAACCCCCAGAACGCGGTCAAACGCGTCCTGTCGCTAAGAACCCTCTGGGAGCTTGCGAAGCTCGCCGCCAAACTCGGACTGCTCGCTGCTCTGGGAGCTTGGGCAGCGCTGCGCACCATCGAACGCGTCGACCAGTTCGCGCCGCAGACCCCGCACCAGCTTTTCCCGCTCCTTCTGGATGGCTTCAAGGCGGTCGCGCTGCACGTCCTCCCCATCCTGATCGCGATCGCCATTCTGGATGTGCTGTTCCAGCGGCGTAGCCATCTGCGCATGCTGAAGATGAGTCGACGGGAGCTCAAGGACGAAGCGAAGCGTCGTGACGGAGACCCGGAAGTGCGGTCACGCCAGAAACAGCAGGTGCGCGAGCTTCTCAAGAAGGTGCGTGCGCTGCCCAAGGTCGCCCAGGCGGACGTGATCGTCACCAATCCGACGCATTTCGCCGTCGCATTGAAGTATCTCCCCCTGACCATGCGAGCGCCGATCGTCCTGTGCAAAGGGCGGGGGCTGCTCGCCGCGCAGATCCGCAAGATCGCCCACGAGGCCCGTGTCCCGGTGGTGAGTTCGCCTGCCCTGGCACGGCTGATCTACAAACAATGCGGCATCGATGCGCCGGTGCCCGAAGAGGCCTATGGGCAGCTGTCGCCGATCTATCGAAAGATCCTCGCCGCCAAGCGGGAGGCGCGCCAGGCATGATGCAGACGCTGGCCCCGCTATGGACCGAGCGGCGCGACATCATCCTGGTGTCGCTGGTCGTGGGCATTCTGCTGGTGCTCTTCGTTCCGGTGCCGGCGGTGGCGCTGGACTTCCTCCTGGTGATCAACATCAGTTTGGCGCTGCTAGTGCTGCTGGTGACGTTCTTCACCGAGTCGCCGTTGAACTTCTCGACCTTTCCGACCTTGCTGTTGATCGCCACGATGTTCCGGCTGGCCCTCAACGTCTCGGCAACGCGTCTGATTCTCGAAGGAGGCGATGCCGGGCGTGTCATCAACGCCATCGGCTCGTTCGTGGTCGGCGGGAACTACGTCGTCGGCATCGTCGTCTTCCTGATCCTCGTCGTCGTGCAGTACGTTGTCGTCACCAACGGCGCACAGCGGGTGGCCGAGGTGGCTGCGCGCTTCACCCTCGACAGCATGCCCGGCAAGCAGATGAGCATCGATGCCGACATGAACATGGGCATCATCGACGAGCGTCAGGCCAAGGCAAGGCGCGCCGCGGTCGAAAGGGAAGCAAGCTTCTATGGCGCGATGGATGGCGCCACCAAGTTCATCAAGGGCGACGCCATCGCCGGCATCGTCATCATCTTCATCAACATCGTCGGTGGTCTGGCCATCGGCATCGCGCAGATGGGCATGCCGTGGCGCGAGGCGGTCCAGCGCTTCACGCTTCTTACGATCGGCGACGGCATCGTCACGCAGATTTCCTCGCTGGTGGTTGCCGTCGCTACCGGCATCATCATCACGCGCGCCGCGTCCGATGCAAGACTGGGCGCCGAGATTCCCAGGCAGCTTCTTTCCAGCCCCCGCGCACTGCTCCTGGTGGCCGCAGCGTTGCTGGTCATTCTGGTGCTCCCTGGCTTCCCCGTCTTCCCGGTGTTGACGGTGATGGCCGTGGTCGGCGCCTTGCTCTGGTTCTCCTTGCGCAGCGCGGCGCGCGCGGGCGCCGAGGACCTGGACAAGCCCGATCAGTCGAGCAGCGTGGAAGCCGAGAAGGCGTCCGTCCTCGCGCAGATCGAGCCCGTCGAGGTGCGGCTCGGGGCCGACCTGTCGGCCGCGCTGGCCTCGGTGGGGTCGGATTTCAGCGAGAGGATTCAGACACTGCGGCGCCAGATCGCATCCGAACTGGGTTTCATCCTTCCCAAGGTGCAGGTGGCACCCAGCCCCGCGCTGCCTACCAATGCCTATGAGATTGCGGTGTTCGGCAACCGTGTCGGTGCCGGAAACCTGCTTGTCGACCGGACCCTTGCGATCAACTCGGCGAAGAGCAAGATCAAGCTCGAGGGCGTCGCGGCACGCGACCCCGCTTACGGTCTGCCCGCGGTCTGGATCGAGGATCGCATGCGCCCGGCAGCGCAGGCCGCGGGTTACACGCTGGCGGATCCTGACACGGTCCTCATCACCCACCTGCACGAGATATCGAAGGCGCAGGCCGCCGAGCTGCTGACGCGCAAGGCGACAGAGCAACTGTGCAGAACGCATAGCCCTGCGAGTGCGAGTCTGGTGGAGGAACTCGTGCCGCAGGTGCTCAGCTTCTCCGATGTACAGAAGACCTTGCAGATCCTGCTGCGCGAGCAGGTCAGCCTGAGAAATCTTGAGGCGATCATCGAAGTGCTCCTGGATGTGGGAAGGAGCACCAAATCGCCTGAGGAGCTTGCCGAGAAGGTGCGCGAGCGGTTGGGCGCGGCGATCTGCCAGCGCTTCCTGGACGCCCGGGGTGAATTGAATGTGCTCACGCTGGCGCCCGATCTGGAGCGCACGCTGGTCGCGAACCAGAGAGGCGAGCAATGGGCCTCGCTGTTCACCGACATGGCCCAGCTCGATGGCTTCATTCGCGGTCTCGCGCAGGCTTGCGAGGCGATGATGACCAAGGGTTTCCTGCCGGTCCTGCTCTGTCCGGCGCCACTGCGGCGCGCGTTGCGGACCTTGATTCAGCGCTCTGTTCCCTATGTGGCGGTGGTGGCCGTCAACGAGGTGCCCGCGACCTTGAGCGTCCGTTCCTTCGCGCCCATCGGCGCTTCCGCGACAGGAGTCTTGCCATGACAGACGCGCTAGAAGCGCTTGGGCGGTCGATTTCCCAGGACGTGCAACGCCTGACCGTGCTCAGCAACAACGTCGCCAACGTCTCCACGCCGGGGTTCCGCCGCTCCATCCCGGTGAGCGATTTCGGCCAGTCGCTCCAGATGCAGGGCGTGATCGAGCAGCGGGACGGCGGTCTGAGGGAGACCGGTCGCCCGTTGGATCTGGCGCTCCGGGGGGAAGGCTTCTTGCAGGTGCAGTCGCCCGGTGGCGTGCTTCTGGTTCGGGCTGGAGCATTGCAGCGTTTGCCGGATGGCACGCTCGCCACGCCCGAGGGTCATCCGGTGCTGGGCGAGTCCGGCTACATCAGCCTTCCGCCAGGTCCGGTGCGCGTCGACAAGGACGGTGTCATCTCCGTCGACGGTCAGAGGATCGACAAGCTGGCGATCGTAGTCGTCGGAGATGCCCGAAGGCTGATGGCCTCAGACGGGGGCTTCACGTATGACGGGCCGTCCGCCGAGTGGAAGGGGACGGTGCTTCAGGGTGCGGTCGAGCGATCCAACGTGGACGCCGCGTCGGAGACCGTCAGCCTCATGGAACTCACTCGCCACGTCGAGTCGCTCAGAAGCGCGTTCTCTGTCTATGACAAGACGCTGGATACCGGAATCAACCGAATCGGACAGGAGTAAGGACGCCGTGATCGACGCACTCTACATTTCAGCGACGGGCCTGCGCAGCCAGCAGGAGCAGATCGACGTCATCTCCAACAACGTCGCGAACATGCAGACGCCCGGCTTCAAGCGGGCTCGCGTGAATTTCGTGGAGATGGCCTCACCACCGCAGCAAGGTGATGACGCCTCCGCGTCACAGCGCGCCCTTCACGGCCAGGGAGCCCGGGTACTTTCGACGACCACGTCCTTCGAGGCCGGCGGGATGAAGCAGACCCATGGCGCAACCGACATCGCCATCTCGGGCGCGGGATTCTTTGAACTGGAAGACGCGGACGGCACGCTGTCGTACACCCGTGCCGGGCAGTTCAAGATCGATGGCGAAGGCTACTTCACCAGCGCAGATGGCAAGCACCTCGCACGTGCGCCGCAGATCCCGACGGATGCGACGGACCTCCAGGTCTCGGCGCGCGGCGAGGTTAGCGTGGTGCTGCCGGACACCGCCGGAAGGAGCGTGCTTGGCAGCATCGAAATCGTGTCGTTCGCCTCGCCTGAAGGCCTGGAGCAGATTGGAGACAACGCGTTCCGGTCAACGGAAAAATCGGGTGACGCCATTTCGGCGATGCCCGGCGAGGGCAATGCGGGGAAGCTGGCGCAAGGCTATCTGGAGTCCGCCAACGTCGACATGATCGATGAGATGAGCAGTCTGGTGCTCGCACAGCGCGCCTATCAGCTCAACGCGCGCGTGCTTCAGGCATCCGACCAGATCCTGGAAACGATCAACAACCTGCGTCGCTGAGTAGCGCTCATGTTGCCACTGGCATTCTCAATGTTCCTGCTTGGCATGGGCGGCATGGAACAGTCCGACCCGGTGCAGGCGATTCGCGACTGCGCGGCGCGGGCCGTCGCCGAGCGCGCGAAGGGGGACAGTGGACTGAGCTGGGAACTGGCCGGAAGCGAGGCGACGCTCATTGCGCCGACGACCGCTTACGAACTGAAGGCGTCGGCGATCCATGGCCCCTGGCCGCGGAGGAAGGTCGGTGTCACCGTCGAGCTGTGGAGCGAGGCGCAGAAGATTGGCCAGTACATGGTCTGGTTCAATCTGCATCAGTCAGCGAAGGCAAACGTCTATCGCGGCGCAAAGAAGCGAGGGGACGTGCTGTTACCGGCCGACCTGTCCGAGGCGGACGTCGATCTCATGGCGCTCCGATCGAAGCCCGGCCGCATTGCGGGCATCGGTCCCTGGCGCCTGCGGCGCGCCGTTGCCGCAGGTCAGCCTGTCATGCAGGGCGATCTGGATGAGCCGCCCACCATCAGCAGCGGCCAGCGCGTGGACATTCATGTGGAACACGGCGCGGTGAGTCTGGTCTCGGCCGGGACCGCACTTGAGGACGGCGTGGCCCAAGGGCCGATCCGCGTGCTCCCTGCAGGCTCGCGCACCCCGGTGCGTGGACGCGTTGTCAGTGGGACGGAGGTGCGCGTTGAACCCTAGGCTTCCTTGTCTGCTTGCTCTGCTCGTGGCGCTTGGCTCCGGTCAGTCGTTCGCTCAGACGTCCTTGATCAATGCGGACAGCTACCGCGGAATCGCCGCGGATCATCGTGCCTACCGCATCGGAGACGTGTTGACAGTCAACGTGCTGGAGGCCGCGTCGGCAAAGTCGAGCGCGGCAACCGACGCGACCGGGAACGTCGGGGTGGGCGGTGCCTACAGTTCACCTGGCTACAACGGCAAGGCCTCGCTGGGTCTGAATGGCGATCAGAGCGCGGGCGGACAAACCTCCAGAGCGGGTGAGCTGCGCGCACGCCTGTCCGTCGGGGTCGTCGGGATCGAGGCCAACGGGCTGCTGCGCGTTCAAGGGGCGCAGTCTTTGCTGATCAATGGCGAGAATCAGAACGTCACGCTCACCGGTCTGGTCCGGCCAGAGGACATCGATTCATCCAATGCCGTGTGGTCGCACCGTATCGCGGATGCCAAGTTGGAACTCAACGGCGTCGGTGTGGTGAACGAATCCCAGCGGCAGAGCATCATCTTCCGTGCATTGAAGTGGCTGAGATTGATATGACGCGACTTCTCTTCACCGTGCTGCTCGCGCTCATGGCGACCCGCGTCCACGCCGGGCCGGTCGCCGCGGTCCAGATCAAGGAGTTCGCGCGCGTCGGGGGCGCGCGCGATAACCCGCTCACGGGATATGGCCTGGTCTTCGGACTGGCCGGGTCCGGTGACTCGCCACGCAGCGCGGCCACAGTGCAATCGGTGGCCAATACGCTCAAGACCTTCGGCGTCAACGTCGATGGTCAATCGCTGTCGACACGCAATGTCGCCGCGGTGATCGTCACCGCCAGATTGCCGGCCTTTGCCGAGCCTGGTACCAAACTCGATGTCCAGGTCTCCTCCGCCGGGGACGCGCGCAGCCTGAACGGTGGCACGCTGATGCTCGCACCCCTGACGGCACCGGACGGGCGCGTTTACGCGCTCGCCCAAGGGGCCATCTCGGTGGGTGGCTACCAGTTCGAGGCGATCACGGCCTCGGTCCAGAAGAATCACCCCACGGTCGGTTGGATTCCTTCAGGCGCGACGATCGAGCGGGCGGCGCCCACCCCCGACGATGTGAGCGGCTCCTCGATGGTCAGCATCGTGCTCAATCAACCGGACTTCACCCTGGCGCGTCGCGTCGCGCAAGCGGTGAGCTCCGATGTGAGAGGGGCGCATGCCCACGCCGTGCACGCGGGGCGGGTCGATGTCACCTTCTCGAGTCCGCTGTCCGATCCGGTCAACGTGATTTCGGATATCGAAGGCGTTCTGGTCGTCCCCGAGCGGCGCGCGCGCGTGGTGATCAACGAAAGAACCGGAACGATCGTGGCGGGCAGCGATGTGCGCCTTGGCGCGGTGAGCATTTCCCACGGCGACCTCCGCGTGGAGATATCGACCGAGTATCAGGTCTCCCAGCCCGATGGGGTCTTCCTGAGTCGCTCATACGGTGTGCAGAGCGTGGTCGTGCCCAAGAGCACGATCAAGACGGACGAGCCCGCCGCGGCGGTCGTTTCCGTGAAGGAGGGGGCCACCGTCTCCGATCTGGTGACCTCGCTCAAGTCGCTCAAGCTCTCCACGCGGGACGTCATCGCCATCATGCAATCGATCAAGTCGGCCGGCGCGCTGGACGGGGAACTCATCATTGAATAGGGGAAGCGCATGTCAGAAGTCATGCTGATCGACGCGGTAAAGATGGCGTTGGATGTCAACCAGCTGCGGGCGCAGGTCGCGAGTATGAACATCGTGAACGCGGGGAGCGTTGGCGCAACGCATTTCACCATCGACGATACGCAGGTCAACACGTTCCTCGCATCGGTTGCCGAGCATGGGGGTGAAGTACAGCCGCCTCTTGAGATGCCGAACGCCGTCGTCAGCGAACAGTACGGCGCTGTGCGCCCGACGCTGGACGAATTGGTAAGCGATTCGGTGACGGCTGGCTTGGAGTACCAGGCGCTGTCCGAGTCGCTTGGTCGTCATTTCGCGTTGCTTCGCCTGGCGATGACGGGGAGGTCGTCATGAGCATGATCGACGGGCTGCTCGATGTCAGCCGTGCCGGGATGCAGAACGAACGGCTCAGAATGGAGGCGGCCAGTCAGGCGATCGCGCTGGCGAACCAGGCCATTTCGCCCGATCGGGCCAGGGACATTTCAGGATTCCATGACCTGGTTTCGGCGGGGGACGGCGCGTGGAGCGGTCCTGTCCGCACGGTGCACGATCCCGCGCATCCCTATGCCGACAAGGACGGAAATGTCCACTATCCCTCCGTCGATCTCGCGCAGGAAATGACCACCATGCTGGGCGCGAGCCGCGGGTATGAGGCCAATGTTCGTTCCTTCAACGTGCTGCGCGGCATGGCACTGAAAGCGTTGGAGATCGGCTCACGATGAACGCGATCGATCCCATCATGGCAGGTCAGAGTTCAGCCGCAGGCGCGATCGAGCTGAGCAACGCGGTGAGCACCAATAGAAGCGCGGCAGGCGGCAACTTCGGGGAGCTGGCGCTCGGCATCGTCTCCGAGACGAACGCTGCCTTGCTGAGTGCGAAACAGAATCTCCTGGATGTCGCAGCGGGCAAGGAGATCTCGCCCCACGCATTGATGATCTCGATGGAGGAAGCGAGGATCAATCTGACCATGCTGGCAGAGGTGCGGAGTCGAATGGTCGAGGCATACCAGGAGTTGATGAGGACGCAGCTGTAGACCCATGAACAGGACGTTTCCAATGGCTGGCTTTGTGTCTTCAATGAGCAAGAGAGCGCGAACGGCGTTCTTTGTCTCGATTGGTGCCCTGGGTCTCTGCACCGTGCTCGCGCTGCTGTGGCTGTTCCTTCCCTCAAGAGCGGTGCTGTTCAGCGGGCTGGATCGGAACACCGCGGCGGAGATCGTCTCTTCCTTGAACGAATGGAAGATTGACCATCGGTTCTCCGATGATGGTGCGACGATCCTGGTCGATGCTTCCAAGGTCCATGACACGCGCATGCGCCTGGTTTCCGCGGGCATCCCCAAGGGCGGCCACGTCGGCTTCGAGTCGCTCGATAGCGCTGATCTTGGAATCACCGAGTTCGCGCAGCGCGTGAATTTTCAGCGGGCCCTGCAAGGCGAACTGGAAAGGACCATCGGTGCGATTCCTGGAGTCAATGACGTCAGAGTGCATCTGATGATCAAGGATCAGGGGCTCTTCCTTGACCAGGCCGAACAATCAAAGGCCTCGGTGCTGCTGAAGCTGGCACCCGGCACGCAGCTCTCCGACCGGCAGGTGCAGGGAATCCGCGGGCTGGTTTCCGCCGCGGTGGAAGGTCTCGAGCCCGCATCCGTGGTGGTGGTAGGCCCGACGGGATCGGCGCTGGGGCACCAGGGCGGTGTTGCGACCGAGCAGGCCGACGGCGCCACGGAGTTGGCGGGGCAACTGGAAAAGAAGATCCGGAATCTGCTGGCGAGCTATCTCACGCCCGATGACATCGGCGTCTCCGTCGATGTGCGTCTGGCGACGGACCAGGTGCATCGGACCAGCGAGCGGGTCGTGCCCTTGACCGGTTCGGAGCATGGCGTGCTGATACGCAGGCAGGTCTCCGGAGCGGCCCAGCAGGCGGGAGGCGAAAATCCCGGCGGGACCCAGGAACAGCTCGAATACGCCAGCGGCACAGAGAAGGAAGAGGTCATCCGCCGTCCCGGCGCGATCGAGCGCCTGTCTGTCGCGGTGTTGCTGCCTCCCTTCGTCTCGCAGTCGCAGGTCGATCAACTCAGGCCGCTGATGGCGGCCGCCGTTGGGCTCGATACGGCGCGGGGTGACACACTGGAAGTGCGGATCAGGCCGCCGCACGCACGGCCACAGGAGGCGAGCACGCTTTCTGAGGTCGCTGTACGTGAGGTCAAGCAACCGGTCTCGTCCATTTTCCTGGGTTGGCCTTTGATCGGTGCTGTCCTGCTCGGTGGTCTGACCGCGGGCGCGCTGCTCGGCGTGTCCATTTCCGCAAGGAGGAGATCGAGACAGCATCAGCAAGTGTTGACGAGCGACGACAGGGCGCGGCTTATCGCCGACGCGCGGCACTGGATTTCAGAGTCGACCCTGCAGCCATGAGTGCCCTGGACCTCCCCGCGTCTGTCCGCCGCGCAGGCCTCGCCTTGAGTGCACTCAGCGCGAAGGATCGGCGCTTGATCATCTCGCAGGCGCCGCGGGCGCTGCAGCGCCAGCTCAGGCGGGCGACGAAGCACGCCATGTCGAAGGGTTGGACGCATCCCGAACTCGTCACAGCGGTGCTTGATGTCGGCGGCAACGCAAAGGGTGACTCCGATCTGGAGATGCTCTCCAGCTTGAGCAAGAAGGTCACCGGTTACGAGATGGCGCTTGTCCTCGCTGCCCGGGGAGGATCCGAGCGTGACTTTCTCAGCTTCTGTGTGGACGCGCAGGATGCGGATGTGCAGCGCATGCCCGATTTGAGCGATTCCCTTCCTCCTTCCTTGCGGGAGAGTGTGGAGCGTTCGGTCGAAGAGATCATGATGGAAGCGCGATGATCAGGCGTATCACGGCAGGTGAATCCGCCGAGGTGCTGTGGCTTGCCCACGGACGCGCTCCAGCGTCTTCTGGGCCGGCGTTGTCCAGCACGCTTGAACAACTGCGCGCTCAAGCCGAGAAGGAGGGGTACGAGGCCGGCATCCTGCGGGCGGAAGAGGAAGCCAGGCAGGCGCTGGAGCGACGGACCGCCGCACTCGAGACGCAGTTCGACTCGCTTCGAGCACATCTTGAGGCGGAGCATCAAGCGCGTTGCGGTGAACTGGCTTCGTTGATTCAGGAGCTCGGCCATCAGTGCGTGGCGCTGCGCCGCCAGGCCGAGGACGCTGCGGTGCGTATCGCCTACTCCGCAATCGTCCGCCTGTTCGGGCAGATGGGCGACGACAAAGCGCTGGCGGAACGGTTCTGCGCCGCCGCGTTGGCGGAGGTGCCCGAGCGCCCATGCGTGCTCCGTATCAATCGGCACATGCAGTACACGGGACTCACAGAGGCCGGCGTGACCATCGTCGTCGATCCCTCGCTTGACGCGGGAGGCTGCGAGATAAGCACCGCCTTCGGGGCAGTTGACGTGAGTACGCATGGTCGACTGGAGGCGCTGCGTGAGCAGTTGATCCAGGGCGTCGCGCAGACGGAGGCCAAGTAGACGATGGATGCGTTCTCCACGCGCGTTGCCGGGCAAGTCTCCGAGCTCAGGTTCGGCAGGAAGTTCGGCCAGGTGACCGGCTTCAACGGACTCGTCGTCGAGGCGCAAGGACCGCACGCGGGAATCGGCGAGGTCTGCCTGATCGATCTGCCGGGCGGGGACAAGGTGATCTCCCAGGTGGTCGGACTGCGCTCGAGTACCGTCTTGCTGATGCCTTACCAGCCGGTGGAGCGGCTGTGCTGCGGCGCCAGAGTGTGGGCGCTGGGCAAGTCGTTGGACGTTCCCGTAGGACGACATCAGCTCGGACGGGTGATCAATGCCTTCGGGGAATCGATCGACGGACTCCCTGAGCTGGTGTATGCCGAGCGTCGGCCGCAGATCGCGACCGCGATTCCTCCCTTGGAGCGCGTCAACATCGATCAGGTCCTTGAGACGGGCTTGTCTGCAGTGGACGGCCTTCTGACGATCGGAAAGGGGCAGCGGGTCGGAATCTTTGCCGGAAGCGGCGTGGGGAAGAGCACGCTGCTGGGGACGATCGCGTCGCATGCAAAGGTGGATGTCACCGTGATCGCGCTGATCGGCGAGCGCGGGCGTGAGGTCGGAGACTTCGTCAGGCACACCCTGGGGCCAGCGGGTCTGGAACGCGCGGTGGTGGTCGCTGCGACCGCCGAAGAAGCGCCTCTGGTACGCGTCCTGGCCACGCGTACCGCGCACGTCATCGCGGAGTACTTCAGAGACCAGGGCCTGGATGTGCTTCTGGTCGTCGACTCGATGACCCGATTCGCGATGGCCCAGCGGGAGATCGGGCTGGCCGCAGGAGAGCCGCCGACATTCAGGGGATACACGCCCTCGGTGTTCGCCCAGCTCCCGCAGCTTGTGGAGCGGTGCGGGCGAAATGGCACCGGCAGCATCACGGGCATCTACAGCGTGCTGGTAGAGGGCGACGATATGAATGAGCCCGTGACGGACCATATGCGCGCGATCCTGGATGGGCACATCGTCCTCGACAGGAAGATCGCTTCCCGGGGCCACTATCCGGCCATTGACATTCTTCACAGTGCCAGCCGGCTGCTGCCGAATCTCGCAGGGCCAGAGGCGCTGCAGGTGGCTGCCGACGTCAAGCGTGTCCTGGCCGTGTACGAAGCATCCCGCGATCTCATCGAGCTGGGGGCCTACCAGGCGGGGCGTCAATACTGCGCTGGATGAGGCGGTTGTGGCCAAACCCAGACTGGACTCGGTGCTGGCGCAGGCAAAGAACGATCTGCGTTCCAGGGATCGGACATTGCGCTCCCTGCAGGCGGCCCTGGCTGACGATGGAGCCCAAAGGTGATGCGGGATGGCAACGGGCCAAGAAGACTGTTGAGGCTGAAAGCGCTGACGCTCGCGGAGGCGAAGATGGCGAGCGCGCTCGCCTTCTTCGAGTTGACGCAGCGACGGCAGCAACTGGACCGGCGCAACGAGGAATTGGAACGCTTGTTCAGGCAGGCGGAACTTTGCGGGTCGGGGAAAATCGATATGCAACAGCTCGAGTTCATGCAGCACCGCATCCACCGCGCGGCGTTCGAGGTGGAGAGCGCCCACCTTCTCCTGAAGGAGGCTTCCACGCGCGCAGAGGAGGCGTCGAATCGCGAGGTGGGGATAACGCGCGAGCGAGACGCCCTCGAGCGTCGCGCTCTGGACCACGAAATGGAAGAAGGACGCGTCGATAGCCGGCGCGCTTTCGACGCTTCGCTGGATCACTGGTCCGCAGTGAGGAGCGCTTCGTGACCATCGTCAGCATCGAACGACGGCATGACCTGACCCAGGACATGGGCACCCGTCGTCAGCCTTCGGATCCGGCGCATGCCCGGTCCAGCTTCAGCAGGTCGCTCGAGAACGACGCCAGGGACGCGGAGTCCGCCTCGTCCAGGATCGACGACGACAAGGCATTCCCGCCCGGGCGGCCCGAGGCCGATCACCAAAACGCCTTCCACACCGTTGTCCCCGAGGAAGGACGACCGCCGGCGCTGCTTGTTTCCGACATCTCGCTTGGCCGGGACGCAGCCGATGGTTCATTGGTCGTTGACTGGCGTCTTCTCCCCGGTCAGGGCTTGTCCTATCGGGTGCTCGCGGGAGCTGGACGGCAGGAGGCGGCGGTCGCCGCGGGCTCCGCTCCTTCAACAGTATCGGCGCACGCGGCGTCTGCAATAGATGGGGCCGCGGCCCCTATTCCTGACGCGATGCATCCGGACCGGTTCCGTGGCGGATCGGTGGGGCTTCTTTATGGCGCACCATCTCACCAACGTCTTGTCACCGTGGAAGACGTGGGGGCCGCAATAGCGCGATGGCCTGTTCTAAAGAACGAGGACGCGCCCGATCAGTGGCAGCTCGCTCGATTTTCCATGGCGGCCGATTCGGGCGAGATCGTTGCCTGGTTGCGGGACTATTCGCTCGATCACGCCGAGGTATCAGACGCGGTCTCCGATATCAGGACGTACTGCAGGGAAAATGCCATCCCGCTCAAACGGGTGGTGATCAACGGAATCGAATGCTGGAACTCAAACGCAGACACGGAGGTATGAAGTCATGGCGGTAGATGCAATCGGAAGCGTGCTTGCCAATGGGACGTCCAGCTCGACGAGCGGCACGATCAATCAGGAGGGCTTCATCAAGCTGTTCCTGACGCAGCTGCAGTTCCAGGATCCACTGGAGCCGGTCGATAACAAGGAGTTTCTGGCGCAGCTTGCCCAGTTCAGCAATCTCGAGCAATCGCGGCAGATGACCGTCAATACCGAAAGTCTCCTGTCGATGACGTCGGCCGATCAGAGCTTGTCTCTCCTCAGTCGCAAGGTCTCGGTACAGCAGGAGTCCGGCGCCACGGATGGGACCGTCACCGCGGTGGCCTTCACCTCCAGCGGTCCTCAGCTCACCGTGCAGACGGACGCGGGGACGTTGACAGGCGTGGTGCTGTCGCAAGTGGCGCTCGTGCGTCCATAGGAGAGGGCCGAAATGTTCCAAGCGATCTTCAATAGTCTCTCTGGCTTGTTCAGTTTCTCGAAAAGCCTGGACACGGTCAGCAACAATATTGCCAACATGAACACGCCAGGGTTCCGTGGCAGTGATTCGTTCTTCTCCAATCTCGGCGAGGAGCACGGCACCAAGATCGTCGGCGAGGGACTCAGGACCTCCGAAGGAGACATCAGGCAGACCAGCAACGGGACCGACGTCGCGATCAATGGCAGTGGCTTCTTTGTCCTGCGGGACGCGAATGGGGTCGTCCACTACACCCGCGCAGGACAGTTCGTCTTCAACGATGCCGGCCTCCTGATCGACAGCGCCACCAAGTTTCAAGTCATGGGGCTGGAGGACGGCGGCGTGCTGGCTCCCATTTCGATCGACGCCTATAGGACGCTCCCGGCCCAGGCGACGACGAGCGTGACATTCGCCGGCAATCTGAAATCAGGGCAGTCGAGCCCCTTCACCGTGTCGGACATCAAGGTGTACGACGCGGACGGGAATACCCACACCCTGAAGGCCACGTTTACCGAGAGTTCTTCTGTCGTCTCGGGGCGATTTCTTGTTTCGGTGCAGGACGAGACGGGAAAGGAAGTGGCGCCCGCAGGCGCCGAAATCCGCTTCAGTTCCAGCGGCAGCCTTGTCGCTGGCTACAGCAGCGTGTCACTGGACCTGGCGTACGGCGATAAGCGGCAGTCAATCGACGCCAGCTTCGGGACCCCGGGCACGTTCAGTGGCGCGACGAGTCTTCCCGGCCTTTCTTCCTCGCTCACGGCCACGGTGGCAGACGGAAGGCCGACACAGGGCATTTCCGGGCTCTCGTTCGATGAGGCCGGCGCCCTGAAGATCAGCTACGGGGATGGAGAGGATAAGCGTGGTCCACGCCTGGCGTTGGCGGCGTTTCTCAACGAAAGCTCGTTGAGGATGGACGCCGGGCGCCTCATTTCGAATGTCGATGCGCGAACCCGCACGTTGGGCTACGCGGGCGAGGGTGCGCTGGGGAAGATTCAAGGAAAAAGTCTGGAGATGTCGAATGTCGACCTGACCCAGGAGTTCGCGGACATGCTCATCATCCAGAGAGGCTATCAGGCCAGTTCGCGCGTCATGACCGTCAGCAACGAGATGGTCGAGCAGCTCTACAACAGCGTGAGTCGATAGGGCGATGAGAATTTGCTTTCTTTCCGAACAAGGCGTCCGGCGCCACCGCTCCGGCGTGGAGGAGGCGCTGGGTGCGTGGCTCAGGCTTTGGGGCGTGGCCGCCTGCACCTTGAGGGTCGAGGTGGTTGGCGCAGAGGAGCAGGTGCTGTCCCAGGCGCGCTGGCACCACGGGGCGCAGGGTGTGGATCGCTATGTCGGGCTCTATCTCCCGCCTGAGGAACTCGCGTCGGCCTTGCTCGCAGATGGCTCGGTAGGGAGGCAGGGACGCCTTCTGCGGCGCGTTGGCGAGCAAGCCGGTGAATCCCTGTTGCGTCATCTTCTGGGCCAGAACCGCTCAGCGCTGGATGAGCTCCCTGCCGCCGCGCTCAAGCCGCGACATGGCCATGCGCTTCTCAAAGTCTCGATGGGCCACTTCGCCTTCTATGTGGTGTCGGCTCCCGGCAGGTACGCGGCAAGCCCCGATCAAAGGTTTGATCCAGCGCGTAGCGAACTGGGCGCGGCCCTGGCGCAGATGCGCGTTGGCTTGAGCGCTCAGATGCGCCTGGGCGCAATGCCCATCGATGAGTTCATGTCGTTGGGTCCCGGCGACGTCCTGCTGATCGAGGGTTCTGAGACGCCCCGGACACGTCTGTCGCTTGACGGCAGGGGACTGGCGGATGGATGTCTGGAGATAGAAAGGGGCGGGACGATGCACGTGCGTACCCGCCAACTGCTGACTGGTGAAATGGGGACCACATGAACGAGATGATCAAGAATCCCAACGCCCTGACGGCGCTGGCGAACGTGGAAAGAATTGGTCATATGCAAGTCAGCCTCTGCGCCGAGGTCGGTACCGCGTCCATCTCGGTGCAGGACCTGCTGCAGCTTCAGGCTGATGCGCTTGTTCCTCTGAATGAGAGCGTCGAGGCGATCATTACGCTGACGCTGGAGGGCAAATCTGTCGCCCGCGGGGAGCTCATCGCAATCGGCGAGAGGCTTGGCGTCCGCATCATCGAAGTGCTGTAGGCCCGCAATTGAGCAGTCTGTTTGTCTCCATGATGGAGCCGCAGATCGGGTTCCGCACCGAGAGCGCGCTAGGAGCCGGCTACCTCCTGTATGCGTCCGGCGTGCTCGTCGCGCTGCTGATCGTGACATGGGCTGCGTTGAAGATGGCGGATCGCAAGGGCTGGTTGGAGCGCTGGAAGGGCGCGCAAGCCATGGGCGCCAAGCACGCCGGACTGACCAAGCTCAGCTCGTGCAGGTTATCCAGGCAGGTGAGCGCGCATGTGATCAGCGATGGAGAAGCGCAATACATCATCGTCGAATCCTCACGCGGGGGAGTCGCCATCCATCCAGCCCGCAGGTCCTTGCCTTCGGACGGAACATCGCAAGGCTCGGCCGGCCATGAATAAATCGAAATCGATCGCCATGCTGTCGGGAGCGGCGATCATGGCGCTTTCGCTGCCGTCCCTTGCGGCCGATACGCCGCTCCAGTCTCTTGCGCAGTCGGTCGGCGGGCAGCTGGACTCGACACTCAGGACCTTTCTTGTCCTGAGCATCCTCGCGGTCATTCCGGCGCTGCTGATCGGGTTGACCTCATTCACGCGCATCGTGGTCGTGCTCGCGTTGCTTCGGCATGCCTTGGGAATTCCTCAGACGCCACCCAATAGCGTGCTCATGACGCTGGCGATTTTCCTGACGATCTTCTCGATGGGTCCAGTCATTGATGATGTCAGCAAGCACTCCCTGCAACCCTACATGGCAAAGGAAATCACGCTCGACGAGGCGGTCGTCCGCGCCGAGAGCCCTCTGAAATCCTTCATGGTTCACCAGACGCGCGAATCCGATCTGAAGGCCGTGGTGGAGATGGCCAGGGCGCCGTTGCCCAAGTCGCTGGCTGAGGTCAAATTCACGCATCTGGCGACGGCCTTCCTCCTGAGTGAACTCAAGACCGCGTTCCAGATCGGCTTCGTTATCTTCCTGCCTTTTCTGCTTATCGATATCGTGGTATCCGCGATCCTGATGGCGCTCGGAATGATCATGCTTCCGCCGACCACCATCAGTCTGCCTTTGAAGCTGCTTCTTTTCGTTCTCATCGATGGCTGGGTGCTCGTTTCACGCTCGCTGATGGGAAGCTTTTGGAACTAGGCGCCGCCGGATCGACCATGGATGATGACGAGAGGGAGCTCTGGCTTCGCTATCGCGCATCGCCGAGTGGCGATCTGCGCGACGCCTTGTTCCTGCGGCACATGGGGTGGGCGCGTTCCCTGGCGTCTTCGGTGTTCGCACGGCTGCGCTATGTCGATGTGGATTGGCAGGATTACGTTCAGAACGCGAACCTGGGGCTGCTCGAATCCATAGGCAAGTACGAACCCACGCGCGGCGTGCCCTTCCAGGCCTTCGCCTTGCGGCGCGTGCGTGGTGCCGTCTTTAACGGTCTTCGCGCATCGCTGCGCGCACCGGTAGCGCCATCCAGAGAGGTGCCCCAGGCTTCAGCGCCCGAGGGGCTTGTCACCGGATTCGAGCCAGGTGACGACGACCTGAGCGTGCTGGAAAGGCAGATCGCTTACCTCGCTATTGGTTACATCCTGGAGCACGACATCGCGCTGCGCGATGCGGAGAGAAGTCAGGTGGGGGATGTGCTCAGAGAGGTCCTGACGGGTATCCCCGAGCGTCAACGTGAGATCGTGGTGAAGCACTACTTTCTCGGGATCAAGTTTCACGTGATCGCCGATGAGCTCGGATTGACGAAGGGGCGTGTTTCCCAGCTGCACAAGTCCGCGATGGAAAATCTGCGATCGCTGCTCACGGCCCGAAGATACGAGTATCGAGACCTCTCCGTTTAGAAATCGAGCGAAGCGGCCAGCGGGACGCTTCGTCCAGGCGTTAACCCAAAGCTCCCAGGCCGCGGCAAGACGCGCGGCGCGATGTCCCGCGAAGGGCTCTGAGCACGCACACGCTCTCTTGCTGAGTAAGCAAACTTGAGCGCATCCGCCAGAGCGGCGTTTCGATCCCGCCGCGCCATCAACGCTCAGCGCCCGCTGAAGACCGCGGCGCGTTTCTCGAGGAAGGCGCGCATGCCTTCGCGCTGGTCGGCCGTGTCGAACAGGCGCTCGAACAGGCGGCGCTCCAGGGAGAGGGCGGTGCCCAGCGGGGCGTCGGCGCCCAGCCGCAGGGCTTCGCGGATGGCCTGCACGGCCAGCGGTGGCATCCCGGCGATCTGCAGGGCGATCTCACGCGCGGCATCGAGCGCCTGGCCGCTGGGGACGAGCCTGGAAACCAGGTTGGCGGCGTAGGCCTCGCCGGCGGGGATCATCTCGCCGGTCAGCGCCCACAGCGCGGCCTTGTAGCGGCCGGCGGCGCGCAGCAGGCGCTGGGTGCCGCCCGCGCCGGGCATGATGCCGACCTTGATCTCGGGCTGGCCGAAGCGGGCATCCTCGGCGGCGACGATCAGGTCGCAGGCCAGCGCCAGCTCGCAGCCGCCGCCGAGCGCATAGCCCTCGACCGCGGCGATGATGGGCTTGGAGGCGTGACGCACGACCTCGAACAGGTGTCCCGAGCGCTGCAGCACATGATCGATCGGCCGCATGTCGGCCATCTCGGCGATGTCGGTGCCGGCCACGAAGTAGCCGCCGGCGCCGGTGAGCACGATCGCCGCGACCTCCGCGTCGGCCAGCGCCCCTTCCAGCGCGTCGACCAGTTCCCGCTTGACCTGTAGGTTGAGGGCGTTGCGGCGCGCCGGCCGCGACAGGGTCACCACCGCCACGCGCGCCTGCGTGGCCACGCTGACGAACTCAGCCATGCGACACCTCGCGCGCACGCGCCTGCAGCCAGGGCGAGACGCGATAGCGGTCTTCCCCGTAGCCCTGCGACAGATGGGTCAGCACGGCGGCGACATAGTCCAGCCCCACGAGCCGGCCCCAGGCCAGCGGCCCGATCGGGTAGTTCACCCCGCCGGTCATGGCCGCGTCGATGTCGGCTTCCGAGGCGATGCCTTGCTGCACGGCGTCGGCGGCTTCGTTGACCAGCATGGCCACGGTGCGCGAGACCGCCAGCCCGGCGGCGTCGCCCAGCAGCGAGACCTGCTTGCCCAACGCGGTGAACAGGCCTGCAGCCTGGGCGATGACGTCCGCGGGCGTGCCCTCGGCGGCCGACAACGCGATGCGCTTGCTGGCGGCGTAGTCCAGGGCCAGGTCGAACAGCACCACCGGCTCGCCCAGGGCCTGGCTGCGTGGGCCGGCGCTGCGGCCATCGGTCAGCGCCAGGGCGACGCCGTCCACGCGCAGCAGGCCCGCGCCTTCGGTCTTTTCGACATTCAGGCCGGCCTGTTCCAGCGGCGCCACCAGGCCCTGCGCGGGGCCGAGCGCGCCTTCGATGCGGACCCGCGCCGGCGCCGGGCCCTGAAGGTCGCGCACATCGGGGCGCGGCGCATCGTCGCGGTAATCGTAGAAGCCGCGACCGCTCTTGCGCCCCAGCCAGCCGGCGTCCACCAGCTGCTGCTGCACCAGCGAGGGCTGGTAGCGCGGATCGTGGAAGAACGCCTGCCACACCGAGCGGGTCACGGCGAAGTTGACGTCATGGCCGATCAGGTCCATCAGCTCGCACGGTCCCATGCGGAAGCCGCCGCACTCGCGCATCACCGCATCGACGGTCTCCGGCGTGGCCTGCTGTTCCAGCAGCAGGCGCAGCGCCTCGCCGTAGAACGGGCGCGCCACGCGGTTGACGATGAACCCGGGCGTGGACTGGCACACCACCGGCGTCTTCTTCCAGGCGCGCGCGGTGGCGACCAGCGTCTCGACGAGGGCCGGGTCGGTGGCGTGGCCGCGGACCACTTCGACCAGCGGCAGGATGGTCGCCGGATTGAAGAAATGCAGCCCGGCCACGCGCTCCGGCGCGGGCAGGCGTGCGGCCAGCGCGGTCACCGACAGCGAGGAGGTGTTGGTGGACAGGATGGCATCGTCGTCCACGCGCCTGGCCATCTCGGTCAGCGCGGCGACCTTGATGTCGAGGTTTTCGACGATGGCCTCGATCACCAGGCCCACGCCTTGCAGCGGCGCGCTCGGGCCCGCGGCGATCACCCGGGCGAAGGCGGAGGCGGCATCCTCGGCGCTGGCCCTGCCCTTGGCCACGCGCCGGTCGAGGCTGGCGCGGATCTGCGCACGGCCCCGGTCCAGCGCGGCCTCGCTGGTGTCGCACAGGTAGACGCGATGGCCGGCGACGGCGGCCACCTCGGCGATGCCGGCGCCCATGGTGCCGGCGCCGATGACGACCACGGCGCGATCCAGCGCGAGGGCATGGGCATCAGCCATCGGCCGGCTCCGTGGCGATGAAGGACGGACGCTGCGCCAGCGTGGCGTACCAGGCGGCCAGCTTCGGCGCGTGCGCGCGCCAGGCGAACGCATCGAAACGATAGTCCAGATAGCCCAGCGCGCAGCCGATCGCGATCTGACCGATGTCGATCGTCGCGCCGGGGCGGGCTTCGATCTCGCGCTCCATACGTGCGAGCGAGGCCTCGGTCTTGAGCGCGAAGGCATCGATCAACGACGGCAGCGGAAGCGCGCGTTCGCGCTCGTTGCGCCACAGGATCAGCACGTCCAGCAGCCCGTCGCCCAACGCCAGCTGCTGCAGGGCCTTCCAGCGCGCATCGCCGGACGGGAACAGCGCGCCGTGGAAGCGCGCATCCAGGTACTCGCAGATGACGGCCGAATCGAACAGCACCTGGCCATCGTCCAGCACCAGGGTGGGGATCTTGGACAGCGGGTTGTCGGCCATGATGGCCGGATTGGGCTTGAGCATCGCCGCCACCGAGCGCTGCAGCTGCAGCGCCTCGACGCAGCCCAGCTCATGGGCCACCACCATCACCTTGCGCACGAACGGCGACTTGGGCGACCAGTGCAGTTTCATCAGATCACTCCCTTGGCCCGCAGGGCCTGGATGTCATTGTCGGTGTAACCCAGCGCCTGCAGCACGCGGTCGCTGTGCTGGCCCAGCAGCGGCGGCGCCACGCGTGGCTGCAGCGGCGCATCGGCGAAGCGCATCGGGCTGGACACCAGGGGCACCTCCACGCCCAGCGGATGCGGGACGCGGCGGACCATCTGTCTGGCCACCACCTGCGGGTCTTCGAGCACTTCGGGCACCGAGTTGATGGCGCCGGCCGGCACGCCGGCCGCATCCAGTGCGGCCAGCAGGTCGGCTCGCCGCCACCCGGCGAAGGCCTCGGAGAGCCGCGCGGACAGCGCCTGGATGCCTTCCACGCGCCCGGCATTGGTGGCGAAGGCGCTCTCGGCCAGCGCGGGCTGGCCCAGCACCTGGCACAGCTTGGCGAACTGGCCGTCGTTGCCGACCACCAGGATGACGTCGCCATCGGCGCAGGCGAACACGTCCTGCGGCTGGATGTTGGGATGCGCATTGCCGTTGCGCTGCGGCGTGCGGCCGGACACCAGGTAGTTCATCGCCTGGTTGGCCAGCGAGGCGACCTGGACATCCAGCATGGAGATGTCGATGGTGTCGCCCAGGCCGGTGACGTGGCGCCGGTTGAGCGCGGCCAGTACCGACACGGCGGTATACATGCCGGTCATCAGGTCGACGATGGGGATGCCGACCTTCTGCGGGCCGCCGCCGGGCTTGCCATCGCGCTCGCCGGTGACGCTCATCAGGCCGCCCATGGCCTGGATCAGGAAGTCGTAGGCCGGCTGTTCGGCGCGCGGGCCGTCCTGGCCGAAGCCGGTGACCGAGCAATAGATCAGCCTGGGGTTGATGGCGCGCAGGCTGTCGGCGTCAAGGCCGTAGCGCTTGAGCGTGCCGACCTTGTAGTTCTCCAGCACGATGTCGGCCTGCGCCGCCAGCCTGCGCACGATGTCCTGGCCCTCGGGCGTGTCGATGCGGATGGTGATCGACTGCTTGCCGGCGTTGACGGCCAGGTAGTAGCCCGCCTCGCCGGTGTTGCGGCCGTCGGCGTCCTTGAGGAAGGGCGGCCCCCAGGCGCGGGTGTCATCGCCGGCGCCGGGCCGCTCCACCTTGATCACCTCGGCGCCCAGGTCGGCCAGGATCTGCCCGGCCCACGGCGCGGCCAGGATGCGGCTCAGATCCAGGACCTTGATGCCCGACAGCGGGCGTGCGTTGGAGCTCATCGGGATATCCGTGCGACATCGCCGCGCGGCGGCGATGGGAGAGGGAAGGAGGGCATCAGCGGCCGACAAAGACCGGCGCGCGCTTCTCGCGGAAGGCGGCCTGCGCCTCGCGCGCGTCCTCGGTGCGGCCGATCGCGGCGGTCATGTCCTGCTCGTAGCGATAGCCATCGCGCAGGCTCAGCTGCTCGATCGTGTTGAGCGTGTGCTTGCTCATGCGCGTGGCGACCGGGCTCTTGGCGGCGATGGTGCGGGCGATCTCCAGCGCGGTGGGCAGCAGCGCCTCCGGCGCCACGCAGGCCTCGACCAGGCCCAGCCGGTAGAGCTCGGCGCCGTCGACGCGCAGGCCGGTCAGCGCCATGCGGCGCAGGCGCGAGTGGCCGAACAGCCGCATCGCGTGGCGGCAGCCGCCGAGCAGGCCGACGTCGATCTCGGGCAGGCCCAGCGAGGCGCGCTCCGAGGCGACCAGGATGTCCGAGGAGGCGACCATCGCCAGGCCGGAGCCGAGCGCGGCCCCGTTGATGGCCGCCACCACCGGCTTGGCGCATTCGCGGATCGCGTGGAAGCATTCGCGGGTGCGGCGCAGGTGCGCGCCCAGATCGCCCGGGCCCTTGATCACTTCGGCGCGTCCCTTGAGGTCGGCGCCTGCGCAGAACACCTTGCCGGCGCCGGTGAGCACCACCGCGCGGACCTCATCCAGCTCGCCGATGCGGTCCAGCGCCAGCACCAGCTCGTCGTTGAGCGTGCGGGTCAGCGCGTTGACCGGCGGCGCATCCAGCGTCAGCACCGTCACGTGGGCTTGGATCTCCACGCGCAGCTGGGTCAGGTCGTCCATTGCGGCAAGGCCTTGATGATTCGTCGAAGGCCAGTCTAGGAAGCCCCTGCGCGCGCGCCGACGCGATGCCAGGCAGAGCTGCTATGCGGCTGCGCGCATAGCCGTTTAGGACCAAGGTCGTATTGCGCGCGCGCCGCGCCGGTCAGACATACAGCGCGCGCGGATGGTCTTCCAGGATCCGGCGCGCCAGCGCGGCATCGCCCGCCCAGTCGCGGAAGGTCGCAAGCAGCGCGCCGGTGTCCGGCGCCGGTTCCACGCGCAGATGCGGCCAGTCGCTGCCCCACAGCATGCGGTCCGCGCGCGCGTGCTGCAGCGCCTGCTGGAAGGCACGGCCGCGCTCGGGCTGCGGCTTGCGCAGCAGGTTGCGGTACATGCACAGCTTGATCCAGGTGTTGCCGCCTTCCAGCAAGGACAGCAGCGCGCGGAACGCCGGCGCGTCGACGCCTGCATCCAGATCGAAGCCGCCCGCGTGGTCGATCACCAGGGGCACGGGCAGTTCGCGCAGCGTGCCGATGACGCCGGACAGCGCCGCGGTGTCGCTCCACAGTTCGGCATGCAGGCCCGCCGCGGCCAGCGCCGGCGCCAGCCGCTTCAGATCCTCCAGCGTGGCCGCGCCGGGGAAGTCGCCGCCGCTGCGGTGGCTGAAGCGCAAGGCGCGCACGCCGCGCTCGCGCAGCCCGCGCAGGTCCATACCATCCTGCACGCGCGCCACGGCCACCCCGCGCAGTTGCGGAAAGCGGTCCAGTGCGTCGAACAGCGCGGAAAAGTCCCGGCCGTAGGCGCTGGGATGGATCAGCACGCCATGCTGCAGGTCCAGCGCCTGCAGCAGCGCCAGGTACTGCTCGACGCTGGCCTGCGGGGGCGAATGCACGCTGGTGTCGGCCAGCGGAAAGCGCGCATACGGGCCAAAGACATGCGCATGGCAGTCCCAGCCGCTCACAGGCCGTTGCGCTGCGGTAGGTCGAAGGCCGGCGCGACGCCCTCCGGCAGGGGGATCTCGTGGGTGTTCAGCGTCATCGCCACCATCGTGTAATAGCCCACCAGCGCGGTGAGCTCGACCACGGCCTTCTCACCCAGCAGGGCCAGCGCCCGCGCGTAGGTCGCGTCGCTGACCGAGTTGGCGGCGTTGAGCTCGCGGGCGAAGCAGACGATGGCGTGCTCGGTCTCGTCCAGCCCCGCGGGGATCTGCTGCGCCAGCAGCGCCTCGAGGATCTCCGCGGACAGGCCGGCCTTCTCGCCCTCCAGGCGATGCGCGTGCCACTCGAACGGCGAGTTGCAGGCCCGGCCGGTGACCAGGATGGCCAGCTCGCTCTGGCGCGGCGTCAGGGACGTGTCGTAACGCAGCAGTTCGCCCAGGGCTGACCAGCGCGCCGCCAGCTCCGCGTTATGCAGTGCGGCGCGCAGCGGGCCCTGGATCCTGCCGCGCTTGCCGTTGACGATGCGGTCGTGGACCGCGCGCTGGTCGGCATCCATGTGGGCGGGATCGGGCAGGGTGATGCGGGGCATGGCAACTCCGGTTCGAAACGCAGGACGGCGCGCATCGGACGCGCGATCGGCCGTTATAGGGTGGGGCGACGGGGCGCGCTACGCGTCCGCCGGCATGTCTGCTATGCGTCGGGGGTCGGGGCGAAGGCGCGCTGCCACAGGCCTTCGGCCGCCAGCGACTGGAAGGCGTGATCGATCTCGCTGGCCACGGCCGAGACCGCGCGGGCCGGCCCTTTGGAGCGGCTCAGCGCCATGGAGATGATCCGCTGCATGGGCGGATCCACCAGGCGCGCGGCCTGCAGCACGCCGTCGGCCAGTTCCTTCCACACCGCGTGGATGGGCAGCACCGTGTAGACGCCGTCGCCGGCGGAGAGCGATTTCTGCAGCGGCAGCGAGTCCGCCTCGATCGCCGGCGAGAGCCCGATATGGCAGCTGCGCGCCAGCGCATCCAGCGCCGTGCGTAACCCGTTGGGCGCGCTGGGGACCACCAGGGGCAGCTGGTCGAGACGGGTGAACGGTACGGTCTCGGCGGCGGTCAGCGCATCGCCGCGTCGGCCGATCAGATAGCTGTCGACCACGGCCAGAGACTGCTCGCCTTCCGGCAGCGAGGTGCCATAGCGGTACAGCACGGCGATATCGACGCGGGCATCGGCCAGCCACTCCTCGACCTGGCCGCCGGAGCCTTCCAGGATCTTGAGCGTGACCGCGGGATAACGCGTGCGCAGGGTCGAGAACAGGCGGCCGGTCACCGCCTGCGAGATCGACGGCAGCATGCCGATCGTGACCCGGCCGGTCGGCTCCAGCGCTTCGCCGCGGATGTCGCGTTCCAGCTGCGCCGCGTCGGCCAGCAGCGCCTTGACCTGCGGGAACAGGCGTTCGCCCAGCTCGGACAGCTGCACGCCGCGCCCGGTGCGATTGAACAGGCGCGCGCCGCAGTCGCGCTCCAGTGCGTTGATCTGGCGGCTGAGCACCGACTGGTTGGTGTCCAGGAACAACGCCGCGCGCGTGACGCTGCCCAGCTCGCCGATCGCCACGAACGCGCGCCAGCGCCCCAGATCGGTCACCAGATCGAGCGAAAGATTGGTGACCTTGGGTGTGGGCATGACGGAACGGCGGGCGCGCTGGATCAGGTGAACGAGGGTAGCAAACCGCCCGATGACCAACGGCGCCAAACGCCTCCAGGCGCGCCCTTCGACTAAAGGATAAGGGCCGCTCCGACGCCTTGAATCCCC
The DNA here is from genome assembly GCF_031453535.1 of Pseudoxanthomonas sp. SORGH_AS_0997. Classification (NCBI taxonomy): domain Bacteria; kingdom Pseudomonadati; phylum Pseudomonadota; class Gammaproteobacteria; order Lysobacterales; family Lysobacteraceae; genus Pseudoxanthomonas; species Pseudoxanthomonas sp. SORGH_AS_0997. Next base: position 3,702,598 of record NZ_JAVIZI010000001.1, read on the forward strand.
TGGAAACCTCGCGTTTGCGGGCGATCGGCAGGGCCGCTGCGAGCCATCGCATTCGCGCCATAGCTGGATTGACCGTCGACGGCGTGCGCCCGAAAAAACACCGTGCCTAGACTCCGCCCCATCGACGCCTGCAGCGCAACGCAGGTCCACGCCATCGAGGAGGAGGGCCTCATGTCCAGCCAGGACGCGCGCCAGGCGATCGCCTGCGGCACGCGACAGGTGCCGGTGCCAAGACCGGTCCACTAACACCGTCCGGCCGCGTCAGGCCGGTCATCCGATTGAAGTCCGTCGTGCCGTCGTCCCTGGGATGCGGCGCACAGGCGTCGTGCGGCCGCGTCCGGCCCGGCGCCTGCAATACCGGGAGGGATTGTCTGATGAAGCGCTCGTGGATGCGTGTTCTGTTCTGTCTGGCCTTGCCGGCCACCGTGGGCGCCGCCGAGGCGGCAGGTGCGCGTGCGCATCGCCAGCTGAGCTGCGGCGATGCCAGCATCGACGTGGTGGTGGACGGCCAGGGGCCGACCATCGTGCTGCTGCCGTCGCTGGGCCGCGATTCGCTGGATTACGACCCGATCGCCGAGGGCCTGGCCGCCAAGGGCTACCAGGTGCTGCGCCCGCAGCCGCGCGGGCTGGGCGACAGCCGCGGGCCGATGGAAGGCATCACGCTGGCGGATCTGGCCGACGATGTGGCCTGCACGATCGACCAGGCCGGCAAGGCGCCGGCGATCGTCGTCGGGCATGCCTACGGCAACTGGGTGGCGCGCATGCTCGCCGCACGGCATCCGCAGTCCGTGCGCGGTGTGGTGGTCGCGGCCGCGGCGGCCAAGACCTATCCCAAGTCCCTGTCGGCCAGCATCATCCGTATCGCCGATCCCAAGACCTCGCGCGAGGATCGGTTGAAGGAGCTGCAGGCGACCTTCTTCGCGCCGGGCAACGATGCCTCGGTGTGGCTGGACGGCTGGCACCCCGAGGTGCGCACCAGCCAGCGCAACGCCAGCGATGCCACGCCCAAGGCGTTGTGGTGGAGCGCGGGCGGCAAGGTGCCACTGCTGGACCTGCAGGCCGAATCCGATCCCTTCATGCCGGCCGATCGCCGCCAGGAGCTGCGCGAGGAACTGGGCCCGCGCGTCAGCGTGGTCACCATTCCCGGCGCCAGCCACGCCCTGCTGCCCGAGCAGCCGCAGCAGGTGGTCGAGGCCATCGCCCGCTGGTCGGCCGGCCTGCGTTGAGCCGCCGCGCGCCCGTTCCGCGCTTCATCCATCCAGCGTGCCGCCGCAGGCGGCCTCGCTCCCGCTTCTCGCATCCACTCCTGGGAGGGAACTCGATGCCTGTCCGCAACACCTCGCCGCGTCCGCGCCGCCATCGCATCGCCGTCGGCGCCTGCCTGATGGCCATGGTCGGCAGCGGCCATGCCGCCACCTTCGGCAACGAAGACGCCAACATCGAGTTCTTCGGCAACCTGTATCCGCAGTACCAGTGGACCTCGTTCGGTCAGCACACCGCGGTCGGCAGCCAGGTCAGCACGCTGACCACCAAGTCCAACACCAGCACGACCCTGCGCAGCGTCACCGACAAGCCGGATGCCGACCGGGTCAACTGGTCGCAGTCGTTCTTCGCCATGCGCGGGCACTACCGCTTCAACCCGGACTGGGATGTCGGCTTCCGCCTGGATGAGCAGGTCACCGAGCCCTACGACAACAGCGAGTACTTCAACCGCAGCCGCGATGCGTACGTCTACGTGGCGCATCGCGTCCTGGGGACCTTCACCGGCGGACGCATCAACAGCATCCTGTCCAACTGGGGCGATCCGGTGCGCATGCTCGGCGTGAGCGAAAGCAATTTCGTGTCGACCTCCGCGTTGCTCGGCGGCGCGGCCTTCGGCACGGGCAGTCGCGCAGGGACGACGACATGGGTCACCCGCGCCAGCCACGGCTACAAGTGGGAGAGCGCCAAGTGGAACGGCTTCTCCCTCGGGACCAGCTACATGCCGCACCGGGACGGCCCCGACTACGGCCGTCCCCGCCGCGCGTACTCCTACGGCATCCGCTGGGAGCAGGGGCCGTGGTACGCCGCGCTGCAATACGAGCGGCATACCAACCATCTGGTGATCAGTGGCGTGCCGACCACCACGCCGGCGGCCACTTCGATCACCAACCAGGGCGGCGGTTCGCAGGACCGCAACCTGCGCCTCAGCGCCGCCTACCAGACCAAGCGCATCAAGCTGGGCGTGGACCTCTCGCGCGTGCAGTACGCCGAAGACCCGACCGCGGCCTACGGCAAGTTCAAGTCCTACACCGTGCCGACCTGGAAGGTCAGCGCGGAATGGCAGGCCACGCCGAAGCTGACCCTGGCGGCCAACTACATCCACGCCGGCGCCGGCCACTGCGTGCTGTCGGGCGCGGCGCCATGCAGCACCTACGGGCTGGGCGCGCAGGCCTACAACGTCGGCGTGCAGTACAGCCTGTTCAAGTACACCTCGCTGGTCGCCCTGGCCGGGCGCATCGACAACGGCGTCTCGTCCAGCTACGGCTCGCCGGTGCGCGCGCCGGTGGGCGCCACGGTCGACAACCTGGCCCTGGGCCTGCACGTCAAGTACTGAATGCCCGCCCGCAGCCTCCTCCTAACGCAGCGCGTCGCCGCCGGCCAGTCTGGCGGGGTGTGGCGCCGCCTGACACCCTGATGCGAGATTCCCGATGAGTTCCCAGGTGCAACCCTCTTCCGCTACCGGCGTGGCCGAGCCCTCGCCGGCCGATGCCACCTACCGCAAGATCAAGTGGCGCATCCTGCCGTTGATCATGCTGTGCTACACCGTGGCGCTGATCGACCGCAACGTGATCGGCTTCGCCCGCCTGGACTTCATGCACCAGCTGGGCTTCAACGAGGTCATGTACGGCATCGGCACCGGCATGTTCTTCATCGGCTACTTCGTGTTCGAGGTACCCAGCAACCTGTGGCTGCAGAAGATCGGCGTGCGCCTGACGTTCCTGCGCATCATGATCCTGTGGGGGCTGGCCTGCGCGGCGTTCGCGATGATGCGCTCGCCGACCGAGTTCTATCTCTATCGCTTCCTGCTGGGCGCGGCCGAGGCGGGCTTCTTCCCGGGCGTGCTGCTGTACATCACCTTCTGGATCCCCAAGGCGCGCCGCGCCAGCGTCACCGCGCTGTTCATGGCCGCGCTGCCGATCGCCGGCATGCTGGGCGGACCGCTGGCGGGCACGATCATGCGGCTGTTCGACGGTGCGCTTGGCCTGCACGGCTGGCAGTGGCTGTTCATCGTCGAAGGCCTGCCGGCCTGCGTGCTGGGCGTGGTCGTTTACTACTTCCTGGACAACAAGCCGGCCGACGCCAAGTGGCTGACGGCTCCGGAGAAGGCGCTGGTCCAGGCCGACGTGGACCGCGACAGCGCCGCCTCGCCGGGCCAGCACCACTCGCTGTGGCAGGCCTTCGGCGACAAGCGCGTCTACATCCTGTCCTTCGTCGCGCTGGCGGTCTTCAGCGGTGCGGCGGCCAATGCGTACTGGATCCCGACCATCATCAAGAACTCGGGCATCAAGGACGTGCTGCACGTCGGCCTGCTGTCCTCGATCCCGTTCCTGGCCGGCCTGGTCACCCAGTTCCTGGTGGCGCGCCACTCGGACAAGGTCGGCGAGCGCCGCTGGCACGTGGCCCTGTGCCTGGGCACGGCCGCCGCCGCCTGGCTGGTGCTGGGCACGACCCACCTGACCACCGCACCGGCGATCGCGCTGCTGACCGTGTGCACCGCCGCCACCCTGGGCGCGACCGGACCGTTCTGGACCCTGCCGGGCAGCACCTTCTCCGGCCCCAAGGCAGCGGGCAGCATCGCGCTGGTCACCACGCTGGCCGGCCTGGGCAACGTGTTCGTGCCGATGATCGTCGGCGTGCTGATCGACAAGACCGGGACCCTGGCCGCCTCGCAGCTGGCCTACGGCACGCTGCTGCTGGCCGGCGCGATCACCATCGTGGCCGCCACGCGCGCGCCGGCCCGTCCCTGACTTCCCCTTCGCTTCACGGAGTTCCCATGCAGGACGTTTTCATCTGCGATGCCGTGCGCACGCCCATCGGCCGCTACGGCGGTGGCCTGGCGCCGGTGCGTACCGACGATCTGGCCGCGCTTCCGCTGCGCGCGCTGATGCAGCGCAATCCCGGCGTGGACTGGTCGGCGCTGGACGAGGTCTTCATGGGCTGCGCCAACCAGGCGGGCGAGGACAATCGCAACGTCGCGCGCATGGCGCTGCTGCTGGCCGGGCTGCCCCAGGAGGCGCCGGGCGTCACGCTCAACCGCCTGTGCGCGTCCGGCATGGAGGCGGTGGGCGCGGCGTACCGGGCCATCGCATTGGGCGAGATGGAGCTGGCGATCGCCGCGGGTGTCGAGTCGATGTCGCGTGCGCCATTCGTGATGGGCAAGGCGGGCAGCGCGTTCCGCCGCGATCAGAAGCTGGAAGACACCACCATGGGCTGGCGCTTCGTCAATCCGCAGCTCAAGGCGCTGTACGGCGTGGACACCATGCCGCAGACCGGCGACAACGTGGCGGCCGACGCGAGCGTGTCGCGCGAGGACCAGGATGCGCTGGCCCTGCGCAGCCAGCAGCGCGCCGTGCGGGCGCAGGCTGCGGGCTACTTCGCCGAGGAGATCGTCCCGGTGCGCATCCCCGGGCGCAAAGGCGAGACGGTGGTCGATACCGATGAGCATCCGCGCCCGCAGACCGATGCGGCGACCCTGGCCGCCCTCAAGCCGGTGAATCCGGGTGGCACGGTCACGGCCGGCAACGCATCGGGCATCAACGACGGCGCCGCGGCGATGATCGTGGCCTCGGCCGCCGCCGTGCAGCGCCACGGCCTGACGCCGCGCGCACGCGTGCTGGGGATGGCCAGTGGCGGCGTCGCGCCGCGCGTGATGGGCCTTGGCCCGGTGCCGGCGGTGCGCAAGCTGCTGGCGCGGTTGCAGCGCCCGCTGCAGGTCTTCGACGTGATCGAACTCAACGAAGCCTTCGCCGCCCAGGCGCTGGCGGTGACCCGCGCGCTCGACCTGGCCGACGACGACGCCCGCGTGAACCCGAACGGCGGCGCCATCGCCCTGGGCCATCCGCTGGGCATGAGCGGCACCCGCCTGGTACAGACCGCCGTGCACCAGTTGCATGTCGGCGGCGGCGGCAGGCTGGGCCTGGCCACGATGTGCGTCGGTGTCGGCCAGGGGCTGGCGATCGCGGTGGAAAGGGTCTGACGCTGCGCGGTCCGCGCGGCGCCGTGTTCGCCGTCGCGCGGCCAGCCTCTAGCCGGCGAGGGCCTGGCGACACGTCTCCGGCCTGGCGGAGAAGCGCGCGGCGTTCAACTCGATGCGCTGGAGCCTCACCGTCTCCCGCCCGAGGGGCCTGAAACGCAGATGATGCTGGCCGGACGCGTCCTGGGCCACGAGCGCGATCTCGACCTGTGGATCGGCCGGGTTTCCGCCGGACTGCGAGAGCAACTTCATCCCGTTCCGCAGTCCCGCGGCATAGGCCATGGAGGTCGGGTCGAGCCCGGTGACGACATCCCCCTGCCGCGTCGTCGCCTCGGTGTCCCAGCCCCTGTCGAACACCGGCGTGTCGACGGAGACCACGCGGGCGCATTCGCCAAAAGCGTCTTCCGGCAGCAGCACGGGCACCGCGTGGTCGACGTATCTCGAGATCTCCGGCCGCAGGTCCAGCCCGGCGTGCGCGGCCGCCGCGATCAGCGCGTCCTGCAGCGCAAGCGCGGGATCGGCCTGCGCGCGCCTGCGTTGGTCCTGGAGCACGTCGTCCAGGCTCGCGCGCCCGCCGGAGCGCTGACGCAAGCGGCGATCCCAGACCGCGGCCAGCAGCGCGCCGCGCTGGTACGGCATCATACGGGCGCGTTCGTCCTTCCAGAAGCGATCGGCGACGACGGCATTGGGCGAGGTGCGATACGGCGAGCGAGCGTAGTGGGCGAGGACCTCGTTCCACTCCTCGACGAACCGCTCCGGCGAAAGCAGCCCCGCCCGCAGCATCAGCCTGCGCGCGAAGAAGTCGGTGAACCCCTCGCTGATCCAGTACGTCCGGGCCTCGGTCGCGTCTTCGGTATGCCCCAGCTGCCTGGGATTCCAGCTATGGAAGTATTCGTGCGCAAGGAACCAGGCCAGATCCGGCAGCGGCGTGTCCTGTCCGATCCAGGTGGCAAAGGCATCGCCCAGGCCCGTCCCGCTGAATCCCGTCTGCTTCGGCTCCGAAGCCAGGGGAATGGCCGTGATCAGGAAGGGGCCTGCCTGGTCGTCGCCCCAGAACGTGCGCTCGGACGCAATGACCTTCCCCGCAAGGCGGGCGAAGGCCGCCATATCGAAACCGAAACGGCCGATGGAGGCCACGCGCAGCGGCTCACCGCCCACCCGCATGGTCGAGACCTGCAGGCCGCGGCCGACGATGGCCACGCTTTCCCGAATGTCCTTGCCCGTGCGCGGTTGGTGCATCAACCCTTGCAGGTGCTGCGCGTCCGAAGCGAAGCCGATGCCGTGCGGACCGCGCCAGGTGAACGTCGCCGGCAAGTCCTCGCGTCCGGCGGGCTGGGCATAGAGCGAGAACCCGACCGCGTAGAACCAGTCGGGACGCACGATCGGATCCGGCTGCCTGCTGTTCGAGACAGCGGGAGCGGCCTGATGGGCCGACACGATCCGATAGCGCATCACCAGCGGCGCGCCGGGCGCCGAGTCCACGATGCGTCCCCCGTGTGGCGCCACCGCGGTGCGCCGCGCACCTTCGACTGAAATATCGCGCGCCCACTGGCCCAGATGCTCCTCGCCCGCCCATTGCTCGGCCCAGTCGATCACCGTCCGCCCGGAGGGGTCGGCCTGCAGCCGGATCGTCACATCGAGCGCGGTGATCCGGCCGTCGTCGGTCTCGGCGCTGAGCTCGTAGCGCGTCGAAGCATCAAGCCGTGGTTGGCTGGAAACCAGCGACAGCAGCGTCAGCGCCCCTGCAAGTGCATGGCTCGGCATCACTTCGATCCTCCATTGCGGCGCGCGAGATCGCCCGGCTGGAAGTCTCTTACGCAGGCCACGTGCTAACCGTCAGCGCCCGTGGTGCGGCGTGTTCTGGATGCAGGGTGTCCGACCGGACAGCGTCGCGTGTCCGGTCGGACGCGGGATGACGAGCGCAGACATGGGCCCACCGTCAGGGCGACGCTCGAAGACCTGATGAATCGCCAGGACGCCGGACAACAAAAAACCCTCGATCGCTCGAGGGCTTTGGGTTGCTCCGTCATGATCCGGAACGAGTGCTGGCGCGCCTGGAGGGATTCGAACCCCCGACCAATGGCTTCGGAAGCCACTACTCTATCCGGCTGAGCTACAGGCGCATGGTGCAACAACACGCCGCGGCGGGCCGACGGCGGCGCGCATTATCCCTGAAAACATCGGCCGACGCGAACTTGCCGCCAGCCGCAGTCGCCAGCGGCGCGCGTCCGATGCAACCGGGCGGGACCGCCGCACCCGCGCAACGCGCCCAGGGCGCTGTGCAGGCCGCTCGCAGCGGATCTCAGTACGCCTGCGCGCGATGCCAGCGCCAGGCGCTGCCGATCATGGCGTCCAGCGTGGCGTGCCGCGGCTGCCAGCCAAGCACCGTGCGCGCCCTGTCCCCGGAGGCCACCAGCATCGCCGGATCGCCCGCGCGGCGGGGCGCGAGCGTGTAGTCGATCTGGCGCCCGCTGATCGCGCGCGCGGCCTGCAGCACCTGCAGCACGCTGAAACCCCGGCCGTTGCCCAGGTTGAACGCATGCGCGCCGGGCGTCTGTTCCATCAGCGTCAGCGCGCGCAGGTGCGCGTCGGCCAGATCCAGCACATGGACGTAGTCGCGCACGCAGGTGCCGTCGGCCGTGTCGTAGTCGTCGCCGAAGATCTGCAGCGCCGGCCCGCGGCCCAGCGCCGCGCGCAAGGTGTTGGGGATCAGATGCGTCTCGCGGGCATGCGATTCGCCGATGCCTTCCTCGGCCGCGGCGCCGGCCGCGTTGAAGTAGCGCAGGCACACCGAGCGCAGCCCGTAGGCGCGCGCGGCGTCGGCCAGCATGCGCTCGACCATCAGCTTGCTGGCGCCATAGGGGCTGATCGGGGCGCAGGGGTGGGCCTCGTCGATCCGTGCGCCCTGCGGATGGCCAAAGATCGCCGCGCTCGAGGAGAACACCAGCCGCTCCACCCCGTGCCGGCGCATCGCCTGCAGCAGGTTGAGCGTGCCGACCACGTTGTTCTCGTAGTACGCGTACGGATCGCGCACCGACGCGTCCACCAGCGAGTGCGCGCAGAAATGCATCACCGCATCGACCGGGCGATCGAAGGCCGCGTCCAGCGTCCGCGGCTGCAGCAGGTCGGCCTCCACCAGCCGCCCCCAGCGCACCGCCGCGCGGTGGCCGGTGCTGAGGTTGTCCAGGACGGTGACCTCATGGCCCGCCCGCGCCAGCGCCAGCGCGGCGTGCGCACCGATGTAACCGGCTCCTCCACAGACCAGAACGTGCATGCGATCGAGTTTTCCTGGGGTGTGGACGGTAATGGGGGCGTCGGGGGGGCTGCGCAGTGCGCCCTGCGGGGGACTAACGCCAGTTGTGGCCGGAAGCGGCAATGCGGTGGGGGCGGCGTGGGGAAGGCCTCTCGCCGCCATGGGCCGAAGGGCTGCTCCCCCTGTAGAGCGGAGCTTGCTCCGCTGGGGCTTTCCCGCGGACCGGGCGAAGAGCAGCGGAGTCCCCAAAAGGGGATTGCCACAAGCTCCGCTCTACAAAGGAGGGCGCGACGTGATCGGAGGAGACAGTGGCTCCCCCGGGAGGACGACGAAGCGAGGCAGGCGACGACTTTGGGCGAGCGCACGCCGCGGTGGTGGCTTGCGCGGGCCTGCTACCCTTTTGCGATGGCTTACGAACGATTCGACGCGCCGCCGGCGCCGCGGCCCGGGCGGCTGGGGGAATACTGGAAGCTGGTCCGTGGCGACCGGCCGATCGGCGCGCTGCTGCTGCTGTGGCCGACCTGGTGGGCGCTGTGGCTGGCCGCGGGCGGTCTGCCGCCCTGGTGGACGCTGCTGGTGTTCACCGCCGGGGTCTGGCTGACGCGCTCGGCCGGGTGCGTGATCAACGACTACGCCGACCGCTGGCTGGACCCGCAGGTCGAGCGCACGCGCGAGCGGCCGCTGGCCGCCGGGCGGGTCAGCGGCCGCGAGGCGCTGTGGGTGTTCGCGGTGCTGATGGTGGTGGCCTTCGGCCTGGTGCTGACCATGAACCGGCTGACCATCGGCCTGAGCGTGGTGGCCGCCTTCCTGGCCGCCAGCTATCCCTATCTCAAGCGCTATACCTACCTGCCGCAGGTCTATCTGGGGCTGGCGTTCGGCTTCGGCATCCCGATGGCCTTCGCCGCGGTGCAGGGCACGGTGCCGGCGCTGGGCTGGTTGCTGTACGCGGCCAACATCCTGTGGGCCACCGCCTACGACACCTGGTATGCCATGGTCGACCGCGAGGACGACCTGCGCGCCGGGTCCAGGTCCACCGCCATCCTGTTCGGCGATCTGGATCTGGTGATCCAGGGGTTGCTCTACGCGCTGGTGTTCGTGGCGCTGGCGCTGGTCGGGCGGCAGGCGGCGCTGGGCTGGCCGTACTGGCTGGGCCTGGGCGTGGCGGTGGCGCTGGTGGCCTACGAGTTCTGGCTGTGCCGGCACCGCGAGCGCGGACCCTGCTTCCGCGCCTTCCTGCACAACAACTGGGTCGGCGCGGCGGTGTTCGCCGGGATCGCGGTGTCGCTGGCGCTCAAGGCCTGACGCGCCGCGGCCGGGCGACCGGCGCGGCCTTGCCTAGACCATCGTCCAGCAGACCGCGCCGGGCCGGGGCTTGGACAATGCGGGCCGGGGATCGGATGACGAGGGCAGGCTCATGGCAGCGAACGAAGGCGAGGCCCGGCAGGGCGTGATGGCCCGCGCGGCGCTGCGCAGCGCGGCCTGGGCCGAGAAGTGGTTCCCCGACGCCTACGTGTTCGCGGTGCTGGGCGTGATCCTGGTGGCCATCGCCGCGATGCTCGCCGGCGCCACGCCCAAGGCCACGGCCGAGGCCTTCGGCGGCGGCTTCTGGAGCCTGATTCCCTTCACCATGCAGATGGCCTTCGTGGTCATCGGCGGCTACGCGGTGGCGACCGCGCCGGTCGTGGCGCGCTTCATCGACCAGCTGGCCCGGGTGCCGCGCAGCGGCCGCGGGGCGATCGTGTACGTGGGCCTGGTGAGCATGCTGGCCTCGCTGCTGAGCTGGGGCTTCTCGCTGGTGTTCGGCGGCCTGCTGGTGCGCGCGCTGGCCAGGCGCAGCGAGCTGAAGATGGATTACCGCGCCGCCGGTGCCGCCGCCTACCTCGGACTGGGTGCGGTGTGGGCGATGGGCCTGAGCTCCTCGGCCGCACAGCTGCAGGCCAATCCGGCCTCGATGCCGCCGGGCCTGCTGGAGATCACCGGCGTGCTGCCCTTCACCGAGACGATCTTCCTGTGGCAGTCGATCGTGCTGACCGCGGTGCTGATCGGGGTCTCGCTGCTGATCTGCTGGGTCACCGCGCCGCAGGGCCGGGCCGCGCGTACTGCGGCCGACTTCCCCGAGGCGGCGCAGGGCGAGCCGGACAAGGCGCTGCCGCCGCGCACGCGTCCGGGCGAATGGCTCGAATACAGCCCGCTGCTGACCGTGCTGCTGTCGCTGCTGGCCTTCGGCTGGCTGGCCGGCGAATTCGCCTCCAAGCCGGTGGTCACCGCGATCGCCAGCCTGAACACCTACAACTTCCTGTTCCTCTCGCTGGGCCTGCTGCTGCACTGGCGCCCGCGCAGCTTCCTCAACGCGGTGGCCAAGGCCGTGCCCAGCACCACCGGCGTGCTGATCCAGTTCCCGCTGTATGGCGGCATCGCGATGATCCTCACCGGGGCCAAGGGCGCCGATGGCGACACCCTGGCGCACCATCTCTCGCAGCTGTTCGTGCACGTGGCCACGCAGGACACCTTCCCGGCGGTGATGGGCGTGTACTCGGCCATCCTGGGCTTCTTCGTCCCCTCCGGCGGCGGCAAGTGGCTGATCGAGGCGCCGTATGTGATGCAGGCGGCCAACGAACTGCACGCGCACCTGGGCTGGGCGGTGCAGGTCTACAACGCCGCCGAGGCCCTGCCCAACCTGATCAACCCGTTCTGGATGCTGCCGCTGTTGGGCGTGCTGGGGCTGAAGGCGCGCGACATCGTCGGCTTCACCTTCATCCAGCTGCTGGTGCACATCCCGCTGGTGATCGGCCTGCTGTGGCTGCTCGGGCTGACCCTGCCCTACGTCCCGCCGGTGATGCCGGCCGGTTGAGCGGACGGGCTCAGGCCGCCAGGCGATGCCCGCGCAGGCGGAAGGCGACCACCAGCTGCAGCGCGCCGTAAACGATTGCGCCGATGCCGAACCACAGCGCCATCGTCAGCAGCCCGGCCGCCGGGTAGACGAAGAACAGCACGCCCAGCAGGATCGACAGCACCCCGCTGAGCACCAGCAGCCACTCGCCGCGGATGTGCTTGCGCACCTGCACGGCGAACACGATGCGCGCCACCCCGGCGATCACCAGCCACACCGCCAGCAGCCACAGCAGCGCGGCGGCCATCTGCGCCGGCTGGGCGATGGCCAGCACGCCGAAGGCGATGGAGATCAGCGCATAGAGCGCCAGCAGCCAGCGCGGCAGCACGTGTTCGCGACTGAAGGCACTGATCAGGCTGACGATGCCATCGGCCAGCGAGAACGCGCCGAAGACCAGCACCAGCGCCAGCACGGTGCCGCCTGGCCAGATCAGCGTGGACACGCCGAACAGCACGGCCACCAGACCGAACAGCAGGAACACCCACCAACTGCGCGAAACCGAAACGGCGGCGAAGGACATCGGCATTCTCCTGACAAGCCGGCGAGGGCAGGATGACACGCGGGCGCGATGCCACGGCGGTCTGCCCAGCAGCATAAACCTCTCGCCGTTGCTCCAGCATCCAAGACAGGCCCAGTGAGCAGCCGACTCACTCCACCCGCGCGCAGACCCAACCATCCACCCGCGCGACACCGGCGCGCTGCAGGGCGCGCGTCGCGGCGTGCAGGGTGGCGCCGGTGGTCATCACGTCGTCGACCAGGGCCAAGTGCGCGGGCAGGGCGGCGCCTGGCCGCACGGTGAAGGCGCCGCGCAGATTGCGGCGGCGGGCTTGCGCATCCTGTTCGGACTGGGGGGCGGTGTCGCGGCTGCGCAGCAGCGCGCTGTCCAGGACCGGCAGGTCGAGGCGGCGGCCCACGGCGCGCGCCAGTTCCAGCGCCTGGTCGTAGCCGCGGCGGCGCAGGCGCCGGTCGTGCAGCGGCACCGGCACCAGGGCCTGTGGCCGTGGCGCGCCGGACATGGCCTGGGCCATCAGCGCGGCGAGCAGCCGGCCGGCCGCCAGGTCGCCGTGGAATTTCAGGCGTGGCACCAGCCGGTCCAGCGGCGGGCCATAGACCAGCGCGGCGACGGTGAGGGTCATCGGCGGCGGATGGCGCAGGCAGTGCCCGCAGGTCTGGGCGTGCAGCATCGGCAGCGCGCAGCGGGGGCAGGCGGTGGTATTCCACGGCAGGGCGGCGGCGCAGTCCGCGCACAGGTCCAGCCCGCCCTCGCCGCGCGCGTCGCAGACCAGGCAGCGCGGCGCCAACAGCGCGCGTCCCAGGCGTTGCAGCCACTGTGTCGGGGAAGCCTCCATGCGGATCGTCCAGGGCAGTCCTTGCCGATGCATACGGCGACTTTAGCGCCTGTCGCGCCGCCGGGCGCCATGGCCGGGCCGGCGCTGGCGGATACGCGGCGCCTTTAGGCGGCGTGGCCGGTCATCCGGGTCGCCATCGGCTGGATTACGCTAGCCGGCCGATCCAAGCCAGACGCACAGGACGCAGCATGGCCCGCCCCGATCTGCACGACCGCATCGCCGCGCTGCGCAAGCTGCGCGTGGCCCAGGACCGCGTGCGGGTGCGCCGCGCCGTCGCACGCCGCGACGGCGTGCGGGTCGAGGTCGACGGCCGCTGGCTGGTCGAATGCTGCGGCAACGACTATCTGGGCCTGTCGCAGCAGTTCCAGGTGACCAACGCGCTGGCCGAGGCGGCCGCGCGCGAGGGCGCCGGCGCCGGGGCCTCGCCGCTGGCCAGCGGCTATCACGCCGCGCACGCGGCGCTGGAACGCGACGTCGCCGATTGGCTGGAGGCGCCGGCGGCGCTGCTGTTCGGCAACGGATTCCTGGCCAACCTGGCCGTGCAGCAGGCGCTGCTGGGCGAGGAGGGCGATGTCTGCGTGCAGGACCGGCTCAACCACGCCAGCCTGATGGACGCCTCGCGCCTGGCCGGCTGCCGGCTGCGCCGCTATCCGCATGGCGATGCCGAAGGCGCGATCCGCCAGCTGCGCAACGTGCCCGATGGCGCGGCACTGCTGGCCACCGATGGCGTGTTCGGCATGGACGGCGACGTGGCGCCGCTGCGCGCGCTGGCCCTGGTGGCGCGGGTGCAGAAGGCGCTGTTCTACGTCGCCGATGGGCACGGCGTGGGCGTGCGCGGTCCGGCCGGTCGCGGCAGCGTCGCCGAGGCGCGCCTGACCGTGGAAGACGTCCCGCTGCAGCTGATCAATCTGGACAAGGCGCTGGGCGGCTACGGCGCGCTGGTGGTCGGCGATGCCGCGCTGATCCAGCACCTGGCCGAGACCGCGCGGCCCTACAGCCACAGCACCGCGCTGCCGCCGGCGCTGGCCCGCGCCAGCAGCGAGGCGATCCGCCACGCGCGGCGCGACGACTGGCGGCGCGAGCGGCTGGCCGGCCTGATCGATCGCTTCCGCACCAAGGCCGCGGCGGCCGGGCTGGACCTGCTGCGTTCGGACACGCCGATCCAGCCGGTGCTGTGCGGCGCCGACGCGCAGGCGGTGGCCTGGTCGGCGGCGCTTGAAGCGGCCGGCTACTGGGTCAAGCCGATCCGCCCGCCGACCGTGCCCGAGGGCACGGCACGCCTGCGCGTCACGCTGACCGCGCTGCACACGCCCGAAGACATCGACGGCCTGGTCGAGGCATTGGCCCGCACCCGCGCGCCGCAGCTGCAAGAGGCGGCCGGCGTGGCGTGAGCGCGGCGCCTGTCTCCGTGCCGCGCGGGGTCGATGCCCGTTCGGCGTCCGCGCGCGTGGCAGATCGCTTGCAGCCCACACCGCGACCTTCATGACCCTGCACATCGAAACCCACGGCCGCGGCGCGCCCCTGGTGCTGGTGCACGGCTGGGCGCTGCATGGCGGCGTATTCGCGCCGCTGGTCGAACGCCTGGCCGACCGCTTCGAGCTGCACGTGGTCGATCTGCCGGGGCACGGCCTGAGCCGCGACAGCACGGTGCCGCTGACCCTGGCGGCCACGGCCGCGGCGATCTGCGCCGCCACGCCGCCGGCTGCATGGCTGGGCTGGTCGCTGGGCGGCCTGTTCGCGCTCAAGGCCGCGGCCAGCTCCGGCCAGGTGCGCGCGCTGGCAATGCTGTCCTCGGTGCCGCGCTTCACCGCCGCGCCGGACTGGCCGCACGCGGTGCCGCCGGCGGTGTTCGCCCAGTTCGGCCGCGACCTGACGCAGGACTATCGCGGCACACTGGAGCGCTTCATCGCCCTGGACACGCTGGGCAGCGCACACGGGCAGGCCACGCTGCGCAGCTTGCGCGCCATGCTCTTCGCCCGCGGCGAGCCGGCGCCGGCCGCGCTGCAGGCCGGCCTGGCGCTGCTCGAACGCAGCGACCTGCGCCACCTGCTGCCGGGCCTGGGCATGCCCTCGCTGTGGATCGCCGGCGCGCGCGACCGGCTGGTGCAGCCGCGCGGCATGGCCGCCGCCGCCGGGTTGGCACCGCAGGCCGGCTTCGTGGAGATCGCCGGCGGCGGCCATGCGCCGTTCCTGGCGCACCTGGAGGCGGTGGAAGCGGCGCTGGTGCCGTTCCTGGACGGCGCCTTGCGCACGCGGTGAACTGGAGCGTGCCAGCGCCGCGCCTGACGCGGGACTGTGCGCTGGCGGACAATACGCCCATGCCCCTGTTCGATGTCCGCCACCAGCGCCGCGCCCTGGCGCGCGCCGCCGGCACCTATGCCGATGCCGCCGTGCTCCACCGCGAGGTCGAGCAACGCCTGTTCGAATCGCTCGACTACCTGGACCAGCGCGTGCCGCAGGTCGTGCTGGACCTGGGCAGCGGCCCGGGCAGCGCGGCGGCCAGGCTGCGCAAGCGCTGGCCCAAGGCGCAGGTGGTGGCGCTGGATTTCTCGCTGCCGATGCTGCGCGAGGCGAAGAAGCAGGCCGGCTGGTGGAAGCCGTTCGCGCGGGTATGCGCCGATGCGCGCGCGCTGCCGCTGGCCGAGGGCAGCGTCGATGTGCTGTTCGCCAACCTGTGCCTGCAGTGGGTCGACGACCTGCCGGCCGCGTTCGCGGGTTTTCGCCGCGTGCTCAAGCCCGGCGGGCTGCTGCTGTGCTCCACCTTCGGTCCGCAGACGCTGATCGAGCTGCGCGAGGCCTTCGCCGGCGATCCGGCGCCGCACGTGAGCCCGTTCCCGCAGATCGCCCAGTTCGGCGATGCGCTGATGATGGCCGGCTTCCGCGATCCGGTGCTGGACCGCGACCTGTTCACCCTGACCTATCCCGATCTGCCGGCGCTGATGCGCGAACTGCGCGCGCTGGGCGCGACCAATGCGCTGGCCCAGCGCCGCGCGACGCTGACCGGCAAGGCGCGGCTGGCCGCCGCCGTGCGCGCCTACGAGGCGATGCGCACGCCGCAGGGCGTGCTGCCCAGCAGCTGGGAAGTCATCTACGCCCACGCCTGGGCGCCGCAGGCCGGTGCACCGATCCGCGAAAGCGGGCGCGATGTGGCGGCGGTGCCGGTCTCGCGCATCCCGATCCGCCGCCGCGGCGAATGAGCCGCGGCGACGCGCGCCCGCTCAGGGCTGGCCGATCACGACCTCGCTGATCTGCATGACCGGCTCCAGGTCGGTGTAGTTGGGGATGTCGCCCAGGATTTCCTGCGCATGCGGCCCGAAGCCCGCGGTGAAGCTGTCCACCGAGTCGCTATAGATGTGGCACATGGCCACGAAGGCCGGATCGCTGCCGGGCAGTCCGCCCGACAGGCCCTTGTCGACCGTGTAGAACAGACAGGCATCGCCCATGCGCGCCTTGAGCAGCGGCATGTGGGTGTTGGCGTAGTAGGCGTGATCGAACCGCGCGCCGGCCACGTAGGGATACATCACGCTGATCTTGATCATTGCAGGCTCCGTTAAACGGACAGGGACGCGGGGGGACGCCAGCATCGCACGCCCGCGTCGATCGCCATGGCACGCCGCAGCAACGGCAAGGGCGCCCGGCACGCCCGCTGGCGCCCGGGACGCGTGGAGCGTGCGATCCCGCCGCGGCCCTCAGCCGCCGACCTGGGCGATCCAGTCCTGCAGGTTGTAGTAGTTGCTGACCCGCGCGATGCGCTCGTCCTCGATCTCGAAGAAGGCCCCGCCCGGCAGCACATAGGTCTGGCCGGAAGCCTCGGGCAGCCCGGCATCGCTGTGGTGATAGGTGCCGTGCACGACGTACTCGGCTGCCGCGCGCCGGCCATCGGGCGAGACCATCACCACGATGTCGCGCAGCTGCTCGCTGTAACTGGCATCCATGCGCTGCAGGAAGGCGGTGAACGCCTCGCGCCCGATCTCGCGCGCGCCCTGGTTGAGGTCGTGGGCCACATCGTCGGTGAGCAGGGCCAGCATCGCCGCGCGATCGCTGCGGTTGAAGGCCGCGTAATAGGCCAGCACCAACTCGGTGGCGCGGTCCTGGCGCCGGGTACCGTCGATCTTCATGTAAGCCAGTCGCTTCTGTGGGGTGAGGCGGAATGATAACGCCCGGGGGATGGCGGGGCTTGAAGGGGCCGGCCTAGACCGCTTCGAGCACCAGGTCGCGGTGGAAGAAGTACAGCTCCTGCAGGAAGAACTTCCAGCTGGCCCGGACGCTGCGGAAGCGGCTGGTCGGCGTGGCCGAGGCGAGCGCGCTGATGCCTTCCTGGCGCGCCAGCCGCATCGCCCGGGCCATGTGCAGCGGGTCGGAGACGATGATCGCGGTGTGCAGCTGGTGCGCCTGCATCAGGCGCGCGGCCTGCTGCAGGTTCTGGCGCGTGGTGCGCGAGGTGGTCTCGATCAGGATCGCCTGCTCGGGCACGCCGGCCTTGAGCGCATAGCGCCGCCCGACCTGCGATTCGGCGAAGCGCGCCCCGGCCCCGCCGAAGCCGCCGGTGAAGATCAGATGCCCGGCCAGGCCGCGCTGGTACAGGTCGATGCCGTGGCGCAGGCGCTCCTCGAACACGGGCGAAGGCCGCGCGTCGTAGGCCGCCGCGCCCAGCACGATGATCGCGTCGGCCGGCGCGGCCTCGTCGCGCCAGCCCACGCCGATGATGTAGGCCGAGACCCCGACCAGCCACAGCAGCAGCACGCAGACCAGGCGCCACGCCCAGCCCCACAGGCCCCAGCGGCGACGCGTGCGGCTCACACCCTGGACCAGGGCAGCGCGTCCAGGTCGACGTTGCCGCCGGACAGCACCAGGCCCACCCGCTTGCCGGCGAAGGCCTCGCGGTTGGCCAGCACCAGGGCCAGGACGATGGCCGAGGAGGGCTCGACGATCTGCTTGGTCACCTGCCACAGCAGGCGCATGGCGGCGATGGTGTCGGCGTCGGACACGGTGACCACGCGGGCCTGGTGCTGACGCAGCAGGTCGAAATCGGGCGCGCCCAGCGTGCCGCGCAGGCCGTCGCAGACCGTATCGGGGACGAAGTCCAGCTGCAGCGTCCCGGCCGCCAGCGAGCGCGCGGTGTCGGCGGCGCCTTCCGGCTCGGCCAGCCACAGCTGCGCCTCGGGATGGCGCGCGTGCAGGGCAAGCGCCGAACCGGAGGCCAGCCCGCCGCCGCCGACCGGTGTGACCAGCGCATCGAGCGGGCCGGCCTGTTCCAGCAGCTCCAGGGTCGCGGTGCCCTGGCCGGCGATCACGAACGGGTTGGTGTAGGGATGGACCAGGTGCGCGCCGGTCTCGGCCTGGATCCGGGCGGCGCCCGCCTCGCGCGCGGCGATGGTCGGCGCGCACAGGTGCAGCACCGCGCCGTTGCGGCGGATCGCGGCCAGCTTGGTCTCCACGGCGTTCTCGGGCACCACCACATGGCAGGGGATGCCGCGCGTGGCCGCGGCCAGCGCCAGGGCGCCGCCGTGGTTGCCCGAGGAATGGGTGACCACCCCGCGCGCGGCCTGCGCATCGTCCAGCGCCCAGACCGCATTGCAGGCGCCGCGGAACTTGAAGGCGCCGGTGCGCTGCAGGTGCTCGGCCTTGAAGAACAGCCGGGCGCCGCTCATGGCGTCGAGGGTGGAGGAGGTCAGCGTCGGGGTGAGGCGCGCATGCGGCGCAATGCGGGCGGCGGCGTCGAGAACGTCGTCGAAATGGGGCAGGTCGGACATGCCCTTAAGCGTACCCGATGCGCTTTTGCCGCCGCACTGCAGCAAGTCACGCGCTTGACAGAATTAATCACGGGTTCAATGCGTTAAGCCCAATCTGGCGACCTTGAGAACGGTGCAGACCGGGGGGTCCACCATGAAACGCCTGCTGATCGCCGCCATCGCCCTCACCGCGCTGGGCGGTTGCGCCACCTACGACTACGCCGGCGGCAGTGGCCCGGGTGGCTATTACCGGGGCAGCCCGACCTACCGCTACACCTATCCCGACGGCTACTGGGGCGGCTACTACGGCGGCGCCCCGGGCTATGGCTATTACGGCTACGGCGGCGGCTATGGCGGCTATGGGTATGGCTACGCGCCTTACTACTACAACCGCCCCTATTACGTGATCCGCCCGGTGCCGCGCCCGCCGCACGACGGCCGGCCCGGCGATGGCGACCATCGCCCGCCGCCGGGCGGCTGGCCGCGACCGCCGATGACCGGCGACAACGGGCGCCCGCAGCTGCCCGACCGCCTGCGCCCGCAGCGGCCGTCCAATCCGTCCAACCCGGCGGGCATGTCGCGCCCGGCCATGCCGCCTCGCGCCGAAGGCGTCGAGCGGCCGATGCGGTCCATGCCCAGCCGCCCGGCCCTGCCGCCGCGGCTGACCCCGCGTTCGCGCAACGAGGAATAGGCAATGCCACGGGCGTCTCACTTCCGTCATCGCCCGATCGGCAACGATGAATGAGTGCTTGCGTCCGAGCCGGTCGCGCCCGCAAGCTAGCGCCACGTTGACCGGTTGCGTCGTTTTCTGACGTAACACGAGCTGACAACGGCTTCCATGCCGACGCCCGGTGGGGAAATCTGGATCCCCCCTGTTCCGGCCCTTGCCGGTCGTCGGCGCCTAAACAGCACAACGCCCGGCCATGCCGGGCGTTGTGTTTTCTGGGGATCCGCTGGATTCCCGGCCAGGGCGCGCCGCTGTTCGACCGCCGCCGTGGCCACAAAAAAAAGAGGGGCCGGCAGTCCCCCGACTGCCGACCCCGGCGTCCCCAACGTGCGCTAGCGGCTGGCCCCTGTTCCAATACCAGCCTTAGGCGCCCGAAGTCGCTTGCCACGATGGGTGCCGATGGGGTTACGCAGAAGCCGTGCCAACTTTTTCGCGCCGGCCCCGTTGCCGGGCCCGCGACCGCCCTTCGCATGAGAAAATCCGCGTCATGAATGCGTCCTTCCACCGCTACGAGGTCATCGTGGTTGGCGGCGGCCATGCCGGCACCGAGGCCGCGCTGGCGGCCGCCCGCGCCGGTGCCCGCACCCTGCTGCTGACCCACAACATCGAGACGGTCGGGGCGATGAGCTGCAACCCGGCCATCGGCGGCATCGGCAAGGGCCACCTGGTCAAGGAGATCGACGCCCTGGGCGGCGCCATGGCCCGCGCCGCCGACCTGGCCGGCATCCAGTGGCGCACGCTGAACGCCTCCAAGGGCCCGGCCGTGCGCGCCACCCGCTGCCAGGCCGACCGCGCGCTGTACCGCAGCGCGATCCGGCGCATGGTCGAGTCGCAGCCGGGCCTGACCGTGTTCCAGGCCGCGGTGGACGACCTGCTGATCGAAGGCGACGCCGTGCGCGGGGTGCTGACCCAGACCGGGCTGCGCTTCGAGGCGCCGGCCGTGGTGCTGACCGCCGGCACCTTCCTGGCCGGCAAGATCCATATCGGGCCGACCCAGTACGCCGCCGGGCGCATGGGCGATGCGCCGGCCACGACGCTGGCCGCGCGCCTGCGCGAGCGGCCCTTCGCCATCGACCGGCTCAAGACCGGCACGCCGCCGCGCATCGACGGGCGCACGCTGGACTACGCGGCCATGGCGCCGCAGCCCGGCGACGACCCGCTGCCGGTGATGAGCTTTCTGGGCGATGTGCGCGAGCACCCGCGCCAGGTCAGCTGCTGGATCACCCACACCACCGAGCGCACGCATCAGATCATCCGCGACGCGCTGCACCGCTCGCCGCTGTACAGCGGTCAGATCGAGGGCATTGGCCCGCGCTACTGCCCCTCGATCGAGGACAAGGTGGTGCGCTTCGCCGAGAAGGCCAGCCATCAGATCTTCGTCGAGCCCGAAGGCCTGGACGTGGCCGAGATCTACCCCAACGGCATCTCCACCTCGCTGCCCTTCGATGTGCAGCTGGAACTGGTGCGCAGCATCGTCGGCTTCGAGCAGGCGCATATCACCCGGCCGGGCTATGCGATCGAGTACGACTTCTTCGACCCGCGCGGGCTGAAGGCCTCGCTGGAGACCAAGCTGGTGGCCGGGCTGTTCTTCGCCGGCCAGATCAACGGCACCACCGGCTACGAGGAGGCCGCCGCGCAGGGCCTGCTGGCCGGGCTCAACGCCGCGCGCGCGGTGCAGGGCCGGGACGCCTGGTCGCCGCGCCGCGACCAGGCCTATCTGGGCGTGCTGGTCGACGACCTGATCACCCACGGCACCTCCGAGCCGTACCGCATGTTCACCAGCCGCGCCGAATACCGCCTGCAGCTGCGCGAGGACAACGCCGATGCGCGCCTGACGCCGATCGGCCGCGCGCTGGGCCTGGTCGACGACGCGCGCTGGTCGCGCTTCGAGGCCAAGCGCGAGGCGGTCGAGCGCGAGACCCAGCGCCTGCGCGCGCTGTGGGCCACCCCGGCCAATGCACTGGGCCGCCAGCTGGAGGCCGCGCTCGGCGTGGCGGTCAGCCGCGAGAGCAGCGCGCTGGACCTGATCAAGCGCCCCGAGCTGGACTACGCCCGGCTGATGCGGGTCGAAGGCATCGGCCCGGGCGTGGACGATGCGCAGGTGGCCGAGCAGGTCGAGATCGCGGTGAAGTACGCCGGCTACCTGGATCGCCAGCGCGTGGAGATCGAGCGCCAGCAGCGCAACGAGGGCACGCCGATTCCGGAGGCGTTCGACTACGCCGGCGTGCGCGGGCTCTCGGCCGAGGTGCAGGGCAAGCTCGAACGCGTGCGCCCGCAGACCGTGGGCCAGGCCCAGCGCATCCCCGGCATGACCCCCGCGGCGATCTCGCTGCTGCTGGTGCACCTGGAGCGCGCGCGGCGCGGCGCCAGCCGCGTCGCCTGAGGCGCCAAGCCCTCACTTCAACGCGTGACCGATCCGACGCCCGGCGATGCCGGGCGTCGTGCGCTTCACGGTGCGGGCTTCGCCGGCACGCGTGGGCGGCTGAGGAAATCGGTCACCGCGCGCACCCAGCCGGCGTGGCCGTCCTCGACGTGGGCGACGTGGTCCGCATCCGGCAGGGTCACCCAGGTCTTGTCGCCGCTGCCCAGGCGCCGGTACAGGTGGCCGCTCTCGTCCTGGGTGGCCAGCGGGTCGTGGGTGCCGCGCAACAGCAGCACCGGCAGGCGCACCTGTTCGGGGGTGAAGCGGAACTGCTCGGTCGCGCGCCAGTCGCTGCGCACCGGGTCGGCGGCCAGCGCCTGGGCGACATAGGCCTCGCGCACCGCCGGCGGAAACGCGCCGGCGGTGATGAAGTCCGAGGCCGCCGCTTCGGCGGTGGTGGGCTGGCGCGGCGGCTGGGCCGGCGTGTCGGCGGGCGGCGAGGGCGGCGCGTCGACATCGACCGGGAAGCCGTACAGCACCAGCGTCGACAGCGCGGCCGGCTGCTGCTGCGCGACCAGCAGCGCTACCAGCGAACCGTTCGAATAGCCCAGCAGGGCAGGCGCCGGCAGCTGGGGATGGCGCTGAGCGATCCAGCGCAGCGTGCCGATCACATCGCTGGCCGCGCGCTCCGGGGTATCCCAGCCGGAGGCGTCGCGCGGGGTGGCGCCGTAGCCGCGCAGATCCAGCGCGTAGGCCGCGTAGCCCGCCTTGGCCAGCGCCGCGAGCACCGAGCGCGCATCGGCCGGCTCGCCGGGAACCTGCAGGTCGAAGTTGGGGCGCGAGCTCCAGGTGCGCCCGTGCACCAGCAGGATCGTGCCGCGCGGATGCGCCGGCACGCGCGCCCAGACAGCGAGTGGCAGGCCATCGTCGGCGGGCACGGTCAGGTGCGCGGTGGGCGGTGCCGCGCCCTGCGCCGGCGTGCGCGCCGGGGCCAGGGACGAGGCGAACAGGCCCAGGATCAGCAGGGCGGCAAGGCGGCGCGACATCGACGATCTCCCCAGAAGCGATGGACCGCGATTATCGGCCACGCGCCGGCCGTGCGATGCCCGGCGCAGATGGCGATCGCGCATGGGCTCATGCGCGGGCGATGACGGGCACATGCCCGCGCCGCGGCGGCTCAGCGCGCGGCGGTGGCCTGCGCGTCGGCGCCGCCGCCCAGCACCTGGTACAGCGTGACCCGGTTGCTGGCGTCCTGCTGGCGCAGGGTGATCAGCGCCTGCTGCGCGGCGTACAGCGAACGCTGCGCATCCAGCACCGCCAGGTGGCCGTCCAGGCCGGCACGGTAGCGCGCGTCGGCCAGGGTGTAGCTGCGCTGGCTGGCGTCCACCAAGGCCTGCTGCGCGGTCAGCTGCGCCTGCAGGTGGTCGCGTGTGGCCAGGGCGTCGGCCACTTCGGCGAAGGCCGACTGGATCGCCTTCTCGTACTGCGCCACGGCGATGTCCTTGCCCAGCCTGGAGGCATCCAGCGAGGCCTTCAGCGCGCCAGCGTGGAAGATCGGCGCGGTGATGCTGGGCACGAACGACCAGGTGCGGCTGCCGGCCGAGAACAGCGTGGACAGCGCATCGCTGCTGCGGCCGGTGGACGCGGTCAGGCTCAGCGAGGGGAAGAACGCCGCGCGCGCGGCGCCGATGTCGGCATTGGCCGCCTGCAGGCTGTGTTCGGCGGCGAGCACGTCCGGGCGCTGCAGCAGCACGGCCGAGGACAGGTGCGCCGGCAGCGGCGCCAGTGCGACGCTGTCCTGCAGCGCCTGCTCGGTCGGCAGCAACGACGGGTCGAGCGGCGCCCCGACGAGCAGCTGCAGCGCGTCGCGCGCCTGCGCCAGCTGGGTGGCGGCGCTGGCCACGGCGACCCGCGCCGATTCGACGCTGGTCTGCTGCTGGGCCAGGTCCAATCCCGACACGCTGCCGACGCTGTGCTGGCGCTCGGTCAGCTGCAGGGTCTGCGCCTGGCTGTCCAGCGTCTGCTGGGTAAGGGTCAGCTGTGCCTGGTCGGCGGCCACGGTCAGCCAGGCCGCGGCGACCTGGGCGATCAGGCTCAGGCGCACGCTGCGCTGGTTCTCCGCGCTGGACAGCCAGTTCTGCTGCGCCTCCTGGCTGAGGCTGCGCAGCTGGCCGAACAGGTCGAGCTGCCAGCTGCTCAGGCCGACCTGCACGGCGTCGTTGGTCGCGAGCTGGGACACGCCATCGTCGTTGCTGGCGGGACTGGTGCGCGTGCGGCTCATGCTGGCGTTGGCATCGAACGACGGCAGCTGCGCGGCGCGCTGGAGGCGGTACTGCGCGCGCGCCTTGTCGATAGACAGCATCGCCACCCGCAGGTCGCGGTTGTTCTGCAGCGCCAGCGCGATGGTCTGGCGCAGGCGCGGATCCAGGAACACCTGCTGCCAGTCCGGCAGGGCCAGCGTGTCGACGGCGGGGCCGGCGGCGGGCGCGGCATCGGCCGCGGCCAGGTCGGCCGGCACCGGCGCGGCCGGGCGCTGGTAGGTCGGCGCCAGGGTGCAGCCGGCCAGGGCCAGCAGCGTGGCCGTGGCCACGCCGATGCGGGCGGGCGTGCTCATGCCTGCACCTCCGTGCTGGCCGCGGTGCGATCCGGGAACAGCCGCCGCACGATCACGTAGAACAGCGGCACGAAGAACAGGCCCAGCGTGATCGAGGCCAGCGTGCCGCCGGTGACGCCCGTGCCCAGCGAGTGCCGCGCGGCCGAGCCGGCGCCCTTGCTGAACACCAGCGGCAGCACGCCGAGCAGGAAGGCCAGCGAGGTCATCAGGATCGGCCGCAGGCGCATCTGCACCGCATGCAGCGTGGCGGCCAGCAGACTCTCGCCCTTGTGCTCGAGCTCGCGCGCGAACTCGACGATCAGGATGCCGTTCTTGGCCGCCAGGCCAACCGTGGTCAGCAGACCGACCTGGAAGTACACATCGTTCTCCAGCCCGCGCAGGCTCATCAGCGCCACCGCGCCGAACACGCCCACGGGCACCGCCAGCATCACCGCGAACGGGATCGACCAGCTCTCGTACAGCGCCACCAGGCACAGGAACACGAACAGTAGCGAGATGCCGTACAGCGCCGGCGCCTGGTTGGCCGACAGCTTCTCCTGGTAGGCCATGTCCGACCAGGCGTAGCCGAAGCCGTGCGGCAGCTGCTTGCTCAGTTCGGCCATCTCGTCCATCGCCGCGCCCGAGCTGACCCCGGGCACCGCCTGGCCGGTCAGCTCCATCGCCGACACGCCGTTGTAGCGCTCCAGCGCGGCCGGCGCGCTGGTCCAGTGCGACTGGGTGAAGGAGGACATCGGCACCATGTCGCCGCCGGCGTTGCGCACCGTCCAGCGGTCCAGGTCCTGCGGCGTCATGCGCGCCTGCGCATCGCCTTGGACGAAGACCTTCTTGATGCGGCCCTTGTAGATGAAGTTGTTGACGAAGTCGCCACCGAGCGCGCTGTTGAGCGTGGCGTTGATGTCGCCCGGGTCCAGGCCCAGCGCCTGCGCCTTGGCGTCGTCGATCTTGACCGCGTACACCGGCGCGTCCTCCAGGCTGGCGTAGCGCACGTTCATCAGCTTGGGATCGTGCTGGGCTAGGCGCAGCAGCTTGTCGCGCGCGGCGACCAGGGCGTTGTGGCCAGCGCCCTCGTAGTCCATCAGCTCGAAGGTGAAACCCGAGGCGTCGCCCAGTCCGGTGATCGCCGGCGGCGAGGTCACGAACAGCTCCGCATCCGGCACGTCGGCCAGCGCCTTGTTCAGATGATCGGCGATGGTCGCCGCGTCGTCGTCGCGGTCGTCCCAGTCCTTCAGGCGGATGAAGGCCATGCCGACGTTCTGGCCGGCGCCGGTCACGCTGAAGCCGGCCGAGGACAGCACCGAGCGCACGCCGGCATCCTTCAGCGCGGCCTGGGTCAGGCGGTCGGTCACCGCCAGGGTCTGCTCCAGGGTGGAGCCGGCCGGCAGCTTGACCAGCACGTTGAGCATGCCCTCGTCCTCGTCGGGCAGGAACGCGCCGGGCAGGCGCCACAGCAGCACGCCGGTGACCGCGATCAGCAGCGCATAGGCGATCAGGCCCAGCGCGCGCCGGCCCAGCACGCGCTCGACCAGCCCGCGGTAGCGCTCGGTGAGCTGGCGGAAGCGGGTGTTGAACCAGAGGAAGAACCGGCCCAGGCGCCCGTGCGAGCCGATCGCCTCCTCGCCCTGGTGCAGCGGCGTAAGGATGGTCACGCACAGCGCCGGGGTCAGGGTCATGGCCACCAGCACCGACAGGATCATCGAGGCGGCGATGGTGATCGAGAACTGCCGGTAGATCACGCCGGTGACGCCGTTGAAGAACGCCATCGGCACGAACACCGCGGTCAGCACCAGCACGATGCCGACCAGCGCGCCGCCGATCTGCTGCATCGAGCGCAGCGTGGCCTCCTTGGGCGGCAGGCCTTCCTGGCTCATGACGCGCTCGACGTTCTCCACCACCACGATGGCATCGTCCACCAGCAGGCCGATCGCCAGCACCATGGCGAACATGGTCAAGGTGTTGATCGAATAGCCGAACGCGGCCAGCACGCCGAAGGTGCCCATCAGCACCACCGGCACGGCGATGGTCGGGATCAGCGTGGCGCGCCAGTTCTGCAGGAACAGGTACATCACCGCCACCACCAGCAGCACCGCTTCGATCAGGGTGATCACCACCTCCTTGATCGAGGTGGTGACGAAGGGCGTGGTGCTGAAGGCGATGTGGTAGTTGTAGCCGTGCGGCCAGTACTGCTTGAGTTCCTGCAGGCGTTTCTCGATCGCCTCGGAGGTCTCCACCGCGTTGGCGTCGGAGTTGAGCTCGATGCCCAGCGAGGCCGAGGGCTTGCCGTTGAAGCGGGTGATGCTGTCGTAGGTCTCCGGGCCCAGGCCGATGGTGGCCACGTCCGACAGGCGCACCGCCGCGCCGCTGGCGTCGCTCTTGAGCACGATCGCGCCGAACTGCGCCGGGGTCTGCAGGCGGCTGCGGGTGGTCACGGTCGCGTCCAGGCGCTGGCCGCGCAGCGCCGGCTGGCCGCCGATCTCGCCGGCCGACACGTCGGTGTTCTGCGACTGCAGCGCGTTCTCCACATCGGACGGCATCAGCGCGTACTTGCGCAGCTTCTCCGGATCCAGCCAGATGCGCATGGCGTATTCCGAGCCCAGCGGCTGGATGTTGCCCACGCCGCT
Source organism: Pseudoxanthomonas sp. SORGH_AS_0997 (assembly GCF_031453535.1). Lineage (NCBI taxonomy): Bacteria > Pseudomonadati > Pseudomonadota > Gammaproteobacteria > Lysobacterales > Lysobacteraceae > Pseudoxanthomonas > Pseudoxanthomonas sp. SORGH_AS_0997. The sequence goes on from NZ_JAVIZI010000001.1 coordinate 3,729,379, forward strand.
GACGCGGCTGATCTGGTCATCGATGTTCGACTCCATGTAGTTGGCGACATCGAAGTTGTCCATGCTGCCGTCGTCGGAGGTGAACGCCACCACCTCGAACAGCGAGCCGCTGGACTTGGTGATGACCAGGCCGTTCTGCTGCACGGCCTGCGGCAGCACCGACATCACCGACTGCAGCTGGTTCTGCACCTGCACCTGGGCGGTGTCGGCGTTGGTGCCGGTCTCGAACACCAGGTTGACCTGGGCGCTGCCGTCCGAGGCGCTGGTGGAGGTCATGTACAGCAGGTGGTCCAGGCTCTGCTGCGACTGCTCGATCAGCTGGGTGACGGTGTTCTCCACCGTCTGCGCCGAGGCGCCGGTATAGCTGGCGCGCACGGTGATGGTCGGCGGCGCCATCTGCGGATAGCGTTCGACCGGCAGCGCGTGGATGGCGAGCATGCCGATCAGCACGATGACGATGGCCATGACCCAGGCCACCGTCGGGTGGTTGACGAAGAAGCGCGACATGCGAGGGGTCCCTTACTCGGCCTGGGCGTCGTCGGTCGGCAGCGCCGGCGTGGCGTCCAGCTGCGCGGCGCTGACCGGGTAGGGCTGCGCCGGCTTGCCCAGCTCGGCGCGGCTGGCGTTGATCACGATCAGCCGATCGCCCGGCTTCAGGCCCGACTCCACCACCCAGTCGTGGCCGACCACTTCGCCGGTGCGGATGCGGCGCTCCACCACCTGGTTGTGCGCATCGAGCAGCTTCACCAGCGGCTCGCCCTTGCTGTCGCGGGTCACCGCCTGCTGCGGCACCAGCACCGCGCCTGGGTCGGTGGCCATCGGCAGTACCGCGCGCAGGTACATGCCGGGCAGCAGCAGGTGCTCGGGGTTGGGCACGACCGCGCGCAGGGTGACGTTGCCGGTGCCGGCGTTGACCTGGGTGCCGACGAACTCCAGCGTGCCGGCGTGCGCATAGGGGCTGCCGTCCTCCAGCCGCACCTGCACCTGGGCCTTGCCGTCGATGGCATGGATCTGCCCGGCATCGAGCTGACGGCGCAGGGCCAGCATCTGCGTGCTGGACTGGGTGACGTCCAGGTAGATCGGATCCAGCCGCTGGATGGTGGTCAGCGCGGTGTCCTGGTCGGCGGTGAGCAGCGCGCCGACGGTGTAGGCGGAGGTGCCGATGCGGCCGGAGATCGGCGCGGTGATGCGGGTGTAGTCCAGGTTGATCTTGGCCGCCTGCGCATTGGCCTTGGCCGCGACCACCGCCGCCTCGTCCTGGCGCAGGGCGGACAGCGCATCGTCGGCGTCCTGCTTGCTGGCCGCGTCCATGGCGGTCAGGGTGCGGGTGCGCTCGGCCTTGGGTCGCGCGCTGGCCAGCGCCGCCTCGGCCTGCACCAGATTGCCGCGGGCGACGTCGTAGGCGGCCTGGTACGGCGCCGGATCGATCAGATACAGCGGCTGCCCGGCCTTGACCTCCTGGCCCTCCTCGAACAGGCGCTGGCGCAGCAGCCCGCCGACCTGCGGGCGCACATCGGCGGTCTCGTAGGCCACCGTCCGGCCGGGCAGGGTGCGCTCGACCGGCAGCGTGCGTGCGCCCAGGGTCATCACCCCGACCCGCGGCGGCGTCTCGGTGGTCGGCTTGTTGGCGGAGCAGCCCCCGGCCGCGGTAACGGCCAGCAACAGGGCACAGTGAACAAGACGACGAGGCGCCAGCGGAAGGTCGGACATGGGATTGCAGCCGGTGAGAAGCGCGCAACGCTACTCCCGAGATGTGTTGCATCGCGACATCCCCGCGGCGGGGCGTTGTACGCCCTTCACCAAGGTCGGAAAAACGTCGGAGCCGGCACAGTCCGTCGCATCCATCGGCCCTGGCACGTCTGTGCTATTACCGAACGCTAATGCGATAATCGCCCAACCCGCCGACGCCCGCCTGGGCCGCGGCATGCCATCCTGCGCCCCGGCGCCCGCCCTCGCTGCGGCCGTCCTTCGACGGCGGATGCCGCCATCACGTTGCAGAGGAATCAGAACGTGCAAACCCAAACGAACGTGCCGGCCGGTGGCCGGATCCTGCTGTGGAGCGTCGGCCTGCTGCTGGCGCTGATCGGCCTGGCGCTGCTGGCCGGCGGCATCAGGCTCGCCACCCTCGGCGGCAGCCTCTACTTCCTGCTGATGGGCGCGGCCAGCCTGGTCTCGGCGGTGCTGCTGGTGCTGCGCCGCCCGGCCGGTGCCTGGCTGTACGCCGTGGCCTTCGTGCTCAGCGTCGTCTGGGCGCTGTGGGACGCCGGCCTGGAATTCTGGCCGCTGGCCTCGCGGCTGATGATGCCCGCGGTGCTGGCACTGCTGGTGGCGCTGGCCTACCCGACGCTGCGCCGCGCCCGCGGCCTGCCCGGCGGACGCGGCGCCTACGCGCTGGCGGCGGTGCTGGCGCTGGCCTGCGCCGGCGGCCTGGCCGGCATGTTCGTGCCGCATCCGACGGTGGCCGCCAAGGGCCCCGGCCCGGCGCTGGTGCCGGTGGACCCGGCGCATGCGCAGACCGACTGGGCGGCCTACGGCAATACCGACGGCGGTAGCCGCTTCGCCGCGCTGGACCAGATCAACCGCGACAACATCAAGGACCTGAAGGTCGCCTGGACCTATCGCACCGGCGACATCGCCGAGAGCAACGGCAACGGCGCCGAGGACCAGACCACGCCGCTGCAGATCGGGCAGAAGGTGTTCCTGTGCACGCCGCACAACAACGTGATCGCGCTGGACGCGGCCAGCGGCAAGCAGCTGTGGAAGCGTGAGATCAACGCCCAGTCCTCGGTCTGGCAGCGCTGCCGCGGCCTGGCCTACTTCGATGCGAGCAAGCCGCTGGTGCAGCCCACCGCGGCCGGCTCCACGGCGGTGACCCCGGTCAGCCTGCCGGCCGGCGCCAACTGTGAGCGTCGTCTGCTGACCAATACCATCGACGGCCGCCTGATCGCCCTGGATGCCGATACCGGCGCGTTCTGCCAGGGCTTCGGCACCGATGGCCAGGTCGACCTGAAGGCCGGCCTGGGCGCCGCGCCCGATCCGTTCTATCAGCTCACCTCCGCCCCGACCCTGGCCGGCACCACCGTGGTGGTCGGCGGTCGCGTGGCCGACAACGTGCAGGCCAACATGCCTGGCGGCGTGGTCCGCGGCTTCGACGTGATCACCGGCGCCCAGCGCTGGGCCTTCGACCCAGGCAATCCGGACGACAAGGCGCCGCCGGCCGAAGGCCAGACCTACGCGCGCAGCACGCCCAACGTCTGGGCGCCGATGTCCTACGACGCGGCGATGAACACCGTGTTCCTGCCGATGGGCAGCCCGTCCACCGACCTGTACGGCGCCGAGCGCACCGCGCTGGACCATCGCTTCGGCGCGTCGATCACCGCGCTGGACGCCAGCACCGGCCAGGTGAAGTGGGTCTACCAGACCGTGCACAACGATCTGTGGGACTTCGACCTGCCGATGCAGCCGAGCCTGATCGACTTCCCCACCGGCAACGGCACCACCCCGGCGGTGATGATCGGTACCAAGGCCGGCCAGCTGTACGTGCTCGACCGCGCCACCGGCAAGCCGCTGACCGAGGTCAAGGAGGTCCCGGTCAAGGCCGCCGACATTCCCGGCGAGCCCTATTCGCTGACCCAGCCGCTGTCGGTGGGCATGCCGCAGATCGGCACCAAGCATCTGGCCGAGTCGGACATGTGGGGCGCCACCCTGCTGGATCAGATGCTGTGCCGCATCGCCTTCAAGCAGATGCGCTACGAGGGCCTGTACACCGCGCCGGGCACCGATGTGTCGCTGAGCTTCCCCGGCTCGCTGGGCGGCATGAACTGGGGCGGCTTGTCCTTCGACCCGGTGCATGGCTACGCCTTCGCCAACGACATGCGCCTGGGCCTGTGGGTGCAGATGATCCCGCAGAAGGCCGACAAGGCGGCCGCCTCCAGCGGCGGTGAGGCGGTCAACACCGGCATGGGCGCGGTGCCGCTCAAGGGCACCCCGTACGCGGTCAACAAGAACCGCTTCCTGTCCGCGCTGGGCATCCCCTGCCAGGCCCCGCCGTTCGGCACGCTGAGCGCGATCGACCTCAAGACCCGCCAGATCGCCTGGCAGGTGCCGGTGGGCACGGTCGAGGACACCGGTCCGCTGGGCATCAAGATGCACATGCCCATGCCGGTTGGCATGCCGACCCTGGGCGGCACGCTGGCCACGCAGGGCGGCCTGGTGTTCATCGCCGGCACGCAGGACTACTACCTGCGCGCCTTCGACAGCGGCACCGGCAAGGAACTGTGGAAGGCGCGTCTGCCGGTCGGCAGCCAGGGCGGCCCGATGACCTATGCGGTCAATGGCAAGCAGTACATCGTGGTCACCGCCGGCGGCGCGCGCCAGTCGCCGGACCGCGGCGACTATGTGATCGCCTACACCCTGCCGGACGCCAAGTAAGCCGCGTTTCGCGCGTCGGCCACGCCGGCGTTAAGGCAGCAAAGAGCGGCGGACCTTCACCGGTCCGCCGCTTCTCGTTTGGGCGCCCGCCGCGCGCGCCGCTACCATGGCGCTCCGCCCGCCCGCAGACTCGCCCGCCGATGACCGACTCTTCCAAGCCCCGCGCTCGCCGCAAGCCCGCTCCGGCTTCGGCGATCGCCGAGCGCGGCCTGGCGCGCGAGATCATGCGGCAGATCGACGCCGCCCAGGGCGACCCGGACTTCATGACCTCGCTGGCGCGCGGCATGGCCGTGCTGAGCGTGTTCGCCCAGCACGGGCGCGAGGTCACCATGTCGCAGATCAGCGCCGAGACCGGCATCCCGCGCGCGGCGGTGCGGCGCGCGCTGTACACGCTGGCCAAGCTGGGCTACGTGGGCGAGCACGGCCGCGGCTATGTGCTGCTGCCGCGCGTGCTGGGCATCGGCGGCGCCTACGTGGCCTCCGCGCCGCTGGCGGTGGCGGCCCAGCCGGTGCTGGACGCGCTGCGCGATGCCGTGCACGAGTCCTGCTCGCTGGGCGTGCTCGACGGCGACGACGTGCTGTACGTGGCGCGCGCCGAGACGGTGCGCATCATGTCCATCGGCCTGCGCTCGGGCAGCCGCCTGCCGGCGTACTGCACCTCGATGGGCCGCATCCTGCTGGCTTCGCTGCCGCCGGACACGCTGGAAGGTTATCTGGAGCGCAATCCGCTGCGCCCGCGTACCGAGCGCACCATCACCCATCCGACCGAGCTGCTCGAGGTGCTGGCCAAGGTGCGGCGCGAGGAGCTCTCGCTGACCGATCAGGAGCTGGAGATCGGCCTGCGCTCGATCGCGGTGCCGGTGCGCAACCGGGCCGGGGCGGTCATCGCGGCGCTCAACATCGGGACCCAGGCGGGACGGGTGAGTCTGCAGACGATGCATGCGCAGCTGTTGCCGCCGTTGCGGCAGGCGGCGGCGCGGTTGGGGGCGGTGTTGAGTTGAGTTGGGCGCCCACGCTGGCTTGGGTTCAAAGCCGGCGCTAGGGTTTCGGTATCAAAGGCGAAAGGCATCGCGCTTGCAGCGCGCCAAGGGCAAAGCTTTCGCGCCTGCGGGCGCGAGCTACTTTTGTCTTGTCAAAAGTAGCCAAAACCGCTTCTCGCCGGGACGCACGCCGACGCTGCGCGTCGGTCCCCTGCGCTCCTCGCCTGATCGGGCACGGCGCCCAAACTCGCTTCGCTCAGACAGGGCGCCTCTTCGGCCCGATCAGGCTGCGGTGCTCGGCGTGCTTTACGGCTCAGACAGGTAAGGCAACTGCAAAAGCAGAGGCTGCGAGCAACCGCAACCGCAACCGCAACCGCAACAGCAACAGCAACAGCAACAGCAACAGCAACAGCAACAGCAACAGCAACAGCAACAGCGACAGCGACAGCGACAGCGACAGCGGAAGGTGGGGCGGAGGGGGGGACGGGGCCTGGGTGGGGAGCCGGGGCTGAAGCAATCCTTTCAGATCGTCATTCCCGCGAAAGCGGGAATCCAGGGACTTTGCGCTTCTCGCTCGTGCTTCGCTTTTGATCTACCGGTGCGGGATCGCGCGAAGAGCGCCGTTTCAAATCGCCAAGGGTGACGCGCAGACGCGTTGGCTTTGAAGGGACACGGGTGTCCCTTCCAAGCACTGCAGCGTGTCACACCGACCAGAGCCTCACTCAGCCGACTCGGCCGCCTGCTCTTCCAGAATCGGCTTGGCCAGGGCGAAGGCGTGGTTCGCCGCCGGCACGCCGCAGTAGATCGCGGTCTGCAGCAGTACTTCCTTGATTTCGTCGGCGCTGACGCCGTTGTTGCGGGCCGCGCGGATGTGCAGCTTGAACTCCTCGTCGTGGCCCAGCGCGACCATCATGGCGATGGTCAGCAGCGAGCGGGTGTGTCGCGGCAGGCCGTCGCGCGTCCACACCTCGCCCCAGGCGGCGCGGGTGATGAAGTGCTGGAACTCGTGGGTGAAGTCGGTGCGTGCGTCCAGCGAGCGCTGCACATGCGCCTCGCCCAGCACGGCCTTGCGCACGGCCAGGCCGGCTTCGTAACGGGCTTGTTCGTCCATCGTGGGGGTCCTTGAGGCTTTCAGGCGGTGAGGAAGTCGCGCAGCGCGGCGGTGAAGGCGGCCGGCGATTCGAGATTGCAGATGTGGCGGCCCTGCACCTGGGCGAAGCGGCCGTCGGCCACGTGCTCGGCGATGAACTGCAGGTCGGCCGGCGGGCACACCGGGTCGTCGTCGCCGGCGATGGCCAGCAGCGGCACGGCGATGCCGGCCAGGTCGTGGCGGAAGTCGGCCTGGCCGACCGCGTTGCAGCAGCCGACATAGCCTTCGGGCGAGGTTGCCAGGAAAGTGTCCAATACCGCGCGCACCTGTTCCTCGTGCGTGTCGGTGTAGTGCTCGGTGAACCAGCGCATCACCGTGCCCTCGGCCAGCGCCTTGAGGCCCTGCGCGCGCACCTGCGCGATGCGCGCCTCCCAGCTCTCGGCCGTGCCGATCTTGCCGGCCGTGGCGCACACCGCCAGCCGTGCCAGCCGGTCGGCGGCGTTGAGGCCCAGCCATTGCCCGGTGAGCCCGCCGATGGACAGCCCGCAGAAATGCGTGCGTTCGATCCCCAGCGCGTCCCACAGCGCGACCACGTCGCCGCCGAGCTGGTCGATGGTGTAAAGCCCGGCGGGCGCGGTGGACTGGCCGTGGCCGCGGCGGTCGTAGCGCAGGATGCGGAAGTCGCGCCCGAGTTCGGCCACCTGCGGCTCCCACATCGACAGGTCGGTGCCCAGCGAGTTGCAGAAGGTCAGCCAGGGCGCGCCTTCGGCGCCGTCGATGCGGTAGTGCAGGTGGTGGGTGGGCAGGTCGAGAAACGCCATGGTTGGCTCCGTCGCGGGAAAGGAATCAATCGGCCGCGAGCACGCGGTCGATCCAGGTGTCGCTCATGCCGCGCCAGCTGTCGGCGGCGAACAGCGCGTCGAGGCGCGCGGCATCGAGGACGGCACTGACTTGCGTGTCTTCGGCCAGCACCTCGCGCAGGTGGCGCTGCTCGCCGACCGCGCGCTTGGCGGCGGCTTCGACCAGCGCATGCGCGGCGGACTTGCCGAGCGTGGCCGCCAGCGCGACCGACACCGCCTCGGCGTAGAGCAGGCCGCCGAAGCTGTCCAGATGCGCGGCCATGCGTGCGCGGTCCAGCTGCAGGCCATCGAGCACCACGGTCATCTGCGCCAGGCTGCCGGCGGTGAGGCGGATGAGTTCGGGCAGCGTCTCCCATTCGGCATGCCACTGGCCCGGCGCGCGCTCGTGCGGCTGGCTCATGGCGGAAAACAGCGTGGACACCAGCGCCGGCACGCGCGTGGCCGCAGCGATGGCCGCCACGCAGCCGACCGGGTTGCGCTTGTGCGGCATCGCCGAGGAGCCGCCCTTGCCGGCGCCGCCGGGCTCGAAGGCCTCGCCGACCTCGGACTGCATCAGCAGCACGATATCGGTGGCGATCTTGCCCAGCGCGCCGGCCAGCAGCGCGAAGGCGGTGCCGACCTCGACGATGCGGTCGCGCGCGGTATGCCAGGGCAGGGCGGGCAGCGGCAGCTCCAGCTCCCGGGCGAGCGCCTCGGCCACGTCCAGGCCGCGGTCCTCGAGCGAGGCCAGCGTGCCGGCGGCGCCGCCGAACTGCAGCGCCAGCGCGTCGGCGCGCAGGGCCCGCAGGCGTCGTTGCGCGCGTTGCAGCGCATCGAGCCAACCGGCGGCCTTCAACCCGAAGGTGACCGGCACGGCCTGCTGCAGCAAGGTGCGACCGGGCAGGCCGGTGTCGCGCTCGGCCTGCGCCAGCGTGCGCAGGATGGCGCACAGCCGGTCGAGCTTGGGCGTCAGGGTGTCGAGCGCCTGGCGCAGCTGCAGCACGGTGCCGGTGTCGATCACGTCCTGGCTGGTGGCGCCCCAGTGCACCCAGCGTGCGGCGTCTTCGTCGTGCGCCTTCACCTTGGCGGTGAGCGCCTTGACCAGCGGGATGGCGGGGTTGCCGGCCAGCGCGGTGGCCGCGCCGAGGGGGTCCAGATCGAAGTTATCGGCCCGGCAGGCCTCGGCGATCGGGCCGACGGCGCTGTCGGGAATCACGCCGCAGCGCGCTTCGGCGCGGGCGAGCGCGGCCTCGAAGTCGAGCATGGCCTGCAGCCGTGCGCGGTCATCGAACAGGGTGTCGATGTCGGGATCGCCGAACAGGGGGGCGAGCAGGCGGGAAGTCATCGATGCGGGTCTTCGGTGTGAGGCTTGATGGGATTATGGTGGGCCGATGGCAGGAAGGATGACGTCAAACCGCATGCTGCCGTTGCCGTTGCCGTTGCCGTTGCCGTTGCCGTTGCCGTTGCATTAGCTGTTGCTGTTGCTGTTGCTGTTGCACTTCGCTTTTTGTCTGAGCCGTAAAGCACGCCGAGCACCGCAGCGAAGCAGGGCCGAAGAGGCGCCCTGTTTGAGCGAAGCGAGTTTGGGCGCCGTGCCCTGCTTCGCGAGGAGCGCAGGGGACCGACGCGCAGCGTCGGCGTGCGTCCCGGCGAGAAGCGGTTTTGCTTCCTTTTGACAAGACAAAAGGAAGTCGCGCCGCAGGCGCGAAAGCTTTGCACTTGGCGCGCCGCAGGCGCGTTGCTTCGTCCAATCACTGCCACGCCAGTTCTTAGTCAAACTTGGTTTAAATTTGCAAGCAAGACTTGAGTGCCATGCAGGCGCTTCTAAAAGCAAAGCTTTCGCACGGCTTCGCCGCGCGAGCTACTTTTGTCTTGTCAAAAGTAGCCAAAACCGCTTCTCGCCGGGACGCGAGCCGCCGCTCCGCGGCGGTCCCCTGCGCTTCTCGGAAGACGGGGCACGTCGCCCAAACTCGCTTCGCTCAAACAGGGCGACTCTTCGGCCCCGTCTTCCTGCGATGCTCGGCTCGCTTTACGGCTCAGACAGGTGAAGCAAAGCAACAGCAACCGCAACAGCAACAGCAACCGCAACAGCAACAGCAACCGCAACCGCAACCGCAACCGCTAATGCAAAGAGCGAAAAGCCGCGCTCAGTAGCTGAAGAACACCGTCTCGCGTTCGCCCTGCATCTTCACATCCCACGCGTACTGCCCCGGCGCCGTCTGCCGCGCGATCAGCGTCTCGCGGCGCGCTTCCGGCACCAGCGCCAGGATGCCGTCCTCGCCATTGCTGGCCTCGTCGGAGAAGTAGATGCGCGTCGGCGCCGCCTTGAGCAGGCCGCGCATGAACACCAGCGCCACCAGGTGCGGCGCCTGCGCCACACCCTTCAGGCCCGGCACGCGGCCCGGCTTGATGGTGCTGAAGGAGAAGCGCCCCTGCGCGTCGGTCGGCACACGGCCCCAGCCATGGAACGCCGGGTCGTGCGCGTCGCGGCGCGGGTCTTCTGCGTGGTCGTAGATGCCGTCGGCATCGGCCTGCCACAGCTCCAGCACCGCATCGCTGACCGGCGTGCCCAGGCCGTCGTAGACCGTGCCGGTGATGGTGACGCGTTCGCCCTTGGCCTCGGGCGGGGCGATCTGCGTGTGGTACAGCGGCTCCAGCCCCAGACGGTAATAGGGGCCGACGGTCTGCCACGGGGTCGATTGAAGGCTCATGCGTTACTCCCAGACGGTCTGCTTGCGGCCGCGCAGCACGATGTCGAAGCGATAGCCCAGCGCGTACTCGTTCTGCGTGGTCTCCCAGTCGAAGGCCGAGACCATGCGCGCCTTGGCCTGCGGGTCGGGCACGCAGTTGTAGATCGGGTCGAAGGCCAGCAGCGGATCGCCCGGGAAGTACATCTGCGTGACCAGGCGCTGGCCGATGCCCGCGCCATGCAGCGAGAAATGGATATGCGCCGGGCGCCAGGCGTTGTAGTGGTTGCGCCACGGATAGGCGCCGGGCTTGACCGTCTTGAAGCGGTAGTGGCCGTGCGCGTCGGTCAGCACCTGGCCGGTGCCCTTGAAGTTAGGGTCCAGCGGCGCGTCGTGCTGGTCGCCGGCGTGCAGGTAGCGACCGGCGGCATTGCACTGCCAGACCTCGACCACGGTATTGCGCACCGGCTTGCCGTTCTCGTCCAGCACGCGGCCGGAGACGATGATGCGTTCGCCCAGCGGCTCGCCCGCAAAGCCCGCGGTCAGGTCGGCCGCATGCTCGCCCAGGGTGAGGCGGTCGAGCGTAGGGCCGGTCACTTCCGACAGCGTCACCGGGATGGCGATGGGGTCGCTGCCCACGCCGCGCAGCACCGTGGAGGCGTAGGGCGGGTGGATGTAGGGCGGTTGCGAGCCGGGGTATGGCTTGCGGTAACCGGAAAGGGGGGAATCGCGCATCGCGGGCTCCGTTGGCTGGGCGACACCGAGGCGCCGCTATTGCTTCATGTAGAGCGGAGCTTGTTGCAATCCCCTTTTGGGGGCTCCGCTGCTGTTGCTGTTGCTGTTGCTGTTGCTGATTTTGCTTCACGCCAAAGACGTGCAGGTGTTGAGCTCGTTGGGAAGTCCCCAGCGGAGCAAGCTCCGCTCTACAGGACGGGGCGATGCTCGGGGAAGGCCTCAGCGGAGTCCCCAAAAGGGGATTGCCACAAGCTCCGCTCTACGAGGCAGAACGATCCTCGGGCCACTCAAGCCCGCTCGATCGCCAGCGCCACGCCCTGGCCCACGCCGATGCACATGGTCGCAAGTCCGCGGCGGCCGCCGCTGGCCTCGAGCTGGCGCAGTAGGGTCAGGGTGATGCGCGCGCCGCTCATGCCCAGCGGATGGCCCAGGGCGATCGCCCCGCCGTTGGCGTTGACGTGGGCGGCATCGTCGGCCACGCCGAGTTCGCGCAGGCAGGCCAGGCCCTGGGCGGCGAAGGCCTCGTTGAGTTCGATCGCATCGAAGTCGCCGATGGACAGGCCCAGGCGCGCCATCAGCCTGCGCGTGGCCGGCACCGGGCCCATGCCCATGTAGGCCGGCTCCACGCCGGCGCTGGCGAAGCCCAGCACCCGTGCGCGCGGCGTCAGGCCCAGCGCCTGCACCTGCTCGGCGCTGGCCAGCAGCAGCGCGGCGGCGCCGTCGTTGATGCCCGAGGCGTTGCCGGCGGTGACCGTGCCGGGCTGGCGGAAGATCGGCTTGAGCCTGGCCAGGCCCTCGAGCGTGGTGTCGGCGCGCGGATGCTCGTCCACGCTGACCTCGGTGGTCTCGCCGCGCTTCCTGCCCGGGACGGTGACCGGCGTGATCTCGCCCTCGAAGAAGCCGGCGGCCTGCGCGGCGGCGGTGCGCTGCTGGCTGCGCAGGGCGAAGGCGTCCTGGTCCTCGCGCGAGATGCCGTAGCGCGCGGCCACGTTCTCGGCGGTCTCGCCCATCAGGTCCACGCCGTAGCGCTGCTTCATCTTCGGGTTGATGAAGCGCCAGCCCATGGTGGTGTCTTCGATCTGCTGGTTGCGGGCGAAGGCGCTCTCGGCCTTGCCCATCACCCATGGCGCGCGCGACATCGACTCCACGCCGCCGGCGATGGCCAGGCCCAGCTCGCCGGCGCGGATGCCGCGCGCGACGGTGCCGATGGCATCCAGGCCCGAACCGCACAGGCGGTTGACCGTGCTGCCCGGCACGCTGACCGGCAGGCCGGCCAGCAGCAGGCTCATGCGCGCCACGTTGCGGTTGTCCTCGCCGGCCTGGTTGGCGCAGCCCAGGTAGACGTCCTCGATCGCGGCCGGATCGAGGTCGGGGTGGCGCGCCAGCAGCGCCGCCAGCGGCACCGCGCCCAGGTCGTCGGCGCGCACGCCGCTCAGGATGCCGCCATAGCGGCCCACGGGCGTGCGGATGCCATCGACGATGAAGACTTCACTCATGCGCTTGCTCCGTTCAGTGCGCCAGGGTCAGGCCGGTCAGGCGCTGCAGTTCCTCGATGGACAGGCCATCGACCAGTTCGACCACGCGCGCCCCGTCGGGGCCGAGGTCGAACACGCCCAGGTCGCTGTAGACCCGGCTGACGCAGCGCAGGCCGGTCAGCGGGTAGCTGCATTCGGCGACCAGCTTGCTCTCGCCCGTCTTGGTCAGCAGATCCATCATCACGTAGGTCTGCTTGGCGCCGATGGCCAGGTCCATCGCACCGCCGACGGCGGGAATGGCATCGGGCGCGCCGGTGCTCCAGTTGGCCAGATCGCCATGCTGGGAGACCTGGAAGGCGCCCAGCACGCAGATGTCCAGGTGGCCGCCGCGCATCATCGCGAACGAATCGGCGTGGTGGAAATAGCAGCCGCCGGTCAGCAGCGTCACCGGCTGCTTGCCGGCGTTGATCAGGTCCGGATCCTCCTGGCCCGGCGCGGGCGCCGGGCCCATGCCGAGCAGGCCGTTCTCGCTCTGCAGGAAGATCTCCTTGTCCGCCGGCAGGTAGTTGGCCACCTGGGTGGGCAGGCCGATGCCCAGGTTCACGTAGGCGCCCTCGGGGATGTCGCGCGCCACGCGCGCGGCCATCTGCTCGCGGGTCATGCGCTGGTAGCCGCTCATGCGTTGGCCTCCGCGTGGCCGACCGCGACCACGCGCTGGACGAAGATGCCGGGGGTGACGACGGCTTCGGGATCGAGCCCGCCGAGTTCGACCACCTCGTGGACCTGGGCGATGGTGCACTTGGCCGCCATGGCCATCAGCGGGCCGAAGTTGCGCGCGGTCTTGCGGTACACCAGGTTGCCCCAGCGATCGCCGCGGTGCGCCTTGATCAGCGCGACGTCGGCGTGGATCGGGTACTCGAGCACGTAGTGCCTGCCGTCGATCTCGCGGGTTTCCTTGCCGGCGGCCAGTTCGGTGCCGTAGCCGGTCGGGGTGAAGATGGCGCCCAGCCCGTTGCCGGCGGCGTGGATGCGCGCGGCCAGGTTGCCCTGCGGCACCAGCTCCAGCTCGATCTCGCCGTTGCGGTAGGCCGCATCGAAATGCTGCGAGTCGCTCTGCCGCGGGAACGAGCACACGATCCTGCGCACGCGCTTGTGCTTGATCAGCGCCGCCAGGCCGGTCTCGCCGTTGCCGGCGTTGTTGTTGACGATGGTCAGCTCGCGCGCGCCGTGTTCGATCAGCGCCTCGATCAGCGCATCGGGCATGCCGGCCGTGCCGAAGCCGCCGATCATCACCGTGGCGCCGTCGCGGATGTCGGCCACCGCCGCCGCGCACGAGGGCAGGGTCTTGTCGATCATGGCATCACCGCGCCGCCGCCGGCCGCGCGCGCTTGGGCAATCAGGGACATCGAAGTCGCATCCTCTCGCTTGGACAGTCCGCGCGCGCAAGCCGCGCGGGCCGTCAAGGTGGACCGCGCGAAAAATCGCGTCAATCCGAATATCGGTTTTAAGTTCGTTATTCGCACAAACTGGACCAAAGTCGAATGCCTCGCCGGGGCCGGCATCCGCGCCTCCGCGCCCGCCCTCAGCGCGCCGGCTGCAGGCGCATCGCCAGCACCGCGGCGATGGCCACCAGCAGCGGCAGGGCCAGCACGTAGTACAGATTGGCCGGCTGCCAGCCGGCGTCGACCAGTACGCCGACCGTCATCGGCGAGAGGATCGCGCCGACGCGGCCGATGCCGATCGCCCAGCCCAGGCCGGTGGTGCGCACGGTCGGCTCGAACACGATCGGCGCCACCGCGTACAGGCCGGCCATCGAGCCGAACAGCGCCGCGCCGATCACGAAGGCCACCGGGAAGGCCAGCTGCAGCTGCGTGCCCAGCGAGGCGAACACCACCATGCCCAGCGCGGCGATCAGGAAGCTGACGGCGGTCAGCCGCGGCAGGGCCAAGCGCGCCGCCAGCCAGCCGAACAAGGCCCCGCCGATGATGCCGCCCAGGTTCAGCAGCACCCCGCCGGTGACGCCCTGCTCGGCCGACAGCCCGGCCTGCACCAGCAGCTTGGGCGTCCAGCTCAGCACGAAGTAGAAGGCGAACATGTGCATGAAGAAGCCCAGCGCGATCAGCACGCTGTTGCGGCGCAGGCGCGGGGTGAACAGCGCCGCGTAGCCGGCCTTTTCCGGCGCCGGCGGCACCGGCGGCAGCGCGTCCAGCCTGGGGGCGCGCATGCGCGCCAGCAGCGCGTTGAGCCGGGCCAGCGCGTCGGGCGGGCGCCGGCTGAGCAGGAAGTCCAGCGACTCGGGCAGCAGCGCCAGCACCACCGGGATGCACAGCAGCGAGGCCAGCGCGCCGAAGAAGAACGCCGCGTGCCAGCCCCAGCGCTCCAGCAGCACCGTGGCGATCAGCCCGCCCAGCGTGGCGCCGATGGGATAGCCGGTGGCCTGCAGCGCCACCGCGGTGCTGCGCCACTTGGGGCTGGCGTACTCGGCGGTGATCACGCCCACGCCGGCGAGCATGCCGCCGATGCCCAGGCCGGTGAACACGCGCAGCCCGGCCAGCTGCCAGGCATTGCGCGCCAGGCCGGACAGCGCCATGCCCACGGTCAGGATCACCAGGCACCACAGGATCATCGCGCGCCGGCCGTAGCGGTCGGCCAGCGGCGCCAGCACCAGCGAGCCGGCGGCCATGCCGACCAGGCCGGCGCTGAGCATCAGCCCGAGCTCCTTGCCGCTCAGGCCCCAGTCGGCCGACACGTGCGGCGCGGCGAAGGCCATCACCATCACATCGAAGCCATCGAGCATGTTGAGCAGCACGCAGATGGCGATGGCCAGCCACTGGAACGGGCTCATCGACTGCAGCGTGAGCGGGGGCGGGGCGAGGGAAGACTGGGACATGGCGTTCCTTGGCGGGCGTGGCGGGCGCGCTTGGGTGCGGGCGGGCACGGACCGGCGGATGGCGGGCGCCAGTGGCGCGAAAGGCGTTCTACGCTAGTTTTCGGGAGGCTGCGGGATCAAGTACGAATATCGCCTGATCGTTCGGTATTCGGTCATTTCGTACTAGACATCCGTCTAATACCCAGGGGCCTCGATCTGGCGCTCGCGGCATGGCCGGGGCGGATGCCGCGAGAGAAGGCGGGCCTCGGTCGCGTTGGAAACGCTGCCGCCGATGCCGGCTTCGGCCTGCCCGACAGGCCGCGCGAGCGCGGACTGCCATCCTTCGAGCCCCGAGCGCGATGCTGCGATGCAGCGTGCGTGACGCCCTCCCTATGTATACAAAAATCACCGCCGAGGCACAGCGTCTGCATCGAAGAAGCGGCGGAAATCCGGATTGATGGACGATTCCGCCGGTGACCATCGACAAAGCTACCCTCCCTGTATACAGGAGTCCGCCATGTCCACCGCCGCCCCGCGGTTCCCGCTCAATGCCTGGTACGCCGTCGCCTGGGACCATGAAGTCCGGCACGCGCTGCTGCCGCGCAAGTTCTGCAATCTCGATGTCGTCCTCTATCGCACCCAGGCCGGCCGCCTGGTGGCGCTGGAAGACGCCTGCTGGCATCGCCTGGTGCCGCTGTCGATGGGACGGCTGCGCGGCGATGACGTGGTCTGCGGCTATCACGGCCTGGTCTACGACGCCCGCGGCCGCTGCGTGCACATGCCCTCGCAGGAGACGATCAACCCTTCCGCCTGCGTGCGCGCCTTCCCGGTGGCCGAGCGGCATCGCTACGTCTGGGTCTGGCCGGGCGATCCCGCGCTGGCCGATCCCGCGCTGATCCCGGACCTGCACTGGAACAGCGACCCGCAGTGGGCCGGCGACGGCCGCACCATCCAGGTCAAGTGCGACTACCGCCTGGTGCTGGACAACCTGATGGACCTGACCCACGAGACCTTCGTGCACGGCTCGAGCATCGGCCAGGACGAAGTGGCCGAGTCGCCGTTCCAGGTCACCCATGGCGAGCGCACCGTGACGGTGTCGCGCTGGATGCGCGACATCGACGCACCGCCCTTCTGGGCGCGCCAGATCGAGCATGCGCTGGGCTACCGCGGCAAGGTCGATCGCTGGCAGATCATCCGCTTCGAGGCGCCTTGCACCATCGCCATCGATGTGGGCGTGGCCATCGCCGGCAGCGGCGCGCCCGAGGGCGACCGCAGCCAGGGCGTCAACGGCTACGTGCTCAACACCATCACGCCCGAGACGGACACCACCTGTCACTACTTCTGGGCCTTCATGCGCAACCACTCGCTGCACGAGCAGTCGATGACCACGCTGCTGCGCGAGGGCGTGAGCGGCGTGTTCGGCGAGGACGAGGCGGTGCTGGAGGCGCAGCAGCGCGCGATCGACGCGCATCCGGACCACGCCTTCTACAACCTCAACGTCGATGCCGGCGGCATGTGGGCGCGGCAGCTGATCGAGCGCATGGTCGCGCGCGAGCAGCGCGGCCACGCGCTCGACCTGCGCCTGGTCGGCTGAAGGCGCGCCTGCCGTGTCCGCCTCCACCCCTTTCCGCTCCAGCGCCGCGCAGACCACGCGCGCGCTGCTGGAACTGCGCGACCTGATCCTCTGCGGCGAACTGGCCGCCGGCGAGCGCCTGTCCGAACTGGCCGTGGTCGAACGCCTCGGCGTCTCGCGCACGCCGGTGCGCGCGGCCCTGCAGCGCCTGTGCGAGGAGGGCCTGGCCACGGCGCTGCCCGGCGGCGGCTATGCGGTGGCCGCCTTCAGCGAGCGCGAGGTCGACGACGCGATCGAACTGCGCGGCACGCTGGAGGGCCTGGCGGCGCGGCTGGCGGCCGAGCGCGGCGCCAGCCAGGCCCAGCTCGACGCGGCCTACGCGCTGCTGGCGCGGATCGATGCGGTGCTGGACTCGGCGCTGACCGAGGACGACTTCGCCGACTACGTGCAGCACAACGAGCAGCTGCACGCGCTGCTGATCGCGATGGCCGGCAGCGCGCTGCTCGCCCGCGAGTTCGCCCGTACCGTGCAGCTGCCGTTCGCCTCGCCCAATGGCTTCGTGATGGCCCAGGCGGTCGCCCCCGAGGCGCGCCTGATCCTGACCCTGGCCCAGGACCAGCACCGCCAGGTGGTCCAGGCCATCGCCCAGCGCCAGGGCGCGCGCGCCGAGGCGCTGATGCGCGAACACGCGCGCCTGGCCCAGCGCAACTTCCACCACGCGCTGCGCGACCAGCATGCGATCGACCGCGTGCCCGGCAACGCGCTGATCCGCCGCCAGCCGCCGTCCGCCTCGTAGCGCGTCATCGCGTCGCGGCCAGCGTCGCGCGGCGCTCGAACGCATCCTTCCCATCGCAAGCGGAGCCCTGCCATGCGCAAGGACAACCAGTGGTCCCCGCTCCGCGTCGTCGCCGTCGCCGATGCCTGCGACGGCGTGCGCGAACTCCTGCTCGACGCCGGCGAACACGCGCGCGCCTTCGAGGTCGGCAGTCATCTCGACTTCCGGCTGCCGCTGGAGGGACGCGAGGACATCCGTTCGTACTCGCTGGTCGGCGAGCCGCGCGCCGATGGACGCTACCGGATCGCGGTGCGGGCTATGCCCGACAGTCGCGGCGGTTCGCGCTACATGTGGACCCTGCGGCCGGGCGATACGGTGCAGGCCTCGGCGCCGAGCAACAACTTCGCGCTCGATGACGGTGCCGAGGAGATCCTGCTGGTCGCCGGCGGCATCGGCATCACCCCGATCCTGGGCATGGCCCAGCGCCTGGCGCGCCGCCATCCCGCGTTCCGCCTGCTGTATGCCGGGCGCCACGCGGGCGCGATGGCCTACCTGGACGAACTGCATGCCTGCCTGGGCGAGCGCCTGCAGCTGCACTGCAGCGACGCGCAGGGCGCCCCGGACCTGGACGCGCAGATCGCCGGCCTGGGCAGCAACGCGGAGATCTACGTGTGTGGTCCCTTGGCCATGCTCGAGGCGGTGCGCAAGGCCTGGCATGCCGCGGGCCGGTCGCGCGCGCGCCTGCACTTCGAGACCTTCGGCAACAGTGGCAGCGCGCCGGCGCGGCCGTTCGTGGTCAAGCTGCCGGCGCTGGGCATGGAGGTCCCGGTGGCCGGCAATCAATCCATGCTCGACGCGCTGGAGGCGGCTGGCGTGGCGATGATGTCCGACTGCCGACGCGGCGAATGCGGCCTGTGCCAGGTTGAGGTGATCGAGGCGGGCGAAGGCCTGGACCACCGCGATGTCTTCCTCAGCGACGCCCAGCGCCAGGCCAGCCAGACCGTCTGCGCCTGCGTCTCGCGCGCGCTCGGCGCCAGCATCAGCATCGACACCGGCTATCGGCGCGACGCGCTGTAGAGGCGCGCGCGCGCTGCCCCCTCCCTTTGGCCGGAGGCCAAGGGGAGCTCGAAGTCGCGAGCTAGCGACTGAGGGGAGGGGTGCTCTTCGCGGCAAAGCTTGAGAAGCGGAAAAGCACCCCCTCCCAACCTCCCCCTTTCGCTACGCGAAAAGGGGAGGGGCTAAGCGCGTGGGAGCCGCCATGGCGGCGATGGGGCTTTACCTGGAGTGGGATCAGTGGGAAAGCCTCATCGCCGCCATGGCGGCTCCCACCACAAGCGGGCGCTTTCGCGAGCACGAGGGCGCCGCAATCGAGCCTTTTGGGAGTGATGGGTCGGGCGTTATGGAAGGGCACGCGCTCTGCCCCCTGCCTTTGGCCGCAGGCCAAGGGCGCTCGAAGTCGCGAGCTAGCGACTGAGGGGGGAGGGGGGCTCTTCGCGGGAAAGCTTGAGAAGCGAAAAGCACCCCCTCCCAGCCTCCCCCTTCGCTGCGCGAAAGGGGAGGGGCCAAGCGCGTGGGAGCCGCCACGGCGGCGATGGGGCTTTACCTGGAGTGTGAGGGATCAGGGGGAAAGCCTCATCGCCGCCATGGCGGCTCCCACCACAAGCAGGCGCTTTCGCGAGTAAGAAGGCGTCGGAATCGAGCCTGCTGGGCCGAACGGGTCGTCGGGTTCTAAAAGCGATGCGCGTACTGCTCCCTCCCTTTGGCCGTAGGCCAAGGGGAGCTCGAAGTCGCGAGCTAGCGACTGAGGGGGAGGGGTGCTCTTCGCGGGAAGGGTTGAGAAGCGGAAAAGCACCCCCTCCCAACCTCCCCCTTCGCTGCGCGAAAGGGGAGGGGCGGATCTTGCGGGGATGATGGTTTCTCGACTGCCGGTCTTGGGGTTGAACGCGGTTTCTAGCCGCCAGCTGTAGCGCTGACCGCCTCGACCGCCTCGACCGCCTCACCCGCCTCAGGCGTTGCTGCGGCCGCAGGCAGTTCAAGCGGCAGGCCGGCGTAGTTCTCGGCGATGGTGTCGCGGCCGCTTGGGCTGGCCAGCAGGTAGTCCAGTTCGGCCTCGTGCAGGCGACGGTCGAAGGCGTCCTCGCTGGGGAACCGGTGCAGCATCGTGGTCATCCACCAGGAAAAGCGCACCGCCTTCCACACGCGTTTGAGCGCCAGCTCCGAGTAGCGCAGCAGGGGCGCACTGCTGCCTTCGCGCGCCGCCTGGGCGAACAGCGCCGCCAGCAGGCCGACGTCGCCGGCCGCCAGGTTCAGGCCCTTGGCGCCGGTGGGCGGGACGATATGCGCCGCATCGCCGGCCAGGAACAGGCGCCCGTACTGCATCGGCTCGACCACGTAGCTGCGCAGCGGCGCGATGCTCTTCTCGATCGAGGGCCCGGTCGTCAGACGCGCGGCCACCTCCGCGGGCAGGCGCGCGCGCAGTTCGTCCCAGAAGCGCGCGTCCGGCCAGTCCTCGACCCGCTCGCCCGCCGGTACCTGCACGTAGTAGCGCGTGCGCGTGGCCGAGCGCATCGAACACAGCGCGAAGCCGCGCGTGTGGCGCGCATAGATCAGCTCCTCGTTCACCGGGGGCGTGTCGGCCAGCACGCCGAGCCAGCCGAAGGGATACACACGCTCGTACTCGCGCAGCACGCCGGCGGGAATCGCGGCGCGGCTGACGCCGTGGAAGCCGTCGCAGCCGACGATGTAGTCGCAGTCCAGGCGCACGCGCTGGCCCTGGTGCCGGTATTCGACCCAGGGCCGCGTGCCGTCCAGGTCGTGCAGGGTCGCGTCATCGGCCTCGTAGACGGTGACCGCGCCAGCGTCGGCGCGCGCCTGCATCAGGTCGCGGGTGACTTCGGTCTGGCCGTAGATGGTGACCGCGCCATGACCGCCGTGGCCGCGCAGGTCGATGCGCTCGCGACGTTCGCCCAGCACCAGCTCGAAGCCGTGGTGGACGATGCCCTCGGTGCGCAGGCGCGCGTCGGCGCCGGCCTGCCTGAGCAGTTCCACGGTGCCCTGTTCGAGCACGCCGGCGCGGATGCGCGAGAGCACGTACTGCGGCGAGCGCCGTTCCAGCACGATGTTGTCGATGCCCTGGCGCAGCAGCAGCTGACCGAGCAGCAGGCCGGCGGGGCCTGCGCCGATGATGGCCACGGTCGTCTTCATTCGCCCTCCCGAGCATGCATGGCGGTACTTTTCCTGCATTGTTTTTCGCAGGCTTGCCGAATCCAATGGACTAACCGCGCCAGTTCATGCACTTTTCGCAGATGGCCGAGAAGACCGCCCGCCCCGCCGTCGTGCCCGCCTTCGGCCTGTATGGCGAGCGCGGCGGCAGCGCGCCCACCGATGCCCTGCACTGGGAGTCCATCCCCGCGCGCAGCCGTCTGCACGACTGGCACATCCGTCCGCATCGGCATCACGACCTGTCCCAGCTGCTGTACGTGCAGCGCGGTCCGGCCGGCGTGCAGATCGATGGCGAGGTGCGTCGCATCGCCCGGGCCACGGTGGTGTGGATGCCGCCGCTGCATGTGCATGGCTTCGAGTTCCATGCGCGCATCCGCGGTCACATCGTCACCCTGTCCCCGGCGCTGCTGGCGCACTGGACGGCGCAGTGGCCCGAGCTGGCCGCCGCCCTGGCGCGGCCGGCCTGTCTGGAGGTGGGCCATGACCGCCCGCAGCTGGACGCCTGCTTCGCCGCGATCGCCGGCGAGCATGCGCATGGCCGCGAAGGACGCGGGGCGATGCTGCACGCGCTGGCCGGCCAGCTGCTGGTCTGGGCCGCGCGTCGCTGCCTGCACCAGCGCCAGGCCCTGCCCGATGCCGAGCAGGCGCGCGGCGCAGCGCACGTGCGCGCGTTCCTGAGCCTGCTGGACCAGCACTACCGCGAGCACTGGCCGCTGCAGCGCTACGCCGAACAGCTCGGCCTCAGCGCCGGCCATCTGGGCCTGCTGTGCCGGCAGTTCGCCGATGCCACGCCGCTGGAGCTGGTGCAGCGGCGGGTGATGCTCGAGGCGCGCCGCAGCCTGGTCTACACCGCGATGAGCGTGCAGCAGATCGCCGCCTGGCTGGGCTTCGCCGATGCGGCGTATTTCAGCCGCTACTTCAGCCGCAACGCCGGCTGCTCGCCGAACGCGTTCCGCCGCGCCCGGCAAGGCACCAGCGCGGCGTCGTGACCGCGCCAGCGCGCGCCGTCGATGCCAGCGTAGATCGCGAACCATGCAATCCACGCAAGCGCCGAGCGCGACGGCCGCTAGGCCAGATGCTGGCGCAGGAAGTCGCCGCTGCGCGCGATGGCCTGCGCAGCGGCCGGGACCGCGCCGGCCATCTCGATGAAGCCGTGCACCATGCCGCGCAGTTCGACGTATTCCACCGGCACGCCCGCCGCGCTTAGCGCCTCGGCGTACAGGCGGCCGTCGTCGAGCAGCGGATCGCACTCGGCGGTGAACACCAGCGCGGGCGGCAGTCCGGAAAAATCGGTCGCCTGCAGCGGCGAGAGCCGCACATCGCGCGGGTCCAGGCCCGAGGACAGGAACGGGCCGGACATGGCCTGCATCAGCTCCAGCGTCAGCGGCGGCACCGCGCCGTTCCTGCGCCGGGACGGGAACGCATCGCCGGCGGAGGACAGCTCGGTCCCCGGGTAGATCAGCACCTGCGCCCGCAGGGCCACCGCGCTGCCGCGCAGCGCGTGGCAGGCCATGGCGGCCAGGCCGCCGCCCGCGCTGTCGCCGGCGACCGCAAGGCGCGCCGGATCCAGGCCGAGCTCGGCGGCATGCGCCGCCAGCCAGCGGATGGCCGCCAGCACATCCTCCGGACCGGCCGGCGCCGGATACTCCGGCGCCAGGCGGTAGTCCACCGCGATCACCGTACAGCCGGCGGCCTGCGCCAGGCGCCGGCACACCTTGTCGTGGCTGTCCAGGTCGCCCAGGATCCAGCCGCCGCCATGCAGGTAGACGACGGCCGCCGACGGCGCCACGGCATCCTTGGGCAGATAGCGCCGCAGCGGGATCGGCCCCAGCGGCCCGTCGGCCTGGAAGTCGCGCACGTCCGACATCGGCCACGCATCGCCGCCGAGCATCGTGGTGATCTCGCGATAGGCGGCGCGCATCGCCGGTGGCGGCAAGGTGTGCAGCGGCGGCTTGCCGTCCACGGCGGCGGCGATGGTCCCCAGCGCCTGGAGCACGTCGGGCGCCAGGCGCGAGGGGTCGAAGGGATCTGCTTGCATCGCGTGCTCCAATGCTGGGGATGGGTGGAAGGGGAGCGAGTGGCGGGCTCAGTCGATCAGCATCAGCGCGTCCAGGGCGACCAGGCCCTGGCCTTGCGGATACAGCACCACCGGATTGAGGTCGATCTCGGTGACCCGCGGGCTGCCGCGCAGCAACGCGCCCAGCTTCACCACCAGGGCGGCCAGCGCGGCGGTGTCCAGCGCCGGTGCGCCGCGATGGCCGTGCAGCAGGTCGGCGGCCTTGAGCAGGTCCAGCTCGCGCTGCACCGCCGCGGCGGTGAGGTCGGCCGGCAGCAGCCGCACATCGTGCAGGACCTCGGCGGTGACCCCGCCGAAGCCGACCAGGATCACCGGGCCCCACTGCGGGTCCTGGCGCGCGCCGACGATCATCTCCAGCCCGCGCGCGCCCATGGCTTCCACCAGGACGCCGTCCACCGCGACGCCGGGCGCGTGCGTGGCCAGGTTCGCCTGCAGCCGGGCCCAGCCCTGCGCCAGGGCCTGCGCATCGCCCAGGCCCAGGATCACCCCGCCCACATCGCTCTTGTGGCTCAGCTGCGGCGATTGCACCTTCAGCGCGACCGGCCAGCCGATGCGCTCGGCCACTGCCTGCGCCTGCTCCAGCGTGGTGGCCAGTTCGCCTCGGGCGAACGGCACGCCATGCGGGGCGAGCAACGCCTTGGCCTGGTACTCCGGGATCACCCCGCCGTCGACGGGCAGGGACAGTTCGACCGGTGCCGTGGGGTCCTGCGCGAAGTCGCGCTCGGCCAGCGCCGCCAGGTGCTGGATCGCCCGCAGCGCGCGCTCGGTGCTGGGGAAGTATGGGATGCCCAGCGCGCGCAGCTCGGCGATGGATTCCGTCGGCACCTGCGCGCCTTCGTCCAGGCCGGCGAAGATGACCGGGGTGTCCGGGCGCTGCTCGCGCATCGCGCGTAAAACCGGCGGCAGCTTGATCGCGCAGGTCACCGGATCGGTCTGGATCAGGCCCAGCAGGATCGAGGAGAAGCGCGCATCGTCGAACAGCGCCAGCAGCGTGCGCGTGTACAGGTCCGGATCGACCAGACCCTGCGCGGTGAGATCCAGCGGATTGCTGACCGCCACGAACGGCGGCAGCGCCGCACGCAGCGCCGGCGAATCGGCATCGTCGATCGCCGGCAGGGCCAGTTCCAGTTCCTCGCACAGGTCCAGGCACAGCGCCTTGAACGCGCCGGACTCGCCCACGATCGCGGTGCCGGCGGCCGGCAGGCGTGGGCAGCGCAGCGCGATCTCGGCGATGTCGCCCAGTTCCTCCAGCGTCTCGGCCAGCACCACCCCGGCGCGTTCGACCAGGGTGCGCATCACCGCATGGTCGCCGGCCATCGCCCCGGTGTGGGTGGCGGCCGAGGCGCGCGCGGCGCTGCTCTTGCCCGGGTGCAGCAGCACCAGGCGCTTGCCGGCCGCGCGCGCACGCGCGGCCAGGGCCAGCAGCCGGCGCGGCTGGCGGAACTGCTCGGCGATCATCGCGATCACCGGCGTGCCGGCCTGATCGATCAGGAACTCGAGATGGTCCTCCAGATGGCTGGCCGCCTCGTTGCCGGTGGAGATCGCATACGACAGGGGCAGGTCGCGGCTGGCCAGGGTGGTGTTGAGCACCGTCATCATCGCCCCGCTCTGGGAGAGGATGCCGATGGCCGGCTGCGCGCGGTTGCTGGCGGCCTGCGCCTCGGTGATGGCGACCTCGATGAAGGTCAGCGGGATGCGCTGCAGATAGTTGATGCAGCCCAGGCAGTTGGGGCCTTGCACCAGCATGCCGGCCTGCGCGGCGATCTGCGCGATCTGGCGCTGCTGGGCCTGGCCTGCCTCGCCGGCCTCGGCGAAGCCGGCCGAGAAGATCACCACCGCGCCGACCCGGCGCGTGGCCAGCGCGCGCACCGCCTCCAGCACCGCCGGCTGCGGGATCGCCAGCACCGCCACGTCCACCCCCTCGGGCAGCGCCTCGATCGAGGACAGGCACGGCCTGCCCTCGATGTCCGCACGCTTGGGATTGATCAGGTGGATGTCGCCGTCATAACCGTTGCGCAGCAGGTTGCCCAGCACCGAGGCGCCCAGCGCCCCGGGCGTCGGCGAGGCGCCGACGATCGCGATCGAACGCGGCGACAGCAGCCGCTGCACCGGCGTGCGCGCATCGGCGACCGGCATCGGAGTCGTGCTCATGTCCATCGTTACCCTCCCTCGACGATGGCTCAGGCGCGACGCTGCTTGGACAGGTCGTAGGCGCCCAGTCCGGGCTTGTAACTCTTCTCGTCCAGGAACTGCTTGAGGCCTTCCTTGCGGCCGTCGTCATAGCTGTTGGCCGCCTCCTGCGCGCGTACCAGGAAGTCCTCGGCGTTGTCGTAGGTCATCTCGCGCACGCGGCGGATCGCATCCTTGGTGGCCTTCAGCGCGACGGGGTTCTTCTTGCGCAGCGCCTGCGCTACCTCGTCCACGCGCGCCTTCAGCGCGGCGGCGGGCAGGGCCTCGTTGACCAGGCCCCACTCGGCGGCGGTGCGTCCGTCGATCGGCTCGCCCAGCATCGCGTGGTACATCGCGCGGCGGAAGGAGAGCAGCTCGGCGGCGACCTTGGAGGCCCCGCCGCCGGGCAGGATGCCCCAGTTGATCTCCGACAGGCCGAACTTGGCCTCCTCGGCGGCGAAGGCCAGGTCGCAGGCGAACAGCGGGCCGTAGCCGCCGCCGAAGCACCAGCCGTTGACCATCGCGATGGTCGGCTTCTGGTACCAGCGCAGCCGCCGCCACCAGCCGTAGCTCTCGCGCTGGGCCTTGCGCGTGCCGGCCAGGCCGTGCGCCTCGGTGTCGCGGAAGTACTCCTGCAGGTCCATGCCGGCGGTCCAGGCGCTGCCCTCGCCGGTCAGCACCAGCACGCCGACATCGTCGCGGAACTCCAGTTCGTCCAGCACCTCCATCATGCGGCGGTTGAGCGCCGGGCTCATGGCGTTGCGCTTGTCGGGGCGGTTGAACTTCACCCAGGCCACGCCGTCCTCGATGGCGTAGGCGACGGTCTCGTGTTCGGTGTTGCTGCTCATGTGGATACCTTTAGCGGGGGGGAGGATGGGAGTTGCCTTCTCACATCGGGAGAAGGTGCCCCGAAGGGGCGGATGGGAGTTCGGGTGAAGCCTCGTGCGCGCGAGTCCGCGCGTCGCTTTCGCGCCGGGCCCTCACCCCTCTCCCGGTGGGAGAGGGGCTTTCAAGCTCAGAACGGGTACTGCGGCACGGCGTCCTTGACCGTCACCCACTGCCAGTGGGTGTACTGCTCCCAGTCGGCCGGGCCGCCGACGCTGGTGCCGTTGCCCGAGGCGCCGGTGCCACCGAACGGGTTGACCACCTCGTCGGCCACGGTCTGGTCGTTGATGTGCAGCAGGCCGGTATGCAGGCGCTCGCCGATCGCCATCGCGCGCCCGACCGAGGCGGAGATGACGCCGGCCGACAGGCCGTACTCGGTGGCGTTGGCCAGTTCGATGGCGTCCTCGTCGTGGTCGAAGGGGATGATGTTGGCGACCGGGCCGAACACCTCTTCCTCGAACGCACGCATGCCTGGCCTGACGTTGGACAGCACGGTCGGCGCGTAGAACAGGCCCTCGTGCGTGCCGCCGGCCTCGATCACCGCGCCGGCCGCCACCGAGGCGTCGACGATGTCCTTGACGTTCTGCAGCTGGCGCTGGTCGATGATCGGCCCCAGCGCGACCTGGCCGGTGGCCGGGTCGCCGACCGGCAGATCGCGGGCCTTCTCGGCCAGGCGCCGGGTCAGCTCGGCGGCGATGCCGCGCTGGACCAGCACCCGGCCGGTGGCCATGCAGATCTGGCCCTGGTGGAAGTAGGCGCCGAAGGCGATGGCCGAGACCGCCTTGTCCAGGTCGGCATCGTCGAGCACGATCAGCGCGTTCTTGCCGCCCAGCTCCAGCGAGACCTTCTTCAGATGCCGGCCGGCGAGCTCGCCGATCCTGCGGCCGGCGGCGGTGGAGCCGGTGAAGGCGATCATCGGCACGCCCGGCGCCTCGACCAGGGCCTGGCCGGCGTCGGCGCCGCCGGGCAGCACGTGCAGCAGCCCTTCGGGCAGACCGGCGGCGGCGAGCACCTCGGCGATCACGAAGCCGCCGGCATACGGCGTGCGCGGATCGGGCTTGAGCACGACCGCGTTGCCGACCGCCAGCGCCGGGGCCACCGAGCGCAGCGACAGCACCAGCGGGAAGTTGAACGGCGAGATCACGCCGATCACGCCCAGCGGCAGCTGCCGCGCCAGGCTCAGCCGCCCCGGCACGCTGGGCAGCACCTGGCCGGTAGCGTGCAGCGGCATCGCCGCGGCGCGCTGCAGCAGCACGATCGCCTCGCGCACCTCGTGCTCGCCCTTGGCCAGGATGCCGCCGGTCTCGCGTGCGATCAGCGCCGCCGCCGCGGCCGCGTGTTCCTGCAGGATCGCCGCGGCGCGGTGGAAGACCGCGGCACGTTCGCGCGGGGCCGTCGCTGCCCAGCCGCGCTGGGCCGCGCGGGCGCGGGTCACGGCGGCGGTGACCTCGCTCGGGCCGGCCTTGCCGACCGTGTGCAGCGGCTTGCCGGTGCCCGGCTCGATCACCTCGAGCGTCGCGGGCGCGGCGATCCACTGGCCGTCGAACAGCTTGCCTTGCCAGGTGGCGGCGTCGGCCACGGGAGAAGCGGATTGAATGTCCATGATGCGCAGTCCAGGGGAGAAAGAGAGGGGAGTTCAGATCGCGCTGGCGGCCAGGCCGCCATCGACCGGCAGGTTGACGCCGTTGATCCAGCGCGCCGCGTCGGAGGCCAGGAACACGATGGCCTCGGCGACCTCGTCGGCGTAGGCGGGCCGCTTCATCTTGCCGGCGTCGGCCTCGACGCGTTCGGGGCCGAGCATCGTCACGAAATCGCCCAGGATCGGTGTGAACACGGGCCCGGGCGCGACGCTGTTGACGCGCACATCGTGGCGGGCGAACCAGTCCTGCGCGCGCCGCGCGGTCCACACGATCAGCGCCTCCTTGAAGTACTGGTAGCAGGTGGCCTGCGGCACCGGGTGCGCCGCCAGCCAGGCCTCGCCGGCGGCGTAATCGGGCGTCTCGGCCAGCGCGCGGTGCAGGTCCACGCGCTGCGGCCATTCGGCGCCCAGGATCGAGGCGACGTTGATGATGCTGCCGCCCGGCACGATCCGCGGCAGCAGCGCCTGGCTCAGATGGCGCAGGCCCAGATAGTTGACCTTGGCCACCAGTTCGACCGGCGCGGTGCCGGGCACGCCGGCGATGTTGGCCAGCGCATCGATGCGTGCGGGCAGCTTGGCGACCAGGGCATCGATCGCGGCCGGGTCGCCCAGGTCGGCCTGGTGGAAGGCCTCCAGGGTCATGCTGACCGGATTGCGGTCCACGCCGATCACGCGCGCGCCGTGGAAGCGGGCCAGCCGTGCGACTTCGCCGCCGATGCCGGAGGACACGCCGGTGACGACCAGGGTCTTGTTGTGCAGGTGCATGGGAGTGGGGTCCGGATCAGAACACGTGGATGTATTGGAAATTGACGTTGTGACCGGAGGCGGTGTTCTTCACCTCGATCGGCGCATAGAAGGTCGCGTTGAGGATGTTGCGGCGATCGAACTGCCACGACCCGCCCGGGCCGAGATAGAACTGGGTCTGCTTGGTGTCGGCCACGCGCTGGCCGTTGGTCTGGTTGTCGCGCAGCTGCCTGAGGTAGTAGCCGCTGAGGCCGAGCCGGAAGGAGGGGCTCAGCGCGTAGGAGGTGGCGAAGTTCAGCCACGCCGCATCGCCGGCCTTGCCGTTGCGGAACACGAAGCCGGGCACGGGCGGTGGGTTGGAGGCCTTGTCGGCGCGGAAGTTGTAGACGTAGTTCAGACGGCGCGCGCTGATCTCCCACTGCGGGGTCGGCAGCACGGTGAAGGCCCAGTTGGGAACGACCGACCAGGCACCCGAGCTCTGGTTGAGATCGCGATCGCGGTCGAACTTGCCCACCGGCGCGATGGCGTCCAGCTCGAAGCGCTGGGTGAACACCGGCCGGCCACCGCGCATCACCGGCATCATCTGCAGGTAAGGGCCGAAGGTGATATCGCCCAATCCGAATCCATTGTCGCGCAGGCGCACCGGGCTGCTGCCGGCGAAGCCGGCGTCCAGGTTGACCAGCGGAAGCAGCACGGTCAGTCCCAGGCGTCCCTGCCCCAGCGTGTACGGCGTGGCGTAGGCGAACTGGGTCAGCAACAGGCTGGAACGGATGCGGGGATCGCGGAACAACGGCGAATCATCGCCGTCGCTGTCCTTGATCGCATCGAGCTGCGAGTAGCGCGCGTACTGGATGATGCTCAGGCCCGGATCGGTGCGGCCGAAGCCGTCCAGTAAACTGGTGCCGCCGGTGTTGAGACCGCTGGTCAACTGCACGGTCTGCGGTACGGCCTGCGCCCAGGCCGGCGCGGTGGCCAGGGCCAGCGCGGCGGCCAGGGGCCGACGCCAGCGGCCGGATGCGGGGAAACGACAAACGCGAGTGCGAGGACGGTTCACGGCAAGACCTCAGGTCAGGAGCTGAAGGGCCGACGCGGGGAGGACAGCAGGGGGAGGAACAGCGGGCACGGACCGGCCGCGGCGGCAGGTCCATGGCGCGCGGCCACGACCGCGCCGCCTGTGCAGGCGCACGCGGGAGAGTGGAAGTGGACTTCGCGCCGCGCGCGCCTCACAGGCGCGCCGGCGTGGCCGGTCAGTCGAGCGCGGTCAGCGTGTCCAGCGCGCGCAGCAGCGCCCGACTCTGTGTGGCGCCCAGCGCTTGGCTGAAGCGCGACTCCATCTCCAGGATCAGCGTCTCGGCGCGGTTGAGCAGGGTCTTGCCGGCGGCGGTCAGGTGCAGGTGCTGCATGCGCCGGTCCTGCTGTCCGCGCACCTGGCGTAGCAGGCGCCGCTTGACCAGGCGCGCGATCACGATCGCCAGGTTGGGCGGGGAGACGTCGAGCACTTCGGCCAGCTGGCGCTGGTTGACGCCGCTGTTCGCATCCACCAGCACCAGCACCGAGTAATCGACCGGCTTGAGCTCGCAGGCGCTCACGCAGTCCAGGAACATGCGGCGGATACGCAGCTCGGTCCGCGTCAACCGGAAACCGAGCAGACGGGTCAAGCGGGCCTGATCGATCGGTTCGACGGTCTCGCTGTTGCCGAGGGGAGCGGGTGTACTCAAGACCGGCATGGAGGCACGCGGTGGAGGAAGCCACAGCATAACGCAGCGATGGGTCGTGCCCGCGTGCATCGGCCCGGCAGGTCCGATGCGGCCTCATGCGTGCGCTCCGCTGCCGCGCAGCAGCGCGCGATAGGGTCTGGCGGCGACCATCAGGCAGAGGGCGCCGATCGCTGCCGACAGGGTGCAGACCATGCCCAGGGACAGGCCCACGCGGTGTTCGTCGCCGAGGACGTAGTCGGTGCCCGCCGCGACCAGGAACGGGCCCAGGCCGAGTCCGATCAGGTTGACCAGCAGCAGGTAGATCGAGGTCACCTGCCCGCGCAGCCGATTGGGCGTGACGGCCTGCAGGATCGAAGGCGCCAGCGCCACCGGCATGCCCAGGAAGAACGTCGTCAGCGCGATCGCCACCAGCGCGATCGTCGGGCTCGGCGCGAAGGCGAACAGCAGGCTCGTGGCGATCAGCACCAGCGCCCCGGCCAGCGAGATCAGCAGGGCCGCATCGCTGCGCCCGCGCAGCGCCAGCCGGTCGGCGAGGTAGCCGCTGAGCAGCATGCCGCCGATCCCGCAGGTCAGGATGATGACGCCGTAGACCGGGCCGATCTGCCCCGGCGTCCAGCCCCATTGACGGATGAAGGTGGCCGGCAGCCAGGCGGTGATACCGAAGGTGATCATCGCGATCACGCCGTTGGCCAGAAACAGCGCGGCGTACACGCGCAGGTTGCCCCTGAGGTGCGACAGATCCGGCGCGGGAGCGCTGGCCTGCTGTTCGCGCCGGGCCGGCTCGCGCACGGTGAGCATCAGCGCGATCGCCAGCAGGCCCGGCAGGGCGACGATGATGAAGGCCGCCTGCCAGGGCCGGAAGCTGCCCAGCAGCGGCAGCACCACCTCGCTGGCCTGGCTGGTGGCGGCGATCACCATGCCGCCGACGATGAAGGCCGCCGCCGAACCGATATAGACCCCGGCGGTGTACACGCTCATCGCGCGCGCGCGTTTGTGCGGCGGGAAGTAGTCGGCCAGCATCGAGTACGCGGCCGGCGACAGCGAGGCCTCGCCGACGCCGACGAACACGCGTGCCAGGAACAGGGTGAAGAAGCTGGTGACGTAGGCGCCGGCGGCGGTGGCCAGGATCCAGACCACGATGCCGATCACGATCAGGTTGCGGCGATTGCGGCGGTCGGCCACGCGGCCGAGCAGCACCCCGATGAAGGTATAGAACACCGCGAAGGCGAACCCGTGCACGATGCTGAAGGCCGCATCGGACAGCCCCAGGTCGCGCTTGATCGGCTGCACCAGCAGGCCCAGGATCTGGCGATCGACGAAGGACAGCGTATAGGCCAGCAGCAGCACCAGGGTGACGTACCAGGCATAGACCGGCCGGTGCGCGGCGGCGCCGGGCGCGGCGGAAACGATCGGAGCGGGAGCGGCAGCGGTCATCGAATCGGTCTCCGCGCTCAGAAGCGCAAGGTCAGGTACGGGGCGACGTAGAAGTAGTCGCGGCCTTCGCGCGTGCCCTCGCGCAGGAACGCACCGGCGCTGGTGTGATGGACATAGACATCCAGGCTGGCGAAGTCGTTGAAGCGATACTTCACCCACATCACCTTGCGCACGCCGATGTCGCGCGCCTGGTTGGCATCGCCTGGCTGCACCACGCGCCAGCCGGCCGCGTACACCCCGTCGTGCAGGCTCTGGCGCTGCAGCTTGAGCACGTACAGGTCGACCCACAGCTTCTCGCTGGGGCGCAGCACCAGCTCCGGGCCGAAGTAGCGCACGTTGGTGGTCAGCATGCTGCCGTCGAACACCGACGCGCGCGCGTACAGGCCATTGAAGGTGTTGAGCGCGCCATCGCCGGGACGCCTGTCGCCGGAGGAGGCCTCCATGCGCGGGCCGAGCCGCGGCTTCCAGGCCTGGTCGAAGCTGTAGCCGGCGAACAGGGAACCCTGCCAGGCGCGCACGCGCTGCCCGGCGAAATGGCCGCGCTGGCCGATCAACTCCAGGTCGTAGTCCCAGCGTGCGTAGGTGCCGCTGAAGCGGGTCGACAGAGTCTGGCGATGGTCCTCGCCCGTCACGCCGGCATAGCGCCGTCCGTTCTGGTGCGTGTCCAGATAGATCGCTTCCAGCTTCGCCGCGCCCTGCATCCCGGTGTACAGCGGCTTCTCAACGTGCGCGCCCCACAGGCGCTGGGCATCGTCGCTGCGGTCATCGAAGCTGCCCACGCGGGTCTGCACCGGACGCCCCCACAGCAGCCCGCCGCTCAGGCCCGGCCGCTGGTAAAGCACGCGCAGCGCATCGAACGGCATCCGCGAATTGGCCGGATCGCGCGGGTCGAGCAGGCGCTGCCAGGCGTAGGCGATCTGCTGGCGGCCGGCGCGCAGCCGCCAGGTCGGCGCCGCGGCGTCGTCGGACAGTTCGACGAACCCCTGTGCCAGGTCCAGTGCGTTGCGGTCGGTGGCCTGCACCGGCCGCGTCTGCAGTCCGGCGACAGCACTGCTGGCCAGCTCGCCGAACAGTCTCAAGTTGGGCGTGGGTCGATAGTCGGCCCACATACGGAAGCGTTGCTGCCAGTAGCCGTGCGGATCGGTGGCGAAGCGCCCGAAGCCGTTGTTCCGGCGGAAGTCGTACAGCGTGCGGCTCTCGCCACCCAGGCTCAGCCAGCCCGAGCCGACCGGGATGTACTTGAGCCGCTCCCAGCCCGTCCTGGAGACGGCGCCCAGCGCGCTGTAGTCCTCTTCGTAAGGCAACAGCTTGGCCTGCGGACCTGCCGCCTGCGCCGCGCCGGCGGCCAGCACCGCCGCCAAGCCGGAAAGGCGGCGCATGCGCCGTGCCGATGAGACTCGTCTTGCTCCGTCCTGCACTGCCATCGATTCCCTCCCAAGGACCGGATGCCATGTACGACCGACTGCAACGAAGACCGCGCCACCATCCCGGCGAGCGCCGGATGGCAATTTGATTAATTCAAATAAAGGTTACTGACCATAACGATCTTCGCAAGCTGCATTGCAGCATCGCGCGATGCGCGCGCGGTGGTTCGATTCGGTGGCTTATCGAGGTCGCCAGGCGGGAGTGCACCTCGCATGCCGCGAGGGCGACCGGAAACGGGGCGCCGGCATGGCGCCTGCGCGTGAGACGCGCGACGCGAGCGGTTGCTCGGTTGCGGAAGGGGTGATCTGCCGTACGCGCCTTGCGCCCCTGGCCGCAATTGCGGTCGGCGGTGGGCGCGGTACGCGCACGCAAGCCCGGTTCGCCAGCAGTAAGTGCGCCGCGTGGACGACCGCCGCCAGCGTCGGCGGCCAACAGTTCGAGTCCCGAGCTCAGCGCGAAAGAGGACGCGACGCGAAACTGCGCGTGAGCACGCCCGTGCGATCGCGCCGCTCGCCGCGGTCTGTGGGCGAACCGCGCCGCGGCGGCCGCTTCGTCACCAAAGTCGCGTCCCGACAGCGTTGTTCGCTCGGCCATCGGCGCCCGGACCGGCGAGCACAAGGCGATCCAGGTCAGGCCGGCGCCGCACCTTTGGCCCAGCGCACGGTCCGACAGTCACCCGTCGCTGGCAACCCGCGACGCGGTGAACTCCATCGCCGTCACGCCGGCGTCGTCATGCGTATCGAGGCGCACGCGGATCGTGCGCGTCGGCGTGCTGCGCACCCGTTCGAGCACGCCGGAGGACGGCTCGGCGGCATGGAAAAATTTAAGCGGTATGACGCCGGCTCAGTGCGCGGCGCCGGCCGCCTGATGCAGCGTGTCGAGCACCTCGCGCAGCCGACCGACCTCAATCTGGCCCGGCGCCGAGGCGGTGCCGATCATGCCGAAGGTCATGGCCTGGCCGAAGGTCTCGCCGGACAGGCGCGAGACCACGCCCACCGGGCCCATCGACATGGTCAGCAGCGGTCGGTCGCTGGTCTGGCGCAGCTGCCAGGTGGCATCGAGCAGCTTGAGCACATCGCCGGGATTCTGCGGCATCACCGCGATCTTCAGCACGTCCGCGCCGAGGGCCTGCTGCTGGCGCAGGCGGGCGACGATCTCGGCCGTGTCCGGCGTGGCGTGGAAGTCGTGGTTGGACATCACCACGTAGGCGCCCGCCGCGTGCGCGGCGGCGACGATGGCCTGGACCACCGCGCGGTCGCGGAACATCTCCACGTCGTACAGGTCGGCGGCATGGGCCTTGATCAGCGCGGCGTAGAGCTTGCCGTAGTCGGCATCGGCGATCGCGGTGGCGCCGCCCTCGGCCTTGGTGCGGAAGGTCAGGATCACCGGCTTGCCGCCCGCGGCCGCGGCGATCTGCGGGGCCAGCTTGACCAGCGCCTTGGCATCGCTGGCGATGTCCAGGTAGTCGATGCGCCATTCGACCACGTCGGTGTCGGCATTGGCGCCGATGCGCTGGGCCTGGGCCAGCTGCTCGGCCGCGGTCTTGCCGGTGATCGGCACGATGGTCTTCGGCGCGCCCTGGCCGATCTGCACGCCCTTGACGGCGATGATGCGGACGGCGGGCGGGGTGGACGCGTTGGTCATGTCGGCGGCATTGGCGGCGGTGGCGGCGCCGGCCATCAGGGCGAGGGCCAGCAGCATGCGGGCGGCTAGGGTAGTACGGCGGAGCTTCATCTCAAGTCCCTCCCGGGAGCGATGGCGTGCGGTGCGGCGTCTTTCAGAAGGTGATCTTGGCCTGCAGGCCGACGGCCAAGGCGTTGTCGGTCTGGGCGTAGGAGAAGGTGCCGGGGTTGGTGATGTACTGCACATCCGGGCGCAGCATCAGCCACGGATTGACCTGGAAGCTGTAGGACAGCTCGTACAGCTCCTCGGCGCCGGTGAGCGCGAACAGCGGCGAATCGGCCGGCACGCCGGCGGTGGTCAGCGCGGCGCGGCGCGCATCGAGCAGACGGTGGTTGATGTCCGAGCCGACGTAGCCCAGCGCGATGCGGTCCTTGCTGCGCGCGCCCACGCCCTGCCACACCCCGCCGATGGCGTACCAGCGCTTGAGCTGGGCGGTGTCGCTGTCGGAGACCATGTACTCGGCGAAGGCGTTCAGGCCGATGCTCGCGTCGCTGCCCGGCGTGTAGAGCTTCTGCTCGGCCAGCACGTAGGCGCCGTCGCGGCCGGTGACGCTGCTGGTGTCCAGGCCCTTCTTGGGCACGCGCGAGGAGTCGTAATAGCCGCCGAACTTGTACACGCCCGGATACAGCGTACCGGCGCCCGGCTTCCAGGTCAGCTCGACCGGGAACAGCGAGCCGGTGGTGCCCTCGACGAAGGGCCGGAAGGCGTTGCGCTCGATGTTGCCGCCCAGGTTGGGATTGACCTGGAACCAGCCGGCGCGCAGGTTCACCGAGGACGTCAGCTGCTCGGCGAACTCGCCGCCCCAGCGCGCGGTCGGGTAGTTGTACCAGCCGCTGTTGCCGCTCATGGCCAGCGGATGCGCGCAGAAGGCGGCGTTGACGAAGCTGGTGCCGGCGCTGAGCAGGCCGAACTGGTTGCCCATCGCGTAGAAGCCCAGCTTGAAGTACGAGCGGCCGGCGTTGAAGGTCTGGTCGTAGCTGAGCTCGGATAGGCGCGTGTACTGGCCGCCGTAGGCCTCCTGGATCGGGAAGCGGTTGCCCACCAAGTCGGCCGAGGTGCTGCGGCCGCGGCGGTCGTTGAGGGTGAAGCGGAAGGTGCCGCCGTCCCAGCCGGCCAGCTTGCCCATGTCCAGGTCGAAGCCCACCCGCACCTGCTGCGCGTACCGCGCGCCGGTGTCCAGGCCGCCGTCGACCACGCCCATCGCCTCGCCGACGTAGTCGCCGCGCAGGCTGATGCCCTTGTCTACCAGCGCGGCGCGCTCGCCGTTCCAGCCGCCGGTCATGGTGGTCGCATCGAAGCGGTCCTGCGCCTGGGCCAGCAGCGGCGTGGCCAGCAGGGCGAGCGCCAGCGGCGTCAGGGCGCGGGGAAGGGATCGGGAGACGTACGACATGGGGGGATTACCTGTGAATGCGAAGGAATTACGGGTGCGGCGGTCGGGCAGGGACTTCAGCGCGCCACGGCGCGCGGCGCGGACAGGGGCGAGGTGGCCCCGTCCACGGCGGTCACGGTCGCCGTGACGCCCGCGACATCGGCCGTGGCCGGCACGGCGAAGGAGAAGCGTGCCTGGCCCTGGGCGTCGGTGGTCACCAGGGCATCGCCCAGGTAGCGGGCCGCCTCGGTGTCGGCGGCGCGCGGGTTGCCGAAGACTTCCACGCGCTGGACGGTGTTGGCCGTGCCGCGCAGCTGGCCCTGGATCTGCAGGCTGGCGCCGCTGCGGCGGGCCTGTTCGACCACCGGCGCGGCCAGGCCGTCGTTGGGCGCGGGCTGGCAGTGGTCGGTGACGCGCGCGCTGCAGATCTTGGCCAGCTTGGCGGGGTCGCTCTCCACGCCGCCGCCGCGCGAGCCGACGAAGTCGGCATGCTCCAGCCCCGGCACGCCGAACATGATCGCCCCGCGCGCCTGGCCCGGCACGCATGCGCCGCCGGCCTGGCAGCGCTCGATCTTCAGCCCGTTGCCGAAGATCGCGTTGCCGGTGATCCGGTTGGGCCGCGAGACCGGCTGCGGGCGCAGCGCCACGCCGATGCCGTTGCCGGTGATGGTGTTGCCGTCGACCACGTTGTCGCGGCCGGTCAGGCTGACGCCGATGGAATTGCCGGTGAAGGTGTTGGCGGCGATGGTGTTGCGGTTGCCCCAGTTGATCTGCAGGCCGTCGGAGTAGTCCTCGAAGCGGTTGCGCAGCACCAGGTTGTCGTTGCCCCACAGGATCTCGATGCCCTGGGAGGGCTCGGGATTGGCGTCGGTGGAGCGGAACAGGTTGTCGGCCACCAGGTTCCAGGCTGCGCCGCGGGTCAGCTCCAGGCCATCGCCGTTGTCGATGAATTCGTTGCGCACCACGCGGTTGTGCACGGTGGTCGTGGGCGTGGACTGGCCGTTGCCGTCGTCGCCGGTCAGCATCACCCCGGCGCCGCCCTTGTTGGCGACGATGCGGTTGTCGTGCAGCCAGTTGTCGTGGCTGCGGTTGATCAGCACGCCGATGCAGAAGTTGCGCACTTCCAGCCCGGCCAGCTCGACGCCTTGCGTGTCGCGCAGGACCAGGCCCGGCAGGGTCGTGGTGCGCACATTGGTGCCGTACTGGCCCGGCACCGCGCCCGGGCAGGCCTGGGTGCCGGTGCCGGTGACGTAGGCGGCGCCGTCGATGGCCACGTACTGGCCGGACTGCGCGAAGGGCAACCCGACGATGGCCACCGGGCCCTTGATCTCCGGCAGCGGCGCGCGCGGCTTGATCACATAGGGCGCGGCGCCGACCGCGGCGATCTCGATCCGGTAGGTGCCGGGAGCGGCGTTGGCGGTGGTGATCGCCCAGCGCAGCGAGCCCGGGGCCTCGTCATCGTCGTAGCGGTCCACCTTCAGCACCTGGCGCGGGGCCGGATCGGGCTCGGCCTGATGGCCGGCGGCCAGCAGCGGCAGGCAGGCCAGCAGGCCGCTGGCGACAAGGAAGACGGGGCGCATCTGGATCTCCGGCGGTACAGGGGTGTCTGCGCGGGCCGCGCAGCATGCCGCAAGGGCGGGGTGCGCGTGATGCCGCGGCAACGGCCGCCGTCGATCCGGCACCCGCGAGGACAGGTGCACACGCTAGTTTTATCGCAGTGCAGCATTCAAGTTCGATATTCGCTTGATGGTGCGAATATCGGATCATTGGGCTACTACCTTGGTCCAATGGCTGGGCCTCGCGCGCAGGGAATTTTCCCCGATTGAGTGCTTGTGGCGCGCCTGCTTTGCTTCGGATGGGCAGCGGGCTGGCGGGCGGCGGCCGCGCGTTCCTCAATCAGGGCATCCTGCCCTGATTCGGGCGCTCGGCTTCCTGCCTCGCTAGGCGCAGCCACCGCCCGCCGGCCCGCTGCCTCGCGCGTCAAGTCGCATGGCTTCGGTTTGATCGGTCTTCGAGCCCCTCCCTCGTGCACAACTAGATCAGTGACGGGAAATCATCGACTTGAGGCCCCCTCCCTTGCGCGCAGCGCAGGGGAGGGATGGGGAGGGGTCGGGGCTTTACCGGGAAAGCCACAGAAGCAAGAGCAACAGCACCCCACCCCGGCCCTCCCCTTCGCCTGCGGCGAAAGGGAGGGGGCAGAGCGCTTGTGCAATGCCTTCGTTGGAAGAAGTCCTGATCTGCACGCTCGCGGAGCCTCGACCCGGCCGGGCGCGCGGAGAGCGGGCCATGGATGGCCCGCGGCGGCGAGTCCGCCAGGGACGGCGGACCGAGCCGAGGAGCCGTGCCCGGCCGGGTCGAGGCTGGCTGGCGAAGCCCGTGCGCCGGCTTCGCTCTGATGCCATCACCTGATTCGTATCCCCACACTGCGACGAGAACAAAAAACGCCGCCCGGCAGAGCCAAGCGGCGTCGGGATCGACACCGGCAGCCGCGGGCTAGTAGCGTGCGTCGAAGGCGAAGATCGGCTTGCGCTGCTGCCACTGGCCGCGGGTGAAGTCCGGGAAGTCCAGCGTCTGGAAGCCCTGCGCGATGGACTGCTCGGACAGCGGGGTGATCGCGCTCCAGGTCACCGCATCGAAGATGTCGATCGGCATCGGCGCCTGGGCCTTGAGCGCCTCGACGAAGGCGTGCATGACGAACCAGTCCATGCCGCCGTGGCCCGCGCCGGCGGCATCGCCGGCGTACTGCTTCCACAGCGGATGCTCGTACTGGTCCTGGTAGGCCTTGAAGTCCTCCCACTCGTGCGGCGGGCTGCGGCCTTCGATATGGACGCCGTGGTTGAGGTCCATCCACAGCCCCTTGGTGCCCTGCACGCGGAAGCCCAGCGAGTACGGGCGCGGCAGCGAGGTGTCGTGCTGCAGCAGGATGGTCTCGCCGTTGGCGCAGGCCAGGGTCGTGGTGACCACATCGCCCAGCTTGAAGGTGACCTTGGTGCTGGGATGCGTGGTGCCGCCGCTCTTCTCCACCGTGTAGTCGTGCAGGCCGCGCGCCTTGGTGGCGAAGGCATTGATCCGGGTGAAGCGGTTGCCGCGGTTGATGCCGGTGTACATCGCGCACGGGCCGATGCCGTGGCTGGGGTAGAGATCGCCATTGCGCTCGACCGAATGCTCGGTGCGCCAGCGCGCCTCCGACCAGCCCTTCGGCCCGAACTCCACGCCGCTGTCGTAGGGGTGGGCGGGATTGCCGTCGTTGAACTTCACCCCGCGCAGGTCGTGCTGGTAGCCGCCCTGCAGGTGGATCAGCTCGCCGAACAGGCCGGCGCGCACCATCTGCAGGGCCGCCATCACATCGCGCCGGTAGCACACGTTCTCCAGCAGCATGTACGGCGTGCCGGTGCGCAGCTGGGTCTCCAGCACGTCCCAGTGGTCCTGCAGGGTGATGCCGGCGACCACCTCGCAGCCCACCGCCACCTTGGCCTGCATCGCGCCGATGGCCATCGGCGCGTGCCATTCCCACGGCGTGGCGATGATGACCCCGTCCAGCCCGCGCGTCTCGAGCAGGCGCTTCCACGCGTTCACGTCGCCGTCGGCGCCGTACAGCTTCGGCGCCGGCTTGCCGGCCTTGGCGACCATCGCCTGGGCCTGTCCGAGCATGATCGGCTCGATGTCGCACAGCGCCACCACGTCCACATCGTCGCGGCGCAGAAGCTCGGTCAGATGCACCTGGCCGCGCATGCCCGTGCCGATCACGCCCATGCGCAGCCGCCGGCCGCGCGCCCAGGCGGGAGTGGCCGACAACAGGCTGGTGGCCGCCAGCAGGCCGCCTGCGGCGATGAAGTCTCTGCGGTTCATGGATGCGGTGTCCTCTTCATTGGAATGCGATGTGCCGGCACGGTGCGCCGGCGCGTTGAAACGGTGCCACGTGTTGCTCGGCTTCCGCCCCTGCCTTTCGCCGTAGGCGAAGGAGAGGAGGGGAGGGGGGCTCTACCACGCGCGCGGAGCCAACCCCCTCCCCACCTCCCCCTGCTTCGCAAGGGGAGGGGCACACGTCGGTCAGAACTTGTACCCCGCCTGCAGGCTGACCACCCGCCCATAGATGCTGGCGTAGTCGCTGGAGTCGCCCAGGAAGCTGTTGGGATCGTAGAAGGGCTTGCGGTCGAACAGGTTCTTCAGCGTCAGCCCCACGTTCCAGTGCGCGTCCGGGCGCCAGGCCACGCTGAGGTTGGCCGTCCACCACGACGGCGCGCCGTCGCACTTGCTCTTCTCCAGCGGCAGGTAGCCGGCGGTGCAGGTCTGCGCATTGTTGTCCTGCGCGTCGATCCGGTCCCAGCCCCACTTGGTGCCGTCGGTGTAGTTGAAGAACAGGCTGGTGGTGAACGCCCGGTAGGTCCAGTCGGCGTTGAGCGTGGCGCGCAGGCGCGGGTTGTTGTAGTAGCCCACGGTGTTGCCGTAGTACCAGCGGTACTCCTCGTCGATGTAGCTCTCGCTGCGGCGCGCGATGGTGGCGGCCAGGCCCAGGTTCAACTTGCCCCAGGCCCCGAGCGAGAACTGACTGCGCGCATCGATGTCGAAGCCGTCGATCAGCGTCTTGCCCTGGTTCTTGTACTGGCCCACCACGGCGGACACGTTGCCCACGCTGTAGCCGGGCAGCGTGCCGGGGCAGGCCACGCCGGCGCCGGGATCGGCGCACATGGCCGCCAGCTGCGCCAGGTTGGCGCGGTCGGCGTCGGTGATCGGCGAGCGGGTCATCGACAGGATGTCGGTCTGTTTGCTGTAGTCCGGCGCCACGATCTCGTTGCGGCGATAGACGAACCAGTAGTCGGCCGACACCGACAGCCAGCGCACGGGCTCGAACACGAAGCCCAGCGTGGCGATCTTGGCCTTCTCCGGCTGCAGGTTCTTGTTGGGCTGGGTCATGCGCGCCACGGTGCGGCTGCAGTCGCTGTTGAGCAGCGCATTGCCCAGGTCCACATCGCCGGCGCGCCGCGACTGCAGCAGCAGGTTGGCGATCGCGTTGGTCTCGGCGCAGCGGGTTTCGTCGCGGTAGCCGCCGAGCTGGGCGAACACGCCGCCGGTGCCGGCCTCGGCCAGGCTGGGGGCGCGGAAGCCCTCGGAGTAGGTGCCGCGCAGCATCAGCTGCGGCAGCGCCTGGTACTTCAGGCCGATCTTCGGCGCCAGGTTGGTGTCGAAGTTGGGGTACTTGTCCGCGCGCAGGGCCGCGTCCAATTCCAGCTTCTCGGTCAGCGGGGCCACGGTCTCGGCGAACAGCGCATAGGTATTGCGCGCCCCGTCGAACCACGAGCCGCCCTGCTGGGTGATCAGGCCATTGGCCGCGTCCGGGTTGCCCGGCGTGTAGAAGGTCTCGCGGGTGGCGTTGAAGCCGAACGCCGCGCGCATCTCGCCGGCCGGCAGCTGCGCGATCGGCCCTTCGATCTTGCCGTCCAGGGTGTGCAGGCGCGTCCAGGACTGGATGTCGAAGGTCGGGAACGCCTCGCGGATCAGCGCCGCGTTGGCCTCACTGATCTCACCGAACTTGTACGCCGGATGGTCGGAGATGATCACCCGCCCGGTGCCCGGGTCGACGGTGAACGGGCCGAAGGCCTTCTCGAAGCCCTTCAGGTTGACGTTGACGGTCTGGTAGGTGACCGAGTGGCTGCCGGCGGTGGCGAAGGCCGTCTCCCAGTTCCATTGCCCCAGCTGGCCGCGCAGGCCGGTGACCACGCGATAGCTCTTGTCGGTGTTGCGCTGGCCGAAGTAGTCATCGCCGGCGTCCTGCAGCAGGTACTGCAGGCCGACCACGCCGCCCATCATCGCCTTCAGCGCGGGGCTGGCGTGGTTGTACTCGTTGTTCGGTCCCAGATACGGATACAGGAACTGGTTGACCGTGGTGCCGGTATTGCGCGAGAACCAGCTGGTCGGATTGCCGGTGGTGGTGTTGAACGCGCGCGGCGTGCCGCCGTTGGCGCGCAGGTCGATGTCGGTGTAGGTGCCCTCGGCGAAGGCCTCGGTGGTGTCGCCGACCAGGAAGTGGCTGTTGAGGTAGACCGTGGTGCGCTCGGACTGCGCGCCGCCGTCGATCTCGTTGTTCATCCAGGTCTGCCAGATGCAGCGCGGGCCGGCGGCCTCGGTGGTGAGCACGTTGTTGCAACCGGGCGCGGCCTCCTGCACGCGTGCGCCGGTGACCGGGTCGAAGGCGAAGTAGCTGCCCGGATTGAACTCGCCGGGCTTGCTGCCGGTGCCCAGGCGCAGGTTCTTGAGGTAGTTGGGATTGTTGACGTAGTACTGCGCCGGGCGCTTGTCGTAGACATCGCTCAGCGGGATCGCGTCGCGCTTGTAATAATTGACCGAGCCATAGACGTTGTAGCGGTCGCGATCCAGGTCGCCGAAGCCGCCGGTGATGCTGGCCTGGTGCTCGCCGTAGGAGTCGATGCGCGAGGAGCGGTCGGTGGTCAGGTTGATCTCGGCGCCCTGGTAGTCGCGCTTGGTGATTACGTTGATCACGCCGGCGATCGCGTCGGTGCCGTACACGGCCGAGGCACCGTCGGTGAGCACTTCCATGCGTTCGATCGCCGCGGCGGGAATCGCATCGATGTTGACGAACTGGGTCTGGAAGCCGGCCGGCGCGCCGTAATAGGACAGGCGGCGGCCGTTGAGCAGCACCAGCGTGCCCTGTGCGCCCAGGCCGCGCAGATTGGCCTGCGAGGCGCCGTCTGAGCCTGAGAACAGCGAGCGGAAGTCCTGCTGCGCCGGCCGCGCCGCCGGCAGATTGTCGAGCACCTGCAGCAGCGTGCGCGCGCCCATGTTCTCGATCTCCTGCTTGCTGATGACCTGCACCGGCGAGGCGGTTTCCACATCGGTGCGCTTGATGTTGGAACCGGTGACCTGGATGCGGGCCAGGTCGGTGGCCTGCTGGTCCTTGGCCTGCTCGGCGTCCTGGTCGGTGGTGTCCTGCGCGGCGGCGGGCAGGGCGAGGGCCAGCAGCACGCTGGC
The DNA here is from genome assembly GCF_031453535.1 of Pseudoxanthomonas sp. SORGH_AS_0997. Classification (NCBI taxonomy): domain Bacteria; kingdom Pseudomonadati; phylum Pseudomonadota; class Gammaproteobacteria; order Lysobacterales; family Lysobacteraceae; genus Pseudoxanthomonas; species Pseudoxanthomonas sp. SORGH_AS_0997. The sequence goes on from NZ_JAVIZI010000001.1 coordinate 3,772,185, forward strand.
CAGGGCCAGCGACAGCGGGGAACGGGAGCGGGGGCGGAACGGGCGTGCGGGCAACATCGAGGGTCTCTCCTGGCAGATAACGGCGCTTGGGTGGCGGTGCGCCGGACAAAGCGATCCCAGGGCCGCGGCCTTGCGGTCGCGGCTGGAAGGGCGGGGCAGAGCGGTGTTACGCGGGGGTCATGGGCGCAAGACGCTGGCGGTGTCGCCCTCCTGGCCGATCAGCACGGCATTGGCCCAGTCGGCGCAGACCTGGGACGGGGAGGCGCCGGTCGCACCGGTGGTGCGCAGGCTCAGGGTCGACAGGCCGCGGATGTCCAGCTCGGGCTTGACCACGCCCGGCGCCTGGACCAGCCCGCTGTCGTAGAGCAGGCGGCCGTCGCCGAACACCTGGAACTGCAGCCCACCGGTCTGACGACAGGCATCGTCGATGCCCAGGTCGGCGCGCAGCAGGCGCCACTGGCCCTTGAGCGCCAGGTCGATGCGGCTGTCGGGGCCCACGCCCAGCCCGCGGCGGAACAGCAGGCCGTTCATGCGCAGCTCGCCGCCGCGCAGCGCGCGGTCGGGCACGACCCGGCCGGCCAGCGCCGCCGGCAGCGGCAGCTCGGACAGGAAGCGCTGCTGGGCAGGGCGCTCGGGCTCGACGTGTTCGAGGATATGGAAGGTGGACAGCGTGATCGGCCCGACATCGCGCGGCTGCAGCGCATCGATGGCGCGCGCGCCGCCGCCACCCTGGGCGGCCAGCACCATCGGATCGGTGGCCGAGGCGCCGTCGCCCTCCGGGTTCTGCACGCTGAGCACGCGGAAGCGCAGCAGGCGCCCGGCGTGGGCGGGGAAGTCGATGCGCTGGGTGCCCTGCGCCAGCTTGAGCGTGCCGCGCGCGACCGGTGCGCCCCACTCGCCGTTGCTGTCGGCCAGGTAGACCTCGTAGTCGCGCACCTGGCCGTGCTTCCAGTTGGCATCGTTGCGGGGGGCCAGTTCGATGCCGTCGATCAGCTTGCGCTCGCCGAAGCCGACCACCCACTCGTGCGCGCCGGTGCGCACGGCCTGGTTGCGCACGGTGCGGAACCAGGTGCCGGGGTCGTCGTCGAAGGCGTTCTCCAGCGGCTGCCCGGGCTCCTCGGCCGGTCGGTTGACGACCAGCAGGCTGTCGGCGGGCAGCGCGCGGCCCAGCTCCGGCGCGGCCGGGTAGGCGTCGTCGGCCGGCGCGGGCGCGACGGGGAAGTCCAGTTCCAGCGCCAGCGGCGTGCGGATGTCCACCGCCGCGGTGCGCAGATGCAGCGTGCCGCGGCGCTCGGCGGCGTCGAAGGACCAGCCTTCGGTCGCGCGCTCCAGCGCGGCGGCATCGGCCACTTGCGGCAGCGCGCGGCCGTCCAGCCGCACGGCGCGCGGCGCCTGCCGGCTGGACACGCGCAAGGCGTAGCGGCGCTGCGCCAGCTGGCCCTGGTACTGCCCCTGCACCGCGCCGAGCTCCACCCGCACCGGGCCGGCGCCCTGCTCCGGAGCGTGCACGACGACGTCCTGCGTGCTCGATTCGCCCTGCTGGTAGCGGCGCGTGCTGCCGTCGTCCTCGTACAGCGTGTACTGCGAGTCGCCCTGCGGATACAGGTCGAAGGTCACCTCGTCCAGCGGCTTCTGCCCGTCGAACAGCATCTCCGGATACATCGGCACGATCGCCCCGGCGCGCACGAACACCGGCAGCGTGGCCAGATCGACCTGGCGATCCAGCTGCCGCCCCTGCGCGCCGGCCTGCACGCGGCGGCCGTCCCAGTAGTCGATCCAGGTGCCGGCCGGCAGGTGGATGTCGCGGCGCCAGCCGCGGCTGGCGGCCTGGCTGCGGTAGACCGGCGCGATCAGCAGGTCGCGGCCGAGCAGGAACTGGTGCTTGTAGGTCTCATCGTGCGCATGCGGGTCGCCGGGGAAGTCCCACATCAGCCCGCGCACCGGCGGCGCGCCGGTCTGCGCCGCCTCGTGCACCAGCCCGTACATGTACGGCGTCAGGCGCATCTTCAGCTTGAGCGCGGCGCGGTTGATGCTGAGATAGGGTTCGTCGAACCACCAGGGGTGCTTGCGGTCGTTGGCCGACCAGCCGGACATGCCCATCAGCACCGGCGTGAACGCCTTCCACTGCAGGTCGCGGGTATAGGTCTCGGCGCTGCCGCCGAAGATCCCGTCCACATCGCCGGTGGCGTAGGCCAGCCCCGACAGCCCCGAGCCGATCAGCGTGGGGATATGCCAGGCGATGTAGTCCCAGCTGCCGCTCTGGTCGCCCGTCCAGGCCACCGCATAGCGCTGGATGCCGGCCCAGCCCATCACCGTCCACAGGAACGGGCGCGAGTCGGAGTTGTCCAGGATGCCGTCGTAGGCCGCGCGGTTGGCATCCATGGCGAACTGGTAGCCCTTGCCGGTCCAGGCCACGTCCAGCTTCTGCACCCGGCTGCCGGCGGTGCCGACCTCCCAGGCGATCTTGTCCACGCCGTTCTCGGTCCACAGCCCGGTCTTGAAGCCGTACTTGGCCAGCTCCTGCACGACCTGCGGCAGTTGGGTATAGCCGCAGCCGTAGCCATCGTTGGGCAGGATCCAGCCGCCGGGCATGTCGTGCGCGCGGTACTGGCGCGCCACCGTGTCGATCACGTCGGGCGTGGTGCCGGTGGGGCCGTCGTGCCAGCCGTCGGGCACGGTGCCGGGCTTCTTGGCGTTGTCGCCATCGTTGTAGCAATCGGCATCGCCGTAGGACAGCGCCCAGCGCGCGAGCATGGTGGGCCGGCCGGTGAGCCGGGTGTAGCGCTCCACCAGCTGCGGCAGGCCGGCGCCGACGAAGTAGTAGGCGTCGAAGCGGTCCTCGCGATGCAGCAGCGTGGCCTGGTCGGGCTGGCGCAGGTCGTAGTCGCCGTCGCGCCAGGTGTTGCGCAACATGCCCCAGCCGCGGTCGCTGAGCAGCATCGGCGCCGGGCTGGGCCGGTCGCCGTCCTCCCAGCCGCCGGAGTAGGAGATCTCCAGCTCGCGCCCCTTGAACTGGTAGCGCCCGTTCTGCTGGCCGCCGCCGTAGAAGCCTTCCTCCGGCTGCGAGGACAGCACCTGCACGCTGCGGTCCTGGTCCAGGTCGAGCGGCTGCAGCTCCTGCCACAGCGCCACCGCCCGGCCCTGGTCCAGCCGCTCCAGGCGCAGGCGCAAGGGCGCGCGCTGCACGTGCAGCACCAGCGCGTCGGTGCGCACGCGCAGCTCCTGGGCGTCTTCCTCCAGGCGCGCCTGCGCGCCGGTGGCCGGCTGCGGCAGCACGATCGGCGTCGCCTTGTCGCCGGCGCCGGTGAGCTTGCCGTCGCGCCCGGCCTGCACGCGCACGATGTCGGCGGCGACCACCTCGATGCGCATCACCCCGCCGTTGTCGGTGCGCAGCAGCCAGGCGTGCTCGCCCTGCGCGCTGACCGACTGCACGTTGCCGATCGACATGGCCCCGGCCGCACCGGAGGCCAGCAGCAGCGCTGACAGGAGGGTGGTACGCAGCGGCGATCGCGGGGCTCGGACTTGCACCTGGAAGGCTCCGTTTGCCGGTTCGACCGACGTGCGAATTGCAGTTCGCCGCCGACTGTACGGCAGTATTTCGAAAGGTGTCAACGAAATGAAAGGCAAAAGCAACTAACCGCGTGCTGAAAAGAAAGATTTGCCGGCGGGATTGTTTCGCTTTGCTGGCGCCTCCCTAGTTGAGCTGCCCGCCGCTGGCTCGATTGACGAGCTGGAGCAGCGACGACCTGCCCACAGCGCGGTGCATGCAACGGCGAACCTTTTCATTTTCTTTCGTTATTTGACATTTCGAAAGGAAGACGGGATGTTGCGCCGGCCCAACTGGATGCTTGCATGGACCTGATTCCGCTTTCCGATGCCCCCGCCTGGCAGCGCCTGGGAGGCGCGCACACGGCGGCCGAGATCGCCCAGCAGCCGGCGCTGTGGGAGGCGCTGGCCCGGACCCTCGCCCAGACCTGGCCGCAGCTGCAGGCCTTCCTGGGCGATGCGCTGACCGACCCGCGGCAGCGCGTGCTGTTCACCGGCGCCGGCAGCTCGGGCTTCATCGCCGAGATGGTGGCCGACACGATCAACGCGCAGTGGCCGGCCGAAGTGCGGGCCCTGCACACCACCAACCTGCTGACCCATCCGGCGCTGTACCTGCAGCGCGACCGGCCGACCCTGCTGGTGTCCTTCGGCCGCAGCGGGTCCAGCCCGGAGAGCGTGGCGGCGGTCGAACTGGTGCGTGCCAGCGTGGACCAGGCGCGCTTCCTCGACATCACCTGCAACGCCCAGGGCGAACTGGCGCGGCGCGGCGCCGGGCGGGCCGACACCTTCACCCTGCTGATGCCACCGGCCAGCTGCGATCAGGCCTTCGCCATGACCAGCAGCCTGACCTGCATGCTGCTGGCGGCGCTGGCGGTGTTCGACCGCGGCGATGTGGACACGCGCGGCGCGCGCCTGCACCAGGTGGCCGCGCTGGCGCGCCAGGGCCTGGCGCAGTGGGACGCGCCGGTGGCGGCGCTGGCCGCGCGCCCGTTCGAGCGGGTGATCTATCTGGCCAGCGGGCCGCTGGAGGCGCTGGCGCGCGAGGCCGCGCTGAAGGTGCTCGAACTCTCCGCCGGGCGCGTGCTGGCGCTGGCCAATACGCCGCTGGGCTTCCGCCACGGCCCCAAGTCCACGCTGGATGCGCGCACCCTGGTGATCGTGCTGCGCAGCGTGCAGCCGCTGGCGCGCCGCTACGAGCAGGACCTGCTGGCCGAACTGCGCCGCGACGGCGTGGCCGGCCAGGTGCTGGCGATCGGCCCGCACGCCGACATCGGGGCCGACGACGACTTCACCCTGACCGTGCCGGCGACCACGCCGGCGCTGGACGATGCGTGGCTGGCGCCGGTGTGGCTGGGCCTGGCCCAGCTCTACGCGCTGCGGCGCTCGGCGGCGCTGGGGCTGACCCCGGACAATCCCTTCCCCGACGGCACCGTGAACCGCGTCGTGCAGGGCGTCACCATCCACCATGGCTGACGCATCGCCCGCCTGCTACGGCATCGACATCGGCGGCACCAAGATCGAACTGGTGGCCTGCGATGCGGCCGCGCAGGTGCGTTGGCGCCAGCGCGTGGCCACGCCGCAGGGCGACTACGCCGGCTTCCTCGCCGCGGTCGCCGCACTGGTGGAGCAGGCCGATGCCGCGCTGGGCCAGGCGACCGGCGCCATCGGTATCGCCCTGCCGGGCGTGCGCGAGCGCGGCAGCGGCCGCCAGCTCAGCGCCAACGTGCCGGCGCTGACCGGGCAGACCGTCGCCGCCGACCTGCGTGCGCGGCTGGCGCGGCCACTGGCCTTCGGCAACGACCTGCAGTGCTTCGCCCTGTCCGAGGCCCACGGCGGCGCCGCGCAGGGCTATCCGAGCATGTTCGGCGCCATCCTCGGCACCGGCGCGGGCGGCGGCTACTGCGTGGACGGGCGGCTGATCACCGGCTTCAACGGCCTGGCCGGCGAATGGGGCCACTGGAGCGTGCCCGGCCACCTGCTGCAGCTCCATGGCCTGCCGCTGCTGCCCTGCGGCTGCGGCCTGCAGGGCTGCGTGGAGCGCTATGTCTCCGGCAGCGGCCTGGCCGCGCTGGAACGCCACCTGGGCGGCACCGCGCCCGACGCGGCCGCGGTGATCGCGCTGGCCGAGGCGGGCGATGCGCGTGCCCGCCAGGCGCTGGAGATCCATCGCGATCTGCTCGGCCACAGCCTGGCCGCGCTGGTGCTGGCCCTGGATCCGCACGTGATCGTGCTGGGCGGCGGGCTGTCGCAATACGCACCGCTGTATGCGCAGCTGCCCCATGCGGTGGCCGCGCACCTGTTCGCCGGCGCGCAGGTGCCGCCGATCGTGCCGCCGCGTTTCGGCGATGCCGGCGGCGCGCGCGGCGCGGCCCTGCTGGCCTGCCAGCCGGGCCTGTCCTCGAGTCCCCAGGAGCACGCTATGTCCTCGTCGCAGTCGCCGCTTCCCGGTCCTCGCGCCGGCGACGCGTCCGGCTAAGCTGCCGAACCCTCCCGGCACCCCGCGATGGCCACGCGCAACACCCGCTCCCGCCGCCAGCAGATCCTGCAGACCCTGATCGAGCAGGGCGGCGTGCAGGTGGGCGCGCTGGTCGAGCGCTTCGGCGTCTCGGCGGTGACCATCCGTGCCGACCTCAATCACTTCCAGGCTCAGGGGCTGGCCACGCGCACGCACGGCGGCGCCAGCCTGGTGCGCACGCCGCCGCAGGAGCGCGACATCCACGAGAAGGACACGCTCAACCTGCCGCTGAAGGATTCCATCGGCCTGCGCGCCGCGCAGCTGGTCAGGCCCGGCGACAACATCATCATCGACTCCGGCTCGACCACCATGACCCTGGCGCGCCACCTGCACGACCATCGCGACGTGTCGGTGATGACCAACGGCCTGAACATCGCCTGGGAACTGGCCACCGCGCCCGGCGTCAACGTGCTGCTCTCCGGCGGCCAGCTGCGCAAGCAGTCGCTGTCGCTGCAGGGCAACCAGGCCGAGCTGAGCCTCAACGCCTACAGCTTCGACACCCTGTTCCTCGGCGTGGACGGCCTGGACCTGCAGTTCGGCCTGACCACCCACGACGCCTCCGAGGCCCGCCTCAACCAGCGCATGGTCGAACACGCCCGCCGCGTGGTCGTGCTGACCGACGCCTCCAAGTTCGGCAAGGTCAGCCTGCACCGCATCGCCAAGCTGGAGCAGGTGCACACCATCATCACCGACGCCGGCATCGACGCCGCCACGCGCGAGGGGCTGCAGCGCATGGGGGTTGAGGTGATCATTGCTGAGCCCGAGGGTGAGAGGGCTTGACTAACGGACCTTTTTTTGGGCCGCCGTGCTGTCGGTCTGCTTGACCTTCTGAGCTGCCTACGCGGCAGCGAACCGGCGACCGCATAGGCGGCCAAGCTGGTCTTTTTCTTAGCTGCCTACGCGGCAGCGAACAGTTCGTCGAACTGGTAGGCGTCGGGGTCGGGTTTCTGAGCTGCCTACGCGGCAGCGAACGCTCCGGCGAGCATTGCGGTGTCTGCGTCGCCTTTCTGAGCTGCCTACGCGGCAGCGAACGATGTCGCCCATCTTCCGCTTGTGCCCGTGGTCTTCTGAGCTGCCTACGCGGTAGCGAACGGCATGGGCAGGCAGCGGTTCACCGCGCCCTGTTTCTGAGCTGCCTACGCGGCAGCGAACGCATGGGCCGACGGCAGCATGAACGCTGACCATTTCTGAGCTGCCTACGCGGCAGCGAACCGGCCGAGACCCCGGTCGTCGATGTCCTGGCCTTTCTGAGCCGCCTACGCGGCAGCGAACGATTCATGCAGTGCGGAAAGTGCGGCTGGCGCTTTCTGAGCTGCCTACGCGGCAGCGAACGGCAGCCCGTCCCAAGTCAGCACCGCGCACCTTTTCTGAGCTGCCTACGCGGCAGCGAACAGCGGCGGTCTGATCCTCTCCCCCGGCTTCTTTTTCTGAGCTGCCTACGCGGCAGCGAACGTGTAGTCGATGCTGGCCTGCTCGCCTCGATCTTTCTGAGCTGCCTACGCGGCGGCGAACGGATCGAGCTGGCGCAGGCTGGCCAGGTACTCTTTCTGAGCTGCCCACGCGGCAGCGAACATATTCCCGTTTCCAGCGCAGCGCCTCCTTCTTTTTCTGAGCTGCCTACGCGGCAGCGAACGGGATAGGATGAGACCGCCCCCGACAGGATCATTTCTGAGCTGCCTACTCGGCAGCGAACCTAAACGCCTGGGCCGACGCCGGCGACGTGCTTTTCTAAGCTGCCTACTCGGCAGCGAACGCGGTCTTGGCCTGCTGTTCCAGCGTCGGGCCTTTCTGAGCTGCCTACGCAGCAGCGAACATCCGGCGATGCGTCGCTCCCCGCGGCCGCCGTTTCTGAGCTGCCTACGCGGCAGCGAACGCCATCGCCTGCAGCTGGGTGTTGGCCAGGTCTTTCTGAGCTGCCTACGCGGCAGCGAACGCGCGGCCACGAGCGTCGCGCCGAGCTCGAGCTTTCTGAGCTGCCTACGCGGCAGCGAACCAACGCGGTTGGCGTGTTAGCGGTGCCAGTCTTTTCTGAGCTGCCTACGCGGCAGCGAACTTCTTCGAGCAGCAGGCGTCTGATCGGCTGAATTTCTGAGCTGCCTACGCGGCAGCGAACTCTCGGAACCCAGGGGGACGACGAACGTCTGCATTTCTGAGCTGCCTACGCGGCAGCGAACCGATGCGGCGTTCGATCCTGTCGATTGTGTTCTTTCTGAGCTGCCTACGCGGCAGCGAACGTGGCTCAGGTAGCCTTCGGCGTCCCGATCAGTTTCTGAGCTGCCTACGCGGCAGCGAACTTCGCAGAGGAGAGCCGGCCGTGCGACATCACTTTCTGAGCTGCCTACGCGGCAGCGAACGTACTTGTCGGTGATGTAGTACAGGTTGTTCATTTCTGAGCTGCCTACGCGGCAGCGAACGAGCCCTCAAAAACACCTGGCTTGAGCATGAATTTCTGAGCTGCCTACGCGGCAGCGAACCGCCACGTCGCTCTCGTTGGCCTGGTCGAGGTTTTCTGAGCTGCCTACGCGGCAGCGAACAAGCGCGCTACTGAGGCCAACCGTGCGCGCGATTTCTGAGCTGCCTACGCGGCAGCGAACCAACCGCAGCGGCGGCAGCGCGCGGCAGCATTTTTCTGAGCTGCCTACGCGGCAGCGAACGCCTGAGCAGACCGCGGTGGCGTTCATGGCCGTTTCTGAGCTGCCTACGCGGCAGCGAACAGCTATGCGGCTTGCTTAAGGCCGCGCCAACTTTTCTGAGCTGCCTACGCGGCAGCGAACGATGGCGCGGATCAGCCACATCGCGCCTTCCTTTTCTGAGCTGCCTACGCGGCAGCGAACGTGATCGAGGCCGTGCCTGGCGTCGTGGAGCTTTTCTGAGCTGCCTACGCGGCAGCGAACCTTCAGCCCGAGCAAGAGCGGCAACGCCGATGTTTCTGAGCTGCTACGCGGCAGCGAACGCGAGCTACTACAGCGTCAAGGCGCTGACCGATTTCTGAGCTGCCTACGCGGCAGCGAACGTCAGCGGGTGGATAACGTCACGGCATCGATCTTTCTGAGCTGCCTACGCGGCAGCGAACGACGCGCCCGATCGCGTCAAACCTGGTCATCTCTTTCTGAGCTGCCTACGCGGCAGCGAACCGAGTTGGTGTTCGAGACGGACACGCGCAAGTTTTCTGAGCTGCCTACGCGGCAGCGAACCCGCGCGCCTGGACGGTCTCGTCCAGGAGCCTTTTCTGAGCTGCCTACGCGGCAGCGAACAACTTCAAGGTTGCGGGCCCGCTGACCGTGCTTTTCTGAGCTGCCTACGCGGCAGCGAACGCATCGACGCGCTGGCTGCGCACATCCTGGAATTTCTGAGCTGCCTACGCGGCAGCGAACGTAGACCACTCCTTCCAGGTCAGCTTGTACAATTTCTGAGCTGCCTACGCGGCAGCGAACCGAGGACGCCTCGAAGCCGACCTGGACCTTGCTTTCTGAGCTGCCTACGCGGCAGCGAACTCCTACGACCTGGGCCGGGCCATCGTTGAGATTTTCTGAGCTGCCTACGCGGCAGCGAACCCCGTCAGCCCCAGGTTCGCCCGAGCGATCGATTTCTGAGCTGCCTACGCGGCAGCGAACGTGGCGGAGGCAGCGCCCTGGTTGCCGGTGGCTTTCTGAGCTGCCTACGCGGCAGCGAACGTGTCGTCACCTGACCTCACGGAGGATTCGTATTTCTGAGCTGCCTACGCGGCAGCGAACCTGGACCGCCACTCGAAGCGCATGCGCGAGCTTTTCTGAGCTGCCTACGCGGCAGCGAACCAACCGCGACTTGCTACAAGTGCGCCCCAACATTTCTGAGCTGCCTACGCGGCAGCGAACGGCCAGGGCGGAGAGCCGTGGGAACCAGCTCATTTCTGAGCTGCCTACGCGGCAGCGAACGTGGACGTGGATGACGAATGCCCGGCCGTCTGTTTCTGAGCTGCCTACGCGGCAGCGAACTGGTGCCGCGTGAGCCAACGGCGGAAATCCTTTTTCTGAGCTGCCTACGCGGCAGCGAACCCATTGGACTTCTCCCCGGCCTGGGCGGCGATTTTCTGAGCTGCCTACGCGGCAGCGAACGTGGCGGAGGCAGCGCCCTGGTCGCCGGTGGCTTTCTGAGCTGCCTACGCGGCAGCGAACGAAGTACGAAGCCAAGCTGAACTCCTGGATCGTTTCTGAGCTGCCTACGCGGCAGCGAACTCACTGTCGCGACGGCGTCGTAGCGCTTGCCCATTTCTGAGCTGCCTACGCGGCAGCGAACTCTACGGCCCTGCGCGCGCGGCCATCTCTGCGTTTCTGAGCTGCCTACGCGGCAGCGAACGGCACCACCGTGTTGACGCTGCCCACAGGCATTTTCTGAGCTGCCTACGCGGCAGCGAACCGGGTCGTCCGTGATCGCGGCGAAGCTGAGCATTTCTGAGCTGCCTACGCGGCAGCGAACTGCCCGCGCTCGGTGTGCTTGTTGCCGTCCCATTTCTGAGCTGCCTACGCGGCAGCGAACGCGAAGGCCTCCTGATACTTGCGTTCGGATTCTTTCTGAGCTGCCTACGCGGCAGCGAACGGTCTTCTTCTCCCGGTCCGTCTCGTCTTTCATTTCTGAGCTGCCTACGCGGCAGCGAACGATGCCGGTCAGGATGACGAATGGGCGGCGCATTTCTGAGCTGCCTACGCGGCAGCGAACCCACCAAGATGCCGTCGAACTTGGTCGGCTTATTTCTGAGCTGCCTACGCGGCAGCGAACACACGCCGCCGGTCGTCATCCCTCCTGTGATCTTTCTGAGCTGCCTACGCGGCAGCGAACGAAATCGTTCACCACCTCGGCGAAGGCCAGCATTTCTGAGCTGCCTACGCGGCAGCGAACCTCTGCTTCGCCCAGGGCCTTCAGCCGCAGCATTTCTGAGCTGCCTACGCGGCAGCGAACACTGGCAGCTGCCCTTGCCAGCCTTTCAGCGCTTTCTGAGCTGCCTACGCGGCAGCGAACGGTGAAGGCGCCGAGACAAGGATTTTCGGCCATTTCTGAGCTGCCTACGCGGCAGCGAACGAGCCCAGGCTTGCGTCGGCGGGCACGATGCTTTTCTGAGCTGCCTACGCGGCAGCGAACCTGCTTCTCGGTCCACCCCTTCTCGCTGCGCATTTCTGAGCTGCCTACGCGGCAGCGAACAAATTTGGCGCCTGAGCCTGTGGACGCCCTATTTTCTGAGCTGCCTACGCGGCAGCGAACTGCGACCCACCCTCACCTACGGAGACCGACATTTTCTGAGCTGCCTACGCGGCAGCGAACGGCTGGCGTGGGATGGGGTGGAGAGGGCAGGCTTTCTGAGCTGCCTACGCGGCAGCGAACGCACTTGGCTGGCGGACGATGCTCCCGTTGTGTTTCTGAGCTGCCTACGCGGCAGCGAACAAGGCGACGCGCAAGGACGTCGATCTGCGTAATTTCTGAGCTGCCTACGCGGCAGCGAACAATATCTGCAGTTGGTCAACGTGGATCTGTTTTTTCTGAGCTGCCTACGCGGCAGCGAACCATCTTCGCGAACTTCGTGGTCGGCTTCGTCTTTTCTGAGCTGCCTACGCGGCAGCGAACGTCAAGTAGCCTTGATCCATCAACCACAGCATTTTCTGAGCTGCCTACGCGGCAGCGAACTACACACTTCCTTTCCTAAGCCCCTGAATTCCCAAAGAATAGTCGCAGAAAAGGCCACGCCCCCTTTTCCGAGGGTCGTGGCCAAGTAATTGATTTTCAAAGAGCGTCCGCCCGCGGCGGAGAAAAGGGTCAGAACCAGGGCACGGTGACGCTGCTGCTCAGGCCGTGGCTGTTGAAGGGGCCGAGCACTGGTTGCTCGCACAGTGGTCCGCGGGCAAGGAACAGGCAGAATGGCTGGGCGGTGCTGCTGCTGCGCAGATGCACATAGGGCAGGTCGGGTTGCCGTTGGACACTTTCGGGAATTGCATGCGCCGCCTGCTCGGCGGTCTCGCCCTTGCGCTGCATGCGGCGGCGGCGCAGGCGGTCGACGCTGGTCTTGAACTGCCGTCGCTGCAGGGTGCGGTGCTCGGCATGCTGGGGCGCGGGCGCCAGTTCGCCGATACGAACGTGGTCACGCATGCCACCCAGCCAGGCGGTGTCCATCAATCCGCGCAAGGCTTCGGCCGTCCCATGCAGGCGCAGAACGGGCCCCAGCGCCCGCGGGTTGAGGCTGTAGTGGGGAAAGCTGACGCCGATGTCGTCGCGACGGTGCCGGACCAGGGCCAGATGCAGGCGGCCGTACAGCGCGCCCAGCAGCTGCGCCGGCCCGGTCTCCGGGTCGGGCAGCACGCGCAGGTCGATGAAGTGCGTGGTCATGGCCTCAACCCGCCTCGCCGAAGACGCCGCCGCGCACCAGCGTGGCGATCACGAAGTGCTGCTGCTCGACCGGCGGGACCTTGTCCTTGAGCACCCAGGCATCCAGCAAGGTGTAGAAGTCCTGCTTCTCCTTGGGCTGCCGGTACGCCTTGCCCTGGGTCGTGACCGAGCCATACGGCTCCACGGCGATGGCGCCATTCTCATCGGCCCCTGGATACCAGGTGTCGATGGTGCGCAGGGCGTTGCCGATCTTCTGCGAGTGGATGGCGGCCGCGGCGTCCTTGTCGTCTCCGATCTTGTACAAGGTCTTGCTCTTGTCGCCGCGTCCGCGGTCGAGGATGAGCTCCTGCGAAGGAAACACCTCCTGGCCATGACCCAGGCGGACGAAGGCGGTGACGCGCAACAGCGCGTGGGCTGTACCGGCAAGGCCGGCTTCGATCACCGCGGCCAGCGCGCTCACGGATGCGGCCTGCGCCGGCGGCGGCGCCAGCGTCGGCATGGCATGGGCCAGCGCATCGAAGCGCCACTCGGCGACCGGAAGTCCGTCCTGCAGATGGGCCACGTGGACCTCGGCCTGCTCGGCGCCGATGCGATTGCGCCAGAGGAAACGCCCGTTGGCGAGGTTGGCGGCGTAGCGTCGTGCCAGCTCGCCCAGGCCGTGTTCGCGGACGTAGCCGGCCACGGTGTCCAGCAGCTTGCGGCGGTAGCCGGCGTCGTTGCAGGCGGACGGGTCGCCAACGCCGCTGAGGATGCGCAGGGTGAACTGCACCTTCAGCGTGTCGGCATCGGCGGGCAGCGCGGCCACGTCCACGGTCTGCAGGTTGGGGCTCTGGATGGCCGCGTCCAGCTTGGCCGGATCCTGGCCGCTGGTCTTGAGGCGGTTGGAGATGGTGCCGCGCACGGATTTCTCGCGAACCAGGACCGGCTGCCAGTCGGCGTCGTCGTTGCGCTGGTCCCAGGGGCCGGCGAAGAGCAGGGCATCGGACGGGTCGAGCTTGCGCTCGAAGGCGAGGACGGAGGCGGTCTTGAGGGCTTCGGTTGCCATGATGGAATTCCTTGTCGTGATGGGCATCAAGCGGAGAGCGGATCGGCCGTGGAGCCGGCAGGGCGGTAGTCGTTGCGGCAGCGATACAGGCCGTCGTCGGGGCGGCTGTCGGCGTACCAGAGCAGGTGGTGCGGGGCCTGCAGGCGGTGGGTGCCGATCCACTCGCCCAGGGAGTACAGGCTTTCGACGAAGCGGAACGGCGTGGCGGCATCGCGGGCGTGGGCCACGCTGCCCGCAGCGTGCACCGGGCCGAGCGCGCCGTAGCCCACCGGGATCGGCACGATCCAGCCGCTGCCCTTCCTGCGGTCACTGACCCAGCGGCCCTTGTTGTGGTCCGCCTGTGGGTCGTGACGCCAGTGGAGGCGTGAGAACGACAGCCATGCCTCCAGGCGCGTGGTCTCGGGCGCCGCCGCGCGCAGCTGGGACAGGCGCGCGTCGAGCAGGTCGTCGCGTGCGACCAGCGCCGAGCCGGGCAGCAGCCGCAGGCAGACCTCGCGGAACGCCTTGCGCCGATCCTCCTCGCTGCCGGTGATCCCGGCCAGCCAGGGACGCTGGCGCCACGCCATGGGATGAGCGGGCGCCAGCACGCTGCCGCCGGCCACGCGCATGCCGGCCAGCAGCTCGGCGATGCGTGAGACATCTGCCGCCTGTGCTTGCGCGTCCCAGTGCTCGGCATGGACCGCCAGGACCAGGCTCAGGTCGAGGTGGATGCGGCCCTCCTCGACGATGGCGGCGGTGCTGCCGTCCTTGTCCACCGGGTTGCGGGTTAGGCGGAAGGACTTGACGAAGCCGCCCTCGGTTACCTGTTCCTGCCAGCCATGGTTGACCACGCCGACGGCGTTGAACTCCAGCGCCAGTCCTGCCTGGCGTGCCTTGCGCTCCAGCGCCCACATCAGGCCGAGGAAGGCCGTCATGGAAGGAAAGCCGTGGGTCAGCGGGCTGGAGATCGCATTGGCGTTCTGCACGCGCAGGTGCGGCAGCACCATCAGATGGGTGAAGCGGGGCAGGGCGCTCATGCCGCACCTCTGTTTGCGCGGCGCTGCATGGGTACCGGCCAGGCGACATCGAGGACCGCCTGCTTGGCCCAATGGCGCATCTCCGGCTCGTTGAGCCCCACCAGGGCATCGTCTCCGCGCTTGCGCAGCTGGCCGTTGAGCCACAGTCCGAAGCGGGTCGCCAGTTCGTCGGGCCAGTCGCCCCAGTCGTAGTCGCGGCGAAAGGCCTCGTCCTGCGTGGTCCACTCCGGATGCTGCGGATCGTGGCGGATGTCCAGGTCGTACCGTCCCGGGTCGAGCCATAGCTGCTCGCAGTCGGGCAGCTGGCATTCCGCCTCGCGCGACCAGCCCGGCGCGTAGCCGCCGCGGATCGTCGCGCCGAACATGCCCAGTTCGTCGGCGATCGCCTGGGCCAGGGTGTCGCGCTGCTCGCGGGTGTCCGCCACCGGGTCGGGATTGGCCTTGAGGAAGTCGGCCAGCGCATACACCAGCTCGCGCACCCCGCCGAACCGGAGCAGCTCATCGAAGGCGGACTCGCGCTTGAACAGGTTGCTGCCGCGCGGCGCCCACGCCGGCGGCGGCAAGGACGGCAGCAGGTAGTTCACGCCGCCGCGCTCGCTGTTGAGCTGGGAGATGTTCTGCGGCTTGGTGCCGCCCAGCTTGCGCACGACCAGGCCGCGATAGTCGCGATAGACGGCCTCCGCCGGCGCGCCGGCGCGGAAGGCCTGGCGCGCGGCCGTGTTGGCCTCGCCGAAGCGCGCGTCCTGGATCTCGGTATGCACCGCGTGCGCCAGCGTGCTGGAGAACATCGGCTGCAGCAGGTGATAGCCGCCATCGTCCAGGGGATCGTCGCCGACCAGCCAGTAGACCTGCTTGGCCATCGGGTGCGAGGCCGGCCGCTGGTCCTCGCGCACCAGCGAGGCGAAGGCCTGCATCCAACCCGCCGCCTGCGCGGCGTCGCCGGACAGGGCGGCCAGCAGATCGGCGTCGCTGGCCTGCATCCAGTCCAGCAGGCGCCGGCCCTCGACCTCGACCTTGAGGAACTTGAACACGTCCAGCGCCGCGGCGTTGCCGACCACGTCCTCGGCATAGTCCTTGCCCAGCACATGGCTGCCGATCTCGGCGTGCGCCGGCAGGCCGCCCGGCGCAACGTGCAGGCTGCTGCCGCGCGCGTCCGGATGGGTGGCCTTGAGCACGTGGGTGACCGCCTGGATCTGCCCCACCCGGCGCGCGGCATCGGCGAGCCAGGTGGCGTAGTCGTACTTGGACGCGGCCCCGGCTGCGTCCTCCTGTCCCTTCAGCTTGGCCGCGCGGCGGGTCTCGATGAAGGCGGCGATGGCCTGGCGAAAACGCCCGGCCCGAGAAGTGGGGTGTAGCTCTTCGGTCATATGAGTCCTTTCATACGCCCCGTCCGGGGCATGCCTGTAGAATCCCTGCGGCAGCTAGCCGCCGCAGGGAGTGTTGGAGGGCTTGGCCCTCAATCGCATCTTCTGATGAAGCGTCGATGCGTCGTTTCGATCACTTCCTGCACCCTCGGCATCGCACATCTGAACCCTGTGCGTGGGCCCCGGCTCCACCCGGCTGCTGCAGTCCCGGACTTACCTGCTCGTAAGTCCGGGCTTTTAACCGTCTGTAGTGAAAATGATGTTCTAAGAATTAAGCTTCGGCTGGTACTATAGGGGCACCGGATTGTCGGGATCAAGTCCTGGGCCGGGCTCGCTGCCGCGTAGGCAGCTCAGAAAGTCTGTAGCGCTAATGACGCTCGCTCTTGAACTTGCTGCCGCGCAGGCAGTTCTTCCCTCCGGGAGTGACTACAATGCAATCATTGCAGTCACTCCGGAGGGCTCTCCATGGCCACCATGACCATTCGCAACCTCGACGACGAACTGAAGGCGCGCCTGCGTCTGCGGGCGGCGCGCCACGGGCAGTCGATGGAGGAGGAGGCGCGCAGCATCCTGCGCAACGCGCTCAAGACCGAGCCGCCGAGCGGGCGCGCGCTGGTGGAGGACATCCGCGCCCTGGTCGAACCTTTCGGTGGGGTCGAGCTGGAGCTTCCGCAGCGCATCCCGCTGCGTGAGCCGCCGGACTTCAGTGGGGGCGAGTACGACCCGTGATCGTGCTGGACACCAACGTTATCTCGGAGCTGTTCAAGCCTGCGCCCGAGGCCCGGGTGCTGGCCTGGATGGCACAGCACCCGGGCGACGTGCTGTTCACTACTGCCATTACGCGCTACGAGTTGCTGTTCGGCGTGCACCGCATGCCCGAAGGGCGGCGCAAGCAGGTGCTGCTCCAGGGGCTGGCGCGCCTCCTCGACGAACGCCTGTCGGGACGGATTCTTCCCTACGACGACCGCGCCGCCGATGCCCATGTCGGGATCGCCGTGGCGCGGCGCAGACGCGGGGCCTCGGTATCGCAATCGGACGAGATGATCGCCGGCATCGTCCAAGCGCACGGCGCGACCTTGGCGACCCGCAACGTGCGGGATTTCGCCGACTGCGGCATCGCGTTGGTCGATCCCTGGCATTGAGCCGCCTCAGCGCCTGCGGGTGAAGCCCAGCCAAGGATGCCAGCGCCAGCCTTGGTCGCTGCGCGGCAGTTGCAGCATCGTGTACGCCGGTGCGATGGCGGCCAGAGGGCGGTCCAATGCCCCGGCCTGTTCGGTCAGCAATGTGGGCAATTCGAAACCGCCCCAGACGGCAATGCCCGGGGCCGGTTCCAAGGCGATCTCGTGCAGCAGTTCGCACGCCGGAACGTAGGGCGACTGGCCGCCGCGCTCCAGCGCCTCCTCGACGCGATACGGAATCCATTCGTCCTCTTCCTCGCCGGGCAGGAACACCAGCGTAGTCTTGGGCTCGCGGTCGTTGCGGAAGGGCTGCTGCTGCGGCAGTACGCCGATCAGCGCTGCCTGCGGATATCGCCACCCCAGCGGCGCATGATCGGGTTCAGATTCCGGCGAAGGTGGCGGCGCACGGCGCGAAGAACCCGCTGCCGTAGGCGCGTGGTAGGGGCGCATGCTGGCGGCGATGCGTGCCTGTTCCAGATCGACCAGGTCGTGGCGCGGCCGCCAGTCGGTCTCGGCGCGCGGGCGGATCCGCGCGATGGCATCCACGCGATGGAAGTCCTGCGCGCGTAGCACATCGGTGAGACGGTGCGAGGCCAGCAGAAAGCGTTCGTCCGCGGTGCGCTTCTCGAATCCTGGCAGGCAGAAGGCGGGCCTTCCGCTGCCTGGTGACTCAAGTGCTTTCAGATTGGTGTCGAACACCAGGACGTTCGCCGTACGCGGCGCGCAGCGGCGATGCCGCTGTACGCGGCCGGCCAGTTGGATCAGTGATCGCATCGAGGAGGGTTCGACTACGGCCCAGTCCGCATCCCAGTCGCGGCCCACTTCGCACACCGGCGAGGCCAGCACCACGAACAGCTGATCAGGTGCCGAATGCGCGTCGAGCGCGGCTCGTACGGAGGGCATTCGCCAGATGGCGTCCTTGTTGCGGCGATTGAACGCGGTATCGAGCATCTGCTCGATAGCCGAGCGCTGCACCAGCGGAAAGCGCGCGTGGTAAGCGCACAAGTGGATTTGCGTCCCTTCCGGCGCGCCTTGTATGTGCAGGGCGCAGGCGACATCGATCAGCGGGTCGATGTTGGCCATGCGCACAATGCCAAAGCTGACTCGCTTGCCGCTGATCGGGTCGACGTTGGCGTGATCGGCGTGGAGACGCAGGCAGGCGCGATGCAAATGGGCGGCAAAGTCGCTGCGGATGCGTTCGCGTTGTTGTGCGACGACGGGCAGCTGGATGACTTCGGCCAGGCGCAGTGGCTCGTCTTGTTCCAGCCTGGGGACGCGCTTGTCGACGAAGGACCGATGCCCCGCAGCGAATGTCGCATCGTCAGGGCAGGTCTGCACGTGCACGCCGAACTCGTCTGTCCACAGGCATGGCACCTCGACCGGCGCTTCATCGCGGCCGCCGTCGGCACCGCGATTGCGGCGATGGAGGCGGCGTCCGGCCCGGTAAGCCATGAACATGCCCTCCACCAGCGCCGGCGGCAGCGTCGCCGACGACAGCACCACCCGCGTGCCGAGCATGCCGGCCCAGTGCACCAGCCGCGTCAGCGCCGGCAGATCGTCGAGGTCGTAGTCGTCCAGTTCGTCCAGCACCAGGTCGGCGCTCATCAGCCGCAGCATCGGCGCGATCTGGCGCCCGGCGCGCAGGGCCTCGGTTGCGGGCGCCAGGTGGTCCACCGTGCAGACCAGCATCGGCGCGGAAAGCAGCTTGCGGATGTCGGCATCGGCCAGGGCGCGCGACAGCAGCGGGTGGTCGGCCACGTTGCCGTCGTAGAGCACGCGGCTGTCTTCCTCCAGCAGCGACTGCACCGAAGCCGAGCCACCGGCTTCGGCCTGACGCTCGTGGAATTCGAACAGCGCGCGGCTGGCCGATCCGCCGACCAGCACCGCCAGCTCGTCGTCGCCCAGGTGCAGGTCGTGGCGGTAACTGCGGCCGGTCTGCAGGGTCAGCGTGCGCAGGCCGAGCGCGTAGCTGGCGCGCAGGCCAAGCTGCGGATCCGCCAGGGCATACAGGATGCGCGCGTTGGCCAGGGTCTTGCCGCAACCAGTGGAGGCCATGTTGACCACGAAGGCACCGTGTTCGACGGCCTGCCCGCGCAGACTGGCCGCGGCATCGAAGGCCTTGTCCTGCCAGGAGAAGCGCGGATCGGCACTGCGCTTGCGCAGGCCTCGATGCTGGGCCAGCCGTGGCAGGTGGCGTTCAAAGCCTGGCAGGGCATGGGCGATCAGGCCGGCGCTGTGGGCGACGCCGAGCAGGTGCTCAAGCAGCGACTGGTTGGCGATGCGTTCGCCGTGGAGGTTCTTTGCGGTATTGGCGAAGAGCGTCTGCCCGCTCCGTACGAAGCCTTGGCGTGCGGCGACCGGCTGGCCCGCCTTGTTCAGGCTCAGGCTGGAGTAATGGTGGTCGGCCAGCATCAGGCACAGCCGCGCCAGATGCATGACGTAGGCATTGCCGAGCCAGTCACCGTCGCGTCGGCCGCGCAGAGCTGCGAGCCGGCGCGCCAGTCGCGCCGCCTGCGTGCGCCATCCCGCGGCGATGACGGGCAGCTCACCGGCCAGTTCCCAGTACGGCTTCGCATCGGCGCCGGCTGCGGGCCGCACCTCGTTCCAGTCGTGGGCGACCTCCGCCAACGGCGTGGTGAGCCAGGCGTGCCTGAACTCCGAGGCACGCCGCCCCAGCCGGGCCTGGGTGCCGTCCTCGTTCCGCGCGGGGATCACCGGCAGGCGATGGTGGGTGACGATCAACCAGGCCACGGCGGCCGCCAGTGGCGCGCGCGCCTGCATAGACCGGAACGGGTGACGTTCGATGCCGGGATCGACGCCGTCCCGCAGGTAGCGGCCCGGCGCGGTCCACGAGGTCTGGTCGTACTCCGCCGCTGCCAGCCGCGCCAGCCAGCCCGCATCGTCGTCGTCGCCGACGAAGGCCTGGAACAGCCGCAGCGAGACCCACTCGTGGCGATATAGATTTTTTTCCTGCAGCTGACCGCGCAGGCGTCGCTGGAAGGCGAGGCTGGCCTTGCCCAGGTCGTGCAGCAGGGCGCCAAGCTGGGCGAGCAGGCGGATGTCCTCGGCGCTGTGCCAGTCGTTCTCGTCCTCGCCTCGCAGCACGTTGCGCACGGTGGTGTTGGTGGGCACCGCGCCCTCGGCGTTGAAACGGCGCGCATCGCCGACGATCCACAGCAGTTCGCTGTGGTCCAGGCCGCGGATCCAATGGCAGGCCACGGCGGTGTTCTTGCGTGCGGTCTTGCGCAGCAGCCGGCGCAGCGCGTCCAATCCGGCCTGGGTGATCGGCGTCTGCCAGGTGCGTTCGCCGCGACGTTCGGCGAACTGGTCGAGTATGCGCCGGGTTTCGGTCAGGGCGCGCTTGTCGCACTCGGACACCAGCAGGATGTTCATGCCTTGACCTGCGCGGCGATGTCCAGCGCGACCGCCTTGAGCTTATCGATCATGAAGTCCAGCGACTCGCTGCGGGTCAGCGCCTCGATGCAGCCGCGGCGAAAGGTCTGCTCGTCATCGCCGCGCATGGCCGAGACGAAGGCCTGCGGCAGGATGCTGGCATCCTTGACCAGGTCGGCCACGTCGAACACCAGTCCGCCGCGCCGGGTCTTGCCATGCAGCACCGCCAGCCCGTGCGGCAGCCCCAGCACCCAGGCGGCGGTGGCGCCCAGGCCGTAGGCCAGATAGTTACCGTGGTCGAGGAAGCGGTTGGCCGGATCGCTGCCCGTGCCGCGCTTGGCGCGGGTGAATTCGCCATAGCCGACCGTGTCCACCGCCAGCTTGAACAGCGCCTTGGTCAGGCGCGCTTCCTCGGTCAACAGCGCGGTGCTGTCCTGCGCGAGCTCGATCTGCCCGGCCGTGCGCGCGAGCAGCGCGTCGAGCCGAGCGGTGTCCGGCGCGAACCCGGCCTCGCGCAGCGCGCGATGCCGCCACTGTTCGCCAATGCGTCGCGCGCGCGCCTGCTGGAAGGCCTTCGCCGCCGCCAGGCGCAAGTCGTCGTCGAACCAGAACCGTACCCAGGCCTGCAGGTACTCGGTCGGCCGGTACTCGCTCTGCGGGCAGAACCAGGCCACCTCGACGTCCATCTCGTTGGCGGTGAACAGCGGCGTGCCACCACCTCCGCAGAAGCCGACCAGCACGCCGGCCTTTGCCAGTTCGCGCATCGCCGCCTGCGTGACCGAGGTGCCGGTGCCAAGCAGGATCGTGGTGGTGTTGGCGATCGGGATGTTCCAGTACAGCGATCGCTTGCCTGCGTCGGTGACGTATTCGACCCGGCCGCCGTTGACCAGGACGCGGCAATGCTGGAGGTAGTAAAGATTGGCCCGCTTGGAATGCAGGATCGTCTTTAAGTCCGACGGTGACAGATCTTCCATGGCGACACGCCCCCGACCGGTACACACCTGCGCACCGCCTCTGTCGGCTAGGCTGGTTCGGAGTCTACGCGTGCTGGTCGCGCAGGCTGCGACAAGCCGCGGATGCTGGCTCGCCCATCGACGATGGTGCCGTCAGCGTCCGCGCGAAAGTCCCTGGATCCCCGCTTGCGCGGGGATGACGGACCTGGGTTGGGCGAGTGCGTGCGAATCACCCGTGTTTGGGCCGCACGCGCGCAATCACTTCCCCCGCGCCCGAGCAAACGCCGCAGCTAGCGCATTGTCCGCAGGCGGTGCGGTGGGCTTGGGCGGCCGTGCGTTGCCGCCGCCGTGGCGCGCGCCGCCACGTTCATTGCCCCGCGCAGTGCGGTCCTCGCGCGGGCCGCTGGTGGGGGCGCCGGGGACGTCGTCCAGGCGGCGGGTCAGGGCGATGCGCTTGCGCGCCACGTCCACCTCGAGCACCTTGACCTTGACGATGTCGCCGGCCTTGACCACTTCGCGTGGGTCCTTGACGTAGGTGTCGGACAGGGCGGAGATGTGGACCAGGCCGTCCTGGTGCACGCCGATGTCCACGAACGCGCCGAAGGCGGCCACGTTGCTCACCACGCCTTCCAGGATCATGCCTTCGCGCAGGTCCTTGATGTCCTCCACGCCCTCGGCGAAGCGCGCGGCCTTGAACTCCGGGCGCGGGTCGCGTCCGGGCTTCTCCAGTTCCTTGAGGATGTCGCGCACGGTGGGCACGCCGAAGGTCTCATCGGTCAGGCGCTCGGCCTTGAGCCCGCGCAGGAAGGCGGTGTCGCCGATGATCTGCTTGATGGTCTTGCCGTCGGCCTGGGCCAGGATGCGCTCGACCACCGGATAGGCCTCCGGGTGCACCGCGGAGGCGTCCAGCGGCTGCTCGCCGTCGTTGATGCGCAGGAAGCCGGCGCACTGCTCGAAGGTCTTCTCGCCCAGGCGCGGCACCTTCAGCAGTGCCTTGCGGGTGGGGTAGGGGCCGTGCTGGTCGCGGTAGACCACGATGTTCTCGGCCACGGCCTGGGACAGGCCGGACACGCGCGTGAGCAGCGCGGCCGAGGCGGTGTTGACGTCCACGCCGACCGCGTTGACGCAGTCCTCCACCTTCGCGTCCAGGGCGCGCGCCAGGCGGAACTGGTCCACGTCGTGCTGGTACTGGCCCACGCCGATGGCCTTGGGTTCGATCTTCACCAGCTCGGCCAGCGGGTCCTGCAGGCGGCGGGCGATGGACACCGCGCCGCGCAGCGACACGTCCAGGTTGGGGAATTCCTTGGCCGCGGTTTCCGAAGCCGAATACACCGAGGCGCCGGCCTCGCTGACCACGATCTTCTGCAGCTTGGGATTGTTGCAGGCCTTGATGACCTCGCCGGCCAGCTTGTCGGTCTCGCGGCTGGCGGTGCCGTTGCCGATGGCGATCAGCGCCACGTCGTGCTGCTGGCACAGGCGCTTGAGCGTCTGCAGCGACTGCTCCCACTGGCGCTTGGGTTCGTGCGGGTAGATGGTGTCGGTAGCCACCAGCTTGCCGGTGGCATCGACCACGGCGACCTTGCAGCCGGTGCGGATGCCGGGGTCCAGGCCAAGCACGGTCTTGGGGCCGGCCGGGGCGGCCAGCAGCAGGTCCTTGAGGTTGTCGCCGAACACTTCGATGGCCTCGCCTTCGGCCTTCTCGCGCGCCTGGTTGAACAGGTCCAGCATCAGGTGCAGGTGCAGCTTGGCGCGCCAGGTCAGGCGGCAGGCCTGCGCCAGCCAGGCGTCGGCCGGGCGGCCGCGGTGGTCGATGCCGGCCGCGCGCGCGATGCGGCCTTCGGCATAGGCGTTGCCGGCCTCGACGTCGGCGCCGGGCTCCAGGTCGAGCTGGATGAACTCCTCGCGGCGCGCGCGGAACAGGGCCAGCAGGCGATGCGAGGGGATCTTGGCCAGCGCCTCGCTGTGGTCGAAGTAGTCGCGGTACTTGGCGCCGGCGTCTTCCTTGCCTTCCACCACGCGGGCGCGGATCACGCCGTTGTCCTGCAGCCAGGTGCGCAGTTCGCCCAGCAGCGCGGCGTCCTCGCCCCAGCGCTCCATCAGGATGGCGCGCGCGCCTTCCAGCGCGGCCTTGGCGTCGGCCACGCCCTTGTCGGCATCGACGAAGCCGGCGGCGAAGTCCTCCGGCACGCGCGTGGGGTCGGCCAGCAGGCCGTCGGCCAGCGGCTCCAGGCCGGCCTCGCGCGCGATCTGCGCGCGGGTACGGCGCTTGGGCTTGTAGGGCAGGTAGAGGTCTTCCAGGCGCGACTTGCTGTCGGCGGCAAGCAGTTCGTTGCGCAGTTCGTCGGTCAGCTTGCCCTGCTCGTCGATGCTGGCCAGGATCGCGGCGCGGCGGTCTTCCAGCTCGCGCAGGTAGACCAGGCGCGTTTCCAGCGTGCGCAGCTGGGTGTCGTCCAGGCCGCCGGTGACTTCCTTGCGGTAGCGCGCGATGAACGGGACCGTGGCGCCTTCGTCCAGCAGGGCGATGGCGGCCTGCGCCTGCGCGGCCTGCGCGCCGATCTCGTCGGCGATGGTCTGGGCGATCTGGCGCGCGAGCGCCGCGGAGAGTGCTGCCATTGCGTGGTTCAACCGGGACTACAGGGCCGGCGATTGTGGCTTCCTGCGTGCGTCAGTCCAAGCGGTTGACTTTCATCGCGGATGTCCAAATTGCGGTTTGACGCGATGCCGAGCCGCTGCTAGAAGAACTAAGGGCCGTGGATCGCCGCCCGACTCGGAAGTACCACCCATGACAGGACGTCACCATGATCCCCGATCCAGAGCAGTTGGCAGAACAGCACGCGCGCGAATTCGCAGGCCCACAGGATCGGATGCTGCGCCAGGCCGGCCGCGCGCTGGAGGCCGTCGTCCAGCAGTTGCCCGAGGCCGAGCAGATCGCCTTCGCCGACCGCTACATGACGCGGCTGACCCAGCTGACCCTGGCGCAGTCCTCGTTCGCTCGCCCAGCCGAGGCCACGACGCGTCATACGCGTCGACCGCCGGAGGCGGCGGGATTGCCAGGTGATGCGAATGCGCGAACCCGACGGTCGGGCGTCCGGCGGTGGGTGCCGGTGCTGCTGGTCGTCGTCGCGGTGATCCTGGTCCTGCTGATCCGCGGCCTCGGCGCGCGGTAGCTGCTGCCGCGCGGGCCGGGCCGCACGCCGGCTCAGGCGTGCCGGCGGTTGGGCAGGAAGGCGGCCACGATGCCCAGCAGCGGCAGGAACGAGATCACCTGGTAGACCCAGAAGATGCTGGTGTGGTCGGCCAGCACGCCCAGCACCGCCGCGCCCAGCCCGCCCATGCCGAAGGCGAAGCCGAAGAACAGCCCGGACACCGTGCCGATGCGGGTCGGCATCAGCTCCTGCGCATAGACCAGGATCGCCGAGAACGCCGAGGACAGCACGAAGCCGATGATCACCGTCAGCACCGTGGTCCAGCCCAGGCTGGCGTAGGGGAGCAGCAGCGCGAACGGCGCCACGCCCAGGATCGAGGCCCAGATCACCGGCTTGCGGCCGATGCGGTCGCCCACCGGCCCGCCGATCAGCGTGCCCGCCGCCGAGGCCAGCAGGAAGCCGAACAGATGCAGCTGCGCGCTGGGCACGGACAGGTGGAACTTCTGGATCAGGAAGAAGGTGTAGTAGCTGCTGATGCCGGCGATGTAGAAGTACTTGCTGAAGATCAGCACCAGCAGCACGCCGATCACCCAGGCCACCGTGCGCCGCGGCAGCGGCGCGATGCCGGCCGGCGCCGCCGCCTTGGGCCTGGCCGCGCTGCGCGCCAGCTGCAGCCCGTACCAGCGCCCGACATAGGTCAGCAGGCCCATGCCGATCAGCGCCGCACCGGCGAACCAGGCCACGCTGGTGCGCCCGTTGGGCACGATCACCGCTGCGGCGATCAGCGGGCCGATGGCCGTGCCGGTATTGCCGCCGACCTGGAACACCGACTGCGACAGCCCATGCCGCCCGCCCGAGGCCAGCCGCGCGATGCGCGAGGACTCGGGATGGAACACCGCCGAGCCGATGCCCACCAGCATCGCCGCGCACAGCACCATGACGAAGTTGGGCGCATAGGCCAGCAGCAACAGACCGCACAGCGTGGAACCCATGCCCATCGGCAGCGAGTACGGCGCCGGCTTGCGGTCGGTGCGCAGGCCGATCAGCGGCTGGAACAGCGAAGCGGTGAGCTGATAGGTCAGGGTGATCAGGCCGACCTGGGCGAAGCTGAGCTGGAACTGGCCCTTGAGGATCGGATACAGCGCCAGGATCAGCGACTGCATCATGTCGTTGACCAGGTGCGAGCCGGTCAGCGCGGCGAGCACGCCCACCGCGACCGGGCCGCGCGCGGGCGCTGACGTGGCGGGCTGGGCGGGCAGGGGCGCGGTGGTGGTCGACATGACGGCGGCACGGTCCGGGACGGGCAGGGGGCGCATGGTAAAGTCGCGGCCGACGCCTTTCTTGCGCGATCTGGTCATGACCTCCCGCGAAAAGGACATCGATGGCTTGGGTGAATCCCGCCGCGTCGGGGCGGCCGCCGACGTGCCGGTGACCTGCCTGGCCCGCGATTACCCGGCCGACACGCGGATTCCGCTGCACCACCATCCCGACCGGCACCAGCTGGTCTACGCCGAAGGCGGCGTGCTGGCGGTGCGCGCCGGCGATGGCCGCTGGGTGGTGCCGAGCACGCGCGCGCTGTGGATGCCGGCGGGCGTCGGGCATCAGGTGCACTGCATCGGCCTGGTGCGCATGCGCAGCCTGTACATCCTGCCCGGCGCGCTGCCGGCCGCGCCGAAGGCGCCTTCGACCGTCTCGGTGACGCCGCTGCTGGCCGCGCTGATCCATGCCGCGGCCGAGGTCGCCTCGCCGTGCGCGGCCGACTCGCGCGATGGCCGGCTCATGCGCCTGATCCTGGACGAACTGCAGACCCTGCCGGTGCTGCCCCTGCATCTGCCCGAGCCACGCGACGCGCGGCTGCGCGCGATCGGCCGCCAGCTGGAACAGGCGCCCGACGATGCCTCCACCCTGCAGGACTGGGCCGCGCGCCTGGACGTGGACGTCAAGACGATCCAGCGCCTGTGCCAGCGCGAGCTGGGCATGACCTTCGGCCAGTGGCGCCAGCAGGCGCGGCTGCTGCGCGCGCTGGAGCGCCTGGCGGTGGGCGAGAAGGTGATCGATGTGGCGCTGTCGCTGGGCTACGACAGCCCCAGCGCGTTCGCGACCATGTTCAAGCGCCGCTTCGGGCAGACGCCGAGCCAGTTCTTCCGGTGAAGACACTGAAGCTGGGACAGACGTCGCGGCTGACGGGTTTGACCCCTTTCCGGGGCGCTGCTAGAAGGTGAACCGGGCCATCCGGGGGTGGCCTCTCTCTCGCAGCGAGACCGATCTCCATGCACCGTCCGACCCCATCTGCCGCCGTCGTCTCCCTGCGCCTGATCTGGCTGGCCCTGAGCGGCCTTGCGACCACGGGCTGCGCGACACCGACGCGTCCGGACGCCGCCCCCGCCGCCGCTTCCATCCCTTCGAAGGATCCGATGATGAATGCCACCACCGCGATGCCCCTGAGCCTGGACGATCTCAACCAGCGCGTCCTGCGCCTGATCGACGGCATCCACAGCCGCGAGGATCTCGCACCGGCGCAGCTGCAGCGCCTGACGGGCGTGGAGGTGGAGGTCAATGCCGAAGACCCGACGATCTATGGCATCGCCGGCCCGGTCGCAGGCCAGGGCCGCTACAGCCTGGTGTCCTCGCACAAGAACGCCTCCGGCCAGGTCGACAGCCTGCTGCTCTCCTTCGAACCCGACGATGCGGCCGCGCCCTGCGCCAGCGTCGAGGGCTACCGCAGCGCGCTGGCGGCCGCCGGCTTCTCCGGCCAGCACCTGCCGGCCGGTCACCGCGGCAACGAAGCCTGGTACTTCACCCGCCAGGGCGTGAGCGTGAACCTGCATGTCCGCCCCGCGCGCGGCGCCTCGCCTGCGCCGGACTGCGTGGCGTCCATGGTGATCGGCGTCTACCAGTAGCGTTGGCGAGGACTAGGACATGAACGACAAGCACGTCGCAGGCAAGCCCTCGCTCACCCCGGAACAGCAGCTGCAGTCGATGCTGGATGCCTTCGACAAGGCCAATGCCAGCGGCAGCGTGCATCCGGGGGAAGACCTCAAGGCCGTGCTGGACAGCACGCCGGGCCTGAAGGCCAATGTGCTCGACGCGATCGAGAAGAAGCAGCTGGACAGGATCGAGGCGCTCAACGTCAACGGCGCGCTGGGCGTCTACATGGGCGATTCGCGCACCATCCAGATTTCCCCCAGCCAGCTGCACATCGCGCGCACCGACCCGGAGATGCTCAACTCGGTGCGCTTCACTCTGGGCCACGAGGTCAAGCACGCGGCCGATCGCGCGCAGATCATGACCTCGGACGCCAGCCTGGAGAAAGGCGTCAATGCGCTGGCCGGCAGCGGCGGCAAGGTCCACGACTACACCGCGGTGATCAAGCAGTTCAACGAGACCTCGCGCAGCCTGGAGACGCATGCCGAACTGACCGGCTACAACGTCGTGGTCGCCCAGGTGCTGAAGGACAATCCCAAGGCGACGCTGCGCGATGTCTACAACACCTCGCCCAGCGACATGGATCCGTACATCCAGAAGGGCGGCACGCCGGCCAACCCGACCTACACGCCGCGTCCGGGCATCACGCTGGACGGGCTGAAGATGGCGGAGACCAAGGAGAACCTGGCCGCGGTCAACACCTACTTCTACGAAGCGCGCGGCTACCCGCAGCAGAACGTCTCCCAACTGCTCGACTATGCCGGCCAGGCCGAGGCGCATTACCACCCGGGCAAGGGCGCGCCGCAGATCGAGGTCGACCTCAAGGCGCTGGGTGTGTCCAAGGGCCAGGTCTCCACCAGCGCGACGTATGTCGATACCAGCGCCAAGCCACGGCTCGGCGTGCCGGCCGCGGCGCCTGACGGGCTATCCGGCAACCGCCTCTACGATGATGCCGCGCAAGGCCTGGGACGCACGCAGACCGGTGCCGTCCTGGACGGGATGGCCTTCCGCCAGACCGCCGCGGCGATGGCGGCACAGGCGCAGCAGGACGGCCTGCACCGGATCGACAGCGTGCATGAAGGCCGCGATGGCCGGCTGTTCTCGGTCCAGGGCCAGCCGGGCGCGCCCGACGCCCTGCGCAGCCATGTCGAAAGCGCCCAGGCCAGCCGCCAGCCGCTGGAGCAGAGCGCACAGGCCCTGCAGGTCCCGCAGGCGCCACCGCCGCAGGTGCAGTCGCGCGAGCAGGATGTGCAGCAGCACGCGCCGTTGATGCGCTGAGCGCAGCGTCAGCCGGCGCGTGGGGCGTTGGCGGGCGGTTCGTTGGTTTAGGGCGGGATTGCGCGGGAGACTCGTGCCCGAGGCCAGAGGCCAGAGGCCAGGAGGATTGCAGGGATTGCTAGGTTGGCGGGCCGTCAGCATGCGCCGGCCCGCGCGGGCTATGGGATACCTCAGCAACGCGCCCGCGCGGTCGTTGCGGACCGGGCTACGCAGGATGTGAGCATCGCGTCTGCGTGTCCTCACCCGATGCGCACCGCGCGCTGGCTAGGGTGCCGTCATCTGACCGTGCAAGGAGACATCCCATGCTCAAGTGGGCGCTGATTTTCGCCATCATCGGTGTGGTAGCGGGCGTACTCGGCTTCGGCGGCATCGCCGGCGGCGCGTTCGCCATCGCCAAGTTCCTGTTCTGGGCCTTCATCATCATCGCCGTGATCCTGTTCGTCCTGGGCATCACGGTCTTCAAGAAGGTCACCTAGCCCACGCTCCGCCCCTCCCCTTGCGCAGCAGGGGGAGGCCGGGAGGGGGTTGCTCAGCCGAGGCGATTTCTACCGAAGAGCAGCAGTCTTTTCACTGACTGGTTCGCTAATCGCAGTTCCCGTTGGATTGCGCCCCAGCGCGGCGACATCGTCGAACGAAGTGCTGCTAATCACTTGGACTGCAGGCGCGGCTAGGCCTCTCACGCGCCCGGTCATTCCGCTGGCGGCTGCATGAACTCGATCGTGATGCGATCGGGGCCGGTGACATAGGCAACCAACGTCCCCTTGCGCGGCCCGCCGGGTATCGGCTGTGGGCTGCCTTTCGCTTTCCAACCCGCCGCCTCGACGCGCGCGATGGCGGCGTGGATGTCCTTCACGGCCAGCGCCAGGTGCGCGGCGCCGATCGCACCTGCGCTCTCCGGTACGGCTCCATGCTCGCCGCCTCCGGAGTACTGCAGCAGTTCAATCACGAACCCGTCCGGCGCCTCGACGATCGCGGTCCGCACGCTCGGATCGTCCACCCCTGTGACCTGACGTAGAAACTCGCCTCCCATCTCCGACTGCCGCCGCAGCGTGAAGCCGAGCGCTTGCGTCCAGAAGCGAATGGCCTCGTCCAGCGAGGAAACGGCAAAGCCCGTGTGATCCACGGCGATCACGTTGGCGGTCTGGGTCACTGCGGCATACTCCCTGTGGGGGGATCGGGGAAAGCAGGATTCTGCACCTTGAGACCACCGGCAACTGCGAGGCGATCCTGGGTCGAGCAGATCTCAAAGCAAAGAGCAAAAGCACCCATCCCCCTCAGTCGCTAGATCGCGACTTCGAGCTCCCCTTCGCCTGCGGCGAAAGGGAGGGGGCAGAAGCGGTGCAGCCGCTTGGG
The DNA here is from genome assembly GCF_031453535.1 of Pseudoxanthomonas sp. SORGH_AS_0997. Classification (NCBI taxonomy): domain Bacteria; kingdom Pseudomonadati; phylum Pseudomonadota; class Gammaproteobacteria; order Lysobacterales; family Lysobacteraceae; genus Pseudoxanthomonas; species Pseudoxanthomonas sp. SORGH_AS_0997. The sequence goes on from NZ_JAVIZI010000001.1 coordinate 3,802,248, forward strand.
TCTGTAGGCTTACTGGTCCAGAAGGCCTAACAAGCACAGCGCGCTGCCCCTCCCCTTGCGCAGCAGGGGGAGGCTGGGAGGGGGTTGGGTCAGGTCGCGCAGATCTCAAAGCAAAGAGCAAAAGCACCCCTCCCCAGCCCTCCCCTTCGTCTACGACGAAAGGGAGGGGGCAGAAGCGGTGCAGCGCCTTGGGTTTGTGGGCTTACTGGGCCAGAAGGCCAAGCAGGGTGCAGCGTGCTGCCCCTCCCCTTGCGCAGCAGGGGGAGGCTGGGAGGGGGTTGTGTCAGGTCGCGCAGATCTCAAAGCGAAGAGCAAAAGCACCCCTCCCCAGCCCTCCCCTTCGCCTGCGGCGAAAGGGAGGGGGCAGGAGCAGGACCTACTGCGCCGGCACGCCCATCTCGCGCAGCAGGGCAGGGGCCGGATAGACCTTGGCCAGCAGCCAGCGGATGTAGCGCGCATCGACGTGGATGGCGCGCTTGTAGCGCGGGTCGTACCACCAGCTGGCGCTGACCGCTTCCCAGTTGCTGTCGAAGTTCAGGCCCATCAGCTCGCCCTTGGCGTTGAGCACGGGCGAGCCGGAGTTGCCGCCGGTGGTATCCAGGTTGGTCAAAAAGTCCACGGTCTGGGTCTTCAGCACCGGGTCGGCGGTGCTGCCGAAATCGCCCTTGGCGATCGCCTCCAGCAGCGGCTTGGGTGCATCGAACGGCACCGTGCCGGTGTTCTTCTCCACGATGCCGGCCACCGTGGTGAGCGGCGCATAGGCCACCGCATCGCGCGGCGCCAGCGGGGTCACGCGGCCGAAGCTCACGCGCAGCGTGCTGTTGGCATCGGGATAGCTGGCGCGGCCCTGCTTGGCGCGCCAGGCGGCCAGCGCCTGCATATAGGCCGGGCGCAGGCGCAGCAGATCGCCCTCGCGCGTCTTGCGGGCGTTCTCCAGTTCCAGCTGCGCCGGCACCAGCTTGGCGGCCAGTGCGATCAGCGCATCGTCGGCCAGCGGCTGGCCCTGGCGCGCGGCAGCGAAGCGCGACAGGCGCTCGCTTTCGGTCCCCAGCGTGGTCGCGCCGTACAGCGCGTCCAGCGCCTTGGCCAGTTCGGCCGGGGTGCGGCCGAAGGCGGCATCGAAGGCCGGCACGCGCTGCGCCTCCGGCAGCTGCTGGTAACGGCCCAGCAGCACGGTCAGCAGCGCCTTCTCGGTGGCCGCGTCGTAGCGGCGCTGGACCTGCTTGAGCTGGCCCTCGATCAGCGCCTGGTCGCGCTGCTGGTAGCCGGTCTCGCGCTGGGCATCGGGCTTGGCCGACTCGAGGCGCAGGCGCTCCAGGGTCAGCGCCGAACGCAGCAGCTGCGTCTGCCCGGCGACCAGGCCCAGCAGCAGGTCGCGATCGCCCAGCGCCTGGCCCTGGGCCAGCAGCTGCTGCAGCTGATCGATCTGCTGCTTCTGCGCGCCGCGCGTGGCCGCGAGCATGCCGGCCTCGTCGGTGGCACGCAGGCGCGCGGCATCGCTGCGCTGCAGGCCTTCCAGCTCGCCGGCGGCGCGCTTGCGGTTGTTCTTCAGCGACTGCAGCTGCGAGGCATAGCGCGTGCGTGCCTCGGCATTGGCCTTGCCGGCCTGCTCGATCTGCGCGATCAGCGCATCGAACACGGCCACCCGCGCCGGCAGCACATGGCCGACCTGCGCCTCGAACTCGGCCGCGGTGCGGTTGCGATAGGTGATGCCGGGATAGCCGGCCAGCATGGCGAAGTCGCCTTCCTTCGGCCCCTCGATGGCCATCTTGAGGAACGCCGGCGGCTGGTAGGGCACGTTGTCGGCGCTGTAGTCGGCTGGCTTGCCGTCCTTGCCGACATAAGCGCGCAGGAAGGTGAAATCGCCGGCGTGGCGCGGCCACATGAAGTTGTCGATCTCATCGCCGTAGTTGCCGATGGCGCGCGGCGGCGCATAGACCAGGCGGATGTCGCGCAGCTCCAGCTGGGTCACGCGATAGAAGTCCGCGCCGTAGTCCATCGTGGCCACGCTGCAGCGCACGTTCCCGGCGGCCTCGCACGCGGCCACCAGGCGCTTGCTGGCCGCGTCCACGGCATCGTAGTAGGCGCGGCCGGTCTTGCCCTTCGCATCGGCCAGCACCTGGTCGGTGACTTTGTCGAAGGCGGTGGTGACCAGCACGCGGAAATCGGGATTGGCCGGCAGCTCCTCGCCGCGCGCCTGCGCGACGAAGCCATCGTCGATGAGGTTGGCGCCGGCCTTGGTGTTGTACTGGATCACGCCATAGGCCACGTGGTGATTGGTGACCAGCAGCCCGTCGCCCGAGACGAACGAGCCGGTGCCGCCGCCGACCTTCACCACCGCGCTCAGCGGCGCCTGCGTGACATCGGCCAGCGCGGCCGGATCGCCGCGGAAACCCGCCTCACGCAGCGGCTCGGCCAGCGACGGCAGCTGCGTGGGCAGCCACATGCCTTCGTCGGCACGGGCGGTGGGGGACAGCAGCAGCGCCAGCGAGGCGGCCAGGGGCAGGGTGCGGGTCATGGGCTCACGACGGGTGAAAAAACGTGGCCGCGACAGTAGCGGCCGTCTGCGCGGGCGGCAAATGGCAAACGCATGACGGTTCGGTCATCGGCGTGCCGGTTGGCCTGCGCGAGGGCGCAGGTGTGCGTCGGACCAGCGCCCAGCCCAGCACGTGCAGCGATATCCAGAGCTGGCGACCAAGCCGCGCGCGCCGCAGCGTCCGCGATGTCCAGGCTCTTACGTTGCGGCAGACCGGCCAACGTCGCGAGCCGTTGGCCAGCCATTGCAGCGCAGGGGCCACCACCGCATAGCGCAGGCCACGCAGCATCGGCATCGCATCGGCATAGGCGGAGAGCAGCTGCGCGGTGAGGAGCATCAGCACCACGTCCAGCCCGATCGCATCCAGCACCGGGAGCATCAGCCGCACTTCCGGATGCGTGGCGAACAGCAGCATCACCAGCAGCAGGACCGCCCAGCGAACTTGGCGCCGCCTGCGCGGCGACAGAAGCGACAACCGCATGGTGATGCTCCCGGGCCGGTTCCTGCGGCCGTGGGGGCAAGATGCGGGCGTCAGCGCGCAGGACAAGCCCGCACCATGCCCGATGCGGGCTTGTCGCGGTCAGGCGGAGTCGGCGTCGCGGCCGTATCGCACATGGGTGACGAAGCGCTGCAGGCCCGTGCTTCCGAAGATCATCCAGACCGCCAGGACCAGCTGCAGCAAGGTCGAGACCACGCCGCCCAACTGCTCGGGGCCCCAGGCGAAGTATCCGGAGGCTTCGTGTCGCGTCAGCAGGTAGATCGTGACCCAGTAGCTGGCGTCGGGCAGGGCCGTCAGCAGCGTCCAGAATCCGAGCAGGGTCAGGCCTACCGACAACGCGGTCGAGGCGCCCATGGCGTGATCGGCGCGCGGCTCCTTCATCACCGGCAGCAGCTTGCGCGCGATGGTCAGTGGGAAGCGCCAGAGTGCGGCGCAGATCAGCAGGCCAAGGGCCAGCACCGCCAGGCTCCAGACCATCGCCGTGGTGTCGTGCTGCGCGCGCAGCGCCGCCATGCTCGGCAGGAACGACCGCAGCAACGTGATCAACAGGAAGATCGCGAACAGGCGCGATCCAACAGCGATACAGTCTTCCCGGTTCATGGCCTGATTCCTTGACCTTTGAAGATGTTGAGCTGGCCGCGCAGCGCCTTCGCGCTGCTGGCGATGAGGACTACTTCTCCTTGCGCCAATTGATCGACCCGCGCGTTTCCACGGTGGACGATTCGATCTCGGCGTTGAAGCCCTTGCGCAGCAGGTATTTGAGGGTGACCACCGAGCCGCCGCCGACCATGGCCACGCCGTAGCTGACGTAGAGCTTGGGCGAGAGGTACTTGCCGATGCCGAACACCGAGGCGCCCATCGTGCGCGACTCCAGCACGCCGGCGTCGTCCAGGCCGATCTTGGCGCCCAGCTGCGAGGCCAGCAGGCCGGCGCCGGCCGACAGCGCCGAGGACGCGGCGCTGACCTGCGCGCTTTCCTGGCTGCTGGCGGTGCTCAGCGGGCGGCCCAGCACCAGGTAGGCCAGCGCGTCGGATTCGGAGGTCTCCGGGTTGGACCAGACGCTGGCGCGCGGCGCGCTGGCGCGGCCGGTGACGTCGATGCCGGCGGTCACGCCGGCGCTGACCACTTCGCGTTCGGCGCGGATGTTGATGTTGGGGTCGGAGACGTCGTCGTTGCTCCAGCTCAGCTCGCCGCGGGTGATGGTCAGCTTCTGCCCATAGGCGGTGTAGCGGCCATCGACGTTGAGCTGGCCGGTGGCCGACATGGCGCGGCCGGCGCGCGAGTGCACGCTCATCTGGCCCTGCAGCGAGCCTTCCAGGCCGAAGCCCTTCATCCGCACCTGGTCGCCCAGGTTCACCGCCAGGTCCAGCTTGAGCAGCGAGCTGCCGCCTTCCTCCGGGTCGGCCGGGTCCAGCACCACCACGTCCTCGGAGGTGGACACGCCTTCGCTGAGCTTCTCCAGGTTGAGGTTGGCCGAGGGCACGGTGACCTGGCCGCCGACGCCCAGCACCTTGCCCTGCAGGGCGATGGTCATGTCCGGGTCGATCACCGCGCGCAGCTGGGTGGTGTCCGAGGCCAGGAAGTTGTCGCCGCGCACGTGGAACAGCAGCGGCTCGTCGCCGCCCTGCCAGCCCAGCGAGCCATCGATGGACAGCGCGCCGCCGGTGCCGCCGCCGCCGGTGGCCGACTGCGACTTCACGCTGCCCTTGATCTGCGCGGTGCCGTCGGACAGCGCGGTCAGCTGCGCATTGCCTTGCACCAGGGTGATGCCCAGCGCCGGCAGGTCGCCGGTGAAGTCGCTCAGGTCGGCCTCGCCGCTGAGCAACGGCGCGCCGCGCGTGCCGGCCAGGCCGATGTGGCCCTTGAGCTTGCCCTGCGGACGCACCAGGTCCGGCGAGAACAGCTCCAGCCAGAACAGGCGGTCGTTGTAGAGATAGATGTTGCCGGTCAGCGGCGCGTAGCTGTCCCAGCCGGTATCGAAGGTCGCATCGACGAAGCCGTTGCCCGCGAAGCCCGTGCCGAGACGGCCGTGGATTTTCTGCGGGGTCATGTCCACATCGATGCTGAAGTGATCGTAGTGGACCAGTTCGCCGCGGCTGTTCTTGCCCATCTTCAGGCCGCCGTCCATCGAGGCGATGTGCACCTGGCCCTGCCAGGCGTTGGCCTGCGGCTTGAGGTTGGCCTCCAGCGTCAGGTCGCCGCGCAGGCTGAGCTGGCGGCCGTCCTGCTGCGGCAGCCACGGCTGCACCAGGGTCAGCGGCAGTCGGTCGGAGTGCGCGCGCACGCCGTTGCGCGGCCAGTCGGCCGATACGCACAGGCTGCCGCCGTCGCCGCCGGCCAGGCAGCTGTCGGACAGGGTGAAGGTCTGGCCCTTCTGGCTGAAGCGCGCGGCCTGGGTCAGCGCCCAGGCATCGCCCTTGGACGGGACGATGCGCAGCGTCTCCAGCGTGCCGGACCAGGCGCCGTCCTGCGCCTGGCGCGCCGCGCCGGCGAGGGTGAGCGAGGCCATCTGGCTGTCGGCCTGCGCATGCAGCTGCAGGTCCTGCACCGCGCCGCGCGCCTGCACGTCGAGGCGGTCCAGCGCCAGCCCGGCCTGCACGCCGGTGCCGGTCAGCGCCAGCTGGCCATCGCCGCTCTTCCACGGCAGCCGGCCCTTCAGGCTCAGGGTCTGGGCGGTATAGGTGTCGAACTTGAGCGCGTTGCCGGTGAGGTCGGCCTCGAGGGTCGGCGCGGCGCGCGGGCCGGAGAGCTTCAGCGTGCCGGCCAGCACGCCGGTGGCGCCGGGCAGCAGGTCGGCCAGCTCCAGCGGGTCCAGGGTCGCATCGATATCCAGCGTGTCGGCCACCTTGCCCTGCGCCTGCACGCGGCTGGCGCCCAGGCTCAGATCCAGCTTGCCCTGGCCGCTGTCGCCCTGCAGGACGAAGTTGCCGCTGCCGGCCAGCTTGCGGTCGCGCAGGCGGCCGCCCAGCTGCGGGATGTCCAGCGTCGCATCGAACCCCGTGCCCTTGCCTGTGGCCGGATCGCGCTGCGCGCCCTTGCTGGACAGCTGGCCGGTGACCGCGCCCTTCCAGCCGGCGGCGAAGTAGCCCGGGTCGAAGTTCTGCAGCGTCGCCGCCACGTCCCAGGACAGCTGCGGCGCCCAGCCGACCTGGCCGGTCACCTGCAGCCCGCCGGCCGGAGTGGTCGCCTTGAGCGTCTTGAGCAGCACCTTCTCCAGGTCGCCGCGGCCGTCGAAGTCCACCTTCGCCTTGTCCTGTCCGCGCGCCAGATCGGCCGTGCCGATCGCCGCCCAGTCCGCCTTGCGCCCGGCCACGCCCAGGTCCGCATCGGCCCGGATGCGCGCATCGCCTTCGCCCCACTTCAGGCCGCGCGCGTTGACCGCGAACTTGAAGCTCGGGTCCTCGGTCTGGGTGAAGTCGGCATGGCCGTTGAGCGTGACGCGGCCGTCGAGCAACTGCACCGCCAGCGGCTGCACGGTCAGCGTGGTGTCGTCGATGCGCACGTGCGAGGGCTCGATCACCACCGCGTTCTCGCCCTGCTGGGCGTGGCCGCTGATGGCCGCGCCGCCGTCGGTGCCGCTGGCCTGCAGGTCGAAGGCCAGCGGCGGCGCATCGGCCGCGCCCACGCCCAGCAGCGACAGGTCCAACTGCTTGCTGACCGCGCGCATGGCCCAGTCCGGCTTGGTCGCGCCGCGCACGTCCAGATGCACGCGCACCGGCGCCGGCGCGTTGCCGCCCACCGCCACCTGCATGTGCTTGACGTCGCCGCGGGCGACCAGCCCCAGCCGCGCCGGCGTCTTGCCGCGCGGGGCGGGGAAGCCGGCCGACACGGTCAGGTCGGTGTCGTAGTCGTCGCCCGGCCGGTAGTGGCCGTCGATGGAGAAGTTGCCGCGGTCGCTGGTGATCTTCACCGCGCTGGCTTCGGCATAGCCATCGCCCAGGTCCACGCCGCCGCGGATGCTGCCGAGGAAGATCACCGGCTCGCCGCCGGAGGTGTAGCGCAGCCGGTCGACCTGCAGCGTGTCGGCCTGCAGGTTCAGCGGCAGCTCGATCTGCGGCATGACCTCGGGCCAGCGCGGCAGCTCGAACGGCTTGTCCGGGCTGGGCGCGACCTCCAGCGTGGCGTCCTCCACTTCCAGCCGGTCCAGGCGCAGGCGCTTGCCCAGCAGCGGGCGCAGGTCCGGATCCAGCAGCACACGCTTGGCGGTGAAGTCGATGCCGTCCATGTGGAAGTGCACGTCGCGCAGCGTCAGCGGCCCGGCGACCGGGCCTTCGGCGCTGGCGTAGGTCAGCGAACTGCCGGCCGGCAGGCGCGCGATCACCTGCGCCAGCAGCACGTCGCGGCCGGCCACGGTCTGCAGCAGCCAGTACAGCCCCACCAGCGCCACCACCACCAGCGTGGCCACGCCGATCGCGCTGCGGATGGCCAGCGTGCGCATGCGCGCCTTGCGCCGGGCGCGCAGCTGCGCGATGCGCGCCTCGCGCTCCTCGGGGGTGACGTCCTGCGGCGTGCGGCTCACAGGCTGGTCCCGATGCTCAAGTACAGCTGCACGACCGAGTCGGGATCGTTCAGGCCGTGGGCGATGTCTACCCGCACCGGGCCGATCGGCGAGCGGTAGCGCACGCCGACGCCGACGCCGGTCTTGAGATCGGGCGAGTCGTTGTAGGCGCTGCCGGTGTCGACGAAGATCGCGCCGCCGATGGGACCGCCCTTGTAGTAGTGCTCGTATTCTGCGCTGGCGGTGATCAGCTTCTTGCCGCCGACCGAATACTCGCCGCCCTCGGTGCGCACGCGCGGACCGACCTCGCGGTACTGGTAGCCGCGGATGCTGTTGTCGCCGCCGGCGTAGAAACGCAGGCTCGGCGGCAGCGCGTCGGGCGAGCCGGCGCTGGTCTGGCCGATCTCGCCGCGCAGGATGAAGCGGTCGTTGGCGCCGATGCCCTTGAACCAGCTCGCGCCGACCTGCAGCTGGGCGAAGTTGGTGTCCGAGCCGGCGCCTTCCAGGCCGCCGCGCAGGGTCGAGCGCGCGACGATGCCGCTGCGCGGGAACAGGCGATCGTCCACGTTGACGTACTGCGCCTCCAACTGCGGATAGACGTAGGTCGCGTAGCGATACGGCGCGGCCGCCTCGGCGCCGTCGCCGTTCTCGTCCTCCAGCTCCAGCTTCCAGCGCTCGCGCAGGGCGTGGATCGAGGCGGTGAGCGTCCAGTTCTCGTTGAGCTGGCCGCTGCGGCTGCCGATCAGCTCGATGCGGCGGGTGTCGATGTAGTCGGTCTGCTCGTCGTACAGCTGCGCGGTGGCCGCATACCAGCCATCGAGCCACTTGAACGCCGGGATGCGGTAGGTGCCGGTGAGCGACTTGCGGTTCTGCGCGTAGTCCAGCAGCGCCTTGAACTTGTGCCCGCGCGAGTTGACGTAGCGGCGCTCGATGCCCGCCAGCACACCGGCGCCGTACTCGGTGCCGTAGCTCAGGCCGGCGGTGTAGATATTGCGCTTGGCCAGCTTGAGGTTGACGTCGATCGGCACGCGGCCGTCCACCGCGTGATCGGGATCGGGCTGGATGTCGATGTTGCTGAAGTAGTCCAGCGCCACCAGCGACTGGCGCAGCCGGTCCAGCTTGCCCTGGTGGTAGTAGCTGCCCTCGTCCCAGTAGACCAGCTGGTCGAGCAGGCCGGGCCGGAAGTAATCCTGGTGGAAGATCGTCGGGCCCATGTCGTAGCGGATGCCGCTGACCCAGGACAGGTCGATGTCGGCGGCATGCTGGGCGCGGGTGATCTCGACCCGGCGGTCCTGGAAGTCCGCGTCCAGATAGCCGCGCTCGGCCAGGCGGCGCACGATCTTGAGCTTGCTGGCCTCGTAGGTCTGGTGGTCGAACACCTGGCCCGGGCGCGGCGCGAAGTCCTTCAGGTCCTGGGCCAGGTAGCGGTCGCTGCCGCCTTCGCCCTCGATGCGGATATCGGCATCGCGCACGCGCACCGGTTCGCCCGGGTCCACGGTGACCACCACGGTGAGGTGATCGGCCGGCGCGCGCACGCGCGGCGCGTTGGCGGCGCTCGGCGCGGCCTCGCCGGTGGCCTGCTGCGCGGTGGCGCCCTCGCTGGCATCGGGATTGACGTCGGCCGGGGCCACCGAGGTGGTCACCTTGCCGTCGGCGTCGCTGGCGTCGCGCTGCACCTGGGCGCTGGGCTGCGGCGCGGTGTCGCGATCGTCGTCGTCATCCTCGTCGTCGTCCTTGTCCTTGCCACCGGTCTTCTTCTGCCGCTCTACGCGCGCGGCCTGGCTGGCATCCAGGCGGGTCGTGGTGACGGTGATGGTCGGCCCGTAGTAGCCGAAGGGTTCCAGCGCGTGGGCGGCCTCGTCCTTGGTCTGCTCCAGCAGATATTCCAGCCGCGCCTCGCCCAGGCGCTTGCCCAGCGCGTCGTTCAGCGTCAGGGCCACGCGGATGTTCTCGGCCATCGCGGCCTGGGTCTCATCGTCCTCGTTCAGGCCCTTGATCTGGACCTGGTCGACGATGGCCGCCGCCCACGCCAGCGCCGGAGACAGAGACAACGCGGCGGCGAGGGCAAGCGAAGAAAGGACGCGCATGGGGAAAGCATACCCAACCCCCGTCCTGCGCCGGGTTAAGGCGCCATGATGGCGTTGCGTCCCGAAGGTGTCACAAAAGGCCCCAACGTCGTTCCCGCGAACGCGGGAACCCAGCGCCTACCGCCTCTAAAGCCCAGGCCCGCCGTGCCCGCCTGCGCGGGATAACGGGCCTTCTGGGCCGTCCTCAGACCGAAAGCTGCGCGATATCGGCGACCTTGCCGAAGCGCGCATGCAGCCGATGCAGCAGGGCCAGGCGGTTGCCGCGCACGGCCGGGTTCTCGGCGTTGACCATCACCATGTCGAAGAAGCTGTCCACCTGCTCGCGCAGCAGCGCCAGGCGCGCCAGCACCGCGACGTAGTCGTGCTGATGCAGGGCGGTGTCGGTGTCGCCGATCGCGGCCTGCACGGCCTCGGCCAGCGCGGCCTCGGCCGGGTGCTCGATCAGGCTGCGATCCAGGTGATCGGGGATCTGCACGCCCTCGGCCTGGGCCTTCTTGAGGATGTTGCCGATGCGCTTGTTGGCCGCGGCCAGCGCAGCGGCCTCGGGCAGCGCGGCGAAGGTGCCGATGGCCTCGACGCGGCGGTCGAAGTCGTACAGCGAGGCCGGCTTGAGCTCGGCCACCGCGTTGAACTGCGTGGTCGGCACGCCCTTGTCGGCGTAGTAGCCCTTCAGGCGATCGAGGATGAAGTCGTAGAGCTCGTCTGCCACCTCATGACTATCAACTACACGACCAACCGAGCCTTGGATTGGTGAGACCCGAACTCCCTTGGAGCTCGCGGCGTCTGCAGCGTCGACGACCTTATCCAAACTAGCGAAGCGAATAGCGGTTGTCGCAGCTATCGCGCCTTCGGACAGAAGCTTTTTCAAGTCAAGATCAAACCCACTCTCGATGATCGTCCGCGCAAGCCCCAGCGCATTGCGGCGCAGCGCGAAGGGATCCTTGTTGCCGGTCGGCTTGAGACCCGCGGCGAAGCCGCCGGCCAGCGTGTCCAGGCGCTCGGCGATGGCCAGCACCTTGCCCAGCGGCGAGAGCGCGATGTCGTCGCCCGCGAAGCGCGGCTGGTAGCCCTCGTCGATGGCCAGTGCGACCTCCTGCGGTTCGCCGGCCGCCAGCGCGTAATGGCGCCCGGCGATGCCCTGCAGCTCGGGGAACTCGCCGACCATGCGCGACTGCAGATCGTTCTTGGACAGCTCGGCCGCGCGCCGGGCCAGCGCCGCGTCGGCGCCGACCTGCGGGGCGATGGCCTGCGCCAGCGCGGCCACGCGCGCGACCTTGTCGGCCACCGTGCCCAGCTTGGCCTGGTAGGTGACGGTCGCAAGGCCCTCGCCCATCGCCACCAGGCCCTGCTTGAGGTCCTCGTCGAAGAAGAACTTGGCATCGGCGAAGCGCGGGCGGATCACGCGCTCGTAGCCGGCGCGCACCTGCGCCGGATCGCGCGAGGCGATGTTGGCGATGCCGATGAAGTGCTCGGTCAGCACGCCGTCGCGCAGCACCGGGAAGAACTTCTGGTTGATCTCCATCGTCTCGATCAGCGCTTCCTGCGGCACGGCCAGGAAGGCGGGTTCGAAACTGCAGGCGACCGCGTTCGGCCACTCGGTCAGGCACACGACCTGTTCCAGGTTGTCGTCGGTGACGCGCGCATCGCCATCGACGCTGCGCGCGGCGGCCTGGACCTGTTCGATGATGCGGGCGCGGCGCTGCTGCGGGTCGACCAGCACGCGCGCGGCTTCCAGCGCGGCAACATAGTCGCCCGGTGCCGCGATCGACACCGGCGCGTCGTGCTCGAAGCGATGCCCGCGGCTCTCGCGGCCGGCGGCCACGCCCATCAGCGTGGTGTCGATGACCTGCCCGCCCAGCAGCGCCACCAGCCACTGCACCGGCCGGGCGAAGGCGTAGTCGTGGTCGCCCCAGCGCATCGGCTTGGGGATCGGCATGGCGGCCACGGCCTCGGCGATCACCTCGGGCAGCAGGTCGGCGGTGCGCGCGCCGGCGCGCGTGGCGCGCAGCACGAAGCGCTCGCCCTTGGCATCGGTGGTGCGCTCGAGCTGGGTCCAGTCCACGCCGGCCTTGGCCGCGAAACCGCTCAGCGCCTTGGTCGGCTGACCGTCGGCATCCAGGGCGATGTTCACGTACGGGCCGAACACCTCGCTGGCCTGCTCGGGCTGCTCCACCGCCACGCCCGGCAGCAGCACCGCAAGCCGGCGCGGGGTGAACAGCGGCCGCGCCTCGTGCGCGTCCACCGCCACGCCACGCTTTTCCAGCCCGGCCTTGATGCCCTCGAACAGCGCATCGGCCAGCCCCGGCAGCGCCTTGACCGGCAGTTCCTCGGTGCCCAGTTCGATCAGGAGGGGAAGTTGTTCGCTCATGTGGTCAAGCCTTGGAGAAGAGTCCGCTCGGCTGGGCGAGCGAGGTGCATCGGGAAGATCGTCGTGCGCCGTCAGGTGGTCGGCGCGAAGAACGGGACGTAGCGGTTGGCGAACACCGGCAGCGCTTCGTAGCGCGCCACGCGTGCGGCCAGCGCCGGCGTGTCGGCCAGATCGTGCGGGACCGCGTCGCGCGCATAGGTCGTGCAGCAGGCCAGGGTGATGTCGGCCTGGCTCATCGCGTCGCCGATGAGCCATTCGCGCTCGCCGGCCTCGACGCAGGCCTGCTCCAGCACCGCCAGGGCGCCGCGCATCTGCGCGTTGCAGCGCTCGACCCACGGCGCGTGGCGCTTGTCCGCGGGGCGGAACACGCGCTCCATCACCTGGTGCAGCGCCTTCTCGACCGCGCCGGTGGCAAAGCCCATCAGGCGCTGGGCCTGGCGCCGTGCCGGGCCGTGCGCGGGCAGCAGGGCGCGCTGCGGCCCTGCGACCTCGTCGAGGTAGTCCAGGATCACCGCCGATTCGGTCAGCGCCTCGCCGTCGTCTAGCACCAGCACCGGGACGCGGCCGAGCGGGCTGTAGGCGCGGATGCGGTCGAAGTCGCGGCCCACCGACCAGTCGCGGTGCTCGAACGGCATGCCCAGCACGTCCATGCTCACCGCCACGCGGCGCACGAACGGCGAGTCGAACATGCCGATCAGGATCATGCCGCCGCCTCGTGCGCGGCGCGCTTGAGCCCCGGGAAGCCGAGCTTCTCGCGCTGCGCGTAGTACGCCTTGGCCACGGCCTGGGCCAGGGCGCGCACGCGCAGGATGTAGCGCTGGCGCTCGGTCACGCTGATGGCGCGGCGCGCGTCGAGCAGGTTGAAGCTGTGGCTGGCCTTGGTCACCTGCTCGTAGGCGGGCAGCGGCAGGCCGGCCTCGACCAGCTTGACGGCCTCGCGCTCGCAGGCGTCGAAGCGGTGGAACAGCTCGGCCACGTCGGCATGCTCGAAGTTGTACGCGCTCTGCTCGACCTCGTTCTGGTGATAGACATCGCCATAGGTCACCGGCGTGCCGTCCGGGCCGTAGGTCCACACCAGGTCGTAGACGTTGTCGCAGTCCTGCAGGTACATGCACAGGCGCTCGAGCCCGTAGGTGATCTCGCCCAGCACCGGCCGGCATTCCAGGCCGCCGGCCTGCTGGAAGTAGGTGAACTGGGTGACTTCCATGCCGTTCAACCACACTTCCCAGCCCAGGCCCCAGGCGCCGAGCGTGGGCGATTCCCAGTTGTCCTCGACGAAGCGCAGGTCGTGCACCAGCGGGTCGATGCCCAGCGCCTTGAGCGAATCCAGATACAGCTGCTGCAGGTTGTCCGGGTTGGGCTTCATCGCCACCTGGTACTGGTAGTAGCGCTGCAGGCGGTTGGGGTTCTCGCCGTAGCGGCCGTCGGTGGGGCGGCGCGAGGGCTGCACGTAGGCCGCATTCCACGGCTCGGGGCCGAGCGCGCGCAGGAAGGTGGCCGGGTGGAAGGTGCCCGCGCCGACTTCCAGGTCCAGCGGCTGGATCAGCACGCAGCCTTGGGCTGCCCAGAACTGGTTGAGGGTCTGGATCAGGCCCTGGAAGGTGATGGGTGTGGCCGTCGTGACAGTCATGCGGCGAAGGGCGGAAAAAGGGGTGGGCTAGTATACGGGCGTGATGCGACCGCTTCTGGCCGCATGGACACGGCCAGGGGGCCGATGCCGCAATGGAACAGACCCAGCGCAGGGCCGATTTCTCGCCGGAGTCCACGTTGCTCGGGTCGGGCCGGCTGGACTTCGCCCAGGTCGCCCGCGCGGTGCTGGCCGACGGCCTGGTCGCCGAGGCCGACCGCGGCCGCATCCAGATGTCCGCCGCCGGCGCGCGCAGCGCCAGCGAGGTGCACCCGCTGGTGCTGCTGGCCAACCTCAAGCTGGCCGCGGCCGCCGGGGGCGAGCTGAGCCTGGAGCGCCTGACCGAGTGGCTGGCCCGCCGCGTGGAGGTGCGCTACCTGCGCATCGACCCGACCCGGGTGGACGTGGCCAGCGTCACCGCCGTGGTCAGCCAGGCCTACGCGCGCCGCCACCGCATCCTGCCGCTGGCGGTCGAGCACGACCGCGTGCTGATGGCCACCAGCGAGCCGCTGGACCTGAGCTGGAAGCCCGACCTGACCCACCTGACCCGGCGCCACATCGAGCTGGCGCTGGTCAATCCGCTGGACCTGCACCGCTACACGATGGAGTTCTTCGGCGTGACGCGCTCGGTGCGCGGCGCCAAGGACCAGCGCGATCGCGAGCAGAACGCGTCCATGCCCAGCTTCGAGCAGCTGGTCGACCTGGGCCAGAGCGGCGAGGTCGGCGCCGACGATCACCACGTGGTGCAGATCGTCGACTGGATGCTGCAGTACGCCTACGAGCAGCGCGCCTCGGACATCCATCTGGAGCCGCGCCGCGAGCTGGGCCGCATCCGCTTCCGCATCGACGGGGTGCTGCACAAGGTGTTCGAGCTGCCGCCGCCGGTGATGACCGCGGTGGTCTCGCGCATCAAGGTGCTCGGCCGCATGGACCTGGCCGAGCGCCGCCGCCCGCAGGACGGCCGCATCAAGACCCGCTCGCCCGGCGGGCGCGAGGTGGAGATGCGCCTGTCGACCATGCCCACCGCCTTCGGCGAGAAGTGCGTGATGCGCATCTTCGACCCGGACACCGCGTTCAAGCCGATCGCCGAGCTGGGCTTCAGCCCGACCGAGGCGGCCGGCTGGAACGCGCTGGTCGAGGCGCCGCACGGCATCGTGCTGGTGACCGGCCCGACCGGCTCGGGCAAGACCACCACGCTGTACTCGACGCTGCGCAAGCTGGCCACCGCCGACGTCAACGTGTGCACCGTCGAAGACCCCATCGAGATGATCTCGCCCGAGTTCAACCAGATGCAGGTCCAGAACAACATCGACCTGGACTTCGCCTCCGGCGTGCGCACCCTGCTGCGCCAGGACCCGGACATCATCATGATCGGCGAGATCCGCGACCTGGAGACCGCGCAGATGGCGGTGCAGGCCTCGCTGACCGGCCACCTGGTGCTGTCCACCCTGCATACCAACGACGCGCCCTCGGCCATCACCCGCCTGCTGGACCTGGGCGTGGCGCACTACCTGGTCGCCTCGACCCTGAGCGGCGTGCTGGCCCAGCGCCTGGTGCGCACCCTGTGCCCGCACTGCCGCCAGCCCACCACGCTGCCGGCCCACGCCTGGGACGCGCTGCTGGAGACCGGCCGCCAGGTGCCCGAGGACGCCGCGCCCAACGCCCCGGTCGGCTGCCTGGAATGCCGCCGCACCGGCTACATGGGCCGCGTGGGCCTGTACGAGCTGATGCCGCTGACCCCGCAACTGCGGGCGATGATCCGCGCCGACATGGATCTGGCCGCCTTCACCCGCGCCGCGCGCATCCAGGGCATGCGCACGCTGCGCGACGCGGGCCTTGACATGGTGGCGCGCGGTCTGACGACAATCGAGGAAGTCGTCTCCGTCCTGCCCCCTCGGGAATGAACCCGCCCTTCCTGATCGTCGAAACCGGCCAGCCGCTGCGCAGTCTCAAGCGCCACGGCGGGTTCTCCCACTGGATCCGCGTCGCCGCCGGCCTGGAGGCCGACGAGGCGGTGGTGGCCAATGTCGAGCGCGGCGACGCGCTGCCCGCGCATGGCGACTTCGCCGGGATCATCGTCTCCGGCTCCTCGGCCATGGTCACCGACCGCGCCGAGTGGAGCGAGCGCGCGGCCGGCTGGCTGCGCCAGGCCGCGCACGAGGGCCAGCCGCTGCTGGGCATCTGCTACGGCCACCAGCTGCTGGCCCACGCGCTGGGCGGCGAAGTGGCCTACAACCCGGCCGGGCGCGAATCGGGCACGGTGCGCATCGACCTGCATCCGCCGGCCGCGCAGGACCCGCTGTTCGCGCACCTGCCCGAGGGCTTCATGGCCCACACCAGCCATGTGCAGACGGTGCTGCGCGCGCCGGAAGGGGCCACGGTGCTGGCGCGTTCGCAGCGCGACGGCTGCCAGGCCTTCCGCTGGGGCGAGCGCGCCTGGGGCGTGCAGTTCCACCCCGAGTTCGCCACCCACCACATGCGCGGCTACGTGGTCGCCCGCGCCGAGCACCTGCGCAGCACCGGCCAGTGCCCGGTGCGCATCCACCGCGAGGTGACGGCCGCGCCGCAGGCGCGCACACTGTTGCGGCGGTTCGTGCGCCACGCGCGCCAGGCCCGCGCCCGCTGACCCCGGCCAGGCGCGCCGGGCCTTTCCTGTCCTCCCCCCTGCGTTCATTCGGAAGTGTCTCGATGTCGATGATCAACAAGGTGCCCGCGAGCGCCGGCGCGCAATGGCTGCTGGACGGGCTGGCCGCGCTCAAGCGCGCGCCGCTGCAGCTGGGGGCGCTGGGCGCGCTGTGGGCGCTGCTGTCGCTGCTGGTGGCCCAGGTCATGGCGCTGGCCACGGTACCGGGTCTGTTCCTGCAGCTGCTGCTGGGGCTGGCCTCGCCGGTGCTGTTCGCCGGCATGGTCGGCGCGGCGCGCAAGGTGGCCGGCGCGCAGCCGGTGGTGCCGGGCGACCTGTTCGGCGGGTTCCGCTCCGGCCGCATCTCCAGCCTGGTGGCCACGCTGCTGCCGCAGGTGCTGCTGGCCATCGCCGCCGGCCTGCTGCTGATGGCGCTGCTGGGCACCGAGGGCGTGCAGAAGCTGCAGGAGGTCATCGGCCATCTCGAGCAGCAGGCCGCCAGCGGCGGCGAGCCCGATCCGGCCATGGTGGCGCAGCTGCCGGCCGGGCGCCTGCTGCTGTGGCTGCTGCTGCTGATCGCCGGCGGGCTGGTGGCCAGCCTGCTGGTGTTCGTGGCGGTGCCGGACGTGCTGTTCGGCCAGCGCCGTGGCATGGAGGCGATGTTCAACAGCCTGCGCGCCTGTCTGCACAATCTGCCGGCGGTGGTGGTGTTCTACCTGCTGCTGGTGATCGTGCTGGTGCCGCTGCTGATCGTGGTGCAGCTGCTGGGCCTGGCCGTGGCCATGGTTGCCGGGCAGCTGCTGGGCATCCTGCTGACCAATGTGCTGCTGATGGGCGTGATGCTGCCGCTGCTGGCCGGCTGCGTGACCAGCGCCTGGAGCCAGCTGCTGGGCCAGCCTGGCGCCGTCGCACCGACCGAGCCGCTGCCGCCGCCTTCGACCTTCGCGGCCTGATTTGGTCGAAGCGGTTTTCTCTCGATCGAGGGACCGCGGTGCGTGGGGGTTCTTGGCTTCGGAGGGGCAGCGGTCCGGCGGGCGGTGGCCGCTTGTCCCTCAATCAGGGCATCCTGCCCTGCTTTAAGGCGCTCGGCCTCCTGCCTCGCTAGGCGCGGCCACCGCCCGCCGGCCCGCTGCCGCAGGCGTTGAGCTAAGCGGCTTCGGCGCGCAAGAAGTCCTGAACCATCCTCAGCGGGGTCATCGGCCGGGTGCGACCCATGTGGGAGCAACCGTCTCCTCAACTCCAGCATCCGTCCGTCTGTAGAGCGGAGCTCGCTCCGCTGCCCTTCGTTCGGTTTGTGGGGAAGGCCCCAGCGGAGCAAGCTCCGCTCTACAGGTGGGAGGCGCCATGAGGCAGAAGCCGCTCGGGCGCGAGCTTCAGGCTTGTGCGGCCTTGCGGGGGAGGACCCAGCGGCAGGCCAGGATGCCGAGCTCGTAGAGCAGGCACATCGGCAGGGCCAGCATCAGCTGGGAGACCACGTCGGGCGGGGTGATGATCGCCGCGATGATGAAGACGCCGACGATGGCGTAGCCGCGCGATTCCTTGAGCTGCTGCGGCGTGACCAGCCCCACGGCCACCACGATCACCATCGCCACCGGCAGCTCGAAGCTCAGGCCGAAGGCCAGGAAGATCACCACCACGAAGTCCAGGTACTTGGCCGGGTCCGGCGCCAGGGTGACCACGTCGGGGGTGAACAGCGTCAGCGCATGGAACACCGCCGGCAGCACGGCGAAGTAGGCGAAGGCGCAGCCGGCGAAGAACAGGGCGATCGAGGACACCAGCAGCGGCACCGCCAGGCGCTTCTCGTGCCGGTACAGGCCCGGCGCCACGAAGCACCAGGCCTGGTAGATCAGCCACGGCGAGGACACGAACAGGGCCAGATAGAAGGCCAGCTTGATCGGCGCGAAGAAGCCCGAGGTCGGGTCGGCGGCGATCATCTTGGCGGCCTGATCGACCGGCAGCTGCGAGAGCAGGGGGCGCGCAAGGTGCTCGAAGATGCGCTTGGCGAAGGGCATGGCGATCACCAGCACCAGCGCCACGCCTGCCAGGCCCCGGATCAGGCGCGTGCGCAGCTCGAGCAGGTGCTCCATCAGGCTGCTTTCGGCCTCGTGCTCGGAACGGTCAGGCACGGGGGCGTTCATGGCCTGGCTCGGATGCGGCGGGTTCGGCGGCGGTCGGCTCGGCGGCGGTGGATTCCACGGACGCATGCGGCGCGGAGGCGGCGGCCACGTCGGCGGCGGTGTCGGCGCTAGCCGCGGCGCCGTGCTCGGTGCCGGCGTCCTTCACCGCGGTGCGCAGCTCGTCGAACTGCTGCTGCGCCTGGGCGCCGCCGCGGCGGGCCTGTTGCTCGGTGCGGCGCAGGGCCTCCTGGGCCTCGTGCAGATTGCGCTTGAGCTCCTCGGCGGCCAGCTCGCGCTCCAGCTCCTGCTTGACCGAGTCCCATTGGTTGCGCGCCCGGCGCACCCACAGCCCGGCGAAGCGCGCCGCCTTGGGCAGGCGCTCGGGACCGAGCACCACCAGGGCGACCACGGCGATGACGATGAGTTCGGGAAAGCCGATCTCGAACATGACGCGGCCCTCAGCGTCCGCCGGGCCGGCGCGGGCAGGGGGCCAGCACGACCACGCCTGCGATCAGCGGGCGTCGCCGCTGCGTTCGCGCTCGCGCTCCTTGGCGGCGGCCTCGTCGGCGCCACGCGCCTCGTCGGACAGGCGCGCGACCGGCTTGTCCTCGTCGTCGCGCATGCCCTTCTTGAATTCCTTCACCGCGCTGCCCAGGTCCTTGGCGCCGCTGGTCAGCCGCTTGGTGCCGAACACCAGCAGCACGATGGCCAACACGATGATCCAGTGCCAGATGCTCAAACCGCCCATGTCGGACCCGCCGGGTAGAAGTGGACAGTCAGGATAGCCTACGCCGCGCGCGCTTGCGCTGACCGCGGCGACCGCAAGCGCGGTGCCGCGTGCCGGTCCTGTGCGTTCAGTTCAGCTGTTCGGTGCGGATTTCACCTTCGCCCACCGGCTGGAAGCCCTGCTGCGGGGCCGGCTGCGGCTGCGCGGGCTGCGGCTGGGCCGGCTGGCCGGCACCGATCGGCGCGGTCTGCGCCTCGGGATAGGCCGGCGCGGCCGGCGGCGCGCTGGGCGTGCCGGTGGTCACCACCGGGCGCGCGTCGCCGCCCCGCGCGGCGCGGGCGGCGGCGGTGGCTTCCTCCAGCTCGTCGCGGAAACCCACCACCTGCGCGGAGGGATGAGCGGTGCGCCCCTCGAAGATCGCGCGCGGCGTGGCGCCCGGCCCGTAGGCGGCCACGTTGGCATCGTCGTCGATGGACAGCACGGCCCCGTCCAGCGCGATACCGGCGAACAGGCCGCGGGCGCGCGACCAGGACCAGATCTCGGCCTTGAGCTGGCCGTCGGTGGCGGCCGAGGCGTTGCGCCCGACGGGTCCGGCGGCCACGCCGGCGTCGGCGCCCAGGGTCACCTTGCCGTTGACGATGTTGTTGAGCGAGCGGTCGTTGCGGAACACCAGCACGATGTCCGAGGACTGCACGCCGGCCTGGAAGCCGACGCTGCCGCCGGTGAGCTTGACGAACACCGGCTGCGACCAGGTGCCGTCGGGATTCTTCACCGACATCAGGCCGTGGCCGCTGCGCCCGCCGAACAGCAGGCCGACCTTGAGCGAATCGGGGATGACGATGATCGCCTTGCCCTCGTCCAGCAGCTTGTCGGGGATGGACTCCTCGGGGATGCGCTGGATGTCGGTCAGCACGCGCGTGGCGTTGACGGCGCGGTCGTCCTGTTCGGTGCCGGCAAAGGCCTGCGTGGCGGCGAGGCTAACCAGCAGCAGCACGCCCAGGCGGGCGAGGCGGCGCGGCGCGAAACGGGACAGGGGCATGCGGGAGGCTCCGGGGGAAGTGGCAGGACAACGCAGCGCGCGCCGACGATGCCATCGGCCGCCATGCAACGCCGCGAGCCTAGTGAGCGGCGAGTGAATCGGCCATGAGCCCGCGCGGCATCTGTCATCATGCCGCCCATGTCCGACGCCCCCCTCGCCACGGCCATGGGCCAGGCCGCTTCCTCCTCGTCCTCCGCCATCGCCGGCACCCTGGTGCTGGCCAATCTGGGCACGCCGACCGCGCCGACCGCGCCGGCGGTGCGCCGCTATCTGGCCGAGTTCCTCAGCGACCCGCGCGTGGTCGCCATTCCGCGCCTGCTGTGGCAGCCGCTGCTGCGCGGGGTGATCCTGCCGCTGCGCGGACCCAAGTCGGCCGAGAAGTACGCCAAGGTCTGGCTGGAAGGCGGCTCGCCGCTGGCGGTGTACACCACCGGCCTGGCCGCGCAGGTGCAGGCCCTGCTGCCGCACTGGCGTGTCGTGCCGGCCATGCGCTACGGCGAGCCCTCGCTGCGCGCGCTGCTGCAGCAGGCCCGGGACGAAGGCGGGCTGGTGCGGATGCTGCCGCTGTATCCGCAGTACTCGACCACCACCACCGCCTCGATGCAGGACGTGGCGCGCGCGGTGAATCCGGCCGCGC
This sequence comes from Pseudoxanthomonas sp. SORGH_AS_0997, assembly GCF_031453535.1. Taxonomy (NCBI): domain Bacteria; kingdom Pseudomonadati; phylum Pseudomonadota; class Gammaproteobacteria; order Lysobacterales; family Lysobacteraceae; genus Pseudoxanthomonas; species Pseudoxanthomonas sp. SORGH_AS_0997. The sequence goes on from NZ_JAVIZI010000001.1 coordinate 3,823,006, forward strand.
CGGACGCACGGCTGCAGTGGGTCGAGGACTATTCGGACGATCCGGACTGGATCGCCGCGGTGGCCGAGTCGATCGCGCACTGGCGCGCGCGCCATGGTGCCGGCGCGCATCTGCTGTTCTCCTTCCACGGCCTGCCCCAGCGCGTGGCCAACAACGGCGATCCCTATCCGCAGCGCTGCGAGCGCAGCGCCGCGCTGATCGCCCAGGCGCTGGGCCTGGGCGAGGGAGAGTGGACGCTGACCTATCAGTCGCGCTTCGGCCGCGAACGCTGGCTGGAACCGGCCACCGATACCGAACTGGCCGCCCTGGCCGCGCGCGGAGTGACCCAGGTCGATGTGGTCTGCCCGGGCTTCGCCGTGGACTGCCTGGAGACGCTAGAGGAAGTGGGCATGCAGTTCGCCGAGGGCTTCGCCCACGCCGGCGGCACGCTGCGCTACATCCCCTGCCTCAACGACGCGCCGGCCCATGCGCGCGCGCTGGTGGCGATGCTGGAGCGCCAGTTCGGGCCGATGCGGGCATGAGCCTGCGCCCGGTCACGGTGCCGACCCAGGTCGGCGCGCTGGCCGCGCTGCGCGGCGGCGATCCGCACGGGCCCAAGGTCATCGCCCTGCACGGCTGGCTGGACAACGCGGCCAGCTGGCTGCTGTTGTTCGCGCACCTGCCGCAGCCGCTGGACGTGCTCGCGCTCGACCTGCCCGGGCATGGCCACAGTCCGCACCTGCCGCCGGGCGTGGAGTATTCGCCGTTCGTGGCGATCAACGCCGTGCTCGACGCGGCCGATGCGCTGGGCTGGGCGCGCTTCGCGCTGCTCGGGCATTCGATGGGGGCGGGGATCTCCAGCCTGATCGCCGCAGCCTGTCCGCGGCGCGTGCGCGCGCTGGTCTGCATCGAGGCGCTGGGCGGCCTGGCCGAGGATGCGACCGAGGCCGGCAGCCGCCTGCGCGATGCCATCGAGCGGGCGCGCCAGCCCGCGCGACGGCCGCTGCGCGTGTTCGCATCGCTGGACGCGCCGGTGCGCGCCCGCATGCAGGCCAACGGACTGAGCCAGGCCAGCGCGACCCTGCTGGTCGAGCGCGGCGTGCGCGCGGTCGACGCCGGCTGGGTCTGGAGCAGCGATCCGCGCCTGATGCTGCCCTCGCTGTATCGCGCCACGCATGCCCAGGTCGATGCGATCGTCGAATCGATCGACTGCCCGGCACAGGTGATCCTGGCCACGCCGGCCCAGCCCTACTTCCCCGAGCCGATCCGCAGCCAGCGCGCCGCGCGCCTGCGCCACGGCCAGACCTTCGTGCTGCCCGGCCACCACCACGTGCACATGGACGACCCCGCCGCCGTGGCCGCCCTGATCGGCAACGCCCTCGGCAGCAACGACTAACCCTCCGTGGGAGCCGCCATGGCGGCGATGAGGCTCTCCCGGTAAAGCTTCATCGCCGCATTGGCCCAACAGGCCACGAACGCGGCTCCCACCTGTAGAGCGGAGCTTGCTCCGCTGGGGCCTTTCCCACGAACTGAACGAAGAGCAGCGGAGTCCCCAAGAGGGGATTGCCACAAGCTCCGCTCTACAGCGGACCGTGGCGAGATCTGAGGAGACAGTTGCTCCCACCCAGCCACACGCAGACTCCTCGGCCAGGCCCCGGCAGGCGCCACCTGACCCTCGGCGCGACTAAGGGCGCTCGACTTTCAAACGGGCATCGAAGAAGGCGATGGCCTGCCGGATCGCGCTGGCATGCGTGGCCTCCTGCGGTGCGGCCAGGTGCTGGCACAGGGCAATGCGCGTCACGCCCGCACGCGTGCAGCGCCCGAGGAAGTCGTAGTGCCCCACCCGCGGAAGCGTGGTCAGCGTGGCCTGCGGCAGCTGCTCCGCCAGCCAGCGGCCATCGCTGGCGAGCGGTGCGACGGTATCGGCCTCGCCGCCCACGATCGCCACGGGGCGATCCAGCGACGTCAGGCTGTCCGGCGCCAGCAGCAGCGCGGCGCCCGGTGCCATCAGGAAGGCGGCCTGCAGACCGCGGATCGCGTGGTCATCGCCCGAGCGCGCCGCTTCCGCGGCCAGGGGCGCGCGCTTCAGCGCCGCCTCCCGCGCGGCCAGGGTCAGCTCGGGCGCTTCGGCCTGCGGCAGGCAGGCGGCCTCCTGCGGATCGGCATGGCAGCGCGCGATGAGCCGACCCAGATCAGCGCGCGCGCCCAGGGCGAGCAGGGCGGTGAAGCCGCCCAGCGAGAAGCCGGCCACGCCCATGTGGCGCGTGTCCAGGTGCGGGCCGAGCACGGGATCCTGCCGCACCAGCGCCAGCGCGGCACGCAGGTCGTCGGCGCGCTCCCAGACCAGGGTGCTGCCGGCCACCGTCATCGCATCCACGCCGTTGTTGCCGGGATGATCCACCGCGATCACGACATAGCCTGCGCGGGCCAACGCCGTGCCGAACCACGCCATCATGCGTGCCGAGCCGCCATTGCCATGCGAGAACAGGACGACGGGAAAGCGTCCCGGCACCACAGGCGCATCACTGGCCGCACGCCCGGATTCGAACAGCGGCGCGCCCGGCGATCCGATCTGCACCGGTGTTTCCGCCGCATCGGCCGCTGCCGGATACCACACGGTGACCCGGACGTCATCGCGGTGGTCGGCATTGCGCAGGGCCGCGCTGGGCACGTGGGCCAGGCGATGAGCCTGGCCGGCGGTGCCGGCCGTGGCGCGCGCGCCGAGGGCCAGGCCCGCCGTCAGCACGATCAGGGAGGTCAAACGAAGCAGGGTCATCGGGGTGTCCTGGGGATCAATCGGTCAGGGGCATCCACAGCTCGACATCGCCGATGCCGGTGCGGGTGTCGAAGTCGTCGCTGTACTTCTCGAAATCCGGGGCCTCGGCCACGGGCAGGCCGGAGCGCGGGAGCCAGTCGCCGACGAACACCCGCCAGGTCCGCCGGATCGCCGAGATGTGCCCACGATGCAGCGCGACCGCGTAGCGGCGCGCGGGCAGCGTCAGGCGCGTGAGCCCGGCGCTCGGATCGCGGGCATCGCGGCGCTCGAACCCGGCCAGATAGTCGAAGCTGCCGTCGGACGCGCCGTTGCAGAACACGCCGAAGGCGGTGCCCGACGGCGGCTGGGCAAACGGATGGGTATACAGCGCCTGCCACTGCGAGGGGATGCCCTGCGTGGTGCCACCGACGTAGCGCCGGGCGATGCCGACGATGCGCCAGTCGGGGGCGTGGACGACGCGCGGCGTCTCGGGCAGTTCGGCGGGGCCTTCCGCGGTGCGCCAGGGCTCGACCAGGTCGAGGCCTTCGAGCGTGCCGCGTGCGCGCAGCGCGGCCGGCGCCAGGCCGAACTGCTCGCTGAAGGCCCGGGTGAAGGCCTCGTGCGAGCCATAGCCCGACGCCAACGCGATGGCCAGGATGTCCGGCGCGCCATCGGCGAGCTGGCGCGCGGCTTCGCTGAGTCGCCGCGCGCGCAGGTAGCGCACCACCGAGCAGCCGGTCATCGCCTGGAACAGTCGCGCCAGGTGGAAGGGCGACACGCCGGCGACCGAGGCGATGGTTTCCAGCGAGAGCGCTTCGGTGTAGTGGCTTTCGATGTACCAGAGTGCTTTTTCCGCCGCGACCATCGGTCCCCGTCCCTTGCGAGTGCGGGCAGCTTAGCGAGGCGGCTCGGGGCCGGTTTGATCGTTCTTGCGGTCGGCCGGGGCCACGCCCGGCCTGCGATTGCCTCCCACCTGTAGAGCGGAGCTTGCTCCGCTGCGCTTCGTTCGGTTCGTGGGGAAGGCCTCAGCGGAGTCCCCAAGAGGGGATTGCCACAAGCTCCGCTCTACAGGCAGACCGCTGCGAGATTCGAGGAGACAGTTGCTTCCACCCAGCCACAGCCGGCTCCACCCACGGGTGCCTGTTGCTTCAGGGCTGCAGCAAGGCGCGCAGCTGCGCCTTGAGGGCGCGGCCTTCCTGGTGGAAGTAGGCGCGCTCGGCGCGCCAGTCGGGGAAGCGGCGTTCGACCTCGTCCCAGAACGCCGGCGAGTGGTTGGCCTGGGCCAGGTGGCACAGCTCGTGGACCAGCACGTACTCGAACGCGCTCGGCCGGGCCAGCACCAGCGACAGGTCCAGCGCCATCGTGCCGTCCGGGCTCAGCGAGCCCCATTGCGAGGACATGATCTTCAACCGCAGCCGCGTCGGCGCGCGCGGCAGGCCGGGCAGGTGGCGCGGCATCCAGCGCGCCACGTCGCTGCGCGCCTGGGCCTCGTAGAACTCGCGCAGCGCGCGCGCCAGGGTGGCCTGCGAACCGCGCGCCGGCCATTGCACATGCAGGCCGTCCTCGCGCAGCTCCAGGCGCGCGTAGCGGCCGGGCTGCCAGTGCAGCGGGATCAGCGCGCCGCGCAGCGGCAGGTGCGTGCTCTGGCCCGGCTGCAGCGGCTGCACCTCGCAGGCCTGCACGCTGCGGGCCAGCTGCTCGTAGAGCCAGTCGCGATGCAGGTCGAGGAAGCGATCGCCGGCGATGAGGCTGGCGCGCAGCGGCAGGGTCAGGCGCGCGCCGCGCTCGTCCACGCTGAGGCGAATGCGGCGGGCGCGCGGATCGCGCACGCGCTGGATCTGCAGCGGGGCGCCGCCGTCGGCCGCCGGATACAGCACGGTGTCGCGCTCGACGGTGCGGGTGGGTTTGGCGATGAGCCGGCGCAGCAGCATGGGGGCATTGTACGGACGCGCGTGACGGGTATTGGACCGCCCGCGCGCAGCGGCGCTACTCCACCTTGCTGAACTTCAGCGCGCCTTCCAGGATGAAGAACAGGCGCCGCACCTCGGCGCTCATCAGCGCGAAACGCGCGTCCAGCTCGGCGCGCAGGTCGTCGATGTTGTCGTCCAGCTGATCGACCGCGCCATCGAGGAACTTGAGCTTGCGGATGATCAGGTCCTCGCCCAGGACGAAGGACACGTGGTCGTCGAGGTTGAGCGCCAGCTTGGTGACCTGCTTGCCGGCCTCCAGGTGCTTGTCGACCTCCTCGCTGCGCAGCTCCTGCTTCTGGCACTTCACCACCGCGCCGCCGTCGATGGGGTCCTTCATCTCGCATTCCTCGCCCAGGCTCAGGCCTTCGGGCAGGGGCTCGCCGGCGATCCAGCCGGTGAGGATCGAGCGCGGCGCGATCTCGGCATTGATCGGCATGGCCGGGAAGCTGCCCATCACCCCGCGCAGCTCGGACACCACGTTCTCCGCGCTCTTGCGCGAGGACGCGTCCACGGCGATGAAGCCCGAGCGCGCATCGATCAGCGCATCGGTGCGCGAGGGTTTGACGAAGGCGCGCGGCAGCAGCTCGTGCAGCAGGTCGTCCTTGAGCCGCTTGCGGGTCTTGCCGCCGGGGCGGCGCCCCTCCTTGGCCTCGATCTCGTCCAGCTTGCGCGCCAGCAGGTCGTTGACCACCGCGCCGGGCAGCAGCTTGTCCTCGCCGCCGACGCTGACCCAGATCGCGTCGTCGGCGCGATGGGTGGCGACATCCTCGGAGCGGCCGAAGGGATTGATGAAGCCGCGCGAGTTCATCTCCAGCGGGCCGACCGGCTTGAGCGGGGCCTGGGCGACCTGGGCGTCGAGTTCGGAGAAATCCAGCGAGGTGGGGAAGCGGAACAGGGTGAGATTGCGAAAGAACATGCGGGGGACCGGATGAGGCGCGCGGCGCGCTGGAAGCGGCGGACAGCGCGGCGAAAGGGATCGGGGATTATCACCGCTGCGGACCGCGCCGACAGCCTTGACACGTCGGCGCGGCGGCAGTGCCGAAAAGATCCTTCAGGGATGGGCGCCGACCAGCTGCACCGCGTCGATCGAGCCGGTCGGCGCGCCCGGCGTCACGGTCAGGCGCACGGCGCGGGTCTGGTAGGGCGTGGGCGCGAAGCGCGCCTGGAACCAGGTGATCTGCTGGGCGTCGCGCGGGCTGCGGTCCGGGCCGTTCCAGACCACGTGGCGCGCGCCGGTCTGATCGATCAGTTCGATCCGGCGCAGGCGGCCGGGCAGGCCGACCTGGCGCACGCGCACCGCGCTGGCCGACACGGCGGTGTCGTAGCGCAGTTCCAGCCATTCCGGCGCGCGGCGCTTGCCCGAGGCCTGCTCGGGCGCCCAGCCCTTCTCGGGGTAGCGCACGCTTTCGGCGTCGGGCGCGCCGGTGGCCGCCTCGGGCGTCCAGCGCCCGTCGTGGCCGGCCAGGGCGGTGGCATAGGTCGAGCTGGCCGTGGCGCTGATCGCCCATTGCCCGGCCGGATCGTCCAGATACTGCTGGCCGGCCAGGGCCTGCTCGATCTTGGCCTGGCGCTGGGCCGCCTGGCGCGCGCTCGCCGCCGGCGCGGCCAGGGTCGGGGTCGGCGTGGAGGTTTCGGGCGCGGCCACGGGCGCATCGGCGCCGGCGCGCGCGCAGCCGGCCAGCACGGCCAACGCCGACAGCGCGACCAGCGGCCGCGATGCGTTGTTCAGCCCACGCACCGCCATCAGTCCAGCCCGGGCGTCTCGCCGCGCAGCCAGGCGTGGGCATCGGGCTGCACGGCGCCCTCGGCATGGCCCAGGGCGGCGAAGTCGAACAGCTTGGCATCGGCCAGCTGCGAGGGCCGGATATCGCCCATCGCGCGGGCGATCTGCTCGATCCGGCCGGGGTGTTCCTTCTCCCAGGCCTTGAGCATGTTGCCGACCTGGCGGCGCTGCAGGTTCTCCTGGCTGCCGCACAGGTTGCAGGGAATGATCGGAAACGCCCTGCGTTGCGCGTAGTCGACGATGTCGGCCTCGCGCACATAGGCCAGCGGGCGGATCACCACGTGGCGGCCATCGTCGGACAGCAGCTTGGGCGGCATGCCGGAGAGCTTGGCGTGGTGGAACAGGTTCATGAAGAACGTGGCCACCATGTCGTCGCGGTGGTGGCCCAGGGCGATCTTGGTGAAGCCGTGCTCGGCCGCGTAGGCGTAGAGCGCGCCGCGGCGCATGCGCGAGCACAGCGAGCACAGGGTCTTGCCCTCGGGCACCACGCGCGTGACCACCGAGTAGGTGTCCTGCTCGATGATGTGGAAGGGCACACCCAGGTCTTTCAGGTAGGCCGGAAGCACGTGCTCCGGGAAGCCCGGCTGCTTCTGGTCCAGGTTGACCGCGACCAGCTCGAAGGGCACCGGCGCCTTGCGCTGCAGCTGCAGCAGGATGTCCAGCAGGGTGTAGCTGTCCTTGCCGCCGGACAGGCACACCATCACCTTGTCGCCGGCCTCGATCATCGCGTAGTCGGCGATGGCCTGGCCGACCTGGCGGCGCAGGCGCTTGGCCAGCTTGGTCTGCTCGCGGCGCGCGCGCGCATCGGCGCTGGCCGGCGTGGCCGGCGGCGCGCTGTCGATCAGCTGCAGGGGCAGGGGCGTGGACATGGGGGCCGGGCATTCTAGCCGGCCGCCGGCGTCCCTGCCCGGGCCGGCGCGCGCCGGGCGGTGCCGGGCGGGCCCGTGCGCACCGCCCGTTGCGGTCTTCCGCGTATGCTTGGGCCGTGCACCAGGAGCTCACCAGCGATACGGTCATCCGGCTTGCCGCGCTGCGGCGGGAGCACCGCGATCTGGACGACCAGATCAGCCGCAGCATCGCCGAGCTGCACGCCGACGAGCTGACCATCAAGCGCCTGAAGAAGCGCAAGCTGTGGCTCAAGGATTGCATCACCCGCCTGGAAAGCGCGCTGATCCCCGACGAACCGGCCTGAGCCGCAGCGGCGGCTTGTGACCGCCACCGTCACTGGCGCGGTCCCGCGCGTTCCACGCAGGCCGGCGGGAAAACCCCGCATCGGCGCGCAGTTGCGTGTGCTCACCGGGTTTTGGCGGGAATTGGCCCGATGCTTGCTTCACAGTGGGTTACGGCCCTGTCTCGTCCGGGCGCTTGGTGTTGTGTGTCCGCCCATGTCTCCGATCGGCTCCGCCGCTTCCGCCATCGCCCTCCCCCCGACCGGGGCCGGGCTGCGCGTGGTGCGGCTCGGGCCGGGCCAGGCCGGGGCGCCGCTGCGGGCGATGCGCCGGCGCCTGGCGGCCGAACAGGGCCGTGAGCCCGAGCCCGACGACGCCCTGGAGGCCAGCGCCACCGTCGTGGCGGTGTTCGCCGGCGAGGCCATGGTGGCGGCGGTGCGCGTGCATGCGACCGATACCCCGCAGCTGCGGCGCGAGTTGGGCACCCTGCTGCAGCTGGACCGCTTCAGCGGCATCTGGGCGCCGGAGCACATCGTGGTCGGCTCGCGCCTGCAGGTGCTGGCCGACTTCCGCACCCGTCAGGTCATCGATGCGCTGCTGCGCGAGAGCTATCGGCTGGTGCGCGATTCGGACGTGCGCTTCGGCCTGATCGCCTGCGAGCCGGCGCTGCATGCGCTGTTCGCCTTCTACGGCTTCCGCGAATACCTGCCGCCGGCGATCCTGCCCGGCGATACCGGCGTGCTGCGCATGGCGCTGGTCTGCGAGGACGCCAGCACCCTCATCACCTGCGGCTCGCCGCTGGTGGATCTGGTCCAGCATCCGCAGCTGGGCCTGTCCGCGCGCGCCTGGCTGGAGCAGACCTTCCCCGTACTGGTCTGAGCGTCGCCGCCGCGCGGGCACGATGCTAAGGTGCCGGCGCCGACGGAGCGCTGGATGTGGTTGGAAAGCAGGAACTCATCGACAAGGCACGCAATCCCTGGTGGCAGGCCGCTGCCGCGGTGGCCTTGCTGGCCCTGGTGCTCACCTTCGTCCTCGGGGGCTTCCGCGACGCCTCGGGCAAGGCGCATCCGCTGCCGCGCAGCGGCGCGGACAAGACGCTGCGCAGCGGGGCGATGGCGGTGACCCCCCGCCAGGCCTGGCTCGCGCACTACCCGCCGGGCGGCCGGGTCGATCCGGCCGATCCCCAGGCGCTGTACCTGGTGCTGGAGGCCGACGTCGAGAACCTCACCGAGCGCAGCTTCAACGGCTACGGTTTCCTGCGCGAGGACGTGGTGCTGGTCGATGCACGCGGTGAGCCGACCCGGCCCGAGCTGCTCAAGCGCGCCGACGACCACAGCATCCTGACCGCCCTGCAGCCGCGCCTGCCCCAGCGGGTGGAGCTGGTGTGGCCGCTGCCGGCCGGCGCGACCGTGCCCGCGCAGCCGCTGTTCGGCCTGTTCGCCCGCGACTACGTGGCCAAGGCCTATCTCAACGACCAGGGTGGCTGGATGCAGGGTGCGCCAAAGGCCTTGATGCAGCTGCCCGTGCGCGACCTGCGCGATCGGGTGGTGGCGCCATGAACGCCGGGCCGTGGTCGCTGCCGCGCCTGCGCTGGCGCCCGCTGCTGTGGATCGCGCTGGCGCTGGTGGCGATCGTGGTCCTGCGCAAGCACCAGTCCAGCTACGAGCAGCGCGATGCGCCGCTGCTGCAGCCGGCGCCGGCGAGCGATGCGGTGGGGCGCAACTTCCGGGTCGAGGTCGGCGCGCTCAAGGTCGTCCATGCCTACCTGCTCAACGGCCCCTATCCAGGCGATGAGGCGCTGACCCTGCGCACGCCGGGCATCTGGCTGTCGGTCCTGGCCAAGGTCGAGGCCACCCAGACCCAGGGCATGCTCAACGCCCAGCTGCGCACCCGCAGCGGTCGGGTCTATGTCGCCTCCGGCGCCGAGCGCCCCCGTCTGCCGGCGTTCAACCTCTCCGGGCGCGAGCTGGCCCCGGGACTGCAGGAGGTCGGCGCCTGGTTCTTCGAACTGCCGCCGGATCAGCTGCAGGGCGCGCACCTGCAGCTGTTCTGGGGCACCAGCCTGCCCGTCGGCGGCGACAGCCTGGTCGATGTCGACCTCGGCCTGGACGCGGCGCGCGCGCGGAGCATGCTCGAAGAGGCCAAGCCCGTCCTGGATCTGCGCCAATGAAGACAACGGTCGCGACCGGATGGTGGCGGCGCAACGCCGGCTGGCTGGCCGGCGCGCTGGTGCTGGGCGCCTTGGCGCTCTGGCTGCCCTACCGGCAGGCGCGCCAGGAGGCGCTGACCCTGCATCCGGACATCCCGGTGCGCGCGGCGCCCGGCCAATGGGCGAGCTTCGGCGGGGCGCGCTGGCGGCTGCTGGCGGCCGAGTTGGTGGAACCGGGCGATCGCCGCCTGCGCGGCTGGCTGCGCCAGGATGCGGTGGTCCTGCTGCTGCGCTACGAGGTCGTGCGCGCGCCCGGCGCGGATGTGACGCTGTTCGAGACCTGCCGTGGCGCGGTCACCGATGCGGCCGGGCGGCGCTGGGAAGGCGGCCCGAACGCCCTGCCGCGGCTGGCCGGGCCACGCCTGCCGAGCGGCTGCGGGAGCGGCCTGGACGCGAACGGCAACCGGGTGACCATCGTGCCCGGCCAGCCCCTGCTGTTCCAGCACGCCTTCGTGCTGCCGCGCGGGCAGGAGGTGCACGGCCTGCACGCGCGGATCGAACTGAGTCCGCGGGCCGGCGTGTCAGGCCACTATCTGGACGTGCCGCTCTAGCGCGCGGCGGGCAGCCGTGCGATGGCGCGGTCGAAGGTGGCCGCCAGCAGCACGGTGCGCAGCACGTCGGTCAGCAGCGAGGTGCGGAACGACAGCGGCGTGGTCAGGAACACCGCGTACAGCTGGCCCTGCACCTGCTGCACGTCCGGCGACTGCGGCCCGATCAGCTGCCGCATCCAGTGCCAGGCCCAGGAGTCGACCCAGGCCAGCAGCTGCCAGCCCACGCACAGGGTCAGCAGCGCCGGCAGGCCCGCGCGCAGCACCAGGCGCAGGCTGTTGACCACCGGCACGCCCTTGCTGGTCCAGCCCTCGCTGACCTTGTCCACCAGCATGCGCAGGCCGAAGTGCAGCCCGCGGTAGCGCTGCACCAGCTGTTCCAGCCGGGTGTCGGCCTGGTCCAGGCGCTGGGCCTTCTTCAGGTCGATGCCGTAGATCAGCGCGGTGATCGCCAGCCAGATCAGCGGCAGCACCACCGCCCCGGCGGCCGTGGTCGCCACGTCCCACACCGGGTCCAGCACGCGCCGGGCCGGCGGCAGCAGCGCGAACAGCGAGGCCGGGCTCTCCCACCAGCGCGTGGCCGCCACATAGACCGCCCGTTCGTGCCACCAGTCCATGGCCAGCCCGTGCAGCTTGCCGATGGCCGCCACGCCGACGAACACCCAGTACGCCTCGCACACGGTCACCAGCAGTTTCCAGCCCCAGCCCTCGCCGGCGGCGGCGCGGCGCTTGGCCGCCCAGCGCAGCAGCCAGGCGATGGCCAGCGCGATCCAGATGCCCTTCAGATGCAGGACGTTGGCCAGGTCTTCCTTGTCCCACACGCTGACCACATAGCCGGTACGGAAGTCGCGGCGCAGGTTCTCCAGCAGGCCCCAGCCGGCGTAGTAGGCGAAGAACGGCAGCAGCGCCACCGCCAGCGCGCCGCTCCAGTGCGCGCGCGCCGGGTCCAGCTGCGGCGTGGTCGCGCCGCCGGCCAGCATCGGCAGCGAGGGCCGCAGCGACTGGAACATCATGATCGTGCCGGCCAGCTGGGTGACGATCAGCAGCGACAGCGCGGCGAAGGACAGCAGCGCGCTATAGCCGCCCAGCCGCACCGCCAGCTGCATCAGCGCGTCGTAGCACACGCGCATGGCGAAGAACCAGAACAGCAGCGCCGGCCAGTGTTGTACCAGCAGGCGCCCGGCCAGGCGCGGCACCTCCAGCCAGGCCGGCCCGCGGTCGCCGGCGATCTCGGAGCTTGCGGCGGGCTGGGACATCATGCGGCTGGCCTTATTCGGAGGGCGCCGGCGTCGGTTCCGGACGCGCGGCCTCGGGGCTGACGCGTTCGATGGTGTGGCGCAGCTCGCGGCCCAGGATCACCTTGGCGTCGCGCGCCCACGCATCCAGGCGCGCGTCGAACAGCAGCTTGCTGTGCTCGTCCGGCCACACCAGCTTGAGCTCGCGCAGCTTCTGGATGAAGCCGCGGAACAGCGTCCTGTCGAAGAACTCCGGCGCGGCCGGCGCGTAGAGCAGGCTCAGGCGCTGGGCGGCCTGCTGGCACAGGCTCTCCAGCTCGGCCGCGCCCAGCGTGCCGGGGCCGTTCTTCACCAGCACCGAGATGGCGATGTAATAGCGCTCGAAGGCCTGCTGCAGCGAGTGGCCGATCGCGCGCAGGCGGAACACCTCGTCGGTCTGCCCGGCATTGCGCTGCAGGACGCCGCCATCGTCGTCGTTGACCCCCGATCCGGTCGGGGGCAGGTTCTGCTCGAGCAGGTGCGCCTCGATGAACACGTCGATGGTGTGCTCGATGCGCGAGGCGAACTCCTCGGCCGTCCACGGCAGGAACAGCTCGGCCTGCAGGAACGGATACAGCTGCTGGCCCAGCGCGATCAGCCGCGACCGCGCCATGCGCCGGTTGTTCTGGAAGCAGCAGGCGATCCACGACGCGGCGGTGAACAGATGCAGCACGTTGTTGCGGTAGTAGCTCAGCAGCACCGCGGTGTCTTCGTCGACCACGTCCAGCACATCGCCCAGCGGATGGGAGATGCGGCGCAGCACGTTGATGTCCAGGCCGTGGGCGATGATCCGCTCGGGGCTGTGCGGGGTGACGGTGACGCGGTCCGAATACGGCAGGCGCGCCAGCAGGGTCTTGCTCAGCTCGATCTGCGCGATCAGGTCGGCCTCGGCCATGGCGTGCTTGGGCGTGGACAGCAGCGCCAGCGCCAGCAGGTTGATCGGATTGACGTCGGCGGCGGCGTTGACGCGGGTGTTGATGGTGGTGGCCAGCGCATCGACGGTGTCCGACAGCCAGCGCGGCTTGTCGTCCTCGGGCAGCGGCTTGCCGTCCCATTCCGGCGCGTGCCGGGCCAGCATGTCGGTCAGCTCGATCGGCTCGCCGAAGTTCACCACCACCTGGCCGAAGTTGGAGCGCAGCACCTTGGGGATGGACCACAGCAGGCCCCAGATGGATTCCTTCTGCTTGGGCCGGCCGGACAGCTCGTCCAGGTAGCTCTTGCCCTCCATCAGCTTCTCGTAGCCGATGTACACCGGCTGGAACAGCACCGGCTTGCGCGGCTGGCGCAGGTAGGCGCGCACGGTCATCGAGATCACCCCGCCCTTGGGCGGCAGCAGCCGGCCGGTGCGCGAGCGCCCGCCCTCGACGAAGTACTCGATCGAATAGCCGCCGGCCACCAGCTGGGCCATGTATTCGGTGAACACCGCCGAATACAGCGGGTTGCCGCGGAACGAGCGCCGGGCGAAGAACGCGCCACCCTTGCGCAGCAGCGTGCCGACCACCGGCAGGTTGAGGTTGATGCCGGCGAAGATGTGCGGCGGCACGATGCCGCGTTCGTACAGCAGGTAGCTCAGCAGCAGGTAGTCCATGTGGCTGCGGTGGCTGGGCACGTAGACGATCTCGTGCCCGGGCGCGGCGTCCTTGAACTTGTCCAGGTGATGCACCAGCACGCCGGCGTAGATGCGGTTCCACACATGGCTGAGCAGGAAGCTGGCCGAGCGCACCACCGGGTTGGAGTAGTCGGCGGCGATCTCCCAGGCGTAGGCGTGGGCCTTCTTCCACGCCTCTTCGGGCTTGGAGTTGTCGCGGCGCGCCTGGTCGGCGATGGCTTCCTTGACCGGCTCGGCCGCCAGCACCTGGTCCACCAGCAGGCGGCGGGTGGACAGGTCCGGGCCGATCACCGATTCGCGGATGCGGTGGAAGTGCTTGCGCAGCACGCGCGAGAGCTTGCGCACCGTGCGCTCGGGCGGCAGCTGCTCGGCCACCGCATCGCGCACCGACACCGGCGCGGAGAAGCGAACGATGGTGCTGCGGCCGTTGAGCAGGATCGCCAGCAGGCGGCGGAACCGGCCCACCAGCGCCCAGTTCTCCGAGAACAGCACCGCGAACCAGCCGCTCTGCTTGTCCGGCGCGCGGCCGACGAAGATCGACACCGGCACCAGCTGCACGTCCAGCGCCGGGTTGGTGCGGTGCGCCTGCAGCAGGCGCGCCAGCGAATCGGAGTGGGTCTTGGTGCTGCCGGCCTCGGGGATCAGCGAGCTGGCGATGCGCCGCGACAGGGCCAGGTAGGCGCGCTTGCGCCGCAGCGGGTCGCCCGGCACCGGCAGGGGAAGCAGCGGCGAGGGCAGGCCGGCGGCCTGGCAGGCACGGTCCAGGATCAGGGCGTTGGACAGGCCGTAGTCTTCCAGCACGTAGCACACCGGCCGGCTGTCCAGCAGCGTGGACGGCGCCTCGGGTTCGATGTCCAGCTCGACCCAGGGGTCGACCACCTTGTGCAGCAGGCGTGCCCACAGCGGGGTCTTGCCGCTGCGGCCGATCGGGGCGGACACCGCCACCGGCAGCTGCGCGGGTGCGGGCGCCGCGGCGTCGGCCGCCTCCGCCGGCGGTGCGTCCTCGCGCTCGGGACGCGGGTCTTCGGGGAAGGGCAGGGGGTTCTGGTCAGGCATCGCGGTCATTATGCCCAATGGCCGTTGCCGGCCCCGGTGACCGTTCCGGCCACCTTGCCGTCCGGCGGCGGTGGCGAGGACGCCGGCGGCGCGGAGGGCGACGGCGCCTCGGGCGCCGGCGTATTCGGCGCGTCAGGCGCGGTGGGCGCAGGCTCTTCGAGGCGTTTGCGCAGGGCCGCGGCCTGGTCCATGTAGTGGGCCACGTACCAGTGGCCGTCCTGGCGGCGCAGGGTCACGGTCAGCTGGATCGGCTTGCCGGCCAGCGGATAGGTCACCGCGACCTTGGCCAGGTCGCCCTCCTGGGTGACCTCGCCGACTTCCAGCTTGGCCAGGCTGTCGTCCAGCGACAGGCCGTAGTCGGCCAGCACGCCGCCGAGCGCGGCGAAGAAGGGATCCAGCCGGGCCAGCGCGCCGGCCATCCCGGCCTGGGTCAGGTCGGCCTCCGAGTCGATGCCGGTCGCGCGCGCGGCCGGCACCAGGGTGCGCAGGGCGGTGTGGGCGCGGGGGGCGTCGGCCAGGGGGGCGGACTGCGCCCAGGCGGTCAGCGCCGGCACGACCTGGCTGAAGTGCGCGCGCTGGTCGGGGGTGAACTCGCCCTGGCTGCGCACGTACTGGCCGATGAACAGGCCCAGGGTCTGCGCGGCGTTGCGCAGGTCGGTGACCTGGCCGGCCAGATTGCGGTCGTAGTCGATGCCCAACTGGCGTTCGGCGTCGTTGGCCGACAGCGCGGCCAGCATGGGCACCAGACGTTCGGGCAGGGGCAGTTCGCTCAGTGGCCAGCGGCTGGCGCCGGCGGCCCAGCCGGCGGCGAAGGTCTGGTAGTCCTGGGCGGGCACGGCATCGCGGGCGAAGCCGGCCAGGTCGTACTGGCGCAGCTGTGCGGCCAGGTGACGCACGGTGGCGGCCGGGCCGTCCGGCCGGTCGTCGACCACCGGTTTGGGCGAGCGCTGGCACGCGGCCAGGACGGCCAGGGCACAGGCAAGGACAGCGGCGGGAATGCGCAGGGCCCGAGGCATGGGGGTTCTCTCCAGGTGGGGGGCATCTTGGCCGCTGCATGTGTCTGCGGGCAACACGCGGGGATGGGGCACGCTCAAAACCTTGCCGTCGCGCGAAGCCGGCCACACGCCTCGACCCGGCCGGGCGCTGCGCTTCGGCTCTGGTCACCTCCGGGCGACTTTCTCTTCCGATGCGCCGCATCCCCCTTGTAGAGCGGAGCTTGCTCCGCTGCTCTTCGTTCGGCTCGCGGGGAAAGCCCCAGCGGAGCAAGCTCCGCTCTACAGGCGGTGTGTCGCCCGCTGCCTATCCCGGAAACCGCGCGGCGTCCGATCTTTCGATCGGCAGAAGGACAAAAAAACAGGCCCGGTCGAATGACGACGCACGGGCCTGGAAAATCCGGGTCGGGCCCGGAGGACATCGGTTGTGGCAACACTCCAGCCCAGGGGCCGGACGGCGCACAGCCTAACCGCTGAATAGAGGCAATGCAATACTTTAAGTATATTTACTTAAGCCATTGTTTTTAAATTGAAATATCCGAGCTAGAGCGCGTGCCGTGGTCGATGTCACGACCCGATCGGTAGTGGGAACGTCTTTCCTCGGACCGAAGGCGCTGCCGGGTCCGCGAAGCTGGCCTGATCCGGAGCGGGCCACGCACACCCACGTGATGTCGAAGGCCTTTGGGGACATCTCCCCCAGCGACTTGCCACTGCTCGATGAGTGCCGCCGTGCCGTCGTCGGCACGGGCCGCGCTCACCCCTGGTCACAGCCGCGTCATCCCTCGTTGACACCGGTGTCATGTGGTGCTTAATCTCCCGCCGGGGCCTGTTGGGGAACACGGCATGGTGGTCACGGCATCGATGCGGTCGGTGGATCGGGGGAGCTCGGTGTTCCTGGCCGCCGACATTGGCGGGACCCATGCGCGGGTCGCGCTGATGCGCGCGTTGCCCGGCGAGGGCCACCGGCTCGAGACCCTGGCCTACCGCAGCTACCCCTGCGCGCAGTTCCCCTCGCTGGCCGCGCTGCTGCGCGCCTTCCTCGACACCGACACCCAGCAGCCGGTGCGCCACTGCGTGCTCGCCTGTGCGGGCCAGCTGGTCGGCGAGGAGGTCGTCAACGACAACCTGCCCTGGCCGATCGGCACCGGTGCGCTGCGCCAGGCGCTGGGGCTGGAGCATGTGGCGGTGCTCAACGACTTCGAGGCGCTGGGCTACGCGCTGGAAGGCTTCGCGCAGCAGCGCCGCCATCTGTGTGGGCCGACCGTCGCCAGTGGTGGGCCGGTTCTGGTGATCGGCCCGGGCACCGGCCTGGGGGCGGTCGTCCATCTGCCGGGTGCGGCCGGCGGCGTGGTGCTGACCACCGAGGCGGGGCAGATGGCGTTCGCGGCGCATTCGCTGCGCGAGCGCGCCGTGCTCAGCGAACTGGCGCCGCAGGGCGGCTATGTCGAGGTCGAACGGATCGTGTCCGGGCGCGGCCTGCTGACGCTCTACGCGGCCCTGTGCGCGCTGGATGGCGTCGCGCCGCGCCTGCAGGCGCCCGAGGCGGTGACCGCCGCCGCGCAGGACGATGCGCAGGCGGCCGAGGCCGTGTCGATGTTCTGCGCCGCGCTCGGTGGCCTGGCCGGCGACCTGGCCCTGGCGTTCATGGCGACCGGCGGGGTGTATCTGGCGGGCGGCTTCCTGTCCTCGATGCAGGCCGAACTGGCGCGCAGCGCCTTCCACCTGCGCTTCCTGCATGGCCGCAGCGCGCGCACCCTGCTGGCGCCGGTGCCGGTGTGGGTGGTCGAACACGGGCGCAACGGTGTGCTCGGCGCGGCCCGCTGGTATCTGGACAAGGGGCTGCCCGCGTTTCCTTCCGGCGGCCAGGCCGCATGAACGGCCTGCGTGCGGCGCTGCTGCGGCTGTGCATCGCCTTCGGCGGGTGCGCGGCCGGGCATGCCGCCGCCGCGCACGTCGCGACGCCCTGGCCGCTGCTGCCGGCGCCGGCGCAGGTGGTGCCGGCCGGCACCGGGACGTTCGAGGTCGCCGACGGCGCCGCGCTGGCGGTGGAGGGGGCCGACGCCGGCGACGCGCGCTTCCTCGCCGACCATCTGCTGCAGCTGCTCGACGCGACCGGTGGCCCGCGCCTGCGCGTGGCCGGCGCGCACGGCGCGGCGCCAGCCATCCGCATCGTCATCGACCCGCGCGCCGCGCTGGACGAGGCCGGCTATCGCCTGCGCATCGAGGCGCAGGGCATCCTGGTCCAGGCGCGCACGCCGCGTGGCGCGTTCTACGGCGAAACCACGCTGTGGCAGCTGCTCACCCCGCCCGGCCACGCGCGCGGTGCGGCGGTGGCGGTGGCGCAGGGCGCGATCGACGATGCGCCGCGCTTCGCCTGGCGCGCGCTGCTGCTCGATTCGGCCCGGCACTATCAGCGCGTGGCCGACATCGAGCGCCTGATCGATGCCATGGCGCTGGCCAAGCTCGACGTGCTGCTGTGGCACCTCACCGACGACCAGGGCTGGCGCCTGCAGGTGCCCGGTTATCCCGAACTGACGCGCATCGGCGCCTGCCGCCCGGCCGCCGCCGACGGCAGTGAGCCGGCCGACCGCGCCGGCGCCTACTGCGGCAGCTACAGCGATGCGCAGATACGGCAGATCGTGCGCTACGCCGCGCGGCGCTACATCGAGGTCGTGCCGGAGATCGACATGCCCGGCCATGCGCAGGCGGCCATCGCCGCCTATCCGTGGCTGGGCGTCAGCGGGCGCCGCCCGGCGGTGTGGACCGACTGGGGCGTCAGCGCCTGGCTGCTGGCGCCCAGCGCGCGGACGCTGCGCTTCGTCGATGCCGTGCTGGCGCATGCGACCCAGCTGTTCCCCTCGCGCTACGTCTCCTTCGGCGGCGACGAGGCCGACCATGCGCAGTGGGACGCCTCGCCCGCGGTGCAGGCGCAGCGGCGCGCGCTGGGGCTGACCAGCGGCGATCAGCTGCAGGGCTGGTTCATGGCGCGGGTCGCCGATCAGCTGCGCCGACGCGGACGCGTGCCGGTGGGCTGGGACGACGCGGTGGAGTCCGGCGTCGCGCTGCCGGACTCGCAGGTGGTGATGTCCTGGCACGGCCAGGATCACGAGCGCGTGGCCCTGGCCGCGCTGCGGCAGGGCCACCAGGTCGTGATCGCGCCGCAGGAGTCGCTGTACTTCGATCACGTGCAGTCCGCACTGGCCGACGAATGGCCCGGCCCGCCGCCCGTGGTGAGCCTGCGCCAGGCCTACGACACCGCGGTCATTCCCGAAGGGGCCAGCCAGGCCGAGGCGCAGCGCGTGCTCGGCGTGCAGGCCGCGCTGTGGACCGAACAGATGCCGAGCTTCGCCCACGTCCAGCACGCGCTGTTCCCGCGCCTGGCGGCGCTGGCCGAACTGGCCTGGTCGCCGGCGAGCAGCCACGACTGGGTTGGCTTCCTGGCGCGCCTGCCAGCGACGCTGGCGCGCGAGCGCGCGCTGGGCATCGCCGATGCGGACAGCGCCTTCGCGCCCGTCATCGCGCTCGAGGCGCAGGCCGATGGACGCGTGCGTGCGGTCGTGTCCAACCAGGTCCAGGCCGGCGCCATCCACTACACCACCGACGGCAGCACGCCCGACGCGCAGGCGCCGCTGTATACGGAGCCGCTGCTGCTCGCCCAGGGCACGACGCTGCGCGTGGCGACCTTCGATGCCAACGGCCAGCCGCTCGCCGGCGTGCGCCGTCAGCAGGTCGACCGACAGGCGCTGCGCACGCGTGCGGGCAGTGCGCTGGCGACGTGTTCGGGCGAGCCGCCCTCGCGCCTGAGCGGGGCCGTGCAGGCCGGCGCATCGCCGCCGGGGACGGTCTATTCGGTGGACATCGGCAATGCCTGCTGGCGCTGGCCGCAGGCGCCGCTGGACGACGCGCGCCGCGTGGCGCTGGCGGCCGGGCGCGTGACCTGGCGCTTCGGCGACGAGGCCAAGGGCGCGGTGGTGCGGCGCCGGCATAGCCCCGACGGCGAATTCGAGCTGCATACCGGCGGCTGCGATGGCCCGCTGCTGGCGCGTCTGCCGCTGGACCACAAGGCGCAGTCCTCCGGACTGGCGCTGCTGGAGGCCGATCTGGTCCTCCCCGATGCCGGTCGCCAGGACCTGTGCATCTTCGCCACCGGCGATCCGCGCCTGGGCCAGTGGGCGCTGGCCAAGATCCTGTTCTCCGGATAACGGCGACACGCGCGGCGCACGCCGCGCCGCCGTTGCGCCGTTCGCGCGCGGCCAGAGGCAAGCCAGGACTTTCATCGTCTCCCGCGCAGGACTGCGCGACCCGGTCCCTCCCATCCCTGCAGTACCTCGGCTTCCTGGCGCCTGCCAAGCCACCATCACGAGGTCAATGCTCATGTCCACCGCTCACCGCATCCATCCGCTGGCCATCGCCGTCACCCTGTCCCTGTTCGCCGCGCTGCCGGCCGCGGCCGTTACGTCACCGACCGATCCCGCCTCAGGCGAACAGGACACGCGCAGCGACGCCACGCAGGCCACAACGCCCGCCGCGGCGTCTACGCCGAAATCCAGCCAGGACCAGGACGGCAAGAATCCCGACGTCACCAACTTCACGGCCGTCACCGTCACCGGCGTGCGCGAGTCGCAGGCCCATGCCATCGACGTCAAGCGCGATGCGGCCAACATCCAGGACAGCATCACCGCCGAGAACATCGGCGCGCTGCCGGACACCACCATCACCGACTCCCTGCAGCGCATCACCGGCGTGCAGATCAACCGCGACGCCGGCGTGGGCACCTCGGTGGACGTGCGCGGCCTGCCGCAGGTGGGCACCATGCTCAACGGCGAGGTGTTCATCACCGCCGACCAGATCGATTCGCAGCAGCCGGACTTCACGATGCTGCCCTCGACGCTGTTCCAGGGCGTGGACGTGGTCAAGTCGGCCACCGCCAACGAAACCGCCTCGGGCATCAGCGGCGCCATCGATCTGCACACCTACCGGCCCTGGGACCTGCCCAGCGGCTTCACCTACAGCTATTCGGCCAATGGCGAGCGCGGCACCAGCAGCCGGCGCTGGGGGCCGGAGGCCAACGGGCTGATCTCCTACAACGACGACCACCACTGGGGCGTGCTGGCGTCGGTCGACTACTCGGACACCACGCGCTCGAACTCGCGCGAGGGCCTGGACCAGTACGGTGTGGTGCTCAACGGCGAGAACGCAGCCAGCGCCGGCGGCTACAACGGGTTCCTGACGCCGTGGAACGGCGCGCCGATTCCCTCGCAGATCGTGCAGAACGCCGACGGCACCGTGGACGTCAACGGCGACGGCAAGTCCAACGGCGTGTTCATGGGCAGCCAGGACATCAACCTGTGGCAGCAGTCCACGCGGCGCAAGCGCAAGTCCGGCAACCTGTCCTTCCAGGCCGACCTGGGCGGCGGCTTCAACCTGACCAGCGACTTCTTCTACTCCCAGCAACACGAGTGGAACACCATCGCCGGCATCCAGTTCAACTCGACCAACTGGCAGGGCGCCACCTACGTGCCCAATGTCTCGCGCGACACCGGGCGCGCGGTCGCCGGCGCCTACGGCACGCCGGATCCGGACTGGGCCGGTTCGCAGATGTACACCACGCAGGTGTATCAGAAGTGGCCGGGCGATGTTGAGTCGTTCTCGGAGATCGCGCAGAAGGACTCGATCGCGCGCAATTTCAACCTGCAGCTGGACTACGACAACGGCGGGCTGTTCACCGGCAGTCTGCGCGGCCTGCACGCCAGCGCCACGCAGTCCAGCATCGAGACCGACGTCAACATCTCCAACTCCGACGGCGCGCTGTGGCCCAACCATCTGATGGACGGCGTGCCCGACGATGCGGTGCCGCCGGGCACGATGGTCTACCCGGCGCAGCTGGGCGGCAACCGCGTGTTCAACAGCAACGGCATGCCGCAGAACACGGTGCCGGTGCTGGCCGACTTCCGCGGGCGCTACCTGAAGATGGGCCTGCCGCAGGGGCTGGCCGACCAGTTCGCCAACCCGTACGGCTGGTCGCTCAAGACGCTCGAATCCTCGGGCGACTACGACCGCCAGGTGGCGCTCAACGCGCTGCGCTTCGACGGCAAGCTGCACTTCAACGATGGCCTGGTGCTGCAGTTCGGCGTGCGCAACAGCATCCGCAACGCCGGCAACCGCGGCTGGACGCTGGAGGCGCCGGTCTACGCCGGCATGGGCGCCAGCGATCCCAAAGGCTGCCTGGTGCGCTACGTCGGCGCCGACGTGGTGCTGGACAGCGGCGCGTGTACCGCCGGCAACGACCAGGGTTACTTCCGCGCCGGTTCGCTGTCGGCGCTGCAGATGCCGCTGACCGCCGCGCCGCTGTCGCGGGCGTGGAAGAAGTACGACAACCTGCTCGGTTCGGGCCTGAACTTCTGGGCGATCAACCCGGATTCGATGATCAACCCGCTCGACTACTGGCAGTCGCTGTATCCGGGCACCGTCAAGGTGGGCGAGCCCGGCACCACCTGGGACGTGGGCCTGCACGAACTGTCCAGCTATCTGCAGCTGGACTTCGGTGGCGACCTGGGCCAGATGCCGTATAGCGGCAACGTCGGCGTGCGCGTGGTGCGCACCGGATTGAACGTCACCCAGTACCTCGGCGGCGCGCCGGGCGCCTATGGCGACGAGCCGGTCTTCGCCGGCACCGAGACCACCCATCGCAGCTACACCGACGTGCTGCCGGCGGCCAACTTCTCGCTGGACATCACCGAAGGGCTGAAGCTGCGCCTGGCCTACTCCAAGAACATGATGCCGCTGGACCTGAGCACCTGGGGCGGCGGCCTGCAGCTGGACTACTCGCTGATGGAGACGCCGGACGGGGCGATCTTCCGCGTCTCCAGCGGCCAGTCCAGCGGCAACCCCGACCTCAAGCCGTGGCGCTCGAGCAACTACGGCGCCTCGCTGGAGTACTACATCAACGCCAGCAGCATGCTCAGCCTGGCGCTGTTCCGCATCAACATGGAGAGCTTCATCAAGAACGGCTCGGTGACCAACTGCACCCTGCCCGACGAGGATGGTGTGGTGCGCAACCACTGCATCGTGATCACCGAGCCGGTGCAGGGCTCGGGCAACAGCATCCAGGGCGCCGAGTTCGACTACCGCCAGGGCTTCACCTTCCTGCCGGGCCTGCTGGCCAACACCGGCGTGGAGGTCAATGCGACCTATGCGCCCAGCGATTCGGGTGAGCGCGACCTGGCCGGCAAGAAGATCCCGTTCCAGGACAACTCGACCAAGTCCGGCAACCTGATCCTGTGGTACCAGGACGGCGCCTTCCAGACGCGCCTGGCCTACAACTACCGCTCGCGGCGCGCGGTCGGCGACAGCATCGGCGGCATCACCGGCATGGAGCTCTACGAGGCGCCGCAGAAGTACCTGGACGCCTCGGCGTCCTACAAGCTGAGCAAGTACGCCGAGCTGGTGATCAACGCCACCAACCTCACCAACGAATACCAGAAGTACTACCTGGTCTGGCCCGACCAGCCGGCGCATTCCAACTTCTCCGAGCGGATGTTCACCTTCGGCGTGCGCGGCCAGTGGTGAGCGCACGCCGTGCGCGTGGCGCGAGGCGCTGCCGGCTCGCGGGCCGGCAGCGGGAAACGGGAAGGCCCAAGGCCTGGAAGAGGTGATACATGCAGGACCACAACGCGCCCCAGGCGGGGCAGGACGGCGGTTTCCACCGCTCCATCGGCCTGTTTTCGGGCACCGCGCTCAACATGACCCAGATGTGCGGCGTCGGGCCGTTCATCACCATCCCGCTGATGGTGGCCACGCTGGGCGGCCCGCAGGCGGTGGTCGGCTGGATCGCCGGTGCGCTGCTGGCGGTGGCCGACGGCCTGGTCTGGGCCGAGCTCGGCGCAGCCATGCCCGGCTCGGGCGGCACCTATGTCTATCTGCGTGAGGCGTTCCAGTACCGCAGTGGCAAGCTGATGCCGTTCCTGTTCATCTGGACGATGCTGCTGGCGATCCCGCTGCTGATGTCCACCGGCATCATCGGGCTGGTGCAGTACCTGGGCTACTTCCTGCCCGGGCTGGGCTGG
This sequence comes from Pseudoxanthomonas sp. SORGH_AS_0997, assembly GCF_031453535.1. Classification (NCBI taxonomy): domain Bacteria; kingdom Pseudomonadati; phylum Pseudomonadota; class Gammaproteobacteria; order Lysobacterales; family Lysobacteraceae; genus Pseudoxanthomonas; species Pseudoxanthomonas sp. SORGH_AS_0997. Next base: position 3,846,416 of record NZ_JAVIZI010000001.1, read on the forward strand.
TGGCCGGCGCATCTGATCGGGCTGGCGGCCACGGCGCTGGTGGTCTGGCTGCTGTACCGGCGCATCGAGTCGGTGCGGGCGATCACCATCGGGCTGTGGGTGATCATGCTGGTCGCGGTGGCCGGCGTGGCGGCGGCGGGGTTCTCCGAGTTCGATCCGGCCCATGCGTTCGGCTTTCCGCCCGATGCCTTCGGCCGGCGCTTCTTCCTGGGGCTGGGCGCGGGGCTGGTGATCGGCATCTACGACTACCTGGGCTACAACACCACGGCCTATCTGGGCGATGAGCTGCGCGATCCGGGCCGCACCATGCCTGGCTCGATCATCATCTCGGTGGTGGCGATGATGCTGATCTATCTGGTGCTCAACATCAGCGTGCTCGGCGCCGCGCCCTGGCAGGAGATCGCGCGGTCCACCTCGGTGGCCTCGCTGGTGGTGGAGCGCAGCTGGGGCCATCTGGCGGCCGCGGTGATGACGGTGCTGATCGTGGTGACGGCCTTCGCCTCGGTGTTCACCGGGCTGCTCGGCGGTTCGCGCGTGCCGTTCCAGGCGGCGCAGGACAAGGTGTTCCTGGCGGTGTTCGGGCGCCTGCATGCCCGCCATGGGTTCCCGCACGTGGCCTTGCTGGTGATGGGCGCGGTGACCGCGGTCGGCACCTTCTTCGACCTCAGCGAGGTGATCAACATGCTGCTGACCGCGACCATCCTGGTGCAGTCGCTGGCGCAGATCGCCGCGCTGGTGATCCTGCGCCGGCGCCAGCTGGGGCTGAAGCGTCCTTACCGGCAGTGGCTGTATCCGCTGCCGTGCGTGGTCGCGGCGGCGGGCTGGATCTTCGTCTACGTGTCGGCCTCGACGCTGTCGCTGCTGCTGTCCAGCGCGTGGATCCTGGCCGGCATCGTCGCCTTCCTGATCTGGGCCAGGAAGACGGCGTCTTGGCCGTTCGCGCCGCTGCGCATCGAAGAACGCTATCTGGAGGAGCACTGAGCCATGCGACAGACCTGCAGGCACCTGCTGTGGTGGATGCTCGCCGCGGCCTCGACGGCCGGCGCGATCACGCCGTATTCCCCCACGACCGTTGGAGCGGACGCCGGGACCGTCACCCGCATCGCCCACTGGCAGATCCAGGACAGCACCAAGGCGCAGCAGCGCGGCGAGGAGATCTCGGCCGCCGATTTCTCCACGCAGGGCTGGTACGCGGCCAGCGCACGCGCCACGGTGATGGCCGCGTTGCTGGAGAACGGCCTCTATCCCGATGTCTTCCATAGCGACAACCTGACCGCGGTGCAGGTGCCGGACGGCTCGGGCAGTCTGGTGGTGACGCCGTGGTGGTATCGCAGCGAATTCGTCCTGGGAGCACGTATGCCCGGGCAGCGCACGCGGGTGCGCACCAACGGCGTGATCGCCGCGGCCGACCTGTGGGTCAACGGCCATCTGGTCGCCGATCGCAGCGCCATCGCCGGCGCCTATCCGGTCAACGAATTCGATGTCACGCCGTGGGTGCGCGCCGGGCGCAACGTGATCGCCCTGCGCGTGCATCCGGCCGATCCGCGCCAGAGCCTGAGCATCGGCTGGGTGGACTGGAACCCCACGCCGCCGGACAACAACATGGGGCCGTGGCGCGGCGTGGACATCGTGCAGAGCGGGCCGGTGGCGCTGGGCGACCCGCAGGTCGAGACCGCCCTGTCCGACGACCACGCCCGCGCCGCGCTGACCGTGCGGGTGGAGGCGCGCAACCTGGATACGGTCGCTCATGAAGTCGTTGTCAGCGGGCGCGTGGCCGACGTGCCTCTGACGCGCACCGTCACGCTGGCGCCCGGCCAGGTGCAGGAGGTCACCTTCGCGCCCGAGGACACGCCAAGCCTGGTGCTGGCGCATCCGCGCCTGTGGTGGCCGGCCGGCATGGGCGAGCAGCCGCTGTACGCGCTGGCACTGCGCGCGGCGGTGGGTGGGAAGGATTCGGATCGGGCGGCGGCCGCCTTCGGCATCCGCAGCGTGGTGTCCGACCTGACCGCCGAGGGATACCGGCGCTTCACGATCAACGGCCAGCCGCTGCTGATCCGCGGCGCAGGCTGGGCGCCGGACATGTTCCTGCGCGACGACCCGGCGCGGCTGGAGACCGAGTTCGCCTACGTGCGCAACCTGGGCCTCAACACGCTGCGCACCGAGGGCAAGCTGGAGGACCAGCGCTTCTACGAACTGGCCGACCGCGACGGCCTGCTGATCCTGGCCGGCTGGGAATGCTGCGACATGTGGGAATCCGCCGCGCAGACCGGCGGCGTGCCCTGGGAGGCGCACGACTTCGACGTGGCGCAGGCCTCGATGGCCACCGAGGCGCGGCTGCTGCGCAACCATCCGTCGGTGATCGGCTTCCTGATCGGCAGCGACAACGCCCCGCCGCCGGCGCTGGCCAGGCTCTACCTGGATGCACTGCATGCGGCGCACTGGTCGCTGCCGGTGATCTCGGCCGCCGCCGACAAGCCCGCCGAGGGCCTCGGCCCGTCCGGCATGAAGATGGCCGGGCCCTACGACTGGGTGCCGCCGGCGTACTGGTACGCCGACAAGCTGGGTGGGGCGTTCGGCTTCGATTCGGAGGTCAGCGCAGGCGCGGACATCCCGCGCATGGAGGACCTGCAGCGCATGCTGTCGGAACAGGAGCAGGAGGCGCTGTGGAAGCTGCCCCTGCAGCGCCAGTACCACGCCTCGGCCGCCTGGTCGCCGTTCGCGGTGCTGACGCTGTTCGACCAGGCGCTGGCGCGTCGCTACGGCGCGCCGAGCGGGCTGGCCGACTACGTGGCCAAGGCGCAGCTGGACAACTACGACAACACCCGCGCGCAGTTCGAGGCGTTCAATGCGAGGATGGACGCCGACCACCCGGCCACCGGCGTCATCTACTGGATGCTCAACAACGCCTGGCCGTCCTTGCACTGGCATCTGTACGACTATGATCTGCATCCCGCCGGCGCCTACTTCGGCGCCAAGAAGGCCAACGAGCCCTTGCACATCCAGTACGCCTACGACTCGCGCGAGGTGGTGTTGGTGAACCACACGCTGCGCCAGGTCGAGGGCCTGCGCGCCACGCTCCGGGTGCGCGATCTGTCCGGCGCGGTGCGTTACCAGCGCCAGGTGGACGACATCGCGCTCGCGGGCAACCGCACGCGCCGCATCGCCACGCTGCCGCCGCCTACTGGCCTGTCCACGACCTACTTCGTCGAACTGGACCTGGCCGCCGCCGATGGCGCCGCGCTCGGGCGCAACGTGTACTGGCTGTCCACCCGCGCCGATGTGCTCGACTGGGAGCATTCCAACTGGTACGCCACCCCGTCCAGCCAGGACGCCGACCTGCGCGGCCTGTCGACGCTGCCCCAGGTGTCCTGCCAGGTCGAGGCGGCAAGCCGGCGCGAGGGCGATCAGGAGCTCACCACCGTGACGCTGTCGCTGCCCGCCGGGGCGGCCGGTCCGGCGGTGTTCCAGCACCTCACCCTGCGCGACGCCGCCGGCCAGCCGCTCGTGCCGGTGCTGTGGGACGACAACGACGTCACCCTGTGGCCGGGCGAATCGCTCGTCCTGCACGCGCGCCATCCGCGCGCCGCGGCCGCGGCGGTCGTCGAGATCGAAGGCTGGAACAGCCCGCTCGCCCGCCTGCCCCAGGCCGCACGGGCCGCCACGCATTGAACATGGGCGGACCGGCGGCACGGGTCACCATCAACGACGTCGCCCGCGCCTCGGGCACGTCGAAGAAGACCGTCTCGCGCGTGCTCAACGACGAGCCCAACGTGCGCGAGGTGGTGCGCGCGCGCGTGCTGGCGGCGATCGCCGAGCTCGGCTATCACCCGCTCGCCTCGGCGCGCAGCCTGGCCACCAACCGCTCCTTCACGGTGATGCTGCTGTACGACAACCTCTCGCCCAGCTACATCATGGAAGTGCAGGCCGGCGTGCTGCAGGCCTGCCAGGCGCAGGACTACAGCATGATGGTGCAGCCGCTGGCCTACCCCGCGCCGGAGCTGGTCGAGCGCGTGCAGCACCTGCTCTCGCGCCATCGGCCCGACGGCCTGATCCTCACTCCGCCGCTGACCGACCATCCGCAGCTGCTGGCGCATCTGCGCGCCACCGGGCTGCCGTTCGCCTCGATCGCGCCGGGCGACCCGCAGGGCTGCATCGGCGTCATGCTGCGCGAGCGCGAGGCGGCCGCGGAGATGGTCGATCACCTGGTGGCGCTGGGCCACCGGCGCATCGCCCACATCATCGGCGACCCGCGCCACGGCGCCGGGGTCTGGCGCCTGGCCGGCTTCCGCGATGGCATGCAGCGCGCTGGCCTGGAGGAGCGCGCGGACTACATGGTGCAGGGCCGCTTCTCCTTCGAATCCGGCGTGGCCGCCGCGCGTCGCCTGCTGGCGCTGGCCGACCGGCCCAGCGCGATCTTCGCCGCCGACGACGACATGGCCACCGGCGCCATCTGGGCCGCCGCCGAGGCCGGCGTGTCGGTGCCGCGCGAGCTGTCGATCTGCGGCTTCGACGACACCAACATCGCCACCCAGATCTGGCCGCCGCTGACCACCATCCACCAGCCGGTGCGCGAGATGGGCCAGTGCGCCACCGACCAGCTGCTGCTGCACATCCAGGGCCGCGAAGGCGCCAGCATGGTCGAGGTGGGCTACCAGATGCGCCTGCGCGCCTCGACCGCGCCGCCGCCGGACGCGCCCGGCTCCGACCCACGCTCCCGCCAGTGACCGCCGCCATGTCCGACCAGCCCGCATCGCCCCGCGCCTTCCACTTCATCTCCGGCCTGCCGCGTTCGGGCAGCACGCTGCTGGCCGCCATCCTCAACCAGAACCCGCGCTTCAGCGCCGGCATGACCAGCCCGCTGGCCGACATCATGGGCCTGGTGATGGCCGAGGCCAGCAGCCGCAACGACTTCGCCTTCGACGTCAGCGATGCGCAGCGCGCCGCGCTGCTGCGCGGCCTGGTCGAGAACTTCTACAGCGTCAACGCGGCGCCGCAGGTGGTGTTCGACACCAGCCGGCTGTGGTGCAGCCGCATGGGGCTGCTGGCCACGCTGTTCCCCGGCGCGCGGGTCATCGCCTGCGTGCGGCCGCTGGCCTGGGTGCTGGACAGCATGGAGCGCCTGGTGCGCGCCCAGCCGCTGAGCGTCAGCAAGGTCTTCCGCTACGACACCAACACCACGGTGTACTCGCGCGCGGAGGCGCTGACCGACCCGCGCGGCATGGTCGGCTTCGCCTTCCAGGCCACCAAGGAGGCCTTCTACGGGCCGCATGCCGCCCAGCGCCTGATGCTGCTCAATTACGACACGCTGGCGCGCGACCCGGGCACGGCGATGCGCGCGGTGTATGCGTTCCTGGGCGAGCCGTGGTTCGAGCACGACTTCGACCACGTGCACTACAGCGCCGACGAATTCGACGCCCGCGTCGGCATGCCCGGACTGCATGCGGTCAAGCCGAAGATCCAGGCGATCGAGCGCACGCCGGTGCTGCCGCGCGAGATCTTCGCGCGCTTCGCCAACGAGTCGTTCTGGCTCGACCCCCGGAACAATCTCAACCAGGTCCAGGTGGTCTGAAGGCCGCGCGCCGCTGCGGCGGCGCGATTCCAGGTGGCGTGATCGCGGTGCAGGGCGCCGCTGCGGCGCGCCCGCACCGGGCGACGCTTACGCGGTCTGCTGCGCAGCGAGGATCTGCTGCTGGATCGCCTCGGCCGCCGCGCGCGGATCGCTGGCCTGGCGGATCGGCCGGCCCACCACGATGGCATCGGCGCCGGCGGCGAAGGCCTGCGCCACGTCCAGCACGCGCTTCTGGTCGCCCACCGCGCTGCCGGCCGGGCGGATGCCCGGGCAGACGATGTCGAAGCCGGCGCCGGCCGCCGCGCGCACCGGCGCGGCCTCAAGACCCGAGCAGATCACTCCATCGATGCCGGCCGCCTGCGCGGCTAGCGCGCGCTGCACCACCACGGCCTGCGGATCGGCGTCGATGCCCATCGCGGCCAGGTCGCCGCGGTCCATCGAGGTCAGTACCGTCACCGCCAGCAGGCGCAGCTCGCCGCGGCGCGCCTGCGCGGCGGCCTGCATCATCGGCGCGTGCCAGCCGTGGATCGTGGCGAAGGTCACCGGCCAGCGCGACAGCCCGGCGATCACCCCGGCCACCGTGGCCGGGATGTCGAAGAACTTCAGGTCGACGAAGATCTTCTTGTCGCGCCTGGCCAGCGCGTCGAGCACGCTGAAGTAGTCGCCCGAGGCCAGCAGTTCCATGCCGATCTTGTAGAAGCCCACCGCATCGCCCAGGCGATCGATCCACTCCAGCGCCTGGGCGCCGGTGGGTTCGTCCAGGGCGACGATCAGGCGCTCGCGCGGCGCCAGCTGCAGCGCGCTCATGGCGCCACGTCCAGCTGCGCGCGCTTGGCGGCCCGGCGCGCCTCGCGCGGCTGCTGCCAGTCGTTGTTGAACAGCGCCGGCTCCCACGAGCCGTAGGTCGGGCCGGCCAGCATCCACCAGCGCTCGCCGAACCAGTCGCGGTACTGCATCAGCAGCTTCTCGCGGTCGGCCTGCGTGTTGGCCACCACCTGCACGAAGTCGCCCAGCTGGTCGCCGAACTGCATCAGCACCCGGTACTGCTGCCCGGCCAGCTTGCGCCGGCAGTTCTTCTCGGTGCCGTTCTGCTCGCAGCCCGGCACGTTGGTGCCCAGGCCCAGGAACACGCTGTCGTCGGCCACCGGCAGGCCGACCGCCTTGAGGTTGGCGATGGTGGCGTCCTTGAGGTGCACGGCGCGGTTGGAGACGTACAGCAGCGTCACGCCCTTGGCGTTGGCGGCCTTGGCGAAGTCGACCACGCCCGGCACGGCCTTGGCCTTCTTCTCGGCCACCCAGCGGTCCCAGCTGACCTCGTCGTACTCGGCGTTGTCGCGGATCAGGCGCGCCTGGTAGGGCGAGTTGTCCAGCACGGTCTCGTCCACGTCCAGGATCACCGCCGGCTTCAGGCCGGTGGCGGCGTTGCCGCGCTCCTCCGGCACCAGCGCATCCCAGTGCTTCTCCTTCAGCGCCGCGTCCAGATGATCGGCGGCGGCGCGGTAGGTCTGGATCGACAAGGCCTGGTATTCGACCGAACGCTGCACCCACAGCACCGCGTTGAGGTTGTCGTCGGCCGGCGCGGTGGGCGTGGTCGGCACGGGCTGGGTCGCCGCGGCGGTGGCCGGGGCCGGCGTGGAGGCGGCCGGCGCGGCGGCCGGGTCGGTGCGCTTGCAGGCGGCCAGGGCCAGCACGGTGCAGAGGCTCAGGAGCAGCGGTCGGGTTGCGGTCACGTGGGAGGGATCGACGCGAAGGAGACCGGCAAGTTTACCGGCTGGCGGTGACAGCCTCACTTCGGCGCCGGCCGCGCGCGGCGGCTATCCTTGCCGGCCCCTTGAACCGTTCCCAGGTGCCTTGTGACCGATGCCGCCGACCTGCCCGAGCTCGACACCGCCCAGGCCCGCCTGCTGGGCTGCCTGATCGAGAAGGAAGCCACCACGCCGGATGTCTACCCGCTGACGGTCAATGCCGCGGTCTCGGCCGCCAACCAGAAGACCGCGCGCGATCCGGTCATGAACCTGCAGGCCGGCGCCGTGCAGCACGCGCTGCGCGCGCTGGAGGCGCTCGGCCTGGCGCGCCAGCAGTTCTCCTCGCGCGCCGAACGCTACGAACACCTCACCGGCAAGGCCTTCAGCCTGCCCAACCAGCAGGTCGCGCTGCTCGGCCTGCTGCTGCTGCGCGGCCCGCAGACCGCGGGCGAACTGCTGGCCCGCGCCGAGCGCCTGGGCTCGTTCGCCGATGCCGAGGATGTGCGCCATCACCTCGAGCGCCTGGCCCATCGCGAGCCGGCGCTGGTGGTGCAGATCCCGCGCGGCCCCGGCCAGCGCGAAGACCGCTGGATGCACCTGCTGGCAGGCCCGGTGGACGTGGCGGCGATCAGCGCGCGCGTCGCCAGCGGCGCGGCCGGCGAGGGCGCGCCCAGCGCGCTGGAGCACCGCATCGCCGAGCTGGAGGCGCGCGTGGCCGACCTCGAGGCGCGCCTGGCGCAGCTGCAGCCGGCCGGGCCTGCGGTGCCCCAGCTGTCCTGAGCGCGCCGCCTTCGGCGTGACATTCCAGGACGCGCCCCGCGCGCTGCCCTCGGAATCGATCCAATGCGCACCCCTCTGACCGCCGGCGTCGTGCTGCTGCTGGCGCTGGCCGGCTGCGACCGCCCTCGGCCGGCCGCCGCGGCGGGCGATGCCGCGGCCGAGGAGGCGCTGCCGGACACGCCGGCCCCGCCGGTGACGGTGCGGGCCTCGTTCCAGTGCCCCAGGCCGGCGATCGAGGGCGAGCCGGCCCTGCCGCTGGACGCGCCGCTGAGCGCGCTGCAGCGGCTGATCTGCGCCCAGCCCGACCTGGCCCTGCTGGACCGGCGCGTGCACGAGGCCTATCTGGCCACCCGCCTGCGCAGCGGCGTGGACCGCGGCAACCTGTCCAAGCGGCAGACGCAGTGGCAGGCCGACCGCGACACCTGCCTGAAGGCGGCCGACCCGAGCGCGTGCGTGGACGAGGCGCTGCGCACGCGGCTGGTCGAACTGGCGCTGCAGGACCCGCAGACCGTGGCCGGCACGCGCGTGGCGTTCGTCTGCGAAGGCACCGGCACGCCGCTGACGGCGGCGTTCTACAGCCGCTTCGACCCGCCCTTCGCCGTGCTGGGCTTCGGCAAGCAGCAGGCGGTGGTGTTCCTGCGGCCGACCAACGCCGGCCTCAAGTACGAGCGCAGCGGTGCCAACCTGTTCGTCCACCAGGGCCGGGTCGAGGCCGAGCTGTACGGCCGCACGCTGGCCTGCGTGTTGCCGTCCTCGCCGTGGTTGCGGGCCCCGGCGCCGGCGGTGGCTGCGGCGGCTGGGGCTGGGACCGAGCGAACCGAAGCGGCGCCGGTGGCGGGAGCCGTACGCGCCGAAGCGGCGCCTGCGGGCGGAGCAGCTGCCGTCCAGGCGAGGCCCGCGACTGGAGCAGCCTCCTTCCAGGCGACGCCTGCGATTGGAGCAGCGCCCATCCCAGCGGCGCCGGTGGCTGGCGCGGCATTGGCCAAAGCGACGCCTGGGGCTGGAACCGCATCGGCCAAGGCCGCGCCTGCGACTGGGATGGCGTCGGCCGAAGCCGCGCCTGTCGTGCCCACCCCGGCCGCTGCGTCCGCCAGGCCCGCCCCAGCGAGGCCTCCCGCACCGGCGCTCACCGCGCCGACTGTCCCTGTGGTGACGCCGGCCGCTGTGGCGGCTCCGGCTTCTGCGGTCGCGACCGTGCAGGGACTGCGCGCGGCACCGCCACAGCTCATAGCGCCGCGCCCGTCGACGCCTGCTTCGACCTCGACTTCGACACCCAGACCTGCGGCTACCAAGCCACCCACCACCGCGATCGCCACCGCTGCGCCATCCGGGCCTGCGCCCAAGTCCGTGCCAGCCGCTGCCGGTGCGGCGAGTGCCCCCGCGCCGGTCCGCGTACCGCCGACAAGACCGATCTCCGGCCAACCCCAGGCGCCGTTGCTCGCACTGGCCTCCAGGCCGGCCGCCGGCCGCCTCGTTCTCCGCACCCGCGTGGTCGCTACCAGTTTCAGCCGCTTCGCCTGTCGCGGGCATGGCGCCGACCGCCATTTCACAAACCACGCCGCGCCACGCCGCTGCGCAAGCGTCAGTCCCAGCATCGGCACGCCCAACGACACCCGTCCCGAGCGTAGTCCCGACGGCGCTCGCACAACCCCCGGCGGCGCGCACCTCTGCATCACCATCAACAGCATCACCGTCAGCATCCGCGCCATCCGTGCCATCCGCAGTGAAGGCGCCGGTGGCCGCAACGCCCGCAGTCAATGCCGGTGCATTGCCGAAGCCTGCGCCCCCGCTGCCTGTCGCCGCACCGATTGCCTCGGCCGTCTCGCCGATGGAAGACCGTGCGGGTGGCGCAACTGCCGCGCCGATGGCACCCCCCAAACCGTCCAGGGCAGCTATCAACGCTGCGGCGGCTGCGGCTACGGCCGCGTTGATCCAGCAGGTGCTGGCCGAAGTGCAGGCCGGGCTCGGCCGAAGCCGCGCGCGCCAGGTCTGCACCTGCCGCTGTGCCGGGTGCGGCCGCGGTGTCGTCTGCCGCGCCGACGCCGACGCCCGTGCAGGCCGAGCCTTGAAGCCGCCGACAGCGCCGGTGTCGTCGTTCGAAAGCCTGGGAAGCGAAAAGCAAAAGCACCCCACCCCGGCCCTCCCCTTCGCCTTCGGCGAAAGGGAGGGGGCAAAGCGCCGGCAGGCCAGACAGGACGGAGGTTAGTAGCAGGCTTCGCGGCCAGACGCTGCGGCTGGCCATCGTCGTGTTCTCGCTGTAGCTGCTGGGCACTCACAGCTCAGCGTTCTTCCATTGCGCGCAGCGCAGCGGAGCTCGAAGTCGCGGCCAACGACTAAGGCGGAGCCGGGCCTTTCTCAATTGGAAGAAGCCCCCAGCGATGCGCCCCCTCCCTTGCGCGTAGCGCAGGGGAGGGTTGGGGAGGGGTTAGGGGCTTTCCCGATTGAGCATCAGCAACGACTGCGTCGGCGTTCCCGCGAGAGCGGGAGTCCACGGGGACGTTGAAGACACCGGGGTTCCACCTTCGCAGCAGCGAAATGGTTTGTGCTGTCAGCGCCGAGTCTTAGCGCTTCTCAACACCTCAAGCCACTCCCAACCCCAACCCACTAATCATCAAACAACGCCTGGATCGCAGCCAGCCCTGCCTTGGCGCGCTCCTGCTTGTGCGCCGCGTCGGCCACCGGATCGGCGCCGTCGCGCTGCAGTTCGGCCGCGGGCAATTCGTCGAGGAAGCGGCTGGGCTGCAGGCGCATCAGCTCGCGGAACTTGCGCGTGGTGCGGCTGTGGCTCAGGTACAGGCCTTCCTTGGCGCGGGTGATGCCCACGTACATCAGCCGGCGCTCCTCCTCCAGCGAGCCTTCCTCCAGCGCGGTCTCGTGCGGCAGCACGCCGTCCTCGCAGCCGACGATGAACACGTAGCGGAACTCCAGCCCCTTGGCAGCGTGCAGGGTCATCATCCGCACCTGGTTGCCGCCGTCGTCCTTGTCGTTGCGCGACAGCAGCGCCAGCTGCGCGGCCAGGTCGCCTGCGCTGGCGCCGCGCGGGCCGCCGCCGAACCAGTCCGCCAGTTCATCCAGATTGGCCTTCCGCCGCTGGAACGAAGCCTCGTCCTTGGACTGCACGCGCAGGTCGGCCAGCAGGCCCGAGCGCTCGGCCAGCAGCCGCACCAGATCGGCCGCCGAGGTGCGCGGCGCCTGCTCGCGCAGGCTGCGCAGCGCGTCGTTGAAGCTGGCCAGGCCGTTGGCCGCGCGCGGTGGCAGCGCCTGCAGCGCGCCGGTGATCTCGGCCACGCGCGCCATCGGCAGGTGGCGCTGCTGGGCCATCTCGGCCAGGCGCGCCAGCGAGGTTGCGCCGACCTCGCGCTTGGGGTTCTGCACCGCGCGCAGGAAGGCCGCATCGTCGTCGGGATTGGCCACCAGCCGCAGCCAGCTCAGCGCGTCCTTCACCTCCTGCCGGTCCAGGAACGCGGTGCCGCCGGTGAGGTGGTAGGGGATGCGCAGCAGCTGCAGCGCCTTCTCGATCACCCGCGACTGGAAGTTGCCGCGGAACAGGATGCAGAACTCATTCCACGGCACCTGCTTGGCCGCCTGCAGAAAGGCGATCTCCGCGGCGACCTTCTCCGCCTCGTGGTCGTTGTCGCGGCATTCCCACACGCGGATGCGCTCGCCATCGGCCTGGTCGGACCACAGCTGCTTGAGGTGCTCGTGCGGGTTGTGCGCGATCAGCGCATTGGCCGCGCGTAGCACACGGTTGGAGCAGCGGTAGTTCTGCTCCAGCTTGATGATCTCCAGCTGCGGATAGTCGCGGCCCATCTGCAGCAGGTTTTCCGGGTTGGCGCCGCGCCAGGCGTAGATGCTCTGGTCGTCGTCGCCCACGCAGGTGAAGTCCCCGCGCGGCCCGGCGATGGCCTTGAGCAGACGGTACTGCGCGTCGTTGGTGTCCTGGCACTCGTCCACCAGCAGGTAGCCGATGCGCTCGCGCCAGCCGGCGGTGATCTCGGCGTTGCCTTCCAGGATCTGCACCGGCAGCCGGATCAGGTCGTCGAAATCCACCGCGTTGAAGCTCGCCAGCCGCGCCTGGTAGCGCGCGTACAGGGCGGCGGCCTCGACCTCGCGCGGGCTCTTGGCCAGCTCTGCGGCCGCCTCGGGCGAGAGGCCCATGTTCTTGGCGCGCGAGACCAGCGACTTCATCAGCTCGATCGCGTCCGGCTTGGCGCCCGGCATCAGGTCCTTGATCTGCGCGGCCGAATCGTCGGCGTCGAAGATGGAGAAGTTGCGCTTCAGCCCGGCCGCGGCGTGCTCGATCTGCAGGAACTTCAGCCCCAACGCGTGGAAGGTACAGATGGTCAGGCCTTCGGCCGCGTCGCCCTTGACCCGCTTGGCCAGGCGCTCGCGCATTTCCTTGGCCGACTTGTTGGTGAAGGTGATCGCCGCGATGCGCTTGGCCGGCATGCGCTTTGATGCGATCAGGTGCGCGATCTTCTCGATGATCACGCGCGTCTTGCCGCTGCCCGCGCCGGCCAGCACCAGCAGCGGGCCATGGACGTGCAGCACCGCGGCGCGCTGCGGGGGGTTGAGGAAATCCATGGGTCCAAAGAGCTACGAGAAACGAGGAAGGGCAGGAGCGTTCCCGCTGCGGGTATTCTCTCATCCCTTGAGGCGCGACCGCTGTCGCGCGTTCCTCGGCCCTTCCTCCTCGTTCCTCGCCTCATGGCCAAGCTCTACTTCTATTACTCGGCAATGAACGCCGGCAAGACCACCACGCTGCTGCAGTCGGCGCACAACTACCGCGAGCGCGGGATGCGGGTGCTGATCCTGACGCCGCGGCTGGACGATCGCGCCGGCACGGGCGTGGTGGCCTCGCGCATCGGCCTGCGCGCGGAGGGCAGAGCGTTCACGGCCGAGGACGACCTGCTGGCCGTGGTCGATGCCGACATCGCCGCGCACGGCGCGCTGCACTGCGTGCTGGTGGACGAGGCGCAGTTCCTCAGCCGCGCGCAGGTGTGGCAGCTGAGCGAGGTGGTCGACCAGCGCCGCATCCCGGTGCTGTGCTACGGCCTGCGCACCGATTTCCGCGGCGAGCTGTTCGAAGGCAGCCAGGCGCTGCTGGCCTGGGCCGACGAGCTCAGCGAGATCAAGACCATCTGCCACACCGGCGCCAAGGCCACCATGACCGTGCGCGTGGACGATCAGGGGCGCGTGGTCCAGGACGGGCCGCAGGTGGAGATCGGCGGCAACGAGTCCTACGTCTCGGTCAGCCGCGCCGAATACAAGCGGATCACCCGCGGCGAGTCGTCCATGCAGCCGCTGCAGGCGCCGCTGCCGCTGCCCGAGTAAGCCGCCGGGACAGGCCCTAGCGGTTGCCTGCCAGCAGGCGCGCGTTGCAGGCCCGGGCGATGTCGTCGATCTCGCGGACCAGCGTGCCGCCTTCGGGCTGGGCGTCGTGCAGTTCGTCCTGCAGGGCCTTCAGCTCGACGGCCGAGGACGGCGCGGCGCCGTCGCAGCGCGATTCGGCCAGGTAGGCGCGGGCGCGCCAGACCAGGCGCTGGGTCTCGCTGGTGTCGATGGGCAGCTGGGTCATGGCCGCCAGCGCCGCCTGCGCCGGCGCGGTCTGGCCCAGCCGCGCCCGGTTGCGGGCCTGGGCCAGCACGGCGCTGCGCTGGCGCAGCGGCATCGCGGTCTTGGCCGCGGTCAGCCGCACGGCGCTGTCGAACCACGGCGCGGCCTGGTCCGGCGTGCCGGCATCGGCCAGCGCCTGGCCGATCATGCGGTCGGCCTCGCCGACGATCTCGGACTGCGCGCCATAGCGCTCGACGCGCAGCTGCCGGCAGGCCTGGAACGCGCCCAGCGCCTGCGCGGGGTGGCCGGCGGCCAGCTGCGCCAGGCCGATGTTGAACAGCCCGCCGTGCAGCAGCCCTTCGTTGCCTGGCGCGCGCCAGATGGCCACCGCCTGTTCGATGTTGGTCAGCGCCTGGGCGCTGTCGCCGCGCTCCATGGCGATGATGCCCAGGCTGTTCCAGGCCAGGCCGGTGTTGCGATGCTGTGGGCCCAGCCGCCGCTGCACGTTGGCCAGCAGGGTGCGCGCCTGGCGCTCGGCCTGGGCGTAGCGTCCGCGATCCACGTCCAGCGCCATCAGATAGGCGCGCAGGTTGCCCACGGTCGGGTGCTGCGGGCTGTAGAACGCCTCGGCCAGGGTCAGCGCGCGGTTGAAGCTGGCCTGCGCCGCGTCGGTCTCGCCGCGCAGGCGCTGGGCCGCGCCGAAGCCGCGCAGCACGTCGATCTCCAGCGCCGTGTCGCTTTGGCCGTGCAGCTGGGCCAGCGCCTGGCGGTACAGCTCGAAGGCCGCCGGCTCGTCGCCGCGGTCGGTCGCCGTCTGCGCCAGGTCGAGCAGGCTCTGGGCCTGGTTGGTCGGCAGCCCGGCCAACTGCTGGCGCGCCAGCACCTGCTCGAACAGCGTCCGGGCCTCATCGCGCCTGCCGATCTGGCGCAGGCAGCGCGCGTACTGGGACAGGAACTCGTTGGCGACGCTCTGTTCGGTGCCCCGGCGCGACTGGGCCAGCGGTTCCAGCGGGCCCAGCACCGCCACGCACTCGGCGCCGCGGTCCAGCTGGGCCAGGGCGCGGCCGCGCTGGGTCGCCAGCTGCAGGCGCAGCTGCGCGGGCGGGTCCGGGGTGGCGTCCAGCAGCGCCTGGCCGCGCCTGAGCAGGGCGAGGGCCTGTTCGTAGTCGCCCAGGCCCAGGCGCAGGCGGCCGACCACGGCCAGCAGCTCGGCATGCGCCAGCGGCTGGCCGGCCAGCTCGCGCTCGCCGCGCGCCACGCCGTCCTCCAGCAGCTTGCGCGTGTCCAGCGCATCGCCGCGCGGGGCCGCGCCGGTGTTGTCGAACAGGCCGATCACGAAGTTCTGCATCGCCTGCGCGCGCTGCGCCTCGCGCATGGCCTCGCGCGCCTGGCGCAGGCTGACCGCCGCCGCGCCGACCAGCACGAAGATCGTCAGCGAGGCGGCCAGCAGCCACCAGCGCTGGCGGGTGGCGTACTTGCCCAGGCGATAGGCCAGGCTCTGCCGCTGCGCCTGCACCGGCAGGCCTTCCATATGCCGGCCCAGGTCGGCCGACAGGGCCTCGACCGACGGATAGCGATCCTCCGGGCGCTTGGCCAGCGCCTTGAGCACGATGCGGTCCAGGTCGCCGCGCAGGCGCCGCGCCTGGCGGTGCGCGTCCAGGCCCACCTCGCCAGTCTCGCTAGCGCTCAGCACCATCTGCGAGGGGCGCTGCGGGTCCACCGCGATGATGGCCTGCTCCCACTGCAGCGGGTTCTCGCCGCGCAGCCGATAGGGCTTGTGGCCGGTCAGCATCTCGTACAGCACCACGCCCAGCGCGTAGACGTCGGTGCGGGTGGTGACCGGTTCGCCGCGGACCTGCTCGGGCGCGGCGTAGTGCAGGGTGAAGGCGCGCAGCTCGGTCCTGGCCACCGCGCCATCGGGCGTGTCGAGCAGCTTGGCGATGCCGAAGTCCAGCAGCCGGGTCTGGCCGTGGACGGTGACCATGATGTTGGAGGGCTTCAGGTCGCGGTGCACGATCAGGTTGGCGTGCGCGTGGCTCACCGCCTGGCAGACCTGGCGGAACAGCGCCAGCCGCGCCTCCAGCGCCAGCCCGTGCTGGCGGCAGTAGTCGGTGATGGGCAGGCCTTCGACGTATTCCAGCGCCAGGTAGGGCTGGCCCTGGTCGCCGACGCCGGCGTCCAGCAGGCGGCCGATGTGCGGATGTTCCAGCCGCGCCAGGATGTCGCGTTCGCGCGAGAAGCGCAGGCGCAGGCGGTGGTCGGCGAAGCCCGGGCGCAGCAGCTTCAGCGCCACCCGCCGCTGGTAGCCGCCCTCGGCACGCTTGGCGCGCCAGACCATGCCCATGCCGCCTTCGCCCAGCACGTGCTCGAGCACGTAGGGGCCGATGCGCGTGCCCGGGCGCAGGGGTGGGCTGCGGTTCGTGCAGTGGCGGCGGGAAGTTGTCGTCGGCGTCCTCTTCCAGCGCCAGCAGCGCGGCCAGCTCGTCGGCCAGCGCCGGGTCCTGCTGCCGGTGACGGGACAGCTCCTGCTCGCGCTGGGCCGGACTCATGTCCAGCAGCAGGTCCAGCAGGGGCGACAGGCGCTGCCAGCGCGCGGGATCCATGGGTCTTGGGCTCGCGCGCTACTCGTCCTGCATCGCCGCCAGCAGGAACAGCCGCGCCTTCTGCCAGTCGCGGCGCACGCTGCGTTCCGAGCGCTGCATCAGCTCGGCGATCTCCAGCTCGGACAGACCGCCGAAGTAGCGCATCTCCACCACCTTGGCCAGGCGCGGGTCGGCATCGGCCAGCCGGTCCAGCGCGGTGTTGAGCGCCAGGGTGGTCTCGTCCAGGCGCAGCAGGTTGCTCTCCACGTCCTCCGGGATCTCGGCCACGCGCTTGAGGTCGCCGCCGCGCTTGCGCGCCAGCCGGCTACGGGCGTAGTCCACCACCACCGAGCGCATCGCCGAAGCGGCGTAGGCGAAGAAGTGCGCGCGGTCGTCGAAATGCGCCGCGCCCTGGGCGCCGAGCAGCTTCAGATAGGACTCGTGCACCAGCGCGGTCGCGTCCAGGGTGTGGCCCTGCTGGCCGGCCAGCTGGCGCCGCGCCATGCCGTGCAGCTCCTGGTAGAGCGTGGCCAGCACGCGGTCCAGCGCGGCGCGGTCGCCGCCGCGCGCCGAGTCCAGCAGCAAGGTGATATCGGTACCGACTTCCATGCGTCGACATCCTGAGTCGATCCCCACGAGGTCCGACTATAGCTGGTGGAACCGGAATCACCAGCACAGAATTTTCGTTACTTTTCCGCTACCGCTGGCAGCGCGGACACCACACCGTGGTGCGCTGGCCGATCTGTTCGACCTTCAGCGCGGTGCCGCAGCGCTTGCAGGGCTGGCCCTGGCGCCCGTAGACCCACAGCTCCTGCTCGAAGTAGCCCGGCGCGCCGTCGGGGCTGATGAAGTCGCGCAGCGTGGTGCCGCCGCGGGTGATGGCATAGGCCAGGATGGCCTTGATCGCCGCGGCCAGGGCCTCGTAGCGCTCGCGCGAGACCTTGCCGGCCGCGCGCAGGGGGTGGACGCCGGCGCTGAACAGGCTCTCGGCCGCGTAGATGTTGCCCACCCCGACCACGATGCGCTGGTCCATCAGGAAGGTCTTCACCGAGGCGCTGCGGCCGCGGCTGCGCGCGAACAGGTAGGCGCCGTCGAAGTCCTCCGACAGCGGCTCGGGCCCCAGACCCTGCAGCAGCGGATGCACGCTGCCCGGCTCCTGCCACAGCAGGCTGCCGAAGCGGCGCGGGTCGTTGAAGCGCAGCACCCGGCCCCCGTCCAGGGCCAGGTCGACATGGTCGTGCGCCTTCACCGGCGTGGCCGCCGGCAGCACGCGCAGGCTGCCGCTCATGCCTAAGTGCAGCAGCGCGCTGCCGGCCTGGGTGTCCAGCAGCAGGTACTTGGCGCGGCGGCGCACCGCGTCGATGCGCGCGCCCGGCAGGTGGGCGCGGACCTGTGGCGGGATCGGCCAGCGCAGGTCGTCGCGCCGCTGCAGCACCGCGCGCACCACCGCGCCCTCCAGGTGCGGGGCCAGGCCGCGGCGCGTGGTTTCGACTTCGGGCAGTTCGGGCATGGCGGGGCGCGCGAGGGGCGGGGCGGACTAGGCAAGATGGGTCTGCAACCCGCCCGCGGCAAGCCTGCCGCTCAGCCGGCGATGGCCCGGTACACGGCGCCGTCGCGCTGCACGCGTACCGGCGCGCCGTAGGCCTGCGACAGCCGCTCCGCGGTCAGCACCTCGGCGCGCGGGCCGTCGGCCAGGATCCGGCCTTCGCGCATCAGCACCACGCGGTCGATCTCCGGCACGATCTCCTCCAGGTGGTGGGTCACCAGCACCAGGGTCACGCCCTGCCGGGCCAGCTCGCCCATCAGCGCGCAGAACTGCTGCTGGGCCACCACGTCCAGGCCGGCGGTGGGCTCATCCAGCAGCAGCGCCTGCGGCCGATGGACCAGCGCCCGGGCGATCAGCACCCGGCGCATCTGGCCGGTGGACAGCTCGGCCACCGGCCGGCCGGACAGCGCCTGGGCGCCGACCCGCTCCAGCGCCTCGGCCGCCCGGGCGCGCATCTGCGCGGTGACCTCCTGGTCGATCGGCAGCACGAAGCTGGAGAAGAACCCGGTCACCACCGCATCGTCCACGCCCAGCTGCGGCATCTCCTGCAGCAGCGCGGTGGCATCGGAAGTGACCACGCCCAGGCGCGTGCGCAGCTGGGCCACGTTCCAGCGGCTCTGGCCGAACACGCGTACCGGCGCCTCGCCCTCGCGCGCCAGCGGATACAGCTCGCGGTTGATCAGCTTGATGAAGGTCGACTTGCCGCAGCCGTTGGGGCCCAGCAGCGCGACGTGCTGGCCGAGCTGGATGCGCAGGTCCAACGCCTCCAGCACGGGCGTGCCGCCGCGCACCACGGTGGCGCGGTCCAGTTCGATCAAGGGCTCGGACAAGGGCGTTGAATCTGACGATGCTGACATAAGGCGGGCGCTGCGCCGGCGGGGCTGAACGCCATACGCGGGCGACGGGTGAAGTTTGCGGGGGCAGCCTGCATTATGGACGCCAGCGGTGGGCGTGTTGCCTGCGCTTTGGACTCCCTGGAGGGGGAACCCATGCATCCGTCCCTGATCGACTTCCTGACCGGCGGCCTGACCCAGTTCACCTGGTGGGAGCTGGCCCTGGTGCTGCTGGTGTGCACCCAGCTGACCATCTTCTCGGTCACCCTGTATCTGCACCGCAGCCAGGCCCACCGCGGCGTGGATTTCCACCCCGTGCTGAACCATTTCTTCCGGTTCTGGACCTGGCTCACCACCTCGATGATCACCAAGGAGTGGGTGGCGATCCATCGCAAGCACCACGCCAAGGTCGAGACCGAGGAAGACCCGCACAGCCCGCAGACGCGCGGCATCGGCAAGGTGTTCTGGGAAGGCGTGGAGCTGTACCGCGAGGCGCGCTGGAACCGCGGCGATATCGAGCAGTACGGCCGCGGCGCGCCGGAGGACTGGCTCGAGCGCCACCTCTACACCCCGCGCGCCAACTGGGGCCCGATCGTGCTGGGCGTGGCCAACGTGGTGCTGTTCGGCCTGCCGGGCGTGGCGATGTGGGCGATCCAGATGGCGTGGATCCCGTTCTGGGCCGCCGGCGTGGTCAACGGCCTGGGCCACTGGTGGGGCTATCGCAATTTCGAATCGGCCGACACCTCGACCAACCTGACGCCGTGGGCGTTCTGGATCGGCGGTGAGGAGCTGCACAACAACCATCACGCCTTCCCCAGCTCGGCGCGCTTCGCCATGCGCCGCTTCGAGTTCGACATCGGCTGGGCCGCGATCAAGGGTCTGGAGGCGCTGCGCCTGGCCAAGGTGCTGCGCGTGGCGCCGCGCCTGGACATCCGCCCCAACATCGCCGTGCCCGACGCCGACACGCTCAAGGCGCTGCTCTCGCACCGCTTCCAGGCCATGACCGACTATCAGCGCAACGTGTTCCGCCCGGTGCTGGCCGAGGAGGCCTCCATCGCCGGACAGAAGCTGCGCCAGCTGTTGCCGCGCCGCCTGCGCCGCGGCCTGGTCGACGACGGGCGCTGGCTCAAGCCCGAGGCGCGCGACGCGCTGCAGCACTGGATCGCCCAGCGTCCGCGCATGGCCGCCTTGGTCGAGCACCGCAAGCGCCTGGCCACCCTGCTGGAGGCCCGCTCGCACGACGCGGCCGAACGCCTGCGCCAGCTGCAGGCCTGGTGCAAGGAGGCCGAGGAAAGCGGCATCGCCTCGCTGCAGGCCTATTCGCAGCGGCTGAAGGGTTACGCGCTGGCGCATCACTGATCGGGAGCAGGGACTGGAGGTCAGGGGGCAGGGCGCCGCTTCTGCTCGTCATCCCCGCGAAGGCGGGGATCCAGCGGCTTCCCCGGCCCTGCTACCTCGCCACACGCACGGCGTCCGAATTGCGCCATAGCTGCGACACTGCCGCCATGACCCGACGCCGCATGCCGCCCGCATCCCTGGCCGCCGCGCTGGCGCTGGCCTTCGTCCCCGGCGCGTCCGCGCAGCAGCCCGCCGGCACGTCCGACTACCTGGCGCGCATGGACAGCGACCACGACGGCCGGGTCAGCGTCGAGGAGTACGTGTCCTGGATGACCTACGCCTTCGACGAACGCGACGCCAACCACGACGGCGTGCTCGAAGGCGCCGAGCTGCCCGGCAGCCGCGGCAAGCCGGTCACGCGCGCGGCGCTGGTGCAGCAGCTGCGCGCGCGCTTCGCCCGGCAGGACCGCAATCACGATGGTTTTCTCGACGCGCGGGAGCTGGCTGCGCCGCCGCAGTAGAAACCTGGAAGCGCGCAACGCGCAGCGCATGACGAAGCGCGGGGCGCGTGGAGGTGAGGCGCTGCGCCTTGCGCGGGCTTCCGACCGCTTTCTTTTCGTCGCACACAATCCCGCCGCCCGAGCCAGCGCGCGCTGCGATAATGCGCGGCCCTGAAACGCGCGCACGGCGGTGATCGATGTGGTGGCTTGCCCTGGCGGTGCTGTGCAGCGTGGCGGTGTCGGTCCTGTTCCGCCTGGCGCCGCGCTGGCGGCTGGATGTGCCGCAGGCGGTGACCTGGAACTACCTGGCCGGCGTGCTGCTGGCGCTGGGCCTGCTGCACCCGCCGCTGCAGGCGCTGGCCGGCGAACACGCGCCATGGCGCTGGTGGCTGCCGCTGGGCCTGCTGCTGCCCGGGCTGTTCCTGGTGCTGGCCGCCTCGGTGCGCCGGGCCGGCGTGGTGCGCACCGACATCGCCCAGCGCCTGTCGCTGCTGCTGTCGCTGATCGCCGCCTTCACCCTGTTCGGCCAGCGTGCGGGCACGGCGCAGCTGCTCGGCCTGGCGCTGGGGCTGGTGGCCATTCCCTGCCTGCTGGCGCGCCCGCGCGGGCGGGCCGACGCCGCAGTCCACCGAGTGGCGCCTGCCGCTGGTGGTGCTGGTGGGCTGGGCGACCACCGATGTGCTGTTCAAGCGCATCGCCGCCGATGGCGCGCCGCTGTCGGTCTCGCTGCTGGCGACCTTCGCCGTGGCCTTCGTGCCGATGCTGGGCTGGCAGCTGTGGCGGCATGCGCGTGGCGTGCGGCTGCAGTGGCGCAGCTTCGTCGGCGGGCTGGCGCTGGGCGCGCTCAACTTCGCCAATATCGGCTTCTACCTGGCCGCGCACCGCGCGCTGCCGCAGGCGCCGGCCACGGTGTTCGCGGCGATGAACATCGGCGTGGTGCTGCTCGGCACGGCGGTGGGCGTGGGCGTGTTCGGTGAACGCCTGGGCCGGCGGAACCTGCTCGCCATCCCGCTGGCGCTGGCCTCCATCGTGCTGATCAGTCGCGGCATGGGTTGATCGTCGCGGCGCTGGCGGCGCCTCTTCGACGATCGCCCTCCCCCGAAAGAGGGAAGAGCCACCACACCGATCGTGGGTAGACGCCCCCGCGGCAACGTTCGAGGATGCGTGACGCAGCGTCACCGTCCAGCTTTGGCATCGGTTGACGATTGCGTCCGTTCCGCACGGCGTTGAGTCCACTTCGCGTCGCGACTGGTGCGCCGATGTTTCTCTCGCTGGAGCACGCCCATGAAGCCTCGCCTACCGTTGCTGGCCATCGCTCTAATCGCCCTGGCCACGTCGTGGGCGCTGCCAGCGCGGGCCGGCAAGCCTGCGGCCGACGCCTCCTATGCCGTTGGCCCGCAGTACGACTCCACCCACGTCTATGTGCAGGCGGAGGACTTCGATCGCTTCGTGCGCAGCTTCGTGGCGACCTTCAGCGGGACGGTCGGCAAGCAGGCCGTCGTCCAGGTCACGCCGACGCCGAGCCAGACGCTCTCGCAGCTGGTGCGCTCGCCCGTCGGCACGCTCTCGGTGTTCGGCTTCAAGACGCCGATCCCTTATCCCTTCGGCGTCGAACGCACCGGCTACCTGGTCACCGACATCGACGCGGCCACCGCCGCCGCCGTCTCGCTGGGCGCAACGCGCCTGGTGGAGACCTTCCCCGATCCGATCGGGCGCGACGTGGTGCTGCAATGGGCCGGTGGGGTCAACATGCAGTTCTACTGGCACACCGCGCCGCCGTCGTATGCCGCGCTGACCAGCGTGCCGGAGAACCGCATCTACCTCACCGCCGATGCGGCCGATGCGTTCATCAGGCAATGGCTTGCGTTCTCGCACGGGCGGGTCGTGTCGGATGAGGCCGCGGCCAGCGGGACGGAGATCGGCCGTCCCGACGCCACCGTGCGCCGCGTGCTGCTGCAGTCCGGCTACGGCAAGGTGCTGCTGCTGGTCTCCGATGGCCATCTGCCGTGGCCCTATGGCCGGGAGCTGACCGGCTACGAGGTGCAGGATCTGGCCGCCACCCTGGGCCGTGCCCGCGATGCCGGCGCCGAGTTGCTGGTGGGCCCATACGCGGTTGGCGGCCGGCGCGCGGCGATGCTGCGTTTCCCCGGAGGCTATATCGCGGAAGTCCACCAGCCCGGCGCCACGCCCTGACGACCAGCGCGTCGCGGCGGGGTGGATCGGCTAAGGCAGTTGGCGACCGCTCGGGGACGGCCGAGTCCGGGGACTGGCCTATGACATCGCCGGCCTTGGTCCCGGTCGCCCGCCGCCCGTGTTGACATCGGGGCTTGACACCTCCTGTATTGTTACTAAGTAACAAATGGAGAAGTCGCCATGAAACTGTCCTCAACCCAGGCGGCCGATGCCTCGGCCATCGGCCTGTCGATGCTGTGCCTGGCCCACTGCCTGCTGCTGCCCGTGCTGGCGGCGCTGCTGCCGGTGTTCGGCGCCTGGGCGCACGCCGAATGGGTCCACATCGTGTTCGTCGCCATCGCTGCGCCGCTGGCCGGTTTCGCGCTGTGGCGCGCGCACCGGGCCCGGCCGCTGCCCTGGCCACTGGTCACGCTGGCCGCGCTGGGCCTGATCGGGCTGCTCGCCGGCGCGGTCGGCTGGCCCTCGCACGAGGTCGAGACGCCCGTGACCGTGGCCGGCAGCCTGCTGCTGGCCAGCGCCCATGTCTGGAACTGGCGCCGCCGCCCGCACGCGCCGCCGTGCGAGGCCTGACACTGAGCCTGCGCGGCCCCGTCGGCCGCGCGCTCCTCCGCTAGAGATCGAACCCCAGCAGCATCGGGTCATGGTCCGAGCTGCGCCACGGGCCCGGCGTGGCGTCGCGCGCGTCGCCGCGCGGCTCGGGCTCGTCGGCGTTGACGTGCCATTCGGCCGCGCCGCGCAGCAGCGGCGCCAGCGCCGGCGAGAGCAGGGCGTGGTCCAGCCGCCCGCGCTGGCCGTCGTAGACATAGCTGTAAGGCGACGTCACGTGGGCCGCGGCGAAGGCGTCGGCCCAGCCGGCCTGGCGCAGCGTGCGCAGCGGCTGTTCCTGCGCATAGGCGTTGA
This sequence comes from Pseudoxanthomonas sp. SORGH_AS_0997, assembly GCF_031453535.1. Lineage (NCBI taxonomy): Bacteria > Pseudomonadati > Pseudomonadota > Gammaproteobacteria > Lysobacterales > Lysobacteraceae > Pseudoxanthomonas > Pseudoxanthomonas sp. SORGH_AS_0997. The sequence continues at coordinate 3,869,958 of NZ_JAVIZI010000001.1, forward strand.
GATCGCCCACGATCAACGCGCGGGTCGCGCCCGTGCCGGTGGGGTCCGACTTGAGCCAGGCGTCCACGCGCCTGGCCGACTCGGTGCGCGTCGCATTCCAGCAGCCGGCGCCGTCGTGCGCATCGGCGTCGGCGCCGCTGGCCTCATTGCAGCCCTTGGACTTGAAGTGGTTGGCCGCGACCACGAACAGCGCGCCGTCGCCGCGGCGGAAGGCCTGCGCCAGCGGCACGCGGCTGTGCTCGACGAACGGGCCGCCTTCCAGGGTGACCGGCTTGCCCACCGGCGTGACCCGCGAGGCGCGATAGATCAGCCCGACCCGGATCGGGTTGTCGCCCGGGCCGCTGCCGGCATCGATGTAGCGCCAGTCGCCGCCGCCGGCGTTGAGCGCCTCGACGAACTGCGCCAGCGAGGACTGCGGCCCGTAGCCGTCGTTCTCCAGTTCCATCAGCGCGGCGATGTCGGCGCGCAGCGGCGTCAGCGTCGCCACCAGCCTGGCGACCTGGGCGCGGTACTCGGCCTCGGTCTTGGCGCCGCGCTTGGTCGGGAAGCCGCCGCCCGCGCCGTCGCCGTTGAACAGGTTCTCCAGGTTGAACACCGCGATCCTCACACTGCCCGGCACGTCCGGCGCCGCCGGGCGCGCGGCCGCCTGCACCTGCAGCGGCGTCAGCGCCTGCAGGCGCCAGGCGCCGTGGCGGAAGTCGACCACCCCGCTTGCGCCGGTCGCGGTCGAGCCGCTGCGCACCGCGCCACCGGGCAGGTAGGGCAGGGCCGCCGGATCGCGGGCATCGCTGCCATCGTCCAGCAGCAGCCGGCGATGCGCGTTGTCCGCCGCGAGCGCGGCATAGCCGGGCGTGCCCGGCACCTCACGTTCGGACGGCGTCCACAGCGGCCCGCCGAAGCTGGCGATGGTCTGGCCGAAGCGGGTGTCGGTGCCGTTCAAGGTCAGCGGCGCGTCGATGCGCACCCGCATGCCTTCCAGCGCGGCCCAGTCGGCGGGCGGGGCGGTCAGCACAACGGGCGCGGGCGTGGCGATCGCCGCGCCGAGGGCCTTGGCGTCGGCGAGCTGCAGCGTGGTCAGGGTGTGCGGGCCATCGCCGGTCTCGGCCACGGTGCCGGTGAGCTGCCAGCGCTGACCGGTGTGGATGTCCGGCAGCGTCGCGCCCGTGCCAGCCACGACCCACAGCGCATCGGAGGTCGACGCATCGCCGTCGCCGGCGTCCTGCACGAAGAAGCCCTGCAGCCCTGCACGCAGGTCCGCGGTCACCGTGCCGGTGACCGTCACGGTCTGGCCCACCAGCGCACTGCGCGCCTGGCTGCCCTGGACCTGACCGATCGGCAGCGGCGTGTCTTTCGCGTAGGCCGGCAAGGTGCAGCACAGCGCCAAGGCGGAAGACAGCAGCAGCGGACGGATCGAAGGCATGCGGGATTTCCGTAAGACGCGAGCGAGGACGGTGGTAAACGCAAAAACGCCGCCCGAAGGCGGCGTTCTCGGCCAGGCATTGTGCCTGCGCGCTTACTTCGATTGTTCGAGCATCCAGTCCACGGTGGCGTGGATCTGGGCCTCGCTCAGGCCCGGGTTGCCGCCCTTGGGCGGCATCACCCCGCCGTCCGGGCCGGTGAAGCCCTCGATGGCGTGCTTGTAGAGCGTCTCCTTGCCCTTGGCCAGGCGCGCGCCGAAGCCGGCGGCGTTGAGCATCGGCGCATTGCCGATGCCGGCGGTATGGCAGGCGGTGCACAGCTGGTCGAAGATGGTCTTGCCGTCCAGCGTGCCGCCGTAGGCGCCCTGCGCGGCGGCGGCGGCTTCGGCGGCCGCCTTGGCCGCGGCCTGGGCCGCCGCACCGGTGGCGCCGGCATAGACCGCGCCGACCGGCGCGATGCGCGCCTGGGTCTGCTTGGCCGCCACCGGCGAGACTTCGGCCGGAATGACCTTGGACAGGAAGAACGCGCCGACGATCAGGCCGACGGTGACCACCGCCAGGATGCCGATCACCATCGAAAAGCGCTTGAGGAACTCCAGGTCGTGATTGCGCACAGTCCACCTTTGGCAGCGCCGTTGCCGGCGTGGCTGAAAACACTCGTCGGTTGTTGCGAATGTTCCGGACGTGGGGGTGACCGGGATGCCGCACCGGCGAGCCGGGCGGCGGGGGGATTATAAGCAGGCCCGTCGGGTGGGAGCGAGGAGTGCGTTGCAAGGCGAGGATCGAGCAAAGTCCGATCCCGCTTTCGCTCGCGCCTCACTCCTCTCCACTCACTCCTGGCTTCACGGGCACCAGTAGGTCTGTACCGGCGTGCTGGCGGCACGCAGCATCACCGCGATCGGCGGCGGGTTCTGCGCGGCCAGGGCCTCCTGCAGCGTGCGCGCCTTCTGCTCGCCCTCGATGTGCAGGTACAGGTGCCGGGCGGCGGCCAGGACCGGCAGGGTCAGGGTGATGCGCGCCTCGCCGGCGGCGGTGGCGTGCATGGGCAGCACGCGCGCGGTGCCGGCCGGGTCCAGCGCCTGGGCCAGGTAGTCGCCGCCGGGGAAGAACGAGGCGGTATGTCCATCGGTGCCCATGCCCAGTACAGCCACGTCCAGCGGCAGGGTCTGGGCCAGTTCGGCCTCCAGCTCGGGCAGGGCGGCCTCGGGGCCGTCGTCGTAGCTGCGGTACAGCGGCACGAAGCGCGCCACCGCCGCCGCGCCGTACATCAGGTGCTGGCGCACCAGCGCGGCGTTGGAACGGGCGTTGGACTCGTCCACCCAGCGCTCGTCGACCAGGGTGATGGTGACCTGCTTCCACGGCAGCGGCTGCTCGGCCAGCGCCTGGAAGAAGCGCACCGGCGTGGTGCCGCCGGACAGGGCCACGGTGGCCCGGCCGCGCTCGGCCAGGGCCGCGCGCAGGTCGTCGGCCACCTGTGCGGCCAACGCCTGCGCCAGCGCATCGTGGTCGGGCCAGGCGTGGACCTGGGTCAGGGTCTCATCGATCTGCAGGCTCACGTGCCGGCGTCCTCATGCCAGGTGCGGCCGTCGCGCTCGATCAGCGCCACGGCGGCGTTGGGGCCCCACGAGCCGGCGGTGTAGGACTTCGGCGCCTCGGGCAGCTGTTCCCAGGCGTCCAGGATCGGGTCGATCCAGGCCCAGGCCGCCTCGACCTCGTCGCGACGCATGAACAGTGACTGGTTGCCGCGCACCACGTCCATCAGCAGGCGCTCGTAGGCCTCCGGCTGATGCACGCCGAAGGCCTCGGCAAAGCTCATGTCCAGCGGCACGTACTTCATGCGCAGCCCGCCCGGGCCCGGGTCCTTGATCATCAGCCACAGCTTGACGCCCTCGTCCGGCTGCAGGCGCAGCACCAGCCGGTTGGGCTGGGCCGGGCCGACGCTGGCGTCGAAGATCGAGTGCGGCACCGGGCGGAAGGCCACCACGATCTCCGACACGCGCTCGGGCAGGCGCTTGCCGGTGCGCAGGTAGAACGGCACCCCGGCCCAGCGCCAGTTGGACACCTCGGCCTTGATCGCCACGAAGGTCTCGGTGCGCGAGTCGTTGCGGCCCAGCTCGTCCAGGTAGCCCGGCACGGCCGCACCGCCCGAGGCGCCGGCGCGGTACTGGCCGCGCACGGTGACGTGGCTGACCTCGGCGGCGGTGATCGGCTTGAGCGAGCGCAGCACCTTGAGCTTCTCATCGCGCAGCGCATTGGCCTGCAGCGTGGCCGGCGGCTCCATGGCCACCATGCACAGCAGCTGCAGCAGATGGTTCTGGACCATGTCGCGCAGCGCGCCGGAGGTGTCGTAGTAGCCGGCGCGCTTCTCAAGGCCGACGGTCTCGGCCACGGTGATCTGCACGTGGTCGATGCGGTTGGCGTTCCACAGCGGCTCGAACAGGATATTGGCGAAGCGCAGCGCCAGCAGGTTCTGCACCGTCTCCTTGCCCAGGTAATGGTCGATGCGGAAGATCTGGTGCTCGGAGAACACCGCGCCGACCGCGTCGTTGATCGCCGCGGCGCTGGCCGAATCCTTGCCGATCGGCTTCTCCAGCACCCACGCGCGCATTGCCGTCGTTGAGGCCGGCATCGCGCAGGCGCGTGCACAGGTCCACGAACAGGCTCGGGCTGGTGGACAGGTAGAACACGCGGATGCGCTCGGCCCCGGTCTGCTTGAGCAGCTCGGCGAACTCGTCCCAGCCCTCGTCCTTGGTCGCATCCAGCGGGCGGTAGTCCAGCAGCTGCAGGAAGGCCGGGATGCGCGCGCGCAGCAGCGGGTCGTCGCTGGCGACCTTCTCCAGCGCCTCGCCCACGCGGGTGCGGTAGTCGGCGCCGGTCTGCGGATCGCGCGCCACGCCGATGATGCGGCTGTCCTGCGGGATCTGGCCGTCGGCATAGCGGCGCAGCAGGCCGGGCAGCAGCTTGCGCAGGGCCAGGTCACCGGTGCCGCCGAAGATCACCAGGTCGAAGCTGTCCACGGGTACGGTCTTGGCGCTCACGGTGAAGCCTTGTCAGGATGCGGGGAGATCGGCACAGACGATACCACCGCCCTACCACGCGCGGCCCAGCCCTGCATATGAACGGGCCCGTGAGGGCCGCGTGATTGCACTCTTGGTATCCCATTGGTATTTTCGCGGCATGCTGTCCGCCATCGCCACCGAATACGCCCGCCTGCAGCAGGCCGAGACCAGCCGCACCCTGGCCTATCTGCGCCTGCGCCGCGCCCTGCAGCACCTGATCGACACCGGCGTGCTCGGCCCGGGCCACGGCCTGCCCAGCGAGCGCGACCTGGCCACTGGTCTGCAGCTCTCGCGCGTGACGGTGCGCAAGGCGCTGTCCGGGCTGATCGACCAGGGCCTGCTGAGCCAGCGCCAGGGCGCGGGCACCTTCGTGTCCGAGCGGATCGTGCGCAGCTTCTCGCGCCTGACCAGCTTCACCGACGACCTGCGCGAGCGCGGGCTGGACCCGCAGGTGACCTTCCTCGAGCGCGGCATCGGCGGGGTCACCCCGGAGGAAGCGATGGCGCTGAACCTCTCGCCCGGCAGCGGCGTGGTGCGCCTGTACCGCCTGCGCCACGTCGATGGCGCGCCGATCGCGGCCGAACGCACCCTGGTGCCGCACAGCCTGCTGCCCGACCCCGAGCGCATCGGTGCCTCGCTCTACGAGGCGCTGGACGCCTACGGCCATCGCCCGCGGCGCGCGCTGCAGCGCCTGCGCGCGGTGGCGCTGGAGCGCGAGGCCGCCACCCTGCTGCAGCTGGAGCCCGGCGCACCCGGCCTGCTGGTCGAGCGCCGCGCCTTCCTCGCCGACGGGCGCGTGGTCGAGTTCACCCGCTCGTTCTATCGCGGCGACGCCTACGACTTCGTGGCCGAACTGCAGAGCGACTGAGCGGCGCGTTCAGCCCTGCGTGCCCGCACCGACCGGCAGCGGGCTGCGCTGGCCGGTGGACAGCAGCCGCTGCGCGTCCACGCCGACCGCATCGAAGATCGCATCGATCCGCTCGATCGCATAGCGCGCCTGGGCTGCATCGTCCACGTGCGCAAGGATCGCCGAGGCCTCGGCCGCGCAGGCGTCGAAGAAGGCCTGGTCCAGGGGCGGCGCGCCGTCGGCCACCTTGTCGTGCAGGGCATGCAGTTGCTGGTCGAGTTGGTCCTGGCGCATCTGGGGCCTCCGGTGCGGGTGCGGCTTGAGCGGACACAGTGCCGCCTTTCGCGCGGTCGTGCGCACCCGGCGAGGCGTTTCTGGAACCCGTCTCACGTCGCGTCGCCGTTTGCCGCCACGTCCAGGTCGCGATGGTCATCAGCCCCGTCGCGATTGTCATATCGGCGCCCACGCGGCTTCGCACAGGATTTACGTGCCGCGGTAATACTCGGCGCCAGGGGATCGCGCATCCGCGCAGGCAACGGCAGACCAGGCAGATCGTCCTCGCGTTACCGCACGGGTTCGTCGTCCAGTTCGCGCACCACCCACGGCTACACGCAGCATCCCATCGGGCCCTTGGCGGCCACCACCTGCAACACGCAGTCCCGCGCTTCACCGCCTGCGCCGCAGGCGCCTTCGCACCGGGCCGCTTCGTGTGGCCTGGTGCCTTCGTTTCTCCCACCCCCGAGGGAAGACCATGGTCGCCATCATCGAATCCCGTCCCCCGCAGGCCAACGCGATCACGCTGCCGCGTCCGTACGCGCCGGCGGTCACGCCGCTGTTCACCGATCCGCGCCGCGCCGCGCATGAACGCGCCAGCGTGGACTGCATGGGCCGCCGCCTGGCGCGGCTGCTCGGGCGCGAGTTCCGCGCCCAGGCGCTGCCCGGCCTGCCCGGCTACTTCATCCCGATGGAAACGCTGACCCGCGAGGAAGCGGCGATGCGCGGCATCGGCTGCGCCGCGCATCTGTTCGGCGGCGTGGTGCCGCAGGCCTTCGTGGCCAGCAAGCTGATCACCCATGGCCTGATCGAAGGCGGCACGCGCGCGCCGGAGGGCTGGGCGCATGCGCTCGGCCAGGCGCTGGGCGAGGCCGTGCTGCCGGGCTACTCGGTGTTCACCGACGCCGACCTGCGCAGCGCCGTCGCCCGCCTGCTGGAACAGGGCCGCGTGCGCTGCAAGCTCGCCTACGCGCGTGGCGGCAACGGCCAGCGCGTGGTCGATTCGCTGGGCGCGCTGGAGGCCTGGCGCGCCACGCTGGACGCCGATGAGATCGAAGCCGGCGTGGTGGTCGAGCTGAATCTCGAAGAGGCCGTCACCTTCAGTGTCGGCTGCGTGGAGGTGGGCGGCCAGTCCATCGCCTACTTCGGCACCCAGCACACGGTGCGCACGCCGCGCGGCGATGAGGTCTACGGCGGCTCGCGGCTGCGCGTGGCCCGCGGCGGCCTGGACCAGCTGCAGCACGTGCCGCTGCCGGCGCAGGCGCACGAGGCGATCGCCAAGGTGCAGCACTACGAGGCGCAGATCAGCGCGGCCTATCCGGGCTTCTACGCCTCGCGTCGCAACTACGACCTGGTGCATGGGTGCGATGCGCAGGGCCACGCGCGCTGCGGCGTGCTCGAGCAGTCCTGGCGCTTCGGCGGGGCCAGCCCGGCCGAGATCCTCGCCCTGGAAGCGCTGGCCGCGCAGCCGCAGGTCGCCTGGCTCGATGCGCTCACCCACGAGAGCTGGAGCGATGAGCCGGTGCCCGACGATGCGGTGGTGTACTTCGACGGGCAGGTGGGTTCACTCGGGAGACTGCTGAAATACGCTAGGGTCGCAGTCGATGGATGTCACCCTTGAACACATCGCGTTCGAAGTAGAAGACGCCGCGCTGTCCGGCACGCTGCTGGCGCCGGCGCGCGCGTTGCCCGGTGTGCTGTTCGTCCACGGCTGGGGCGGCAGCCAGGACCACGATCTGGCCCGCGCGCGCGAGGCCGCCGGCCTGGGCGTGGTCTGCCTGACCTTCGACCTGCGCGGCCACGAAGGCGATGCGCAGATGCTGGAGCGGGTCACGCGCCAGCAGAACCTGGACGACCTGCTGGCCGCCTACGACTGGTTTGTGCAGCAGCCCAATGTCGATGGCAACGCGATCACCGTGGTGGGCATCAGCTATGGCGCCTACCTGGCCGCGATCCTGTCCTCGCTGCGGCCGGTGCGCTGGCTCGCCCTGCGCACCCCGGCGCTGTACAAGGACGAGGGCTGGGAACTGCCCAAGCGCCAGCTGCACCAGGATCCGGACCTGATCCCGTTCCGTCATCGCCAGGTGGCCTGGAAGGACAACCGCGCGCTGCGCGCCTGCGCCGAGTTCCGCGGCGATGCGCTGATCGTGGAGGCCGAGCTGGACCAGATCATCCCGCACCAGGTGATCGAGAACTACATGGCCGCCTTCACCCGCGCCCGCTCGCGCACCTCGCGGGTGATCGCCGGCGCCGACCATGCCTTCTCCGAAAAGCCGGCCCAGCGCACCTACACCACGGTGCTGGTGAAGTGGCTGACCGAGATGGTGGTCGGCGCCCGCGAACAGGCCGCCCGCGAGAAGATCGACGAGCGCAAGCGGGTGCGGGATGGGAAGGCCCCGTCCTCCTCGACGCACGCGGTGGCCAAGGCCAACGCTTCGACTAAGTAGGGCGCGGATGCTCTACGCGCCGGGGCTTGCGGTGCGGATTGTTAGACGCGCGCGGCGCCTGGATCAGCATGCAGGCACCAGGTAGCGACGCAGCAGCGTCATCGCCTCCTCCAACGCCTGCGCCTGCGCATCCTGGCCCAGCTGCCGATAGGTGGCCGCGGCGTCGCGCCGGACGTGGATCTCATCTTCGATCAGACGGCGCAGCGCAGCGTCGTCCAGCGACCGGCGTGGAACTTCCACCGACGGGTCGCCGAAGGCATGGACCACGTAGGTCGCGTGGCGATCGCCCACCGCCACCGCCTGGGCATTATCGATCGCGGCGATCAGCTGACGCAGGACCGCGACCTCGGCGGCCTTGCGGCTCCGCATCGCCACGGTCAGGTCGGCCTTGAGGCGCGCCACGAAGCGCTGGGCAGCATCGGCGGTCATCGCCGCATGATGGCCGCCCGGCGGAAGCGCACGCAACCGTGGCGCGCGCGCTCGATGCAGAACTCCCGCGCCTCGGTGTCCCGTTGCGTGCGCCTGACTCGCGCTACTTCAACGACACCGGCACATGCGGGGCCAGCAGCTGGATCTCGGCCAGCTCGGTGCGCCCCGGCGCCTCCAGACGCAGACGGTACGCGTCGAAATTGCCCGGCTTGGCGATGCGGAAGGGCCGGGTCTGCAGCGTCCACGGGAAGGCCTCGTCGCTGCGCGTGTCGATCGCCTGCCAGTTGCCGTTGCCGCGCCGCGCTTCCAGCGTCCACTTGGCGTGCTCGATGGCGCGACCGCCGCTGGTGAGCGTGTAGAAGCTCGGCTGCGCGGGCTGGGTCAACGCGATGTCGATCTGCGCCTGCGCGCCGGGCAGCGCCATCACCGTGCTGCCATCGTCGTCGACCAGGGCCGGTGCGTCCTTGCCCGCCACGGTCACGTGCGCGTCGCGGCCGATCACGTCGGCCAGCGTGGTCGGCGCCTGGCCAGCCGGTGTCAGCGAGGGCGGTGCATCCTGCGGCGCGCTGCCCCACTTGGACGGCGTCGGCCCCATCACGAAGTCCAGCGTCGCGCCCTGCGCCAGCAGCGCGTGCGGGATCCAGGTCCGGGTCCACGGCTTGCCGTTGACCTTGAGCGACTGCACGTAGACGTTCTCGGGTGAGTTGTTCGCCGCGCGCACGATCAGCTCCCGCCCGCCCGGCAGCGCCAGCGTGGACTGCTTGAACAGCGGCGAGCCGATCACATAGTCCGGCGAGCCCATGCGCAGCGGATACAGACCCATCGAGGCCAGCACGTACCACGCCGACATCTCGCCGTTGTCCTCATCGCCCGGATAGCCCTGGCCGATCTCGCTGCCCAGGTACAGCCGCGACAGCACCTCGCGGGTGAGCGCCTGCGTCTTCCACGGCTGGCCGGCGTAGAGGTACATCCAGGCGATGTGGTGCGCGGTCTGGTTGCTGTGCGCATACATGCCCATGCGCACATCGCGCGCTTCGGTCATCTCGTGGATCACGCCGCGGTAGGAGCCGCTGAACTTCGGGTCGGCCGTTTCCGGCGTGGCGAAATACTGATCGAGCTTGCGCGCCAGCGCGTCTCTTCCGCCGTACAGCGCGGCCAGGCCGTTGCCGTCGTGCGCGGCGGTGAAGGCGAAGGTCCAGCCGGAGGACTCGGTGTAGTCGTTGCCCCACACGCGCGGATCGTAGTCCTTCGCGTCCACGCGCCAGCTGCCGTCGGGCTTGCGGCCCTGGAAGAAGCCCACGCCGCGATCGAACAGGTTGGCGTACTCGGCCGCGCGATAGCGGAAGTACTCGGCCTCCTCGTCGTAGCGCTGCTTGTCCTTGGCCGAAGCCGCGGTCCTGGACAGGCCCTGGGCCATGGTGGCGATGCCGAAGTCGTTGAGCGTGCCTTCCAGCGTCCAGGACATGCCCTCGTGCGTCTCGGTGTCGGCGTAGCCGCGGAACAGCGAGTGCGCCATGCCCTTGCGGCCGACATGCCGGTCCGGCGAGACCACCGTGGCGTTCTTCAGCGCCGCCTCGTAGGCCAGCCTGGCGTCGAAGCCCGCGATGCCCTTGGCGTACGCATCGGCGAAGGCCACGTCCGAGCTGGTGCCCACCATCAGGTCGGCATAGCCCGGCGAGGACCAGCGCGCCACCCAGCCGCCGGCGCGGTACTGCTCCAGGAAGCCGTCGATCAGCGCGCCGGCATGCGGCGCATCCAGCAGGCCATAGGCCGGCCAGGCCGTGCGGAAGGTGTCCCACAGCCCGTTGTTGACGTAGACCTTGCCGTCGCGGATCGGCGCGAAGCTACGCACCGCGCTGCCCTCGGTGGCCTTGTCCGACCAGCTGTTCTGGCTGGCGTAGCGCCACTGCGGCTGCGCCTGGCTGCCGACGTTCTCGAAGGCGGAGTTGGGATACAGGTGCAGGCGATACAGGTTGGAATACAGCGTGGTGCGCTGATCCTCGCTGGCTCCGTCCACCTGCAGCTTGCCCAGCAGCGCGTCCCACTGCTGCTGCGCGCGCGCGGCCACGCTGGCCACGGTGTCGTCCTCGCGCACTTCCAGCGCCAGGTTGTGCCGGGCCTGGTCGAGCGAGATCAGCGAGGTGGCGATGCGCATGCTCACCTTGCGCGTGCCCTTGGCGAACTTGATGTAGCCGGTGGGCCGGCCGGTCTCGATGCGGCCACTGCGCTGCCAAGGCGCATCGAAACTCGCATACACGAACATGCGCGTGGCGCCGGTGGACAGGCCGCTGCGCACATCGGTATAGCCCGACAGGGTCTGCGTCTTGGCGTCCAGCGTCAGCCCGGCGCGCGCATCGACGTTGTCGAACAGCAGGTTGGCATCGCTGCCTTCGGGAAAGTCGAACTCGAACACCGCCGCATGATCGGTCGGCGCCAGCGCGGCGACGATGCCGTTGTCGAAGCGCACCTGATACTGCTGCGGGCGCGCCAGCTCATTGTCGTGCGAGAAGGCCAGCGCCCGCTTGGCGCGGTCGGCCTCCGGCACGCCGCGCTCCAGCGACGGCATGACCTGGAAGGTCTGGCGATCGCCCATCCACGGGCTGGGTTCGTGGCTCAGCGCCAGCGCCTGCAGGCGCGGCCGGTTGGCGGCGTCGTTCTTCTCGTTCCAGTGGTAGAGCCAGGACAGCGAGCCGGCATCGGTCACCGGCGTCCAGAAATTGAAGCCATGCGGCACCGCGGTGGCGGGGAAGTTGTTGCCGCGCGAGAAGGTGCTGTTGGCCTGCGTGCCGCGTGTGGTCAGCACCCAGTCGGTGGGCGCGCTGCGCTTGGGTTGCGCCACCTCGCCCAGCGCGACATCGTCGATCCAGCCGCGCGCGGTCTTGCCGGCGCCGGGCTGCAGCTCCAGCTCGATCGCCACCACGCGCTTGCCGCGCAGCGCCGGCACATCGCCCAGCCGCACCGCCTTGCGCGCCCACTGCTGCGGATACAGCGACTTCGACTCGCCCTGCGCCTTGGCCCCCAGCGCGAAGCCATGCTGATCGCGCGCCGGCGTGGCGGACACGCGCGTGCCATCGTCCAGCACCGCATCCAGCGAGACATAGGTGGAGGCCACCGTGTCGCCGTCGACGATTTCCGGCAGCACCAGCCACGACAGCGTGGTGTCCGCCCCGATGACCGTATCGACCTTGAACAGGGCCGTGCGCCCGCCGCTGCCGCTATAGCCCAGCGCCCTGACACCGCTGTAACCCGCATTGGCCTTGGCCGTGTACGGCGCCTGCGGCCCGCTGCCGATCCGCAGCTGCGTGCCGCCGCCCGCCGTCGCGACCGGAGCCGGCTGGCCCTCCTCGAACGACGTGGAGAACCCCGCCTGCGCCGACGCGCCGACCGGAAGCCACAGCGCCGCCGCGACGGCCAGCGTCAGCAGACCCTGGCATCTGGCGTAAGCAGGCGCACGACGAAGCGCGGACGAGGAAGGCGAGGCAGATGGGTGCATGTCAATTTAGATCGATTGAAATCGACCCGATCCTGCGTCAAACGCGGCCCACCTGCAATCCGCACTGCAGCGAAACCCCGCCTTGCCCCTCCCTTGCGCCGCAGGCGAAGGGGGAGCTCGAAATCGCGGCTAGCGATTGAGGGGGAGGGGGGCTCTTGCCGTTGCCGTTGCTCCTGCTTTGCGTGGACAGCGCCCGAGCGCATCAACAACAGCAACAGCAAGAGCACCCCCTCCCAACCTCCCCCTTGCGCTACGCGCAAAGGGGAGGGGCACTTCGGCGGCATCAGAGCGAACTGGATCAGCGCCGGCTTCCGCCCCCTCCCTTTCGCCGCAGGCGAAGGGGAGGGCTGGGGAGGGGTTGCTTTTGCTGTTGCTGTTGCTCCTGCTCTTCGTCGATAGCGGCCGAGCGCAACAACAGCAACAGCAACAGCGACCCCCTCCCAACCTCCCCCTTGCGCTACGCGCAAAGGGGAGGGGCCCTTCGGTGGCATCAGAGCGAACTGGACCAACCCCGGCTTCCGCCCCCTCCCTTTCGCCGCAGGCGAAGGGGAGCTCGAAATCGCGGCTAGCGATTGAAGGGGAGGGGGCGCTTTTGCTGTTGACGTTGCTCCGGCTTTGCGTCGACAAGGCCCGAGCGCAAAAACAACAGCAAGAGCGACCCCCTCCCAACCTCCCCCTTGCGCTACGCGCAAAGGGGAGGGGCCCTTCGGTGGCATCAACGCGAGTTGGATCAGCGCCGGCTTCCGCCCCCTCCCTTTCGCCGCAGGCGAAGGGGAGGGTTGGGGAGGGGTCGCTGTTGCTGTTGCTCCTGCTTTGCGTCGACAGCGCCCGAGCGCAACAACAGCAGCAACAGCAACAGCACCCCCTCCCAGCCTCCCCCTTGCGCTGCGCGCAAAGGGGAGGGGCGTGACTTCGGATGCATCAGGACGAGCTTCCGGGCTTCTCCTCTCCATTCACCTGGCTACGCACCGGGCTCACGCTTACTCCTGCCCCCTTACCTCACCCACTCACTCCACGCACTCCCACCCACTCACTCCTCATCATCCTCACTATCCGCATGCTTCCAGTACCCGGTGGACTTGATCCACGTCTTGGGCACGCTGCGGTGGCCTTCGAGGAACTTGCGCATTACCCGCGCGCGGCGCGACTCGCAGGCGATCCACCAGAACGTATCGCCGGCGGGCGACACATTGTCCAGCGCCTGCTCCAGCCGTTCGCTGCGCTGGGCGGGTACGCCGTTGCGTGGCAGCCAGTGCACGGTGGCCTCGGCCTGGGTGGGCAGATCCTGGCGGTCGGCGTCTTCGGGGATCTCGATCAGCGCCGTGGCCTTGCGGCCGGCCGGCATCTCGCTCAGCCAGCGGCCGATGGCCGGCAGCGCCGTCTCATCGCCCACCAGCACGTAGTGATCGAAGTCATCGGCCACCAGGAACGAGCCACGCGGCCCGCCCATGGCCAGCGCATCGCCCACCTTGGCCTGCGCGGCCCAGGTGCTGGCCGGGCCGTCGCCGTGCAGCACGAAGTCGATCGCCAGCGTGCCGGCCTGCGCGTCGTACAGGCGCGGGGTGTAGTCGCGCATCGGCGAGGGCGTCTTGCCGGGCGGGAACTCCGGGCCGTTGGGGCCGGGCGTGGGCGTGACGAACTCGCCGTCCGCGTTGGGGAAGAACAGCTTGACGTGGTCCTCCGGCGAGGCGCTGACGAAGCCTTCGAGCTCACGCCCGCCGACCACGATGCGGCGCATGTGCGGGGTGAGGTCGATCGCCTCCGTCACTTCGAGGCGGCGGAACACGACCGGGTGTTGAATCCTGCGGCTTTCATGCAAGGACATGGTGAATCACTCCAGAGAGAGGTAAGCCCGGCGCGGTCAGTGCAACGGCACCAGGCGATAGCCCAGCTCGGCGGCGAGCGAGCGCAACCAGACGCTCGTGGCCGCCGCATCGAGGGGCGCGGACGGCGCGGGCTGGCACAGGCGCCACAAGGTGCGGCCGTGCGGGCTGGCGATGGCAATCGCCAGCTGCCGGTCCTCCAGGACCCGCAGCAGGCGATACACGGTGCCCAGGCTCACGCGGCGGCCCTGGCCGCGCAGCTGCTGGTGCAGGGACATGGCGTCGCAGGCCACCGGCTGTTGGGCGAGCAGCGCCAGCAGCGCCCGGCGCGGCGCAGTCAGGCGCAGGCCCGCGGACTGCAGCGCCGCGTGGTAGGCGTCAGTCGCCACGCGGCACCTGCGCGATCTGCGCGGCGGCCTGCTGCAGGATCCGCGCGATCGCCTCGCCCGATTCCGGCGTCCAGTGACCGTGGTGGGCCAGCAGGGCGCGCTTGATCCCGCTCATGCCGCCGCGCACGGGCGCGGGCAGGCCGGCCTTCACCAGCGAGCGCGCGCTGCGCTCGGTGCGCAGGCGGGCGTGGTCCAGCGCCTCGGCATGGGTCTGGGCGAAGGCGCGGCCGGCATCGGTCAGCGCGTGCAGGCGGCGCGCCCCGTCCTCGCTGCTCACCACCAGCCCGTCGTCCTGCAGCTGGGCCAGCGCCGGGTAGACCGCGCCGGCCGATGGCGCGTACTGCCCCAGGAACATCTCGCCGATCAGCTGGATCAGCTCGTAGCCGTGGCGCGGCTGGGTCTCCAGCAGCCCGAGCAACAGCAGGCGCAGGTCGCCGTGGGCCAGCCGGCGCGGGCTGCGCGGCCCGTCGCCGCGCTCGCCACGGCGGCCGTGACGCTCGTGGCGCTCGCCGCGCTCATGGCGCTCGCGGCGTGCCTCGTCGGCTCCTGAGGCAGGGGCGCCCGCATCGGACAGGTCGGCGGCGGCGTCGCGACCGCGCCGCCCGCGACCCTCGCGCGGCGCGTGGCGGTCCAGGCCGTCCTCGTCGGGGATGCGGCCGCGATGGCGTGAACGTGGATGCATGGCAATCCCTCCTGGTCGAGCGCGGCACCGAAGGTCTGGGCACGGCGCGGGTGTTTGGACACCGGCATGGGCGAGGCCACAGGCCACGCCGCTCCGGCGGCGAATAAAAGATATATCTAAGTTTCGGAAAAAGATATATCTAATTGCGGCGCCCTCGCCACATCTGACACTTCCTCGTCATACGAAATCCTCACAACTGCAAGCTTCCCGACGCCGTCAGGACGAAATCTCGTCAGAAACGCCATCCCCAAGCGTCTACCTCCAAGGTCGAACCGACGCGCCCTTGCGCCCTGGCTTACAATCGCCGGCTCAGACAGACACCGATGCCGCAAACACGTCGCGGCGCACAGGCGAGGAGATGGCAATGAATTGGTTGAACGAGATGCTGCAGAGCGATCCGGATCCGGCCGAGACCCAGGAGTGGATCCAGTCGCTCAAGGCGGTCATCGACGCCGAAGGCCCGCTGCGCGCCCACCAGCTGCTGGAGGACCTGGTCGAACTGACCCGCCGCTCCGGCGCCTACCTGCCGTTCTCGCCCACCACCGAGTACGTCAACACCATCGCCCCCAACCTGGAGGCCAAGAGCCCCGGCGACAGCGCGCTGGAGTGGAAGATCCGCTCGATCATCCGCTGGAACGCCATGGCCATGGTCGTGCGCGCCAACCGCAAGCCGGGCGACCTGGGCGGGCACATCGCCTCCTTCGCCTCGGCTGCCACGCTCTATGACGTGGGCTTCAACCACTTCTGGCGCGCCCCGTCGGAGAACCATCCCGGCGACCTGCTCTACATCCAGGGCCACAGCGCCCCGGGCATCTACGCCCGCGCCTTCCTGGAAGGCCGCATCACCGAGACCCAGCTGGACAACTTCCGCATGGAGTGCGAAGGCAAGGGCATCTCGTCCTATCCGCACCCCTGGCTGATGCCCGACTTCTGGCAGACCCCGACCGTGTCGATGGGTCTGGGCCCGCTGAGCGCCATCTA
This sequence comes from Pseudoxanthomonas sp. SORGH_AS_0997, assembly GCF_031453535.1. NCBI lineage: Bacteria > Pseudomonadati > Pseudomonadota > Gammaproteobacteria > Lysobacterales > Lysobacteraceae > Pseudoxanthomonas > Pseudoxanthomonas sp. SORGH_AS_0997. The sequence goes on from NZ_JAVIZI010000001.1 coordinate 3,885,799, forward strand.
CCAGGCGCAGTTCATGAAGTACCTCGAGCACCGCGGCCTGATCGAGAAGTCCGACCGCAAGGTGTGGTGCTTCATCGGCGACGGTGAGAGCGACGAGCCGGAGACCCTGGGCGCCATCGCCCTGGCCGGCCGCGAGGGCCTGGACAACCTGATCTTCGTGGTCAACTGCAACCTGCAGCGCCTGGACGGCCCGGTGCGCGGCAACGGCAAGATCATCCAGGAGCTGGAAGGCGTGTTCCGCGGCGGCGGCTGGAACGTGATCAAGCTGCTGTGGGGCTCGTACTGGGATCCGCTCCTGGCCCGCGACACCGACGGCGTGCTGCGCAAGCTGATGATGGAAACCGTCGACGGCGAGTACCAGAACTGCAAGGCCTTCGGTGGCGCCTACACGCGCGCCAACTTCTTCGGCAAGTATCCGGAGACCGCCGCCATGGTCGCCAACCTGTCCGATGACGACATCTGGCGCCTCAACCGCGGCGGCCACGACCCGCACAAGGTCTACGCGGCCTACCACGCGGCCGTGAACACCAAGGGCATGCCCACCGTGATCCTGGCCAAGACGGTCAAGGGCTATGGCATGGGCAGCGCGGGCGAATCGCTCAACCCGACCCACCAGACCAAGAAGCTCGACGACGACGCGGTGCGCACCTTCCGCGACCGCTTCAACATCCCCTTAAGCGACAAGCAGCTGGCCGAAGCCGAGCAGGTGCCCTTCTACAACCCGGGCCCGGACTCGCCGGAAGTGCGCTACATGAAGGAGCGCCGCGCCGCGCTGGGCGGCTACCTGCCCGCACGCCGCCGCAAGGCCGACAAGTCCTTCACCGTGCCGCCGCTTTCGACCTACGAGCGCCTGCTCAAGGACAGCGGCGAGCGCAAGTACTCCACCACCATGGCCTTCGTGCAGACGCTCAACATCGCCCTGCGCGACAAGGAGCTGGGCCCGCGCATCGTGCCGATCGTGGCCGACGAGGCGCGCACCTTCGGCATGGAGGGCATGTTCCGCCAGATCGGCATCTATGCCCCGTTCGGCCAGAAGTACAAGCCGGTCGACGCCGACCAGCTGATGTACTACCGCGAGGACCAGTCCGGCCAGGTGCTGCAGCAGGGCATCAGCGAGCCGGGCGCCATCTCGTCCTGGCTGGCCGCCGGCACCAGCTACTCGGTGTCCAACGTGCCGATGCTGCCGTTCTACATCTACTACTCGATGTTCGGCTTCCAGCGCGTGGGCGACATCGCCTGGCAGGCCGCCGACATGCGCACCCGCGGCTTCCTGCTGGGCGGCACCGCCGGGCGCACCACGCTCAACGGCGAAGGCCTGCAGCACGAGGACGGCTTCAGCCTGGTCATCGCCGGCTCCATCCCCAACGTGCGCAGCTATGACGCGACCTTCGGCTACGAAGTCACCGTCATCCTCCAGCACGGCATGAAGTCGATGATGGAAGAGCAGAAGGACGAGTACTACTACCTGACCCTGATGAACGAGAACTACACCCATCCGGAAATGCCGGCGGGTGCGGAGGAAGGCATCATCAAGGGTATGTACCTGCTCACCGACGCCGGCAAGCCCAAGAAGGGCGAGCTGCGCGTGCAGCTGCTGGGCAGCGGCACCATCCTGCGCGAGGCCATCGCCGCGGCCGAGCTGCTGGACAAGGATTTCGGCGTGACCGCCGACATCTGGTCCTGCCCCAGCTTCAACGAGCTGCGCCGCGACGGCTTCGCCGCCGAGCGCTGGAACCGCCTGCATCCGGAAGGCGAACAGCGCAAGCCCTACGTCACCCAGTGCCTGGAAGGCCGTCAGGGCCCGGTCATCGCCGCCACCGACTACGTGCGCGCCTACAGCGACCAGATCCGCGCCTTCCTGCCCACCACCAACTACACCGTGCTGGGCACCGACGGCTTCGGCCGCAGCGACACCCGCGCCAACCTGCGCCGCTTCTTCGAGGTGGACCGCTATTACATCGCCCACGCCGCCATCGCCGCACTGGCCAAGGACGGCAAGATGACCGGGAAGGACGTGGCCCGCGCGATCAAGCAATACAAGATCGATGTGGACAAGGTGAATCCGGACGGGGCGTGATGCCGCGTTGAGGTGAAGCAAAAGGAAGCGGCCTTCGGGCCGCTTTCTTTTCGTGGGCGTCCTACTTGGATGTCGTCTTCTTCGCGCGCCCGCCTGCGCGTTTGACGGCTCTTTTGGTCGTTTTCTTGGCTGCCTTCTTAGTCGTCTTTCTCACTGCCTTCTTGGCGGTCTTCTTGGTCGCCTTCTTCGCCGCCTTCTTGGTGGTTTTCTTCGCGACCGCCATGTTGTCGACCAGGTTGGGGTAGGGCCGCCCGGCCTTCTTCGCCCGGGACCTGGCCTCGGCTTTCTGGCCGCTGGAGAGCGTCTTGCTGGCCGACTTCTTGGCCGGGTTGGCCTTCTTCCAGGGCGCTTTCTTCGCTTGCTTGGTCGTCGCCATGTCAGGTCGCCTCCGCCTTGCGCATGCGCTGCTCGATCCGCTCGGCCCAGCGCTTGCCCGCATCACCGCCCCACAGCAGCCAGGCGATATAGCCGGCGGACGGGTGCGTGCGATCGGCCCAGCCCTGGCCCTGCTTGTCCACGCCGTGACGCGCGAAGTAGGAGGTCATGCGGCGCACCGTCGCCGGGGACAGCGTGGTCTGCGCCGCCAGGTCGCGCGCCCGCGCGACCCCCACCGCCGTCCCACCCCGGCCATGCGCCTCCCGCAGCTTGAGCCCCCGGCTAGCCGCCTGCGCGGCGCCCTTGGGCGGGGTGAAGTCAATCGCGTCGTATCGGGTTGATCGGGCCACTGCGGAGCCTCCTGCTTGCGAGGATTCGAGTGTGCGTAGGCGGGAAATGAGGAGGTGTGAAAGCAGTGGACCCATGTGCGGCTCCAAGTGCGAGCAGCACATGCGCACGAAGTGGGCAAAGAAGCAGCGCCCTCAGTCGCCAACACTCTTCACAAGAGCCGGAGAGGCCGGGCTGTGGTGCGCCGCTACGCGGCTTGCTCGTCGCTTCACGCGGTCGCAGGGCGCAGCGTAGGAAAAATCACTCTGACCCGGATTCTCGGCATCCTTCAAGCCTCCGCGAGGCTAGGCAAACAGCACACGACATCGGCGGGCTAATATTTACCGTTCTCTCCACGTCGCAAGTGGGATAGGAGGCGCCGGGGAAGTCTAAGCAGGTTGTTGAGTGAAAGCCGATTTTTTGTAGCAAGTTGCCGCCGGCCTCCTAAACACGGCCATCTAAGTGTTGGCAATGTCGGGTCGTCGCAAGAACGCAGTCAGCTCCCCCACTTTTACTGTAGCGAAATCTGGGGTAAATATCGCAAGAACTCTTGGGCATGGCCGTTGACAGCTGTGACTGATATCGCGAAGAAGCTACTGGGCTGTCCGCGTCTAGCTATCGCCCCTTGCGATATAGAGGGGTATCATGCATTGTCGCTTCTATGTAATCTGCTCTCGGGGCATCGAGGTAGCAATCTCCTCGTGCACAGCCTATTGCTCAGGGAAGGCTGAGTGCATATCACCTTTGCCAATGCCCAGGTCAGGGATCTTTGTGAGAAGAGTCGGGCTGCCAAGCGCCATCTGGGCGACGATGCTGCTGCAATTTTGCACTCTAGACTGAGTGATCTCTCAGTCGCCGAAGGCATCGAGGAGCTTCCGTTCGTGATTAGTATGAGCGGACCGGAGAAAGGTACTATTGCATTGCAGGATGGCTGGCTGATCGAGTGCACGTTCAGCTCGGGAGAGCCTGGAAAGCCGGTCAAAGGAGTGAAAATTGACAGGATCCGTCTTCATGAATGAGTTGTCCTTCGAACCTGATTGGGTATCGGCGCCTGGAGCTACCGTAGTTGCTCTGACGATCGAAAAATCCTATGAGCCCAATGCCATGTCCGAGGTGCTAGGACTCGGAACTCAAGAGCTGCAGGCGTTCTTCGATGGAGATCTTAGGATTGATCAGTGCTTAGCTGAGCGCCTAGCGGCATCGGTAGGTGCGACTGCCAGATTTTGGATAAATAGAGACCGGGATTATCAAGCTCAGCTCGAAAAGGCTGCTAATAAGCTGACGTCTTCCATGAAGTTTCCGATATCAGATCTTGAGAGATTTGGTTGGATCAATCCTCGTCGGCACGACGCGAGCGATGCTCTCGCAGTCGCTCGCTTTCTCGGAGTCAAGACTCCGGCAGATTTCGATGAAAGGTACGGGGAGTTGGAGGAGGCGTTGGCTTTTCGCCGTTCCGCAACGTTCGATTTGGAAATCGGGGCAGTCTCTGCTTGGTATCGAGCGGTCGAACTTGAGTGTGCCCGCCTAAAGGTTTCTAATTGGTCCCCGACGCTCTTCACAGAGAATCTTAGAGAAATTCGAAGCCTGACCAGACTGCGCCAGCCGTCGGAGTTTCTCAATCCTCTTACGCTTTTGTGCGCCGAGTCTGGGGTGGCTTTTTGCTTGGTCCGTGCCCCTGCCGGATGCCCTGTTAGCGGAATTGCACAGATGGTCAACGGTCGTGCAGTTATCGCACTGACTTCACGTCATCTGACGGACGACCATTTCTGGTTCTCATTTTTTCATGAGGCTGGTCATCTTTTGCTTCACAGTGACCAAATCGGCATTGACGTCGACGCGAAAGCAGATGGTGAAGACGAAGCTAATGAGTTTGCTCGAGATCTAATCGTGCCTAAGTCAAGTTGGTCAAAACTAATGAACCTTGATGTCTCAAAATTTAGTATCGTCAGATTTGCCCGTGATATCGGCGTGTCACCTGGCCTTGTAGTGGGCCAGCTGCAGAAGGCAAAGCGCATCAGATATAATCAATTTAACTACCTCAAGAATCGTTTCCAATGGCACGGGACTAACCTCGAAAGGGCTTGAATGATAAAGGGCTCTTCTGCCAGTTACATATGGAGTCCTCCATAACTTGCATATTTAAGTTGAGTTGGCTTCCAAGAGCGATGGTTAAATTCTCATAAGCCTTGGTAGATTTTCCGCCGCCAAACAAAAGCTTTGCTCCGGATAGTGGGCCTGTCGCGCCAATCAAATAAGGCGAGTCCGGTGTAATCGAGGCGATGCCGGTCTTTCCTATCATGGTTAAATAGTCGAAACGACCAATTCGGCCAAACGACGCTACGACTTTCATGGCTTCGTAGAGCTTGGCAAATGCCAATTTTCCATCCCATTCTGCTGAAACTAAGGCCGAATTAAAAAGGCTTTTGTGGCCCCCGGCGCTATTTACCCACGTTACATATGTCGCGATGGCATCTCCTGTGGCGTTAGGCTTCCAGGCGTCTAGCGATGTGTATTTTCTATGATTCCCAAACCGGCGCTTCTTGCCATCTTCGCCACGCAGTATTGCTTCGTGTTGCTCTAACCAGCTTCTGAATAGAGGGACTCCGCTTTCTATACGTTGCCAAGTCCATAGCGCGCTGCCGAGCCCCCCATAGACATCTTTAACTAGGCGCCAGTGATCCTTGAGGTGGTGACCAAAATGCACAGAGAGAAAAACCAGCCAGGAAGCTTCGTCCACCTGGCCACCTTGTCTCAACAATACGGCGGCTCGGACCGGATCAAATAGGTCTGAATTGGGATCTGCGCGAAGCGGTGAAATGGGGCGGCTTCCAACTGCTTCAACAAAACCGATACGTCGCTGGCTTTCGATCATCTGCATCGCGAGCGACTCGATCGCGGCGGGATCTTCAAGACCCGGCACGTTGTTATTCTTAGAAAAGCTCTCAAGGGTGTTACAGATGCGTTGAAACTCGAGTATGTCCTTTTTTCGCATTTCGTCTAGTCCGTATTTGAGCTTGCAAATGGGAGAGTCGACTGTGTCGGGAGTGGAGGTGCCTTAGCCAGCTTGCGAATCCTAGTGTCGATGTAATGGTTATAGGCACTGTTCTTTAAAGCTAGCCGCATTCTTGCGAGGCCGCTGTGATTTTTTGTTCGCGAGTACTTATACGCTTGCAGTAGCGTGATGATGTCTCGCCAGTAAGGAGTTTTGGCTAGCGGAGTCTTAAATTTAATGCCAGATCTAATCATTCGCTCAGCGTCTAGGACGGAGCGAATAGCCGGCATCGGGTCTCCACTAGGCATGGGCGGCATGGAGATGCGCTGCTGCAAGCCTTCCGAGATATAAGCTTGCGCTTCCGTAACGTCATTCTCGTACAGATGAAGACTCCCGACGAAGTGACGATAGGTTCCGATTTCGAGGCCTAAAGAGCGAGCTAAGACCTCTTGAATCATTGTGAAAGAAAAAATGTCGTGTGGAAGCCCTTTATAGGCGTCATTTGATCTCATGACGGCGATAAGGTCAACTTTAGAGGCCCTAACAAAAAATTGAAGGCTTGTTGTGCAAGGCACCTCTTTTTGATTCTCTAGATCTTTGTGCTCGAATATCTGTATTACTGCGCGGCGTGAGCTGTCGCGAGTGGCGAGCAAGCTTAAGATTGTTGCAAACTGACTTGGTTCGCCACCGAAAATCCTTGGCCCATACGCTCCTTTTATAACTACTCCATCCGACGACTCTTCTCTGTAATCTGCTATGTAATAGGAGATGAAATCAAGTTTGTCTGACGCTGCGAAGTACCAGAGCGCTTCACCTAGGCAGCTAAATATTGTTCCCCGCGTCCTGCTTCTACTCAGCCTCGCTCTTGGGTTCGTAAGCTCTAGAAGAGCGCCTTGTAGCTCTCTGGTCGCGCCGCGTGATGCAGTAAGGGCTGTCGCTTTCTTTTTTAGAAGCGCTGCAAGCACATGGTGCTGGAGGTCATCTAGAGTATCAAAACGAGTACGCACGAACTCCATCCCTTAAGCTCAACACGCAAATTGGAAATTACTACATCATTTTTCGGCAGTAAAGATACGTGGTGAGCTAATGAAAGAAACGGGGGGTCAGAGTGCAGTTTTGCGGTTTGGACCGCTGTCGACCTAGTCTTCAAGAGTTTTGCGCTTACCGACCGTAATGCGTGCCGTCAGAGGTGCCTGTCATTGCAACGTTGCCACGCGCTGACTCGGGCCAACGTGAGGCGTCGTCGTTAAATGTATACTCGTGGCGCCGATGACAGGAGGACGCAGGGCTAGGGTAATTGGGCAACGGCATCTTGCCGATTCGCCTCTGCAAATAGCTGCTCATAGCTCTGCACGCGGGCGCGCAGCCTGATGAGGTCCCAGGACATCACGTAGGCGAGCAGCAGGAGGAAGGCGAGGCAGCCCTGGATCAGGGTGATGTCGGCCAGGACGGTCCAATCGCCCCAGTGCCAGCCTTTGAGTTGCAGGTAGAGGGCGAGGAGCAGTGGTAGGACGCCCAGCCGCTCCATCCCGCCGGTGAACAGGCCCAGGCGTTCGTGCATGTTCGACCTGCGGTTGCGGATGAAGGCTTCGCGCTGCAGGCGCTGTTCGCGGGGGAAGGCGCGCAGCGCCTGGACGATGTCTTGGTAGTAGTGGAACTCGTGTTCCATCTCGGCCGCGTGCTGGGCGTAGGGATGGCGGAAGTTCGGCCATTCGCGTTTGATCTGCAGCACAACCGCCACAAGAATTCCGCCGATCTCCAGGGCGAGGCCGGTCGCGGCGAAGGCCAAGCCGATCCGTCCTTCCAGGAGCGAACCGAGCAGCATGCCGATGCCGGCGCCGAAGAGGCCGATGGCGAAGCTCCAGCGTTCAAGCCGGCCTGCGCGATTCGGATCGGTGCCCTGTGTGTAGCGCGCCATCGCTTCGGCGAGCGATGGGAAGCTCAAGTCCTTTACCAGGGCGGGCTCATTCTGCTTCGCGCTGACTGGCGCTTGTTGCGTGAGGTCCGGTGAGCCTTCCATGCGTCGTGTGCCTCTTCCTGGGTGAGATGCGCGCACCGTCTACTCTGTCGAAGGTGCCGCGACGACACAACTGCATTCGTACAAGCAACACCTGTTGACAGGTAAATCGCGCAGGAGCAATCTCGCGATTAAGGAGCGTCGAAACTCCTCTAACAGCGGTACCCACCTCCGTCAAACCGGTGGGTTTTTTGTGCCTGCACCCTTTGCAGGTGCAGCCGACGCGATGCCTGCGTCGGGAGGGCGGCTAATACAACACCCGCAAGGGGAATACGCCCGCCGTCTGTTAGCGGTTTCGAACCTCCCGACTTCCCGTCCGCTACCCGCGGGCGGGCACTTCATGGTGACAAGGAGGCGACGATGAACGAGCGCGTGTTCGGCGAGCATGGTGAGATGGGTTATCTGCTGCCCGAGGGGAGCCAGCAGCGGCTGCGGCAGCTGAGGGAGCACTTGGAGTTCCTGGCGCGGCTGGTGCAGCAGCGGACTGCGGACGCGTCCGCTGCATGCCCGCCTGAGGTGCTCCTGAGCGAATGGAGATACTCCTTGGGTTTGGTCATCGAGCAACTCGCCCAAGTGCTCGATGCGGCGAAGGGGCCTGCACGGTACGCGCCGGCACACGCGTCCCCGGTTGAAGTAGCACATGAGGCTGTGCAGGCCTCGCCGCCTGCAAGCGCCGGCACGCCCCAAGCCAAGCCTTACGACTTCAACGCCTCGCCGCGCATGCTGTTCGGCGTCACGCTCGATCAGGTCGATGCGCTCAACCTGCTGCTCGACACCATCCGGGCCTACGCCGATGCGGTCTCCGCCGAGGACATGGCCGACTTCGTCGAGGGCACGCTGTCCCGGCTGGGGCATTCGATCTTCGACCGGGCCGGCGAGGCGCTGGCGCTGCTGGGCGAGATCCAGGACCAGCCGCTGCCCGACGCGCCGCATGTGCCGCCGTCCTCCGTCGGCGAGCCCCGGGCCATGTACCGCGTGTCGGGTGTCGCTTGCGGTGCTGACGCCGTGCGGCCTTTGCCGGAGCCGCCAAGCCCTGCGTCGGCCGCTGACCCCTGGTTCACAGGCGTCTTGCTGCACTGAATGCGGCGGCTGGCCAGGGTGGGCGCGCCGGGGCGCCGCGCCGCAGCGGTCCTGCGGCGCTTGGCCTGACGGACGCCCTCGGGCGTTTCAGCGCCCGCGCTCGGCGACTGGGTGCTCGGGAAAGGCGCCAGGCCTACGTGTCCACGCTGGCGTCTCTCTGACGGGCGTGCGCGAATCTATTCACGACGGTCGCTTGGCGGCCAGGCGAATCGGGCGTAACGGTTTGAGGCGCAAGGCTTTTCGGCGGCCTTGGCGGTCGATTATCTATTCAAATATCTATTCAAACCGACGGCTTCAGCCGTCCAGGCACTTGGCCCATAGCGCCGGGTCCACCTCGCCCAGCTGTTCGAGCAGGGGGCGGCCGAACAGGTAGCCCTGGAACAGGGCGATGCCCAGGCCGTGCAGGTAGCGGAATTCCTCCACGGTCTCCACGCCTTCGGCCAGCGGCTGGCAGCCTAGCTCGCGGGCGATGCTCACGACGCCGCGCGCGATGGCCTGGCGCGCGGGGTCGCGGTCGATGTCGCGGATCAGGGCCATGTCCAGCTTGATCAGGTCGGGCTGGAAGTTGGCCAGCAGCTTCAGGCCGGCGTAGCCGGCGCCGAAGTCGTCCATCGCGGTGAGGAAGCCGCGCTCGCGATAGTCGCGGAAGATGCGAGTCAGGTGCGCCTCGTCGCGCACCTGTTCGGACTCGGCGGTCTCGAAGATCAGCCGCTCGGTCGGGAAGCCGTGGCGCCGCGCGGCCTGCAGCGTCAGCTGGATGCAGGTGGCCGGCTCGTACACGGCGTTGGGCAGGAAGTTGATCGACAGATAGCCCTGCAGGCCCAGGCGCGCGGCGGTCTCGATGGCCTTGACCCGGCAGGCCTGGTCGAAGCGATACAGCTGCTCGGGCGTGACGCGGGCCAGCACCTCGAGGGCGCCGCCGCCTTCGGCGGTGCGCACCAGCGCCTCGTAGCCGTAGATGGAACGCGTGCGCGCATCGACGATGGGCTGGAAGGCCATCCGGATCTGAAAATCCAGTGGCTGGCCGGTGCCGCAATTGGCGCACGGCGCTGAGCTGCCTTTCGGGTTGGAGGGGCGCGCCGGTTCCATGCGATGTGTGCCTTCGGCAGCGACAAGTGACGAGCAGGATACGCTGGCCGCGTGCGGAAAACGCTGCGTTGCGACTTTCGTTGCGCCGCCGTTGCGCAAGGGCCTAGTGCCCGTTCTGGGGAGGGCGCGCGATGCGGCGCCGCGCCAGCGCGGTGGCGCGCATCGCATCCTGCAAACGCGCCGCGCTTATCCCGCAGACGGGATGCTTTTTCCCCGGATTGCCGGCTTATCCGGCCCGTCCCCGCGCCCCATTCTTTTGGCCGCACGCCGTCTGCGTTTGGCAGGGCGCGCGTTTTCCCCCTTCTTCAGGAAGCATCAAGATGAGCAAGCTCGCAGGAAAAGTCGCCCTGGTCACCGGGGCCTCCAAGGGCATCGGCGCGGCGATCGCCTCGGCGCTGGGCGCCGCCGGCGCGTCGGTGGTGGTCAATTACGCGTCCAGCCGCAGTGGCGCCGATGCGGTGGTGGCGCGCATCACGCAGGCCGGCGGCCAGGCGGTGGCGGTGCAGGGCGATGTGGCCGATGCGCAGCAGGCCAAGGCGCTGGTGGCCGCGGCCGTCGAGCGCTTCGGCCGGCTCGATGTCGTGGTCAACAATTCGGGCGTGTATGAGGCGGCGCCGCTGGAGGACGTCACGCCGGCGCACTTCCATCGCCATTTCGACATCAACGTGCTGGGTCTGCTGCAGGTGACCCAGGCGGCGCTGCCGCATCTGGGGCAGGGCGCCAGCGTCATCAACATCGGTTCGACGGTCAGTGCGATGGAGCCGCCGGGTCTGGTGGTCTATACCGCGACCAAGGGCGCGGTGGATGCGATCACCGGCGTGCTCTCGCGTGAGCTGGGGCCGCGCGGGATCCGCGTCAACAGCATCAACCCGGGCATGGTCGATACCGAGGGCGCGCAGACCGCAGGCTTCATCGGCTCGCCGATGCAGACGCAGATCGTGGCGCAGACGCCGCTGGGCCGTGTTGGCGCGCCTGATGACATCGCCGATGTTGCGGTGTTCCTGGCCTCGGACGCGGCGCGCTGGCTGACCGGCGAGCGGATCAAGGCGGGCGGCGGGCTGCGCTGAGGCTGTCTAGCTTGGTGGGAGCAACTGTCTCTCAGTTCAAGCCGCGGCCTTTTTGTAGAGCGGAGCTTGCTCCGCTGCTCTTCGTTCGGTTCGTGGGGGAAGGCCCCAGCGGAGCAAGCTCCGCTCTACAGGTGGGAGCCGCCACGGCGGCGAGGGGCTTTACCGGTAAAGCCTCATCGCCGCCGTGGCGGCTCTCACGGGCTTTAGCGGCTTGCTGCTTTGGTGTTGCTCGATGTCGGCGCAAAGCAAAGGCAACAGCAACAGCAACAGCCAACCCCTCCCCAGCCCTCCCCTTCGCCTTCGGCGAAAGGGAGGGGGCGGAATGCTGCTCCGTCAGGTCCTCCAGCGAACCGGCCTGCGCTTGATTTGCGGAGCGCCCCTCCCCTTTGCGCGTAGCGCAAGGGGGAGGCTGGGAGGGGGTTGCTCTTGTTGTTGCTTGTTCGCTTTTGGCGCGGAGCAACAGCAACAGCAGCAGCGAGGGCAGCGGCAACGGCTAGCCCCTCCCTTTCAGTCGCTAGTGCGCGACTTCGGGCTCCCCTTCGCCTTCGGCGAAAGGGAGGGGGCAGAGCGCAGCGCCGGCACTCACTTCAACGGCCGAGCTGGCCGCGGCGTGGCGCTGGACTTTCGGTCGTGCCGATCAGGCGAGCTGGCCGGTCAGGCGACCTGGCGCAGGCGGTCGATGTCGCGGGGGAGCAGGGGGCGGGAGAAGATGAAGCCCTGCGCCTCGCGGCAGCGTAGGGTCTTGAGGGCCACGGCTTCTTCCTCGGTCTCCACGCCTTCGGCCACGGTGTGGAAGCCCAGGTCGTGGGCCAGGCCGATGATCGAGCGCACCATCGCGCCCTTCTGGATGGCGCCGGGGAAGCCCTGCACCAGGCTGCGGTCGATCTTGATGGTATTGATCGGCAGGGTGGTGAGGTAGGCGAAGTTGCTGTAGCCGGCGCCGAAATCGTCCACCGCAATGCGCACGCCCATCTGGCTGATCTCGCTGAGCTGGCGCGAGACTTCGGGCGTGCGTTCGAGCCATTCGCCTTCGGTGATCTCGATTTCCAGATGGCTCGGGTCCAGCCCGGTGCGCTTGAGCTGGGTCAGCAGGCGGTCGGGCAGGTCGCCGCGGCGGAAGTCGGCCGGCGAGACGTTCAGCGACAGCGTCAGGTCCATGCCGCGGGCGATCCAGGTCCGCATCTGTGACAGGGATTGTCTTATGACCCAGTCGGTCACTTGCGGCATCAGCGCGGTACGTTCGATCACCGGGACGAACTCACCGGGCGAGACTTCGCCCAGTTCGTCGTGCTTCCAGCGCAGCAGGGCCTCGACGCCGACCATCCTGCGGGTGGCCAGTTCCACGCGCGGCTGGAACACCAGATACAGCTGGTCGTTGGCGATCGCCGCCGGCAGGTCGGCGGCCAGGCGGTAGTCGCGGCGCAGCTGGAGGTCGCGCGTGGGTTCGTAGCGCACCCAGGGCTGGCGCTGGTCCAGGGCCTGGTGCATGGCCACGATCGCCCGGCGCAGCGCGTCCTGGGCGTTGGAGGCGTCGAAGGCGGTGATGCCGCCGTGGCACATGGGCAGGATCTCCAGGCCGTCGACCAGCACCGAGCGCGTGGCCACCAGACGGATGCGCTCCAGGATCGCCTCGCGCTCGTCGCTGGACAGCTCGCTGAGCACGAAGGCGAAGCGCGACACGCCCACGTGGTAGAGCGGGGCGATGTCGGACAGCAGCTTGGACAGGCGCTCGCCGATCTGGCGGATCAGCGACTCCACCGGCGCCATGCCGCGCGCTTGGCCCAGCAGATGCGCGGCATGCACGTCGAACACGTCCAGGATCATCATCGTGTGGCGGTCGTGCGGCCTGATATCGGACAGCGCCGCCAGGTCCAGGGCGAACTGCTGACGGTTGGGCAGCCCGGTGACCGGCTCGCGCCGGCCCACCGAGCACAGCAGGCTGATCTGGTCGATGGTCAGCGCCGCCAGCGTCTCCAGCTGGTGGCACTGCTGTTCGGTCAGCTTGCGCGGCTTGCGATCGAGCACGCACAGCGCGCCGATGGCGTAGCCGGAGGAGGTGATGAGCGGGGCGCCGGCGTAGAAGCGCAGGTGCGGCGCGTCCACCACCAGGCAGTTGTCGGCAAAGCGCGGATCCTGGGTCAGGTCCTCGACCTCCAGCACGTCCCGGCTGCGAATGGTGAAGTCGCAGACCGAGGATGTGCGGTCGGCGTCGCTCTCAGAGAAGCCTTCGCGCGAAATGAAGTACTGGCGCTCCTCGCCGACGATGGAAATCATCGCCATCGGCATGTCGAAGATCTCGCAGACCAGGTGGGTCAGCCGCTTGAGCTCGGGCAGATCGACGATCTTGAGCAGATCCAGGCTGCGGATCAGCGCCAGGCGTTCTTCTTCGGTCTTCAGCGACTGAACCATGGAATTTTTACCGTGCGGGACCACGAGGAGTGAGCAAGAAACATGCCATACGCGAAGGCGGCGATCGGTACGGACGCAGGCCTTCACTTCCCAAACTACGCGCCTGGGTACGGCCTAGATGCAACCGTTCGGCGGCTCGTGCAGCCCTCCTGACCGCAACGTAAGGCCCCGGAGCCGGGATCGCGGGCGACGCTGGCGTCCTGCGCTGTGTCCACAGGCGCAGGACGGGGTCCAGCCGAGGGCATCAGCGGTCCGAAAACCTGGCGCAATTGGCGTGCCGCCCCGTTAAGCTAGTGCCTGTCCAACCGCAGAAGCCGCCGATGCCGCATACCCCGCCGTTGCCGCATCTGCCGCTGATCGTAGGCTTCGAGGTGCCTGGCCCCGCCGGGGCGGCGGCGCACGATGACGTGCTGGTGGCGCTGCTCGACGCGGCGCCTGGCGCCGACTGGCTGACCCAGCTGTCCAAGCACGCGGCCGATTTCAAGCTTCGGCACGGGCTCAAGGACGTGCGTTGCGTGGGCCGGCATCTGTGCCTGGTCGGGCCCAACCAGATCGTGCGCAGCGTGGTCTCGGCCGTGCGTGGCTTCGTCGATCATCTGACCATCCAGGTGCTGGCCGCGCGGATCCGGCGTGAGCGGGACACGCCGGCCCAGGCGGGCCCGGCGCGGGAATGGATCGACGCGCAGGTGGCCGAGCAGGTCGAGGGGGTGCCGCAGATGCTGCGCGCCATCCACGACCTCACCGGCATGCGCTTCACCGCGCTGTCCCAGGTCGATCAGACCCACTGGAACGCGCTGGCCTTCTACGACCAGCTGGATTTCGGCATGGCGCCAGGGCAGAAGCTGGAGCTGGAAGTCACCATCTGCGGCGACGCGCTCAAGTCGCGCGAGGTCATCGTCTTCGGCGCGGCGGCCGATCATCCGGTGTATGCCTGCAGCCCGCTGCCGGCGCTGTATGGCTTCAAGAGCTATATCTCGGTGCCGATCCTGCTGGAGGACGACACCGTCTTCGGCACCGTGTGCGCGCTGGACGCCGAGGCGCGCACCGTCACCCCGGACATGATCCAGCTGATCCGCGCCTACGCGCGCAGGATCGCCAGTCAGGTGGAGCCTGCGGCGGACAGGCCGGTTCAGGCGGGTTGAAGGCGGCGCAACAAAACGCCGAGGCGCCGGCCCGTTGTAGCAGGGCCTGACGCTTCGGCGCTGGTGTGTCGCGATGCCGGGGCCGTTCGAGCCCCGGCCTTGAGGTGTTCAGCTTTCGCCGAAGCCGCGGCTGGATTGTGCGGCCGGCGTGGCCGGTTCGGGTTCCCAGCTGGCGGTGGCCGCGCCGATCAGCGGATCGCCGTGCGGCGGGGTGACATCGCCACGATCGTAGGCGGGGGCGGCTGAGGCATCGCGCGCCTGGCGGTCCTTCCACAGCTTGTAGGCGATGGCGCCGGCGGTGCCGAGGGCGACGAGGCGGAACAGTCCCATGTGCTTCTCCCGAGGATGGATGGATGCGCCGACCTTGGCACCGGCCGGGTCATCGACAGGTGACGGTGCGCTGTCACCGCCGAAAGCTGTTCAGGGCAGCAGCACGCCGATGCGCTCCAGCGCCGGCGAGGCGGACATGTCGTTGGGATTGGTCCCCGGCGCGTCCTGCGGCACGGCCATGCCCTTGCCGCGATAGAAGTCGACCCAGTACGGCGAAATCTGCCCGGTCTGCGGGTTCTTGAAGTTCATCGGCTGCAGCGCGAAGACATGGTGCGCGCGGAAGGCGCGTTCGATGAAGTCCGAGCAGTAGTAGCTGTCCTCGTTCTGCACATAGGTGAAGTTGTAGGGCTTGCCCAGCAGCGTGCGCGCCTTGGCGATGGCGTCGGGAATCGCGGCGCGCTGCTCGCGCTTGAGTCGGTAGACGACGACCTGCCGCTGCTTGGCCCGCGCCTGGTCGAGGAATTCCTTCAGCGGCTGCGCGCGCGAGCCTTCCTCGTCGGCATGCAGCACCACCTGGGTGCGGCCGTCGTGTGCGACCAGGCCCACGTGGTCGTAGCTCGGCTGGCCCTGCTTGGCGGTGGCGTCGTCGATGGCGCCGCTCAGCCCGGTCCTGGCGGCGGTCACGAACAGCAGGTCGCCGTCCTTGACCCGCACACCGGCCTGCGCCGGTAGCGCGAAGGTCAGGGTCAGTGCCAACAGCAACAGGAAGACACGCATCTGGGCGAACCGCTGAGGAAGGGGCGCCCATTATCGCTGCCCGCGCCTGCGCGGTTGCGTGGCGTTCATCGCGCGGGGCAGTCGTTTGCGCCGCGTCACGACGCGCGCGACAAGCGCTCACGGCCCGCTTCGGGCGCGTCGGCAGACTGGCCCTCCCTTTGAATGTCAGGAGACACCCATGTCCGTCGAGAAGCACACCGCCCACGCCGTCAACGACCTGATCGAAATCGCCCGTGACGGCGAGAGCTTCTACCGCGATGCCGCCGAGAAGGTGAAGGACGCCGAGCTGGCGGGCCTGTTCAGCCGCATCGCCGGCACCAAGGCCGACATCGTCAACCGCCTGACCAGCGTGGTGGCCGCCTCCGGCGAGAAGCCGGCCGAGCACGGCACCCTGGTCGGCAGCATGCAGGAGCTGTACGGCAAGGTCCGCGCCGCCTTCGGCGACACCCAGTACGGCTATGTGGCCGAGCTGGAAGAGTCCGAAGACCGCCTGCTGAAGGCGTTCAAGGACGCCGCCAACGACGCCGACCTGTCGGTCGCCGCCAAGCAGGAAATCGTCCAGCTGCTGCCCAAGGTGCAGGAGACCCACGCGGTCATGCGCGATCGCAAGCACGCGATGAAGCAGGCCAGCTGATCCAGCGCCGCGTGCCGGTCTCGCTTCATGAGACCGGCGCGCGGCAGGCTGCACGCGTTCCATGTTCCTTCGGCCGGTTCTCACCCCGGCCTTTTTTTTGCCTGTCGCCCGTAAGGCGCGCTACCAGGCGGCGCGGTTGCCGCCCTGATGCTTGGCGCGGTACTGCGCCTGGTCCACGCGCTGCATCAGCGTCGCGGGCGTGTCGTGCTCGGCGGCCAGCGCCATGCCCAGCGAAGCGGTGACGCGCGGCGTCGTCTCCAGCGTTAGTGCGGCAAGCGCCGCGCACAGTTGATCGGCGAAGTCCTGCAGCGCCGCGGAGTCCAGCGACGGCAGCACGATCACGAACTCATCGCCGCCCCAGCGTGCAGCGCAGGCATCGCGCGGGGCGCGCGCCTGGCAGCAGTCCGCCACCGCCTGCAGCACCGCGTCGCCGGCCGCGTGGCCCAGGCTGTCGTTGATGGTCTTGAAGTTGTCCAGGTCGAACATCAGCAGCGCCACCGGCGCACGCCGCGCCAGCAGGTCCTGCAGCACGAGCTCGCAGAAGCGCCGGTTGTAGAGCTGGGTCAGCGCATCGCGATTGACCATCGCCTCCATGCGCGTGCGTTCGTCCACCAGGCGGCGGATCCTGCCGGCCAGCCCTCGGTGCACCGGCAGCAGCACCATGATCATCACGAAGCACGGCCCGTAGGTCATGACCAGGTCGGCGCCGCGTGCGCTGTGCAGTTCCTGCGGATGGGTGAACAGGTAGCCGAGCACGGGCCCGGCCACCAGCAGCCAGCACAGCACCAGCGTGGGAATCGCCTGGCGCGGCGGCAGGAAGATCACCGTCGTCGCCAGCAGTGCCAGCAGCAGCGCACTGATCGGCGGATAGGTCTCGATCAGCCGCAGGTCCGGGTGCGTGGCGGCCTGCCAGGTGTAGAACCACGCCGGCGCGGCCAGCGCCAGCAGCGAGACCAGCACGGCCAGGCGCATGGTCGTGGCCAGGTGCTGCGGCCTGCGCTTGAGCGCGACGAACAGGCCGGCGAAGGCCAGGGAGACCAGCGGCGGCACGACGACGTCCATGGGCGCCTTGATCGGCCGCAGCCAGTTCACCAGCGTGGTGGCGCCGGCGGTGAACGAGGTCAGGGCCAGCGTGACGAGGCCCGCGCGCCGGATGAAATGTTCACGGGACAGCGTCAAGGGCATCGTGCGGCAGCCATGTCTGCAGTGGCGAAATGTTAGCCCGGGGCCGGCGGGGCGGGTGCGGGGCGAGCGGGCGGACCGCCGGGTATTGGGTCCCGAGGTTCGCAAGCGTGCCGTCGCCGCGATCGGCCGCGTGGGTGGGCCTGAATCGGCGGGGTGTGGCGCAGGGAGTTCGGCGTGCGCGTAAGTGGGCTGGTACGCGCTCAGCCGTGCAAGAGATGGTCGCGAGAGGCCGCCAGCTTCGTGGCGCCGTCAGGCGCCCGGTAAGGCGGAGCGAGCGGCTGCGGCAGTCGCCGGACGCTTTCGCCGCAGCGTTTGAAGGAGGGCGCTGGCCGCCTGCCCTGCGATGCCGGGCATCGCGGAGCGGCCGGTCACTGGTAGCGGAGGTAGTGGCCGCTCAGCGCCAGGTACTGGCCCATGTCCACGCCGCCGGTGGCGATGGTGACGCGCGGTCCGGCGACCGCCATGTCGTAGTCGCGCGTCGGCAGGCGCGCCGCGCTCGCGGTGCGGGGCGCGGTGTCGAGCCGTGTGTGCCGGACCGGCGGCGCCGGCGGCGGGGCGACGATCTTGGGCGCGGCGGCCGCGATGACGACCGGGGGCGCCGGCGCGACGTTCGGCGCGGCTGGGACGAGCGGCGCCTGATCGTAGGACGGCACTGACGCGGCGGCGCTGCGGCCGGCGTGGACCACGCGCGGCGGCGGTGCCGGCGTGGGCTGAACGGGCGACGCGTCTTCCGCGAGCACCGTGCAGGTGGACACCGGGGGCGCGGGTTGGGCCACGGTCGGCGCGGTCTCGAGCGTGGTCGCGGCGGTCGGCTCGGCGGGGGCCGTCGCCACGGCCAGGGCGTGCGGCACGCCGAGCCCGGCCGTCGCCGTCGCCGCCACCGGCGCGGTCGGCAGCAGGCGCGCGTGCGCGTCGCGGCGGGCCTTCAGCCAGGCGTCGAAGGCGGGCGAAACGGTCTGGGCACCGGCCGGCGCGGCAAGGCTGACGAGCAGGCAGGCCAGCAGCGCTGCTGTGGATGTCTTCATGGCGGGCTCCCCCCGGACTGCAGGCTCGCACAGTGGCCGTGCGCCGGAAGGCTGTCAAGGCAAGCGCGCCCGCCGCGCGTGCGGTCTGCACGTGCGGCGCTGGATCGCAATGCGCGCGGCCGGGGAGGTGTCCTTGCCGCCAGGTGGGTAAGGAGGTTTAGAAACGCACCTCGAGCCCGAGATTGAGCGCGTCAGCGTAGTTGGGGTCGTACTCGTCGTAGTTATAGCTGTTGGAGTAGACGTAACCGGTGTAGTTCAGGCTCAGGCTCGTGTGGCGGTTGAGATCCACGCCGATGCCGAAACCGGCGTAGGCACCATAAACGTGTTCGTGCGAGCTGTCGTATTTGATGTACGAGCTACCGTCTGGGCGATAGTAGCGGCCGCGCGTGTCGTACTGCGTCGTGTTGCCGTACCAGTAACCAAGGCGTGCAAGCGCGAACCAGGGGCTCCGACGCCCGAAGTTGAAGCGTGCGATGGCGCCCAGGCTGTAGAAATCGGAAGCGCCGTATTTATCGTCCTGCCGCTTCGTTTCCTGCAATTTGCCCGCCGCGGCCTCGATGCCGATCAGGGACACCGAACCGGCACGCCAGCGATAGCCGGCGGTGAGGCCGTACATGGTCTGGTCCACGTCCTCATACACCCAGCCCTTGCCCGCCTGCACGCCGACGAAGGCGCCGCTGGCATTGCGGGGCTGCTCGCGCGGCTTGCGCTGCACCGGCGGCGGCGGGGCCGGCGCAGGCACCGCCGCGTAGGTCGCAGGCGCGGAGGCGCCGGCCACGGGCGCATCGGCGCGCGGGGCCGGCGGCGGGACCGGTGCGGTCGGCGGCACCGGCGGCGCGGGAGTCGCCGGCGCCGGGCGCGCACTGGCATAGGCCGGGGCCTGGCTCGCCAGGTTTTCGGTCAGCGGACGCTGCTCGGGCGAGGCAGGCGGCGTGGCCGCGCCCGGCTGGGCCGGCGCGCGACGCGACTTGAGCCAGGCGTCGAAGGCCGGCGACACGGTCTGGGCCTGCGCCTGAGAGGCCAAGCCGGCCAGCAGGCACGCCAGCAATAGCGCGGGAGACTTGTTCATGGCATTCCTTCTCTTTGGTCTCGTCCTGGATGTGCGTCCCCGCGGCGGCGTGCCACGAACGACTTGCCGGCACGTCTTCGACAGACGCGCCCTGCAGGCCAGGAGGCACGCGGTTCCCCTTGCCAGCCCCGGCGCCCGCGCGACACCGTAGCCCCGCCGCATCGGCTTGCGCCGCGCGGCTCTTGCAGTTCCCCTGGCTGCAGCTTCGCACAGTGGCGTCACACCCGGAGGCTGTCAAGACGAGCATGAACAGGCGGGTGCCTCGGCGGTCCTGCCGCCAGGCACTGCGGCGCGGTCAGCCACCTGCGGGCGCCTTTGCCGGCAAGGGCACTTGTGCAGCGAGACGGCAAACCGAAGGCGCGCTGGATCCAGGCCAGCCCTGCCACACGGCCGGCGCGACCGCAGGGGTGCGGCCTAGCGCCGCACCGCCAACACACCGTCCAGCGCCAGCTGCGCCTGGAAGCCGGCCTTCTCCAGGCGCCGGGCCACTTCCCGCGGCACGTCGCGGCCGCTGGTCAGCTTGTTGGGGCTGCCGGTGTAGTGGAACAGCCGGCCGCCGCGCTTGAGCACGCGCGCCAGTTGGTCGTAGAAGGTCTGCGCGTACAGCTCGCCGGCGATGCCGAAGCGGGGCGGGTCGTGCAGCGCCGCGTCGAAGGCCGCATCGGGCAGCGCGGCGATCTCGCGCGAGACATCGCCCTGCTGCAATTGCAGGCGGCCGCCGGACTCGGCCGAGTCCGGGTCGGGCGACCACGGGTTGAGCGTGCGCAGCCACAGCACGCTGTCGTTCTTCTCGAACGAGACGATGCGCGCCACGCCGTCGGCCAGGCAGCACGCGGCGAAGTAGCCCAGCCCGCCACAGGTATCCAGCACCGTCTTGCCGCGTGGGGCGACCAGGGCCACCTTGCGGCGCGCATCGTCCAGCGGCGAGGCCTTGGACGTCGGCAGCATCTTGATGCCATCGATCTCGAAGGTCGGCACGTCCCACGGCGTGGGCACCAGCTTGATCAGCGCGCCGGCGAAGCGCGACACCGGCACGAAGTCCTCGCCGTCGAAGTAATACAGCGTGCGATCGCGCGTCTTGCCCGGATACGGATAGCGCACGCCGCGCCATTCCCAGTCGGACGCGCCGAGGCGCGCGGTGCCGGTGGAGCGGCCCAGGTCGAGCGAGCCCTGCCATTCGGACAGGCCGGCATCGCGCGCGGCGATCAAGGCCGTGGCGGTGGTCTGGGTGAGCAGCGGTGCGGTGGAGTGGGGCACGTCATGGCGCGACAGCGGGAGCGGGCCGGCATCGTACCCGACAGGCGGCGAGGGCTCAGGCCGGGTCGGCGTCCAGGTGCACGGTCAATCCGCTGCGTCCGGGCGCGAGGTGATCGGCCAGCACGTGGCGGTCCGGGTAGTCGCCGCCGTTCTGCGGGCGAAAGGGGAGCGGGGCGTCGTCGAACAGGCGCTCGACTCTGGTCTGCCAGGCCGCCGTCGCTTCGGCCACGCGTATCGCATCGAGCCGGCCGGTGTCGTAGACCGCGAAGCTGGGAAGCACCTGCATGCCCGGGAAGAACAGGGTCCCGTGCGTGATCGGGAACAGCAGTTCCTCGAGCGGCCCGTTGATGCCGCGCGGCCCGTAGTCCGCTTCCGGCCCGCCGGCGCAGACGCCCAGCAGCGCGCGCTTGCCCGCCAGTCCCCCTTCGCCATAGCGATACGCGTTGCCGGCGCCGCGATAGCCGTAGGCGAGGCCGAAGGCCCAGACCCGTTCGATCCAGCCTTTCATGATGGCCGGCATGCCGAACCACCACAGCGGGAAGACGAGGATCAGCGCATCGGCCGCCATCAGCTTGCGCTGCTCGGCCTCGACATCCGGCGACTGGCGTCCGTTGGCGAAGGCGTGGCCCGATTCCTGGACGAAGGACAGGCGCGCCGCGTCCAGGCGATCCGGAAAGTCGTCCGCGTCGAACACCGCCTTCCAGCCCATGCCGTACAGATCCGAATGCTGCACGGTGTGGCCCTGGGCCAGGAGCGTGGCCGCTGCGGTGTCGGCCAGGTGCCGGGTCAGCGAGGTCGGTTCGGGATGGGCGTGGGCGATCAGCACGTTCATGGCGGTGGGTACGGCAAGCGAGAAGCTCACCGTAGGCCTGGCCCCGCTATAGTGGAAATGAATCCTGCCAATGCCAGCTATAGTCATGCACGATCTGCGGCGCCTGGACCTCAACCTGCTGGTCACGCTCGATGCGCTGCTGGCCGAGCACAACGTCACCCGCGCCGCGCAACGCCTGCACCTGTCGCAGCCTTCGGTTAGCGTGCAGCTGGCGCGGCTGCGCGAACTGCTTGGCGATCCGCTGCTGCTGCCCGG
The DNA here is from genome assembly GCF_031453535.1 of Pseudoxanthomonas sp. SORGH_AS_0997. Taxonomy (NCBI): domain Bacteria; kingdom Pseudomonadati; phylum Pseudomonadota; class Gammaproteobacteria; order Lysobacterales; family Lysobacteraceae; genus Pseudoxanthomonas; species Pseudoxanthomonas sp. SORGH_AS_0997. The sequence continues at coordinate 3,907,678 of NZ_JAVIZI010000001.1, forward strand.
TCCGCGCGGCATGCGCCCGACCGCGCGCGCCGACGCCCTGCGCGAGCCGCTGCGGGCCGCGCTGGAGGCGTTGGGCCAGGCGGTGGCGCCGCCGGCGCCGTTCGACCCGGCCACCGCGACGCGCACCTGGCAGCTGGCCGCGAGCGACTATGCCGCTTCGACCATCGTGCTGCCGACGCTGGCCGGCCTGCGCACCGCCGCGCCCGGCACGCGACTGGCGGTGCGTGGGCTGGTGCCGCAGCAGATCGTGCAGCAGGCGGAGGCGGGGCAGATCGATCTGGCGTTCCACACCGTCGAAGGCGCGCCGGAGGGGTTGCGTCAGCGCATCCTGTTCGACGAGCGCTATGTGCTGGTCGGCCGCGCCGGCCATCCGGGGCTGAGGCGGCGGCCGACGCTGGCGCAGTTCTGCAGGCTGGATCAGGTGATCGTCTCGCCCGATGGCGGCGGCTTCCACGGGCCGACCGACGCGGCGCTGGCGGCGCTGGGCCTGAAGCGCCACGTGGCCTTGTCGGTGCCGCATTTCCTGTTCGTGCTGTCCGCGCTGGTGCGCACCGACCTGGTGGCGATGCTGCCCGAGCGGCTGGTGCGCGGACATCCGGCCCTGCGCGTGGTGCCCGCGCCGCTGGCCGTGCCCGGCTACCGGATGGCGATGCTGTGGCACGAACGCGTGCACCGCGACCCGGCCCACCAGTGGCTGCGCGCGCAGGTCGTGGCGGCGGTCGTAAAGCCCTAGCGCGTGTCGTGTGCCGTTGAGCGAAGACGCCCAGCGAAGCCTCGCACTTCTCCCAGTCGTCGGCAGACACCGCCCCTCCCCTTTCGCGAAGCGAAGGGGGAGGCCGGGAGGGGGTGCTTTTGCCTTTGCTTTGCCTTTGGTTTTGCCTTTGGCTTTGGCTTTGCTTGCGCTCTTGCTCCCCCGCGAAGAGCACCCCTCCCCAGCCCTCCCCTTGGCCTTCGGCCAAAGGGAGGGGGCGAAGAGCTGCCAGTCGCACTCCCCTAGCCCTTCACCGCGCCTTGGTCTGCGTCCACTCGTCGGTGACCTTGCCGTCCGCGTCGAGGAACTGCAGGCGCGGCCTACCCAGGGACTGATGACAGTCCCCGGGCGCCCCCGTGGCCGGCCCGTGAGCGCTCGCGCGCCCCCGCCGGGTTGCCAGGATCGGGCCAAGCCTTACCATCGTGTCATTAAACCGGCCCGTCTCGAGGCCGGCTGGGGACATGGGATGCACAAGCGCGGATGGGCCAGCGGGGTCGGACTGGCGCTGGCAGGATGTGCGGCCTGGGCGCTGGCCCAGGCCATGCCGACGCCCACGGCCGTCGCGCCGCAGCCGGTCGCGGTCGCCGCCGATGGCATCGCCCTGGCCGGGGCCGACGCCGGCGCGGTCAGCACCCCCAGTGCGCCCGACGCCTGGGGCGGGCCGCGCACCGGCCGCGAACCGACCCTGTCCGACCGCGTGGTCGACTACCGCATCAAGGTGCGGCTGGACGCGATCACCCACACCCTCGACGGCCAGGAGCGGCTGACCTGGCGCAACCGCAGCGCGGTGCCGGTCCGCGCGGTCTATCTGCATCTGTATCTCAACGCCTTCCGCAACACCGGCAGCACCTTCTTCCACGAGAAGAACGACCTGGGCCTGAGCTTTCGCAGCGATGTGCCGGTGCGCAAGGACGGCTGGGGCTGGATCGACATGACCAGCGTGCGCCAGGGCGGGGCGGCCGTGCGGCAGACCTTCGTCCAGCCCGATGGCGGTCCGGCTACCGACATGACCGTGGTGCGCCTGGACCTGCCCCAGGCGGTGGCGCCGGGGCAGAGCACGACGCTGGACATCGACTTCGCCGCGCAGCTGCCGCGGGTGATCGCACGCACCGGCTGGTTCGGCAGCTTCCATCTGGTGGGGCAGTGGTTCCCCAAGATCGCGGTGCTGGAACTGCCCGGCGAACGGGGCGCCACCGCGCCGCGCTGGAACGCGCACGAGTTCCATCTGGACAGCGAGTTCTACGCCGATTTCGGCAGCTACGACGTCACCCTGGACGTGCCCTCGGACTATCGCGTCGGCGCCACCGGCGTGCTGCAGGGCGCGCCGGAGACCTTCCACCAGCGCACGCGCTACCGCTACGTGCAGGACGATGTGCACGACTTCGCCTGGACCGCCGACAAGCGTTTCGCCACGCCGCTGCGCGGCACCTGGACCGGGCCGGGCAGCCCGAAGGTCGCGGTGCAGGTGCTGTATGCGCCCGAATACGTGGCCAGCGCCGGGCCGGCGCTCAAGGCCACGCAGGACGCGCTGACGTATTTCTCGCGCACGCTGGGGCCGTATCCGTATCGCTCGGTGACGGTGGTGATCCCGCCGTACAACGCCGACGAGGCCGGGGGCATGGAGTACCCGACCTTCTTCACCGCCGAGGGCTATGCCAAGGTGCCGCCCGGCTCGTCCACCGCCGCCTCGCTGGACTTCGTCAGCATCCATGAGTTCGGCCACGGGTATTTCTACGGGATCCTGGCCTCCAACGAGTTCGAGGAGCCCATGCTGGACGAGGGCCTCAACGAGTTCTGGGACCAGCGCATGCTGCGCGACGGCCACCGCCGCTACGACCTGCTGCCGCCGTGGTTGAACCGGCTGGGTGTGCATCTGCCGGCGACAGATCCGTTCGAGTTCGAGCGCCTGGGCGCGCAGGTGGACGACCCGAGCGATCCCACAGGCGCCAGTTCCTGGAACCGGCTGGACACCAGCGGCTATGTCTCGGTGTACTCGCGCACCGCCACGCTGATGCGCGACCTGGAGGCGGAACTGGGGCGGCCGGCGCTGGAGCGGGCATTCAAGGACTACTACGCCACCTGGAAGTTCCGCCATCCCTCCATCGCCGACCTGCGCGAGTCGCTGGCCGTCTCCACCGGCAGGCGCACCCTGATCGAGCGTGCGTTCGCCCAGCAGGTCTACGCGGTGAACAAGCTCGACGACAGCCTGGCCGACTTGACCAGCGAGCCGGTCGCGCCGCTGGCCGGGCGCGTGATCGAGGGCGGCAAGGCGCTCACGCGTGGCGAAGAGGAGACCGACGCGCTGGCCGATGCGCGCACTGCCGCGTGGCACAAGGCGCATCCGGATGCGGCGTCCGAGGCCGGCCCGTTCGCCTGGCGCACCACGGTGACCGTGCGCCGGCGCGGGGCGGCGGTACCGCAGACGCTGGTGGTGACCTTCGCCGATGGCAGCACGCGCCGCTTCGACTGGGACGATGCGCTGCCTTGGAAGCGCTGGAGCTTCGTCGACCCGCGGCGCGCGGTCTCGGCGCAGCTGGATCCGCAGCGGCGCCACTTCCTGGACGCGGGCAAGCTCGACGACGGCCGGCGCATCGAGGGCGACCACGCCGCGGCGCGCCGCTGGAGCGCCGATGTCCTGGCCTTGCTGCAGGCGCTGCAGGCCGCGCTGGTGAACCTGTGAGGCGCGCGATGACCGATTTCCATGGCCTCTCGGTCCTGGCGCGCGGCGCGGTCCGCGCGCTGCACTGGCGCGCGCTGCTGCTGTGGTGGGCCAGCCTGTCGCTGGTCGCCCTGGTCGCGGCGCTGCCGCTGTACGCGCTGCTGGATGCGCAGCTCAGCCACGCCATCGACGCGCCGCGCTACGCCCACGCGCTGAGCCTGCTGGCGCTGGGCGAGGTGGTCGGCGGCGCGGCCAAGGACCGCGGGACCGTCTGGGGCGTGCTGGCCGCGCTGTGGGGCACGGCGCTGCTGTGGCCGTGGCTGACCGGGGTGATGGTGGCGGCGGTACGGCTGGGCCGCGGCGTGCGGCTGTTCGCGCTGGCCGCCGAGGGTATGCGCGAGTACGGCCGCCAGCTGCGCCTGATGCTGTGGTCGCTGCTGCCGCTGGCGCCGTTCGTGGCCGCCGGCGTGTGGCTGGTGCACGTGGCGCGCGAGCGCCGGTTCGACGCCGTGCTCGAGTCCACCGTCCACTGGACCGAGCGCGGCGCGCTGCTGGCCGCGGTGCTGCTGTGCCTGGTGCCGTATCTGCTGACCGAGCTGACCCGCGCGCGCATCGCCGCGCGCGACGACAGCCGCTCGGTGGTGGTGCACTGGTGGCGCGCGCTGAAGCTGTATCTGCGCCGGCCGCTGGCGACCTGGGCCTTGAGCCTGGCGATCCTGGTGCTGGGCGCGCTGCTGATCGCCGCGCTGGGCTGGCTGCGCATCGCCGCCTCCGGTGCCGGTTGGGGCGCCTGGTGGCTGGCGCTGGGCGTGACCCAGCTCATCACCCTGGCGGGCGGCTGGCTGCGCCTGGCGCGCCTGCAGGTGCTGGCGCAACTGGTCGACGACGACGCGACGCGGCGGGCGATCGAGGCCGAGGCCTGGCGTTACGACGAGGCGGCCTGATCGGCATGCCGCGCGCGCGGCGACGCTGCGGTCGTCGCGCAGCTGATCGCGCGTCGGTAAAGCCAGCGAGGCGCCTGGTCCCAATCAGCTGTCGGCTTCGGGATGGCGCGCGCGCCAGGCGGCGAGCAGTTCGCGGTAGCGCGTCATCTCCTCGGCATGCAGGTCGTACACGCAGGGGTCGCAGCCGCTGTCGCAGCAGTCGCTGGGCAGCGGCGGTTCGGGCGGAACGGGGCGGGGATCGTCTTCAGGCATGCGCCGATTATCCCGCACCCGCTGTGCGCGGGCGGCGCCTCAGGCCTGGCCCAGCTCCAGCTGCGTCAGGTACAGGCGCAGGTCGAATTCCAGCTGGTGGTAGTCGGCGCTCATGTGGGCGCACAGCTGGTAGAAGGCCTTGTTGTGGTCGGCTTCCTTCAGATGCGCCAGTTCGTGGGCGACGATCATCTCCAGGAACGGCGCCGGCGCGTCGCGGAACACGGTGGCGATGCGGATCTCGCGGCTGGCCTTGAGCCGGCCGCCCTGCACGCGCGAGACCTGGGTGTGCGTGCCCAGTGCGTGCTTGACCACCTGCAGCTTGGGGTCGTAGACGACCTTGTGCAGCGGCGTGCTCTGGCGCAGGTAGCGCTCCTTCATCGCCTGGGTGTAGTCGTAGAGCTGGCGGTCGGTGCGCACGGCGTGGGCGGTGTCGTAGCGGCGGGCCAGCACCTCGCCCAGCTTGCCGGCGTCGATCAGGGCACGGACCTGTCGCTGCAGGGGCTCGGGATAGCCGGCGAGGTACTTGAGCGGCGTCATGGCGCACACGATACCGCCGCGGCGCGCGGCCATGCGGCAGCGCGGCGTGACCGCCACGCGGGGCTGCGGTCCGATTGGCTATCTTCGTCGTCTTCTTCCTCGAACCCCAGGAGCCGCGCATGGCGCCGCGCCACCGTGTCACCGCCTGCCTGCTGACCGCCGCCATCTCCTTGGGGCTCGCCGCCTGTGCCACGCCATCGTCTCAGGTGGCGCAGGCCCCCGCCGCGGCCAGGACGGCCGCGCCGGCCACGCCGGACCAGCTGTATCCGCAGCTGTTCGAGGCGGTGCAGATGGGCCGGGTGTTCGAGGACCAGAAGCACTTCGTGGACATGACCGTGCGCGGGGCGCCGGCGCGGGTCGAGGCCGAGTACCTGGCCGCGCGCGGTCAGCCGGGCTTCGATCTGAAGGCCTTCGTCGCCGCGCACTTCGACGAGGATCCGCCGCTGCAGGTGCCGAAGCTGGCCCAGGACACCGATCTGCGCGGCCATATCGACGCGCTGTGGCCGGTGCTCACGCGCAGCTTCCGCCAGGTGCCGCCGTACAGCAGCGCGCTGGCGCTGCCGGAGCCGACGGTGGTGCCGGGCGGGCGCTTCCGCGAGGTGTACTACTGGGATTCGTACTTCACCATGCTGGGGCTGTTCGAGAGCGGCCGCGGCGCGCTGGCGCGGCAGATGCTGGACAACTTCGCCTACCAGGTCGACACCTACGGGCATATTCCCAACGGCACGCGCAGCTACTACCTCAGTCGCTCGCAGCCGCCGTTCTTCGCCTTCATGGTCAGCGAGGCAGCCGCGCAGCAGGGCGATGAGGTCCGGCGCCGCTACCTGCCGCAGCTGCAGGCCGAATACGCCTACTGGATGCGCGGCAGCGAGGCGCTCAAGCCCGGCCAGGCCTCGGCGCGCGTGGTGCGCCTGGCCGACGGCAGCCTGCTCAACCGCTACTGGGACGACCGCGACATCCCGCGCCAGGAGGCCTGGGCGCACGATGTGGCCACCGCCGCGCAGGTGCGCGACGCGCGGCCGGCCGGCGAGGTCTATCGCGACCTGCGCGCGGCGGCCGAATCGGGCTGGGACTTCTCCAGCCGCTGGTTCGACGATCCGCAGCAGCTGGGCAGCATCCACACCACGCAGATCGTGCCGGTGGATCTCAACAGCCTGATGTACCACCTGGAGGCCACGCTGGCCGCGGCCTGTGCCCAGCAGCCCGGCGCCTGCCGCATCGACTACGCCACGCGCGCCGCGCAGCGCCAGGCCGCCATCGAGCGGCATCTGTGGAATCCGGCCGGCTACTACGCCGATTACGACCTGCGCACGCGCGCCCCGCGCGACCGGGTGACCGCGGCGATGCTGTTCCCGCTGTTCGCCGGGCTGGCCTCGCCCGAGCACGCCCAGCGCACCGCGGCCACCGTGCAGGCGCAGCTGGTCGGCCCGGGCGGGCTGGTGACCACGCCGGTGCGCAGCGGCCAGCAGTGGGACGCGCCCAACGGCTGGGCGCCGCTGCAGTGGGTGGCGGTCGATGGCCTGCGCCGCTACGGCCAGGACGCGCTGGCCGAGCGCATCGGGCGCGCGTTCCTGGCGCGGGTGTCCGGCGTGTTCGACGCCGAGCACAAGCTCACCGAGAAGTACGACGTGCTGGTCACCGGCCAGCGCGCCGGCGGCGGCGAGTATCCCAACCAGGACGGCTTCGGTTGGACCAACGGGGTGACCCTGCGCCTGCTGGACCTGTACCCCCCGTCGGCGCGCTGACAGCCCCGCCACGCGTCTGCGCTTATGATCGGGCCCCTTCATGCGGGGCCGGCGCGGGAGCGGAGCCGGTCCTGCGACGCCACATGTGCATCGGACCCATGACCCAGCTGCAGGAACGACGGGTGCTGCTCGTCGACGACAACGAACTCATCCGCGAGATGGCCGCCGACGTGCTGGCCGACGAAGGCCTGCTGATTGTGCAGGCCGGCGATGCCGAGCAGGCGCTGGACCAGCTGCGCACGCAGCCGGCCTTCGACCTGCTGCTGACCGATGTGCGCCTGCCGGGCATGAGCGGGCGCGAACTGGCCGACGCGGCGCGCGCGCTGGCGCCGGCGCTGCCGGTGATCTTCATGACCGGCTACGCCGAGGAAGCGCTGGAGCGCCCGGATTTCCTGGGGCCCTGCATGCAGCTGCTGCGCAAGCCGTTCTCGCTGGTCGACCTGCTGGCGATGGTGCGCGGCAGCCTGCCGCAGGCCGACTCGCCCTAGGACGTGTCAGGCCCGCGCGCGGGCGACCGCGTCGCCGAGCTCGGTCGCGACGCGGTCGGGCCTTGCGGACCGGCGCACGTCAGGCGCGGCCCGCACCGCGCTCGCTCAGAGCTTGAGGGCGAGGTTCAGCCAGAAGATATTGCCCTGGCTGCGGTGCTCGGTATGGGTCTCGTGCTGCCATGAAGTGGAGAGCTCCGGTCCGGACGCGAACCGATAGGTATAGGACGGGCCGATGGCGAACCCACGGCCGCGGTTGCCATCCGAACCTACGCCCGGGCCTTCGTCGTCGCTGACCTGGTCCAGCAGATAGCCCACCACGCTCAGGCGCGAGCTGCCGATGTTGTAGCCGATCGCGTAGTCCAGGACGACTTCATCGCCCGAGGTGTAGTCGGTGTCGTGGTTCTTGGTGTTGACGATGTAGCGCAGCGAGGCGGCCGCCACCCAGGCCTGGGGATCCAGGTACTGGTAGCCGATGGTGGGCTGGAAGGACCAGTGGTTCTGGCCCGGGTTGGCCAGCCGTCCGTGCTGATAGCTGCCGGTGTTCATGCCGATGTCCAGGCCGAAGACGTAGTTGTTCTTGCCGTCGTGCCAGGCCAGGCCACCGGTCAAGGTGCTGTCGGCCAGTCCGGTTCTGCTGTCGGACACCGGGCCCACGCGCGTGTCCAGATCCACGATGGGCAAGATCAATTGTCCCCAGATCTGTCCACCCAGCAGATGGTTGGGCGACACACCGATGAGGCGCAGGGTTTCGACCTTGGCGCGGACATCGAAGTCGATCGGAAGGCGGTCGCCCTTGCCGTCGTTCAACCGGTCGGCCGAGGTGTAGCTGGTCTGCGAGAGAAGATAGAAGCCGGGATACGGCGGAACGTTTCCCGAAAAGAACTGGGACGCGCCCGGCGAATACTGGGTGTTGCCGTTTTCCGCCGCGACGGCGGAGGTGGATGCAAGACTGGCGCAGCTGATGAAGGCCACTGCCGCCGGAGCGGTGAATCGTATCGCCATCGGTGTTCTCCCAGGTGGAAACGCAGGGAGGAACGCCGACCGGTGCGTCAGGCGCCCGATGGACAGGTTGCAGGTTCCGCGCGAGCGGATTGCTGCAAAGCGGCATCTTTTTAGGCCGCCAACCCGCTTGCGGTTGCCACGGCCCCTCCCGGCGGCGAGTTAGTCACAGCGCGGGCAGCGGCAGAAGTTGGTTCGTTGAATAGGGGGCATTGATCCGCTGAATATGCGGCTACGCGTCGGCGACGGCCCGAAACAATTTCCTCAGCCAGGCCAGCGCCGGATCGTGGGTGCGGGCGATGTGCCACAGCATGTCCTGCTGCATCGGTCGCAGGGGCAGCGGCGGCGCGACCATGCGCAGGCCGCCCTTCTCCGAGATCAGTTTCTGCGCCAGGCGTTGCTGCGTCACCGCGATGCGATCGGTGCCTTTCACCAGATCGCCGATCGAGGCGAAGGAGTAGGTGGAGACTTCTTCCCGGATCTGCAGACCCGCCTCGCGACACGCCTGCACCGCATAGCTCTCGCTGCCGCTGGGCGGCTGCATGACCACATGCCCGGCCGATTCGAAACGCGCCGCGTCGAACCGCTTCAACGGGTGCTTGCTCTCGGCGGCGACGAGGCAGCACAGCGGGTCGGTCAGCAGCGCCTCGGCGGGGTGGATGGCGGAGCGGAATCGGTCGGGCGCGATGACCAGGTCGGCTTCGCCGCGTTCGAGCATCAGATAGGGCAGGGCCGTCTGAGGCTTCAACTCGATGGTCATGCCCGGTGCCTGCCGCGCCACTTCGCGCAGGAAGGGTGGGGCGACCGTATACAGCGTGTAGTCCGACAGGATGATGCTGATGTGGCGGTTGGAGGAGGCGGAGGAGAAATTGGGCGTGATCTCCATCGCCATCTCGATCCGGACCATGATGTCGCGCAAGGGTTCTTGCAGGGTTTCGGCCAATGGCGAAAGTTCCATCTTGCGACCGACCTGCACCAGCAGCGGATCGTCGAAGTGGCTGCGCAGTCGCGCCAGTGCGTTGCTCATCGCCGACTGGGTCAGGAACATCTCCGATGCAGCCTGGCTGACGCTGCGCGTGCGAAGCAGAGTGTCCAGCGCTGCCAGTAGGTTCAAGTCGAGCTTCTTGAAGCGCATGCTGCTTTCGATCTTTTCGGGTGAACGTCCTAGATTAGAGCGTGCGGCGCACTTTTAGGCGGGAGGCCTGGTGCGGCTGGCGCGCGAGGGCAGCGCCGCGTGGCGTCGCTCTTGCTTTGGCAGTGACGATCTCGGGTCAACCGCCCGTGTGCGCTTCGCCTGCGCGGCGCCCGGGGAGGGGAGGGCGCGCCATGTTCGAAGGCGTCACAGGCCGCTCGATGCGGGCTTTCAGGTAAAGGACAGCCTTCCAGGACCTGCGCTTCGTGCCCGCGCACCGCCGTTCGGGGATCGGCCGCAATGGCACGTCCTTGCCGCGCAACGCGCGTGGCACGCCTGCCGGGTGCGGCGCGGCCAACCCGCGTCCGCATCGTGCACTGCAGCATTGATCGAGTGAATACGGAGCATTCATCGAAGCCATTTTTTAAATGCCTGGGTCATCGTTGAGTCTGTGTGCGGGAGGTTTGAGGCGCGCCGCCAGTATGGGGGACGGGCCGCATGGTGATCTCCCGACGACCACGGCCAAGGCCGGGATCCATAGGGAGTCATCGGTGTTCAAGTATTTCCCCACCAACTACGTCTGGAACCTGTCGGTCGATCTGTCGATCGAGATGGGCGCGCGGATGGGGGAGATCGAGGCGATGTGCGCGCCGCTTCAGCAGGCAGCGCAGGCGCCGGATGCCGCCGGCACCGAGGCCTTCCGTCAGACCTGGATCGACATGGCCGACACGCTGTTGGGCCTTGCCGGCGAGGACGAGGCGCGCGGGCGTCTGCTCTCGGCCGGCGACAAGCTGATCCGCGCCTCCAACTACATGCTGACCGCCGAACGGATGTTGGCCCACGGCTCCGAGGGGCGTGTCGAACTCTATCAGCGCTTCCTCGCCAGCTTCGCCGAAGGCCTGAGGCTGTCCGGCTCGAGCTGCCGCCGTGTCGAGATCCCCTACGAGGGCACGCATCTCTCCGCGCTCTACGTGCCCGCCGAAGGCGTCGTCGGCCCTCAACCCGTCCTGGTGCAGGTGAACGGACTGGACAGTACGAAGGAAATGAAATTCCTCGTCGGTCTGCCTGGCTGGCTGGCCAAGCGCGGCGTCGCTTCCCTCATCGTGGACCAGCCCGGAACGGGCGAGGCGCTGCGCCTCCACGACCTGAAGGCGCGCTTCGACAGCGAGCACTGGGCAAGCCGCGTCGTCGACTGGCTGGAGACGCAGGAGGCCATCGACAGCCGGCGCATCGGCCTGGAAGGCGTCTCGCTGGGCGGCTACTACTGCCCGCGCGCCGTCGCCTTCGAGCCGCGCTTCGCCTGCGGCGTCGTGTGGGGCGCGAACCACGATTGGCGCGACGTGCAGAAGAGGCGCCTGGCCAAGGAAGGTCAGTTCCCCGTGCCGCATTACTGGAGCCACGTCATGTGGGTGTGGGGGGCACGCGATATGGATCACTTCATGGAGATCGCCGAGCAGGTCCATCTCGACGGCGTGCTCGACCGTATCCGCGTGCCCTTCCTGGTCACCCACGGCGAGAAGGACAGCCAGATCCCGCTGCACTGGGCCCATGTCACCTACGCGCAGCTGGTGAACAGCCCGAAGCGCGAGCTCAAGATCTTCGATGCCAGGACCGGCGGCGTCCAGCACTCCAGCTTCGACAATTCCGCCAATGCCGGCGCCTACATCGCGGACTGGGTGGCCGAGACCCTGGGCGGCCGCACCGCGCGGGCGGGTGCGCCATGAGCCGCAAGGTGTGCATGGCCGGCCGTCGCAGGCGCGGCCGGACGCTGGCCGAGCGCCCCTTCTTCGACGGCATCCGCCTCACGCCCCGCGACGAGGCCGACGGGCCGGGCTTCGCCCAGGTCGTGCGCGAGGCCCGTCCGCGCAATGCGGCAACGCCGCCTTCGCCACCGCGCACGGACGCGTGCCCAACACCGGCCGATACCACGATGACTCGAGACTTCGATCATGCACATCATTGGTCCTGACTATCTGATCTTCGGGGTCGATGACCTCGCCGCCTGCAGCGAGTATCTCCTCGCCTTCGGCCTCAACCCGGTCGATGTGACGGACAAGGGCGGCCTGTTCGAGGCACTGGACGGCACCGGCGTCATCATCCGGCACCACGCCGATCCGAGCCTGCCGCCGCCGCTGCCGTCCTCCAGCATGCTGCGCCAGCAGGTCTACGGCGTGCGCGACGGCGAAGTCCTCGACGCCATCGAGGCCGAGCTGTCGAAGGATCGCCGGGTCACGCGCCTGGCCGATGGCGCCATCGAGGCCAAGGACGATCAGGGATTCGAGCTGAAGTTCCAGGTCACCCGGCGTCGTGCGCTGGTCATGCCCGCCGAGCGGATCAACGCGCCGGGCGCGCCGGTGCAGCGCGGGCCGAACGAGCTCGGCGTGTGGGAGCAGATGCCCGCCGCGCCGCGCACGCTCAGCCATGTCGTGCTCTTCGTGCCCGACATCGAAGTGGCGGCGAACTTCTACTGCAGCCGCCTCGGCTTCGTCGTCACCGATGTCCTGAGCGGCGCCGGCCCCTTCCTGCAGCCCAGGGGCAACGACGACCACCACACGCTGTTCTTCATCCGCACGCCGGAATACATGAAAGGCTGCGAGCACCTGGCCTTCCACATGGGCGGCCCGACCGAGCTGATGGTGGCCGGAACGCGTTTCGTGAAGAAGGGCTATCAGAGCTTCTGGGGCCCCGGCCGCCACAAGTTCGGGTCCAACTGGTTCTGGTACTTCAACAGCCCGTTCGGCTGCCATTTCGAGTACGACGCCGACATGGACAAGCACGACGGCGAATGGCTGGCGCGCGAGACTCCCATGAACGCCGAATCGTCCCAGATCGTGCTCTTCGAGATGCGCGAGAAGTGGGCGCCAGGCGGTCCGCCGCCCGGCGCCGAGCCTTGACGTCGCGGAGGTGGGGTCGTGCCGTTCGCACAGCGGCTGTGCCGTGTCGAGGATATCCGTGAAGGCCAGGCGCGGGGTTTCGGCCCGCTGGAGGGATACCGGCGCAGGATCATCGTCCTGCGGCGCAACGGCACGCTCCATGCCTGGCTGGACGCCTGCCCGCACTATCCCGCCGGCACGCCGATGGCCTGGAAGACCGACGCCTACCTCAACGGGGAGAGGACGCACATCGCCTGCCACTCGCACGGGGCGCTGTTCGATATGGAGACGGGCGAATGCGTCCTTGGCCCCTGCCTGGGACAACAACTGACGCGCATCGCGCTGACGATCAACGACGAAGGCGACGTCTTCGTCCGCGCGGCGCAGGAGGAAACATGAGCATGAATTCGGCTATCCAGAAGATCCTGATCGTCGGCGGCGGTTTCGCCGGCTCGACCGCGGCACTGCAGCTCTCCCGCAACGGCTTTTCCGTCGACCTGGTGGAGATCGATCCGCAATGGCGCTCCTACGGCGCGGGGATCAGCCTGCATGGTTCGACGCTCCGGGTCCTCAAGCAGCTCGGCCTGATTGAGCGCTTCATGGAGGAGGGCTATGCGACCGACGGCGTCGAGATGCGCGGGCCGGACGACTGCGTGCTCGTGACGCTGCCCACGCCGCGCGTGGCGGCGCCGGACCTGCCGGGCGGCGGCGCGATCATGCGCCCGGCCCTGGCGAAGATCCTCTCCGAAGCCGTGCGCGCCTCGACCACGCATGTCCGCCTGGGCCTGACCTTCACCGACCTCGAGCAGGACGCCGACGGTGTCAGCGTGACGTTCTCCGATGGCTCCCAGGGGCGCTACGATCTGGTCGTCGGCGCGGACGGCCTGTATTCGGCGGTCCGCGCGAAGGTCTTTCCGCATGCGCCCAAGCCGCGTTTCATCGGCCAGTCGGTCTGGCGTGCCGTGTTGCCCAGGCCCGAGGGCCTCGAGACGGTCGCCATGTGGATGGGGCCCAAGCTCAAGGTCGGCATGAATCGCGTGACCCGGGACATGGTCTATCTGTTCCTGACGGAGAACCGGGACACCAACGATCACGTGGCGCCCGAGACGTTCGTGGCGACGCTGCGCGGCCTGCTGGAGCGCTTCCCCTCGCCGATCATCCGCAAGATCGCGTCCGAACTCTCCGCCGAGCACCGGATCGTCTACCGGCCGCTGGAACAGATGCTCCTGCCGCGCCCCTGGTCCGCCGGTCGTGTCGTGCTGATCGGCGACGCGGTTCATGCCACGACACCGCATCTGGCCGCCGGGGCCTGCATCGGGATCGAGGACGCGATGGTGCTCGCCGAGGAGCTGGCGGCCGGCGCCGAGCTCGCGGGCTCGCTGGCGGCCTTCGAGGCGCGTCGCTATGAGCGTTGCCGGATGGTGGTGGAGAACTCCGGCCGCCTGGCCGACATCGAGATCCATGAAGGCAGTCGGGAAGAGCATGCCTCGATCATGCGGGTCTCGATGCAGACGCTGGCGGGGGAAGTCTAGGACAGCGCCATTCGGAACGTCGCGTCACCAAAAACAATCGCCCGCGCCGCGGACGAGCGGCGCGCGCGCATCCGGGCGCGCCGAAAAACGGGAGGACACCATGCCAGCACAGAAATTCGGGAAGGGGGCGGTCGCCGCACTGGTCATTGCGCATTGCGCGGGGATGCTGGATCTCGTCGCCCTGCCGGTCTGGGTGGGCGCGCTGGTCGAGCGCTTCGGCTTCAGCCCGCAGCAGGCGGGCGGTCTTGCCACGCTGTTCCTGCTCGGCGCGGTGGCGGCCAGTGCCGTCGCCGCCCATCGCTTCAACCGGGTCAACCCGCGCGTCATCGCGGCCAGCGGCTTCGCCGTTGCGGCGCTGGCCTTCCTCGTCGCGTCCACGCAGACCGATTTCGCGCCGCTGGCCGTCCTGCACCTGCTGGCCGGCCTCGCCGCCGGCGCCGCGCTGTCCATGGTGCACGGCACCATGGGGCATGCCGACAATCCGCATCGGTTGTTCGCAACGGCCGGCGTGGCCATCGGGCTCTTCGGCATCCTGATGCTGGGCGGCATCCCGCAGCTGCTGATCAGCCACGGCGGCCAGGCGATGTTCCAGGTCTTCGCGGTTTTGATGGCGCTGGCGGCCGTGGCATGCGCCCTGCTGTTCCGCAATCCGACATCGCTGCAGCCCGGGGCCGTGGCGCCGTTCAACCGCGCCACCTGGCTCACCATCCTGGGCATCAGCATCATGACCTACAACCAGGCCATGGTGTTTTCCTTCGTCGAGGTCATCGGCAAGGCGCGCGGCTTCGCGCCCGCCCATGTGCTCGCCGTCCTGCTCACGCTCGGCATCGTCAATTTCCTGTTTCCCGCGCCGCTCGCGGCATTCCTGCAGAACCGCGTACGGGCGACGGCCGTGGTGCAGATCGGTCCGGCCGTGCAGGCCGTGCTGGCCCTGGTCGTCACCGGTGCGACGGCGTTCGTGTTCTGGGCGCCTGCCGCCTCGGTCTTCGTCGCGGTGCAGATCTTCACCCACACCTTCGCCTTCGGCCTGCTGGCCCGGCTCGAGCCCTCCGGCCGCGCGGTGGCCGCCACGCCGGCCATGCTCATGATCGGCGCGGCGCTGGGCCCCATCGTCGGCGGTGCGCTCGGTGAGCATCTGGGCTTCGGCGCACTCGGTATCGCGGCCGTCCTCGTCGCCGCCCTCTCCATCACTTGCTTCTCCAAGGCGAAAGCGCAATGACATCCTTCCCGCACATCACCCGCATCGTCACCGGCCACCGCGCGGATGGCGCGGCCATCGTGACCGAGGTCGGCCCGCTCCGCACCGTCGTCGAGATCCCCGCCATTCCGGGCACGGCGTTCCACGAGGTCTGGGCCACGCACGCGAGCCCGGTGCCGATCGACAACGGGGCCGATCCCACGCTCGGTCCGCTCACGCTGCCACCGCCGCCCGGCGGCACACGCCTGCGCTTCGTCGACATTCCGCCGGACACGGAGGACTTCCTGAAGGACGGGGCGCGCCACATGGGCGAGGCGTTCTCGCAGCTCGGGGACGCCACCGCCTCCACCGTGCGCGAGGCCTCGCCGCACCCGCTGATGCATCGGACCGAATCGGTGGACTACGGCGTGGTCATCGAAGGCGAGGTGACCCTGGTCGTGGACGAGGGCGAGGTGCTGTTGAAGCCCGGTTCGGTCGTCATCCAGCGCGGCACCAACCACGCCTGGGCCAATCGCTCGGGGCGACCGTGCCGGATGCTCTTCGTGCTGCTCTCCGGCACCTACGACCCGGACATCGCCGCAAGCCTTTCGCGCCGTTGAGATCGCCGCAAGGCGAGGCCGGCAGCAACCTGGACATCGATAGAAGGCAGGAGTAACCCCCCATGAAACTCGCCAGTTATCACGACGGCACCCGCGATGGACAGCTATGGATTGTCTCGCGTGATCTCACCCGCGCGGTCTGCGCCGCGCCCATCGCCAGATCCCTGCTGGAGGCGCTGGAGAACTGGGCCAGCCTCGCGCCCGGGCTCTCCGCGCTCTCGGATCGTTTGAACGCAGGCCAGGCGCCTGCCGCGACGCAGTTCGATCCGCGCCGGTGCCTGGCTCCGCTTCCCCGCGCGCCGCAGTGGCTGGACGCGTCCGCCTTCCTCAATCATGGGCGGCTGATGGACAAGGCGTTCGGCAATCCGGCGAATCCGGATTTCGAGACGATACCGCTGGTCTATCAGGGCGCCAGCGACGACTTCCGCGGGCCTTTGGGTGATGTCGGGTTTCCGGATGAGGCGCTGATGATCGACATGGAGGGCGAGTTCGGCGTCATCGTCGATGAGGTCCCCATGGGCGCCGATGCGGAGACCGCGCTGAGCGCGGTCCGGCTTCTGGTGCAGATCAACGACTGGTCGCTTCGCGGGGTCGCGCCGCGCGAGATGCGCGCCGGCTTCGGATTCCTTCAGGCCAAGCCCTCCACGGCCTTCGCCCCTGTCGCCGTCACGCCGGACGAGTGTGGACCGTGCTGGCACGACGGACGTCTGGACCTGGGCCTCCATGTCGCGATCAACGGCCGGGAAGTCGGCCGCGCGAGAGGGGGCGAGATGCATTTCTCGTTCGGCCAGATCATCGCCCATTGCGCCGGCACGCGCCGGCTCTCGCCGGGCACGATCGTCGGCTCCGGCACGGTCTCCAACGCCGACGCCGCTGCGGGATCGTCCTGCATCTCGGAGATCCGCGTGATCGAGATGCTGGGCGAGGGCGCGGCGCGGACGCCCTTCCTCGGTTTTGGCGACCGTGTGCGGATGGAAGCGCGCCTGCCGGATGGGTCCGCGCCCTTCGGCTTCATCGACCAGAAGGTCGTGAAAGCCTGATGCGCGTGCTCGTGACAGGTGCCGGTGGCTTCCTCGGCCGCGGCCTCGCCGCCCGGCTCGTCGGGTGGCTGCCGCAGGACGCCAGGCTGGTCCTCACCGATCGACGGGCCGAAGGGTTGGCGATCGCCGGCGCGGACATCGTGCCGGGCGATCTCGCCGATCCCGCCTTCCAGGCCGCGCTGCTGGAGCCGGGTTTCGACCTGGTCTTTCATCTCGCCAGTCTCCCCGGGAGCCTGGCCGAGCGCGAGCAGGAGGCGGGTCTGCGCATCAATCTCCTCGCGCCCATCGCGCTCGCGGCTCTGGTGGCGGCGCGCCGGCCCGGCGCGCGTTTCGTCTTCGCCTCTTCCATTGCCGTCTATGGCGCGTTGACCGAGGCGACGGTGTCGCAGCACACGCCGAGCGCTCCGCTCATCACCTACGGCGCGCACAAGCGGATGATCGAGGTCCTGCTGGAGGACATGACGCGACGTGGCGCGCTGTCCGCGGTCAGCGTGCGCTTTCCGGGCCTGGTGGCCCGCCCGCCGGAACTGAGCGGCCATGGCTCGGCCTTCATGAGTCAGCTCTTCCACCACATCGCCGCCGGCCAGCCCTTCGCCTGCCCCATCCCCGCCGAGAGCAGCTGCTGGTGGATGTCGCGTCGGGCGGCGGTGGAGGTGCTGCTGAGGGCGGCGCAGCTGGAAGACGCGGCGGCGACCGTGGTCCAGCCACCCGTGCTGCATGCCAGCCTGGAAGCGGTGGCCGACGCGACCGCCCGCGTCACCGGACGTCCCGCCCTGATCACGTGGGGCCGCGACGAAGGGCTGCGCACGCTCTTCGGCGCGATGCCTGCGCTCGATGCAACCCCCGCGCTGTCGCTCGGCTTCCATGCGGATGCCGATCTCGAGGCGATGGCCCGCGCCGCCCTCTCAGGAGACCCAGGATGAAGATCATCGATTTGTCCGTCGCCATCGAAAACGACGTCCCCGCCGACCCGCCGGGGCTCGGGCCGCGGATCACCTACACCAACCATGCCGAAGGGGCGGCCGAAATGCTGCGCTTCTTCCCCCGGGCCTGGACATCAAGGACATCCCGGGCGGCGAGGGATGGGCGGTCGAGCAGCTGAGCCTGACGGCGCACGCCGGCACGCATCTCGACGCGCCCTGGCATTTCGCTTCCACGATGAACAATGGCGAGCGTGCCTGGACGATCGACGAAGTGCCGCTGGAGTGGTGCATCGGGCCGGGCGTCAAGCTGGACCTGCGCCATCTGCCCGATGCCCACGTGGCGAGCGCCGCCGAGCTTCAGGCCGCGGTGACCGCGACCGGGCGCGACCTGCAGCCCTTCGACATCGTGCTGATCAACACCGCCGCCGGCGCGGCCTACGGTCGCCCGGACTACCTGGGGCGCGGCTGCGGCATCGGCCGCGAGGCGACGCACTGGCTGATGTCGCAAGGCATCCGCATCGCCGGCACGGATGCCTGGTCCTGGGATGCGCCGTTTCCCGCCACGGCCAAGCGCTTCGCCGAGAGCGGGGATGCGAGTCTGGTCTGGGAAGGGCATAAGGCGGCGCGCGAAGGCATCTTCATGCACATGGAAAAGCTGACGCGCCTGGAGGACCTGCCGCCCACGGGTTTCACGATCTCCTGCCTGCCGGTCAAGATCAAGGGCGGATCGGCGGGCTGGTGCCGCGCGGTGGCGCTGCTGTAGCTGGACTTGTCCAAGGGCAATGGCGCGGCCCGGCGGTAGGCCTTTGGATCGCGAAGGCATCCATCGCCCATCGCAGCGCCCCTGCAGCGGCATTTGCAGGGGCGGCTGTTCTCGATGGGGCGCGGGCGTTCAGATGATCACGTGTTCGCGTGTCATCAGGAAGAACGCATGCGACCGGTCATGGGACGTGGACTGCTGCATCCGGAGTTCGAAGCCCGCCTGCCATGCGCGCCATTCGGCCAGGGCTTGCGCCGGGTCGAACCACAGGTTGAGCACCGCGTCATAGGCGGGCATATCGCTGGATCCGAAGTAGGCGATCAGTCCCGTCTCGTCGTGGATGGCGTGGGAGAGGACCGCGCGACGGACCGCGGGCGCCCCGTCTGGCGCATCATCGAGCCCGTCCTGCACGGCCTGCCGCAGCGCATCCCGGAACTGCCGATCCGTCACTTCGGGCTGTCTCCCCAGGAAGTACATCACCCTGACCGCGCCGTCGCCAGGGTGCGCGACCCTGATGTCGGTATCTTCGGCCAACAGCGCAAGCGCGGAGGGGAAGTCGTTGAAGTGCGCGCCATCCGGTCCCAGCACGTCGCGGACATAGGGGTCGCCGAAGTTCTGCATCATGGATTCGACGTTGTCGAAGTGCAGTTCGGTGACCGAGTCGCGATGGAAGGCGACCTGATAGGCGCTGTCCGTCGCGGCGCCATACGCGCCATCGAGGACGTGGCTCTGCACATAGCGGCGCACCGTCAGCGGCCTGGCCTTGGCCAAGGCGCCGTGCACCTCAAGGATGTAGCGGAAGTACTCCTGCTGCGTCATGCCGGGCTTGCGCCGGATCGCGGCGATGGTCTTGATCATGGTCTATCTCGTCGTTGGAGAGGATGGCATCCGGCGCGGGCGGCGCAGCGGGTTTGAACTGTGCCGCGCCTGGCGCGGGCCAGAGACGTGCGTGCGAAGCGAGCGCAAGGGTCGGCGCATCGCCTGCCCGGTCTCGGTCGGGTTGTGGGAGCGGGGGGTCTCGACGATGTCGCGGTGTTCGCGGTCGGTGGTCTGTGGCGGGGCGCTGGGCGCGCGCGCTATGTCTTTCAGCCTGGCCTGCAGGGGTGGCGCAAAGCCACCCGACGCACGTGCGCTGCCTGGTCCGTTCGCCCTCGCGTCTCATGGCCGCGTTCGCGGGAATGCCTGGCGCGAAACGATAACCAAATCCGAGCGGTCCACGCATTTGGATTATTGATGCGTGGCATGTCGATTTTCAATTTGATGCAGGCCAAGCCAGGACTCTAGGCTTGTCCTGCAAGGCGGGAGTGCGAGCTGATCCCACCGGCATCCTGCTTCCCGAGGACGGTATCGATGAGCGTTGCTCCCGTGTTTGTGTCCGGTGAAACGGCCCGGAAGGTGTTTCGCTGGGAAGAGGCCATCGATGCGTTGCGGGCGACCTATGCGCGCCCGATTCCTCCCGGCGCGATTCCTCCGCGCAGCATCGGCTCCGCCGAGCGCAACTGGCTGCGCACCTTGCCGGCGATCCCGCCGGGCGGCCGATACTTCGGCGCCAAGCTCATGGGCATGGCCACCGGCGCGCCGACCCCGGGCGTGGAATACGTCATCGTCCTGTTCGATCGCCAGACCAGCCGCATCGCCGGCTTCGTCGATGCCAATAGCGTCACCGGTCTGCGCACGGCGGCCACCTCGGCCACGGCGCTGGACAGGCTCGCCCCGGCCGGGGCGACGAAACTCGCGGTGCTGGGCAGCGGGCTGGAAGCGTCGATGCATGTGCGGGCCTTCGCCAGCGTCCGCCCCCTGTCGGAGATCGCGGTGTTCAGCCCTACGCCGGGCAAGCGCGAGGCGTTCGCCGAGGCGGCGACGCGCGATCTGGGCGTTCCGACCCGTGCCGTCGCAAGCGCCGAGGCGGCGGTCGAAGGCGCCGGGGTCGTGCTGGCGGCGGCGCGATCGCACGGCGAGCGCCCCATCCTCCATGCGGACTGGCTCGCGCCCGGCGCGATGGTGGTGTCGATCGGCTCGACCGTTCCGGAGCAGCGCGAGATCGACGTGTCGGTGGTCGAACGCAGCGACCTGATCGTGGCCGACGCACTCGAAGAAGTCCTCGAACAGACCGGAGACATGATCGCCGCGCGGCAAGCCGGCATCGCGTTCCATGCCAAGGCCATCGGCCTGGCCGATCTGCTCTCCGGCAGCCAGGACGAGCGGGTCGGGGCGAGCAGGGCGCCTCTGTACAAGTCGGTCGGCGGCGGGCTGCAGGACATCGTGGTCGCCGAGCTCATCCTGACCCGGGCGCTGGAGTCCGGGCTGGCCACGCCGCTGCCGATGCGTTTCGAAACCAAGCACTGATTCCGCATCTCACAGGAACCGAAGATGGCCAGCTACACCAAGAAGGAGGCGCGCGAGTGGGCGCGCGAAAAACTCGTTGGGGTCGCCAACGTCACCATTCCCACGATGACGTCCGACTTCAAGCGACTGAACCACAAGGCCATCCGCCACGATGTCGAGCTCAGCGTGGAGCACGGTTTCGTCGGCACCCTGACCTGTTCGGAAGTGGCGATCACGCCCGAGGAATACGAGCAGTTCGTGCGCATCGCGGTGGAGCAGGCGGCAGGACGCATCTTCATCGTCCACCACGCCGTGTTCAACACCCTGGAAGACAACATCGATGCGGTGCAGAAGGCCCAGGCGGCCGGCGCCGAGCTGGTGCTGCTGGGCTATCCGCCGTACTTCTACCCGAAGTCGTTGGACGAGGTCTTCGCGTATACCAAGGCCTTGTGCGATGCGACCGACCTGGCCGTGATGCTGTTTCCGATTCCGACCTGGGGATTCTCCCGCCTGGATCCCTCGGACATGCCGATCGCGCTGTTGCGGCGCCTGATCGACGAGTGCCCGAATGTCGCGTCCATCAAGGCCGAAGGCGGCGCGCCGCACATCATGGCCGCGATCGAGGTGCATCGTCACTTCCACAAGGAGGTGGTGATCTCCTCGCCGATGGAGCACGAGTACGTCCCGCTGGCGCAGATCATCCCGATTCCCTTCTGCGGCACCAATTTCTCCGCGTACTACGGTCCGGTGCTGCCGCAGGTGCACCGGCTGATCCAGGCCGGCCGCTACGAAGAGGCCACCGCGATCTTCCACCGGCTCGATGCCGCGCGCAAAGCCTTCGGCAGCGTGCCGCAGGCCGGCAACGGCCTGATCAATCGGATGATGTGGAAGTACGAGAGCTGGCTGCAGGGCTACAACGGCGGGCCGCTGCGCCACCCGACGGCGCGCGTATACCAGCGCGACATGGTCGCGCTGCGCCGCGGCCAGGAAGCATCCGGCCTGCAGCCGACCCAGGATCCCGATGAAGCCTTCTTCATCGGCCGCAACCCCTGCTGATAGAGCACGCCATGACCGAGCCCGTATCCCTGCCGCTGAAGGACAAGGACCTGTTGCGCCAGGCCATCATGATCGATGGACGATGGGAGCAGGCCGACAGCGGTCGGACCCTGGAGGTGCGCAATCCCGCCACCGGAGCGCTGATCGCGCGCGTCCCCGACGCGGGAGGCGCCGAGACCCGCCGCGCCATCGAAGCCGCCGAGCGCGCCCTGCCGCGCTGGCGCAGCGTCCTGCCCAAGCAGCGCGCGGTGGTGCTGCGCAGGCTCTACGATCTGATGATCGAGCACATCGACGACCTGGCCGTCATCATGACGGCCGAGCAGGGCAAGCCGCTGGTCGAATCGCGTGGGGAAATCCTCTACGCCGCTGGGTTCATGGAGTGGTTCTCCGAGGAGGCGCGGCGCGTCTACGGCGACCTCATCCCGCACAATGCCGATGGCCGCCGCATCCTCGTCCAGAAGGCGCCGATCGGCGTGTTCGCGGCGATCACGCCGTGGAATTTTCCCGCGGCGATGATCACCCGCAAGGCCGGGCCGGGCTGGGCGGTGGGATGCACCGGCGTGATCAAGCCGGCCAGCCAGACGCCGCTGTCCGCACTGGCGCTGGGCGTGCTGGCCGAACGCGCCGGCCTGCCGCCGGGCGTGTGCAACATCGTCACCGGTGCGGCGCGCGCCATCGGCAGCGAACTCACCGCCAATCCGATCGTGCGCAAGCTCTCGTTCACCGGTTCGACCGAAGTCGGCGCGCAGCTGCTCGCGCAGTGCGCGCCGACCATCAAGAAGACCAGCATGGAGCTGGGCGGCAACGCGCCGTTCATCGTCTTCGACGACGCCGACGTCGACGCCGCCGTGCAAGGCGCGCTGGCCGCGAAGTATCGCAACATGGGACAGGCCTGCGTCGCGGCCAACCGCCTGCTGGTCCAGTCCGGCATCTACGAGGCGTTCGCCGGCAAGCTGGCCGCCGCCGCCGCCGCCCTCAAGGTCGGCGACGGCATGGAGCCAGGCGTGGTGCAGGGCCCGCTGGTCGACGAGGCGGCGGTGCTCAAGGTCGAGCAGCACATCGACGACGCCGTGGCCAAGGGCGCGCGGATCGTCGTCGGCGGCAGCCGCCATGCGCTGGGTGGCTCGTTCTTCGAACCGACCGTGCTGGCCGACGTGCCGCGGGAGGCGAAGATCTTCAGCGAGGAGACGTTCGGCCCGGTCGCGCCCCTGTTCCGGTTCGAGACGGAGAAGGAGGCCATCGCCCTGGCCAACGACACGCCGTTCGGCCTGGCCTCTTACCTCTATGCGCGCGATGTCGGTCGCATCTTCCGCGTGGTCGAGCAGCTGGAGTTCGGCATGGTCGGCGTCAACGAGGGCCTGATTTCCACGGAAGTCGCGCCATTCGGCGGGGTCAAGGCTTCCGGTCTCGGACGCGAGGGGTCGAAGTACGGCGTCGACGACTACCTGGAGATCAAGTACGTGGCCCTGGGCGGGCTGTGAAGAGCTGCATGCCGGTGGTCTGAATGATGGGCGCATCGCGCGTTCGAGCGCGTCCGGCAGGGGCCGCGCTGCGCCATTCCGAAGGCGAGGCCTATCGGGCGGCCGCCCTCACGCCGGCGGCGTCGCTGGGCGCGTTAACCAACGCGGGCACCGCGCCGGGCCGCTAAGTCCTGGGCAGGCTAGCGCGACGGGGCCAGGATCGCCTGCACGCGGCGCGCCAGTTCGGCCGCCTGGAACGGCTTGGTCATCACCTCCATGCCGGCCTCCAGCTGGCCGGCGCCGACCGCGGCGTTGGCCGCGTAGCCGGTCACGAACAGCACGCGCAAGCCGGGCCGCAGCTGGCGGCCGGCGTCGGCGACCTGGCGGCCGTTGAGGCCGCCAGGCAGGCCGACGTCGGTCAGCAGCAGGTCGATCGGCGCGGCGCCGCGCAGGTATTCGAGCGCGGCGTGGCCGTCGGCCACCGCGGTGACGCGGCAGCCGGCCTCGCCCAGCACCTCGGCGATCAGTGCGCGTACCGGCGCCTCGTCCTCGACCAGCAGCACCTCGCCGCGGGTGTGCGGGTCCAGCGCGGCCGGTTCGACGCCGTCCGCCGCGATGGCGTCCTCGGCACCGTCCAGGCGCGGCAGCAGCAGCTGCATCGTGGTGCCGTGGCCCAGCCGCGAGGCCATGCGCACCTGGCCGCCGGACTGGCGCATGAAGCCGTAGATCATCGACAGCCCCAGTCCGGTGCCCTGGCCGATCGGCTTGGTGGTGAAGAAGGGCTCGAACACGCGCTCCATCACCTCGGCGCTCATGCCGGTGCCGGTGTCCTGCACGCCCAGGCGCACGTACGGGCCTGGCGCCAGCTCCAGCGACGCGGCGGCCTCAGCGTCCAGCTCGATGTTGTGGGTCTCGATGATCAGCTGGCCGCCTTCGGGCATCGCATCGCGCGCGTTGATGCACAGGTTGAGCAGCGCGTTCTCCAGCTGCGGCGCATCCACCAGCACGCGCCACAGCGGGCTGGCCAGCTGGAAATGCGTCTGGATCGAGGGCCCCAGCGTGCGCCGCAGGATGTCGCCCATGCCATCGACCAGCTGGTTGACGTCCACCGCCGTGGGCGCCAGCGTCTGCCGGCGCGAGAACGCCAGCAGGCGCTGGGTCAGGGACGCGGCGCGCGAGGCGCCGGAGCGGGCCATCTCCAGGTAGCGCTCCAGCCGGTCGTAGCGACCGGCCTCGATGCGCTGCTGCAGCAGGTCCAACCCCATGGTGACGGCGGTGAGCAGGTTGTTGAAGTCGTGCGCCAGCCCGCCGGTGAGCTGGCCGACGGCCTCCATCTTCTGGCTCTGGCGCAGCTTCTCCTCGGCCAGCAGCAGCTCGTCGGTGCGCTCGCGCACGCGCTCCTCCAGCGAGGCGGTCAGCTCGCGCAGGCGGTTCTCCGCATCGCGGCGCGCGGTGATGTCGGTGGCCGCGCCGAACCAGCCGTGCAGCTTGCCTTCGGCATCGAACAGCGGCACCGCGCGCGACAGCGACCAGCCCAGGCTGCCGTCGTTGCGGCGCACCGGATGTTCCAGCGTCAGCGGCTGCCGGCTGTTCACCGCCTCGTGGACCGCGGCGACGACCCGGTGCTGATCCGAATCGGGGATGTGCCGCGCCATCCAGCGCTCGATCGGCGCGAAGCTGTCGCGGGCCGCGCCGGTGCCAGTCAGCTGGCGCATCTGCGTCCAGTGCGCGTCGATCATGAACAAGGCGTCCGACGAGGCGCTGACCAGCGCCGTCAGGCGCGCCTCGCTGTCGCGCAGCGCGTCGATGGCCATGCGTTCGGCGGTGCGGTCGCCGAGCACCTTGACGAAGCCGATCGCCGTGCCGTCCGCGTTGCGCAGCACGGTGGTGGCGCTGCTGGCCCAGAAGCGCTCGCCGGAGCGGCGCACCTGCCAGCGCTCGCGTACCACGCGCCCGGTCTCCAGCGCGTCCAGCAGCTCGCGCTCGGCCACGCCGTTGGCGATGTCCTGCTCGGTGAACAGCCGCTCGGTCGTATGCCCGCGCATCTGCCGCTCGCTC
This sequence comes from Pseudoxanthomonas sp. SORGH_AS_0997, assembly GCF_031453535.1. NCBI lineage: Bacteria > Pseudomonadati > Pseudomonadota > Gammaproteobacteria > Lysobacterales > Lysobacteraceae > Pseudoxanthomonas > Pseudoxanthomonas sp. SORGH_AS_0997. Next base: position 3,933,009 of record NZ_JAVIZI010000001.1, read on the forward strand.
CAGCCCAGGATCAGCTGTGCGCCGGCGTTCCAGTGGGTGATGCGCCCCTGCAGGTCGGTGGCCAGGATCGCGTAGTCGGTGGCGCTGTCGATGACCTGGCGGCTGTGCGCGTCCAGCGCGCGCATGGCGGCCTCGCCCTCGATGCGCGCGGTCACGTCCACGCCCTGCACGAACACGCCGGTGATCTGCCCGCGCTCGTCGCGGATCGGCTGGAAGACGATGTCCACGTAGCGCGGATGCACCGGCCCGCCCGGCTCGGCCCGCACCGCGTAGGCGGCGCTGTTGGCCGCATAGACCTCGCCGGTGCGGTAGACCCCGTCCAGCAGGTCCAGGTAACCCTGTTCGACCGCGTCGGGCAGGGCCTCGGCCACGGTCTTGCCGACCACGTCGCGGTGGTCGATCAGGCGCAGGTAGCCGGGGTTGACCACCTCGATGCGATGCTCGGGTCCGCTGAGGAAGGCCATGAACATCGGCGCCTGCTCGAACAGCTGCGCCAGGCGCTCATGCTCGCGCGCCAGGCGCCGCTCGGCCTGGATCTTCTCGGTGACCTCGTTGGTCAGGCAGAACGCGCCGCCGACGCGACCGTCTTCCAGGTAGATCGGGGTGAAGGAGAACGTCCACCAGGTGTCCTCCGGCACGCCGTAGCGGTGCATCTGGATGTACATCTCCACGTGGCGCTCGGACTGCCCGCGGTAGGCGCTCTCGATCGGGCCGCGCACCGAGTCCCACACATCGCCCCACAGCACGCGCATCGAGGCGCCCAGCGCGCCGGGCGCGCGCGGCCCCAGGATCGGGGCGTAGACGTCGTTGTAGAGGAAGGTCACCTCCTCGCCCCAGACCATGAACATGCACTCGGGCGCATTGACCATCAGGTTGACCGCCGCACGCAGCGGCGCCGGCCAGGTCTCCACCGGGCCCAGCGGGGTGGCGGCCCAGTCGTGCGCGCGGATCTTGGCGGCCATGGCGCTGCCGCCGGCGGGGAACCAGGGCTGGCTCATGCCGCGTTCCCGTGTGCCAATCGCGAGCGCTGTCGGCATGAAGCGGGGGCGGGCCGGCAGCGGGGCGGGAGGAGCGGACGAAGCATGCAGAGGAAGACCAGCGGCGGGCGTGCGCCATTTCAGCACGGCCGGGATCGGCCTGGCATGAAGTTTCGCAACGCCCATGCGCGGCGCCTGACCGCGCTGCCCGTAGACTGTGGTGCCGGCGCGCCGCGCCCGACGAGCTTGCGGAACCGACACGATGTTCAAGGGTGTGCTGCTGGGTTTCGCCTGCTATGCGGCCTATGCGATCAGCGATGCGTTCGTGAAGCTGCTCGACGGCAGCCTGCCGTCCTACGAGGTGGTGTTCTTCGGCGCCCTGCTCATGCTGGTGGCCGTGCCCTTCCTGAAGAAGCCGCAGGACCGCTGGCGCGAGGTGGTGGTGGCGCGCAAGCCGACGATCTGGCTGCTGCGCGCCTTCTGCGGCGCGGCCGGCAACCTGACCTCGGTGATCGCCTTCACCCATCTGCCGATGGCCGAGGCCTTCGCCCTGATCTTCCTGATGCCGATCTTCGTCACCGTGCTGTCGGTGCTGCTGCTGCGCGAGGAGGTGCACTGGCGCCGCTGGACGGCGGTGGCGGTGGGCTTCATCGGCGTGCTGGTGGTGTTGCGACCCGGCTTCCGCCAGCTCAGCCAGGGCCATGTGGCGGCGATCCTGTGCGGGCTGACCGGCGCGGTGTCGGTGATCAGCCTGCGCATGGCCGGCCCGGAGGAGAAGCGCGTCACCCTGTACGGCGCCGGCGTGATCGGCCCCCTGGTGGCCGGCGGCATCCTGATGCTGCCGCACTTCGTCTGGCCTAGCGCCACGCAATGGGGCCTGATCGCCGGCTACGGGCTGCTGGCCGGGCTGGCGGCGATCCTGATGATGTATTCCACGCGGCTGGCGCCGGTCAGCGCGGTCGCGCCGACCCAGTACAGCCAGATGCTGTGGGCGATCGGCTTCGGCGCCTGGCTGTTCCACAGCCGCGTCGATGCGATCACCTGGGTCGGCATCGCCCTGATCCTGGCCTCGGGCCTGGTGACCTTCATCCGCTGGAACCAGATCGCCAGCTGGCGACGGCGGATGCGGATCGTGTAGGTGCATCGTCCGACGCTGCGTCGGGATGTTTGCCGACGGACACCGCGGCCGCGCAGGGCCACGCTGGAGCCCGGAATGGACTTTCGTGGAGCAGGCGATGCGCGTCGTGGCGGGAATGGTGCTGGTGGCCTGTCTGGCCGGGCCGGGCGTGGCGGACGCAGCGGCGCCGCAGGCGCCGCCGATGCTGGCCACTGCGTATCGCGGGCAGGGCGAGGTCGCCGCGTATCTGGTCAGCGAGAAGCTCGATGGCGTGCGCGGGCGCTGGGACGGACGGGCGCTGTGGACGCGCGGCGGCGAGCCGATCGCGGTGCCGGCCTGGTTCACCCGGGGCTGGCCGCCGGTGCCGATGGAGGGCGAGCTGTGGATCGGGCGCGGCCAGTTCGACGTGGCCAGCGCGCTGGTGCGCGCGGGCGATCCGCACGACCCACGCTGGCGCACGCTGCGCTTCATGGTGTTCGACCTGCCCGCCGCGGGCGGCGCGTTCGCCGCGCGCGTGGCGCGGATGCAGGCGCTGCTGGGCACCGGCACGCATCCTCAGCTGCGGATGCTCGAGCAGCGCCGCTTCGACAGCCGGGCCGCGCTGGATGCCGAGCTGGACCGCGTGGTGCAGGCCGGCGGCGAAGGCCTGATGCTGCAGCACCGGGCGGCGCGCTACCTGCCCGGGCGCAGCGACACGCTACTCAAGTACAAGCGCCTGGACGATGCCGAGGCGCGCGTGGTCGGACACGTGCCGGGGCAGGGCCAGCACGCCGGCAGGCTGGGCGCCTTGCTGGTGGAGACGCCGGACGGCCGCCGCTTCCGCATCGGCAGCGGCTTGCGCGACGCCGAGCGCGATGCGCCGCCGCCGCTGGGCACGTGGGTGACGTATCAGTACAACGGCCTGACCGGGCGCGGCCTGCCACGCTTCGCCCGCTTTCTGCGGGTGCGGGAGGAAAGCAGGGGCCAGGGATCAGGGATCAGGGATTAGGGATTAGGGATTAGGGATTAGGGATTAGGGATTAGGGATTAGGGATTAGGGATTAGGGATCAGGGATCAGGGATCAGGGATCAGGGATCAGGGATCAGGGATCAGGGATCAGGGATCAGGGATCAGGGATCAGAGGCAAGGGAAAGTGGTAGCCGGCGATGCGGCACTCAGCGCGCGAGCCAGTGCACTGCTTCATCGGCTGGCCCCTGATCTCTGATCCCTGGCCCCTGGCCCCTGGCCCCTGGCCCCTGGCCTGCCCGCGTCGTCTGCGCCCGCATGCGGCTTGAGGCACACTGGCGCCCTCACCTGGGAGGGAGACATCGAATGCGTATCGCACTGCTGGCCGCCGTGACGGCGATGGGACTGGGCGCCTGCTCGCAACCGCCGGAAGATCCGGCCACGCGCGCCCAGCCCGATGCTTCCGGCGCCGCCGCGCCTGCGGCCTCGTCCGCGCCGGCCGCGGCCCCCGCGCATGTGGTCGCCAGCGACTTCGGCACGCTGCCCGATGGGCGCAAGGTGCAGAAGTTCGTGCTGGACAACGGCCACGGCATGACCGCCTCGATCATCACCTACGGCGGCATCCTGCAGGCGCTGACCGTGCCCGACCGCAACGGCAAGGCCGACGACGTGGTGCTGGGTTACGACACGCTGGACGGCTACCTCAAGGACGCCGCCACCGTGCAGACCAACTTCGGCGCGCTGATCGGGCGGTACGCCAACCGCCTGGCCAAGGGGCGCTTCACCCTGGACGGCAAGACCTACCAGATCCCGACCAACAACAATGGCAACACCTTGCACGGCGGTCCGGAAGGCTTCGCCACCAGGCTGTGGGAGGCCAGCCCCGCCAGCGACGGGACCCCGTCGGTGACCCTGCGCTACCGCTCGCCCGATGGCGAGATGGGCTTCCCCGGCACGCTCGACGTCAGCGTGGTCTACACCCTGCAGGACGATGGCCTGAAGCTGGACTACCGCGCCACCACCGACAAGCCGACCGTGCTCAATCTCACCAGCCACGGCTACTTCAACCTGGCCGGCGCCGGGGCCGCCTCGGTGCTGGACCACCGTGTGCAGATCAACGCCGCGCTCTACACCCAGGCCGATGCGCAGCTGATCCCCACCGGCAAGCTGCTGCCCGTGGCCGGCACGCCGCTGGATTTCCGCACGCCGCACGCCCTGGGCGAGCGCATCCACGAAGACAACGCCGACCTGCGCCATGCCGAGCCCAAACAGGGCGGCTACGACTTCAACTGGGTGCTCGATGCGCCGGGCCTGGAGACGCCGGCGGTCGTCGTCGAGGAGCCCACCACCGGGCGCACGCTGACCATGTTCACCACCGAGCCCGGCATGCAGCTGTACACCTCCAACGCCATCGACCGCATCGAAGGCGGCAAAGGCGGCAAGCCCTATCTGCACTGGGGCGCGCTGGCGCTGGAAGCCCAGCACTTCCCCGACAGCCCCAACCACGCCGACTTCCCCAGCACGCGCCTGGACCCGGGCCAGACCTACACGCAGACCACGATCTATCGCTTCGGCGTAGCCAAGTAGCCTCCGTCGTGCCGCGCCGGCCCACACGCGGGCCGGCGCGGTGCCTACTCCAACGCGTCCAGGTTGCGGTTGATCCGCAGCATCAGCGTGGCGAACTGGGCCAGGTCCTGCGCGTCGAAGCCGGCCAGAGCCTGTTCGCCAGTGGCGTCCATCACCGCCTTGGCCTTGGGCAGGCGCCTGCGCGCCAGCGGTGTCAGCGAGATCAGCTTGCTGCGGCCATCGGCCGGATCCGGCGTGCGCTGGATCAGCCCGTCGCGCTCCATCCGGTTGAGCAGCTGGGCCATGCTCGGTTGCTCGACCCGCGCGCGTCGCGCCAGTTCGCCCTGCGACAGCGCATCGCCGTGCTTGAGCGCCACCAGCACCGGCAGCTGGCCCATGGCGAAGCCATGCTCGCGCAGCTGTGCGTCGACCAGCCGCGAGAACGTGCGATAGGCGATGCCGAGCAGCTTGAGCGGATCGTGGCGGGCGGCGTGCTCGAGTTCGCTGGTTTGACTTTCCATAGGTGACTATGTTTTAAATATAGGCACCTATCATATCCGGAGCAGCACGCATGGCCAACCTTCCGCGTATCGCCATCGTCGGGGGCGGCCCGGCCGGCCTGACGCTGGCCCGCCTGCTGCAGCTGCAGGGGCTCGTGCCGGAGGTGTTCGAGCGCGAGGCGCATCCGCTGGAGCGCCCCCAGGGCGGCTCGCTCGATCTGCATCAGGGCTCGGGCCTGCTGGCGATCGAACGCGCCGGGTTGCAGGACGCCTTCGCGCGCATCGCCCGCTACGAAGACCAGGGCGAGCGCCTGCTCAACCACCGCGGCGAGGTGCTCTTCGAGGACCGGGAGGGCTTCGACCGCAGCCGGCCCGAGGTCGACCGCACCGCGCTGCGCGCGATGCTGCTCGATGCGCTCGCCCCCGGCACCGTGCGCTGGGGCGCGCCGCTGCAGGCCGTGCATGCGCTGGACGAAGGCCGCTGGCAGCTGGAACTGGCCAGCGGCCTGGCCGGCCCGTTCGACCTGGTGGTCGGCGCGGACGGCGCCTGGTCCAAGGTGCGCCCGTTGCTGTCGTCCTACCGTCCGCAGTACAGCGGCCTGACCTTCGTCGAGTTCGGCATCGACCAGGTCGATCGCGACCATCCGGCGCTGTCCGCGCTGGTCGGGCCGGGCAAGCTCGACATCGAAGGCGAGGGCAGGATGCTCATCGCCCAGCGTAACGGGCATGCGCATGTGCGCGGCTACGCCATCTTCCGCGTGCCGGCGGACTGGGCGCAGCAGCGCTTCGACTGCAGCGATCCGCAGGCCGTGCGGGCCGGGCTGCTCGAGGAGTTCGCCGGGTTCGCGCCGGAGATCCTGGACCTGTTCCACGCGGCCAACGACCACTTCGTCGCGCGGCCGATCCACGCGCTGCCCGTGGGGCATCGCTGGAACCACCGTCCCGGCCTGACCCTGATCGGCGACGCGGCGCATCTGATGTCGCCCTTCGCCGGCGAAGGCGTCAACGCGGCCATGCTCGATGCCGCCGAACTGGCCGAGCAGCTGGCGCAGGGTGCGCTGCATGACGCGGTGTGTCGCTACGAGGCGTGCATGTTCGAGCGCGTGGCCGAAGTGGCGCAGGAATCGGCCGAGGCCGCGGCCACCCAGCTCTCGCATGTCGGGCTGGAACTGACCGCGGCGATGTACCGTCAACATCAGCAGGCCCATCGCGCGGGCTGATGGCGGTCGCGCGCCGCGTCGCGCGCAGGATCGACAGCGCCTGGGCTTGTCAGGCGAGGTGGTTGTCCCCATGGTGCTGCCATGGCCGACTCCAACGAACCCGGATCCCGCGCTGCGTCGCTGCAGTCCAGCGCAGGGCGCTTCCGCAATGCGATCGCGATCCCGCGCACCGGGCTGCTGGAATCGCTGCGGCTGTTCCGCAGCGTGCTGTTCGACAAGCCGCGCACCAGCGTGCCGGACCGCCCGATTCCAGTCCGCCCGCTGACCCGTGCCGAACTGCTGGCCGCGCCGGATTTCAGCCTGTACCGGCTCGGCCATTCGACCGTGCTGCTCAAGCTGCGCGGGCAGTTCTGGATCACCGACCCGGTCTTCGCCCAGCGCGCCTCGCCGCTGCCGTGGATGGGGCCCAAGCGCTTCCATGCGCCGCCGATCGCGCTGAAGGATCTGCCGCCGCTGAAGGGCGTGATCCTCTCGCACAACCACTACGACCATCTGGACAAGGCGGCCGTGCGCGCGCTGGCCGGCTCGGCCGAGCACTTCGTCGCCCCGCTGGGCGTGGGCGACACGCTGGTGCGCTGGGGCGTGCCGGCGGCCAAGGTGCAACAGCTGGACTGGTGGCAGTCCACCGTCATCGACGGGCTGCGCCTGGTCGCCACGCCCGCCCAGCATTTCTCCGGGCGCGGGCTGCGCGACGGCAATGCCACGCTGTGGTGCTCGTGGGTGCTGATCGACGATGGGCTGCGCGTGTTCTTCAGCGGCGACAGCGGTTACTTCGATGGCTTCAGACAGATCGGTGAGCGCTTCGGGCCGTTCGACCTGACCCTGGTGGAGACCGGCGCCTACGATCGCCAGTGGCCGCACGTGCACATGCGGCCCGAGGAATCCCTGCAGGCGCATCTGGACCTGCAGGGGCGCTGGATGCTGCCGATCCACAACGGTACCTTCGACCTGGCGCTGCATCCATGGTTCGAGCCGTTCGAGCGCATCAGCGCCCTGGCCGCCGAGCGCGGTGTCGCGCTGTCCACGCCGGTGATCGGCGAGCGCGTCGACCTGCGGCAGCCGACCGCGGGTTCGGCCTGGTGGCGCCTGCTCAAGTAGGCGCGTCAAGCCCGCGGGTGCCTGGTGCGCCTAAAGCCGGGTGAGAAAGTCGCGCAGCAAGGCGTTGAACGCGTCCGGATGCTCCAGCGGCGGAAAGTGTCCGCACGCAGGCACGACCGCCAGCCGCGCGTGCGCCATGCGATCCACGATCAGCTGACCGGCCGCCGGCGGCGCGCTGGCATCGTCCGCGCCGGCGACGACCAGGGTCGGATGGGGCAAGGAGGCAATCGCCTCCTCCAGCGACAGGCCCGCGACCATGTCCCAGAGCTGGGCGTGAAAGGCCGCATCGTTGCGCAGCAGCAGTTTGCCCAGCCGGTCGCCGATTTCGGGGCGCGCCGCGAGAAACTCCGCCGGAAACCAGCGCGCGAGGTGCAACGGCGCGATGCCTTCCATGCCGATCGCGCGCACGGTCTCCGCGCGCTGCCGCAGCAGCTGCCTGACCGCATCGGAGAAGGTGCAGGAGGTGGCGACAAGCGTGAGCGAGCGCACCTGCGTCGGCGAGGTCACCGCCAGGGTCTGCGCGATCATGCCGCCGACGGAGATGCCGACGACATCGACCGGGCCGGTGCGCAGTGCGCCGAGCAGCGTGATCAGCGCCTCGGCGAGGCCGGCGAAGCTCGGCGCGTCCTGCCCGTGCGGCGAGCGTCCGTGGCCGGGCAGGTCGATCGCGATCACATCGCGGTCGCGTGCGAAGGCGTGGATCTGCTGTTCCCATACCGAAAGATCCAGACCGAGCGCATGCAGGAACAGCAGCGGCACGCTGCCGCGCGGGCCGGTCCGGATCATGTTGAGGCCTGGTGTGGCGTCGCTCATCGGGGATCCTCTACGCAGGCGCTCAGCCTAGTGGAGTCGCCCGCGCCGGGCAGCGCGATCGCGCGGACGCAGTGTGTTGTTCTTGCGTCGCAGGCGCGTGCGGGATGCAGGCCTTGCGCGCTGCGGTGTTGCATTGCGCGCCGCATCGACGATCATGCGGGCACCTCGCAGGCACAGGCGGTACGCATGGAACATCCGGTCCTCAACCGGCGCCAGGAGCAACTGGTGGCGCTGGTGCGCCAGCTCGGCTATGCCGAGGTGGACGGGTTGGCCACGCAGTTCGACGTGACCCAGCAGACCATCCGCCGCGACCTGATGCTGCTGTGCGAGGCCGGCCTGCTGCGTCGCTACCACGGCGGGGTGAGCCTGCCCTCCAGCGTCGAGAACACCGCCTACGCCACGCGCAAGTCCCTGCAGGCCGAGCAGAAGCGTCGCATCGCCCGGGAGGTGGCCACGCATGTCCCCGACCATTCCTCGCTGTTCATCAACCTGGGCACGACCAACGAGGACGTGGCCGCGGCGCTGATGCACAAGCAGGGGCTGCGGGTGATCACCAACAACCTCAACGTGGCGGTGCTGATGAGCACCAATCCCAGCTTCGAGGTGATCGTGGCCGGCGGCATGGTGCGCGCGCGCGACCAGGGCGTGACCGGCCAGCCGACCATCGATCTGGTGCGCCAGTTCACCGTGGACTTCGGGATCATCGGCATCTCCGGCATCGAACTGGACGGCACGCTGCTGGACTTCGACTTCCAGGAAGTGCGCGTGGCCCAGGCCATCGTCGAGCATTCGCGGCAGGTGCTGCTGGCCGCCGACGCCAGCAAGATCGGCCGCAACGCGCTGTGCCGGCTGGGGCCGATCGCGCTGGTGGACGACTGGTTCACCGACCGTGCCCCGCCGGACGTCCTGGCCGAGGTGCTGGCCGCGGGCAAGACCCGGGTCCACGTCGTCGGCGACTGACGGCGGGTTCGGGGCATCTGGCGCTGGCCCCAGGCCGGGTGCAAGCCAGGCCGGCGCCGCCGTCGGCAGGAGGCGGCTCACCGACATGCATTGCCACCGGAGGCCGCCCCGAGCAGGCGGCCTGTGGGCGTGCCGTCGGCGGTGTCGAAACGAACTCCAGATCGGCGGCGCCTTCGACCATCGTCTAATCCCGCGAGCCCCAATGGGGCATACCGCGCTCACGAAATGTTCGTAAATGTTCGTTTAAGATCGTTGTTGTCCGTCTTTGTCCAGACGCGAACGGCGCCATGCGGCGGTCGTCGCGCGGGCGGGGGCCCGGTCGAGGAGCGGTGAGATGGTCGAACGCGTCGATGTGCTGGTGGTGGGCGGCGGGATCAACGGAGTGGGCATCGCCCGCGACGCGATCGGCCGCGGGCTGAGCGTGTGCCTGTGCGAGGCCGACGATCTGGCCGCGCATACCTCCAGCGCCAGCACCAAGCTGATCCATGGCGGCCTGCGCTATCTGGAGCAGTACGAGTTCCGCCTGGTCGGCAAGGCGCTGGCCGAGCGCGAGGTGCTGCTGCGCCTGGCACCGCACATCGCCTGGCCGCTGCGCTTCCTGCTTCCGCACCAGCCGCATCTGCGGCCGGCCTGGATGATCCGCATCGGCATGTTCCTCTACGACCGCCTGGGCGGGAAGCGCACGCTGGAAGGCTCGCGCCGGGTCGACCTGCGCCGCTCGCCGGTGGGCGTGCCGCTGAAGGAGGAATTCACCACCGGCTTCGCCTATTCCGATGGCTGGGTGCAGGACGCCAGGCTGGTGGTGCTCAATGCGATGGACGCGGCCGAGCGCGGCGCCTCCGTCCACACCCGCACCCGCTGCGTCAGCGCACGCCGCGATGGCGCGCATTGGCTGGCCGAACTGGAGACCGCGCAGGGCCAGCGCATCACGGTCGAGGCCCGGGCGCTGGTCAACGCCGCCGGTCCCTGGGCGGTGCAGTTCCTGGACCAGGTCGCGCATCTGCAGCACGACTATGCGCTGCGTCTGGTCAAGGGCAGCCACATCGTGGTGCCGCGCATGTTCGCGCACGACCATGCCTACATCTTCCAGCAACCCGACCGCCGTATCGTCTTCGCCATCCCCTACGAGCGCGACTTCACCCTGATCGGCACCACCGACATGGAGTACAAGGCCGATCCTGGGCACCCGCGTATCGACGCGGACGAGGTCGACTACCTGTGCGCGGCGGCCAACCGCTACTTCCGCAAGGCCATCGCCCCCGGCGATGTGGTGTGGACCTACAGCGGCGTGCGCCCGCTGCTGGAGGACGAGGAGGACAACGCCTCCGAGGTCACCCGCGACTACCGGCTGGAAGTCGATGCGGACGGGCCGCCGCTGCTGAGCGTGTTCGGCGGCAAGCTCACCACCTATCGCAAGCTGGCCGAGCAGGCCGTGGACAAGCTCGAGTCGCAGCTGGGCCGCAAGCCGCAGCCCTGGACCGCGGACGGGGCGCCGCTGCCGGGCGGGGACATGCTGCCCTTCGATCAGGCCCTGGCGCTGCTGCGCACGGCGCGGCCCTGGCTGCCCAAGGAACTGGCCTGGCGGCTGGTGCGCAACTACGGTTCGCGCACCGAGCGCATTCTGGGCGAGGGGACGACGCTGGCCGACCTGGGCGAGCACTTCGGCGCCGATCTCTATCGGGCCGAGGTCGACTACCTGCGGCACCACGAATGGGTCGTCGATGCCGAAGACCTGCTCTGGCGCCGCAGCAAGCTGGGCCTGCGCCTGACGCCGGCCCAGCAGCGCCGCCTGGCCGAAGTGCTGCGCGCGCCCGCCGCGACGATGGCCACGCGCGCCTGATCCATCCGACATCCTTGGCCGCGTCGTGCGGCCGCACGTCATCACTGGGAGGTTGCTGACATGTCCACCAAGCCCCGCACCATCGCCGCTGGTCCGACAGGAGGTCGGCGATGAGTCGGCAGTTTCTCGGCGAGCTGATCTCGGAGGCGGTGGCGATGACGATCATCATCGCCTTCGGCGATTCGGTCGCGGCGATGTACACCCTCTACGATCCCAATCCCTATGCCGGCGGCTACTGGGGTGTCTGCATCGCCTGGGGGCTGGGCGTCACCATCGCCATCTATGCCACCGGTTCGGTCTCGGGCACCCACGCCAATCCGGCGGTGACGCTGGCGCTGGCGCTGTTCCGCGGGTTCTCGTGGAAGAAGGTGCTGCCTTACTGGGGCGCGCAGGTGATCGGCGGCATGGTCGGCGCGGCCATCGTCTATGCGCTGTACGCACCGGTGATCGATCACTACAACGAGGTCAAGCAGCTCACGCGCGCAGCCGGTGGCGCGGCCGGGGTGTTCTTCACCGCGCCGGGGCTCGCGGTCACACCGCTCCATGCGCTGACCGACCAGGCCATCCTCACCGCGTTCCTGATCTTCGGCATCTTCGCCATCACCGAGCAGTACAACGAGATGGCGCCGGGCGCCAACTCCGGCGCGCTGATCATCGGCCTGCTGGTGGCGACCATCGGCGCGTCGATGGGCTACCTGGAGGCCTGGGCGATCAACCCGGCCCGCGATTTCGGCCCGCGCGTGTTTGCGTTCTTCGCCGGCTGGGGGCGCTCGGCCTTCCCCGCGCCGCACAACTACTGGTGGGTGCCGATCGTCGGCCCGCTGATCGGCGGCGTGGTCGGCGCCGCGGCCTATCAGTGGCTGATCTATCCGTTCCTGCCGGCGCGCCAGCGCGCCGCGCAGAAGCCGTAAGGTCTGAAGGACCGGCCACGCGTCACCGTTTTCCGCCGCGCGCGCCGCGCCGGCTCTTACAACCCGCAGGGAGTCACCCGATGGACAAGCAATACGTGCTGGCGATCGACCAGGGCACCACCAGTTCGCGCGCCATGCTGTTCGACCGCAGCGGCGCGGTCAAAGGCATCGCCCAGCGCGAGTTCACCCAGATCTTCCCGCAGCCGGGCTGGGTCGAGCACAACCCGCGCGAGATCCTGTCCACCGTGCTGACCACGATGACCGACGTGCTGACCCAGGCCAACGTCGACGCATCGCAGGTCGCGGCCATCGGCATCACCAACCAGCGCGAAACCACCGTGGTGTGGGACAAGCACACCGGCCAGGCCGTGTACAACGCCATCGTCTGGCAGTCGCGCCAGTCGCAGAGCGTGTGCAAGGAGCTGCGCGAGGCGGGCCACGATGCGCTGTTCCGCGCCAGATCCGGCCTGCTGATCGACCCGTACTTCGCCGGCACCAAGCTCAAGTGGATCCTGGACAACGTCGAGGGCGTGCGCGAGAAGGCGCAGGCCGGCGACCTGCTGTTCGGCACCATCGACAGCTGGTTGATCTGGAACCTCTCCGAGGACCACGCCCACGTCACCGACCAGACCAACGCCGGGCGCACGCTGATGTACGACATCCACGCGCTGCGCTGGGACGAGGAACTGCTGGACATCCTCGGCGTGCCCCGCTCGATGCTGCCCAGGGTGTGTTCGTCCAGCGAGGTCTATACCCATACCGCCGGCCGGCACTTCTTCGGGCACAAGGTGCCGATCGCCGGCATCGCCGGCGACCAGCAGGCGGCGCTGTTCGGCCAGGCCTGCTACACGCCGGGCATGGCCAAGAACACCTATGGCACCGGTTGCTTCGTGCTGATGAACACCGGCGAGAAGGCGGTCCAGTCCAGCAACGGCCTGCTCACCACCATCGCCTGGGGCATCGACGGCAAGGTGGAATACGCGCTGGAGGGCAGCATCTTCGTCGCCGGTTCGGCGGTGCAGTGGCTGCGCGACGGCCTGCGCATGTTCGGCAAGGCCCGCGACACGCAGGCCTATGCCGAGCGCGTGCCGGACACCGACGGGGTCTACATGGTGCCGGCCTTCGTCGGCCTGGCCGCGCCCTACTGGGACAGCGAGGTCCGCGGCGCATTCTTCGGCCTGACCCGCGGCACCAGCAAGGAGCACTTCATCCGCGCCACGCTGGAGTCGATGGCCTATCAGACCCGCGACGTGCTCGAGGCCATGCAGGCCGATGCCAAGCTGGAACTGAAGGAACTGCGCGCCGACGGCGGCGCGATCACCAACGACTTCCTGGCCCAGTTCCAGGCCGACATCCTCGACACGGCGGTGGTCCGTCCCAAGGTGTCCGAGACCACCGCGCTGGGCGCGGCCTACCTGGCCGGACTGGCGACCGGCTTCTGGTCCAGCCGCGAGGAGATCGCCAACCAGTGGGCCATCGACGCGCGCTTCGAGCCGACCATGCCGGCGGCCGACCGCGAGCGCCGCTACGGCGGCTGGAAGAAGGCCGTGCAGGCGACGATGGCCTTCCGCCCGGACTGAGCCTCGGGCAGGGGCGCCGGCGGAGAGGCCGTCGGCGCCGGCCTCACCACTGCGCTACCAGGGTGGAGAACGGCCGCTTCAGCGCGACGCCCTGCGCATCGAACTCGCGCATGGCCCGACCATCGACGGTGACGCTGCGCGGCCGCTGGCGGTTGGGCCAGTAGACCTTGAGCGCGCTGTCGGCCCTGAGCCCCTGGCCCAGCGTGATCGTCAGCCGCTGGCCCTCCTGCCGGGCCTGCATGGCCAGCGTGCCGTAGGCGGTGGGCAGGCCGTCGACCTTCAGGCCGGGGCCGGCGACCCAGGACGGCGGCGTGCCGGGCAGCAGCGACAGCGCGCGGTCGCCTTCGAACATCAGCATGCCGAACACGCTGCGCGCGTACTCGGCGCCGATCCAGGTGTGCGGCATGTCGCCCAGATAGATGGCGTGGCGCTTGTCCGAGTACACGACTTCGGCCAGCTCCTGCCACGCCGTCGGCCGGCGGTCGCGCACCACGTGCTCGAGCATGAACTGCGCATCGGCCGGCCGGTCCAGGTGGACGAAGGTCAGCACGTTGCGCATCTCGTAAGGGGTGTAGGCGTAGAGCGCATCGGGTGCGTCGCGCTGGTGCACCTGCGCCAGGTAGGCATCGAAGGTGCGTTCCAGCGCGTCGGCCGGCAGCACGTCCTGCGCGCCGGTGGGATCGAGCGCGATCGACACGCTGGTCGGGTCGGAGCCGCCCTGGTCGGCATCGGCGGGAATCGTGTCGATGCCCTTCCAGCGCATGGTGGCGCGGATCGAGGCGGCCAGTGCATCGCGCAGCAGCGTGTACTGCGCGCGCGCCCACTGCGCCGTGGCGGTGTCGCCCCATTGTTCGGCCAGCCAGGCGCCGTCGTGCCAGCCGCGCAGCGCCCAGTAGTCGTCCCAGTAGCTGTGCGTGGGCACCGAATAGCCCTCGTGGCTGATCGACGGCGCGAGGATGCCGGCGAAGCGCTCCGGCGCCGGACGATCGGCCTGATAGCCCGGCACCAGCGTGCGCTCGCGCAGCGCCTGCAGGAACTGCAGCGCGCGCTTCACCTGCGGCTGGTACGCGCGCACGGTCTGCGCGCCGCCGTCCAGGCGCGCGACCTCGGCCACCAGCCACAGGTACTGGCCCTGGGCGTCGTACTCCAGGTCCGAGCCGAAGCCGGTGTTGACGCTGCCGTCGTCGTTGAGGATCGGCGAGACCAGGCCGTTGTCGTGCACCGCGTGGGTGCTGTACCAGTGCAGGTAGTCGCGCGCGGTGTCGGCCATGCCCATGCGCAGCAGCACCGCGGCGGTGGCCGAGCCATCGCGGATGAAGGAGCGGTTGTAGTTGCGCGGGCCCGGCTGCATCGCCGGGCCGCTCTGGTTGAGCAGCATGTACGCGGCCTGCGCGCGCAGCATGTCCACCAGCGAGGGATCGGGCAGTGACAGGCCGATCCGGCCCAGTCGCTGCTGCCACTGCGCCGCCTGCGCATCGGCCAGGGCGTCGAAGCGGGCGCCGGCATCGCCGTCGCCCAGCAGGGCCTGCATGTCCAGCGCCGGCGCGGCCGGCCAGTGCGCGGCCTCGACCGCCTTGGCGTCGATCACCTCGTCGCCCAGCGCGAAGGCCAGCACGATGTCGCGCTGCGCGCCCGGCGCCAGATGCACGCGCCAGCCGAGCAGGCCGGCCGCCAGTCCCTGCGGGTTGTTGGCCTGCTGCGCCTGCGGCGCGGTGCCGGTCGCGGCGAAGCGGGTGATCTCGTCTTCGCCATGCGCGCCGAACGCGGCCACACCGTGCAGGTCGGGCGCGCTCGCGCTCTGGAACAGCAGCCGTCCGTTGACGCGCACGCCGGCGCTGCCCCGGCCGGTCTCGACGGCGATGTCGCGGATCGGCGACAGGCCGCCGTTCTGCCAGGGCGGGCTGACCTGCAGCGGCCGGGTCAGCAGCGAGAGTGTGCCGTCCACCGCGGTGGTGCCGGTGTTGCGCAGGCGATGGCGCACCAGCACCACCGGCGCGCCGTCGTGCTCCAGGGCGATGGCCTGGCTGGTGAGCTCCAGGCCGGGCTGGGCGGTCCACTGCACCTGCGGCATCGGCATCCAGCCCTCGCGCAGGGCGTGCCGGATCGGCGTGTCCACCGTGGCTGCGGCCGCCTTGCCGCCGGCATCGCGCCAGACCGGCTGCACCAGCGGCGCGCCCTTGAACGCCTCCAGGTTGCCGTACTCGTCGAACACCGCCTTCTGCCGCCCCGCCGGCACCCCCACCACCGTCCAGTACACCTGCTTCATCTGCAGCGAGGACGGGAACAGCGCCGCCTCCGGCCCGGTGGCGGCCAGCTGGTAGCGCTTCATCGGCGTCATCACCGCCTTGGGGCCGAGCACGCGCACACGGGTCACGCTGGGCGCGGTGCCGGCACGGGCGAGCAGGCGCAGCGCGCTGACGGTGCGCGGCGCATCGCCGGCCAGGTAGGAGGACGCGCCGAAGGCGTGCGGCTCCTGCGCCAGCGGCGTCCAGCGGCCCGAGGCATCGCGGCCTTCCAGCGCCACACTGGCCGGGGTCGTGCCCCAGTCGACCTGCAGCCCGGCCACGTCCTGCGGCTGCGGGAAGCGCACCTCCAGCCCGTAGCCGCCCTGCTGACGGCCCAGCGCGCGGGCCGGGCCGCGGCTCCACAGGGCCGCCGGGTCGCCCGTGCCGGCCAGGCCGGCGATGCGCGGCGCCTGCGCCACGGTGAGCGGCTGGAATTCGAAGATGCCCACGCCCCAGTCCGCCGTGCGCGCCGGCGCGGCCAGGCGCAGGTAGCGCGTGCGCACCGCCGGGAACAGCACGTACTCGGTGCGGCCCGGGCTGTCGGTGGTGGCGTAGATGGTGCGCCAGGCCTGGCCATCGTCGGAGGCCTGCAGCTGATAGGCGTTGGCGTGGCTGACGTCCCACTGGATGCGCACCCCGCCGAGGTCGGCGGCCGCGCCCAGGTCCAGCTGCAGCCAGTGGCCCGGCGAGAACGGCCCGCCCCAGCGCGTGGCCGGGTCGCCATCGAAGGCATGCGCCGAGGCCAGGGCCGGGGCCTCGGTGGCCGAGCTGCTGGCCTTCCACTGGCTGCGCGGCGGCAGTCCGTCGGCGGCCATCGCCGGCAGGGCGATGCACAGCCAACCCATCAGCACGCCCCGGCGCAGCGCCGCGCCCGTCCGCCCGCGCATCCCCATGATCGCACTCGCTGTAACCGTTCTCATGCGGCGATGCTGGCAGGGCCCGGCGGACCTGGCGAGCGGCACCGCAACATCACAGCGCCCTGGCCTTGCTGAATGCCGGGCGCATGCCGTGAAGGCGCGTAACGCAATGCCATCAATTCGGTGCGGACGCTTGCGCACAATGCCGCGCTTGATTTGCGCAATGGCGGGGACACTTGGCGGCAGTAGCACACATGGAATGGGACGAGTCGCGCCTGCGCGTCCCCGCGGCGCTCCTGAGCCTGGCGATCATGGCCCTCATCGCCCTGGTCCTGCTGCAGGCGCCGATGGCACGACTGGCCCCGGCGCGCAGCCAGGAGCAGCGGCTGCGGCTGGAGTTCATCGCCCGGCCACAGGCCGCCGCGCCCGCGCGCCCGGCCGCGCCGGTCGCCGCGCCGCCGCGCGCCGCCGCCGCCGCGACACCGGCCGTGCCCTCACGCCCACCGCCGCCCATCGCAGCCCACCAGCGCCCGCCGGCCACCATTCCGCCGCCGCTGGCTACGCCTCGGGTCACCGCGCCCGCCGATCAGGGTCAGGTCGCCCGTGCGGTGTACGACCGCGACGGGCGGGCCAAGCTGCCCCCCGGCGTCGCCGCCGAGCCGGGCCAGCCGCAGGGCAGCCCGCCGGGCCTGGCCAACGCCCGCGACGCGGCCAAGACCAAGGCGCTGATGGAGCGCCCCAATCCGGTGCAGTACAACGAAACCCGGTTCGAGAAGGACTGGGTGTCCAAGGGCACGCTGGGCGATGTCGCCGCGCAGAAGGTCAACCGCGCCATCGCCGACATGTTCAAGAGCGGGCGCAGCTCGCCCACCGCCCGGCCGCCGCCGGACACGCGCTTCAACCCAGCGCTGGCGCAGAACCGCGACGACCTCGGCAGCGAGGCCACCGGCGATGCCTACAAGGCCGCGCCGATCGCGTTCGAGAAGGCGCCGCAGCCCACCGGCGAGGCGACCAAGGCCATCCGCGCTCAGCTCGACGCGCTGCAAGGCCGCGCGCTGATGTGTCACGACCCGCGCAAGGACAAGTGGCTGGCCGACGTGCGCAGCAACCTGCAGGCGCTGGAACGCAGCGAGAACGCGCTGGCCCACGGCGCCGACCCGGCCCGCGCCCAGTACCAGCTGCCGCAGGCCATCGACGCGGCCTACGACCTGTCACGCCGCGCGCTGTGGTACGCCGACAAGCAGCTGTCGGGGTGTGGCAAGGCCGGCTGATCGCGGCGCGTGCGTTCGCGCAGGCGATCGGGTCATGCTTGCAGGCGGAGTCTCCGCTTCGAAGGATCGCCCATGCCCTCCTGGGATGCCACGCACTATCTGCTGGATGTCGCGCTCAAGCGCGAGAAGGATCCGCCGATGGACCGGTATCCCTTCAGCCTGCCCGGCATCCGCGGCCTGGCCGAGGAACGCCTGGTCTTGACCCCGCGGTGACCTTCCTCGTCGGCGAGAACGGCAGCGGCAAGTCCACGCTGCTGGAGGCGATCGCGGTGGCCTGGGGCTTCAACGCCGAGGGCGGCACCAGGAACTTTAATTTCAGCACGGTCGCCTCGCATTCGACGCTGCACGACTACCTGCGCCTGGGGCGCAGCGGGAGGCGGGCCAGGGACGGCTTCTTCCTGCGCGCCGAGAGCTTCTACAACGTCGCCAGCAACATCGACGCGCTGGGTGGTGACGTGGTCGGGGCATACGGTGGGGAGTCGCTGCATGCCCAGTCGCATGGCGAGTCCTTCATGTCGCTGGTCGAGCATCGCTTCAGGGGCGAGGGGCTCTATGTACTGGACGAGCCGGAGGCCGCGCTCTCGCCCACCCGGCAGATGGCCCTGCTGGCCCGCATCCATGCGCTGGTCCGGCGCAACGCGCAGTTCATTATCGCCACGCATTCGCCGATCCTGATGGCCTATCCGGATGCGCAGATCGTGCAGATCGGTCCGCAGGGCCTGCAGCGCGTCAGTTATCGCGAGACCGAGCATTACCTGGTCACGCGCGCGTTCCTGGAAAACCCCGAACGCCAGCTGCACTACCTGCTCGGCGACGCCGAGTCCTGAAGCCGCTCAGTGCCCCGCCTCGTTCTCCCGCGCCGCGGCGGCCGCGCGCGCCGCCTGCTGGGTCAGGTACAGCTCGATGAAGGTCATCGCCGGCACCGCCTTGCCGAACAGCCAGCCCTGGCCGTAGCCCACGCCCTGCGCGCGCAGGAAGTCGGCCTGCGCGGTCGTCTCGATGCCCTCGGCCACGCAGTCCAGGCCCAGCTCGCGGGCCATGTCGATGATGTGCCCGGTCACCGCCGAGGTGGCCGCGCCGGTGCCGATGGCATCGATGAAGGTCTTGTCGATCTTCAGCGCGTCCAGCGGCAACCCTTGCAGGTATTGCAGGCTGGAGTAGCCGGTACCGAAGTCGTCGATCGCCACGCGGTGGCCCGCCAGGCGCGCCTGCTCGATGGTGCGGCGGGCCGCGGCGATGTCCACGAAGCCGCGCTCGGTGGCTTCCAGCCAGAGCTGCCGCGGGGCGATGCCGCTGCCTTCCAGCGCCTGCGCCAGCACCGCCAGCAGCCGGCCACTGCGCATGTCCGCGGCGCTGAGGTTGAGGCTCACGTGCAGACACGGGTGGGCCGCCAGCAGGGGCCCGAGGTCGCACACGATCGCGGCCAGCACCTGGTCGGTGATCGCGTCGATCAGCCCGGTCTGCTCGGCCAGCGGGATGAACTGGTCAGGACGCACCAGGGTGCCGTCGGGCCGGCGCCAACGCACCAGCGCCTCGGCGCCGACGATGGCCGCGTCCGCCAGCCGCACGATCGGCTGGTAGTGCGCGAAGAACTCCTGCCGCTGCACCGCGCGGGTCAGGGCGCCGGTGGGCGAGAGCCTGCGCTTGAAGCCTAGGATCACCATCGCCACGGCCACCGCGGCGATGAGCAGGCCGATCGGCAGCAGCATGCCCTGTTGGCGCGGCAGCCCGGCGGCGGCGCGTGCCATGGGCGCGCTGACCACCACCATCCAGCCATCGTGCCGCTTCACCGAGAACAGATGCGCCGCGTCGCTTCCGTTGTCCCGGCGCTGGCGCATGGCGCGCGACAGCGCCTCATCGCTGAGGTTGCGCTCGCTCAGCACCACGCCCTGGGCATTGCGCACCAGCAGGCCGATATCCGGTTCCAGCACCAGATCGGAGAAGCGCGCCGGGTCGATCAGGACGTTGTAGTGGTGCTGATGCAGGACCAGCATCTGCCGCCCGCCGCTGATCTGCGGCAGCACGCGCGCGTACAGGCGCAGCCCGTCCGGGCCGACCGCATCGGCGGGCAGGTCGTCGGGCACGCGCACCTTGGTCGGCCCCCACGACGTGCAGCGCAGCAGACCGCCCTGGAAGAAGCCGACTTCCTTGACCGCGGCCGAGTCCATCGCCGCCCGCCGCATCTGCGCGATATGCGCATCCGAACATGGCACCAGGCGGCTGCGCTGCATGGTGCGCAGCACCTGTGTCGCCTCGTCCATCGTGCTCTGCGCGCGCTCCAGCGCCAGCGCGGCGAACTGGTCCAGACGCTGCTGTTCGTTGCGCACGGCCAGATGCCAGGACATCGCCAGGGTGGCGATGATCGGCACGGCGACGCCCAACAGCGCCAGTCCCGTCGCCGCGACGATGATCCTCGCCCGCCCCATCGCCCCGTGCGCTCCATGTACCGTGTTCATTCCCCGGAGCGAACTCTAACCGCTCGGTTCGCTCGTACGCCGGACCTCGCGCACGCTTCCGATCAGCCGTGGCCAATTCGTGCAGATTCGCGAACGGCCGCGATGGCGGCACGTGCCATTGCGCAGAGGGAACCGATGCGGCGGACGCCTTGCGCCGCGCTGTCGGACGCCGGCGCGCAATCCTTAAAACCGGCGCCTGCACGCTTCATGTCGGCCGCTGCCACGCACCGACACGTGGCGGCCACGCGCGCTAGTCGCGCCGTCGCGGGCCGTACCAGAACGCCAGCCGGTCGCGGCTGTGCAGGAGCCCGCGGCCATGGCGCGCCAGGGCCAGCGCCAGGCGCAGGTGTTCCCACGCGCTGAAGGTCTGCAGCTTGCGCGCCGAGGTCCACACCGTCTGGCGCAGCAGTACGAAGCGGCCATGCCGGGCCAGCGCGCGGCTCATGGCCACGTCCTCACCGGCGAACAAACGCAGGTCGAAGCCGCCGCTGGCCTCGAAGGCCGCGCGCGTGCAGAACAGGAAGCAGCCCGGCGCGATCCGCGCCCAGCGCAGCAGCGTGCCGAAGACCGCTTCGCCCAGACGCGCATGCCAGGCCACCGGGCGCTGCAGGCGCACCCGCGCGCCCCCGCCGACGGCGCCGCCATCGAGCGCCGCCAGCGCCGCGCGCAGCGCCTCGGCGTCGACGTGCGTGTCGGCATCGATGAAGCACAGGCGATCGCCGCGAGCGGCGGCCGCGCCGGCGTTGCGCGCCGCGGCGATGTGCCGCGCCTGGATCGACAGCACGCGCACGCCGGCCGCCAGCGCCAGCGCGGCGGTCGCATCGGTGGAACCATCGTCGACCACCACGATCTCCGCCGCCACGCCGCACGTGGCGATCGCGCGCTGCAGACAGGCCAGCGTGCCCGGCAGCAGTGCGGCTTCGTCGTGGGCGGGCAGGATGCAGGACAGCATGGCCCATGCTGTCACGCTCGGATGTCAGAAGGAGGTGACCGCATCGGGTGCGGCAGGGCGCCGTCGCGGTATGGCCGTTGGCCTCCGCTTGGCGTGTCCGTGCCGTGCGCCATCGCGCGCAACGGACCGCCCAAACGAAGGTGCCCGGCTTGTCGCCGGGCACCTGGATGCTTTCAGTCGTTGCCGAGCGCGACCAGCTCGCGCGCCAGGTCGGCGTGGCGGTGCTGGCGTCCCATCTCGCGCATGATGCGGATGTCCTCGTGGCGCAGCGGTCGGCGCGCGATCACGCGTTGCTTGTAGGCCAGCACCTCGGGATAGGTGCGCGCCAGTTCCAGCGCTTCCTGCACCTGCTCGACCGAATCGCTTTCGTTGCTCACCGGCTCGCGGCTGGAGAACGCGTTGACCCAGCGCGACAGCCCCGCCTTCTGGTCGAAGACCTGCGCGATCAGCCAAAGCACGAACAGCATCGCGACCCAGATCAGCAGCACCAGGATGATCTTGGGAAAGCTGGGGTTGTAGCTGTGTTCCCACAGGTTGTCGGCGATGATCGCCAGCGCGGTCAGCGACGCGCCCAGCCACACGATCACCGAACCGGCGAGCCACTGGCCCTTGGCGATATCCAGCAGATGGATCTCGTGTTCGATGCCGCGGTCGGTCTTGCTCAGCCAGTGCGCGGCCTGTTCCTCCAGCGGCTTGCGGTGCAGCTCGTTGTCCGCCAGCAGCAGGTTCAGGCCCTTGAAGAGTTGGCTCATGGTTCGATCCTCGCCTTGAACAGGTGGCCGGCCCGGCGCCGCCACCTTTGTGCGCAGCATAGGCCGGTGCGCCGCGAAGTTTCCGTGAGACGAAGGTAGAAGATGAACCGGGCAGCCAGCGCCGTGAATGTTGCGTTGCGACATTCTTCACGCATGACTAAGCCGGGCCATCCGAAAGTCGAACCCGCCTCCACCCCCACGGATGCCCCCATGGCCAGCGAACCGGGCCGCCGCGACGACGCGGCGTGCATCATCGTCAACATCGATCGAGAGCGCGACTTCTGGAAACGCCATTACAGCGAGCTGCCGTGCCGGCAGGCCGGACTGGGCTTCGAGGCATGCTGGCCGCTGCTGATCCGGGCCTATCACGTCTACCTGCACCATCCAAACGCGGGGCGGGAAGTCGGCGCCGTGCTGTTCGCCAACTCGCCCGAGGCGATCGACCATGGCCTGGAGCCCAGCCTGGCGGGGCGGATCTTCGCCCGGGTGATGGATCGCATCCAGCGGGCGACCACGCGCCTGCAATATCCGATGCCCGCGCACGCCTGAGCCCGGCGTTGAGAAACCTGCGTTACGCCTCACGAGCGTCAAAACGCGATTTTATGAATCATCTCAATTCTGAACTGTGACGCCTGCAAGGGTGTTCTCGCGGTTTAACGAGAATTTCATCGTCACTTCGACCTAACACTTACAAGTGGGCTGCGACCCTGTTGTTTGAGGCCATTCTTCCGAGCCAAGGACACGTCGCATGCACCCCCAGCAAGCAGAACACGGACGCGCCGTCCTGATCGATATCGACCGGGAACGCGATTACTGGCGCCAGCACTACGTCAACATGCCGCGCGCCTCGCAGCACCGCTCCTTCGAGCTGTACTGGCCGGCGCTGTCCAGCGCCTACGACGTCTATCTCAACCACCCGCATACCGACCAGGACACCGGTTCGGCGCTCTATGCCAACTCCCAGGCGGTGCGTTCGCGCGGCCTGAGCCTGGAAGAGGCGCGGGCGATCTACGCCGAGGTCTGGCAGCGCATCACGCGCTGAAGCCGGCCTGGTGGTGGACCTGGAGGAAGGCGCCCGCGGGGCGCCTTCTTCGTTTGCGCCTCCACGAAGGCCGCGCCGGGTGGTCGGTAGGATGGGCGCATGTCGCTGCTCCGCACGCTCATCGCCCCCGCCGCCGCGCCGGTGCGACGCTGGGTGCTCGGCGCCTTCCCGCGCGGCCAGTCGGGAATCGACTACGACCTGCCGCACGGCGATCCGGGGCTGTTCGGCCCGGACAGCGTGACCTGGCGCATCCATGGCGATTTCCCCGGCATGCTGGCCGGCGGGCTGGCCGCGCTGATGCTGCAGGCGCTGCACCCGCGCGCGCTGGCCGGGGTCTACGAGCATTCCAACTTCCGCCAGGACCTGGTCGGCCGCCTGCGCCGCACCACGGCCTTCGTGGCCGGCACCAGCTATGCCCCGACCGCCGAGGCGCAGCGGCTGATCGCCCGGGTGCGGGGGATCCATGCGCACGTGCGCGGCACGCTGGCCGACGGCACGCCCTACGCCGCCGACGATCCCGACCTGCTGACCTGGGTCCACGTCACCGAGGCGCACGGCTTCCTGCAGGGCTATCGGCGTTACTGCCGGCCGGTGCCGCCGGAGATGGCGGATCGCTACTTCGACGAGGGCCGGCGCGTGGCGCAGGCGCTGGGCGCCCGCGAGGTGCCGGCCTCGCAGGCGCAGGTGGAGGCCTACTTCGCGGCGATGCGGCCGCAGTTGCGCTTCGATGCGCGCTCGCGCGAGGTGATGGACGTGCTGGCACAGGTCCGCCTGCCGGTGCCGGTGGCCGGGCTGTCGCGGGCGGTGTTCCTCGGCGCGGGCGCGGCGCTGCTGCCGGACTGGGCACGGACGCTGCTCGAATTCGACACTGCCCGGCACGCACAGTCGGCGGCGGCTGCCGCCAGCCTGCGCGGCATGGCACCGCTGTTCCGCATCGCCCTGCCGGACGGCGCCTGCGCCCACGCCTGCGCACGCATGGACGTGCCCGTGGCGGACATGCGGCGCTGGCCTGCGGGGGCCTGAGCCGGTCCTGTGGCGCGGGCTGTCGGCGGGCGGAGCCGCAGCGTATGCTTCGGGCGAGTCGCCGCGCGGGTTCGGGGGGCGCGGCTGGCCCCATGACCGTCCCGGGGTGGCAGGACCTCCGTCCAACAGCGGGTGCACATGGATCGTTCGGTTCCAGGCCCATCGCCGGTCAAGTCGGTCGTGCAGACCCGCACGGTGCTCGGGTTTGGCCTGCTGCTGGGCGCGGCGCTGGGGATCGGGCTTGGCTGGTGGGTGATCAGCGATCGCCAGAACCGCCTGCAGGCCGCCGAGCGCCAGAGCCAGGCCCTGGTCGTCGGCGTCGAACGCGCGATCGGCCTGGAGCTGCGCAACCTCGAGCGCGCCATGCGCGGCATCGCCGCTGATGCCACCGCGCTGCTGGCCTCCGCGCCGGACCGTGCGCCCGGGCTGATCGGGCAACTCATTGAAGGTGTGGCCTCGCGGCATCACGAGCTGGAAAGCGTCGTCATGGTCGATGCGCAGGGCCGCGCGCTGACGCCCGGCCGCGGCGATCCCAGCTTCCCGCAATGGAAGGCCGGTGCGGCCGCAGGCCCCTCGGACCGCCTGCAGCTGGGGCCGCTGCAGTGGCTGGAAGACGGCCACCCGGTGCTGCCGCTGGCCCTGCCGATGACCGTACAGGGCGAGGGCGGACCGCGCTGGTTGCTGGCGCGGCTGGATACCCGCGCACTGCAGGCCCTGATCGACGGCCTGGACTCCGGTCGCGACGGCGCACTCGGCGTGGTCGGCCCCAACGACCAGCTGCTGGTGCGCAGCCTGGGCGGCAAGCCCTCGCGCGAGGGCATCGGCACGCGCATCGCCGTGCCGCAGCCTGGCGAGCTGGCGCCGCAGGTCGCCGTCACCCAGCGCGTCAGCGAGGTGGACGGCCTGCGCCGGGTGGTGGCCGCGCGCGCGCTGCCCGGCTATCCCCTGCAGATCTGGGCGGGGCTCTCGACCGAGCAGGTGCTGCTGCCCTGGCATCGCTTCGTCGCCATCGCCTCGCTGCTCTACGTCCTGTACTGGGCGATGCTGGCGGTGCTGCTGCGGGTGGTGCGGCGCGCCGACCGCGACCAGCGCCACATGCTCGAACAGCTGCAGCGCAATTCCGAGCACCTGCACCTGGCCCAGCACACCGGCAAGGTGGGCGCCTGGGCGATGGAGCAGGGCGGGCGGCAGGTGGTCTGGGGCGCCGACGTCAGCCAGATGTTCGGCCTGGGCCAGGCCGAGCCGCCTTCGCTGTGGGCCTTCATCCGGCACGTGCACGTGCGCGACCGGCGCATGCTGGCGCGCCGCTTCGTCAGCGCCTGGCGCAGCCGCGGCGCGTTCTCCTGCGAGTTCCGTCTGGTCAGCCGAGACGGCGCGGAACGCTGGGCCGTGGCGCGCGGCGGCGTGGTCGCCGGTGCGGGCGGTCACCTGCGCATGACCGGCACGCTGGTGGACATCAGCGAACGCATGGAGGCGCAGTCGCGCCTGAGCGATGCCGAGCGCCAGTTCCGCCTGATCTTCGACCGTAACCCGCTGCCGTTCTGGGTGCACGACGCGCGCACCCGGCGCTTCCTCGAGGTCAACCGGGCGGCGACGCTGCAGTACGGCTTCGGCCGCGAGGAGTTCCTGACCATGCACCTGTCGGACATCTGCCCGGCCGGGCTGCCCGGCGGCAGCGGCGTGGTGCAGGGGGTGGCCGCGGGATTCGAGGACGCGCACGTGTCCCAGCACCGGCGCAAGGACGGCTCGACCCTGCAGGCGCGCGTGTACGTCAGCGACATCCGCTTCGGCGGCCACGAGGCCAAGCTGGTGCTGTCCGAGGACATCTCCGAGCGCCTGGAGTACGAGAAGGAGCTGGCCTACCGCGCGCGTCACGACCAGACCACCGGCCTGATCAACGTGCAGACGCTCAGCGACCGCCTCGACCAGGGCCAGCATCCCGGTTATCAGGTGCTGTACCTGCAGCTGCGCGGGCTGCAGCCGATCCGCGACGCGCTGGGCCGGCAGACCGCCGACGACGTGCTGCGCACGCTGGCCGCGCGCCTGCAGCTGTGGGCCCAGCAGTTCGGCCTGGCCGCCCACCAGCCCGACGAGGACTTCGTGCTGGCGGTGCTGCATGCCGAGCGCCTGCAGGCCGCGATCGAGGCGGCGATCGAGGCGGTGCGCGAGCCGGTCGGTGACGGCGACGGCTCGATGCAGCGCCTGGAGGCGCGCTTCGGTCTGGCCGGCGACGAGGGCGGTGGCCTGCGCGCGGAGAACATCATCGACAACGCCGCGCTGGCCGCGCACGCGCTGGATTCCTCGGCGTTCGAGATCTCCCGCTACGACGGCGCGCTGGCGCGGCGCTACAGCGAACGCCTGCGCATGGCCGCGCGCCTGCGCACGGCGCTGGAGCACGGCGAGTTCGACCTGCATTTCCAGCCGATCGTGCGCACCGTCGACGGCAGCGTGGCCGCGCTGGAGGCGCTGGTGCGCTGGCCGCAGCGCGACGGTACCCAGATCGCGCCGGCCGACTTCATCCCGCTGTGCGAGGACATCGGCCTGATCGTGCCGCTGGGCAACTGGATCCTGCGCCGCGCCGCCCAGGCCCAGGCCTGGCTGCAGCGCCAGGGCTGCGACGACCTGCCGGTGGCGGTCAACGTGTCCACCCTGCAGGTGCTGCAGGCCGATCTGCCGTCCGAACTGGAGCAGGCCTGCGCGCTGGCCGGCATCTCGCCGCACGCGCTGCATATGGAGCTGACCGAGAGCGTGATGATGCACCGCCCCGAGCAGGGCATGGCGGCGATGCAGCGCCTGCGCGATGCGGGCGTGTGCATCTCGCTGGACGACTTCGGCACCGGCTTCTCCTCGATGTCCTACCTGCGCCACCTGCCGCTGAGTTCGATCAAGCTCGACCGCACCTTCGTGCGCGACGTCGACCGCGATCCGCGCAACGCCAGCATCTGCAAGTCCCTGCTGATGCTCGGCCACAGCCTGGGGCTGGAGATGATCGCCGAAGGCGTGGAGCGGCCCGAGGAACTGGAATGGCTGCGGCGCCACGGCTGCGAGCAGGTGCAGGGTTTCCTGCTGGGCCGCGCGCAGCCGCTGGAGCTGGCCCTGCAGCGCGTGCAGGGCGTCGCGCTGGGCTGATCGCCTGCGAAGGGCGCGCGTTCAGCGCGACAGCTGCGGATCGGGGTGTGTCTGGACGGGCGTGGCCAGCTGATGCTGCTCGTGCAGCTGGCGCAGGCGCTCGCGCGATTGCGCGGCGGGGATCGCCACGGCCTGCTCGGTGCGCATGTGCGCCCGCAGCTGGGCCGGATCGCCCAGCGCGCCCTGGACGACGAAGACCAGCTCGCCCTGGCCGACCTGCGCATTGCGCTCGGACAGCACGACGTGATCGATGCGGCTCAGTCCCTGCTCGCTGGCCAGCACCGCCAGGCTGGCGCTCAGGCGCTCGCTGTTGGCGTCGAAGGGCCGGCCCAGGTCGGCTTCCAGGCGCCGCACGCCGGCTTCGGCCTGCTGGGACAGGGCTTCGGGGCTGGCGGCAGGGGCGGGATGCGGCGTGTTCATGGCGGGCGCCTCGGGGGAAACGGACGGCGGGCATGCTAGGTCCTGTGCGCCGCATGCGTCGAGGCGGGCACGCTGGGCGTGTTCAGTTGCCACTCCGCTTGCGTCTCACGGATTGAGACCCGCCTGCGGCAGGCTGCCTGGTGTGAACGTCACCGAGAAACTCGCGATCCTGGCCGATGCGGCCAAATACGACGCCTCCTGCGCCTCCTCGGGCGCGGACAAGCGCCATTCGCTGGGTACCGGTGGCATCGGCAGCACCGAGGGCATGGGCATCTGCCACTCCTACACGCCCGACGGGCGCTGCGTGTCGCTGCTGAAGATCCTGCTGACCAACTTCTGCGTCTTCGACTGCGCCTACTGCGTCAACCGCGTCACCAGCAATGTGCGCCGGGCGCGCTTCACGCCGGACGAGGTGGTGCGGCTGACGCTGGATTTCTACAAGCGCAACTACATCGAGGGGCTGTTCCTCTCCAGCGGCATCATCCGCAATAGCGACTACACGATGGAGCAGCTGGTGGAGGTGGCGCGCAGCCTGCGCCAGGACCACAAGTTCGCCGGCTACATCCACCTGAAGACCATCCCCGACGCCGCCCCGGAGCTGCTGGCCGCGGCCGGGCGCTATGCGGACCGGCTCAGCATCAATGTCGAGCTGCCTACCGAAGGCGGCCTGGCGCAGCTGGCGCCGGAGAAGAAGCCCGGCGGCATCCGGGCCGCCATGGGCGAGCTGCGCTGGCGGATCGAGGAGAACAAGGAGCAGCGCCGCGAGGAAAAGAAACTGCGCGCCAAGCCGCCGCGCTTCGCCCCGGCCGGGCAGAGTACGCAGATGATCGTCGGCGCCGATGGCGCGGACGATCGCGCCATCCTGCAGACCAGCACCAACCTCTACGGCAACTACCGGCTGCGGCGCGTGTACTACTCGGCCTTCAGCCCGATCCCCGACGCGTCCAGCAAGCTGCCGCTGCAGCCGCCGCCGCTGCAGCGCGAGCACCGCCTGTACCAGGCCGACTGGCTGCTGCGCTTCTACGACTTCTCGGTGGACGAGATCGCGCCGACCGACGCCGCCAGCGGCATGCTCGACCTGGACATCGATCCCAAGCTGGCCTGGGCCCTGCGCCACCCCGAGCGCTTCCCGGTGGACGTGAATACCGCGCCGCGCGAACTGCTGCTGCGCGTGCCCGGCCTGGGCACGCGCAATGTCGAGCGGATCATCGCCTCGCGGCGCTTCCGCCGGCTGCGGGTGGAGGACCTGACCCGGCTGCGCCTGCCGATGAAGAAGCTGCTGCCCTTCGTGCAGGTGCTGGACCATCATCCGCGCGCGGCGCTGGACGACACGGCGAAGCTGCGCGGCATGCTGGCACCGAAGCCGCGGCAGATGGGGCTGTTTTGAGGGCCTGCGCTGGAGTGCTGGACCGGTGAGCGCGCTTCGCCCATCCACTTCGACTGGACGGGGTGCCGCGCCTCGGCTCGGTCCGCCATCTCCGGTGGACTCGCTGCCGCACACCATCCTGACGTGCGCCCCGCAGCGCCCGACCCGGTCGAGACCGCACAGCAAATGGATCAGGACTTCTTCCAACACGAAGTCGAAGAGCTCGACGCGCGCGGCCACGGCCCGCCGGACCGCTGCCCCTCCGAAGCCCGAACGCGCACGCCCCGCCACCCCGCAATCGGGAGATGCACCCACGCTGATGCATCCGCGCGTGGATCCCTTCGCCCAAATCAGCGTGAGCGCAGGACATCCCTCCCGCAAAGTACGTGCACTGCTTCAAGGCAGCAGCGCCGCACGGCGGATAGGCTGAGATGTTCAGCGCACGCGTAGAGCCGGCATGGAGCCTCGAGGCCTGGCGGGTAGCGGCCCGAGCGGCATGGTGCGCGAACGTGGCCCCGGACCAACTGGATTGGGAAGGTGGCGCACAGGGCGGCCTGCTGGCCACGCCCGAAGTGACGACCCTGCCGGCCCAGCGCGAAGCGCCGCGGGTCTCCTCAGACTTCCTCGCGCTGGCCGGCGCCGTGCTCTGCCACCGCGATCCGCATCGGCATGGCCTGCTGTACCGCCTGCTGTGGCGGATGGGACAGGGCGAGCGCGGCCTGCTCGCGCATGCGACCGACGCGGACGTGCATCGCGCCGGCGTGCTGGCCAAGGCGGTGCGGCGCGACAGCCACAAGATGAAGGCCTTCGTGCGCTTCCGCGAAGTGCCCGGCGAGGCCAACGCCTTCGTGGCCTGGTTCGAGCCCGAGCATCACATCGTCGATCGCGTCGCGCCGTTCTTCGCGCGGCGCTTCGCCGGCATGCGCTGGGCGATCCTCACCCCTTACCGCAGCGCACACTGGGACGGCGATGCCCTGGCCTTCGGCCCCGGCGGCGTGCGCGCCGATGCCCCGGCCGACGATGCGCGCGAGGCGCTGTGGCGCACCTACTACGCCAACATCTTCAACCCCGCACGGCTCAACCCGACCATGATGCGTTCGGAGATGCCGCAGAAGTACTGGAAGCATCTGCCCGAGGCCGCGCTGCTGCCCGAGCTGCTGCAGTCCGCCGGCGCGCGCGTGCGCGAGATGGCCGAGCGCATGCCCGAGGCGCCGCGCCGCCGCATTCCCGAGGCCGCACCCGAACCCGTCCTGCGTGCCGACGACTCGCTCGACGCGGTGCGCGCCGCCGCCGCCGCGTGCCGCCGCTGCGAACTGTGGCAGCCGGCCACGCGCACCGTGTTCGGCGAGGGCCCGCCCGATGCGCGCATTGTGCTGGTCGGCGAGCAGCCCGGCGACGAAGAAGACCTCAGCGGCCGGCCCTTCGTCGGCCCGGCCGGCAAGCTGCTCGATCGCGTCCTGGCCGAACTGGGCATCGACCGCAGCGCGCTGTACCTGACCAATGCGGTCAAGCATTTCCGCTTCGAGCAGCGCGGCAAGCGCCGCCTGCACCGCAACCCGACCTCATCGCAGGTGGCCGCCTGCCGTCCCTGGCTGCAGCAGGAGCTCGTACGCCTGGATCCGCAGGCGATCGTCTGCCTGGGCGCGAACGCCGCGCGCGCGGTGCTGGGCGGCGACTTCCAGCTGATGGCTCAGCGTGGCCAGTGGCGGGTGATGGCCGACGGCGCGCGTGCGCTGGCCACCGTGCATCCGTCCTGGGTACTGCGCCAGCCCGATGCCGACGCGCGCGCGCAGGCGCTGGACGTGCTGCGCGGCGACCTGGCCCTGCTTCGCCCGCTGCTGCAAGCCGCGTAAGCGCTGACGCGGCGCTAGGCGGTCGGAGCGTCGCCGTGGATGTGCTGCCAGACCTCGGCGATGATCCGTTCGGCCTGGGCGCGGCCGAGCTGTTCGTGCGCGGGCAGCAGCGCGTAGCGCCGGTGGATGTCCGGCCACAGCGCGTGCAGGCGCTCGTGCGGGTGCAGCAGATAGCTGTCGTAGGCGAACTTCAGCGTCGGCTCGGCCTGGGCGAAGCCGCCGCGCCCGGTCTGCTGATAGTGCTCGCGCCACCAGCGCAGCTCGTGCTGGATATCCACCACGATGGCGCGCGCGCCCGGCTCGGTCGATGGCGTGGAGACGGACATGCAGCCCTCCTTTGGCGTCGATGTCGGACGACATCGCACTTTAGGAGCGGCGGCGGTGAAGCAGCCGTCAAGCGCGCGCCAGCTCCAGCGCGCCAGGCGCGGCGCCCACCTGCTCGCGCACCCGGTTCATGTCGCGCACCGGGCGCAGCTCGATGCAGCCGTAGGCGGCCCAGGGGAACTTCCGCGCGATCGCCTCGGCCGCCGCCATGTCCGGCGCCTCGATCAGGTTGAAGCCGGCCAGCAGCTCCTTGGTCTCGGCGAAGGGGCCGTCGGTCACGCGCGTCTGGCCGCCGCGCACGCGCAGCGAACGCGCGGTCTGTACGTCCTCCAGCTGCTGCGAGGCCAGCAGCACGCCCTGCCGCTGCAGCGCGTCGGCGTGTTCGAAGCAGCCGCGCATCAGGCGGTCGAACTCGGCCTGCGGCAGGGCCTGCATCAGCGCGGGATCGACGTGGATCAGCATGAGGAACTGCATGTCAGGCTCCTGGGCGAGGGCGTGCGCGCATGATGCCGCAGGTGCGCCGGTCGCGTCCGCAGCGCTGGCCTGGCGGTAATCGCGAATTCTTTTCGCGCCGCGATGTCGATCCGGCACGCGCTGGTGCGTCGTTCCATCACAGCGCGGGCCTTGCGGCCTGCGTATCCACCGAGAGGAGCGATGCGATGAAAGTGATGGTGATCGTCAAGGCCGATGCGGATTCGGAAGCCGGGGTCATGCCCTCAACCGAGCTGCTCGCCGCCATGGGCCGCTACAACGAGGAGCTGGTCAACGCCGGGATCATGCTGGCCGGCGAGGGCCTGCATCCGTCCAGCCGCGGCGCGCGGGTGCGGTTCGACGGCAAGGCGCGCGAGGTGATCGACGGCCCGTTCGCGGCCAGTGGCGAGCTGATCTCCGGCTTCTGGCTGTGGCAGGTGCGCTCGCTGGACGAGGCCATCGAGTGGCTCAAGCGTGCGCCGTTCGACGGCGGGGCCGAGGTCGAGGTGCGTCCGCTGTTCGAGATGGAGGACTTCGGCCAGGCCATGACGCCGGAACTGCGCGAGCAGGAAGCCCGGCTGCGCGAATGCACCGCTGGACAGTCCTGATTCCCCCTCCCAAGGAGCAAGCCCATGAACGTAGCCCCGTACCTGTTCTTCAACGGCAACTGCCGCGATGCGATGCGCTTCTATGCCCAGACCCTGGGTGGCGCGGTGGTGGCGATGGCCACCGTCGGCGAGGCGCCGCCGGACGCCAGGATGCCCGGCATGCCCGACGAGGCGGTGATGCACGCGATGGTGATCGCCGGCGGCGTCACGCTGATGGCTTCCGACGCCTGCCCGCCGCAGGACTACACGCCGCCGCACGGCATGACCGTGAGCCTGCAGCTGGACGATGTGGCCCAGGCCGAACGCCTGTACGCGGCCCTGGCCGAAGGCGCGCAGATCCAGCTGCCGCTGGGGCCGACCTTCTGGTCGCCGGGCTTTGCCATGCTCACCGACCGCTTCGGCACGCCGTGGATGCTCAACGTGGTCGTCCCTGCACCGGGCTGTGAGGTCTGAGCCCGGTTCCAACCCGATACGTCCCAGTCCAATGCGAAGGAGACCGACATGGCCTATGTCGATGGTTTCGTGATCCCCGTTCCCACCGCCAGGCTGGTCGCCTACCGCGCGATGGCGCGGATGGGCAGCAAGGTCTGGATGGACCATGGCGCGCTGCAGTACGTCGAATGCATCGCCGACGACGTCAAACCCGGCAAGCACACCTCGTTCCCACAGGCGGTCAGGCTCAAGCCGGACGAGGTCGTGGTGTTCGCCTACATCGTGTTCAGATCGCGCGCGCATCGCGATCAGGTCAACAAGCGCGCGATGGACGATCCACGCCTCAAGCGGTGGGGTCCGGAGAATCTGCCCTTCGACGGCAAGCGCATGTTCTGGGGCGGCTTCAAGACGCTCGTGCAGCGCTAGGCGCGTGGCGGCGTCGCGGGCATGGCCGGGACGCGTAGGGGAGCGCCGCGGCGCGTCCCCGCATCGATGCGCGCGACGTCGCGCCAGGTCGGCGCATGCACCGCGCCGGCGCGGTTGCGCACGCCGCCGGCCGGTGGTCTGATCGCCGACCATGGCCGCCGACCTCCACCGCACCATCGACACGCTGTGGCGCATGGAAGCCTCCAAGGTGCTGGCGGTGCTGACGCGCATGCTGCGCGACATCGACCAGGCCGAGGAACTGGCGCAGGACGCGCTGGTTGCCGCGCTCGAGCACTGGCCGCGCGAAGGCCTGCCGGACAATCCGGCGGCCTGGTGGATGGCCACCGCCAAGCGCCGCGCCATCGATCGTCTGCGCCAGCGGCAACTGCACCAGCGCAAGCACGCCGATATCGCCTTCGAACTGGAGGGCCAGGTCGTGGCGGGGCCTGACAGCACCGCGCAGCTGGACGACGCCATCGGCGACGACCTGCTGCGGCTGATGTTCATCGCCTGCCATCCGGTGCTGCCGGCTGACTCGCGCGTGGTGTTGACCCTGCGCCTGCTCGGCGGGCTGAGCACCGCCGAGATCGCGCGCGCCTTCCTGCAGCCCGAGCCGACGGTGGCCCAGCGCATCGTGCGCGCCAAGCGCACGCTGGCCGCGCAGCAGGTGGCCTTCGAAGCGCCGGCGCGCGAGGACCTGCCCGAGCGTGTGGACGCGGTGCTGGACGTGCTCTACCTGATCTTCAACGAGGGCTATTCGGCCAGTGCGGGGGAGGACTGGATGCGGCCGGCGCTGTGCACCGAGGCGCTGCGCCTGGGGCGCGTGCTGGCCGGGCTGATGCCGCGCGCGCCGGAGGTCTTCGGCCTGCTGGCGCTGATGGAACTGCAGGCCTCGCGCACCGCCGCGCGCGCCCTGGCGGATGGCACGCCGGTGCTGCTGGAGGCGCAGGACCGCGCGCGCTGGGACCGGCTGCAGATCGCGCGCGGGCTGCAGGCGCTGGAGCGCGCCGTGCGGCTGGGCGGCGCTGACGCGCCGTACACGCTGCAGGCGGCGATCGCGGCCTGCCATGCGCGCGCGCTGCGCAGCCAGGACACCGACTGGCCGCGCATCGCCGCGCTGTATGCGCGCCTGGCGCAGGTCGCGCCGTCGCCGGTGATCGAGCTCAATCGTGCCGTCGCCCTGGGCCGCGCCGCCGGTGCGCAGGCTGGCCTGGCGCTGGCCGACACGCTCATCCACGAGGCCGCGCTGCGCGAGTACCCCGCGCTGCCGGCGGTGCGCGGCGATCTGCTCGAACGTCTCGGCCGCCTCGACGAGGCGCGCGCCTGCTTCGAGCAGGCCGCCGCACTGACCCGCAACGCGCGCGAGGCCGAGCAGATGCGCGCCCGCGCCGCGGCCTGTGTGCCGTCGGCCTGAGCCAACGGCCGTTCGGGCCGTGGTGGAACGATCGCGGCGCGGCACAAGATCCAATGGCGGGTGCGTGCGGAGCGTTGGGCTTCGCCGAAGCGGCTCCTGCCTTTCGCTCAGTCTGCTTCGACCAGCGGCGGCAGCCGCCGCGGCACGGGGGTGGATTTCACGATCGCGGTACTGGTTTCCGCGCGCTCGGTGACCTTGGCCAGGATGCCGTCCAGATGCTGGATCGTGCGCAGGTAGAGCCGGCAGATGAAGCAGTCGTCGCCGGTCACCTTGTCGCATTCGACGAACTCGGGAATGCGCTGCAGCAGCTCCTCCACCAGGTGCAGCTGACCCGGTAGCGGCTTGACCCGCACGATCGCCTGCAAGGTGTAGCCCAGCGCGCGCGGATCGAGTTCGACCGCGAACCCGGCGATCACGCCTTGGTGCTGAAGCCGGCGTACCCGCTCGGCGGTGGCCGGCGCCGACAGGCCGATCTGACGGGCCAGTTCGCTGTTCGGCATGCGCGCGTCCTGGGCCAGTGCCGCGAGGATCGCGCGATCGATGGCGTCCAGCGTGGCGACGCTGGGGGTTGGAAGGTGCTTTGCCATAATGGCCTTTATTCCGAAAGAAGAATCAAGTTCTGGCGTAATTTTTAGCATGTATTCGAGGCGATTGGGTTCCTAGAATTTCAGCCGTCCGAACGCTTGATAGGAACTCCCGGCAATGGCCTCCAACGAAATTCGCCGTGGCGCGGCCGAGATGGTCGTGGCCATGCTCATGTCCGGCACGATCGGCTGGCTGGTCGTGTCCTCGCAGCAGTCGCCGACCAATGTGGTGTTCTTCCGCTGCCTGTTCGGCGCCGCCACCCTGATCATCGTCTGCGCCGCGCTGGGCCTGTTGCGGCGCAAGGCGTTCTCGCCGCGGATGCTGGCGCTGGTCCTGTTCGGCGGGCTGGCGATCGTGGGCAACTGGCTGCTGCTGTTCGCGGCCTACGGGCGCGCCTCGATCTCGATGGCCACCGCGGTCTACAACACGCAGCCGTTCATGCTCGTCGGCATCGGTGCGATCGTGTTCCGCGAGCGCATCAGCGCCTCGACCCTGGCGTGGCTGGCGCTGGCGTTCGTCGGACTGGTAGGCGTGGTGCGCGTGCCGCCCGCCGTCCTCGCGGTGCCGGGCGAGTATCTGCACGGGATCGCGCTGGCGCTCGGTGCCGCCTTCCTCTACGCGGTGTCCTCGATCGTCACCAAGCATCTGAAAGGTACGCCGCCGCACCTGCTCGCGCTGCTGCAGCTGGGCGTCGGCATCGTGCTACTGGCACCGTTCGCGCAGTTCGATGCCTTGCCTTCCAGCCCACGCCAGTGGCTCGATCTGGTCGTGCTCGGAGTGGTGAATACCGGGGTGATG
Source organism: Pseudoxanthomonas sp. SORGH_AS_0997 (assembly GCF_031453535.1). Lineage (NCBI taxonomy): Bacteria > Pseudomonadati > Pseudomonadota > Gammaproteobacteria > Lysobacterales > Lysobacteraceae > Pseudoxanthomonas > Pseudoxanthomonas sp. SORGH_AS_0997. Next base: position 3,969,001 of record NZ_JAVIZI010000001.1, read on the forward strand.
TACGTGCTGCTGTACGGCGCCATCCAGAAGCTGCCCGTCGCGATGACCGGCGCGCTGTCGTTCGTCTATCCGGTGGTGGCGATCGCGGTCGACCGGATCGCGTTCGGCCAGTCGCTGGCCTGGACGCAGGTGCTCGGGGCGCTGCTGATCCTGCTGGCGGCGGCTGGGGTGAACTTCGGCTGGCGCCTGCTGCCGCAGCGGCGCAATGCGCACCTGGCCCCAGGCGAGCCCGGCGCCAGCGAACGCTAGCCAGCGCTCGCCACGACGAGGAGGTACGCCGTCGCGTTCAAGCGCACACGCGTCGACCCGCTGCCGCGCGCCCTTGATGGCACCCGCGTCGAACGCAAGAGGCCCCTCGCCAACCCGACGCACGGACACAGCGTCGCGCCGGCCTGCATTGCCCGATCACGAGGCTTGCCGCAGGCTACGCCGCCGCCCGCACGCGCGGCGCGTCGTTCCATCCATGAAACACAGGAGCCACCATGACCTCGGCCATCTCGGTTAAGGGGCTGACCAAGACCTATGACGGCGGCTTCCAGGCGCTCAAGGGCGTCGACCTGGAGATCCGCAAGGGCGAGATCTTCGCGCTGCTCGGCCCCAACGGCGCCGGCAAGACCACGCTGATCAGCATCCTGTGCGGCATCGTCCGCCCGGGCGAGGGCACGGTGCAGATCGAGGGCCACGATGTGGTGCGCGACTACCGCACCGTGCGCAAGCTGGTCGGGCTGGTGCCGCAGGAACTGGCGACCGAGGCCTTCGAGACCGTCTGGGCCGCGGTGCGCTTCTCGCGCGGGCTGTTCGGCAAGCCGGCCGACCCGGCGCTGCTGGAGCGCGTGCTGCGCGATCTGTCGCTGTGGGACAAGCGCGATGCCAAGATCATGGCGCTGTCCGGCGGCATGAAGCGCCGCGTGCTGATCGCCAAGGCCCTGGCGCACGAGCCGCGCGTGCTGTTCCTCGACGAGCCCACCGCCGGCGTGGACGTCGAGCTGCGCCACGACATGTGGGAACTGGTGCGCGCCCTGCGCGATCGCGGCACCACGGTGGTGCTGACCACGCATTACATCGAGGAGGCCGAGGAGATGGCCGACCGCATCGGCGTGATCACCGGCGGCCGGCTGGTGTTGGTGGAGGACAAGGCCACGCTGATGCACAAGCTCGGCAAGAAGCAGCTGGCCCTGACCCTGCAGCAGCCGCTGGAGGCCGTGCCGGCCGCCCTGGCCGACCTGCCGCTGGAGCTGCATGCCGGCGGCACCCAGCTGGTCTACACCTTCGACGTGCAGGCCGAGGAGACCGGCATCGCTGCGCTGCTCAAGCGCCTGGGCGAGCAGGGCATCGACTTCAAGGACCTGCATTCCTCGCAGTCCTCGCTGGAGGAGATCTTCGTCAACCTGGTGCGGGAGGCGCGCGCATGAATCTTGGCCTGAACTGGCATGCGGTGCTGGCGATCTACCGCTTCGAGATGGCGCGCACCTTCCGCACCATCACCCAGTCGATCGCCTCGCCGGTGCTGTCGACCTCGCTGTACTTCGTGGTGTTCGGCGCGGCGATCGGCTCGCGCATGGGGTCGGTGGAAGGCGTGAGCTACGGCGCCTTCATCATCCCGGGTCTGATCATGTTGTCGCTGCTCAACGAGAGCATCTCCAACGCCTCCTTCGGCATCTACATGCCCAAGTGGTCCGGGACGATCTACGAACTGCTCTCCGCGCCGGTCTCGTTCGTGGAGGTGGTGCTGGGCTACGTGGGCGCGGCGGCGAGCAAGTCGCTGATGCTGGGTCTGCTGATCCTGGTGACCGCGCGGCTGTTCGTGCCCTACGAGATCCAGCACCCGGTGTGGATGGTGGCCTTCCTGCTGCTGACGGCGCTGACCTTCTCGCTGTTCGGCTTCATCATCGGGCTGTGGGCCGACGACTTCCAGAAGCTGCAGGTGATCCCGCTGATGGTGGTCACCCCGCTGACATTCCTGGGCGGGGCGTTCTATTCGGTGTCGATGCTGCCGCCGGTGTGGCAGAAGATCACCCTGTTCAACCCGGTCGTGTACCTGATCAGCGGCTTCCGCTGGAGCTTCTTCGGCCTGGCCGACGTGGACGTCGGCGTCAGCCTGGCGGCGATCTGCGGCTTTCTGGTGCTGTGCCTGGTGGCGGTGTGGGCGATGTTCCGCACCGGCTGGAAGATCAAGACCTGACGCATCGCCCGGTCCGGATCAGCAGACAGTGCATGTCGGTCTGGTAAGTTCACCGTCATGCACTCGATCGAAATCGTCCTGGCCATGCTACTGGCCGTGGCCGCCAGTGGTTTCCTGGTCCGCGTCCTGCCGTTCTCGCTGCCGCTGCCGCTGGTGCAGATCGGGCTGGGCGCGGTCATTTCGATGTTCAACCACGGCGTGGAGCTGGACCCGGAGCTGTTCTTCCTGCTGTTCCTGCCGCCGCTGCTGTTCCTGGACGGCTGGCGCATCCCCAAGCAGGGGCTGTTCCCGCGACCGCACGGTGATCCTGGAGCTGGCCCTGGGCCTGGTGGTGTTCACCGTGGTCGGGGCGGGCTTCCTGATCCACTGGATGATCCCGGCGATGCCGGTGGCGGTGGCCTTCGCCCTGGCGGCCATCCTCTCGCCCACCGACCCGGTGGCGCTGTCGGCGATCTCCTCGCGCGTGCCCATCCCCAAGCGCCTGATGCACATCCTGGAAGGCGAATCGCTGCTCAACGACGCCTCGGGCCTGGTGTGCTTCCAGTTCGCCGTGGCCGCCGCGCTGACCGGCGCCTTCTCGCTGGCCGACGCCTCGCTGACCTTCCTGTGGGTGGCGCTGGCCGGCCTGGGCTGCGGCATCGGCGTGACCTGGGCGATCAACGTGCTGCAGCGCTGGATCATGCGCCACTTTGGCGAGGAGGCCGGCTCGTCGATCCTGGTCAGCCTGCTGACCCCGTTCGCCGCCTACGTGGTGGCCGAGGCGGTCAGCGCCTCGGGCATCCTGGCGGCGGTCTCGGCCGGCATCACCATGAGCTATGTCGAGCTGTCCGGCCGCGCCGCGGCCAGCGTGCGCATCCAGCGCACGGCGGTGTGGGACATGGTGCAGTTCACCCTCAACGGCATCGTCTTCACCCTGCTGGGCGAGCAGCTGCCGGGCATCGTGCGCAACGCCATCCGCAGCATCGACGAGACCGGCCACCTGCAGCCGTGGTGGCTGGCCATCTACGTGGCCGCCATCAGCCTGGGCCTGATCCTGCTGCGCCTGATCTGGGTGTGGGTGTCGCTGGGTCTGAACCTCCTGCGCGACCGCGCGCGCGGCGTGGAGCGGACCAGCCCCAACTGGCGGATCATCGTGGCGACCTCGCTGGCCGGCGTGCGCGGCGCCATCACCCTGGCCGGCGTGCTGACCCTGCCGCTGGCGATGGGCGACGGTTCGCCGTTCCCGGCGCGCGACCTGGCGATCTTCCTGGCCGCCGCGGTGATCCTGGTCTCGTTGCTGATCGCCTCGGTGGCGCTGCCGCCGCTGCTGAAGAACCTGCAGCTGCCCGAGGAGCAGGAAGACCAGCTGGAAGAGGACCTGGCGCGCAAGGCCGCCGCCCGCGCGGCGCTGGTGGCGGTGGAGAGCGAGCGCCAGCGGCTGGTGGCCTCGGCCGAGGCGGTCGAGGACCAGGAGCTCTACGGCGCCTGCGCCGAGCGCGTCAGCCAGCTCTACCAGCGTCACGTCGACCGCCTGGGCGGCGAGGCCGACATCGCCCCGGCCCAGGCGCGCCGGATCGAACAGGTCGAACGCCAGATGCGCCAGGCCGGCCTGCGCGCCGAGCGCGCCGAACTGTTCCGCCTGGCGCGCGAACGCAAGATCTCCGAAGAAGTCTCGCGCAAGCTCGTCCGCAACCTGGACCTGCTCGAAACCCGCCAGCGCTGAGCGCTATCGCCAGGTGGGAGCAAATCCCCCTCAAATCTTGCAGCCCCCTCCCTGTAGAGCGGAGCTTGCTCCGCTGGGGCCTTCTCCCACGAACCGAACGAAGGGCAGCGGAGTCCCCAAGAGGGGATTGCCACAAGCTCCGCTCTACAAGTGGGAGCCGCCATGGCGGCGAGGGGCTTTCTCGGGAAACCCTTGCTCTCATGGGCCTAAAGGCCCACAAGGGCCCATGGGAACGCGGCGATCAAGCCGCCTCGGTCTTGAAGTACGGCTCGACCTTGCCCTTGATCTTCAGCGTCATCGGCTGGCCGCGGCGATCCAGCGACTTGCCCACCTGCACGCGGATCCAGCCCTCGGACACGCTGTACTCCTCCACGTTGTCGCGCTCGACGCCGTTGAAGCGCACGCCGACGCCGCGGTCCAGCGCGGCCTGATCGTGGAAGCGGCTGGACGGATCGACGGCCAGGCGGTCGGGAGGGGTCTCGGACATGGTGGGACGGTCACTGCGGGCAACGAGGGCGCACAGGATAATGGCCGCCCCGGCCGCGCGCACCCCGTGCGAGGGCCGGCCCCTTTCCCGCACGCCGAGTTCCGCCATGCCCGACAACACCGCCGACTACGAAGACGACGCCGATCGTCTGGACCTGGACGAGGCCGACACGCCCGAGGCGCTGGCCTGGAACCTGCTGGTGCTGATCAATCCGGGCGACGAGGACACCGCCGTGCGCCAGTTCGACCTGCTGCGCGAGCGCCTGGCCGCCGGCGACGACCAGCCTTTGCCCTGGCTGCTGCGCGACATCGTGGACTGGACCTCGGGCTTCTTCGTCGGCCCGGACGACATCGACGCCACGATGGAGGCGCTCGACGAGCTGGCCGCGCGCTACGGCCTGCAGATCGAGTGGGGCGGCGACCGCGACGACGAGGACTTCATGGAGGGGCTGGACGTGCCGCAGCTGCTGTCCATCGCCTACGACAGCCTGCGCCCGCACGGCTACACGCTGTGGTGCTGGAACGCCGATGCCGACGGCTATGGCGGCTGGATGGCGCTGCGCCGCGACGACGAGGCCATGCGCGCGCTGAGCCAACTGCTGGGCTTCGACCTGCGCCTGGCCAGCGAGGCCGGCTGAGCGCGCGGCGCGGGAGCAGGCCGGATCTTCGCTTCGGCCGCGTAGGCGGGAGGCGGACGAACCCCATCCGGGCCGCTGATCGGCCTCGCGCCGCCCGAAGACGCCCTGGGGCGGCGACGGCCAGGGCCCGCCCAGCCCCGCTATGGCGCCAGCCCGCGTCCCTGCGCCTTGGCCCGCGCGATCACCGCGCGCACCTGGGCGCGGTCGCGGTGGCGCGAGATCGCCATCGCGCCCAGCGCCAGGGCCAGCGCGCGGGTGTCCGCGTCGATGTCGTAATGCGCGCCGCTGGTCTTGTCCTGGAAGCTGCGGCGCGGCATGCCCAGCCGCGCGGCGAAGGCGTGCAGTTCGTCCAGCGAGTCGGCCATCAGGTGCGCCCAGCGGCGCCCGCGCCAGGGCCAGACCGCATCGTCCACGTACACGCTCATGGGCACAGCATAGCCGGGCATGGGAATCGCCGGCGCCGGCTTGGCTGCGGCGGCGCGCGGCATGGCAGGATGGCGCCCTCGTCCTGCCTGGCGCGCCCGCGATGCCCCGTCTCCGTCCCGAACCGCTGCTCGGCCTGGTCCTGCTGGGCCTGTCCGCGCCCGTGCTGGCGCAGGTCTCGCAGGCGCGTTTCGAACAGCTCGACGCCGATCACGACGGCGTGGTGGACCTGGCGGAGTACGACGCCGGCGCCCGCGCCTCCTTCGCCGCCCTGGACCTGGACCACGACGGCTTCATCACCCTGGACGAGATGCGCGCCTCGATCGACCCCAACACCGGCGGCATCGGCCGCGAAGGCACGGCCCGCGCGCGGATCGAGGCGATGGACAAGAACTACGACAAGCTGATCAGCGAGGCCGAGTTTGTCGATTACGCCGAACAGGCCATGGCCCAGTACGACCGCGACGGCGACGGGCGCCTGACGCGGTGGGACTTCAGCTGGCGCTGATGCGCCGCGCTCAGGCGGCCTGCGCCAGCTGCGCCTCGGCGCCGCCGCGACGCAGCGGGTCGGGCAGCGGCTGACCGGCCTCGGTGAAGGCCAGCGAGACCGAATTGAGGCAGTGGCGCTCGTAGGTCGGCGGCGGCCCGTCGGGGAAGACATGGCCCAGGTGACTGCCGCAGCGCGCGCAGGTGATCTCGGTGCGGATCATCCCGTAGCTGGTGTCGCGGATGGTCTTGACGTGGGCCGGATCGAAGGGCTTGAAGAAGCTGGGCCAGCCGGTGCCGGAGTCGAACTTGGCGCTGGAGGCGAACAGCGGCAGCCCGCACAGCCGGCAGGTGTAGACGCCCTCGAGCTTGTTGTCCAGGAAGGCGCCGCAGAACGGCGCCTCGGTGCCGTGCTGGAGCAGGACATGTCGCTCCTCCTCGCTCAGCCCGGCGATCAGTTCGGCACGCTGGAGGGTGTCGGGGGGCGTCAGGTCGAAGTCGGACATGGCGGGGCCTGCGGTCTCAAGGAGAAGGCTGGAAGATGGCGGCGGTGCGTGCAGGGTTCAACTGTACCTGCCCACGCGCCGCGGCCTTCACGGCGCGCCGGCCGCGCGCGTGTCCGGGCCCAGCTCGCGTCGCGTCCACTGGTCGATCATGCGCTTCTCGTAACGCAGCGGATCGCTGTCCATCGGCCGGGCGCCCATCAGATACGACAGGTCCACCAGCTTGGCCTGACCCTGGTCGACGACCTTGCCGCTGGCGTCGTGCAGGGTGTAGTCGAAGCTCAGGCGCGGCGGATAGATGTCCTTGAGGAAGCGGATGTGATCGGCCGACGGCCCGTGCCAGGGCTCGTACTCGCCGGCGCGATGGATGTCGGTGATGCGCACATCCAGCGTCTGCCCGGGCGGCAGCTGCTTGGCGGCGGCCTGGCGCAGATAGCCGGCCAGGTCGGTGACCCAGGTGCCGCGCTGGGCTTCCCAGCGGTTGGGGCTGTTGCGGATGTCGGTGAACTGCGCCGGATCGGTCCAGGACACCGATACCGGTCCCTGCGCGGGCAGGGCGCGGGGCAGGTTCGGGTCGGTGACGTTGGACTGCGCGGCCAGCGCCGGCAGGCTGAGGGCGGCCAGCAGCACGCTGGCGAAGAGGGCAGAGCGCTTCATGACGGAACTCCCGCCTTGGGGGATGCGCCGATGCTACGCCCGTGCCCCTGAAGTTGCGCCGGCCGCCGGGGCTCGCGCGCGTCGCGTTTGGCCGGCGTTATGCCGCGCCTTCCGCGCTCGGTGGGAGCAACTGTCTCCCAGATCGAGTCGGAGCCTCCTTGTAGAGCGGAGCTTGCTCCGCTGCTCTTCGTTCGGTTCGCGGGAAAGGCCCCAGCGGAGCAAGCTCCGCTCCACGGGTGGGACCCTTGCGGCCTGTTTTGCCAATGGCGGCGATGTGGCGTTCCCGAAATTTCGGGCTTCCACCGGTAGAGCCCCATCGCCGCCATGGCGGCTCCCACCAGGCACTGAAGGGAAGACTGCGGCTTGGGCTAGACTCGGCGCCTTGCATCGATGTCATTCGCCTGCGCACGGGAGCCTGCCATGCATCACGCCACCGGGACCTTCGAGGTCAAGCTGCAGCCCCAGGGCGGGATCGGCCCCGAGGCGGACGATGGCAACAGCCTCTCGCGCCTGTCGCTGGACAAGCGCTTCAGCGGCGACCTGGTCGGCACCGGCGTCGGCGAGATGCTGGCCGCGCGCGCCGCGGTGCCGACCTCGGCCTCGTACGTGGCCATCGAGCGGGTCACCGGCACGCTGGACGGCAGGACCGGCAGCTTCGTGCTGGTGCATCGCGGCGTGATGCAGGGCGAGCGCCAGCAGCTGGAGGTGCAGGTCTCGCCCGGATCGGGCACCGGCGCGCTGGCCGGCATCACCGGCACGCTGGCCATCCGCATCGAGCACGGCCAGCACTTCTACGACCTGAGTTACGCGCTGCCCGACGCGGACTGAGTCGCCGCCGGCCCGTCACGATCCATCCACGGGCGCAGTTCGCACACTCGGGGGCCTTGCGGCGCCTGCCGCGTGCGAAGGACCCGTCATGGCCCGACCGATCTGGAGCGGCACCCTGACCTTCGGCCTGCTCAATGTGCCGGTGTCGCTGATGTCCGGCGAGCGCAAGGTCGATCTGCACTTCCGCATGCTCGATTCGCGCGACAAGTCGCCGATCCGCTTCGAGCGCGTCAACGCCGAGACCGGCGAGGAAGTGCCGTGGAAGGACATCGTCAAGGCCTTCGAATACGACAAGGGCAACTACGTCGTGGTCGAGCAGGAGGACATCAAGTCCGCCGCGCCGGAAGGCCATGAGTCGGTCGAGGTGGAGACCTTCGTCGACGCGGCCGACATCGACGTGCGTTATTACGAGAAGCCCTACATCCTGGTGCCCGGCAAGAAGGCCGAGAAGGGCTATGTGCTGCTGCGCGAGACCCTGCGCGACACCGGCCAGGCCGGCATCGCGCGGGTGGTGATCCGCACCCGCCAGTACCTGTGCGCGGTGCTGCCGCAGGGCGACGCGCTGGTGCTGATGCTGCTGCGCTATCCGCAGGAGCTGGTCGCCCCGGACGATTACAAGCTGCCCAGTGGCAACGCCGGGGACTACCGCGTCTCGCCCAAGGAAATGGAGATGGCGCGCAAGCTGATCCAGTCCATGAGCGGGGAGTGGAAACCGGACGAGTACCACGACGAGTTCCGCGAGCGCCTGCAGGCCATCATCGCCGAGCGCATCCAGGCCAAGGGCGCCACGGCGAAGGTCGATGAGCCGGCGCAGCACGAGCGCGAGGGCGATGCCACCAACGTGGTCGACTTCATGGCCCTGCTGCAGAAGTCGCTGGGCGAGAACAAGCGCACGCCGGCCAAGAAGACCGCCACCGACCAGGTCGCCAAGCGCCCGGCCAAGGCCACCAAGGCGGTGAAGAAGGCGGCCAAGAAGACCGCCAAGAAGGCTCCCGCCAAGTCGGCCAAGAAGCCGGCGAAGAAGGCACCGCTACGCAAGGCGGGCTAGGTGATCTGACATGTCGCTGCACGAGTACGCGCGCAAGCGCCGCTTCGACCAGACGCCCGAGCCGCGCGGCGACGGCAAGGTCGCGCGCCATCGGCCGATCTTCGTGGTGCAGCTGCATCACGCCTCCTCGCGCCATTACGACTTCCGTCTGGAGGCCGACGGCGTGCTCAAGAGCTGGGCCGTGCCAAAGGGCCCTTCGCTGCGCCCGGGCGAGAAGCGCCTGGCGGTGGAGGTGGAAGACCATCCGTTGGACTACGCGACCTTCGAGGGCGATATCCCCAAGGGCCACTACGGCGCCGGTCACGTGGACGTGTTCGACCACGGGCACTGGGCCTGCGAGGGCGATCCGCTGGCGGCGATCGCGGCGGGCAAGCTGGACTTCGTGCTCAGCGGCGACAAGCTCGGCGGCGCCTGGAAGCTGGTGCGCACGCAGATGAAAGGCCGGCAGAAGCAATGGCTGCTGATCAAGCGCGACGACGCGTTCGCGGCCGATGCGGAGGCCGACGACCTGGTCGATGGCGCCGCGTCCAAGCCGGACGTTCCAGCGCGATCGAAGGCGCGTGCCAAGGCCGCGCGACCCGGCAAGGCCGCGCCGCGTGCCGCGAGCAAGCGCGGCGCCGATGTGCGCCGGCGCGCGCTGGCCCTGGAAGGCGCACGCGATGCGCCGTATCCGGCCGGCTTCGCCGCGCAGCTGTGCACGCTGCGCGCGCAGCCGCCGGCCGGCGAGGACTGGCTGCACGAGATCAAGTGGGACGGCTACCGGCTGCTGGCCGACCTGGTCGATGGCCAGGTGCGGCTGCGCTCGCGCAACGGCCTGGACTGGAACGCCACCTTTCCCGAGGTGGTCGAGGCCGTGCGCGCGCTGCCGGTGGACGACGCGCGCCTGGATGGCGAGCTGGTGGTGATCGACGAACAGGGCCGCAGCGATTTCGCCGCCCTGCAGCGCAGCATCGAGGGCACTTCCAAGGCGCCGCTGCGCTATCTGGTGTTCGACCTGCCCGGCGTGGCCGGCGTCGACATCAGCCGCGCGCCGCTGGCCGAGCGCAAGGCGCTGCTCAAGACGCTGATCGGCCCCAAGCCCGGCCTGATCGCTTACAGCGAGCATGTGATCGGCCATGGCCAGGAGGTCTTCGCCGCCAGTGGCAAGGCCGGGCTGGAAGGCATCGTCAGCAAGCGTGCCGATGCGCCGTATGTGGGTCAGCGCAGCGGCACCTGGATCAAGACCAAGCACGAGCAGTCCGACGAGTTCGCCATCGTCGGCTACACCCCGCCCAAGGGTGCGCGCACCGGCTTCGGCTCGCTGCTGCTGGCGCGTCTGAAGGACGGGGCGCTGCAGTACGTGGGCCGCGTCGGCACCGGCTTCGACGACGCGACGCTGACCGCGCTGCTGAAGACCCTCAAGCCCCTGCACACCGACAAGGCCGCCGTGGCGCTGCCGGCGCACGTGCCGTTCAACGCGCGCTCCGTGCACTGGGTCAGGCCGCAGCTGGTGGCCGAGGTGGCCTATCGCGGCTGGGGCAAGGAGGGCCTGTTGCGCCAGGCCGCCTTCCTGCGACTGCGCGAGGACAAGTCGATGGTGGACATCAAGCAGGACGCCGCCGCGCCGGAGCGGGCGGTGACGATCACCCATCCCGAGCGCGTCGTGTACCCGGCCGACGGCATCACCAAGGGCCAGGTCGCCGACTACTACCGGCGCATCGCACCGCTGCTGCTGCCCGAACTGGCGGGCCGGCCCCTGTCGCTGCTGCGCTGCCCGGATGGCGCCGGCGGGCAGTGCTTCTTCCAGAAGCATCACGCCGCCGCGCTCGGCCCGGGCGTGCACGCGATTCCGCTGCGGCAGAAGAGCGGCAAGGAGGACTACCTCTACGTCGAGGACGTGGAGGGCGTGCTGGCGCTGGTGCAGATGAACACGCTGGAGCTGCATCCCTGGGGCTCGACCGTGGCCGCGCCGGAGCGGCCGGACCGGCTGGTGTTCGACCTCGATCCCGGGCCGGGCGTGTCCTGGGCGGCGACCAAGGACGCCGCGCGCGAGGTGCGCGAGAACCTGCGCCAGGCCGGGCTGGAGAGCTTCGTGCGCCTGTCCGGCGGCAAGGGGCTGCACGTGGTGGTGCCGATCACGCCAGGGCCGGACTGGGACACGGCCAAGGCCTTCTGCGAGGCCTTCGCCAATGCGATGGCCCAGCACCGGCCGACGCTGTACATCGCCACGATGAGCAAGGCCAAGCGCGAGGGGCGGATCTTCATCGACTGGCTGCGCAACGGGCGCGGCAACACCAGCGTGTGCAGCTGGTCGTTGCGCGCCCGCGAGCACGCCACGGTGGCCGTGCCACTGCGCTGGGAGGACCTGGGTCGGATCACCTCGCCGGGCCAGTTCACCCTGGACAAGGCGCTGCAGCGCGCCGCGCGCCTCAAGGCCGATCCCTGGGCGGACATCGGCAAGATCAGGCAATCCCTGCCCAAGGGCTGAGGCGACGGTCCGTCCCACCGGCGCCGTTGAGGCGCACGCCGCGGCGCGCTGCAATGCGCATCTGACTTGGCACAGGAGAAGGGCATGAGCGCGGTTCCCGACAGCATCGGCCGCCCGGTGCGCGTGGATTTCGTTTCCGACGTGGTCTGCCCGTGGTGCGCCATCGGCCTGGCCTCGCTGCTGACCGCCGCCCAGCGCATCGAGGGGCTGCAGCTGGACCTGCATTTCCAGCCGTTCGAACTGGACCCGGACCTGGCGCCCGGCGGCGAGGACCTGCAGCAGCGGCTGATGCGCAAGTACGGCATGAGCGCCGAGCAGTACAGGGCCAACAGTGAGGCGATCCGTGCGCGCGGGGCCGAGCTGGGCTTCGTCTTCGACCTGGACAAGCGCACGCGCAGCTTCAACACCTTCGATGCGCACCGGCTGCTGCACTGGGCCGGCGAACGGGACGACGCCCAGGCGCAGCTGCGGCTCAAGCAGGCACTGCTGACGGCGTACTTCACCGAGGGCCTGGACGTGTCCGATCACGCGGTGCTCGCCGAGATCGTCGCGCAGGCCGGACTGCCGGCCGACGAGGCCCGCGCGGTGCTGGGCAGCGACCGCTATGCCCAGGCCGTGCGCCAGGACGAGGCGCACTGGCGCCAGGCCGGCATCAGCGCGGTGCCCTCGCTGGTGTTCAACCAGCAGCACCTGCTGCAGGGCGGCCAGCCGGTGGACACCTTCGAGCAGGCCCTGCGGCAGCTGTCGGGGATCGTGGGGTAGCGCCGACGCCTTCTGCATCAAGCGCTGGGAACCCGCCGTCCCTACCCGTGCCGCGACACCAGCACCGCCTCGCAGCCGGCCATGTCCATCACCACCCCACTGCGGATGCCGTGGCGCTGGTGCAGGGTGGCGGCGATCAGCGCGGCGGTGTGCAGCGCCTCCTCGCGATCCTCGAAGAACTGGCGGCCTTGGTCGCCTTCGTAGAGCTGCCAGCCCTGTTCGCGCGCGGCGACGGTGAGCAGGAGACGCTGCATGGGGTCACCTCATGGCACCGGGGGATGCCGGAGGCCAGCGTGATCCGTGACGGAGTTGTCCACACTCGGGCGGCGCCCCGTCGCCGTGTAGGAAAAGTCCGATGCGTGCCGCAGGCCTCGACGCGCCGTTACGGGGCCGTTCGCCAGCATCGCGGTCTTTCCCTCGACAAGACCCCGCGCATGAGCCAGCTCGCCGATCGCGTGCACACCGATCCGATCGAAATCGCACGTCTGGAAACCCTGATCACCGAACTCCCCTCCGAAGCCAGGGTCGTGCTGACCCTGGATGACGGGCGCGAGCTGCGCGGCACCGTGACCGTGCGGCCCACCGTGCAGCTGTTCCGCGACTATGACGGCAACGAGGGCAACAACGCGCTGCTGCGCCTGGACGACATCGACCATCCCGCGCATGCGCAATACGTATGGCTGGACCAGGTGCGCAAGGTCGTGCCGCTGGGCACCTCCTGAGTCGCGCCGGCCCTGGCGAATCCGGGCGGGCAGGGCCCGCCGCGGAACGCGGGCTTACTCGACCGGCTGTGGCGAGGCCTCGAAGCGCCTCGCGTAGCCGCGCTCCTCGGCGACCCGCTGGACTTCCTCGCTGGGCAGGTCAGGCGCGCCGTAGACCGCGTAGACCACCGCGTCGTCCGGGGCGTGCTTGCCGACCAAGTGCAGGCGGTAGCGGGGATGGCCGGTATGGCCGTTCTCGGGGTAGTGGACCGGCGGCTGTGGGCCGTCCAGATCCATTTCGCTGTTGTCCACGACGCCACCGACAAACAGGGCACGCAACATGGGAACGCTCCGCTGGGGAAGTCGGTCCGATCATGGGTGGGGCGATGTTTCCCAGGCATGAAGCGGGCATTGGAGAAATGCGAAGACGGTCCCAGGGGCGCTGCAGCGGCGCAGCCCCGTGCGGGGATCCGGCACGGGCGAACCTTACTTCAGCAGCGGCGCCAGCGCCGGCCAGACGTGGTCGCGGATCGCCGGCTGCGCGGCCGCGGTGGGGTGCAGGTTGTCGGGCTGGAAGTTGGCCCGATCGCTGGCGATGGGCTCGAGGAAGAACGGCACGAAGGCCGTCTTGTATTGTTTAGCCAGCGCACTGAACGTGTCGGCGAACCCCTGCGTGTAGTCGCGGCCCAGGTTGGGCGGCATGCGCATGCCCAGCACCAGCACCTTGGCCCCGGCGCCCTGCGAGGCCCGGATCATCTTGTCCAGATTGGCCTTGGTCTGCGCCAGCGGCAGGCCGCGCAGGCCATCGTTGGCGCCCAGTTCGATCACCACCACCGCCGGCTTGACCCGCTGCAGCTGGGCGCCGATGCGCGCCGCGCCGCCGGCGCTGGTCTCGCCGCTGACGCTGGCGTTGACCAGCGTCCAGCCGGGCGCCTCGCGGCTGAGCTTGACCGCGGTCAGCGGCACCCAGCCCTCGCGCGGGCCCAGGCCGTAGCCGGCCGAGAGCGAGTCGCCCATCACCAGCACGGTCTTGCCGCCGGCAGGCGTTTGGGCCAACGCAGGTGGCATGAATGTCAGCACGCACAGCGCCAGCGCCCATTGCATGGCGCGCGCGATGGCCGCATAAGCTGAAGGCATCGTCATCTTTCCCGTTCCCGAAGACTTTCTCATCATGGCCGACGCCGCCTTGCCGCACGCTGACACCTCCCTCACTTCCCGGCGCATGCCGGTGCTGCAGGTCCAGGCGCTGGGCAAGCAGGTTCGACTGCCCGGCAGCACGCTGACCATCCTCGACGCTGTGTCCTTCGAGATCGCCCCCGGCGATACCGTGGCCATCGTCGGTGCCTCGGGCTCGGGCAAGAGCACGCTGCTCTCGCTGCTGGCCGGGCTGGATGTGCCCAGCAGCGGCACGGTCACGCTGGACGGGGCGGTGCTCTCGGCGCTGGACGAGGACGGGCGGGCGAAGGTGCGCGGGGAGAAGGTGGGCTTCGTGTTCCAGAACTTCCAGCTGCTGCCCTCGCTGACCGCGCTGGAGAACGTGATGCTGCCGCTGGAGCTGCGCGGCGATGCCGATCCGCAGGCCCCGGCCGAACGCATCCTGGACGAGGTCGGCCTGTCCGGCCGCCTGGGCCACTACCCGCGCCAGTTGTCCGGCGGCGAGCAGCAGCGCGTGGCGCTGGCGCGCGCCTTCGTGACCCGGCCGGCGCTGCTGTTCGCCGACGAGCCCACCGGCAACCTGGACCAGCGCACCGGTCATGCCATCGAGGAACTGCTGTTCGCGCTCAACGCCCAGGCCGGCACCACGCTGGTGCTGGTCACCCACGATGAGGCGCTGGCCGCGCGCTGCACGCGCGTGCTGCGCCTGGACAACGGCGTGCTGGTGGCCGGCGCATGAACACCTTGCGCCTGGCCTGGCGCCAGCTGCGGCGCGACCTGGTCGCGGGCGAGATCCGCATCCTGCTGGCCGCGCTGGTGCTGGCGGTGGTGGCGGTGAGTTCGGTGGGCTTCGTCACCGACCGCGCCGGGCGCGCGCTGGCGATCGAGGCCAACCGCCTGCTCGGCGGCGATGTGGTGGTGCGCGGCGATGCGCCCATCGGCGGCACGATCCTGGAGGCGGCCAAGGCCAGCGGCCTGCGCAGCGCGCAGACCACCGAGCTCAACACCATGATCCGCGTCGGGCAGGGCGAGGACGCGCAGCTGCGGCTGGGCGATCTGCGCGCGCTGGGCGCGGGCTTTCCGCTGCGCGGCAGCTTCACCCTGGTCGATGCGGCCATGCCCGGCGAACACGCGGCCCGCGGCATCCCCGCGCGCGGCACGCTGTGGATGACCCGCGCCGGTGCCGACACGCTGGGTGCGAAGCTTGGCGATCGCGTCAGCCTGGGCGATGCGACGCTGACGCTGGTCGCGCTGGTGACCCAGGAGCCCGATGCCGCGCTGGATTACTTCAACGTCGCGCCCAAGGTCTTCCTCAATGCCGACGACCTGCCCGCCACCGGGCTGGTGCAGCTGGGCAGCCGCATCGGCTACCGGCTGGTGGTGGCCGGCGACGCCGGCGCGGTGGAGCGCTTCACCGCGACCGCGCGTGAGGCGCTGGGCCGCGGCCAGCGCCTGGAGACCATCCAGGACGCGCGCCCGGAAGTGCGCTCGGCGCTGGATCGCGCCAGCCGCTTCCTCGGCCTGGCCGCGCTGGTCTCGGTGATCCTGGCGGCGGTGGCCGTGGCGATGGCCGCGCGCCGGCACAGCGAGCGGCATCTGTCCGGTGTGGCGGTCATGCGCTGCCTGGGCGCGCAGCAGTCGCGCCTGGTCGGCATCCATGTGGGCGAACTGGTCCTGCTGGGGCTGATCGCCTGCACCGTCGGCGTGGCCATCGCCTTCGCCCTGCAGTGGGCCATCGGCGGCTGGCTGGCGCAGGCCTTGAAGGTGGCGATCCCGCCGGCGGGCTGGCTGCCGGTGCTGCGCGGCTACGGCGTCGGCCTGGTCGTGCTGCTGGCCTTCGGCGCGCCGCCGGTGCTGGCGCTGCGCCGGGTGCCGGCGCTGCGCGTGCTGCGTCGCGACCTGGACCCGACCGAACCCAGCGCCTGGCTGGTCGGGCTGGCCGGCCTGATCGGCCTGGGCGCGCTGCTGTGGTGGCAGGCCGGATCGGCCACGCTGGGCCTGGCCATGCTGGCCGGCATCGCCGCCACGCTGGCGGTGCTGGCCGGGCTGGCGCTGCTGCTGATCCTGGCCGTGCGCCGCCTGCGTCGCCGCCTGCGCGGCGCACTGCGCTACGGCCTGGCCAACGTCAGCCGCCGCGCCGGTACCAGCATCGCGCAGATCGCCGCCCTGGGCCTGGGGCTGATGGCCCTGCTGCTGCTGACCTTCGTGCGCACCGACCTGCTCAACCGCTGGCAGGTGGCGCTGCAGGCCGACGCGCCCAACCGCTTCATCATCAACGTGCAGGACGACCAGGTGCCGTCGGTGTCCGAGTTCATCGCCCGCCAGGGCCTGGGCGCGCCGACGCTGTTCCCGATGGTGCGCGGCCGCCTGATGACCCATAACGGCGAGGCGACCAGCGGCGCCCGCTATGCCGACGAGGAGGCACGCCGCCGCGCCGAACGCGAGTTCAATCTCTCCACCGCGGCCACGCTGCGCGAGGACAACAAGGTGACCGCCGGCCGGTTCTGGGGCGCGGCGCCGACGTCGGGCACCGAGCTGTCGGTCGAGGAGGGCTTCGCCGAGCAGCTGGGCTGGAAGCTCGGCGACACGGTCAGCTTCGATATCGCCGGTCAGACGTTGCAAGGCAGGATCACCAGCCTGCGCAAGGTGGACTGGGAGAGCTTCAAGCCCAACTTCTTCGTGCTGGTCTCGCCCGGCGTGCTGCAGGACTACGCGGCCAGCCACATCACCGCCGTGCGCGTGCCGCCCGACCACCCGCGCTTCACCGCGCAGCTGGTGCAGGCCTTTCCCAACCTGTCGGTGATCGACATCGACCAGGTGCTGACCCAGGTGCGCAGTACCGCCGACCAGGTCAGCACGGTGGTGCAGGTGGTGTTCTGGTTCTCGCTGGCGGCCGGCCTGCTGGTGCTGATGGCCGCGGTCAGCGCCAGCCAGGACGAGCGCCTGCTCGAGGGCGGGGTGATGCGTGTGCTCGGCGGCAGCCGGCGCCAGCTGCGCGCCGCGCAGGCCTCCGAGTTCGCCGCCATCGGCCTGCTCTCCGGCCTGGTGGCGGCCATCGCCGCCTCGGTGCTGTCCGGGGTGGTCGCGGTGCGGGTGTTCGACCTGCCGTGGCAGCCGAACTGGACGCTGGCCGTGGTCGGCGGCGCGCTGGGCATGCTGGCCGCGCTGATCGCCGGCCTGATCGCTACGCGCAAGGTGCTCGACGCCCCGCCGTCGGTGACGCTGCGCGAGCTGCAGGGGTAGGGCCGCTCCCCTGTAGAGCGGAGCTTGCTCCGCTGGGGCTTTCCCACCAGCCGATCCAAGAGCAGCGGAGTCCCCAAGAGGGGATTGCCACAAGCTCCGCTCTACAGGCAGGCTGCGAGGTGATGCTCCCGCAGCGCGGCGCCGCCGCCCGTTCACCCTGCACCGACTGCCGTCTTCACACAATCGCGGACCTGTCTCAAGGCCTGGCCCGCATGACCGAACCATCCGCGTCCGCTCCCGGCGATCCGTCCGCCGCCCCGCACAGCGAGGGCGCGATGGAGCGGCGCAAGCAGATCATGAAGTTCCTGTTCCGGTACCGCCGTTCCGGTGTGTTCTCCGGCTTCTCGCAGGACTCGCTGCTGCAGGCCGCCACCGTCGACGACGGCACGCCGGACGAGTTCAGCCGCGACCTCGAGGCGCTGGGCCCGACCTTCATCAAGTTGGGCCAGATGCTGTCCACGCGCCCGGACATCGTGCCGCCGGCCTACGCAGTGGCGCTGGAGCGCATGCAAGAGGACGTCTCGCCGGTGCCGGCCGAGCAGATCCGCCTGGCGCTGGAGGCCGAGCTGGGCGTGCGCCTGAGCAAGATCTTCGAGGACTTCGATCCCGAGCCGCTGGGCACCGCCTCACTGGCGCAGGTGCACCGCGCCGTGCTGCGCGACGGCACGGTGGTGGCGGTGAAGGTGCAGAAGCCCGGTGTGGCCCAGCGCCTGCTGTCGGACCTGTCGATGCTGCGCTCGATCGCCGGCGCGGCCGACCGGCTGACCAAGGTCGGCCGCAACCTGCGCTTCTCCGACTGGCTGGAGGAATTCGGCCGCACCCTGGTGGCCGAGCTGGACTATGTGGCCGAAGCGGAGAACCTGGAGCGCTTCGCCACCCACCTGAAGGATCACCCGGAGCTGCTGGTGCCGCGCCCGGTATGGGACCTGACCCGCCGCCGCGTGCTGACCATGGAACTGGTGCAGGGCGTGCGCGTGGACCAGATCTCGCCCCTGCGCCGCACCGAGCATTCGATGCTGCCGCTGTCGGCGGCGCTGCTGCGCGGCTACATCGACCAGATCTTCGTCTACGGCGAGATCCACGCCGACCCGCATCCGGGCAACCTGCGCGTCACCCCGGACAATCGGCTGGCGATCTTCGACCTGGGCATGGTCGCCAACGTGCCGCCGGGCCAGCGCGAGACCCTGCTCAAGCTGCTGTTCGCCGCGGTCGACGGGCGCGGCGAGCAGGTCGCGCGCGAAATGCTGGCCCTGGGCACGCAGCTGGAGGACTTCGACGGCGAGCGCTTCAACCGCGAGATCGGCCAGCTGATCAGCCGCTACTCCGCGCACAGCGCCACCAGCTCCGAAGGCCGCGTGGTGCTGGACCTGGTGCGCATCGCGATGGCCTGCGGGCTGCGCACGCCGCCGGAGCTGTCGATGCTGGGCAAGGCCCTGCTGAACCTGGACACGGTGTGCCGCGCGCTGTCGCCCGAGCTGGATGCCAAGGCCGTGGTCGAAGGCCATCTGCAGCACGTCATGCGCGCCCGCCTGCGCCAGTCGTTCTCCTCGCCCAACATGGCCAGCGAGCTGATGGACCTGCAGACGCTGGCCCGCGAGGGCCCGCGCCGCGTGTCGGACATCCTGGGCCTGCTTTCGGAGAACAAGATGCAGGTGCGCATCTCCGGGCTGGAGGAATCGCACCTGATGGAGAGCCTGCAGAAGATCGCCAACCGCGTGGCCGCCGGCGTGGTCACCGCCGCCCTGATCCTGGCCTCGGCGCTGATGATGCGCATCCCCACCGCCAGCACGCTGTTCGGCTATCCCACCATCGCCCTGATCCTGTTCTTCATCGGCGCCGTGCTCGGTGCCAGCATCGTGATCAGCGCGCTGCTGGGGGATCGGAAGGTCAGGAGCAGATAGGCGGCGATTCCCTGAGATAGGCTCCAGTGAGCCTAGGCCGCCTTTTGCGAAGTGTGAGCTTGGTCAAACGTCGATAGCGTCACATTGCTTCAATTTGAACCATCTCGGGCCTCTCGCGCGCCGGATTGCTGTCATTGCCAGGGTCGGGACAGTTGGTAAGATCCCGTCCTGAGCCCCGGACCGACATCCCTCAGGCTGCGGTCGCCGGCTGCGAGGCTGTTTCCGGACATGGAGGTGGAGCATGAAGCTGCATTGGACACTGTTGCTGTTGATCCTGTTGGCGTGCCAGGCGCGTGCGCAGAACTCGATCGGTTACCGCAAGGATTCGCGTCAGGACGATCCGTTCGTGTTCTGTACCGAAGGCTGGAAGCGCAACGGCAACTGGGGCAACACCGCCTGGAATCCGACGTATCCCTTCACCGGCGGCGGTGCGCTCCTGATCCACTTCCTGCCTTGGTGTCCAGTTCCACATCCGGGCAATACCAAGTGTCCGGTCAGCTTCGGGTGGTTCCAGCCGCGCCCCTGGACCAATGACGATTGGAAAGGCTTCTTAGCCTACGAGGCCGTGTGTCCCATCGGCAGGCAGCCTGGTAACTGGGACGGAAAAGGCAAGGCCAAGGATACGCCCACGCGTCACTAGCGCTTGCGACCATTCAAGAACAAAGAGCCCCGCATGGGGCTCTTTTTGCGAGCGGTCCAAGGCCTTGCTGCCTCAGGGTGCGTTCTCGTTGAGAATGAACTCGCTTTTTGACAGGCGGCCATCGTGGTCCTGGTCCAGCCCATCGAACATGTTGGCCGAGTACCAGCGATTGAACTCGTCCCAGGAGATGGCGCCGTCCTTGTCGGTATCCATCAGCGATAGGTTGGCATTCACGCCGCGGGCGACCTCGGAAGCGGGCAGGCCCTGGAACTTCGCGGCCATCTCCGCCTGGGACAGCCGGCCGTCGCCGTCGGTGTCATAGCGTTTGAAGCTCTTCAGATTGGCCGCTTCGTCCTCGGCCTTGTCGACAAAACCATCCTTGTTGGTATCTGCCAGATCGAAGATGGTGACCTGTTGCGCCATGGCCGATGGCGCAATGGCGCACAGCAGGGCAACGGCAGAGGTCAGCGTGCTTGCTTTGATCTTCATGCTCCATCCTTAGACATTCGCGATGTGGCCGGGAAGGTAGCACCGGGCCAGTTGCAAGCTCAAGCGCGGCCCTGGCGTGTTCGTCGCCCCTGTATCGACGCCTCGCGTGAGTCTTGGGATAAAGGGCACGCCTTGCGCTGGAGTGCGATGGATCCGGACAGCCGAGCCGGCGCCGCCATCGAGTGCTTAGCGGGCACAACCCTGAGGCACCCCGTCACCTCGGGCTCCATGGCGTGCATTCGATCTAAAATGGGGCTCCCGTCGCGCTTATGCGTTCTCTCCCCTTGGCGATATCCGATCTTCCTCTCGAGGCCCTCGCGCACGGCCTGAGCGCGAACCGCCTCGCCGGCCAAGCCGGCCAGACCCTCTTCCTGCGCGCGCGCCCCGGCGCGGCCTTGCGCGGCCTTGGGCTGGCGCTGCGGTGTACGCAGACCTTCAAGCCGGTGTTCGACGCGCTGCAACGCGACGGGTTCGAGGTCGAGGCCGAAGACGCGCCCGTCGTACCGGCACCGCTGGTGCTGCTCCTGCCCCCGCGCCAGAAGGAAGAAACGCGCGCGCTGCTGGCGCAGGCGGTGCTGCGCTGCGCGCCCGGCGGGCGGGTGGTGGCGAGCGTAGCCAACGACGAGGGCGCCAAGTCGGTGGAGAAGGATCTGGCGCGGTTGACCGGGCTGGGCGGCTCGCTGGCCAAGCACCATTGCCGCGTGTTCTGGAGCCCGCCACTGGATGGCTCGCACGATGCGGCACTGCTGGCCGAATGGCAGCCGCTGGACCGGATCCGGCCGATCCTCGGCGGGCGGTTCCGCAGCCGCCCGGGCGTGTTCGCCTGGGACCGGATCGATCCGGCCTCGCAGCTGCTGGCCGATGCGCTGCCGGCCAACCTGCGCGGCAGCGCGGCCGATCTGGGCGCCGGCTGGGGCTTCCTGGCCGATGCGCTGCTGACGCGCTGTGCGGGCATCACTGCGCTGGATCTGTTCGAGGCCGAGCAGCGCGCGCTGGCGCTGGCCGAGCAGAACCTGGTGTCGCACGCCCAGCGCGTGGCCCTGGGCTTCCACTGGCACGACGTGGCCGCCGGCCTGCCGAAGAAGTACGACGTCATCGTCAGCAATCCGCCGTTCCATGCGCTGGCGCGCGGCGAGCGGCCGGACATCGGCCGGCGCTTCATCGAGGTCGCGGCGTCCTCGCTGAACCGCGACGGCCAGCTCTGGCTGGTCGCCAACCGGCATCTGCCTTACGAAGCCGTGCTGGAGGCGCGCTTCGAACAAGTGCGCGTGGCCGCCGAGAGCGCGGGCTTCAAGGTCATCGCCGCCACCGGGGCGCGCGCATGAAGATCGTGCGCCATATCGCCAACCTCGGCTACGGCAGCCGCAAGCAGGTGCAGGCCCTGTTCCGCGAAGGCCGCGTCACCGATGCGGCCGGCGAGGTGCTCTACACCGACGATCCGGTCGACCACGACGCGATCCGCATCGACGGGGAACCGCTCGATCCCGCGCCGGGCCTGTGCGTGCTGTTGCACAAGCCGGTCGGCTACACCTGTTCGACCAAGGACGCCGGGCGCCTGGTCTACGACCTGTTGCCCGCGCGCTGGCGCCAGCGCGATCCGGTGCTGTCCACGGTCGGGCGCCTGGACCGCCAGACCAGCGGCCTGTTGCTGCTCACCGACGACGGCGGCCTGCTGCACCGGATCATCTCGCCCAAGGCGCAGCTGCCGAAGGTCTACGAGGCCACGCTGGCGCGGGATCTGCGCGGCGATGAGGCGCAGACCTTCGCCAGCGGCACGCTGCTGCTGGAATCCGACCCCAAGCCGCTGCTGCCGGCCGAATTGGACGTCATCGCCCCGCGCCAGGTGCGCCTGACCCTGCACGAAGGCCGCTACCACCAGGTGCGGCGCATGTTCGCCGCGGTCGGCAACCACGTCGAGACGCTGCACCGCAGCCGCATCGGCGGGCTGGCGCTGGGCGATCTTCCCGAGGGCCAGTGGCGCGCGCTGGACGCGGCCGACCTCGCCACCCTGTTCACTGGAGCCCAGGCATGAAGGCCGACGTCGCCGCACTGTCCTTCCTGCCCGAGGCGGTGATCTTCGACATGGACGGGCTGATGCTCGACAGCGAGCGCGCCTCGCTGCGCTGCTGGAGCCGCGCGGCGTGCGAGGCGGGCTTCGAGATCGAGGACGACTACTGGTTGCGCATGGTCGGGCACAGCACCGCCGCCTGCGAGGCGATCCTGCGCGAGCGCCTGGACGACGCCCAGATCGAAGCGCTGCTGGCGCGCTGCAACGTGCTGTACCACGAGGAAGTCGATGTCGGCGTGCCGCTGCGCCCCGGCATCGTGGCGCTGCTGCAGTGGCTGCAGCAGCAGGGCATTCCGCGCGGCGTGGCGACCTCCACACGCCGGCCGCTGGCGCCGCGCAAGCTGGAGAACGCCGGGCTGCTGGACTACTTCGATGCGGTCACCGCCGGCAACGACGTCAGCCG
The DNA here is from genome assembly GCF_031453535.1 of Pseudoxanthomonas sp. SORGH_AS_0997. NCBI lineage: Bacteria > Pseudomonadati > Pseudomonadota > Gammaproteobacteria > Lysobacterales > Lysobacteraceae > Pseudoxanthomonas > Pseudoxanthomonas sp. SORGH_AS_0997. The sequence continues at coordinate 3,991,783 of NZ_JAVIZI010000001.1, forward strand.
GCCCAAGCCGGCCCCGGACATCTATCTGCTCGCCGCACAGCGCCTGGGCGCCGATCCCGCGCGCTGCCTGGCGCTGGAGGATTCGCCGGCCGGCGTGACCGCCGCGCTGGCCGCGGGCATGACGGTGATCCAGGTGCCCGATCTGGTGATGCCGGACGAGGCCTTGCGCGCGCGTGGCCATCGCATCGTGGCCTCGCTCACCGATGCGCAGCGCCTGCTGGAGGCGCGTCTGGCCGGCCGCTGACGCAACCCGCGAGGACGCACGCCAGGACGCGTGCAAATGCAAGGGCGACGTGCGCGCCGCGGCTGCCTACAATGCCGCCCCCTCGCACACCCGGCAGTCCATGAACATCGTCGTCAGAGAAGACCTCAAGGCCTACATCGATCCGCTCACGCCCGACGAGTACGCCGCGCTGGAGCAGAGCCTGCTGGCCGAAGGCTGCCGCGACGCGCTGGTGCTGTGGGGCGATGTACTGGTCGATGGCCACAACCGCTACGGCATCTGCCAGAAGCACGGGCTGCCGTTCAACACCGTGCAGAACACGCGCTTCACTTCGATGGAAGACGTGCATCTGTGGATGATCGACCAGCACCTGGGCCGGCGCAGCGTGTCGGATTTCCAGCGCGGCGTGCTGGCGCTGCGCCGGCGCGACATCCTGCTCGAACGCTCGCGCCAGGCCGCGCCCGCGCCGGCGGCGCCGGAGCCCGCCGGCGAAGGCGATGCCGGGGCTCCGCCGTGGGACACCAGCGCGCCGGCCTCCGCCGCGCCGGTGGTGACCTCGGCGATGCTGCCCACGCGCGAGGAACTGGCCCGCGCCGCCAAGCTCAGCAACAGACAGGTCGCGGCGATCGAGAAGATCCAGAAGCAGGCCACGCCCGAGGTCATCGCCGCGGTACGCGCGGGCGAGCTGTCGATCAACGCCGCCGCCGTGGTCGCTACCTTGCCGGCGCAGGAGCAGCAGGCCGCCGCGCAGGGCGGCGCGCAGGAGCTCAAGGAGGCCGCCAAGCGCGTGCGCGACGCCAAGAAGCGTCCCAAGCCCGCGGCCAAGCCGGTCGAGGACCTGGAGCTGCCGCAGCTGCGCACGCGCCTGGCGCAGCTGCAGGAAGAGATCGCAGCCGTGGAAGCGCGGATCGCCGAACTGGAAGCCGCCGCCTGACGCAGGCGCCGCGCCGCTTCAGGCGTACTGCATCTTGCGCGTCATCCCGCCGTCGACGATGAACTCCTGTCCGGTGACGAAGCCGGACAGCGTCGGCGCCAGCAGCTGCACGGCCAGCGCGCCGATGTCTTCCGGCGTGCCGACGCGCCCGGCCGGGTGCTGGACGTGATCGGCCTTGGAAAGCTTGGGCGTGCGTCGGCGTGAGGGGCCGCGCCAGGCCTCGGTGGCGATCCAGCCCGGGCTGATCGCGTTGACCCGCACCCGCGGGCCCTCACTCAGGGCCAGCGCATGGGTGAAGGCGACCAGCCCGCCCTTGGCGGCGGCGTAGGCCTCGCTGTGCGGCTCGGACTGGTGCGCGCGGGTCGAGGCGATATTGACGATGGCGCCCTCGCCGTGGGCGCGCAGCGCCGGCAGCGCATGCCGGCTGCACAGGAAGGCGCCGTGCAGGCTGGCCAGGCGCCGGTTCCATTGCGCCAGGTCCAGCGTGTCCAGCGGCGGCACGTGCGGATCGGGCGGGCCGGCGTTGTTGACCAGCCCGTCCAGGCGGCCGAAACGCTTCAGGGCCGCGGCGACGAAGGCGGCCACGCTGCGCTCGCTCGCCACGTCCAGGCGCTTGAAGAAGGCGTCCTCCCCGCGCGCCCATTCGGCCAGGCAGGCCTTGCCCGCGTCGGCATCCAGGTCGCCGATCGCCACGCGCCCGCCGGCGCCCAGCACGGCCTGCGCGATCCCGCGCCCGATGCCCTGCGCACCGCCGGAGATCATCACCACGCGGCCGGCCAGCGGCGCGGGGTTCCAGGGCGTGATCGGCGGTGTCAGCGACATGGCGGTGTTCCGGTGGCGATGGCGCCACAGTGTCCTCGCCCCCGCATCTGCGGGGCGTGTGCGTTCCGCGATGCGCTCAGTCGTCCAGCAGGCGCCGCCAGCCTTCCACGCCGAGTTCGTCGAGGGTGGCGATGTTGCGCTCCACGATCACGTCCGGATCGGGGAAGGCCGCCACGGCGCGCTCGACGCTGTCCTCGCGCAGCAGGTGCAGCGTTGGCCAGGGGGAGCGGTTGGTGTAGTTGGACACATCGTCCGGCGCGGCGCCGGCGAACTGGTAATCCGGGTGGAAGCTGGCCACCTGCAGGATCCCCTGAAGGTCCAGCTGCTCGACGGCCATGTCGGCGTTGTCGAGGAAGTCGTTGTAGTCCAGGAAGTCGGTCAGCACGTCCGGGTGCACGATCAGCGTGGTGTCGATGAGCTCGGCCGGGGTCTCCCGCAGCAGCACCAGCTCTTCCATCAGCTGCTCCAGCAGCGCCTCGGGCGTGGTGGCGTCGCTGAGCACCATGCGCACCTGCTGCTTGACGTACACGGCCTTGGCGAACGGGCACAGGTTCAGCCCGATCACCGCGCGCTCTAGCCAACGGCGGGTGTCGGCGAGCGGGTCGTGCAGGGCGGCGTGCTGCTCGGACATGCGTGGCGGGCTAGTCGCGGAAGTTGTCGAACTGCAGCGGCTGCTCGAACTCGTGCTGCTTCAGCAGCGCGATGGTCTCCTGCAGGTCGTCGCGCTTCTTGCCGTTGACGCGCAGCTTGTCGCCGTTGATCTGGGTGTCGACCTTGATCTTGGATTCCTTGATCTTGGCCGCGATCTGCTTGGCCAGCTTCTGCTCGATGCCCTGCTTGACGGTGATCTTCTGGCGCGCGCCGGCCAGGTTGGTCTCCACCTCGCCGAACTCCAGGCAGCGCGCGTCGATGCCGCGGGCGATCAGGCGCGCGCGCAGGATGTCCATCTGCTTGAGCTGGAAATCGCTCGGCGCCGACTGGTTGATCGTGTTGTCTTCCAACACGAACTTGGCGTCCACGCCCTTGAAGTCGAAGCGGTTGGACAGTTCGCGGTTGGCCTGATCCACCGCATTGGTCAGTTCGTGGGAATTGACCTCGGAGACGACGTCGAAGGAGGGCATGGCGCACCTGGCGCGAAAAATGAAGGCGCAAAGGGTAGCGCAGCGCGGCGGCGCCGTCAGGGCCGGATTCAGTACGGCTCGTCTTCTTCGTTGAGGACCTCGATCACCGCGCCGGTGACGAAGGCCACGCGCTCGGCGACCTCGCGCACGCGGCGCACGCCCTCGTCGTTGGGCGCCTCGACCTCGATCACCGAGTAGCTACCTGCCATGTCGTCGCTCAGGCCGGCCGAGCTGGAGTCGTCGTCGTCGCCGTGCGGCATCAGGTCCTCGATCTCCTCGATATGCTCGATGCCTTCGATCGACTCGAGCGCATCGGTCAGCTGCAGGGTGGACGCGTCATCGCCGGTCACGCGCAGGCGCAGGGTGGGCATGGGGTTCTCCAGATGGTTCGTTGCCGCAGGATGCTGACCACGCTTGCGCGAAGGCGCGGTGAGTACCAGGGACTTCGCGCACATCGAGGTTCTTCTCCCGAGCGACGGACTGCGGGCTGTGAGGGTTTCTTGGCTTTGGAGGCGCTGCGGTCCGGCGGGCCGCTGCCTCGCGCGTCGGGTACAAGGCTTCGTTTCGAATCAAGTCCCGATCGATTCGTCGTGGGGCTTCAGACCGGAAGGGCGCGGCTGGTGGCGACGCGCGTTTACTGGGACGACACCTTGTCTAAACCCATAAAAAAAGCGGCGGCCCCTGAGGGCCGCCGCCTTGTCGGTCGCGATGTCACCGACGCCTTGGATCAGAAGCGGGCGCCGATACCGAAGCCGACCGTCCACGGGTTCAGATCCAGCGACGCGCCGCTGCTCTTGCCGTTGACGGTGAGGTCCGGCGAACCGTCGAGGTAACGCGCGTCGAAGCGGGCGAACCAGGTCGGGTTGATGTTCATGTCCACGCCGACCGTGCCGATGGCGCCCTTGGCGTCTTCGATGCCCACGTGCGAGCCCGGGACGCTGCCCAGCTTCTCGTTGCTGAAGTTGGACTCGTAGTAGCCCACGCCCACGAACGGACGGAACACCTGGTCCGGAGTGCCGAAGTGATACTGCGCGCTCAGCGCGAGCGGCATCTGCTCGACGCTGCCGATCTTGCCCTGGTCGTCGGTGACGTCATGCTTGAACTTGCCCGCGGCGCCCCACAGCTCGACGGCGATGTTGGGGGTGGCGTAGAAGCTGGCGCTCAGCGTCGGGGCGGTGGCGCCATCGACGTCCAGGGTGGTGCCCTTCAGCGGACGCGAAGACGGCTGCAGCATCGTGGCGCTGCCGACCACCGCCCAGCGCTTGAACGCTGCGTCAGCGTCGCCGCCGGTGGTGCTGTTGGTGGCCACGCCATGCGGCGTGGAATCGTTGACGGCTTCCTGCGCAAAGACCGGCGGGGCGGCGAGCAGCGGCACCAGGGCCAGGCCAACCAAACGGATCGACTTCATGGGGACTTCCTCTTCGTTCTTGTCTTGTGGGGCCCGCTCACTGGCGGGACGGCGCACACCGTAGGCGCGGCCAAATGAACGATTCCCTGCACGGCATGCGTGGTTCAGGCTCCCGCACAGCAACGCTTCATCTTGTTGGATGCGCGTGCAGGCGCAGCGCTAGGCGTGGTGTAGAAAAGCGTTAAATCGCGGCGGTTTTCTTCACGCGCGGCCGATGCCGTTTTGAACGGCGGCGTTCAGCCTGGGTGACGGTTTTGGCAACGATTTGCGCAAGCTCGGGCGCGTTCATCGTCGCCTCGACGGCTGCTAAGCGGCTAACGCGGACGCCGGGACAGCCCGCTAAAACTGTCGTTGCGATCACACCGTCGTTCCCGCGAAAGCGGGAACCCAGGGACTTTGGCGCTCTTGCTTGAGGTGCATCGGTGGCCCGCTTCTGCGGGAACGACGAGGAATGCATCGCCGCTGGTGTTCGATCGGGAAAGCCCCGACCCCTCCCCAGCCCTCCCCTGCGCCGCGCGCAAGGGAGGAGGCGGGTGGTCGCGAGCGTTCTGCGCGCCGGCCAGGCCGGGAAATTGGCACCGAGCGCCGAAGTCCCAGTTCGGGAGGTCCGTCCGCCCCCTCCCTTTCGCCGAAGGCGAAGGGGAGGGCTGGGAGGGGTGCTCTTGCTTCTGGCTTTAGATCACCGGGAACGCTTGAAGACGGAAGCGCCGACGCCCTTTCCTGCCGTCAGACAGCCGGCGCGCCACCCTGAGCAACGGGCGCCGCAACACGACGCCCACGCCAGACCCAGCCCCACGAAGCCCCTCACCCCTGCTCCAGCGCCTCCAGATAGCGCTGCCGCCACTCTGAAATATCGTGCTTCTGCAGGTGCGCGAACATCGCCCGCCAGCGCTCGATGCGCTCGGCCTTGGGCATCGCCGCGGCCGTGGCGATCGCGTCGGCCACGCCGTCCAGGTCGTGCGGGTTGACGATCAGCGCCTGGCTCAGCTCGTCGGCCGCGCCGGCCAGGATCGACAGCACCAGCACGCCGGGATCCTCGGGATCCTGGGCGGCCACGTACTCCTTGGCGACCAGATTCATGCCGTCGCGCAGCGGGGTGACCAGGCCGACCCGGGCCATGCGGTAGAAGCCGGTCAGCGTGGCGTGGGTGTAGTTCTGGTTGACGTAGCGGATCGGGGTCCAGTCAGCCTCGGCATAGGTGCCGTTGACGTGGCCGGCGATCTGCTCGAGCTGGCCGCGCAGCAGGCGGTACTCGGCGACCTCGCCGCGCGAGACCGGCGCGATCTGCAGGAAGGTCAGGCTGCCGCGCTGGGCCTTGTGCCGCTGCAGGTAACGCTCGAACCCGTTGAAGCGCTCGGGCAGGCCCTTGGAGTAATCCAGCCGGTCCACGCCGATGGCCAGCTCGCGCCCGCGCAGGCTCTCGCGCAGCGCGCGCACCGGCGCCTTGTTGGCCGCGGCGCGGGCCTGCTGGGCGATCAGCCCGGTGTCGATGCTGATCGGGAAGTCGCCGGTGCGTACGCGGCGCCCGTCCGGCGACTCGATCAGGTCCGGGCCCAGCACCTTGCCGCCGGCGAACAGGCGCACATAGGCCTGGTAGCGCTCCACGTCGCGCCGGGTGTGGAAGCCGATCAGGTCGTAGGCGTAGAGCGTGCTGAAGATGCGCTGGTGATCGGGCAGGGCCACGATCAGGTCGGCCGAGGGCATCGGCGTGTGCAGGAAGAAGCCGATCCTGCAGCCCACGCCGCGCTCGCGCAGCAGCGAGGCCAGCGGGATCAGGTGGTAGTCGTGGATCCAGACCGTGTCGCTGTCCTGCAGCAGCGGCGCCAGCTTGTCGGCGAACAGCGCGTTGACGCGCGCATAGCCCTCGCGCTTGCTGCGGTCGTAGTCGACCAGATCCAGGCGGAAGTGCAGCAGCGGCCACAGCGAACCGTTGGCAAAGCCGGTGTAGTACGCGTCGTGGTCGGCCCGGTCCAGGTCCATGGTGACGAAGGTGATGTCGCCTTCGCGCTGCTCGTGCAGCTTGCCGCTGGGCTCGCGTGTGACCTTGCCGCTCCAGCCGAACCACATGCCGCCGCGCTCGGTCAGTGCCGCGCGCAGGCCCGTGGCCAGGCCGCCGGTCTGCGGCTGGCCGGGCAGGGCGACGCGGTTGGAGACGACGACCAGCCGGCTCATGAGGCCTCCTGCCAGGAGCGCGACAGGCGCATGGCCGCGGTGATCAGGCCCACGTGCGAATAGGTCTGCGGGAAGTTGCCCCAGGCCTCGCCGTCGTCGAAGGTCAGATCCTCCGACAGCAGGCCGACGTGGTTGCGGCGCGCCAGGATGCGCTCGAACATCGCCCGCGCCTCGTCCTTGCGGCCCATCGCCGCCAGCGCGTCGATGTACCAGAAGGTGCAGATGGTGAAGCTGGTCTCCGGCTCGCCGAAGTCGTCCGGCGCCACATAGCGGAACAGCGCGTCGCCCTTCTTCAGCGTGCGGCCGATGGCCTCGACGGTGCCGACGAACTTCGGATCGTCGGCCGCGATGAAGCCCACATCGGCCAGCAGCAGCAGCGAGGCGTCCAGGTAGTCGCTTTCGAACGAGGCGCTGAACCAGCCCAGGTCCTCGCGCCAGGCGCGTTCCAGCGTGGTGGCGCGGATGGTGTCGGCGCGCGCGCGCCAGTGCGCGGCGCGCTCGGGCAGCTCCAGGCGTTCGGCGATCTTGGCCAGGCGATCGCAGGCGGCCCAGCACATCACGCTGGTATAGGTATGCACCTCGGCGCGGCCGCGGAATTCCCACAGGCCCGCGTCGGGCACGTCGTACAGGGCGAAGGCGCGCTCGCCCAGCGGCTCGAGCCGCTCGAAGGTATGCCGGTCGCCCGGATCGACCAGACGCTGATCGAAGAACAGCTGGGTCGAGGCCAGCACCACCGAGCCGTACACGTCGTGCTGCTTCTGGATCCAGGCCAGGTTGCCGCGCCGCACCGGGCCCATGCCGCGATAGCCGGCCAGGCTGGGCACTTCGTGCTCGTGCAGCTCGACTTCGAAGTTGATGCCGTACATCGGCTGCAGCGTGCCGTCGTGGGTGGCGATGTTGAAGATGTAGCCGAGGAACTGCTCCATCGTGCGCGTGGCGCCCAATCGGTTGAGCGCGCGCACCACGAAGCCGGCATCGCGCAGCCAGCAATAGCGGTAGTCCCAGTTGCGCGGCGTGTCCGGCGCTTCGGGGATGGAGGTGGTCATCGCCGCGATGATGCCGCCGCTGTCCTCGTACTGGCACAGCTTCAGCGTGATGGCGCTGCGGATCACCGCGTCCTGCCAGTCCAGTGGGATGGACAGATAGCGCACCCACTCGGCCCAGTAGTGATGGGTGTTCTCCTGCGCCTCGCGCACGTAGCCGGGCAGCGAGCGGCGCAGCGATTCGTCCGCGCCCAGCACCAGATGCACCGGGTGGTTGAGGACGAAGGCGGTCTCCTCGCGGATGAAGCGCACCGGCACATCGGTGGTCAGGCGCAGGGTGAACTCGGGCAGCAGCCAGCGCACGTGGTTGCTGCCCCAGGTCGACTCGGGCTTGCGCGCGCCCCAGTCGGCCAGCGGCCGCGCACGCACGCGGATGCGCGGGTTGCCGGTGAGCGGGCGGATCTGGCGGATGATGCTGACTGGCCGGTAGAAGCGCTGGTTCTCGCGCCAGCGCGGGGCGAAGTCGATGATCTCCAGCGCGTTGCCGTGCGCATCGCGCAGCACGGTGCGCAGGATCGCGGTATTGGTCAGGTAGTGCTGCTCGCTGGAGGCCAGGTCCTCCAGCTCCACCGCGAAGTCGCCGCCGACCTGGTCCTTGGGGCCCAGCAACGCGCAGAACGCCGGGTCGCCGTCGAAGGCGGGCATGCAGCTCCAGACCACGCGGCCCTGCTTGTCGATCAAGGCGCCAAAGCTGCCATTGCCGATCACGCCCATGTCCAGGTTGGGTTGTCGCATGCGGGCTCCGTGGGGATGTTGCGAAGTGGGAGGAGAAAGCGCGGGTGTTGCAGGCTTGCGATCAAGACCGATCCGGAAGACCCGTCACGCGTCCTGCAGGCTGGCCTGCAGCCAGGCATGCACGGCGGCCACATCGGGCAGCGCGTACATCGCATGGCTGTTGGCGCGGCGGCCGACCAGCACGCTCCAGCCGCCGGCGCTGTTGGCGGCCTCGAAACCGTACTCGTCGGTCAGATCGTCGCCGACGAAGACCGGGGTGCGCCCGGCGAACGGTGGCTGTTCGAGCAGCCTACGCACTGCGCGGCCCTTGTCCACATCGCTGGGCACCAGTTCCAGCACATGGTCGCCCGGCTGCAGGCGATAACCGGTCAGCTGCGGCAGGTGCCGGGCGGCCAGGTCGCGCAGCGGCTCGGCCGCGCGCGGCGCGGCGCGCCAGTGCAGGGCGATGTTGCTGCCCTTGTCCTCCACCAGCACGCCGGGGTAGCGGTGCGAGAGCACCGTGGCCTCGCGGCGCAGCGCCGCCAGGGCTTCGGCCGGGACGGTGCGCGGGACCTGCGGGGCGCCGCGCAGCTCCTGCCCGTGCATGCCGGCCGCCGGCAGCGTGAGCGGCGCGAACACCAGGTCCAGCGCCTTCAGCGGGCGGCCGCTGACCACCGCCAGCGCGCCGTCCAGCTGTGCGGCCAGGCGGGTGATGGTGTCCAGGCCGCCCTCCGGCAGGCGGACCGAGGCGGGGTCGTCCTGGAAGTCCAGCAGCGTGCCATCCACGTCCAGGAACAGCGCGCAGTGATCGCCCAGCGCGGGCGGGGTGGGGAAACGGTTGGGGGCAGTGGGGGCCATGGGGTGGCGCGATCGGCGGGGCGTCTTCAGCGTGCAAACGTCGGACGGCATTGTTCTCAACACGGGGTGAACGGGCGGTGTTGGGCGCGGGTCAGGGCGAAATCGGGCGGATCGGACGATATTTCGTCAAGGCCTGACAGAATTTCGGCTACGACCATCCGCCAAGGTTGGCGCGACGCATCGCAGACGTACAATGCCCGGCCCGTCCCACCCAATCCTTCGGAGTTCCCCAAGATGGCTCAAGCCCAGGAAGCGCGCGTCCCCGATATCGGCGACTACAGCGACGTGCCCGTGATCGAGGTGCTGGTGTCCGTCGGGGACACCGTGCAGAAGGATCAGGGGTTGATCACCCTGGAGTCGGACAAGGCCACCCTGGAAGTGCCGGCCGCCTTCGGCGGCGTGGTCAAGGAGCTCAAGGTCAAGGTCGGCGACACGCTCTCGGAGGGGTCGGTCGTGGCCCTGATCGAGCCGGCCGGCGAGGGCGACGCGCCCAAGGCCGAGGCCAAGCCGGCCGAGGCGCCCAAGGCGGCGCCGTCGCCAGCCAAGCCGGCCGAGCCCGATGCGCCGGTCGAGCCGGTCGACACCGCCGGCACGACGCCGGACAAGCTGACCCAGCGCGAGATCGCCCAGGCCCAGTCGCGCACCGCCTCCGGCGCCACCGCCGGCCAGGCCGAGCCGCCGTCGCCGCCGACCAGCACCCCGCCGGTCAGCTTCGACGCCTCGCGCGTGATGCCCGACAAGGTGCCGCACGCCAGCCCGGCGGTGCGCCTGTTCGCCCGCGAGCTGGGCGTGGACCTGAACCAGGTCAAGGGCAGCGCGCGCAAGGGGCGCATCACCCGCGAGGACGTGCAGGGCTTCGTCAAGCAGGCGCTCTCCGGCGCCGGCGCTGGCGCCCCGGCCGCCGCGCCGGTGGCCGCCGGTGGCGGCAATGGCCTGAGCCTGCTGCCCTGGCCGAAGGTGGACTTCGCCAAGTTCGGCGAGACCGAGGTCAAGCCGCTCTCGCGAATCCAGAAGATCTCCGGCGCCAACCTGGCGCGCAACTGGGCCATGATCCCGCACGTCACCCAGTTCGACTCGGCCGACATCACCGATCTGGAAGACCTGCGCGTGACGCTCAACAAGGAGGCGGAGAAGTCCAAGTCCGGCGTCAAGCTGACCATGCTGGCCTTCCTGATCAAGGCCAGCGCCGCGCTGCTGAAGAAGTACCCGACCTTCAACGCCTCGCTCGACGCCACCGGCGAGAACCTGACGCTGAAGAAGTATTTCCACATCGGCTTCGCCGCCGACACGCCCAACGGGCTGGTCGTGCCGGTGATCCGCGACGTGGACAAGAAGGGCGTCAACGACATCGCCACCGAGACCGGCGAGCTGGCCAAGAAGGCGCGCGAGGGCAAGCTCGGCCCGGCCGACATGACCGGCGGCTGCTTCTCGATCTCCTCGCTGGGCGGCATCGGCGGCACGGCGTTCACGCCGATCGTCAATGCGCCGGAGGTGGCCATCTTGGGCGTGTCCAAGTCGGCGATCCAGCCGGCGTGGGATGGCAAGGCGTTCCAGCCGCGGCTGATGCTGCCGCTGTCGCTGAGCTACGACCATCGCGTGATCGACGGCGCGCTGGCCGCGCGCTTCACCGCTGATCTGGCCAAGGTGCTCGGCGACATGCGCCGGGTCCTGCTGTAACCGGAGGCTGCGCGCATGGCGAACACCATTGAAGTGAAGGTGCCGGACATCGGCGATTTCTCCGATGTGCCGGTGATCGAGGTGCTGGTTTCGGTCGGCGACACCGTGACCAAGGAACAGGGCCTGGCCACGCTGGAATCGGACAAGGCCACGCTGGAAGTGCCGTCCTCGGCCGACGGCGTGGTGAAGGAGATCAAGATCAAGGTCGGCGACAAGGTCTCGCAGGGCAGCCTGGTCGTGGTGCTGGAAGCCGCGGGCGAAGCCGCCGCGGCGCCGGCTCCCGCAGCGTCCCAGCCGGCCGCGCCGGCCAAGGCCGAGGCGCCCAAGGCCGAAAAGGTCGAGCCCAAGCCCGAAGCCGCCGCACCCGCGCCGGCCGCCGGCCCCCTCGAAGTGAAGGTGCCCGACATCGGCGACTTCTCCGACGTGCCGGTGATCGAGGTGCTGGTCGCGGTCGGCGACACGGTGGCCAAGGAGCAGGGCCTGCTGACCCTGGAATCGGACAAGGCCACGCTGGAAGTGCCGTCCTCGGCTGCCGGCAAGGTCAAGGAGATCAAGGTCAAGGTCGGCGACAAGGTCAACCAGGGCGATCTGGTCGTGGTGCTCGAAGGCGAGGCCGCGGCCGCGCCTTCGCAGGCCCCGCGCGCCGCGCCGGTCAGTGCCTCGCCCGCCAAGCCCGAGGGCGTCCAGGCGCCCAAGGCCGCGGCCGGCACCGGCCGCAAGGCCGACATCGAATGCCGCATCGTGGTGCTGGGCTCCGGCCCCGGCGGCTACACCGCCGCGTTCCGCGCCGCGGACCTGGGCCTGGATACGGTGCTGATCGAGCGCTACGCCAGCCTGGGCGGCGTGTGCCTCAACGTCGGCTGCATCCCGTCCAAGGCGCTGCTGCATTCGGCCAACGTCATCGACGAGGCCGCCCATGCCGAAGAGTGCGGCATCGAGTTCGCCGCGCCCAAGATCCACCTGGACAAGCTGCGCAGCTACAAGGAAAAGGTCGTCGGTACCCTGACCAAGGGCCTGGCCGGCATGGCCAAGCAGCGCAAGGTGCGCGTGGTCCAGGGCGTGGGCACGTTCGTGTCGGCCAACGAGATCGAGATCGTCGGCAGCGACGGCAAGGCCCAGCTGCTGCGCTTCGAGCAATGCATCATCGCCGCGGGCAGCCAGGCGGTGAAGCTGCCCAACTTCCCGTGGGACGACCCGCGCGTGATGGATTCCACCGACGCGCTGGAGCTGGCCGAAGTGCCCAAGTCCCTGCTCGTGGTCGGCGGCGGCATCATCGGCCTGGAAATGGCCACCGTGTACAGCGCGCTGGGCAGCCAGGTGACCGTGGTCGAGTTCATGGACCAGCTGATGCCAGGCGCCGACAAGGACCTGGTCAAGCCGCTGGCCGACCGCCTGAAGAAGCAGGGCGTCGTGGTCCATCTGAAGACCAAGGCCGCCGGCGTCAAGGCCGAGAAGAAGGGCATCACCGTGACCTTCGAATCGGCCACCGAGGGAGCCAAGCCCGATCTGGAATCCGGCACCTGGGACCGCGTGCTGGTGGCCGTGGGCCGCGCGCCCAACGGCAAGAAGATCGGCGCGGACAAGGCCGGCGTGCAGGTCACCGACCGCGGCTTCATCCCGGTCGATCCGCAGATGCGCACCAACGTGCCGCACATCTTCGCCATCGGCGACATCGTCGGGAACCCGATGCTGGCCCACAAGGCCACGCACGAGGGCAAGCTGGCGGCCGAAGTCGCCTCGGGCGAGAAGAAGGAGTGGGTGGCCCGCGTGATCCCGTCGGTGGCCTATACCAACCCGGAGATCGCCTGGGTCGGCGTCACCGAAACCGAGGCCAAGGCCAAGGGGCTCAAGGTCGGCGTGGCCAAGTTCCCGTGGGCGGCCAGCGGCCGCGCCATCGGCATCGGCCGCACTGAAGGCTTCACCAAGCTGATCTTCGACGAGGAGACGCACCGCATCGTCGGCGGCGGCATCGTCGGCGTGCATGCCGGCGATCTGCTGGCCGAGATCGGTCTGGCGATCGAGATGGGCGCCGAGGCCGAGGACATCGGCCACACCATCCACGCCCACCCGACTTTGAGCGAGTCGGTCGGCATGGCGGCGGAGGTCTACGACGGCACCATCACCGACCTGTACATCCCGAAGAAGAAGTAAGCGGCGTCCGTCGCTCCCGCGATCGCGGGAGCGCGGGTCTGCGACGCTTCGCGCGAAAGTCCCTGGATTCCCGCGTTCGCGGGAATGACGATAGAAGTTTTGTCGGCAGTTCGAGGCTCCGCGCGAAGTTGACCAAAAGAAAAGCCCCGGCATGCCGGGGCTTTTCTTGTGTCGCGAACCAAGCCTTTCACCAAGCCCCAGCCTACGCTCCGGAAGGAGAGCCCCCTTGAGTCAAGGCGCGGGGATCTGGAGACTCATAAGCCGGGGCCCGAAGTTTGCGCAGCAAACTTCGGGGCTTCAGCGCGCATCGCGCTGAAGCGCGTTAAAACGCAAACGTCAGACCCACCGTCGGGCCCTTGAACTCCAGGTCCAGGCCGGCGCGACCGGTGATGTCGCCGGAGGTGTAGGGCTCGCTGTAGTTGATCTTGAACCAGTCGTAGCCGGCGAACACGCCGAAGTTCTGGGTGAACTTGTATTCGACCGTGGCGTTGGCGCGCTTGATCTTGCCGTCGTAGTCGAAGTTGCCCCAGTTCGCGTCCAGGTACTGGCCCTGCACGTTGATCAGCCAGCGATCGCCCGGGGTGGCGGTGAAGCGCACGCCGACCACGGGGGCGACGCCGTCTTCCTTCCAGGTTTCGCGGTAGCGGCCCAGCGTGCCGGCGTCGGCGGTGGCCTTGGCGTCCAGCTTGGCCCACTCGGCGCCCAGCTCCAGGCCCATCGAGAACTTGTCGGTCTCCACCACCGAGAAGTCGTAGATCAGGCTGGCCAGCTGGAAGCGCGAATCCAGCTTGACGAAGCTGCCGCTCGGCACGGTGTTGCCCTGGTAGGAGATGTCCTCGGACAGGGTCTGCTTGTTGTCCTTCTGATAGCGGAAGTAGTCGAAGATCAGACGGTTGCGATTGCTGATGTGCCACACGCCATCCACGCGCGGGGACACCTCGGCGCTGCCGAAGTCGAAATCGCGCTTGCCGCTCACGCTCTGGCCGAAGCCTTCGGCGCTGCCGCGCAGGGTGGCGTCGCCGTCGGCGTTCATGGCGCCCACGCGCAGGGTGAAGGTGTCGTTGTTCTCCTGCGCGCTGGCCGGGGCCGCGACGGCGCCCAGCAGCGCGAGGGACAGGCCTGCCAGGGCCAGGGACGGGATGGCTTTCATGGGGTGCTCTCTCTACGGATCGGATGTAATGCCGGTGACGCCCGGCTCAGGTGCGCACACGCTGCACGCGGCCCGGTGCACGTCCGGTGAAGAAATGAGACTCCAAGATTCATTCATGCGGATGGCGTGTGACGACCCGCCGCCGGCCTGGACGCGGCGTCCATGTGCCAGCGGCTACGCGTGCGCAGGCCTGGCATCGCTTCGGCGCCATGGGCTCGCACGGTGCGCAACAAAAGAGCCCCGGCGCGCGCGCCGGGGCTCGGGAAGGTCTGCGACGGAGCATCGACGAGGAAGTGGGTCGCAGACCTCGCATGCCCTTGACCGGCGCCAATGAGAAAAAGTTCCCCAGCCAACCTGGCATGCGCGTGACGCACTGCGGAAACGCTTTCAGCCAAGCCCGCACACGCACATGAGCGAACGGACAGCTTTTCTCAGGCAAATCAGACTTTTGAAGGTTGTCGCGAAAATCGCCGCGCTGCTATACTTTGGCGGCTTGACGGGGCCACTCGCACTCACCGTCTCTCGCACCCCACAAGGCCAACGACGTGCTGAACTCCGTAAACACGGGTCGGCAACTGGCACAGCGGGCGATAGCCTGGCAGGCTGCCGCCGCCGTGTTGGTCGCGCTGGCCTGGCTGGCGCACTCGCCGCAGCACGCCCTCGGGGCGCTGTATGGGGGGCTTGGCTTCACCGCCGGATCCTGGGCTGCCGCGAAAGTGGCGCTGGGCGGCGGGATCGCCCCGGCCGGCGTCGCCTTCGCGCGACTGCTGATGGGGGTGGCGGCGAAGTGGGTGGTGGTACTGCTGGTGCTGGTGGCGGGTCTGGCCGGATTTCGGTTGCCAGGCCTGGCGCTGATCACCGGTCTTGTAGGGGCCGCACTGGGCATGGTGCTGGCCAATCTGATCCAACGCAAAGGTGTTGCCACGTGAGTGAAGCCAACAATTCGGGCGGTCTGACCGAATACATCACCCATCACCTGGGTCACAACGCTGGCCAGGCGCTGGGCGGGACGTTCCATTTCGACAGCTGGCTAATCGCGCTGACGCTGGGCCTGATTTTTGTGGCCTGGTTCGCGTTCTTCGCCCGCCGCGCCACCGCCGGGGTGCCGACCAAGGGTCAGGCCTTCGTCGAGCTGGTGATGGAATTCGTCGACGGCCAGGTCAAGGACACCTTCCACGGCAACCGCAACTCGGTGACGCCGCTGGCGCTGACCATCTTCATGTGGGTGGTCTTCATGAACACGATGGACCTGATCCCGCTGGATCTGCCGTCGTTCCTGATCACCCACACCGCGGGCGCCGAGGCGGCGCACCACACCTATTTCCGCATGGTGCCCACCGCGGACCTGAACACCACGCTGGCCCTGTCGGTGACCGTGTTCTTCATCCTGATCGGCCATGCGCTGGCGGCCAAGGGGCGGCTTCGGCTTCGGCAAGGAGCTGCTGACCGCGCCGTTCCATGCGCACGGCATCGGCGCGATCATCCTGGCGCCGGTCAACCTGGCCATGAACATCATCGAGTGGCTGGTCAAGCCGATCTCGCTGGCCATGCGGTTGTTCGGCAACATGTACGGTGGCGAGCTGGTGTTCATGCTCATCGCCGGCCTGATGAGCGGCTGGGTGACCTTCCTGCCGGGCGTGATCGCCAACGCGGCCTGGGGCATCTTCCACATCCTGATCATCCTGCTGCAGGCCTTCATCTTCATGATCCTCACCGTCGTCTACATCGCCGGTGCGCGTGAAGGCCACTAAAGCCGCTTCGACCGTTTTTCGCTTCACCCTTTCGTACTAACCAACCAATCGCTGGAGAGTTTTCATGGAATTCATCGCACACCTGCAGGGCATGACCGCCATCGCCATCGGCCTCATCATCGGTCTGGGTGCCCTGGGTGCCTGCCTGGGCATCGCCATCATGGGTTCCAAGTTCCTGGAATCGGCCGCCCGTCAGCCGGAGCTGATCCCGGTGCTGCAGGGCCGCATGTTCCTGCTGGCCGGCCTGATCGACGCCGCCTTCATCATCGGCCTGGCCATCGCGCTGTACTTCGGTATCGCCAACCCGCTGCTCACCGCTGTGCTGAACGCGCAGGGCGGCTAATCAGCCGTCGTCGCGATCCGCATCCGCGGATCGCCAGGTAACGCTCGCCATGCGGTCATCGCATGGCGGGTTGAACGAACCCGTCGAGGACACGTCATGAACGTCAACATGACCTTCTTCGGCCAGATGCTTTCCTTCGTGATCCTGATTGTGTTCACGATGAAGTTCATCTGGCCGCCGCTGAATGCGGCGCTTGAAGAACGGCAGAAGAAGATCGCCGAAGGCCTGGCCGCTGCAGACCGCAGCCAGAAGGACCTGGCGCAGGCGCAGGAGAAGGCCAACGAGGCCCTCAAGGACGCTCGCGTCAAGGCCAACGAGATCATCGACCAGGCTCACGCCCGCGCCAACCAGATCGTCGAGGCCGCCCGCAACGAGGCGATCACCGAGGCGAACCGGCAGAAGGAACTGGCCCAGGAAGAGATCGCCGCCGCCGCCAACCGCGCCCGCGAGGAGCTGCGCAAGCAGGTCTCCGTGCTGGCCGTGAGTGGCGCCGAGAAGCTGCTGCACCGCGAGATCGATCCGGCCGCCCACAAGGCGCTGCTGGACGAACTGGCTGCGCAGATCTAAGGCGGATGATCCGATCATGAGTCAGTCCATCACGCTCGCCCGCCCCTACGCCCGCGCCGCCTTCGGCGCG
This sequence comes from Pseudoxanthomonas sp. SORGH_AS_0997, assembly GCF_031453535.1. Classification (NCBI taxonomy): domain Bacteria; kingdom Pseudomonadati; phylum Pseudomonadota; class Gammaproteobacteria; order Lysobacterales; family Lysobacteraceae; genus Pseudoxanthomonas; species Pseudoxanthomonas sp. SORGH_AS_0997. The sequence continues at coordinate 4,008,787 of NZ_JAVIZI010000001.1, forward strand.
GCGCAGGATGCGCAGCAGCTGCCGGCGTGGTCGCAGGCGCTGGGTTTCTCCGCCCAGGTCGCGGCCGATCCGCGCATCGCCGCGCTGCTGCCCAATCCGCAGCTGACCCGCGAGCAGGCCCTGGCGCTGCTGGCGCCCGAAGGCGCAGGCGATGAGTTCACGCGCTTTCTGGGCGTGCTGGCCGATGCCGGCCGCCTGGCGCTGCTGCCCGAGATCGCCGCGCTCTACGAGCAGCTGCGCGCGCAGGCCGAGCACGTCGTGCTGGCCCGGGTGACCTCGGCGGCCGAACTGCCGCCGGGCGAGCTGGACGTGATCAAGGCCGCGCTGGCCAAGCGTTTCGGCCGCCAGGTCGAGGTGACCACCGAGGTGGACGCTTCGCTGATCGGCGGCGCCATCATCGATGCCGGCGACGTGGTCATCGATGGTTCGCTCAAGGGCAAGCTGGCGCGCCTGCAGACGGCGCTGGCGGGCTGATTCCAGGCGCCGCCGGACGCGCTGCAGCGACCGGCTGGCGACAGGCACACGCTTTCATTTATCCGCAGCCGCGCACCGGCTGCACAAGGAAAACCATCATGGCCACCACGCTCAACCCCTCTGAAATCAGCGACCTCATCAAGACCCGCATCGAGCAGGTCAAGCTGGCCGCCGAATCGCGCAACGAAGGCACCGTGACCAGCGTGTCCGACGGCATCGTGCGCATCTTCGGCCTGGCCGACGTGATGCAGGGCGAAATGATCGAGCTGCCGCCCGCCGGCGAGGGCACGCCCACCTTCGCCCTGGCCCTGAACCTGGAGCGCGACTCGGTCGGCGCCGTGGTGCTGGGCGACTACGAGCACCTGCGCGAAGGCGACGTGGCCAAGACCACCGGCCGCATCCTGGAAGTGCCGGTCGGTCCCGAGCTGCTGGGTCGCGTGGTCAACGCGCTGGGCGAGCCGATCGACGGCAAGGGTCCGATCAACACCGCGCAGACCGCGCCGGTGGAGCGCGTGGCGCCGGGCGTGATCTGGCGCAAGTCGGTCGATGAGCCGGTGCAGACCGGTTACAAGTCGGTCGACGCTATGATCCCGATCGGCCGCGGCCAGCGCGAGCTGATCATCGGCGACCGCCAGACCGGCAAGACCGCGATGGCCATCGACGCGGTAATCAACCAGAAGGACTCGGGCATCAAGTGCGTGTACGTCGCCATCGGCCAGAAGGCCTCGACGGTGGCCAATATCGTGCGCAAGCTCGAGGAGAACGGCGCGCTGGCCCACACCATCGTGGTGGCCGCCACCGCCTCGGAGTCGGCCGCGATGCAGTACATCAGCGCCTACTCCGGCTGCACCATGGGCGAGTACTTCCTGGACCGTGGCCAGGACGCGCTGATCGTGTACGACGACCTGTCCAAGCAGGCCGTGGCCTATCGCCAGATCTCGCTGCTGCTCAAGCGCCCGCCGGGTCGCGAAGCCTATCCGGGCGACGTGTTCTACCTGCACTCGCGCCTGCTGGAGCGCGCCTGCCGCGTGTCCGAGGACTACGTCGAGAAGTTCACCCAGGGTGAGGTCACGGGCAAGACGGGGTCGCTGACCGCGCTGCCGATCATCGAGACCCAGGCCGGCGACGTCTCGGCGTTCGTGCCGACCAACGTGATCTCGATCACCGACGGCCAGATCTTCCTGGAAACCGACCTGTTCAACGCCGGCATCCGTCCGGCGGTGAACGCCGGTATCTCGGTCTCGCGCGTCGGTGGCGCGGCCCAGACCAAGATCATCAAGAAGCTCTCCGGCGGCATCCGCATCTCGCTGGCGCAGTACCGCGAGCTGGCGGCGTTCGCGCAGTTCGCCTCGGACCTGGACGAAGCCACCCGCAAGCAGCTCGAGCGCGGTCAGCGCGTGACCGAGCTGATGAAGCAGAAGCAGTACGCGCCGATGTCCATCGCCCTGCAGGCGCTGTCCATCTACGCGGTCAACGAGGGCTACCTGGACGATGTGCCGGTGAACAAGCTGCTGGCCTTCGAAGCCGGCCTGCATGCGCACTTCACCAACACCCAGGGCGCGCTGCTGGACAAGATCAACGGCACCGGTGCCTGGGACGGCGAGATCGAAGGCGCCTTCAAGCAGGGCATCGCGGAGTTCAAGCAGACCGGTAGCTGGTAAGCAGCAGCCGGGATTGGGGATTAGGCATTAGGGATTCGCAGGAGCGGGATTCGGATGGCTTCGGCCGATCCCGGATCCCGAATCCCGAATCCCACGAGCGGAGCGAGAGATGGCAGGCGGACGCGAAATCAAGAACAAGATCAAGAGCGTGCAGAACACCCGCAAGGTGACGCGCGCCCTGGAGATGGTCTCGGCCGCGAAGATCCGCCGCGCCCAGGACCGCATGAAGACCTCGCGCCCCTACGCGCGGGCGATGCGCCAGGTCATCAGCCATCTGGCCCAGGCCAACACCGACTTCCAGCACCCCTACCTGGTGGAGCGCGAGAAGGTCGAGCGCGTCGGCTACATCATCGTGTCCTCCGACCGCGGCCTGGCCGGTGGTCTGAACAACAACCTGTTCCGCAAGACCCTGGGCGAGATGCGCCAGTGGCAGGACAAGGGCGCGCAGATCGACGTGGTGACCATCGGCCAGAAGGCCTCGGTGTTCTTCCGTCGCCTCAAGGTCGACATGGTCGGCAGCCTGAGCCACCTGGGCGATGTGCCGCATGTGGAACAGCTGATCGGCGTGGTCAAGGTGATGCTGGAGGCGTACGAGTCGGGCAAGGTCGACCGCGTCTTCCTGGTCTACAACCACTTCGTCAACACGATGTCGCAGAAGGCCTCCTTCGACCAGCTGCTGCCGCTGCCGCAGGCCGAGGAAGACGTCGCCAAGCACGACTGGGACTACATCTACGAACCCGATGCCAAGACCGTGCTCGAGCACGTGCTGGTGCGCTACGTCGAGTCGCTGGTGTACCAGGCGGTGCTGGAGAACGTGGCCTCCGAGCATGCCGCGCGCATGGTCGCGATGAAGGCCGCCAGCGACAACGCCAGCAAGCTGATCGGCACCCTGCAGCTGTCCTACAACAAGGCCCGCCAGGCGGCGATCACCCAGGAAATTTCCGAGATCGTCGGCGGCGCGGCCGCTGTGTAAGTGCCGGGATTCGGGATTGGAGAATCGGGATTGGCAAGAGCAGCGCAGCGCGCTTCAGCCAATCCCGAATCCCGAATCCCCAATCACGAAATCCAAGGGATGGCGCAGGCCATCCGGACAGAAATAAAGCTAACCGGAGCAGCAAAATGAGTCAGGGCAAGATCGTTCAGATCATCGGCGCGGTCGTCGACGTCGAATTCCCGCGCGGCGAAGTGCCGAAGGTGTACGACGCGCTGAAGGTGGACAACACCGAGATCACGCTGGAAGTGCAGCAGCAGCTGGGCGACGGCGTGGTCCGCACCATCGCGCTGGGCTCCACCGATGGCCTCAAGCGCAACCTGGTGGCGACCAACACCGGCAAGGCGATCTCCGTGCCGGTCGGCAGCGCCACGCTGGGCCGCATCATGGACGTGCTGGGCCGCCCGATCGACGAGGCCGGCCCGGTCGAGGGCAGCGACAGCTGGGAAATCCACCGCGCCGCGCCGTCCTACGAGGACCAGTCCTCCTCCACCGAGCTGCTGGAGACCGGCATCAAGGTCATCGACCTGATGTGCCCGTTCGCCAAGGGCGGCAAGGTCGGCCTGTTCGGCGGTGCCGGCGTCGGCAAGACCGTCAACATGATGGAGCTGATCAACAACATCGCCAAGGCGCACAGCGGTCTGTCCGTGTTCGCCGGCGTGGGCGAGCGTACCCGCGAGGGCAACGACTTCTACCACGAGATGAAGGACTCCAACGTCCTGGACAAGGTGGCGATGGTCTACGGCCAGATGAACGAGCCGCCGGGCAACCGTCTGCGCGTGGCGCTGACCGGCCTGACCATGGCCGAGTACTTCCGCGACGAGAAGGACGCCTCGGGCAAGGGCAAGGACGTGCTGCTGTTCGTCGACAACATCTACCGCTACACGCTGGCCGGTACCGAAGTGTCGGCGCTGCTCGGCCGCATGCCGTCGGCGGTGGGCTACCAGCCCACCCTGGCCGAGGAAATGGGCGTGCTGCAGGAGCGCATCACCTCGACCAAGTCCGGCTCGATCACCTCGATCCAGGCCGTGTACGTGCCCGCGGACGACCTGACCGACCCCTCGCCGGCGACCACCTTCGCCCACCTGGACTCCACCGTCACCCTGAGCCGCCAGATCGCCTCGCTGGGCATCTACCCGGCCGTGGACCCGCTGGACTCCACCAGCCGCCAGCTGGACCCACTGGTGGTCGGTGCCGAGCACTACGACGTCGCCCGTCGCGTGCAGTCCACGCTGCAGAAGTACAAGGAACTGAAGGACATCATCGCCATCCTGGGCATGGACGAGCTGTCCGAGGAAGACAAGCAGTCGGTCTCGCGCGCGCGCAAGATCGAGCGCTTCTTCAGCCAGCCCTTCCACGTGGCCGAAGTGTTCACCGGCGCCCCGGGCAAGTACGTGGCGCTGAAGGACACCATCCGCGGCTTCAAGGGCATCCTGGACGGCGAGTACGACCACCTGCCCGAGCAGGCCTTCTACATGGTCGGCGGCATCGACGAGGCCGTGGAAAAGGCCAAGAAGCTGGCTGAGAAGGCGTAAGCGCCGGGATTCGGGATTCGGGATTCGGGATTCGGGATTAGGGATTTGCAGGGCGGTATCGAGGAGAAGGGCGTGGGAGTGAGGACGAAGCGGCGCGACCGCTTTACCGAATCCCGAATCCCGAATCCCCAATCCCGCCTCGCACCAGCGAGGTAACCATGAGCACCATCCGTTGCGACATCGTCAGCGCCGAGCAGGAGATCTACCACGGGGAAGCTACCCTGGTGGTCGCTACCGGTGAGCTGGGCGAGCTGGGCATCGCGCCCAAGCACGCGCCGCTGATCACGCGCCTGAAGGCGGGCAAGGTTGTGGTCACCACGCCCTCCGGCGAGCACCTGGACTTCGCCATCTCCGGCGGGATCCTGGAGGTTCAGCCGCAGGTGGTGACCGTGCTGGCCGACACCGCCATCCGCGCGCAGGACATCGACGAGGCCGCGGTCAAGGCGGCCAAGGACGAGGCCGAGCGCGTGCTGGCCAACCGCGGCGAGACCGAGGACCTGGCCGAAGCCCAGCGCAAGCTGATGGAAGCCGTGGTCCAGCTGCAGGCCCTAGAGCGCCTGCGCAAGACGCTCAAGCACTGAGCGTTCGAGCGGCCCGGCCTGGCCCGCAGACGCGGAAATGCAAAACGCCGGCGCAAGCCGGCGTTTTGCGTTGTGGGGCGGCAGATACCCCGCTCGGTGGGAACCGCCATGGCGGCGATGAGGCCTTACCTGTGAACTTCCTGGGGTAAAGCCCCATCGCCGCCATGGCGGCTCCCACCTGTAGAGCGGAGCTTGCTCCGCTGGGGCTTGCCGATGATCCGGTCGAAACGCAGCGGAGCAAGCTCCGCTCTACAAAAAGGCCGCGGCTTGAACTTAGAGACAGTTGCTCCCACCAAGCAGGGGGCTCTTCGGCGAGCGACTAGCGAAGGTCAGCAAGGCCAGCACGCCATCACTAGCGGCTTGGACAGCAGGCCAGCTCCCACCAAGCGTGGTGGCGCTCAGCGATAGATCACATACCGGCTGGCGGCGAAGGTCAGCACCGCCAGCACGCCCTCCACCAGCGGCTTGGCCAGCCAGGCCAGCTGCAGGCCCAGGCGCTGCTCGACCAGCAGAATCATCCAGGTGCTGAGCACCGTGGCGGGGATCCACACCGCCAGGAACCGCGCGAACCGCGACCACCCCAGCCGCGCCCCGTCCTCGCGCGAGGCGAAGGTATAGCGCCCGTTGAGCCAGAATCCCAGGATCGCCCCCGCCACGCGCCCGGCGAGGTTGGCCGGCACCGCGTCGAGGCCCAGCGCGCTGAGCGCGACAAAGACGCTCCAGTCCAGCATGAGCTGGGCCAAGCCGACGACAATGTAGCTACTACCCTGGCGGAGAAGTGACACGGATCTGCAGCGTCAATTGAGAGTTGCCATCATATCCGGGGGCACCTCCTCGAGAGGTCGCGTCAATCGGCGTTCGTCCCATGTGTCGATTGCTGATCGCGCAGCAGAGGATGCACAGGGTGGCGAGGCTCGCTGTGGACATCGAAGTTCAGCCAGGACATCAGCATCTGGATGCCGACAATGATAGGCAACGCAGCGACCATGACGGTGCCCGCCGTCGCGGGGATACCGCTTCGGCTTGAGTCCATCCAGTGCCATGCACCGAACACGGAGCCGCTGGAGACCAGAAGGATGCCAAGGACGAGCTCCACGCTCGCGATCGAGAAGCCGCGTAGCAGGTAGGTGTACCCGATTCTCCGCGCAGTGTTCCGCAGGTGGCCATGAAGAAACGGAGCGATGACGCGCCAAGGGCGCAGACTGCTGGTTTCCTCCTGATAGCGTGCTGGCATCGGGACGTCGACGACGACGGCGCCAGCCTGACCGAGATGGTAAAGAAGGTCGGATTCGAAGAAGTAGCGCCGCGAGATGCGCTCTAAGTCCAGCTCCTTGACCAATTCGATGCGCAGTGCGGTGTAGCCGTTCGTGGGGTCCACCGATTGCCAGTATCCGCTTGAGAGCTTGGTCAGTAACGAGAGCCCAGCGTTGCCGACCAGGCGTACTGCAGGCATGCCTTTAACGAAGCTGAGGCGGTGAAAGCGGTTGCCCTTTGCATAATCGGCCTGGCCGGCCAACAAGGGGCTGGCGATACGCCGGATCAGTCGCGCATCCATCTGGCCATCACCATCGAGCTTGATGGCCACTTCAGCTCCAGCCGCCAACGCGTGCCGGTAGCCTGTCATGGTGGCCGCGCCCACGCCCCGGTTGTGCGTATGTTCGACGACAACGACGCGCGGATCTTGAGTTCGCAGTTTGACCCACTCGCCGGACTTTTCAGGGCACGCATCGTCAATGACAAAAATGAACCTCGCTTCAGGCCCAATGGAGTCGAGCACGTCCAGGATCTGTGCGCGGACGCGATAGCAGGGGATGACGACAGCAATACCGCTGGGTGCGTTCATATCGGAAAGTGGTGGAGGTCGACAGTTGCTGGCGTTGTCATTTCAATTCGAGGACTTCGGCTCAGCCGGGAGCGACCACCAGGTTGTTTCACCGATCGCTTCCCTGCGGGTAGCCCCGAGCAGAAGCAGCGCGTGAGAGAAGGCAGGCCCTGATGGGGGATCGACGATGACATGACGGATACACTGCTGGCGCAGGAGTTCCAGCCAAGCCCGGCCTGTATCGTCTTGGTCTGCACGGATTGCAAGCGTCTGAAGCGAGGGAGCGTACCAACTTACCGAGCGGCCAAGGCTGCCGAACTCGGCAAAGAAGGGCGCATTCCCGCCCAAGACCAGGACATTGCCGCCCTCTTCGCCAGAAGCGCGGATCGACATCGCCAATGCCCGCTGAGGTGCGTAGCGTTTCATCAAGGGCAGATCCCGCCCTGCGGCCTTGATGGTTTGCTTGAGCGCACCGTTGCGCAGCATCCAGTTTGCATTCGCCTGGAAGCTGAAATTGATCACGCACAGTGCGATGACGAATACGAGCGACGATCGCTCGCGAAGTGTCAAGAAAAGCGTGGCAACAAGTGGCACGCAGAGCAGCACCATGCCCGGATATGCATAGCGAACATACTGGAGGGGGATCAGCGGAAGCAGGAGTAGAAGCGTGGAAACCCATGCCAGCGCGCGCGTCTGTCTACGCATCAGCGCCAGAAGCCATATGCCGCACAGTCCGACCATGGCGAAACCTGCCGCGCCATCGTAGGCTTCAAGATAATCGTGAGTGGAAAAGGTCAGGTTCCAGATCAGATCAGGCTGAAAGCCGGACTGCCAGCGCGGATCGCTGAAATCCTGATACGCGAAATAGGGCGACTTGAATACGCTGTTGAAGAGGGGAAGGAGCGGATTCCCGGCCAGTAGCCAACCGTAGGTGTAGCTGGAGCTGGCGACCGCGGTGCCGACGAGCAGTACGAGCATGATGCCGATCGGTGATGGCCAGCGATGTCGGGCGAGCGCCCAAGCCACCATCATCAACGCCATCGCCAAAGCGACCAGTTTCAGTTCGGCGAGACCGCCCGCCAGAATGGCAAGCGCGAGCCAGAAGCGGAGGTCTGCGCCGCGTGGTTGGGTCACCAGGGCCGCCATCCAAGCCAAAGCCGCCGCCGTCAACAGCTCCGTCTGCATGCTGGCAGCCAGTGCGGCGGTGAGTGGCAGGCTGGCGGCAAGGGCCACCGTCAGCCAGCGCGCCTTGGGCGGCATGCCGATGTTGCGACCGATCTGCCAGATGGCGCTGCCGAGCAGCATGCCCCAGACGGCATTGACAGGCCCTCGGGCCTCCTGATGCGCGATCAGTTGTGGAATCGCCTGCAGGATGTCCGAAGCCCAGGGAGCAAACGCCCACACCTGATGCTCAGGTGCCGCGTCGTAGAAGCCTTGCTGCTGCAGTTGCCAGGGCAGCCGCAAATGATAGGCAAGATCGTCGTACTGCAGCGTTGGCAGCCAGATCGGGGTCATGGCCAAGCCGAGTGCAGTCACTCCAAAGGCCGCGCTCCCGGGAGAGGCCGCTATCGATGCATTCCATCCAGCGAAGGCCGTCTGGATCTGTGCGCGCAAGTGATTGCGGCGCCACACGATCAAGCCGGCACACAGGACGCTGTAGGTCCAGGTGTAGTGGATGGGGAGCGGCAGCAACCAGCCGATCAATCCCGCTGACATCAGCGCGCCCAGCAGGACCTGCAATGGCAGCGGCTGGGAGGGAAACAGCAGCCCGCCCAGCGCAGCCAGGGAGAGAAAGAAGAGCGCCGTTGCCAGGACGGATGTAGGACCTGCAAACACGAGCAGAGCCACACACCAGATCGCGGTCAGCCAGGTGGCCGATGATGCGCCGGCCAGGCGCTGCAGTAGCTTGGCCAGGCCAAGCGCGACCAGCGCGATGGCGATCAATTCAGCGAAGCGGCCCGAGGGCCATTGCGTCCAGAGATGATGCAGGCAGAAGCCTAGTAACAGCAGCGCTGGTCCAATCCAGACCAAGGCGCTTTCGATCTTCCTGTTCACGTATCGCAGATGTCCTTGTGAGAGGCGCGAGGCGCTCGGCTATGCTAACAGGCTGATCGAAAACCCCGACGCGGGCGCAAGGACTTCCCCATGACGCTTCCCCTGCACGTGATCATCCTGGCCGCCGGCGAGGGCAAGCGCATGCGCTCGGTCCGGCCCAAGGTGCTGCAGCCGATCGCGGGCCGGCCGATGCTGGCGCATGTGATCGACACGGCGCGTGCGCTGCAGCCTGAGGCGATCCACGTGGTCTACGGCCATGGCGGCGAGGCGGTGCGCGAGGCCTTCGCCGACCAGCCCGACCTGCAGTGGGCCGAACAGGCCGTGCGCCTGGGCACCGGCCATGCCGTGCAGCAGGCGATGGAGCAGGTGCCCGACGCGGCCACCGTGCTGGTGCTCTATGGCGATGTGCCGCTGATCCGCGCCGACACGCTGCTGCGCCTGCTGCACGCGCCGGGCCGCCTGGCGGTGCTGGTGGCCGAGCCGGACGATCCGAGCGGCTACGGCCGCATCGTGCGCGATGCCAACGGCAAGGTCGGCGCCATCGTCGAGCACAAGGACGCCGACGACGAGCAGCGCCGCATCCGCACCATCAACACCGGCATCGTTACCGCCGAATCGACGGCGCTGCATCGCTGGCTGGCGCAGCTGTCCAACGACAACGCGCAGGGCGAGTACTACCTCACCGACATCTTCGGCATGGCCGCGGCCGAGTTCACCCCGGCCGAGATGGTACTGGTCGCCGACCCGCTGGAGGCCGAGGGCGCCAACGACCCGTGGCAGCTCGCCCAGCTGGAGCGCACCTGGCAGATGCGCCAGGCCAAGGCGCTGTGCCTGGCCGGTGCGCGGCTGATCGATCCGGCGCGCGTGGACCAGCGCGGCACCGTGCGCGTCGGTCTGGACGTGCAGATCGATGTGGACGTGGTGCTGGAGGGCGAGGTCGAACTGGGCGACGGCGTGCAGATCGGCCCCTTCGTGCGCCTGAAGAACGTCAAGCTGGGCCCGGGCACCGAGGTGCGCGCGCACTGCGACCTGGAAGGCGTGGTCACCGAGGGCGCGGTGCAGATCGGCCCGTTCGCGCGGCTGCGGCCGGGCACGGTGTTGGCCGACGGCGTGCATGTCGGCAACTTCGTGGAAACCAAGAACGCCGTGCTGGGCGTGGGCACCAAGGCCAATCACCTCAGCTACCTGGGCGACACGGTCATCGGCAGCCGCACCAACGTCGGCGCGGGCGTCATCACCTGCAACTACGACGGGGTGAACAAGTTCACCACCACCATCGGCGACAACGTGTTCGTCGGCAGCAACAGCGCGCTGGTGGCGCCGATCTCCATCGGCGATGGCGCCACCCTGGGCGCCGGCTCGGTCATCACCCGCGACGCGCCGGCCGGCGAACTGACCCTCGCCCGCGCCCGCCAGCAGACCCTGGAAGGCTGGACGCGGCCGGTCAAACGCAAGTAAGCCGTGGCCGGTTGCATCCGCGCGGCGCGCGCGCAGGAACTGGCGCTGCTGCCGGGCATCGAGCGCCGTGCTGGCGCGTTGCTGGAAGGGCATGTGGCGCAGGCCGCGTTCGCGGCGCATGTGCTGGATCAGGACGCGTTGCGCGACGGCCTAGCGCGCGGTCAGCTCTGGGTGGCTCAGGACGAGGACGGCGCCTGCGCTGGGTACCTCTTTGGTGGACAGCTGGACGATGGCTTCCACGTGCAGCAGATGGATGTGGACCCGCGTTACGCGCGGCGCGGCCATGGTCGCGCGCTGCTGCGGCATGCGCGCGCGGCCGCGTTGGCGGCCGGCTTCCCCTGCATGCTGCTGACAACGCTGCGCGATGTGCCGTGGAATGCGCCCTTCTATGCCAGCGAAGGCTTCGTCGAGCTGCCGCTCGCGCAGTGCGGACCGCAGCTGCGCGCGACGCTGCAGCAGGAGGCCGCGCTCGGCTTCCCGATGCAGCTGCGGGTGGCGATGCGCTGTGCGCTATCAGCGGACTGAGCAGCCGAGCCGTCGGACCAGCGCGCTGCCGTTGTCGCCTTCCTCAATCCTTCCAGTCGCTCCCTGCTGGAAGCGGCACTGGTCTTGGGCCAGCAACACGGGTAAGTTCGCTGGGCGTTCAATGGGAGGCGTTGCGCGCAACGCGGTGCGAAGGCCGGTGCCCGGAAGCGGCGCCGGCGTGCGCATCTTCCGCTCCTTGTCCCTGGAACCCGACCCATGACGCCGTCACGCCTTCTGCTGTGCAGTACCGCGCTGTTGACCCTCTCCGTGTTCGCTGCCGTCGCGCCGGCCGCGGATCTTGAATACTTCAGCCCCGCCGGCAGCAAGGCGCCGTATGCGGCGGCGGTGCGCGCGGGCGATACGGTGTATGTCTCCGGCCAGCTGGGTGTCGATGCGGAGGGCAAGCTGCCGGACGAATTCGACGCCCAGGCGCGCAACACCATGGCCAATGTGGCCAAGGCGCTGCAGCGCGCCGGGCGGTCGATGGACGATGTGGCGCGCTGTACGGTCATGATCACCGACATGGCCAACTGGTCGACCTTCAATGCCATCTACACCGCGGCGTTCAAGCCCGAGCGGCTGCCGGCGCGCAGCGCGATGGCGGTGAGCGCGCTGCCGATGAAGGCGCTGCTGGAAGTGGATTGCACGGCGTACGCCGGGAGCCGCTGAGGGGAGCAGGTGGGAGCAACTGTCTCCTCAGATCTCCGTAGAGCGGAGCTTGCTCCGCTGAGGCTTTTCCCACGCACCGAACGAAGAGCAGCGGGGGATTGCCACAAGCTCCGCTCTGCAGGGAGGAGCCGCTCCAATCCACGTCAGCAACGGATCAGCTGGTGGGCAGGTGCAGGGTCACGCACAGGCCGCCGCCTTCGCGGTTGTGCAGGGCGATGCGGCCGTCGTGGGCCTCGATGATCTCGCGGGTCAGTGCCAGCCCCAGGCCGGTGCCGTTGCGTTTGGTCGAATAGAACGGCACCAGCGCGTTCTGCAGCACGGCCTCGTTCATGCCGCTGCCGCGGTCCAGCACTTCCACGCGCACCTGGTTGCCCAGCGGCAGCACGCGCACGGTGACCTGGGCGGGATCGCCGCCGGATTCGTGCGCGTTCTTGACCAGGTTGAGCAGGGCCTGACCGAACTGCGCCGGGTCGATGCGGCTGTGCGTGCCCTGCGCGTGACCTTCGATATTGAAGCCGATCTGCTGCTGCAGCCCACGCAGGAAGGCGCCCCATTCGATCGCCTGCTTCTGCGGCTGCGGCAGCTTGGCGAAGCGCGCATAGCCGCGGATGAATTCCTCCAGATGCCGCGCGCGTTCCTCGATGGTGGCGAACACGTGCTCGAGCTGGTCGTGGCGGCCGCGTCGCACCAGTTCGCCGCCCGAGTGCGCCAGCGAGGCGACCGGAGCCAGCGAGTTGTTGAGCTCGTGGCTGATCACGCGGATCACCTTCTTCCAGGTCTGCACCTCCTGGCGGCGCAGTTCGGTGGTCAGGCGCCACAGCTGCAGCAGCTCCTGCTGGCGGCCGTTGAGCTGGAAGCGGCGCCGCGCCAGGTGATAGATCTGCTCTTCGCCGCCTTCCTCATCGGCCGGCACGGCGAACAGGCTGTCGCCGCCGCGCTGCAGGGCCTCGACCAGTTCGGGCTGGGCCTGCTGCAGCAGCGGGTCGAACGGCTGGCCTTCCATGCGCCGCCCGCCGTAGAGCAGCGTGCGCGCGGCCAGGTTGGCGAACACCACTCGCATGCCGCCATCGCCACCGGGCGCCAGCAGCAGCATCGCCACCGGCGAGTGCTGGACCATGCTGTCCAGCAGCAGCTCGCGCTGGGCCAGGCCCTGGCGCTGGCTGCGCAGCACCTGGCCCAGTTCCTCGTGCGAGGTCACCAGGCCGGCCAGTTCGTCGTGGCCCTGCCAATGGATGCCGAAGTTGAACTCGCCGTCGCGATAGCTGTTGACCGAGCCGGACAGCGCGCGGAACAGCGACTGCACCGGCGCCAGCGCCTGGTGCAGCATCCACGCCGCCAGCGGCAGCAGGAGCGCCGCACTGATCACGCCGACCAGCCAGTCGTCCTCGAGCCACTGCCGCAGCGTCAGCGGCAACGCGATGGCCGCCACGCCCAGCGGGATCAGCCACAGCAGCAGGCGGCCGGCGAGCGAGTGCTTCATGTCGGGCTCTTGATGCCGTGGCGCTCCATGCGCCGGTACAGGGCCTGGCGGCTCAGGCCCAGTTCGCTGGCGGCCTGGGCGATGACGCCGCCGGCGCGGGCGATGGCCGCTTCGATCTGGGCGCGGTCGGGTTCGTGGACCGGCGCATGCGTGCGAACGGGTGCGGTGGCGACCGGCAGATTCAGGTCGGCCGCCTCGATGTGGGCGCCGGGGCTGAGCAGGCTGGCGCGCTGGATCACGTTGCGCAGCTCACGCACGTTGCCGGGCCAGGGGTGGCGCAGCAGCGCGGCGCGCGCCGAGTCGCCGATGGGCTTGTCGGCGAAGTGCGCGGCCAGCGGCAGGATGTCGCCGGGGCGGTCGGCCAGCGGCGGTAGCGCCAGCTCGATCGCGTTGAGGCGGTAATAGAGGTCTTCGCGGAACGCGCCGTCGCGGATCATCGCCGGCAGGTCGGCGTTGGTGGCGCTGATCACGCGCACGCGCACGCTGCGCTCGCGGTTGGAGCCAAGACGCTCGAACTTGCCGGTCTCCAGCACGCGTAGCAGCTTCATCTGGCCGGCCAGCGGCAGGTTGCCGATCTCGTCCAGGAACAGCGTGCCGCCGTCGGCCGCCTCGAACTTGCCTTCGCGCGCCTTGTTGGCGCCGGTGTAGGCGCCAGCATCGGCGCCGAACAGCTCGGCCTCGATCAGCTCGCTCGGCAGCGCGCCGCAGTTGAGCGTGACGAAGGCGCCATGGCGTACCGCGGAGTTGGCCTGCACGATCTGCGCGATCTTCTCCTTGCCGCTGCCGTTGGGGCCAGTGATCAGCACCGGCAGGTCGCTGCGCGCCACCTGGCAGGCCAGCGCCAGCACGCGCTCGCTGGCCGGATCGTTGAACACCACGCCGCACAGCTCGTACTTCTGCTCCAGCTGCGCGCGCTGCAGGCGGTCGCGCGCGCGGCGGCGGTCCAGTTCGGCGCGCGCCTCGGACAGCTCCAGCAGCGTATTGACCGTGGCCAGCAGGCGGCGGTCGTCCCAGGGCTTGCCCATGTAGTCGGCCGCGCCGGCCTTGACCAGCTCCACCGCCGCTTCCAGGTGTGTCCACGCGGTCAGCAGCACCACCGGCAGGTCGGGATGGCGTGCGCGGATCTGCGCGAACAGCGCCTGGCCCTCCTCGCCGCTGGTGGTGTCGGCGGAGAAGTTCATGTCCTGGATCACCAGGTCCACCGCCTCGCGTTCCAGCAGCGCCAGGCCCTCCTCCGGCGTGGCCGCGTGCAGCGTGCCGATGTCGTGCAGCGAGAACAGCACGTTCAGCGCCGTGGCCACGGCCGGGTTGTCGTCGATGATCAGCAGAGTGGGCATGGTGGAGCGAGAAGTGAGTGGGTGGAGCGAGGAGTGAGGAACAAGCGAGGGCGCGCGCGAGGATCAGCGTTTTGACTCACGCCTCACCCCGCTCCGCTCACTGCTGCCTCAAGGCCTTGACCGTGGCGCCGCCCTGGACCAGCAGCAGGTGGCTGACACGGTCGGCCGCGTCGAAGGCGAACTCCACGCGCGCGGCCTGGCCGTCGGTGTGGAACGTGGTTTCCGAATCGGCGATCAGCGTCGTGGTCGACCCGCCCTCGGGCTGCAGCTTCAGCACGTTGCCTTCGCGCCACACGCGCAGCGCCAGCTTGTCGGGTGTGACGTAGCGGCCGGTGTAGCCGTCCAGCGTGTCCTGCGAGATCAGCACGCCCTGGTCCGGCGCGGTCTGTGGCGCGGCATGCAGCGGCGCCGCGCTCATGGCGGCGGCAAGCAGGAAGCGCGCAGGCAGGCGCATGGAGAGCATCCAGGAACGGGAACGGAGCCAGATCATGGCATGCGGCTCACTGGCTGCGGTGGCCATAGCTCAGCACGCGGGTGATGGTCCACTGGCCGTCGTGCTGGCGCCAGATGATGACGAAGTCCGCCAGCCCGTCGCACTGCTGCGATCCGGCCTGGCAGAAGCGATGCTGGCCCTGTTCGATGGCGCCGAAGTCCTTGACCGGATAGACCTTCAGGCTGCCGGGCACCAGCTGGCGCGTGTAGCGGCCACAGGCATATTGCTTGGTGTTGGCCAGCATCGCATCGCGGGTCCAGGTCACCCCGCCGGTGTCGTGGTAGAACTCCACGGCCGGATCGAAGTACGCCGCGTGCCGCGCCAGCTGCGCCGGATCCTGGCAGCGGTTGAACGCATCGAAGACCTGCGTATCGAGCGCGCTGATGGTGTCCTGCAGGGACGCTTCCGCGGCCGCCGCGCCGGTCGGCTGGCTCGCCGCGAGGGCCAGGAACGCGCTCAGGATGGTGGCCTTCATTGTCGGACTCCTATCCGGGAACCAAATTGGGTGCAGCTTAACGCGCAGGCCTTGGTGCAGCCGGGCGTGCGGGGCAACGACGCGGTGCATGTGAAGTAAGCGCATCAGCGGATGGGGGCTGGCGGCGGAGGCGGAGGCGGCGGCGGCGGCGCCAGGTCGGCGATCTCGCCGCCGGAGAGCTGCACCACGCGCACGCGTCCGTCGATCCCGCGGACCTGCAGGACCACGCTCTTGCCAGGCCGGGCGCGCAGGGCCGCCAGCCACTGGCGGACGCTGCGCACCGGCGTGTCTCCGACCCGGGTCACCACATCGCCCGGCTGCAGGCGCAGGGTATTGGCCTCCACGACGCGAACGCCGTCGGCGCCGTCGCGCAGGGCCAGGCGCCGGCCATCGCTGTCCCAGGTGAGCGAGCTGTCGTCGACGCGCAGATGACTTTCGTGGTGGCTGGAACGGTCCGCCGGAGCGGCGGCGAGCGCCGCGGGCGCGGCGCAGGCCAGCAACAGGGCGAGCAGGACAGGGCGTGGCATGGTCAAGGTCTCCTCGAGATGGATACGGCTCACCCGCCCCGCGTCGCGATGGCCGGCGGCACACGCGTGGCGCGCAGGGCCGGCCCCAGCACGGCGAGCTGGCCCAGCGCCCACAGCAGCGCTGCGCCGATGGGCAGATAGAACAGCGGCAAACGGTCCAGCTCGTACTGGCGCATCAGCAGCTGGTTCAGGCCATAGGCCAGCAGCATGCCCAGCACGACGCCGGCGCCGACGATCAGGAAGTTCTCGGCCTGGAAGTGGCGCAGGATGTCGCGACGCGTGGCGCCCACGGCCCGGCGGATGCCGATCTGTCGCGTGCGCTGGCCGACCCAGAAGTTGGCCAACCCGCCGATGCCCAGCGCGGTGACGAACAGCAGCGCCAGCGAGGAGGCGAGCAGCAGGCCGAGCATGGTGGTGTCGCGCTGGAAGTAATCGTGGCGGATCTGGGTGTACGTCCGCTGCCCGTCCTCCGGGATCAGCCTGACGGGTCCTGCCTTGTCGAGTGCGACAGCGGCGGCGCGCAGGACACGCTGGCGATCCTGCGGTGCGCTGCGCAGCACATAGGTGCTGGAGATCCCCGCGCGGCTCCGCGCGGTCAACATCACCATGTGGTCGTCCAAGCCGATGCCGAGCACCGGGGTCAGGATATCGTCGATCATGCCCACGACGGGGACGGGGCCCTGGAAGCCATAGAGCTGTTTGCCCACCGGGCTTTCCCCGGGCCACAGGCGCTGGGCGAGGGTGCGCGAGACGATCACGGCGGTGATCTTGTCGGCCCCGCGCTCGGTGGCGGTGAAGTCGCGGCCGGCCAGCAGGCGCAGCCCCAGCGCCTCCAGCATGCCGTCCGATCCGCTGTAGATCGATATCGAGATGCAACCGGCGATGCCCTCGGTGCCGCGCGCGGCCTTGGCCCGATCCAGATCCGCCTGCGAAGCGCAGGCGCCCGACATGTCGATGTTGCTCGATAGCGGCAGGCTGCCGTCGTCGATCGCGGCAGCGGCCTTGACGCCATCGAGGGCGCGCAGCGCCGCCAGGTCGGTGCGTTGCTGCGCGGCGGCGTTGGTCGATTCGTCCACGCCGCGCGCGGTCACCACCGACAGTTCATCCTCCACCAGGCCCGAGGGCGTGGTGATGCGCTCGATGCGCTCGACCAGCAGGAAACCGGCGTTGATGACGATGGCGCAGGTCAGGGCGACCTGCAGCGTCAGCAGCATGGCCGTCAGGCGGTGATGGCGCAGCGCCGAGAGAATGGGCTTGAGCGGCAGGGCCATGGTCAGACTGCCTTGATCTGCAGGGCGGGGGAGATGCGGCTGGCGCGCCAGGCCGGGATCAGGCCGGCCAGCAGCGTGGCGACGATGGCCAGCGCGACCGAGGCCGCCAGCATGCTGGTATCCATCTGCGCGATCCGGGCATAGCCGTCCGGGCGCTGGCGCACGCTCCACAGGCCGAGCTGAGCCAGAACGCTTCCCAGTACGCCGCCGGCCACGCCGATCAGTGCCGCCTCGCAGCCCAGTTGCAGCAGGATGTCGGACGCACGTGCACCGAGCGCGCGCCGCACGCCGACCTCGCCGCCGCGCCGCAGGAATTTGGCCAGCAGCAGCGCGACGATGTTGACCAGGCACACGATCAGGAAGCCGATCGCCAGCCACAGCTGCAGCTGCACCTCGGACGGCACCAGCTTCTTGTGGCCCAGCCAATCCATCAACGGATAAAGCCTTGCGGTATCCGGACCGCGCTGGAAGCGTCCGCTGGCATGCTCCTGGGCCGCGTAGTCGTGCAGGAAGCGCCGGTAGTCGGCGACCTGCTGCGGCGTCTCCAGTTCCACCCACATCTGCAGCCAGGTCATGCTGGGCGAGCGCAGCTGGTCCTGCATGTCGGTCTCGGCCCAGCTGGCCCGGTTGCCCGAGACGTCGAACTTCAGCCCCATCGCCGTGGACAGCGGCAGGAAGAAGTCGTCGGCCTCGCCGAACGACCGGCCGCCGCCCAGGTCCACATAGAAGCGCGGCTGCGGCGACCAGGGCGCCGCGACCCCCACGATGCGGAAGGCCGTGTCCTTCAGGCGCACGCTGCGGCCCACCACGTCGGTGCTGCCGAACAGCTTCATCGCCAGGTCGCGTCCCAGCACCACCACGCGGGCCTGCTGCGCGTCGTCCGCTGCGGTCCAGCTGCCGCCGTGTTCCAGCGGCACGCCGAACAGGTCGAAGAACTGCCAGGTGGTGTAGCGCCCGCCGTGTTCGGTAGGGCGACCGGCCGCGTCCAGCGGCCAGACCAGCAGCCCGCCGCCGGCCATGACGGCCTGGCGCGCGGGCTTGCCCTGGCGCAGCAGGGCCATCGCGTCGGGCCAGGTCAGGTTGTCGGCCGGATTGCCCCAGGTACTCTTCGGATAGTCCGCCGGCAGCGGATCCAAGGTGGGATAGAACAGCACGCCGCTCTTGGCCGGAATCGGATCCTGCGTCATGACATGCAGGACCGTCAGCATGGTCATGCTCGCACCGATTCCCAGCCCGATGGCACAAACCATCAGCGCGGTCATCACCGGTGTGCGGCGCAGGCTGCGCAGGGCCAGGCGGAGGTAGTAGGCGATCACGTTCGGACTCCTTGCCAGAGGCGGTGCGCCGCCATCACGCCGAGCGCGTGGCGATGGCCGGCGGCACCGCCGCGGCGCGGCGTGCGGGCCAGAGCACGGCGATCTGTCCGAGCAGCCACAGCAGCACCGCGCCCACCGGCAGGTAGATCAGCGGCAGGCGCGGCAGTTCGTACTTGCTCATCAGCAGCTGGTTGATGGCGTAGGCCAGGACCATGCCGAGCACGATGCCGAGGGTGGCCAGGATGAAGTTCTCGGTCTGGAAGTAGCGCAGGATCTGGCCCTTGGTCGCGCCCAGGGCGCGGCGCACGCCGATCTGGCGGGTGCGCTGGGCGACCCAGAAGCTGGCCAGGCCGACGATGCCCAGCGCGGTGACCACCAGCAGCGCGGCGCTCACCGCCACCAGCAGCCAGGCCATGGCGCGGTCGTTGCGGTAGTAGCGCGCACGCTTGTCTTCCATCGTGCCGGTGCCGCCCTTGCTGATGATGCGGGTGGGGCCATGCGAGGCGACGACCCGCTGGGCCTGCGCCAGCACCGCCGCGCGCTGGGCCGGGTCGTGCACGCGCAGGGCATAGGTGCCGCCATCGCTATAGGTGACGCGCGAGGGGAACAGCATGCTCATGTCGTACTCGGCCGCCGGCGCGCCGCCGTCGCGCGGCCTGGGCAGATGCTCGACGATGCCGACGATCCGGTGCGGCTTGTTGCCGAAGACGTAGATGGACTGGCCGACCGCGCCCTGATCGGGGAACAGGCGCTGGGCCAGCGCCCGGCTGACGATCACCGACGGAATCCAGCCGTCGCCGTCGTCCACGTACTCCGACGCGGCGAAATCGCGGCCTTCCAGCAGACGCAGGCCGAGGGTCTTGAGCCCGTCTTCGGACACCATGTAGTTGGTCGTGCTGAGGGTCGAATCCTCCTGGTCCGGGCGCAGCTTGATGCCGCTCATCCACACCGAGCTTCCGAACGGGATCTGGTTGACCACGGTGGCCGAATCCACGCCGGGAATGGCCCGCAGGCCGTCCAGATCGGCCCGGGTGACGGCCTTGGCCTCCTCGTCCTTGGTGATGCCGTTGGCCTTGACGAACACCAGATGCGTCTCGTCGAACCCACTGGGCCGCTGCATATGGTCGAGCCGATTGCCGATCAGGAACAGCGCGTTGCACACGATGGCGCAGCTCAGCGCGATCTCCAGCACGATCAGGGCGGCGGCGGTCTTGTGGCGCAGCAGCGTGGAGAGGATGGGGCGGATGTCCATGGGAGGCCTGTGCGGGAAGTGAGTGGAGAGAAGTGAGGAGTGAGCGGTAGAGGAGGAGTTCGGAGCGTCTGGCCTTTGCCTTGCTCGCGTCTCACTGCTCCGCGCTCACTCCTGCCTCACTGCGTTTTCAGCTGGATGGCGGGGGTGACCTGCATCGCCCGCCAGGCGGGCAGGACGCCGGCGATGAGGCTGCTGGCGATCGCCAGGACGAAGGTCGCCAGCAGCATCGGCAGGTCGAGGCGGGCCAGGTCGGCGTAGTCGGTCGGCTGATGGCGTACCGCCCACAGGCCCAGCGTCGCCAGCCCCAGGCCCAGCACGCCGCCGGCCAGCCCGACGGTGCCGGCTTCGATCAGGCACTGCAGGAAGATGTCCTTGCGCGTGGCGCCCAGTGCGCGACGCACCCCGACCTCGCCGCCGCGGCGCAGGAACTTGGCCAGCAGCAGACCCACGGTGTTGAGCAGGCACACGCCCAGGAAGCCCAGCGCCAGCCAGGCCTGCAGACGCACGTCGCTGGGCACGACCTGGTTGAAGTCCAGCCAGGTCATCACATCGCTCAGGCGCACGTTGGTGGGCCGCTGGAAGCGGCCTGCCGCGTGCTGGCGGTCGGAGTAGTTGGTCAGATAAGCGCGGTAGTCGGCGACCTTCTGCGGGGTGTCCAGTTGTGCCCAGTACTGCAGCCAGGCGCACGGCTGGTTCGGGCCTGTGGCGCCTTCCGGATCCTTGTCGTCGCCATCGCCCCAGCAGTTCATGTTGCCGCTGCTGCCCCAGTGCAGATCGCGCGAGGTGGAGAACGGCACGTAGATCTCCTCCGACTCGCCGTTGTAGCGGCCGTTGGTGAGGTCGTAGAAGCGCGGGTTGGGATTCCAGTCGCCGACCACGCCGATCACGCGGAAGGCGGTCTTGCCCAGCTGCAGCGTGCGTCCGGTCGGGTCGGCGTTGCCGAACAGCTTCTGCGCCAGCGCGCTGGACAGCAGTACCACCCGCGCCCGCGCCGCATCGTCCTCGCCCGTCCACGCCCGGCCCTGCACGACGGGCACGTCGAACATCGGGAAGAAGTCGGCCGAGGTGAAGCGCGCCTCCAGCACGAACGGCGTCAGCCCGGGCGTGTCCGGCTCGATCGCCACGCTGCCCGCGCTCATCACCGCCTGACGGTCGGCGCGCTTGTCGCGCAGCAGCGTCTCCGCGTCGAAGCGGGTCATCTGATCCAGCGGATCGCCACCGGGCTTGTAGCCGGCCATCGGCCGCGGGTCCATCTGCACGTAGAACAGCTTGTCGCTCTTGGCGGGAATCGGATTGCCGGACAGCACGTGGAATACCGTCAGCGTGGTCATCGACGCGCCGATGCCCAGCGCCACGGCCAGCACCATCAGCGCGGTCAGCACCTTGTTGCGCCGGAAGCTGCGCAGGGCGAGGTTGAAGTAGTAGGCGAACATGGGCTCTCCGGAGGGTCAGGCGCTGCGGGTGGCGACAACGGGCGGGATGGAGGCGGCGCGCAGGGCCGGGCCGAGGACGGCGAGCTGGCCCAGCAGCCAGACCGCCACCACGCCGGCCAGGACGGTCTTCGCGTCGAGGCGGTCCAGTTCGTAGTGCTGCATCAGCCACTGGTTGAGGACGAAGGCCAGCAGCGCGCCGACCGCCACGCCGCCGCCGACGATCAGGAAGTTCTCCAGCTGGAAGTAGCGCAGGATGTCGCCGCGGGTGGCGCCCAGCGCGCGGCGGATGCCGATCTGCTTGGTGCGCTGCTGCACCCAGAAGCTGGCCAGTCCGCCCACGCCCAGCGCGGTGACCGTCAGCAGGATGCCCATGATCGTCAGCAGCATGCGGTTGGTGGCCGCATCGTTGCGGAACTGCTGCTCGCGCAGGCTGGTCATGGGTTCCACGCGCTGCTGCACATGACCGGGGTTGGCCTGCTGCATGGCGCGGGCCGCCAGCGGCAGGACCTGGGCCAGCTGCCCGGGCCGGCTGCGGATCATGTAGCCGCCGCCCAGGCCCTCGCCGGCCACGCGGAACTCGGTCAGCACCGCGTCGGCGTCCTCGGCGCGGCCGGTGATCGCCGCGCGCACCGGCGCCACCACGCCGACCACGCGCAGGCTGACCGGCGTTCCGAAGACATTGGCGTGCAGGATCTGGCCGATCGCCGACTGGCCCGGGAACAGCTTTCCGGCCAAGGGTGCGGTCAGCAAGGCAGGCATCTGCCGGCTGGCCGAAGGCGTGGTGGCCGGATCGCCCGCCAGTTCGGCCACGCCAGGCAGTTCGGCGTCCTGGATATCCCGGCCTTCGACGATGCGCACACCCAGCGTGCGGTTGAGCCCCTGGCTGCCGGCGAACACATACGCCTGCGCCAGTGGCTGCTGCGCATCGGCGCTGTCAAACAGGCTGATGCGATCCACACCCCAGAGCGGCGGTCCGCCGTAAGCCGCCGACATCACGCCCGGCACCGACTGCAGCGTGGCCAGATTGCTGCCGGCGGTACCGGGGTTGTCCGCGCCGATCACCCCGATGCTCTGGATCACGGCGATATCGGACTCGGGGACGCCGGTGGGCGTGCGGGCGCGCTGCAGATTGCCCGAGACGATGAACACCAGGTTGCACAGGACCGCCAGGGTCAGGGCGATTTCCAGCGCCAGCAGCAGGGCGGCGGCGCGATGGCTGCGCAGCGCGCTGAGGATGGGCCGGACGGTATCGAAGGGACTCATAGCGACTTCACCTGCAGGGCGGGGGCGATGCGCGACGCACGCCAGGCCGGCCACACGCCGGCCAGCACCGCCGCGGTGACGGCGATGAGCAGGGCGACGACCAGCATCTGCGGGTCCAGGTGCACCGAAGCGGCGTAGCTCATGGGTTGCTGCCGCACCAGCCACAGGCCGAGCCAGGCCAAGGGCAGGCCCGCCGCGCCACCCAGGGCGCCGATCAGCGCCGACTCGGTCATGCACTGGGCGAACACCGCCCTGCGGCTGGCGCCGAGCGCGCGGCGCACGCCCACCTCGCCGGCCTTGCGCATGAACTTGGAGACCAGCAGGCCCACCGCGTTGACCAGGCACACCAGCAGCACGCCGAAGGCGATCCAGGTCTGCATGCGCACCGTCGGCGGCACCACGCGCTTGTAGTCCAGCCAGTCCACTAGGCCACGCAGGCGCACGTTGGGCGCGCGTTCGAACCGACCCAGCTGGCGCTGCTGGGCGCTGTAGTTCTCCAGCGTCCTGCGATAGGCCGCCGCCTGCGCCGCATCGTCCAGCTGCACCCAGAACTGGGCCCAGGTGCAGTTCGGCGTCTTGGGATCGTGCAGCCCGTTGCCGCCCTGGCCCCAACAGGCCATCGGCCCGTAGCCGTAGTCCTGGGGCAGCTCCAGCCAGGTGAAGAACGGCATGTACAGCTGCGCGGCCTTGCCGAAGGCGCTGGAGTTGAGATCGTAGAAGCGCGGCTGCGGGTTCCAGTCCTCGATCACGCCGACCACGCGGAAGTTGCGCGTGGCGATCACCAGCGTGCGCCCGACGCTGTCGGCGCCGCCGAACAGCGCATCGTTGAGCGAACGGGTGATCACCACCACCTGCGCGCGCCGGTCGTCGTCGGCCTGCGACCAGCTCGAGCCATAGACGAAGGGCATGTCGAACATGGCGAACAGGTCGGCCGTGGCCGCGCGCGTGTCGCGCATGGTCAGCGGGCTGCCGGCCGCATCCAGCCGCGTCGGCAGCCAGTTGGCGCTGGTCAGCACGCGCCGGCTCGCGCCCGGAAGCGCATACAGGTTGACCGCATCCTGCCAGGCCAGATCGTCCGGCGGCTCCGGGTTGGCGCCGGGTAGCCGCGCCGGACGTGGGTCGACCTGCGGGTGATAGAGCACGCCGCTGCGCGCGGGCAGCGGATCGCCGGAGAGGTTGTGCAGCACCGTGAGCATCGTCATCGACGCGCCGATGCCCAGCGCGATGGCCAGCACCATCAGCGCGGTCAGCACCTTGTTGCGCCTGAAGCTGCGCAGGGCCAGTTGGAGGTAGTAGGCAAGCATGGCGTCGTTCCTGGCTCAGGCGCTTCGGGTGGCGATCGCCGGCGGCACGGCCGCGGCGCGGCGCGCGGGCCACAGCACGGCCAGCTGGCCCAGTGCCCACAGCAGCAGCGCGCCGACGGGCAGGTACCACAGCGGCAGGCGCGGCAGCTCGTAATGGCGCATCAGCAGCTGGTTGAGCGCGTAGGCCAGGCCCATGCCCAGGACGATGCCCAGGGTGACCAGCAGGAAGTTCTCGGTCTGGAAGTAGCGCAGGATCTGGCTCTTGGTCGCGCCCAGCGCGCGGCGCACGCCGATCTGGCGGGTGCGCTGCGCGACCCAGAAGCTGGCCAGGCCGACAATGCCCAGCGCGGTGACCAGCAACAGCAGCGCGCACAGCGCCAGCAGCAGGCCCATCATGTCGCGGTCCTTGCTGAAGTAGTCCTGGCGCCAGTCGTCGAAGGTCCGCTGATCCATGATCAGGCGACTGCGGTTGACACGTTTGACCGCGTCGACCGCGTCGTGCAGGACCTGCGCGCGGTGTGCGGGATCCTTGACCCGCAGGACGTAGTAGCCGCCGGTGGTGTAGTTCTGACGCAGCGGCATCAGCATGGAATAGCTGGTGTTGCCGCCACTGGCGCCGTTGACGTTCGGCCGACGCAGGCGCTCGACCACGCCGACGACCATCAGCGGGATGTTGGCCATGTAGACCTGACGGCCCACCGCACGCTGCCCGGGGAAGAGCTTCTCGGCCGCCTCGCGCGTGATGATCAGCGGCAGGGTCCGGGACGGCACCCCGTTGCTGGTGCCGAGCTGGGTCATGAGGTCGGACCAGTTCATGTACTCGTCGGGAGCGAAGTCGCGCCCGGCGATCACCTTCAGACCCAACGTGCGCACCGTGCCCTCGTCTCCGGTGTACATGGCGGCGTTCAGGGTCGGAATCGCCTGGTCGGGCCGGGGTGCCAACGATGAGTTGTTGGATCCGTTGCGGAACGGCAGCTGGTTGACGATGGCCACGCTGCTCACCCCGGGCACGGCGCGCAGCGCGGCCAGGTCTTCCTGCGTCAGCACATCGGCATTGACCCGCTTGCCCACGCCGGCCAAGTAAAGCGTCACCAACTCGTGCTCGGCAATGCCGCTGGTGTCCTGCAGGTTCTGCCAGCGCTGCGACACGATGAACAGCGCATTGCAGATGATCGCGCAAGCCAGGGCGATCTCCACCACGATCAACGCGGCGGCGGTCTTGTGGCGTCGCAGAGAGGACAGGATCGGACGGATCTCCATGTGCGCTGCCTTTGGTTATTGGGTCTTGAGCTGGACGGCGGGTGTGATCTGCATGGCGCGCCACGCCGGTAGCAGGCCGGCGAGCAGGCTGGACAACAGCGCCAATACGAAGGTCATCACCAGCATCGTCGTGTCCAGATGGGCCATGGCGGCATAGCCGGTCGGGCGATGGCGCACGGCCCACAATCCCAGTTCGGCCAGCCCCAGTCCGAGCGCGCCGCCCACCAGGCCGATGCTGCCGGCTTCCACCAGGCACTGCTTGAAGATTTCAGCGCGGCTGGCACCCAAGGCACGGCGCACGCCGATCTCGCCGCTGCGCCGCAGGAACTTGGCCAGCAGCAGGCCGACCGTATTGACCAGGCACACCAGCAGAAAGCCCATCGCCAGCCACAGCTGCAGGCGCACGTCGCCAGGCACCGTGCCGTTGTAGTCCAGCCAGGTCATGACGTCGCGCAAACGCGTGTTGGGAGGCCGCTGGAAGCGGCCGGCATCGTGCTGCTGCTGCGAATAGCGATCCAGATACGCCTTGTAGTCGGACGCCTTGCCGGCGCTTTCCAGTTCCACCCAGTACTGGACGAAGGAGCACGGCGCGCCGCGCGCGGTGCCATCGGTGGTCGCGACCGACCCATAGCAGTTCATGCTGCCGCTGCGGTCCTGCTTGAGCGCCATCGCGGTCTGGAAGGGTTCGAACAGCTGCTCTTCCGTACTGAAGGTGTTGAGGTTGAGGTCGTAGAACATCGGCTTTGGCCGCCAGTCGCCGATGACCCCGACGATCCGGAAATCGTGTCCATCCACGCGCAGCGTCTTGCCCGTGCTGTCGGCGCCATTGAAGAGCTTGTCGTTGAGCGCCTTCGCGATGACGACCACGCGCGCCTGGCCGTCGTCGTCATCGGCGGACCATCCCCGGCCGAACAGGAACGGCACGTCGAACATCGCGAAGAAGTCGGCCGAGGTGTAGCGTGCGTCCAGCATGAAGGGCTCCAGCGCGCCGCCCTCCGGCTCTACCGTGGTGCTGCCGCCGGTCATCATCGCCTGCCGCTTGGCCTGCTTCTGCCGCAGTAACGCCTCGCTGTCGTCGCGGCTGAGATCGGCCTGCGGTTCATCGCCTGGCGTAAAGCCGGCCAGCATTTCCGGATCCAGCTGTACGTGAAACAGCCGCGCGCTCTTCTGCGGGATCGGATCGCCCGACAGCACATGGAATACGGTCAGCGTGGTCATCGATACGCCGATGCCCAGCGCCACGGCCAGTACCATCAGCGCCGTCAGCACCTTGTTGCGCCTGAAGCTGCGCAGGGCCAGATTGACGTAGTAGGCGATCATGGGCGCTCCGGACGGTCAGGCACTGCGGGTGGCGATGGCGGGCGGCACGGCCGCGGCGCGGCGCGCAGGCCACAGCACGGCCACCTGGCCCAGTGCCCACAGCAGCAGCGCGCCGACGGGCAGGTACCACAGCGGCAGGCGCGGCAGCTCGTAATGGCGCATCAGCAGCTGGTTGAGCGCGTAGGCCAGGCCCATGCCCAGGACGATGCCCAGGGTGACCAGCAGGAAGTTCTCGGTCTGGAAGTAGCGCAGGATCTGGCTCTTGGTCGCGCCCAGCGCGCGGCGCACGCCGATCTGGCGGGTGCGCTGCGCGACCCAGAAGCTGGCCAGGCCGACAATGCCCAGCGCGGTGACCAGCAACAGCAGCGCGCACAGCGCCAGCAGCAGGCCCATCATGTCGCGGTCCTTGCTCATGTAGTCGCTGCGCCATTCGTCGTAGGTCTTGCTGTCCATGATCAGGCGGTTGCTGGCCACGCGCTCGAGCGCGGCCACCGCCTGGCGCAGGACCTGCGCACGCTGGGCCGGGTCGCGCACCCGCAGCACGTACAGGCCGCCGTTCTCGTAGGGGGTGCGCACCGGGATCAGCATCGAGTAGCCGGTGTCGCCATTGACCGTGTTGGGCCGGCGCAGCCGCTCGACCACGCCGACGATCAGCATCGGCACGTTGGCCATGTAGACCTTGCGGCCGACCGCGCTTTCGCCTGGGAACAGCTTGTTGGCCGCCTCGTGCGAGACGATCAGCGGCATCGTGCGCAGCGGCACGCCTTTGTTGCCGTCCACCTGCTTCATCAGCTCGGACCAGTCCATGTATTCGTCCGCCGCGAAGTCGCGCCCCGCCGCCAGGCGCAGGCCCAGGGTCTTCAGCGTGCCTTCGGCGCCTGTGTAGAAGGCCGCGCTGAGGGTGGGGATCTTCTGATCCGGCTGCGTGGCCAGCGAGGAGTTGTTGGAGCCGCGGCGGAACGGCAGCTGATTGACCAGCGCCACGCTGGCCACGCCGGGGATCGCGCGCAGGGCGCCCAGGTCCTGCTGGGTCAATGCATCGACATCGGTCTGCGGGCCCACGCCGCTGAGCGAGACGGTGACCAGCTGCTGCTCGTCGATCCCGCTGGTCTCGCGCAGCGCCTCCCAGCGCTGGCCGACGATGAACAGCGCGTTGCAGATGATCGCGCAGGTCAGCGCGATCTCCACCACGATCAGCGCGGCGGCGGTCTTGTGGCGGCGCAGGGTGGACAGGATGGGGCGGATTTCCATGGGAGTCCTGCGGCTGGAAAGGTGAGTGGTAAGGAGTGAGGAGTGAGTCGGGGGAGGAGGCGATTGGAAGCGTTCGGCCGTCGCCTTGCTCACTTCCCACGCCTCTGCGTTCGCTCCTGCCTCACTGCGTTTTCAACTGCACGGCAGGCGTGATCTGCATGGCGCGCCAGGCCGGCAGCGCGCCGGCCAGCAGGCTGGACAGCAGCGCCAGTACGAAGGTCAGCAGCAGCATCGATCCGTCCAGGTGGGCCAGCTCGGCGTACTGCGTGGGCCGGTGACGGACCACCCACAGGCCCAGTTCCGCCAGGCCCAGGCCGATCACGCCGCCGACCAGGCCGATGCTGCCGGCCTCGACCAGGCACTGCTTGAAGACTTCCGTGCGGCTGGCGCCCAGCGCGCGGCGCACGCCGATCTCGCCGCTGCGGCGCAGGAACTTGGCCAGCAGCAGGCCGACGGTGTTGACCAGGCAGACCAGCAGGAACGCCAGCGCCAGCCACAGCTGCAGGCGCACATCGCCCGGCACCGCCTGCTGGTAATCCAGCCAGTCCATGACATCACGCAGCCGCGCGTTGGGCGGGCGCTGGTAGCGGCCGGCGTCCTTCTGCTGCTGCGAGTACTGGTTCAGGTAGGTCTTGAAGTCCGCTGCCTGCGAGGCGCGCTCCAGCTCCACCCAGTACTGGATGAAGGCGCAGGGCGCCTCGCGCGCGGTGGCGTCGGAGGTGACGTTGTCGCCGTAGCAGTTCATGTTGCCGCTGCGCGACTGGTGCAGCCCCAGGGCGGTCTGGAACGGCTCGAAGACCTGCTCGTGGGTGCCGTAGGTGCCCACTGCCAGGTCGTAGAACAGCGGCTGCGGATCCCAGGTGTCGATCACGCCGACGATCTGGAAGTCGTGTCCGTCAAGGCGCAGCGTCTTGCCGGTGCTGTCGGCACCGCCGAACAGCTTGTCGTTCAACGTCCGCGCGATCACCACCACGCGCGCCTGACCGCTGTCGTCCTGCGCGGACCAGCCGCGGCCGTAGACGAAGGGCACCTCGAACATCGCGAAGAAGTCGGCCGAGGTATAGCGCGCGCTGAGGACGAAGGGCTTGATCGCCGTGCCTTCCGGTTGGACGGTGACGCTGCCGCCGGTCATCATGGCCTGGCGCTTGGCGCGCTTCTGCGCCAGCAGCGTCTCGGCGTCGTAGCGGCTCATGTCGGGCTGCGGTTCCTCGCCCGGCGTGTAGCCGTCGATCGGAAACGGGTCGAGCTGCGCGTAGAACAGCCGGTCGCTCTTGCCCGGGATCGGGTCGCCCGACAGCACATGGAATACGGTCAGCGTGGTCATCGACACGCCGATGCCCAGCGCGATGGCCAGCACCATCAGCGCCGTCAGCACCTTGTTGCGCCTGAAGCTGCGCAGGGCCAGATTGAAGTAGTAGGCGATCATGGGCGCTCCGGAGGGTCAGGCGCTGCGGGTGGCGATGGCGGGAGGCACGGCCGCGGCGCGACGCGCCGGCCACAGCACGGCCACCTGGCCGAGCAGCCACAGCACCACCGCGCCGGCGGGCAGGTAGGCCAGTGGCAGGCGCGGCAGCTCGTAGCGGCTCATCAGCAGCTGGTTGAGCGCATAGGCCAGCAGCATGCCCAGGCCGATGCCGATGCCGACCAGCAGGAAATTCTCCACCTGGAAGTAGCGCAGGATCTGGGCCCGCGTGGCGCCCAGCGCGCGGCGTACGCCGATCTGGCGCGTGCGCTGGGCCACCCAGAAGCTGGCCAGGCCGATGATGCCCAGCGCAGTGACCAGCAGCAGCGCGGCGCAGACCACGCCCAGCAGGCCGATCATGTCGCGGTCGTCGCTGAAGTAATCGGCGCGCACGTCCTGGTAGGTCTCGTTGTTGAGCACCAGGCGGCTGCTGTCGATCCTGTCCAGCGTCGCCAGGGCGGCCTTCATCACCTCGTTGCGGCGCGATGGGTCGCTGACGCGGACGATGTAGCGGCCCATGCTGTTGTAGTTGTCGCGGATCGGCAGCAGCATCGAGTAGGTGCGGTTGCCGCCGTTCAAGGTCGGGCGGGTGAGGGTCTCGACCACGCCGACGATGTGCAACGGCGTCTGCGACATGTACACCGTCTTGCCGACGGCCGGCTCGTTGGGGAACAGCTTCTTGGCCATCGCGCTGCTGACGATGATGGAGGCGGCCACCTTGCTGAAATCGATGTCCGGCTTGTTCAGCTCGCTGCCGAGCAGGTACTCATCGGCATTGAAGTCGCGTCCCGCGATGAGCTTCAGCCCGAAGGTCTTGATGGCGTCGCGGCCGACGCGGTATGCCGCCGCGTTGAGGGTGTTGTCCGCCTGATCGGGGGTGAGGCTGAGCCCACTGTTCGAGGAGCCGTTGCGGAAAGGCAGCTGGTTGCTGGTGGTGACGGCGATGACGCCGGGGATGGCGCGCAGGGCCGCCAGGTCTTCCTCGGTGCGCGCATCGGCGTTGTCGTCCTTGCCGATTCCGCTCAGGCGCAGATGCAGCAGCTGGTCCTCGGCGATTCCGCTGGGCAGGTTCAGGTTGTCGATGCGCTGGGAAATCAGGAACAGCGCATTGCATACGATGGCGCAGCTCACCGCGATCTCGAGCACGATCAGCGCGGCGGCGGTCTTGTGCCGGCGCAGGGCCGAGAAGATGGGGCGGATTTCCATGGGATCCTCTTGCGGCGAGGCGTGAGTGGGTCGGGCGCGAAGGGCGATGCGGGGCGGTGCAGCGTCACTCCTGTTTCATTGCGTCTTGAGCTGTACCGCCGGAGTGATCTGCATCGCCCGCCAGGCGGGCAGCAGGCCCGCGAGCAGGCTGGCGAGCAGGGCCAGGACGAAGGTCAGCAGCAGCATCGTGCCGTCCAGTTGGGCCAGCGCCGCGTACTGGGTCGGGCGATGGCGCACCGCCCACAGGCCCAGCTCCGCCACGCCGAGGCCCAGCACCGCGCCCGCCAGGCCGATGGCTCCCGCCTCCACCAGGCATTGCTTGAAGATCTCGCTGCGCGCCGCGCCCAGCGCGCGGCGCACGCCGATCTCGCCGCTGCGGCGCAGGAACTTGGCCAGCAGCAGGCCGACGGTATTGAGCAGGCACACCACCAGGAAGCCGAACGCCAGCCAGAGCTGCAGCCGCACATCGCCCGGCACCACGTGGTTGTAATCCAGCCACTGCATCACGTCGCGCAGGCGCGTGTTCGGATCGCGTTCGAAGCGGCCCGCCGCCTTCTGCTCACGCGAATAGTTGTCCAGGTAGGCCTTGAAGTCGCGGGCCTGCGCGGGGCTCTCCAGCTCCACCCAGTACTGCGTCCAGACGCAGGGGGCGTTGAGGTCGCGCGGATCGTTGGTGGGGTTCTTGCCGAAGCAGTTGGTGGTGCCGTTGCCCCAGAGCTTGAGCTCGATGGCGGTCGAGTACGGCGCGAACAGCTGCTCGTCGCTGCCGTAGCTGCCGACGTTGAGGTCGTAGAAGTGCGGCTGCGGCGCCCAGTCGTCGGCGACCCCGACGATGCGGAAGTCGTGATCGCCCAGGCGGATCGTCTTGCCGGTGCTGTCGGCGCCGCCGAACAGCTTGTCGTTGAGCTTCTTGGAGATCACCGCCACGCGCGCGTGGGCCTGGTCGTCCGCCGCGCTCCAGCCGTGGCCGTACAGGAACGGCACCTCGAACATCGGGAAGAAGTCCGCGGAATTCCAGCGCGTGTCGATCACGAACGGCTTGAGGCTGCTGCCCGGCGTCTGCACCACCGTGCCGCCGCCGGTCATCAGCGCCTGGCGCTTGGCCTTGCCCTGGCGCAGCAGCGCTTCGGCGTCGAAGCGGGTCAGCTGTTCTTCCGGTTCTTCGCCGGGCTTGTAGTTCGCCGCCGGCTCCGGGTCGAGCTGGACGATGAACAGCCGGTCGCTCTTGGCGGGGATCGGATCGCCGGACAGCACATGGAACACCGTCAACGTCGTCATGGTGGCGCCGATGCCCATGGCGATCGCCAGCACCATCAGCGCCGTCAGCACCTTGTTGCGCCTGAAGCTGCGCAGGGCCAGGTTGAAGTAGTAGGCGAGCATGGCGGTCCTTAGGGGTCAGACAGCGCGGGTGGCGACGACGGGCGGAATCGAGGCGGCGCGCAGCGCCGGCCCCAGCACGGCCAGCTGGCCCACGCCCCACAGCAGCACCGCGCCGATGGGCAGGTAGAGCAGCGGCAGGCGCGCCAGTTCGAAGTACTTCATCAGCAGCAGGTTGCCGCCGTAGGCCAGCAGCATCCCCAGCACGATGCCGCCGCTGGCCAGCAGGAAGTTCTCGGTCTGGAAGTAGCGCAGGATGTCCTTGCGCGTAGCGCCCAGCGCGCGGCGGATGCCGATCTGCTTGGTGCGCTGGGCCACCCAGAAGCTGGCCAGCCCCACGATGCCCAGCGCGGTCACCAGCAGCATCGCGGCGATCACCGCCACCAGCAGCCCGGCCATGGCGCGGTCGGTCTGGAAGTACTGCTCGCGCAGCGAGGAGACCGGCGCGCTGCCGGCCTGATCGACCACCGCCTCGGGCACCGCGCGCGCCAGCGCATCGCGCGCGGCCAAGGCGACACGCGGCAGATCGCGCGGATCGGCGCGCACCACGTAGCGACCCGATAGCGCATCGCGCGTGACCGGCACCACGACCGACCACTCGGCCCCCGCCAGGCCTTCTTCGCTACGGCCCGGATCGGTCACCGCCAGGTGCGGCAGGACGCCCTTGACGCGGAAATGCGAGTCGCCCATCCAGAACTCACGCCCTAATGCCGTCTGGCCGGGCCAGAGATGATCGGCCAGCGATTGCGTGATCCAGACCTGGCCATCGGCGGGCAGGAATTCGTCCTGGCCGATGGCCCGAAAGTCGTCGGGCGCGAACTTGTCACCCTGGGAGGGAACGAGGCCGAGCGCGGCGATCGCGCCGGCGTCGAACTTGTAGAAGTGCAGGACGCCGCCGAAGTGATTGCCTTCTCGGTCGAGGTTGATCCCCGCATAGCCTGCGCGCGGCCCGAAGGGCACGGTGTTGGCGACACCGACGGCGCTGACACCCGGGATGGCCGCCAGGGCCGCCACGGCTCTGCCGTTGACGTCGGCGGCGCCGCAGCCGTCGCACCCGGAGAACGCCACCGTGGCCAGCGCCCGCTCGGGAATCCCGCTATTCAGCCGCATCAGATCCAGCCGCGCGGAGACCAGGAAGATCGCGTTGCACAGCACCGCACAGGCCAGTGCGATCTCCATGGCGATCAGCACCGAAGCGACGCGGTGGCGGGAGAGGGCGGAAAGGATGGGCTTGATGTCCAAGGGCGGCTCCTCAAAGCGCCTTCAACTGCATAGCCGGCGCGATACGGCTGGCGCGCAGGGCGGGCAGCAGGCCGGCCACGATGCTGGCGAACACGGCCAGGGCGAAGGTCAACAGGAACATCGGCACGTCCAGGTGGACCAGGTCGGCATAGGCCACCGGCTGGCCTCGGATCAGGCCGACGCCGATCAGCGTCAGCAGCAGTCCGCCGATCCCACCGGCCAGCCCGATGACCGCGGCTTCTGCCAGGCATTGGGCGAAGATCGCGCCCTTGGAGGCGCCCAGCGCACGCCGCACCCCGATCTCGCCGCCACGCCGCAGGAACTTGGCCAGCAGCAGTCCCACCGTGTTGAACAGGCAGATGGCCAGGAACGCCAGGGCGAACCAGGTCTGCAGGCGCGCATCGCGCGGCACCACGCGGTTCTCGTCCAGCCAGTCCATCAGCGACAGCACGCGTGCGAGCTGTGGCTGGCGCACGCGTCCCAGCGCCTGCTGCTGGGCGGCATAGTCGGCCACGAAGCGACGGTAGGAGGCCACCTTGGCCGGCGTGTCCAGCTGCACCCACAGCTGCAGCCAGACGCAGGGCGTGTTCTGCAGGTGGCCGGGGACCTCGGGCATGCCCCAGCAGGTGAACTGATTGAAGTGGCCGTCGTTGAGTTCAAGCCCGGTCTCGAACGGCAGGAAGACATCCTGCGTGCGTCCGTAGAAGTCGGCCGTATCGCCTTGGGAGAACTTGCCACCGGCCACCCGATAGAACAGGGGCGAGGGCCGCCAGGGCGCCAGCACACCGACGATGCGGACATTGCCGTCGCGCACGCGCAGCATCTGCCCGACGCTGTCGCGGCCGCCGAACAACTTGACGTTGAGGTCGTGGGAGATCACCGCCACGCGGGCGTGCCTGGCATCGTCCTCTGCGCTCCAGCCGCTGCCATGGGCGAAGGGAACCGCGAACATGGGGAAGAAGTCGGCGTGCGTGGCCAGCATCTGCGTCATCAGCGGCGGCTGACCGCCCTGTGGCGCCTGCAGCTTGACCTGGCTTTCCACCACCAGCGCCTGGCGATCGGCGCGCTTGGCCCGCCACAGGTCCATCGCCGAGGTGTAGTCCAGCATGTCGTAAGGACTGCGCTTGGGCTTCTCGCCGGGCGAAGCATCCACCTGGGGATAGAAGATCTGGCCGCTGCGCCCGGGCAGCGGATCGCCCGAGAGCAGGCGCATGACCGTCAGCGTGGTCATCGCCGCGCCGATGCCCACGGCGATGGACAGCACCATCAACCCGGTCAGCACCGGGTTGCGGCGCAGGCTGCGCAGGGCCAGGGCCAGGTAGTAGCCGAACATCGCCGCGAACCTGTGGCTCAGGCCTGCGCGGAAGCGGCCGGCGCGGCGCCGGACATCAGCGACGCCTCGCGCACCAGGTCGGTGGCCTGGCCGTCGACGATGTGCACGTTGCGCTGGGCGCGCGCGGCCAGTTCCGGGTCGTGGGTGACCATGACGATGGTGCTGCCGGCGGCGTTGATCTCCTCCAGCAGCTCCATCACGCCGCGGGCCATCTGCGAGTCCAGGTTGCCGGTCGGTTCGTCGGCCAGCAGCAGGCGCGGGCTGCCTGCCAGGGCGCGGGCGATGGCGGCGCGCTGCTGCTGACCGCCGGACAGTTCGGCCGGGTAGTGCTTCATGCGCGAGCCCAGGCCCACGCGCTCCAGCGACTCGGTGATGCGCTGCTTGCGTTCGGCCGCGGCCATGCCGCGGTAGCGCAGCGGCACATCGACGTTGTCGAACAGGTTCAGATCGGGGATCAGGTTGAAGCTCTGGAAGATGAAGCCGATCTTCTGGTTGCGCAGCTTGCTGCGCGCGTTGTCGTTGAGATGGCTCACGTCCTCGCCGTCCAGGCGGTAGGTGCCGGAGGTGAAGGTCTCCAGCAGGCCGGCGATGTTGAGGAAGGTGGTCTTGCCCGAGCCGGACGGCCCGGTGACGGCGACGAACTCGCCTTCCTTCACGTGCAGGTCCAGCGAGCGCAGGGCGTGGGTCTGCACCTGCTCGGTGCGGAAGACCTTGGAGACGGCGTGCATTTCGAGCATGGCGGAGTCCTTCGTTGGAATGAATGGCGTGGGGCGGTGGGTACTGCGATGTCTGTAGAGCGGAGCTTGCTCCGCTGTGGCATGACCGGCGGAGCTTGTAGAGCGGAGCTTGCTCCGCTGCCGCATGACCGGCGGAGCCTCAGCGGAGCGAGCTCCGCTCTACCGGGTGACGTGAATCAATGCACCGTCACCCGCGGTGCATCGCCGAACTGGTCGGCGCCGGAGACGACCACGCGGTCGCCTTCCTTCAGGCCGGAGAGGATTTCGGTTTCCGACAGGCTCGACACGCCCAGCTGGACCGGCTGGCGCTGGGCGCTCGACCCATCCATGACGTAGGCGTAGCGGCCGCCGGACTGTTCGACGAACGGACCGCGCTCGACCTTGAGCACGTTCTTGCGCGTGTCCAGCAGGATGCGCGCACTCATGCGCTGGCTCTGGCGCAGGCCCGGCGGCTGCTGGCCGTCGAAGCGCACGCGCGCGGTGACTTCGCCGGCGACGACCTCGGGCGAGACGGCCGAGATCTTGCCGGGGAAGGGTTCGCCGCTGCCGGAGGTCAGCTGCGCCGGCACGCCGATGGCCAGGTCGCGGGCGAAGCTCTCCGGCACCTTGATCTCCACTTCGAACTTGGACAGGTCCACCACCGACAGGATCGGCGCGTTGATCGCCACGTTGGTGCCCTGGGCGATCTGCACCTGGCCGACCTGGCCGTCGAAGGGCGCGCGCAGGGTCAGCGCGTCGACCTGGCGCTGCAGTTCCTCCACCACCGCCTGCTGGCGCTGGGCCAGCAGCTGCTTGTTGCGCGCATCCAGCTGGGCGGCCTGCTGCTTGAGCGAGGCGTCTTCCTGGGCGTGCTGCAGTTCGATCTCGGTCTTGGTCAGGGTGTCCTGGGCCTTGGCGAGTTCCACCTGCGGCAACGCGCCGGCGTCATAGGCGCGCTGATAGCGCTCGACGTCGCGCGCGGCGCCCTGGCGGTCGATCTTGCCCTGGTCGACCAGCTTGCTCGCCTCCGAGCGCGCCTTGGCCACGTCCAGCGTGGCGCGGCTGGCCTCGGCCTCCATGCCGGCCAGGGTGGATTCCTCCTGGGCCAGCTTGCTGCGCAGGGCCGGGCTGTCGATCACCGCCAGCGCGTCGCCCTTCTTGACCACGTCGCCGGCGACGACCTTCAGGCTGACGGTGCCGCCGTCGATGGCGTACAGGGTCGGGCTGTTGGCGGTGATGACGCGGCCGTCGGCGGCCAGGTCGCGCACCAGGTCGCCGCGGGTGACCGTGGCGATGCGCACGCGGCTGGCGTCGAACGAGCGCCCGCCCGCGGCCCAGCCCATCACGACCCAGACCAGGGCGGCGGCCAGCACGGCCACGCCGCCGCCGATCAGGCTCCAGCGTTTCCAGCGCTTGCCCTTGCCGGTGTCGACCACCACGTCCTGGGCGGCGGTGTCGCGGATACGGAAGGGGTTGTCGGTCTGTTGCATGGACACGGGGCACGCCTGCTGGAAAGCTGCGCTTCACCACGCACGGGGCGTGCCAACTGCAAGTGCTTGATCTGCAAGCTGTCCGCGCCGCGGACAGTGTCCGACCGGACACTTGGGTTGTCCGGGCGGACAGCAGCGCGGTGTGCCCAGGAAGGCGCTGCATGCTGTTGCCCCCTCCCTTTGGCCGCAGGCCAAGGGGAGCTCGAAGTCGCGACTAGCGACTGAGGGGGAGGGGTTGCTCTTCGTCGGAAACGCAAAGGTAAAAGCCCCCTCCCAGCCTCCCCCCCTTCGCTGCGCGAAAGGGAAGGTTCGATCACGGTGTGGGAGCCACTGTCTCTTGGATCAGGTCGCGGTCTCCTTGTAGAGCGGAGCTTGCTCCGCTGCGTTTCGGCCGGCTCCTCGGGAAGGCCCAGCGGAGCAAGCTCCGCTCTACAGGGGGCGGGGGGGAGCCGCAATGGCGGAGATGGGGCTTTCGCAATGCTGCGCCAGAAGCCGCTCAGGTCCGCCCTGTAAACTGGCGCGGCTTCTTCAACGGCAGAACGGCAAAGGATTCACCCATGTGCGGCATCGTCGGCGCGATCGCGGATCGCGATGTGGTCCCTGTCCTGATCGAGGGCCTCAAGCGCCTGGAATACCGCGGCTACGACTCGGCCGGGATCGCCGTGGTCGAGGGGGAGGTGCGCCGCGTGCGCCGTACCGGGCGGGTGGCCGAGATGGAGGCCGCCGCGCGCGCCGAGCACTTCAGCGCCACCCTGGGCATCGGCCACACCCGCTGGGCCACCCACGGCGGTGTGACCGAGGCCAACGCCCATCCGCACATCAGCCGCGGCGCCCTGGCGCTGGTCCACAACGGCATCATCGAGAACCACGAGGCCCAGCGCGAGAAGCTCACCGAGCTGGGCTACGCCTTCGAGTCGCAGACCGACACCGAGGTCATCGCCCACCTCATCCACCACCACCAGAGCCAGGGCCTGGACCTGCTGGCCGCGCTGCAGGCCACGGTCAAGGAGCTCACCGGCGCCTATGCGCTGGCGGTGGTCTCGCGCGACGAGCCCGGCCGCCTGGTCGCCGCGCGCATGGGCTGCCCGCTGCTGGTCGGCCTGGGGGAGGGCGAGAACTTCGTCGCTTCCGACGTGTCGGCCATTCTCCAGGCCACGCGCCAGGTGATCTTCCTGGAGGAAGGCGACACGGTCGATGTGACCCGCCAGGGCGTGACGGTGTTCGACGCGACCGACGCGGCCGTGCAGCGCCAGGTGCATGTGTCCGACGTCTCGCTGGCCTCGCTGGAGCTGGGCCCGTACCGGCACTTCATGCAGAAGGAGATCCACGAGCAGCCGCGCGCGCTGGGCGACACCATCGAGGCGGCCATCGATGCCGGCGGCTTCCCGGCCAGCCTGTTCGGCGCGCGCGCCGGCGAGGTGCTGGCCGGCATCACC
Source organism: Pseudoxanthomonas sp. SORGH_AS_0997 (assembly GCF_031453535.1). Lineage (NCBI taxonomy): Bacteria > Pseudomonadati > Pseudomonadota > Gammaproteobacteria > Lysobacterales > Lysobacteraceae > Pseudoxanthomonas > Pseudoxanthomonas sp. SORGH_AS_0997. Next base: position 4,046,802 of record NZ_JAVIZI010000001.1, read on the forward strand.
GGCGTGCAGATCCTGGCCTGTGGCACCAGCTACTACGCTGGCATGACCGCGCGCTACTGGATCGAGGCCATCGCCGGGCTGCCGTGCAGCGTGGAGATCGCCAGCGAGTACCGCTACCGCGCCGCCTATGCCGACCCGCGCCACCTGGTGGTCACCATCTCCCAGTCCGGCGAGACCCTGGACACGATGGAGGCGCTCAAGTACGCCAAGTCGCTGGGCCACACCCATACGCTGTCGATCTGCAACGTGCCCGAGAGCGCCATCCCGCGCGCCAGCGAGCTGGTCTGCTACACCCGCGCCGGCGCCGAGATCGGCGTGGCCTCGACCAAGGCCTTCACCACCCAGCTGGCCGCGCTGTTCCAGCTGGCCGTGGTGCTGGGCCGCCTGCACGGCAAGGTCGACGATGCGCAGGAGGCCGAATACCTGGAGCAGCTGCGCCACCTGCCCGGCAGCGTGCAGCACGCGCTCAACCTGGAGCCGCAGATCGCGGCCTGGGCCGAAGCGTTCGCCCGCCGGGACAACGCGCTGTTCCTCGGCCGCGGCCTGAGCTACCCGATCGCGCTGGAAGGCGCGCTCAAGCTCAAGGAGATCTCCTACATCCACGCCGAGGCCTATCCGGCCGGCGAGCTCAAGCATGGACCGCTGGCGCTGGTGGACGACACCATCCCGGTAGTGTTCATCGCCCCCAACGACCGGCTGCTGGAGAAGGTCAAGTCCAACATGCAGGAAGTGCGCGCCCGCGGCGGCGAGCTGTTCGTCTTCGCCGACCAGGACAGCCACTTCAGCGAGTCCGCCGGGGTGCACGTGATCCGCACCCCGCGCCACACCGGCGTGCTCAGCCCGGTGGTGCACACCATCCCGGTCCAACTGCTGGCCTATCACACCGCCCTGGCCCGCGGCACCGACGTGGACAAGCCGCGCAATCTGGCCAAGGCCGTGACCGTGGAGTGAGCCGGGCCGCGGCCGGCGCGTCGAAACTGTGGGCCGTTGCGCCGCCGTCACGCGCGCGGCCGCGGAAGATGCGAGAGAATCCGGTGCGCCAGGCCCACCCACCCTGGCTTTCCATCGAAGCGCCATGGCCGAGCACGAACAGGACTACGAGAGCGAACGCCTGCGGCGCCTGATGGACCTGCGGGTGATGGACAGCTCGCCCGAGCCGCTGTTCGACGCGCTGACCCGCGCCGCGGCCGAACTGACCGCCTCGCCGGTGGCGCTGATCACCCTGATCGAGCAGGACCGGCAATGGATCAAGTCCAACCACGGCCTGCCGGGGCTGGAATCGACCGCGCGCACGACCGCCTTCTGCGATTACGCCATCCGCAGCGACAAGCTGCTGGAGGTGCGCGATGCCCGGCGCGACGTGCGCTTCTCGCGCTTCGAAACCGTGGTCGGCGAGCCCTACGTGCGCTTCTACGCCGGCGCCCCGCTGACGCTGACCAGCGGCCATCGGGTCGGCACGTTGTGCGTGTTCGACACCGTGCCGCGCCAGCTTGAGCCGGCCCAAAGAGCCGCGCTGGAGCAGCTGGCGCACGCGGCGGTGGCCGCCATCGAGCTGCGCGCCCAGCTGCTGCGCAGCCAGGAGGGGCTGACCCGCAGCACGCTGGAGCTGTCCACCGCCCTGCAGCGCAGCACCATGCTCGAGCGCCGCCTGCGCGACAGCGAGGCCTTCCTGGAGCGCACGGGCCGTGCCGCGGGCGTGGGCGGCTTCGAGGTCAACCTGGACACCGGACGGATCCAGTGGTCCGACCAGACCTGCCGCATCCACGATGTGCCGCCGGGCTTCGCCCCGTCGGGTCTCGAGGAGGCGCTCTCGTTCTATGACGAACAGGTGCGCGACACCTTCCGCGACGCCGTGCGACGCGCGATCGAGCAGGGCGAGCCCTGGGACCTGGAACTGCCGCAGACCACCCGCGCCGGCCGCCGCATCTGGGTGCGCTCGGTCGGCCGGCGGGAAACGATCGACGGCCAGCCCAAGCTGGTCGGCGCCTTCCAGGACGTGACGCTGCGGCACAGGGCCGTGCAGGCGCTGGAGACCAGCGAGCGCCGTTTCCGCAAGTTGTTCGAATCCAGTCTGGGGCTGATCTGCACCCACGATGCGCAGGGCACCATCCTCAGCGCCAACCCGGCCAGCGCACGCTCGCTGGACATCGAACTGACCGATGTCCTGGGCCATCGCCTGATCGAACGGATCCGGCCCCAGCGCCATGCGCAGTTCCATGAGTACCTGGAGCGGGTGTTCCGCGACGGCAGCGCCTCGGGCACGCTGGAACTGATCGCGCGCGATGGCAGCCTGCGCTACTGGGACTACCACAACGTGGTCGACACCGACGAGGGCGAGCCCTACGTCCTGGGCTACGCGCAGGACGTCACCGTCCAGGTCGCCCAGGCGCGCGTGCTGCGCGACCATTCCTTCCACGACCCGCTGACGCACTGCTTCAACCGGCGCTACCTGCACGAGCTGGAGAGCCGCTGGCAGGACCGGTCGGTCGGCTGCGTGGCGGTCGACCTGGACCACTTCAAGCAGGTCAACGACGCGCACGGCCACCGGCGCGGCGATGCGGTGCTGGTGGCGTTCGCCGAGTTCCTGCAGCGGCACGCCGGCGCGGAGGGCGTGGTGGTGCGGCTGGGCGGCGACGAGTTCGCGGTGATCCTGCCCGACCAGGACCCGGCCAGCCTGGACGCCTGGATGGCGCAGCTGCGCGCCGCCGGCGACCAGGTGCCGATCGGCTTCTCCAAGGGCGCCGCCATCCGCGCCGCCGGCGCCACGCTCGAGCAGACCCTGGAGCTGGCCGATCAGGCCCTGTACCGCCAGCGCCGCCGGCATCGCGGCCGCTCGGCCGGCGTGGCGGCAGAGGCCCGGTAACCCCGCCGCGCCGCCGCGCCCCGGAATCAACCGGCCAGCAAGCCCACCAGCGCCAGCAGCGGCAGCAGCACCGCGCCCGGCTTCACCCAGCGTGGGCGGTAGGGCAGCAGGCCGAAGGTGATGGCGATGCCCGAGACCGTCATCGCCACCAGCCACAGCACCGGGCCGATGCCCCAGCCGCGCGCGGCCACCGCGCAGACGAACGACGCCGCCACCAGTGCCCAGCCCAGCCAGGCCCAGCGCCGGCGCACGCGGTCCTGCGCGCGGGCGGCGCCGTGCAGTTCCAGCTGGTGCTTCTCCATGCCCAGGCACAGCGCGACGAAGCCACTGAAGGCCAGCGCGATCGACAGCAGGCTCATGCCGCGCCGCCTTCGGCCGCCGGCGCCTGCGTGGCCTGCGCCTGGCGCCGGCGCTTGTCCGCGGCCGAGACCGGCGGCGTCCAGTGCTGCATGCGCCAGCCGCAGACCGCCAGCGCCAGGCCGAGCAGGCAGGTCACCAGATCGACCCCGGCCAGCGCCCAGTCGCCCTCGCGCAGGGTCACGCCCAGATGGATGTGGGTGGTGGCCGCGTTGAGCAGCGGGATCAGCGCGAACAGGGCCGCACCCACGTACAACAGCCACGCCCAGGTCTGCCGCCGCGGCCAGACAAAGCCCGCCAGCAGGGCGAGCGCCCAGGCGATGAAGAACACCCTCGCCTCCATGTCCGGCCGCGCCTCCAGCTGCAACGGCAGCAGCCGGTTGGCCCAGAAGTAGCTGGCGAACGCGATCGGCAGGCCGCCGACCGCGCCGATGTTGAGCGCATCGACCAGGCGCAGGCCGAACCCGACCTTGCCCGACTTGGCGTGCTTGGTCCGCTCCTTGATGCCCCACAGCACCGCGCCGCTGGCCACCATCAGGCAGCCGAGCAGACCCGAGCAGAACAGCAGCAGGCGCAGCCCGGCATCGGCGAAGCGCGCGATGTGCAGGCCGTACAGCACCCCGCGCGTCTCCGAGGCGCCACCGGCGCTGGCGCTGCGCGCCAGGACCCGGCCGCTGGCCGCATCCAGCCGCACCGACGGCGCTTCGTAGGACAGCCGCTGGCTGGTGCGCTGGTAGGCGCTGAAGGTCTGCGCCGCATCGCCCGGATGATCGATGCGGAAGCTGGCGACCGGCGCGCCGCCCAGCGCCAGGCGCGCATCGGCCAGCAGCTCGGCCACCGGCTTGCGCTCGCCCGGCCTGCCGGCGGCCGGCCCGGCCGCCGGCAGGTCGCTGAAGGACTCGGTGTAGAAGGCCTGCTCGCCTTCCGGATAGGCCACCTTGATGCCGATCGGCAGATACATCGCCATCAGCGTGACGATGCCGGTGTATGTGATTACCAAGTGGTAGGGCAGGGCCATCACCGCGCTGACGTTGTGGAAATCCAGCCACGAGCGCTGGCCCTTGCGCGGGCGGAAGGTGAAGAAGTCCTTGAAGATCTTCTTGTGCGTGATCACTCCGGTGATGATCGCCACCAGCATGAACATCGCGCAGAAGCCGACGATGTAGCGCGCACACAGCACCGGGATCGCGTACAGGTCGAAGTGCAGCCGGTAGAAGAACTCGCCGCCGCGCGTGTCGCGCACCGCCGAGGCCTCGCCGGTGGCCGCATCGACCGTGGCCTGACCGAAGCGCGCGCGGCGTGCGGCGCGGTCGTTGCCCGCGCCTTCGACGGCCGGGTTCATCCAGTACATGTCCAGCGCCGGGTTGCGCGCATCGGGCAGGGTCACGTTCCAGTAGTCGGCGTTCGGCGCCTCGCGCTGCAGATAGGCCAGCGCGCTGGTCGCCGCCCGCTCCGGCGAGACCACCGTGCGCGTAAGCTCCGGGCGCATCCAGCGGCTGATCTCCTCGCGGTAGTAGCTGGCCGTGCCGCCCATGAAGATCAGCAGCAACAGCCAGCTCACCAGCAGGCCGGTCCAGGTGTGCAGCCAGGCCATCGACTGGCGGAAGCCCTGCTTCATGGCGTGATTCCCTGCGTGCCACGCGGCCGTTGGGCGCGGTCAGGGCTGCGAACCGGCGGCCCTGCGTTCATGCCAGCACCTTGAGCAGCCAGGTAGTCAGAGCCAGCAGCGCGGTCGGGATCAGGATCCCGGCCCAGGCCTTCCAGGCGCTGGCCGTGGCGAAGGCCCAAAGCGCCGCGCAGGCGCACACCAGGATCGCCAGCAGCATGCCGGTCAGCACCGCCTGGCTGCGCGCGATCGGCAGCGCTACCGCCAAGAACGCGCCGGTGCTGGCCGCCAGCGCATAGCCGCCGAAGATCGCCGCCAGGCTGCGCGAGAGCACACCCACCCAGGGCCGGCGGAACCAGGACGAGGAGACGGCGCCGCCGCGCATGGAGGCCGCGCTCATGGCCGCGTCGCCTCGGGCGCGCATGGAGGGATTGCACACGCAGGAGCGGGGCCGGACGGTAACGACACGCAGGCAAGGCAAGACATCAGACATCCCATCGAGAAGCAGGAACCGGCCTGCGACAGGGCGGCAGGCGGCGGGGGAGGGCTGGCCTTGGGGTTCGAGCGGACGCGTGCGAACGCACGACGGGCGTGGCTGATGAGAATTGTTCTCTTTTGGGCCGGCGCCGTCAATGCGCCCCAGCCGCCGCGCTCAGCCCGCGATCGGCAGCACGCACTCCATGAAGCGCGTCCCGGCTACCGGGTCGAAGCGATACGTCGCGCTGTCGACGGAGCCCGGCGCGGCGAACAGCGCGCCGTCATCGGGCCAGACCGCCTGGCGCAGCGCGATCGCCGATGCGTTCACGCCACCCCGTCGAGGCGGCGGAAGCGCGGCTGGCGCGCGCCGTCGATCTCCACCTCGGAAAAGAACATCGCGTGCGGCCGCACCCACAGGCCGCCTTCGCCGTAGAGCGCGCGGTAGAGCACCAGCGGCTCGAGCGTCTCGCTATGACGCACCGCGCCGATCACCTCGTACTGGCCGCCCTTGTAGTGGACGTAGCGCCCCGGGGGCGTGGCGGGCAGGGCAGGCAGGTCGGACATGGCGCGGTTCGTGATGGAAGTAAGGGGCAGGATACGGCGGTGCCTGGCGGGCAGTCGCTCCCGTCGATCGCCAAGCCGGGGTCGGCCCGCGGCATCTGCGGATGACGCGCCTGCAGGACCTGCCGGCCGCGCCTCGCAGCCACCGGCTGACGCCGGCCGGCCCAGTCCGCGTTGCACGCCTGCCGCAGTGCGGTAAAGTACCGCCCGTGCCCGCCGTGACGACCAAGCGTTCCTCCCTTTCCGCTCGCCGCGCGTGGCGATGGTGGCCTGTTGCCGTCGTCCGTCCCGCCCCCGCGTTCGGTAAGGAATGTCCTCTTGATCACCGCAGAGCAGTTCCAGCAGCACGCTGCTGAAGGCCACACCCGCATCCCCGTCGTCCGTGAAGTGCTGTCCGACCTGGACACGCCGCTTTCGGTCTATCTCAAGCTCGCCGACGGTCCCTATACCTATCTGTTCGAATCGGTCGAGGGCGGCGAGCGCTTCGGCCGCTATTCGATCATCGGCCTGCCCGCCCGGCGCGTGTACGCCGTGCGCGGCCACACCCTGGAAACGCGCGACTACGGCGAAGTGGTCGAGTCCCGCCATGTCGCCGATCCGCTGGCCGAGGTCGAGGCGCTGCGCGCCGCGCATTCGGTGCCCAGGTTCGAGGGCCTGCCCGGCTTCACCGGCGGGCTGGTGGGCTGGTTCGGCTTCGAGTGCATCGGCTACATCGAACCGCGCCTGGCGGTGGACAAGCCCGACGAGCTGAACACCCCCGAGATCCTGCTGATGCTCTCCGAAGAGCTGGCGGTGTTCGACAACCTCAAGGGACGGCTGTACCTGATCGTGCACGCCGACCCCACCCAGCCGCAGGCCTGGGCCAAGGCCAACCGCCGCCTGGACGAGCTGGCGCACCGCCTGCGCCAGGCCGGGGCCGGCTATCCACAGACGCAGCTGTCCGATGCGATCGACGAGGGCGATTTCCGCTCCTCGTTCACCCGCGAGGAGTACCACGCCGTGGTCCGCACCGCGCAGGAATACGTGCGCGCCGGCGACATCTTCCAGGTCGTGCCCAGCCAGCGCCTGCGCGTGCCGTTCCGCGCGCGTCCGGTCGATGTGTATCGTGCGCTGCGCGCGCTCAATCCCTCGCCGTACATGTATTTCATCGATGTCGGTGGCACCCAGGTGGTCGGCTCGTCGCCGGAGATCCTGGCGCGCCTGCAGGGCGATACCGTCACCGTGCGCCCGATCGCCGGCACGCGCCGCCGCGGCCATACGCCCGAGGAGGACGCGGCCATGGAGGCCGAGCTGCTGGCCGATCCGAAGGAGCGTGCCGAGCACGTGATGCTGATCGACCTGGGCCGCAACGATGTCGGCCGCGTGGCCGAGCCCGGCACGGTGGAGGTGGGCGAGCAGTTCGTGATCGAGCGCTACAGCCATGTCATGCACATCGTCAGCGAGGTCACCGGCAAGCTGAAGCAGGGACTGAGCTACGCCGACGTGCTGCGCGCGACCTTCCCGGCCGGCACCGTCAGCGGCGCGCCGAAGATCCGCGCGCTGGAGGTCATCGCCGAACTCGAGCCGGTCAAGCGCAACGTCTATTCCGGCGCCGTCGGCTACATCGGCTGGCATGGCGATGCCGACACGGCCATCGCCATCCGCACCGCCGTCATCCAGGACGGCCACCTGTACGTGCAGGCCGGCGGCGGCGTGGTCTACGACTCCGACCCGGATCTGGAATGGAAGGAAACCATGAACAAGGGCCGCGCCCTGTTCCGCGCGGTCGCGCAGGCCGCCAAGGGACTGTGATGGACGGGAACGGCATGACCAGACTGGCCTCGTTCCGCAACGACTACAGCGAAGGCGCGCATCCGCGGCTGCTGCAGGCGCTGACCCAGGCCAGCGCCGAGCAGAACACCGGCTATGGCCTGGATCGCCACAGCCTGCGCGCGGCCGAACTGATCCGCGCGCGCTGCGGCCAGCCGCAGGCGCAGGTGCATTTCCTGGCCGGCGGCACGCAGACCAACCTGCTGGCGATCTCCGCCTTCCTGCGCCCGCATGAGGCGGTGATCGCGGTCGACACCGGCCACGTGGCCACGCACGAGACCGGCGCGATCGAGGCCACCGGCCACAAGGTGCTGGTCGCCCCGCACGTGGAAGGCAAGCTCACCGTGGACGCCGTGCGCGGCCTGCTGGCCGCCAACACCAGCGAGCACATGGTCAAGCCGCGCCTGGTGTACGTCTCGCACACCACCGAGCTGGGCACGCTCTACACCCGCGCCGAGCTGCAGGCGCTGCGAGACCTCTGCGACGAATGCGGCCTGCTGCTGTTCCTCGACGGTGCGCGGCTGGGCTGCGCGCTGGCCGCCGCCGGCGACGACCTGGGCCTGGCCGAGATCGCCGCGCTCACCCACGCCTTCTACATCGGCGGCACCAAGAACGGCGCCCTGCTGGGCGAGGCGCTGGTGGTGGTCGAGCCGGCGCTGCAGGCCGACCTGCGCTACCTGATCAAGCAGCGTGGTGCGATGCTGGCCAAGGGCATGGTGGTGGGCTGCCAGTTCGAGGCGCTGTTCGAGGACGCGCTGTTCGTCGAACTCGGCGCGCACGCCAACGCCATGGCCCAGCGCCTGCAGTCGGGCCTGAAGGCGGCCGGCGTCCAGATGCTGATCGACTCGCCGACCAACCAGATCTTCCCCGTGCTGGCGCATGCGCACATCGAGGCGCTGGCCCGCCTGACCGCCTTCGAGCGCTGGGCGCCGCACAGCGACAGCCATGCCGTGATCCGCTTCGTCACCTCCTGGGCCACCCGCCCGGAGGCGGTGGAGGCGCTGATCGCCGAAGTGGCGCGCCTGGTGCGATGAACACGCCTGGATCATCCGACAGGCCGTTGGCCGGCCTGTTGCCCAACGCAGGAGCGGTGCGATGAAACGTCTCTGGATACTGCTGGCCCTGTTGTGCCCCGTGGTCGCATCCGCGCAGATCAACAGCCTGCCCGCGCAGCCGCATCTGCTGGTCAAGGGCGAGGCGCACCGGGAGGTGCGGCCGGATCGCTTCGGCGTGGTGGTGACGCTCGATCGGGTCGATCCGTCGCCTGAGGTCGCGCGCAGCAAGGTGCAGGCCGATGCGACCAACGTGCTGGCGGCCTTCCATCGCCACCATGCCTTGCCCGGCTCGATCCAGGCGGCCACGATGGAAATCAAGCCAGCGCATGCGTACGAAGAGGGGCGCGAGGTGTTCAAGGGCACGGAAGTCACGCGCAGACTGGCGGTGGCCTTCGGCACGCTGGAAGACACCCGCGCCTTCCTGGGTGAATTGAAGACCAGCGAGTTCCTGCAGCTCTCGGGCGTCACGCCCGGCTACCGCGACGAGGCCGCGCTGCGCGCGACCTTGAAGGGCGAAGCGGCCGCGCAATCGCGACAGGCGGCCGAAGCGCTGGCAAAAGCCTACGGCGTCAGATTGTCCGGCCTGTACACCATCTCCGACGTGGCGCCCGCCTTCAGCTACGGCATCCAGGCCGGGACATGGCGAAGCCCGGAATCGCCGTTCCCGCCGGCACCACCGCCGCCTTCGGCCGACGTCGGCGCGCGGGTGGACCCAACGCTGCGCCCGGCCGACGGCGAATCGCTCGAAGCCGGCACCCTCACCCTTTCCGAAAACGTCTATGCGGTCTTCCTGATCGCGCAGTGAGTACACCGCCATGCTGCTGATGATCGACAACTACGACAGCTTCACCTACAACCTCGTGCAGTACCTGCAGTCGCTGGGTGCTGAGGTGGAGGTGGTGCGCAACGACGCGCTGGATGTGGACCGGATCGTGGAGATGGCGCCGCAGCGCATCGTGATCTCGCCCGGCCCGTGCACGCCTAACGAGGCGGGGGTGTCGCTGGAGGTGATCGAGCGACTGGGCGCGACCACGCCCATCCTGGGCGTGTGCCTGGGGCACCAGAGCATCGGCCAGGCCTACGGCGGGGATGTGATCCGCGCCGGCCGCATCATGCACGGCAAGGTCTCACCGATCCGGCACGAGGGGCGCGGGGTGTTCGCCGGTCTGCCGGATCGCTACGAGGCCACGCGCTACCACTCGCTGGTGGTCGACAAGACCACGCTGCCGCCGGCGCTGGAGGTCACCGCGTGGACCGAGAACGAGGACGGCTCGATCGAGGAGATCATGGGGCTGCGCCACCGCGAGTTCCCGGTGGAAGGCGTGCAGTTCCATCCCGAGTCCATCCTGACCCAGCACGGCCATGCGCTGCTGAAGAACTTCCTGGAGCGCACGGCTTGAAGGGCGCCCCATGATGGGTCCGGCGCGTTAGCCGCAGGGCCTCCACTTCATCACGGCCGCCTGTCAACGCGGTCGCACTTGGCGCGTTGTAGGCGATATGAGATTACCTCGACCCTTACTCGCGCTCGCCCTGATCGCCGGCACGGCGCATGCCCAGCAATCCGCGCCCGCCGCGGCGTCGCCGGCGCAGGGCGAGGGCGGGGAGGTCGCCTCTCCCATCGATACGCTCGACGCGGTGAAGGTCACCGCGAGTCGTCTCCCGAGCGAACCCGGCGCGGCCCTCGGCACGCTCCGGCCGGAGCTGCAGCTGGGGCGCATGGAGGTGCAGAGCTATGGCGCCTCCACCGTGGAGGAGTTGCTCGGCCTGATCGCGCCGATGACCACCAGCGACAGTGGCGATTCGACGCCGATCGTGCTGCTCAACGGCAAGCGGATTTCCGGCATGCAGGAAATCAAGGACATTCCCACCGAAGCGATCCGCCGCGTCGACGTGCTGCCGGAAGAGGAGGCCTTGCTGTACGGCTATCCTCCCGACCAGAAGGTGGTGAATGTCGTGCTGGTGCCGCGCTTCAATCGCTATACCGCGCAGCTGGATGGCAGCGCACCGAGCGCGGGCGGCATGGAAACCGGCGTCGCCGACCTGGACCGCTTCATCCTGCACGACGACGATCGCCTCAACCTGGACCTGAAATACACGGCCAACACGATGCTGACCGAGGACGAGCGCGACATCGCGACCGTGCCGGTGCAGCCGGGCTATGACGCGCAGGCCGAAGATCCGCTGGACCCACGCGCCGCGCGCAGCCTCGCCAACGCCAGTCACGCCGTGGATGGCAACGCGGTCCTGAGCAGGGCACTGGGGGATCGCACCTCGTTGACCTTGAACTACACCGGCAACCTCAATACCAGCGACGGTGAGCGCGGCTATGCCGGCACCGCATTGGACGTCCCTGCGGATGATCCCTTCGCGCAGTCCGCCGACGGACAGCGTGTGTACCGCTATGTGCCGGTGGTGCTGGGCCAGCATTCGAAAGGCTGGAGCAGCCGCTTCGGCGGCACGCTCAACCACGATTTCGACAGTGCCTGGCATCTCTCGGTGGTGGGCTACTGGAACCGTGCCGGCAGCCGCACCGTCACCGATGCCGGCGTGGACAACAGCGCGGCGCAGGCGCTGCTGGATGCGGGCGACGCGGACTTCGACCCCTACGGCCTGTTGACCGGGGCGATGTTCCCGCGCAACGCGCCCAACATCGCCACTTCGCTGGCCGACACGAAGAACCTGCAAGTGTTGGTGAACGGTACGCTGCTGAAGCTGCCGGCCGGCGATGCGATCGTGAGCCTGGGCCTGGCCGACACCGACAGCCGCATCGACAATGTGGCGCGCATGGGCGGCCGGCAGCGCATCGCCGACTTCAAGCGCAACGATGCCAGCGCGACCGCGAGCATCGAGGTGCCGTTGATCAATCGCGGCCAGGAGACGCTCGGCAGGTTCGGCGACCTGTCGATCAACGCGCATGCGCAGCTCGATCGTCTTTCCGACTACGGCCAGGACCTGCAGCGCTGGGGCTATGGCCTTCGCTGGTCGCCGCTGACACGGCTCACGTTCACCGCCAACCTCGACGCCGGCAAGACCGCGCCCACCCTGACTCAGCTGGCCAACCCGGTCATCACCAGCATCGGCACGCGCGTGTTCGATTACGCCACCGGGCAAACCGTCAGCGTCACCTCGATCAGTGGCGGAAATCCCGATCTGCTGGCCAGCGACCAGCACCGTTTCCGGGCCGGCATCAACATCAAGCCGTTCGATCAGCGGCGACTGTCCATTGTCTTCAACTACAGCGACACCGACACGCGCGATCCGGTCGGCAGCCTGCCGCCGGCTACCGCGGCCCTGCAGGCGGCGCTGAGCGACCGCTTCCTCACCGACGACGACGGCAACCTGGTCGAAGTGGACAGCCGCCCGCTCAATTTCGCCGAGGAACGGCGTCGGCAACTGCGCTTCGGGGTCAACGATGCGCATTCGGTCGCCGGCTTCTTCAGCAACGCGTCGCCGCCGCCTGACATGACGCGTGCCAGCTTCGCCGCACGCGGTGGCGGCAATGCGGCCGATGGCGGCGCTGGAAGCCCGGGAGGCACGGGAGGCGATGCCCCGCCGCCGGATCGGGCCCGCGAGGGACGTTGGCAGGGCGGAGGCGATCGGGGCTTCGGTGGCGGCGGCGGGCGTGGCTTCGGTGGGGGGATGCCTGCCTCGATGATGCAGGGGCAGATCGTGTGGTCGCTGTACGACACCGTGGTGTTTTCCGACCGCGTCCTGATTCGCAACGGCCTGCCGTGGCTGAATCTGCTCGGCGGCGATGCGATCGGCGGCAGCGGCGGCGTGGCGCGCAACCAGATCGACGGCAGCATCGCCTATACGCGCGCGGCGTATGGCGTACGGCTCAGCTTCACGTCGCGCAGCGGCACCCGTGCGGAGGGCGGTGGCGCGGAGACCGGCAATCTGGATTTTTCGGGTCTGACGACGTTCAACCTGCGCGCCTTCGCCAACACGGGCCGCACGCCGCTGGCGCAGAATCATCCGTGGTTACGGGGCACGCGCATGACCTTGACGGTCGCCAACCTGTTCGACAGGCGCGTGAAGGTGCTCGACGGCACCGGCGCGGTGCCTGCGAGCTACCAGCCGGAGTTGCTCGACCCGATCGGCCGGGCGATCACGTTGAGCCTGCGCAAGCAGTTCCAGTGAGTCCAGGTGACGCTCGGGCACTGGCGGACTGCCCGCGGCGGCACCGGACCGGCTTGCGCTTGGACGTGAGAGAATCCCGGCCCCGGCACGGCGTCCTTCCAGTCGCGGGCCCCCGAGGCGATCGGGGTACCGATGCGGGCTCGATTGCCTTTGGAAGACGCCAGGCCTTTGGAAACGCATGGACAGGTCCTGCATGTTGCCGATGATCGACAGCCACGACAGCTTTACCCGCCTCACCCGGTGCCACGACGCGCTGCTGAAGAACTTCCTGGAGCCCCGCGCATGACGATCACCGCGCAGGAGGCCCTGCAGCGCACCATCGAGCATCGCGAGATCTTCTTCGACGAGATGGTCGGCCTGATGCGCCAGGTCATGCGCGGCGAGATGTCGCCGCTGATGACCGCCGCCATCATCACCGGACTGCGGGTGAAGAAGGAGACCATCGGCGAGATCGCCGGCGCGGCCACGGTGATGCGCGAGTTCTCGCGCGCGGTCGAGGTGGCCGATCGCACGCACATGGTCGATATCGTCGGCACCGGCGGCGATGGCTCGCACACCTTCAACATCTCCACCTGCGCGATGTTCGTCGCCGCCGCGGCCGGGGCCAAGGTCGCCAAGCACGGCAACCGCAGCGTCTCGTCCAAGTCCGGCAGCGCCGACGCGCTCGAGGCCCTGGGCGCGCGCATTGAGCTGCAGCCCGAGCAGGTCGCCCAGGCCATCGCCGCCACCGGCATCGGCTTCATGTTCGCGCCCATCCACCACCCGGCGATGAAGGTGGTCGCGCCGGTGCGCCGCGAGATGGGTGTGCGCACCATCTTCAACATCCTGGGGCCGCTGACCAACCCGGCCGGCGCGCCGAACATCCTGATGGGCGTGTTCCATCCCGACCTGGTCGGCATCCAGGCCCGGGTGCTGCACCAGCTGGGCGCCGAGCGCGCGCTGGTGGTGTGGGGGCGCGACGGCATGGACGAACTCTCGCTCGGCGCCGGCACGCTGGTGGGCGAATTGCGCGACGGCAAGGTGCGCGAGTACGAACTGCATCCGGAGGATTTCGGCATCGCCATGTCGGCCAGCCGCAATCTCAAGGTGGACGGCCCCGAGCAGTCCATCGCGATGCTGCGCGCGGTGCTGGCCGGCGAGCCCGGCCCGGCGCTGGACATCGTCGCCTACAACGCCGGCGCGGCGCTGTATGTGGCCGGGGTGCGCGACTCGATCGCCGCCGGCATCGAGGCGGCGCGCGCGGCCATCGCCGACGGACGCGCCGCCGACAAGCTGCGCCAGTACGTGGACTTCACCCGCGCGCTGTCGTGAGCGACGCCGCCTTCGCCACGCTGCCCAGGCCGCCGTACTGGTCGGTGGCCTTCTCCTCGCGTCGCAGCGCGGGCGATGACGCCGCCTATGGCGAGGCGGCGGCGCGCATGGTCGCGCTGGCGCGCCAGCAGCCCGGTTTCCTCGGGGTGGAATCGGCGCGCGGCGCCGATGGCTTCGGCATCACCATCTCCTACTGGGACAGCGAAGCCGCCATCGCCGCCTGGCGCGCCCATGCCGAGCACGCTGCGGTCCGCGCCACCGGCCGCCGCGACTGGTACAGCCACTTCGAGCTGCGGATCGCGCGGGTCGAGCGCGCCTACGGCGGCCCCTGACCGCCGGGTCAGGCCCGCGACGGGCGACAATGCGACAATTCCCCTCCAGCCGCGCCGCACGCGGCATGCACAAGACCCCATGAGCGACATCCTCGACACCATCCTGGCCCGCAAGCGCGAGGAAATCGCCGCGCGCAGCGCGCAGGTTCCGCTGGACGACCTGATCGCGCGCGTGGGCGACGCCTCGCCCGTGCGCGGCTTCGCCGACGCGCTGCGCCGGGCCATCGCCGCCGGCGAGCCGGGCGTGATCGCCGAGGTCAAGAAGGCAAGCCCTTCCAAGGGCGTAATCCGCGCGGACTTCAATCCGGCCGAGATCGCGGTGAGCTACGAGTTCGGCGGCGCCAGCTGCCTGTCGGTGCTGACCGATGTGGACTTCTTCCAGGGCGCCGACGCCTACCTGCAGCAGGCGCGCGAGGCCTGCACCCTGCCGGTGCTGCGCAAGGATTTCACCATCGATCCCTATCAGGTGTACGAAGCGCGCGTGCTGGGCGCCGACTGCATCCTGCTGATCGTCGCGGCCCTGGACGACGACCAGCTGGTGTCGCTGGCCGACCTGGCCATGCGGCTGGGCATGGATGTGCTGGTCGAGGTCCACGACATCGACGAGCTCGAACGCGCGCTGCAGGTGCCGGCGCCGCTGCTGGGCATCAACAACCGCAACCTGCGCACCTTCGAGGTGTCGCTGAACAACACCCTGGACATGCGCCACGCCGTGCCGCGCGACCGCATCCTGGTGACCGAGAGCGGCATCGTCACCGCCGACGATGTGGCCACGATGCGCGGGCAGGGTGTGCACGCCTTCCTGGTCGGCGAGACCTTCATGCGCACGCCCGAGCCGGGCGAGTCGCTGCGCCAGCTGTTCTTCGCCGCATGAGCGCGGCCGGGCCGCACCCGGTGCCGGCCGCCGACGCGCCGGTGGTGGTGTTCGACTTCGACCACACCCTGTACGACGGCGACTCGGGCAGTCATCTGTTCGCCTGGCTGATCCGGCGCAGCTGGCTGCGTACGGCGGCCGCGCTGGCGCTGACCCCGCTGCTGGGGCCGCTGGTGGCGATGCTGCCCACGCGCCGGCGCGGCATCTCCGGCTATGTGTGGATCGCCACCTTCGGCCTGCACCGCCGCCGCGACCTGGATGCGCTGATCGATCGCTATGTCGAGGCCAACCGCGCGCAGATGCAGGCCCGGCTGCTGCCCGCCGCGCTGGAGGTCTTCGCCGCCCATCGCGCCGCCGGCGACCGGGTGGTGGTGGCCACCGGCGCCCCGCCGGAGCTGGCCCGCGCGATCCTGTCCTTCGTCGCCCACCAGGACGTGCCGGTGATCGGCACCGTGGTCGGCCCGAAGTTCGGCGCCGTGGCCGCGCGCCGCCACTGCCATCACGAAGAGAAGATGCGCATGCTGCGCGAGCAGGGCTATGGCGAGATCGCCATGGCCTATTCGGACAGCACGGCCGACCTGCCGCTGCTCAAGGCCGCGCGGCGCGCGGTGGTGGTCAATCCCAAGCACAGCGCGGTGGAGCTGTTCCGCCGCGTGCTGCCGGCCGGCACGCCCATCCTCAACTGGGGCTGCCGCGACCGCGCCGGCGACGCCACCGGCGTTTGATCCGCGCAAGCGCGGCAGGTCGCCGCACGTCGCAACCTGCAAGGTTTCCCCGCGGTCAGCGGCCGGCGTAGGCGCTGTCGCTGTCCACCAGCGCATGGTGCAGCGAGGCGATCCACTTGCCGCGGTCGATGTCGTAGGTGCCGAAGCTGCCTTCGAATTGCCAGTATGCCCAGGCGAAATGGCGCTTCTCCGCGGCATTGACCACCGCCACGGTCCACGCCAGCCGGTCGTCCGCCGGGGCCTGTTCGTAGGTGCCGAATTCGCCCAGCAGGATCTGCCGATGATGCGCCTGCGCCCAGGCCGCGATGCGGTCGAACTCGTGGTACAGCTTGGCCCGGTCGGCCGCGCTGCCCCAGCGCACGCCGGTGTGGTCGCGGATCTCCGCCGGCGCCCACGACGCGCCCTGGTGGGTGAACCGGAACGGGTTGTAGTAGTGCACGGTGACCAGCAGGTGCGGGTCGTCGTCGGGCAGGCTCAGGCGGTCCAGCGCCGTGTAGGCATTGCTGCTGGCCGGGCCGATCACCACCGTGCGGGTCGGGTTGTCGCGGCGGATGATGCGCAGCGCATCGCGCAGCAGGGCGTTCCATGCCTCGCTGGTCATCTGGCCGTTGGGCTCGTTGAGGATCTCGAACAGCACCGAGGACGGCGCCTGGCGGTAGCGCGGCGCGATCTGGCTCCAGAAGGCCAGCAGTTTGGCCCGGCACACGGCCGCGTCGGCGGCGCAGGAGTGGAAGTCGTGCTCGTCCAGGATGACGTTCAGGCCCGCCGCCGTGGCCTGCGCGACCACCGTGTCCAGCGTCCGTAGCCAGGCCGGGTCCAGGCGGTTGTCCGCGTCCATGTGGGCGAAGGCCTGCAGATTGACCCGCACCGTGCGGAAGCCGCCGTCGCGGATCGTGCGGTACAGCGGCGGGCGGAAGCGCGCCTTGGCCGGGTCGCTCCACATCGGGTCGTAGCCGAGGATGTTGACCCCGCGCCCGAGCCGGGCGAAGGCCTCGTCCGCCTGCGCAGGCGGCGCCGACAGCGCCGACAGCGCCACGCACAGCAACGCCAGCAGGATCAAAAAGGCACGGCGCATCGCGATCTCGCGGGGCAGGGGACTGGGACAGACCAGATGCGACGCCCTCGGCGACCGCATCCCGGCCGCGATCATCGCGCGCCCCGCCCCCAGAAAAGCGAACGCCGCCTTACCGCCCGCAACCACGACGGCGCACCCGCCGCCGCGTAGCAAACACTGCTATCCCGAATCCCGAATCCCGAATCCCGAATCCCGAATCCCGAATCCCGAATCCCGAATCCCGAATCCCGAATCCCGAATCCCGCCCCACGGCGCCCCGCGCCGAGGGGGCCACAATCAGCGCGTCCCGTACAGCACCACCGTCTTGCCACGGGCATGCAGCAGGCCGTCGGCCTGCAGCTTCTTCAGCACCCGGCCGGCCATCTCGCGCGAGCAGCCGACCAGACGGGCCAGCTCCTGGCGCGAGACGCGCAGCTGGGTCCCCTGCGGGTGGCTCATGGCCTCCGGCTCGTGGGCCAGGTCGTGCAGGGTGCGAATGATGCGGTCGGTCACATCCAGGAAGGCCAGGCGGCTGGCCTTGCGGCTGGTATCCAGCAGGCGGCGCGAGAGCTGGGTGCCGATGGCGAACAGCAGTTTGGCCGCATCCGAGGCCAGCTGGCCGCCGAAGAGCTGGTGCAGGCGCTCGTAGCTGATCTCGGCCAGTTCGCACTGGGTGCGGGTACGCAGCACCACCTCGCGCTTGTCCGACTCGATGAACAGGCCCATCTCGCCGACGAACTCGCCCGGGCCGAAGTAGCCCAGCACCAGCTCGCGGTCCTCGTCTTCCTCGGCCAGGATGCTGACCGAGCCGCTGACCACGTAGTACAGGGTTCCAGCCGGGTCGCCGGGGCGGAAGACATCGGCCCGGGCGGGGTAGCGGCGGCGGTGGCTGTTGGACAGAAACGACTCGATGGTCGTCAGATCCGGGATCAGCGCGCCGGCCGGCGAACGGGTCAGGCTCGGTGGAAGACCTGCTTTCATGTCGGCTCTTGAACTGAAGCGAATGTCAGCGAGCTTAGTCTGAATGTGTCGCTCACGGCAATGCGCGGTGCGGTGTCATTTCACCGTCAGGGCATTTGCCCCATAATTCTCCCCTTCACCCGTTTCCTTCACAGGTCCCACTGCCGTGGTCAAACCACTGCCGCGTCTGAGGCTGCAGGGCTTCAACAACCTCACCAAGGCGCTGAGCTTCAATATCTACGACGTCTGCTATGCCGTGTCCGAGGACGAGCGCCAGCGCTACATCGAGTACATCGATGAAGAGTACAACGCCGACCGCCTGACCCAGATCCTGACGGATGTGGCCGAAATCATCGGCGCCAACATCCTCAACGTCGCGCGCCAGGACTACGACCCGCAGGGGGCGTCGGTCACCATCCTCATTTCCGAGGAACCGGTGATCGACAAGAAGCAGGCCGGCAAGGAGGTGATCTCCGATGCGGTGGTCGCGCACCTGGACAAGAGCCACATCACCGTCCACACCTATCCGGAGACCCATCCGCAGGCGGGCATCGCGACCTTCCGCGCGGACATCGACGTGGCCACCTGCGGTGTGATCTCGCCGCTGAAGGCGCTGAACTACCTGATCGAGTCGTTCGAGTCGGACATCGTGATCATGGACTACCGCGTCCGTGGCTTCACCCGCGACATCAAGGGCAAGAAGCACTACATCGATCACAAGATCAACTCGATCCAGGACTTCATGGCCAAGAACATCAAGTCGCGCTACGAGATGATCGACGTCAACGTCTACCAGGAAAACATCTTCCACACCAAGATGCACCTGACCGACTTCGACCTGGACCAGTACCTGTTCGAGGAGAAGGCGCGCAACCTCTCGTTCAAGGAGCGCATGAAGATCGAGAGCCTGCTCAAGCGCGAGATCGAGGAGCTCTTCCACGGCCGCAACCTGGCCGAGTGAGGGCGCGGGTCAGGCGCGGTTGCACGGGCCTGACGTAAAGTCCTGATATCAAGGCGGGACGACCCGCCCGCGGCCCTTAAGGCCGCGCCGCAGGATGACCGACGACGGTCCGGGCTCGCGCCCGGGCCGTTTCGCTTTTTACGGCCCTGCGCGTTTCAAAACGTTGTTGGATGCAAAGGAGAACTCGCCATGTCCTGGCTCTATCTGCTGGCCGCCGGCCTGCTGGAAATCTGTTTCGCCATGGGCCTGAAGTACACCGAAGGCTTCACCCGGCTGTGGCCGAGCGTGGGCACGATGCTGGCCGCCGGCGCCAGCCTGTGGCTGATGACCCAGGCGATGAAGGGCATTCCGGTCGGCACGGCCTATGCGGTGTGGACCGGCATCGGCGCCACCGGCGTGGCGGTGGCCGGGATGCTGCTGTTCGCCGAGTCGGCCTCGCCCGCGCGGCTGGCCTGCATCGGGCTGATCGTGGCCGGCGTCGTCGGCCTGAAGCTGGTGTCGTAACTGGGCCTGTGAGGCAGAGCTAATCGCCCTGCACCTGGATCACGCGCGCAGGGCGCTGCTGGGTGGGAGCAACTGTCCTCCTCAGCAGCCGCCCGTCTGTAGAGCGGAGCTCGCTCCGCTGCTCTTCGTTCGGTTCGTGGGGAAGGCCGCAGCGGAGCAAGCTCCGCTCTACAGGGGGGAGCCGCCATGGCGGCGATAGGACTTTTCCGGTAAAGCCTCATCGCCGCCATGGCGGCTCCCACGGAGCTGCTTCGTTGCGAGGGGCGAGATCGGCTGGCTGCCGGCCCTCGCTTCAAAAGCTAAGGGCTTTGCCCCAGTAGCGGCAGCGGGCGCCTGCCGCCCAGCCGCACCCGCTCAGAGCCGGTAGGCCACCGTCTTCATCACCTGCGAGGCGAACTGCATCACGCCGGGGATCGGGAAGGGCAGCGTGCGGGCGCCGGCGTCTTCGGCCTGGTCGGCGTGGCGGGCCTCGTCGGCCTTCATCACCTGCAGCACGTCGCGGCTGCGCAGGTCGGCCGGCGGCAGGATGTCCAGGTGCTCGTCCAGGTGGGCCTCCACCTGGCGCTCGGTCTCGACCACGAAGCCCAGATTCCAGCCGTCGCCGCGCAGGCCGGCCAGCACGCCGATGGCGTAGCTGCCCGAGTACCACAGGGGATTGAGCAGGCTGGGCCGGCTGTCCAGTTCGCGTAGGCGCCGCGCGCACCAGGCCAGGTGGTCGGTTTCCTCCTGGGCGGCGTGCAGCAGGTGGGCGCGGGTGGCCGGGTCGCGCGCCACGGCGGCCTGGCCCGAATACAAGGCCTGCGCGCAGACCTCGCCGACATGGTTGATGCGCATCAGCCCGGCCGCGTGGCGGCGCTCGGCCGGGTCCAGGGCGATCTCGGGCGTGGCGGCGGCCGGATAGGGACGCTGCGCCGAGGGGCTGCCCAGGGTGGTCTCCAGTGCGCGCTGGGCTTCGTCCAGCAGGCGGTCCAGCGGCGAATGCAGGCGGGTGACGGTCATGGCGGAGCGGGTCGGTCCGAAAGGCGCCGCGGCAGGCGGCCATGGGGACATGTTCCCCCGCGCCGTGGCCGCCTGCCAACCCGCCGCAGGCGGCCACTTGCAATGCCAGGCCGGCATCCGTACAATTCCGCGCCTTCCGTTTCACCCTTCACAACGCGTGGCAAAGTTCCGCGCCCTGGCTGTTCGCCGGACGCGCAATCCGCCCGACCAAACACAAGAGCTTCTTCCATGAGCACGTTCACCGCAAAGAACGAGACCGTCCAGCGCGACTGGTACCTCGTCGACGCCTCCGGCAAAACGCTGGGCCGTCTGTCCTCCGAGCTGGCCCGCCGCCTGCGTGGCAAGCACAAGCCGGTCTACACCCCGCACGTCGACACCGGTGACTACCTGGTGGTCATCAACGCCGAGAAGATCACTGTCACCGGCAAGAAGCTCACCGACAAGAAGTATCACCGCTTCACCGGCTACATCGGCAACCTGAAGACCGAGACCCTGCAGCAGGCGCTGGAGCGTCATCCGGAACGCGTGATCGAGACCGCCGTCAAGGGCATGCTGCCGAAGGGCCCGCTGGGCCGCGCCATGTACCGCAAGCTGAAGGTCTACGCCGGTTCCAACCATCCGCACGCCGCACAGCAGCCGCAGGTCCTGGACATCTAATCATGGCTATCACTCAGAACTACGGCACCGGCCGTCGCAAGTCCTCCACCGCCCGCGTGTTCCTGCGCAAGGGCTCGGGCAAGATCACCGTCAACGACCGTCCGCTGGACGAGTTCTTCGGCCGTGAGACCGCGCGCATGATCGTGCGCCAGCCGCTGGAGCTGACCAAGAACACCGAGAGCTTCGACATCGTCGTGACCGCCGCCGGCGGTGGCACCACCGGCCAGGCCGGCGCGATCCGCCTGGGCATCGCCCGCGCGTTGGTCGAGTACGACGAGACCCTGAAGTCCGAGCTGCGCAAGGCCGGTTTCATGACCCGCGATGCGCGCGAAGTCGAGCGCAAGAAGGTCGGCCTGCACAAGGCGCGTCGCGCCACGCAGTTCTCCAAGCGCTGATCGTTTTACGCTTTACCCTGGGCGGCGTGGTTCGTATACTTCGCCGCCCAGCTGCACCATAGCCCCGTCGCCAAGCGGTAAGGCACCTGACTCTGACTCAGGCATTCGGAGGTTCGAATCCTTCCGGGGCTGCCATCTCCAAGAAGAACCCGCCTTCATGGCGGGTTTTTTCTTGCCCGCGCTCTGGCGCCGCCATGCGCTGAACGGGGCCCGCGCCCGCTGTGTCTGTTCAACGCCAAGGGCAAGGGCGCGTCTGGGGCCGCGTGTAGAATTTCCGGCTGTTCCGCGGCCGCCATCGCCGCCGCTTCCCCGATACGGCGCCTGCTCATGCGTGTTTCCCCGAATCCTCCCCTGACCCCGGCCGCCGAGGTGCTCGAGCGCATGCGCGTGGACGGCTACGCCGTGCTCGACCGTGCGGCGGTGGGCAGCATCGCCGGCTGCGACGAGGCGGCGCTGGCCGCGCTCGCGCCGGGCTGGGACGATCTGGCGGTGGACACCTACCTGCGCGATGGTGGGCGCTACCGCCGTCGCCGCCACGCCTGCTTCGTGCAGGAGGGCGACGCGCTGACGCTGGCGCCGCATCGCGCGCACTGGCAGTCGGAGGACTACAACGCCCTGCACGGCGGCATGCACCGCTGGTTCGAGCCGGTCGAGGCGCGGACGCTGGCGCTGCCGGCGTGGTCGGGCCTGATCGACGGCTTCGGCCGGCTGTTCGCCCGGCTGCGCGGGCAGGCGCGCTGGTTCATCGAGGCGCACCAGTTCCGCATCGACACGACCGACGGCATCGGCCGGCCCACGCCCGAGGGCGCGCATCGCGACGGCGTGGACTTCGTGGTGGTGCTGCTGGTGGATCGGGTGGACATCAAGGGTGGCGAGACGCGGGTGTTCGAGGCCGAAGGCACCCACGGCCAGCGCTTCACCCTGGCCCAGCCATGGTCGGCGCTGCTGCTGGACGACGCGCGGGTGATCCACGAGTCCACCCCGATCCAGCCGGCCGGCGAGGCCGGGCACCGCGACACGCTGGTGCTGACCTACAGGGCCGGGGCGTTCCAGGGCGAGGACTGAGCGCGCCTGCCGGCGAACTGGTTACAATCGCAACAATTTCGCTGGGGCAGCCGTGGAGGGCGGGCAATGAAGCTGGGTTCGTTGAAGGAAGGCGGCCGCGACGGCACGCTGATCGTGGTCTCGCGCGACCTGTCGCGTGCGGTGCGCGCGGTCGGCATCGCGCCGACCCTGCAGCGCGCGCTGGAGGAGTGGGCCAGCCTCGCCCCGCGCCTGCAGGCCTTGGCGAAGGCGCTGGAGACGGACCAGGCCGACGGCGCGTTCGCGCTGGACATGGCGGCCCTGGCCGCGCCGCTGCCGCGGGCCTACGAGTTCCTCGATGGCAGTGCGTATCTGGCCCATGTCGAGCGCGTGCGCCAGGCGCGTGGCGCGCAGGTGCCGGAGAGCTTCTACACCGATCCGCTGATGTACCAGGCCACCAGCGCCGGCTTCCTGGGCCCGCGCGAGTCGATCCGCGTGACCAGCGAGGACTTCGGCATCGACCTGGAGGCCGAGGTGGTGGTGGTCACCGACGACGTGCCGATGGGCGTGGACGCGGCGCGTGCCGGCGAGCACATCCAGCTGGTCGGCTTGGTCAACGACGTGTCCCTGCGCAATCTGATCCCGGCCGAGCTGGCCAAGGGCTTCGGCTTCCTGCAGTCCAAGCCGCGCTCGGCGCTCTCGCCGGTGCTGGTCACCCCGGACGAGCTGGGCGAAGCCTGGGCCGGGCACAAGCTGCACCTGGCCATGCGCACCCAGCTCAACGGCGCCTGGTTCGGCGAGCCGGAGGCCGGGGCGGACATGCAGTTCGACTTCGCCCAGCTGATCGCGCACGCCGCGCGGACCCGGCCGCTGGTGGCCGGTACCCTGGTCGGCTCGGGCACCATCGCCAACCACGACACCGGCAAGGGCGCGTCCTGCCTGGCCGAACAGCGCGTGGTGGAGACCCTGCGCGACGGACAGGCCAGCACGCCGTTCCTGGCGTTCGGCGACACGGTGCGCATCGAGATGCTCGGACGCGACGGCGCCTCGGTGTTCGGCGCGATCGAGCAGCGCGTCGAACGCCAGGCCTAGGGCAGGCATCAGGCGGGCGCACGGCGCCCGCGTGCGCGACAATCGCCGGTTCCGGCCGCCATGGGGGAGGCCGGTGCGACATTCCTCGAGGTTCTGCGCGTGTCCGACCGTCTGCGGCTGTATTCCTACTGGCGTTCCAGCGCCGCTTACCGGGTCCGCATCGGACTGAACCTCAAGGGCCTGCCCTACGACCTGGAGCCGGTGCACCTGGTGCGCGACGGCGGGCAGCAGCACCAGCCCGACTACGCGCGGCTCAACCCGCAGCACCTGGTGCCCACGCTGATGCATGGCAAGCGGGTGCTGCGCCAGTCGCTGGCGATCCTGGAGTATCTGGACGAGAGCTGGCCGGAGCGGCCGCTGATGCCGTCCAGCGCCCGCGACCGCGCCCGCGTGCGCGCGCTGGCGCAGCTGGTGGCCTGCGACATCCACCCGCTGGGCAATCTGCGCGTGCTGCGCTTCTTCGACGAGGAATGGCGCGTGCCGCCGGTCGAGCGCGAGGCCTGGGTGCGGCACTGGGTGGGCGAGGGGCTGCAGGCGATGGAGACCCTGCTGGCCAATGACCTGGTCACCGGCACCTATTGCCATGGCGAGGCGCCGGGCCTGGCCGATTGCTGCCTGATTCCGCAGCTGTACAACGCGCGGCGCTTCGAGGTGGACCTGTCGCCCTATCCGACCATCGCCCGGATCGAGCAGGCCTGCCTGGCGCTGCCGGCCTTCATCCACGCCAGCCCCGAGCGCCAGCCCGACGCGCCCGGGCCGGCGCCGCTGGACGCCTGAGAGGTCTCTCCTCCTGTGGGAGTCGCCATGGCTCCCCTGTAGAGCGGAGCTTGCTCCGCTGGGGCCTTCCCCACGAACCGAACGAAGAGCAGCGGAGCCCCAAAGAGGGGATTGCCACAAGCTCCGCTCTACAGGCAGGTCGCTGCGGGATTTGAAAAGACAGGTGCTCCCACGAGCATGCAGTGGCGCGCCTCAGCCGAAGCCGTGCGTGATCGTCGAGGGGGCGCTGCTGTCGTACAGATCGGCGTAAGGGTCGTGCTCGCCCGAGGCGCCCTCGGACAGGCGGAACTTCAGCGCCAGGCCATCGCGCGAATCGGCCGCGCGCAGCGCCTCCTCCTGGCTGATCCTGCCTTCCTTGGCCATGCGGAACAGGCACTGGTCGAAGGACTCCATGCCGTCCTCCAGCGATTCCTCCATGGCCTGCTTGATCTCGTGGATCTGGCCGCGGCGCAGCAGGTCGCGGATCACCGGGGTGTTGATCAGGACCTCGGCGGCCGGCAGCCGGCGCCCGTCCACGCCCTTGACCAGGCGCTGGGACACCACGGCGCGCAGGTTCAGCGCCAGGTTCATCAGCACGTTCTTGTGCGCGGTCTCGGGGAAGAAGTTGAGGATGCGCTCGATGGTCTGGTCGGCGTTGTTGGAGTGCAGCGTGGCCAGGCACAGGTGGCCGGTCTCGGCGAAGGCGATGGCCGCCTCCATGGTGGTCGCATCCAGGATCTCGCCGATCAGGATCACGTCCGGCGCCTCGCGCATGGCGTTCTTCAGCGCGTTGTGGAAGGCGTGGGTGTCCAGGCCGACCTCACGCTGGTTGACGATGGACTGCTTGTGCTTGTGCAGGTACTCGATCGGGTCCTCGATGGTGAGAATGTGCCCGGTGGTGCTGGAGTTGCGGTAGTCGATCATCGAGGCCAGCGAGGTCGACTTGCCCGAGCCGGTCGAGCCGACCAGCAGCACCAGCCCACGCGGGGTCATGATGATGTCCTTGAGCACCTCCGGCAGCTGCAGCTCCTCGATCGAGGGGATCTTGCTGCGGATGGCGCGGATGACCATGCCCACCTCGCCGCGCTGCTTGAATACATTGACGCGGAAGCGCCCGGCCTCGGCCAGGGCCACGGCCATGTTGAGCTCCAGGTCGCGCTCGAATTGCGGCACCTGGCCCTCGTCCATCAGCGAATAGGCGATTTTCTTGACCATACCCGGCGGCAGGCCGGTGTTGCCAAGGGGGTAGAGCCTGCCTTCGATCTTGATGTAGACGGGCGCGCCGGTGGTCAGGAACATGTCCGACGCGTTCTTTTCCGTCATCAGCTTGAGGAAATAGCCGATGTCCATTGATGAGTCCCCGCTGGCTTGGCGCCTGCACGTCCATTGCAAGTGCGCTATGTGCTTGACGACAATGGCCGCGGATTCCCCCTAGAACGCCGCGGCCATCAAGATGATTCGTAGCTTCGCACAATTCTCCAGACGGCTGTGCGTCACCGGTTTGGCCTTCCTCGCACTCAGTGCCGCCGCGCAGGCGCAGGAAGCGGGCGTGGCCGAACTCGCCGCGGCCCAGGCCGCCGTGCAGCGCGCCAGCGACGCCGACGCCGACCAGTACGCCCCGGACCTGATCCAGGCCGCGCGCGACAAGGTCAGCCAGGCCCAGGCATTGGGCGAGAGCCGCAGCGGCCGCAAGCAGATCCCGCTGCTGGCCCTGCAGGCACAGGCCGATGCCGACCTGGCCCGTGCGCGCAGCGCGCAGGCCACCGCCCAGGCCCGCCTGGCCCAGGAGCAGTCCGAGATCGATCGGCTGCAGAAGGTCCTGGCCGCCCCGCCGCCGGCGCCACCTGCCCCGACGCCGCTGCCGCCCCAGGACACGCTGCCCACGCTTCCCCCCGCCGCCCCGGGAGGCACGCCATGAACCGTTCCCTGTCCCGCGGCCTGCTGCTCGCCCTGGCGCTGGGCCTGGCGCTGCCTGCGCTGGCCGCCGACGACGAGGTCGTGGCCCAGCTCAACGCCCGCCTGAACGCGCTGGACGCCAATCCCGACCTGCGCGAGCAGGGCGCCTACGAGCGCCTGCAGGCCGTCCAGGCCATCGCCCGCTATGCCGATTCCAAGCGCAGCGAGCGCGATGCCCTGCTGTACGTCGCCCAGCGCCGGGTCGAGATCGCCGAAGTGGCCGCCCAGAACGGCGCCATCGGCCGCCAGATCGACACCCTGGACCGCACCCGCAACGACCTGCTGCTGGAAGCCAGCCGCCGCGAGACCGCGCGTGCGCGCCAGGAGGCCGAGCGCCTGCGGGTGCAGCAGCAGATCCAGGCCGAGGAAGCCGAGCGCCTGCGTCAGCAGGCCGAGGCCGAGGCGGCCGCGCAGGCCGAACAGGTGCAGGAGGTGATCTCCACCGCCACCTCCACCCAGCAGGCCAAGCTCAACGCTGCCCGGCAGAAGGACGCCGCGCTGGCCCGCCAGGAGGCCGAACTGGTCTCCGGCGCCAAGCTGCCCAAGTCCAGCTTCGGCGCCGACGGGGCCGAGACCTTCGTGCTGACGCCGGCCATGTTCCAGGACGGCAAGGCCACGCTGACCGCGGCCGGCAAGTCCGCGGTGCAGGCGCTTGCGGCCTACATGGACGCCACCAAGGGCACCAAGCTGCGGGTGGTGGGCTACGGCGACAAACAGTTGGGTGCCGGCCGCTCGGCGGCCCTGCGGACCGCGCTGATTTCCGCCGGCGTGGCCAAGGCCCGGGTCACCGACGGCGGCGGCAAGGGCGCCAGCAAGACGCAGGCGGCCGCGGCCATCGTGGCACCGTGATTTTCATTAAGAATCAGTCATTTATCTGAATCTGCGGCGCCCGTCCCGGTTGCCGGGCGGGCCGTCTTCGCCAAGCCAACCTGGACCTGTCTGTGTCCGCCGAACGGTGCTTGTCGCCCCCGAAGGGCAGGAGTAGGGTCGTATCCCCAGGGGGTCGCTGAAGACCTCCTGGATTGACGGAGACGCCGCGCCGATGAAGCCGATGCCCGACCCAATCCAGACCGCTGTGCACGCCCCGTCCGGGCGTTGGTTCATCGATCCGTGCTTCCCCCACGCCACGCCCTGCGCCGTTCACCGGCCGGGGCGTTCGTATTTCCGCTGAAGGAGAATGCCCATGTTTGAAGAGCAGCCGCAGTCCGAAATCGAGGCCTTGATCAAGACCGATCCCGAGTTCAAGCAGCTCTACGAGCGCCACCGCAAACTCAACAAGAAGGTGATGGATGCCGAGCTGGGCGTCCTGCCCATCGACGACGCCACCCTGGGCCAGATGAAGCGCGAGAAGCTCCTGGCCAAGCAGCGCCTGCAGCGCAAGTACGAATCCACCCCACACTGATCTGGTTCACAGTCGCGGGTGCCGGTGACTTCCTCGTCGGACGCCGGCACCCGCGCAATTCGTAGTCCTGCGGCGGCCCTGGTGGCCGCTGCTTTCGCATCCGCCCTTGGGCGCGGGTGGAACTGAACGGCTCGTTGCGGTGGCGATGCCATAATCGCCTGCCCCTCATCACGAGCGTCCCGCCCGCATGGCGATCCATTCCTCGGTCCTCGAACTGATCGGCCGCACCCCCATCGTCAAGGCCCAGCACCTGGACACCGGTGTGTGCGAGCTGTACCTGAAGCTTGAGAGCGCCAACCCCGGCGGCTCGATCAAGGACCGCATCGGCCTGTCGATGATCGGCGCCGCCGAGGCGCGTGGCGAGCTCAAGCCCGGCGCGACCCTGGTGGAAGGCACGGCCGGCAATACCGGCCTGGGACTGGCGCTGGTGGCCCAGCAGAAGGGCTACCGCCTGATCCTGGTGGTGCCGGACAAGATGAGCCGGGAGAAGATCTTCAACCTCAAGGCCATGGGCGCCGAGGTGGTGCTGACCCGCTCGGACGTGGCCAAGGGCCATCCGGAGTACTACCACGACCTGGCCGCGCGCATCGCCAGCCAGACCCCGGGCGCCTACTTCATCAACCAGTTCGGCAACCCGGACAACCCGGCCGCGCACGAATTCGGCACCGGCCCGGAAATCCTGGAGCAGATGGACGGCCGGCTGGATGCGATCGTGTTCGGCTGCGGCAGCTCGGGCACGATGACCGGCCTGTCGCGCGCCTTCGCCAAGGCCTCGCCGGACACCGAGCTGGTGCTGGCCGACCCGGTCGGCTCGATCCTGACCCAGTACATCAACGAGGGCACGCTGAGCGAGAAGTCCGGCAGCTGGCTGGTGGAAGGCATCGGCGAGGACTTCCTGCCCGGCATCTCCGATTTCAGCCGGGTCAAGAAGGCCTATGCGATCGCGGACAAGGAGAGCTTCCTGACCGCGCGCGAGCTGCTGGCCAAGGAAGGGATCCTGGGCGGCTCCTCGACAGGCACGCTGCTGGCCGCCGCGCTGCGCTACTGCCGCGAACAGACCAAGCCCAAGCGGGTGCTGGTGTTCGTCTGCGACACCGGCAACAAGTACCTGTCCAAGATGTACAACGACTACTGGATGCTGGACAACGGCTTCATCGAGCGCCCCCAGCACGGCGACCTGCGCGACCTGATCCTGCGCCCGTACAGCCAGAAGGACACGGTGGTGGTCGCTCCGACCGACCTGTTGACCACCGCCTACCAGCGCATGAAGCTCTACGACGTCTCGCAGCTGCCGGTGATGGAGGGCGAGAAACTGGTCGGCATCATCGACGAGTCCGACGTGCTGCTGCATGTGTACGGCGACGAGGCGCGCTTCGGCGACCAGGTCGCCACCGCGATGGTCAGCAAGCTGGAGCGGCTGGACGTGGCCTCGCCGATCGAAGCGCTGCTGCCGGTGTTCGATCGCGGGCAGGTGGCCATCGTGATGCAGGGCGAGCAGTTCCTGGGGTTGATCACGCGCATCGACCTGCTCAACTATCTGCGCCGGCGCGTGCAGTGAACCGCGCCGCATTCAGCTTGTCGTTCATGAATCCGTCGCGCCTGGGTGCGTGACGGCACTGCTAGAATTCCCCTCGATCTCTGAAGAACCCCCCCATGTCCGACCATACCCGCGGGAGCCAGGACGGCGACAGCAGCCTGGCTTTGGCGACGCTCGCCATCCACGGCGGGCAGGCGCCCGACCCCAGCACCGGGGCGGTGATGCCGCCCATCTACGCCACGTCCACCTACGCGCAGCCGAGCCCGGGCCAGCACAGCGGCTTCGAATACAGCCGCACGCAGAACCCGACCCGCTTCGCCTATGAGCGCTGCATTGCGGCGCTGGAAGGCGGCAGCCGCGGCTTCGCCTTCGCCTCGGGCATGGCCGCCACCGCGACCGTGCTGGAGCTGCTGGACAGCGGCGACCATGTCATCGCCATGGACGACCTGTACGGCGGCAGCTACCGCCTGTTCGAGCGCGTGCGCAAGCGCAGCGCCGGGCTGGATTTCAGCTTCGTCGACCTGACCGACCCGGCGGCGTTCGAAGCAGCGATCACGTCGAAGACCAAGCTGGTGTGGATCGAGACGCCCACCAACCCGATGCTCAAGATCGTGGACATCGCCGCGATCGCGCAGATCGCCCGCGCGCGCGGGCTGAAGGTGGTAGTCGACAACACCTTCGCCTCGCCGATGCTGCAGCGTCCGCTCAGCCTGGGTGCGCACCTGGTGGTGCACTCGGCCACCAAGTACCTCAACGGCCACTCGGACATGGTCGGCGGCGTGGCCGTGGTCGGCGACGACGCCGAGCTGGCCGAGCAGCTGGCCTTCCTGCAGAACTCCGCCGGCGCGGTGCAGGGCCCGTTCGACAGCTTCCTGGCCCTGCGCGGCCTGAAGACGCTGCACCTGCGCATGAAGGCCCACTGCGACAACGCCCTGGCCCTGGCACAGTGGCTGCAGACCCAGGACGCCGTGGCGCAGGTGATCTACCCCGGCCTGACCATGCACCCCCAACACGCGCTGGCGGCCAGGCAGATGTCCGGCTTCGGCGGCATCATCTCCTTCGAACTCAAGGGTGGCGCGGCCGCAGCCAAGTCCTTCTGCGAGCACACCCGGCTGTTCACCCTGGCCGAATCCCTCGGCGGCGTCGAAAGCCTGGTCAACGTCCCCGCCCTGATGACCCACGCCTCCATCCCCGCCGAGCGCCGCGCGCGCCTGGGCATCACCGATGGGTTGGTGCGGTTGAGTGTGGGGGTGGAGGAGGTTGGGGATTTACGGGGTGACCTGGAGCGTGCCCTGGGATGCTGACCCAACCCCAACTCCGCGCGTCGTCCAGCCGACGCAATCTTGGCCTGCTAGCGCCATACGTTTCGCTGTTGCAAAACGCTAGGCTGATCTTTGAGCTCACTCGTCGTGATGTGTCGGGGCGTTATCGCGGCTCGGTCGGGGGCAGCCTGTGGGCGTTCTTCACTCCGCTACTGATGCTGGCGATTTACTCGTTCGTCTTCGGCTACATCTTTAAATCGCGCTGGACCGCGGCCGAGACCGCGAACGTAAGTTTTACCATCGTGCTTTTCATTGGCCTGATATTTGCTAACTTCTTGTCAGAATGCCTCAACCGCGGTTCTTCTTTAGTGGTGTCCAATCCGAACTACGTGAAGAAGGTGGTTTTCCCGTTGGATGTACTGCCTTGGGTCGCGGTCGCCAGCGCGCTATTCCATGCGCTGATCAGCTTGGTGGTGTTGGCGTTGGCGCTACTGCTGACGCGCACTCCAGTAGCACCCACCTGCCTGCTTCTGCCGGCGCTCTTTGTGCTCTTTGTTCCAATGGTGGCGGGTATCACCTGGTTTCTCGCCGCGCTCGGTGTTTTCTTCCGCGACCTGCAGCAGGTTATGGTGGTAGTAGCCACGGCGTTAGTTTTCCTGGCGCCAATTTTCTATCCGCGCAGCATGCTGCCGGAGCAGTATCGCTGGCTGTTGTCTCTGAATCCATTGACCTTCGTGGTGGAGTCGGGGCGCGAAGTAATACTGTGGGGGAACCTGCCAAGCTGGCAGTCTGCGCTTGGGTACGCTGTGGCCTCCTTGGTAGTGGCGTGGCTGGGCTGGTGCGTGTTCCAGCTAACGCGTCGAGGGTTTGCCGATGTCATCTGATATGGCGATCCTTGTCGAAAACGTCGCCAAATGCTACGAAGTCTACAGCCGGCCGTCAGATCGTCTTAAACAAATGGCTGCCACGGCGTTTGCGCGCGTGACTGGGGCGGAGCGGCGGCGCTTCCATGCAGAATTTTGGGCATTGCGCGATATATCTTTGGAGGTTGCGCGAGGTGAGTGTGTCGCCTTGATAGGGCGTAATGGGTCAGGTAAGTCGACTCTGCTGCAGGTGATCACTGGCACTGTGGCACCAACTGCTGGCCAAATTACGGTAAACGGACGCGTGGCCGCCTTGCTTGAATTGGGGTCCGGATTCAATCCGGAATTTACGGGCCTGGAGAATGTTTACCTCAATGCCTCTCTGCTAGGCATGGAGCGCGAAGAAGTCGAGGGAAAGCTCGACGACATTCTGGCGTTTGCCGACATCGGCGAGTTCGTCAACCAGCCGGTGCGCACCTATTCCAGCGGTATGGTGGTTCGCCTCGCTTTTGCAGTGCAGGCGCAGATCGATCCGGAGATCCTCATCGTAGACGAGGCCTTAGCTGTGGGTGATGCGCGCTTTCAGGCCAAGTGCTTTGCCCGGCTCAAGGCGCTGCGCGAAGCTGGGACCTCGATCCTGCTGGTCACTCATTCTACGGAGCAGGTAGTAACTCACTGTGACCGCGCGGTTTTGCTGGAGGCGGGGCGTAAGCTGGCTGACGGTGCGCCGCGTTTGATTGTCAATAAGTATCTGGACCTCTTGTACGGGCGCGCTCCGGTTGACGAGCCTGTTGTGGCCGTAAACGACACCAAGCATGTGGCGCACCATGCGATGCCGATACAGGTCGAGCTCTGCGATCCGGATTTTGCGCTTCGCAAGGAGCCGCGTTTCGACTCCCGCCCGCTTTACAACCCATACGAACATCGCTGGGGCGATCGGCGAGCTGAGTTGCTCGACTTTATGTTGTTCATTGGCGAGCAGGTTTATCCCCAGGTTATTCGTTCCGGCCAAGTGCTGACTTGCTACGTCCGCTACCGATTCAAGGAGTCAATCATTGGGCCGATCTTCGGAATTACCTTGAAAACTAAGGAAGGTGTCACTGTCTATGGAACAAACACCGAACTGGCGCGCCTGGAGAGGCCGCTTGCCAGCGAGCCAAGTGAGGGCGTTGTGCGGGTAACGCTACCGTTGAATTGCGCTGCCGGCGACTATTTTCTATCTCTTGGCATCGCCAGCCGGGTCACCAGCGGCGAGGTGGTGCCGCATGACCGGCGTTACGATGCTATCCACCTGTGTGTGGAAGCGGACCGGCCATTCTTTGGGGTCACTGACCTCGGCGCAGAGATCAGGATCGTATGACCATTGACGACAACGGTTGGATGCAACAATACGAGTTGCACCTCGACACGCATTGCTGGTTGCCACGCGGAGAGGCACAAAACTGGGATTACAGCGATGGCGACGCAGTGGAGCGGCGTTTGCTGCAATTGCTGCAGGCTTGTGGTGATCGCTCGGTTCTCTCTTCCGAGTTGGCGGGAAAGATCAGCGACTGGCCGACACGCTATTATTTTAGTGCCAAGCGTGCCAACCTGTTGCGACCGATGGTCGATCTGTTGCGCGGACGAGTTCTGGAGATCGGTGCCGGTTGCGGCGCGATAACTCGCTATCTGGGGGAGACGGCAGCGGAGGTGGTCGCGCTAGAGCCTTCGCATCGACGCGCCCAGGTTGCCGCGGCGCGTTGTAGCGGTCTAGATAATGTGAAGGTTGTGGTCGAGCAACTGGAGCGTTTTCACGCGACAGGCGAGCGCTTTGATGCCGTCACCCTAATTGGGGTCCTTGAGTATGCTCATCGATTTTGCGAGCGCCCCGACGCGGCAGCGCACTGGCTGCGCCTGGCTCGCGACTTGCTGCGGCCAGGCGGTGTGCTGCTGGTGGCGATCGAGAACAAGCTGGGGCTGAAATACTTTGCCGGCGCTCCGGAGGACCATCTGGGAAGGCCGATGATCGGCGTCTCGGATCTGTACACCGAACACGGGCCGCGCACTTATGGCTGCGTGGAACTTAAGCGCTTGCTGGCCACAGCCGGTTTTCCCAGCGTTGGCGTGGCGCTGCCATTTCCGGACTACAAACTACCCACTGCAGTTCTGCTCAGCAAGGAAGAGGATGCCATGCCGGGTTTCACCGGCGGTGGCGCGTCATTGGCAGCAATGACGATGGCTCAGGATGAAAGTCTACAGGGCGCGCCACTGTTCGCGCTGGACCGTGCTTGGTGGGTGCTTGCCGAGAACGGCCTGATCGCGGACATGTCCAACTCGTTCCTGATGGTAGCGCATGCCGATCCGACCGATGCGCCGTTCGGTGCGGAGAATGGGGACGTTTCTGCCTACTACTATTCGGTGAATCGCTACCCGCAGTTTTGCAAGCAGGCAGTATTTTGCGCTGGCGCAACGCCGTTGGTACGGCGACGCCGGCTGTTATGCGATGCCGCGCCACCGTGGGCCGGTAGCTACCGCTGGCAGCCGGAGGATGAGAAGTTCGTACCCGGGCCGACTTGGAGCATGCTCCTCTACCGGCAACTGGCGGTGGATGGTTGGCGGCTCCAGGACGTGCAGCCGTGGATAGCGGCCTGGGCGGGGGTGGTGTGCGCACATGCTGGGATTGACCCCGAGCAATTCGCCGCTGCGTCGGAGCCGGCCGAGCTACGCATTCCTGGTGGGGAAATCGATATCGTGCCGCACAATCTGGTGCAGGCCGTCGATGGCAGTCTTGTCTACATCGACCGGGAGTGGCGGAAGGCCGAGCCTCTGTCGCTGGGATTCCTGCTCTTTCGCGGCCTGTTCGAGGCCTTGTCCTCTTGCCCGCCGGTTGCGCGTCCGTTCGACTCGACGCAGTTGCAATACCGCGTGTTTATCTCCGAGCTGCTTGCACTTCTGCATCCAGCTTTGATTCTGGATGAGGCGCGGATAGACGCCTATCTGGCCCAGGAATTCGATTTTCAGCAGGCGGTAGTGCCTAATGCTGTCCCAGTGGATGCGCTGGCATTCGCTGCGGCGCGTCTCTCAGTTTCTCCGTTCGCTGCGGTGGAGGGAGGGGGCGGCGCAGCGATGTTGCAGGCCTTGTCCGTGCAAGCAGATTACCGGCACCTTCAAGTCGTGCATGAGCGGCTGGAGGAGGAGCACGAGCGGGTCGGTGCGTGGGCGCAGTCACTTGCACTTGAGTTGCAGCAGGAGCGCGAAGCGCGCGCTCAGACGCGCGCGCAGCTCGAGGGTTTACTGCAGCTGGAGCAGCAGCTGGCGCAGGAAAGGGAGGCGCATTCGCATGCTCGTGCAGAGCTCGAGGGCCTGAAGTCGCTGGAGCAAGAATTAGCAAAGGAGAAAGCGGCGCGCGCTCAGCTCGAGGTTTTGCTGCCGATGGAGCAGGAGCTAGTGCAGGAGCGCGAAGCCCATGCACAGGCGCGCGCGCAGCTTGAGCAACTTGTGCCAATGGCCGATCAACTAGCGCGCAGCCAGGCCGAATGCCTTCATGACCTTGGCGTTGAGCGTGAATGCAGGGCCCTGCTTCAGCGACAAAACCAAGATCTGCTGCAACGGCTGTCCGAATTGGAGGTGCAACTGCAGCAAGCCTCGCAGCAAGGGCTGGAGCAGCAGGCGCTGTTGCGCGAGCGCGACAATCGGCTTGCCGAACTCGATGCGGTCATCGCTGGACTACAAGGGGAACTAACTGACAAGACTGAGGCGGCGCAGCGCATCGCGCTGGAGTCGGCGCGGCACCGTCTGATGTTGGAAACGGAGGTGCACGCGCAGGCTTCGTTACTTGTTTCACGTGAAGGCGAACTGGCTGGATTGCGTAGCGCAATGACTGGTGACCGCGAGCATAACCAGCGCGAATTGGCGCAGGCCACGCGGATGTTGGAGCAAATCGTTGGCTCGCAGTCGTGGCGCCTGACCCGGCCGATGCGCTTGGCCGGGCGCCTTGCGCGCGGCGACTGGGACGCAGTGATCGGCTCTCTGCGCCACTCTGCATTGGCGCGCAACCCGCTGCTAGGTAAGTTGCGGGTGCCGGTCAAAAATTGGTTGATGCGCAGATCTCGCGGGCAGATCCTACCTGTTGAGAATCTATCGCTATCCGAAGTGGAGGCCGACGCGGACTTGGTGATCGGTACGCTGTGCTTGCCCGAAACCGAGCGGCCGGTGGTCAGCGTGCTGGTTCCGACTTACGGCAACTTCATGTACAGCCTTGCCTGCGTGCGCTCAGTGGCCGCTGCGGGGGCGAAGGTGCCGTTCGAGGTGATTGTCGCCGAGGATGCTTCCGGCGACCCAGACATCGATCGCTTGGCGGAGATTCCAGGACTGCGCTATTACCGCAACCCGCATAACTTGGGCTTCCTGATGTCGTGCAATCACGCCTTAACCCAAGCGCGCGGCGACTATGTGGTCTTTCTAAACAACGATACCGAGGTGCGTGAGGGTTGGCTCGATGCTTTGCTGGATGTGTTCCGCAGTCGTGCCGACGCTGGTCTTGTTGGCGCGAAATTAATCTATCCGGATGGACGCCAGCAGGAGGCTGGCGGCATCGTCTGGGCCGACGCCAGCGCGTGGAACTTCGGTCGCTTGCAGGATCCTCAGGCGGCGATCTACAACTACGTACACGAGGCGGACTACATCTCAGGCGCGGCAATCATGGCTCCGCGCGTGTTGTTGGAGGAACTGGGCGGCTTCGACCCGCTATATCTGCCAGCCTATTGCGAGGATACCGATTTAGCATTCCGCGTACGAGCGCAGGGGCTGAAGGTCTACCTCCAGCCACGCGCGGTTGTGGTTCACCACGAGGGCATTTCCCACGGAACTGACACCAGCGTAGGGATCAAGGCTTACCAAGTGGCGAATCAGGTCAAGTTCCGCGAGCGCTGGAAGGACGTGCTGGAACGCGAGCACTTCTCTAACGCTGAGCTGCCTTTTCTGGCGCGCGACCGGTCGCAGCTGCGAAAGACTGTGCTAATCATCGACCACTACGTACCTCAGCCTGACCGCGACGCCGGCTCGCGGACGATGTGGCAGTTCATGTCGCTATTCCTGAAGCAGGACATGGCGGTGAAGTTCTGGCCGGAGAACTTGTGGTTCGACCCGGTCTACACCCCGCGGCTGCAGGAGGCCGGTGTAGAGGTGTACTACGGCCACGAGTACGGCGGCGGCTTCGAACAGTGGATTAGCGACAACGGTGCTTGCATTGACTATGTGCTGCTGAGCCGTCCGCACATCTCGGTGAACTTCATCGATGCGTTACGTCGGCATACCGACGCGCCGCTGATCTACTATGGGCATGACATCCACCACAAGCGCTTGGCCGCGCAGATCGCCATCGGCGACGGCGGCGAGGACTTGCGCGAGGAGATGGAGCGCATGCGTGCTATGGAGGAGCGGGTATGGCGGCAAGTCGACACAATTTACTACCCGTCGGTAACCGAGATCGCTGATGTGGTGACTTGGCTACAAGCGAACGCGTTGGCGAAGATCAAGGCCTTTACAATCCCGGTATACGCGTTTGATAGCTTCCCGGTCGATCCGGCCTCTAACTTGGCGGAGCGACGTAATCTGTTGTTCGTCGCTGGTTTCGGTCACGGGCCCAACGGCGACGCTGCGGTGTGGTTCGTTAACGAGGTGCTGCCTTTGATTCAGGCGCATGTGGCGGATGTGCACATCCATCTGGTGGGATCCAACCCGACCCCAGATGTGCGAGCACTAGCCGGTGCCGCAGTAAGTGTCACAGGCTTCGTGACGGACGATGAGCTGATGGGCTACTACGCGCGCAGCCGCGTGGTGGTTGCACCGCTGCGCTACGGAGGCGGCATGAAGGGGAAAGTGGCTGAAGCCATGCGTTTCGGCTTGCCCACCGTAACCTCGCCAGCCGGCGCGCAAGGACTGGATGATGCGAAAAGCTTTCTCGCCGTAGCCGAAAGTGCTGACGGATTCGCGCGCGAGGTGGTCCGCCTGTTGCGCGACGACGCCGAATGGCTACGTGCCTCTGGCGCGGCACAGGACTTCGCGCGTTCGCGTTTCTCCGAGGAGGCGCTGTGGCAAGTCATAGCCGAGGATGTGGACCCGCACCGCTATCCGGACGTACAGGCGCGTCGCACGCGGATTGAGCGCATAAAAAACAACAGGAAATGAGAAGGAATATGAAGATACTCGTCTTGGGGGCGACAGGCTTCGTCGGTAGCTACATGATGGAACGCGCCATCGCCGCTGGACACGATGTGCTCGGCACAAGTTGTAATCCAACAATCGATCCGAGCGATTGGACCTCGTTTCAGGATCGCGTGGTGCGTTGCGATATCCGCTACCGTGAACAAACAGACCAAGTGATCGCCGGCTTCAGGCCGGACGTGGTCTATCTGCTGTCGGCGCAAAGTTATCCGGCGTTGTCTTGGAAGGTTCCGATCGAAACCCTCCAAACCAACGTGGTTGGCACCGCGAACGTCTACGAGTCAATCCGGGCTGCAGATATCGATCCGGTAGTGGTAGTAGCATGCTCCAGTGCGCAGTACGGTGAGGTGCAGGCTGAGGCAATTCCTGTCAAGGAATCGCATCCGCTTCGGCCGTTGCATCCCTATGGGATCAGTAAAGTCGCCACGGAGATGCTCGCGCTGCAGTACTGGACAAATTTTCGTGTGCGTAGCGTCTGCGCGCGCATCTTCAATACCACCGGCGCACGCAAGAGCGGCGACGTTTGCGCTGATCTGACCCAGCGCGTAGCGCGTATTGAAGCAGGACAGATTGCGCCGGTACTCAAAGTCGGCAACCAAGACACCTGGCGCGCTATCACGGATGTGCGTGACTTGGCTAGCGCGCTTGAACTGCTGGCTGAGAAGGGCGAGATCGGTGGCGTGTACAACATCAGCGGCGCGAGGACTTACAGAATCGGGGAAATCGTTGAGCGCGTGGTCGCCGCAGCGAGTATGCCGATTTCGGTCGAGACAGATCCGGTGCTGTTGCGCCCGAGCGACGAGAAAGTGATTTTCGGTGATTCGGGCAAGCTGATCGCACACACAGGTTGGTCCCAGAGGGTCGATATCGGACAAACTCTTCAGGACATGCTGGTTTACTGGCGCAGCATGCTTAGCCGCACTGGGGTGGGGGTATGATCGTACGTTCGCGTGCCCCGCTGCGGCTAGGCTTGGCTGGTGGCGGAACCGATGTATCGCCGTTCTGCGACCAGCACGGCGGTTTTGTCATGAACGTGACCATCGATAAGTACGCCTACGCCACCGTAGACGCGTCGGCCTCGGGTCTAGTTGAGTTTTGCGCTCAGGACGCCGGTGTGCAGGAGGCGGCGGAGCCAGAGCATGTTCAGGCCAGTCCGGGGTCGTTGCAATTGATGAAGGGCGTGTACCTGCATTTGAGCGACACTTATCTTGGGGGCCGTCGTCCGCTGGTGCGCATGCGCACACATTCCGATGCGCCGCCTGGGTCGGGCTTGGGCTCATCCTCGACGATGGTCGTTGCCCTTGTCACGGCCTTTGCCGAGTACTTCTCGTTAGCACTAGGCGAATATGAGATCGCGCACCTAGCCTTCCATATCGAACGGGAGAAGCTCGGCCTGTCCGGCGGCAAACAGGACCAGTATGCCGCCGCATTCGGTGGCTTCAACTTCATGGAGTTTTATGCTGAGGACCGGGTGATCGTGAATCCGCTACGGATCAAAGACTGGATCTGGGCGGAACTGGAATCCAGCCTGGTGCTGTACTTCACTGGGGTTTCGCGCTCCTCGGCCAAGATCATCGACGAGCAGTCGCGCAACATACGCGAAGGGCGTTCGGACTCGCTTGATGCAATGCATCGGCTGAAGGTCGAGGCCACTCAGATGAAGGAAGCACTCTTGCGTGGTGATTTGAATCGTTTCGCTGAAGTTATGCAGTCCGGCTGGGTGGCGAAGAAGCAGAGCGCTTCCAGCATAAGCAACACGACGATCGATGAAGTCGAGCGGCTTGCGTTCGCCAACGGTGCTCGCGCCACCAAAGTCTCGGGCGCAGGAGGCGGTGGATTCATGATGTTCGTCTGCGATCCGGTGCACCGCTTCGGCCTGGTCAAAGCGCTGTCGTCTGCCGGCGGAACTGTTTACGACGCACACTTTACTGACCACGGGGCCAGATCATGGAAAATCGGATGAACGAGTTTATTGGGGCGGAATTCACCAAGAGTCTTCGCAATTTTCAACTAATGTCGTCGGATGCGGAGTTGCATGCTCAGATCGTGCAAGCCGTACAGCTGTGCGTTGATGCTTTACGCGCAGGTTGCAAAATCCTGTTTGCCGGTAACGGCGGTAGCGCCGCGGACGCCCAACACTGGGCGGGCGAACTGGTGTCGCGCTTCTACTTCGACCGCCCTGGCTTACCGGCGATTGCCCTGACCACGGACACCTCGATCCTTACGGCGATCGGCAACGACTACGGTTACGACTACACGTTTGCAAGGCAGATCGAAGCGTTAGGGAACAGAGGCGATGTATTCGTTGGCATCTCTACCTCGGGCCGTTCGAAGAACATCCTGCGCGCTTTAGATGCATGTGATGCCAAGGGCGTGCAGGTGATAGGCTTCACCGGCAAGAGTGGCGGTGACATGGCCAACCGCTGTCGGATCTGCTTTCGGGTGCCTTCCGATGAGACTCCGCGTATCCAGGAAGGTCACGAGTTCATTGGCCATTTGTTGTGCGCGCTGATCGAAAGCGAGATGTTCACTCCGGCGCAGTCCGCGCCGTGACGTACAGGAATGGCGCATGACGAAGGCGCGCATGCATTTGGTAGATGAGGCGATCGTCTTGGTAGGCGGCTTGGGCACGCGCCTACGCGCCGAGGTTCCGAATCTGCCCAAGCCGCTGGCACCGGTCGCGGGTCGGCCGTTTCTGGCTTATATCCTTGACAACCTCGCCCGCGGCGGGATCCGCCGGGTGGTACTCGCGACCGGCTATCTTGCCGAGCTGATAGAAGGCGCGGTCGGTGCTACTTGGCAGGGCATGGACATCGTCTACTCGCGTGAGCCATCGGCGCTGGGCACGGGCGGCGCGGTGGCGCTGGCGCGGCAGCAGTTGCGCGGCGATGCCGTGCATCTATGCAACGGCGATACCTTTCTGCATTACGCGCCTGCGCAGTTGCAGGCCTGCGCGCAGCGGCAGGGACTGGAGCTGGCAGTGGCCCTGGCCAGGGTTGAGGATGTGGGCCGCTACGGTGCCGTTGAGTTGGCCGGCGAGCGAGTGACTGCGTTCCGAGAAAAGGGCGGCAATGCGCCCGGGTACATCAATGCCGGAAGTTATTTTCTAGGGCGGAAGGTGCTTGAGGCGCTGCCCAGCGATCGAGCGTTCTCGTTCGAGATCGAGGTGTTGCAGCCGGCTGCGATGGCGCATGGGATCGCCGGTTGCACGCAGACCGCCGATTTCATTGATATCGGGGTGCCGGAGGACTATAGGCGTGCACAGGCGCTTTTCCGGGAGCCCAGGTGTGGATAAGCCCGGGCCGGGGCTGGTTCCTGGTGCTCGGCATCCGGATACAGGTGTTGTGCTCGGAAAGACGCTGCTGCTGGATCGGGACGGTGTCGTCAACGTCGATCTCGGATATGTGCATACACCTATGCAGACCCAGTGGGTTCCTGGCATCTTCGAATTGTGCGAGTTGGCACAAGCAAAGGGCTATGCGCTGGTGGTGGTGACCAACCAGGCCGGGATCGCACGCGGGAAATACGACGAGATGGAGTTCGTCGCGTACACGGGGTGGATGCACGCGCAGTTCGCTCAGCGCGGCTTGCAAATCGCCGCCACGTATTACTGCCCACACCATCCGCTCGCCGGACAAGGCCGTTACCGCGTTGCTTGCGCCTGTCGAAAGCCAGGGCCCGGAATGCTGATGGCAGCGGCGCGAGACTACGGGGTCGATTTGGCCGTTTCAACCCTGGTCGGCGACAAAGCGACGGACATGCTCGCGGGCCAGGCTGTCGGAGTCGGGCGTCTGCTGCTGATTGGAGACGATATCGGCGAGCAGGTGCCCCCGCCCAAGCACCTTGCACTGCCCGATCTGCAGGCCGCGATGCGTTGGCTCTAGGTCGCGCCGTCTGAACTTTAGACGGCAGCAGCCAGCGCCCTTGTCGGTGTCGGAACTCTGCTGATCTACAGTCTCAGCGTTGTCCGTGCGATTGGCTTTCGCTCTCCTTCACCGAACTCCCGGAACATGCAATCGAACCTTGACCTTTTCACTCGCCCTGTCGATGTGCCGCCGCTGCCGCGCGTCCTCCTGCAAGCAGTACTTACTGCGTTCGCTCTGTCGGCGCTGGTGTTCGCTGCGAACTGGCGCTACGGCTACAACATGGGAGACGAGGGCTGGGCTTGGCACCTGTCGCAGTTGGTTCTGGATGGAACATTGCCGGTACGCGACCATTTCAGCTACGATCCGGGGCGCTATCTTTGGGTAGCCGCTTGGTTTAAAGCGGCCGGTGCTGACGGCATCTTCTGGTGGCGGGCGGCCGGCGCGGCGTTTGGTGCCCTAGGGCTAGCCTGCGCATGTGGATCCATGCATTGGGCTCGGCTGCCACTAGCGGCGAGAATCCTTTTCACCCTATTGCTAGCGATGGCGCTGGCCTATCCGCGGCACAAAGTCTACGAGCAATCCTGGTCGCTCATCGCGACTGCAGCGCTGTTCGTCGCCCTGCTGCGCGCGGGGACAAAGAGCTGGTTCTGTCTTGGGCTTGTTACGGGGGTGGCGGCTATTTTGGGGCGCAACTCGGGACTTTACTGCTGCCTCGCTGCGTTCGCGGGCCTTGCGCTGCACGCGCAGCGCTACGGATTAAGGAGCTCTCGACGGGGCGGCCTTGCGTTCTGCGCCGGGGTGCTCGCAGGCTATTTTCCGATGTTGCTGTGGTTCGTTCGCGACCGCGTCTTCGCCAATGCGATGATCGCCTCGGTGCGCTTCACCTCGGACTGGCAGATACCGTTGCCGATCCCCTTTCCCTGGCGTGTGCGGCAGATGTTGGGGTCTGTGGCGGATGTGCAGACAGTCGCTACTTCATGGTTGTCGCTAGCGACGTTCTTGGTGTACACATTCGGGCTCGTCGAGTTGCTATGCCAGCGACGCCGCTACATAACCTCTGAGCCAGCGCTGCTGTTGCGTGCAGCAGCGCTGTTTGTCGGCATTCCGTACTTGCATCAAGGCTTCTATCGGGCCGATTTTGGCCACATCGCGCAAGGCATCCTGCCGGCATTTATTTACTTAGCCACATGGTTGCGCGGAGGCAGACATTCACGGCTGGCCTGGGGTGCTGCGGCTATATGGACGCTTATGTGTATCTGCGCGTGGCTTCCCAACGTGCCGTGCGTGAACGCTTGGAATGCCAATCGGCATGTGCCCGGCAGTATGGTTAAGCAAGAGCTAGGGGGGGCGCGACTGGTAGTCGACGTCAACCAAGCACGACTGATAGATCAGTTTGCCCAGGCCATGCACGAATGCGCGGTCGGTCATGAACAAGCGCTGGCGATGCCCTATTACCCTGGCATGCTGCCGCTGGTCCGGCGGGCCTCACCGTTGTGGGACCTTTACTTCCTGTACCCACGCGACATGCTATTTCAGCGTCAGCAGATCGCGCGTCTGCAGGCAGCCAGAGTGAAGGTGATCCTCGTGCACACGGAGGCGGCTATCGATCAGCGTTCAGACCTCCGGATCGGCAGCACCAATCCACTGTTGCTCGAATTTATCCAGGAGCGTTTCAAGTTGCGGAGTATCTTGGCCGACGGGGGGCGACTCTATGTCAGGGACTGCCCGCCGTAGGGCCAGGATGCCAAGTCAAGCTGGCTCAGCAGCGGCTTGCAATTGCATGTAGCACAGGATGCGTCACCGCCCAGCTGAGCACACGGCAGCTAGCCCCAGCGCGGACCGCCCGCATACCCCTTGCCCGGCCGTGATGGCCGGGGTTCTCTTTGTGCCGAACCTTTGTGCTGAAAGCTGGCGATGCGCCGACATGCCAGCTATGACGTGGCTTACGGGCAGGCATCGCCCGGCAGTAGAAGCTTGTCGAGTTCCTGCTTGCCATCCAGGGTGCGCAGGGTGAAGATCTGTCCTGGGCTGGCCCATCCGGGGATCACGGCCTTGTCCTTGCCGCCACCCGCGGCAACGATCTGGCGAGCGCCCTCGGGGCCGACCCACAGC
The DNA here is from genome assembly GCF_031453535.1 of Pseudoxanthomonas sp. SORGH_AS_0997. NCBI lineage: Bacteria > Pseudomonadati > Pseudomonadota > Gammaproteobacteria > Lysobacterales > Lysobacteraceae > Pseudoxanthomonas > Pseudoxanthomonas sp. SORGH_AS_0997. Next base: position 4,090,515 of record NZ_JAVIZI010000001.1, read on the forward strand.
TCGATGCGCTCGTTACCTGTTGCGGCAGCGTCCCAGCTAATGACAGCCTCGCTGCGCTGTGCACAAGTCGGCTCCGGCAACTCGGCATGCATCAGCTTGTTGACACCGTCCAGCTTCAAGAGAGAAGCCTGACCAGGCGCCAGCGTGACGGCTTGCGCGGCGTCGGAGCTGGTATCCGCTGGTGGAGGGTTCTGAGTCAGTAGCTCCTTGGCGTCACTGGGCTTCTTCTCGCAGCCGGCCAGCGCGGCGAGTATCGCAAGAACCGCGATCTTGGTCAGATGACTCATGGTGTCTCCTTGGCTTGCGTGGGTGTCAATATTCGGTATTGATTGATACATAATGCCTGCTTGGGCAGTACCCATCGGCAGCTTTTGCGTGCTTGATCGTAATTGCGATCTTCCATCGCCCATACGTCTAGAACCGGAATCGGGTGGCCTGCACGATCCACGATGGCCTGCGCGTCATCCTGCGCAGGGCGGCGCAGGGTGCTGGGGTAGAAGTGGCGCATACGGCTGCGGGTGACAAGCGGGTTGTCCAGCGGCTGGGCAAGGCCAGCTGAATCCCATTGGAATATTGGTGACTGCGCATAGTACGACATCATTCCTATCTCTGGGTTTCGGAGGATGAATTCACCTATCCCGGGAAACTCGAAGGTTCCGCGACCTGTCCGCGCAAGCGTGATCGAGAGATAGCCTTGGGCGCGCGATTGCTCAGCGGTGCGCCACTGGCCCGGGCCGTCATTCGGTAGACGGCCGTAACACAGTGCCGCGATCAGCAGCAGGCCAAGGCCGCCAGCCAACAGGCGCTGGGGATCGTGCCGCGATGCGGTGAATGCGCGGCCTAGGAACATGCCAACCATCAGGCTGAGGATGTTCTGGTAGTACCACCAGAAGTTGGCGGGCATGCGGTAAAAGACCAGCACGTACGTCAGGACCAGAGCGGCAATGGCGGGCCAGCCGATCCGTGGGCGGTTCACTGCCACCGAGCCTAATGCGCCAAGGATGCAGACCCAACCGGCGACGGTGTTGCCTGTCGAAGACAGCTGCGGACGCATCAGCATCGATACACCGAGTCTCTCCGGAAGCGCCCGGAGCAGGGTCATCTTCTCAAACAAGAATGGGATAGCCGACTTGCCCCAGTAGGTGACCGGCACAGGCCAGACGTTCATCACCGCGCAAAGCACGATCCATGCAACAGCGAAGACCGCCACCGGAAGCATCGCAGCCTTGATCTGCGGCCACAGACGACCGCGGTGTAGGGCTAGATGTACAAAGTACAGGACCAGAATTGGTAGCGTCAGATCGGGACGGATTAGCGGGCCAATCGGCAACAGCCAACCCAGAGCGCGCACGTTGGCCTGTTGCTCGCGAGCGAGCATCGCCAGTGTGGCGATCCACATCAACAACAGACCGCCTTCGAACTCGAAGATTGTATCCAGGCAGGTAGACAGCAACAGCAGCAGAGCGCCCAACCAGACGAATGCACTTGGCTTGCGCCGCCAGAACGGCAGGAACACCAGCCAGGTAACCAGGCCGCTGAGCATGAGCGTGATCTTGGCATCGAGCAGGGTGCGTGCGCCGTGGCCGACCAACTCGGAGATGCCGGCCGCTGCAGTCAGCACTAAGATGCGGACAGGGGAGGAGGCCAGCAACGCGCCGCGCTCAGTTACGTGCGGGTAATACTGCCAAGTGCCGTAGTCGATCGCGTTGCGGGCGACCGCCAGGTAAATGTAAACGTCGTCGAAAAAACCTTTTTTCAGGTCAAGATAGTAATGAACACAGAATACGCCGGTGGCAAGCAGCACAAGCCACGGCAGCACGCGCCCCCAAATCGCGCTGGCGGGGAGGGCGGACTGGGAGGCAGGGAGAGAAGGGCTGCTCATGCGTTGTTGGATGTCCGGCGATTGATAAAAACGAAGCGTTTGTCGAGCTGATACTTGGAAACGTAGCCGATCGCCAAGCCGATGACCGCGCCTATGTAGCGCATTGTCTCGCTACCAAATATGTGGTGGAACGCAAGTTCGCTGCCCCAGAAGATCATTGTGGTCACGCCTCCCATCAAGGTGTACATGGCGAACGTATGGGTGTCGTGGCGGGTGTCACGGGTGACGAAACGGAAGATCCAGCGCTTGTCCAGCAGATACTTCACCAGTAGCCCGGTCAATGTGCCGGCGGCGATCCCGGCCGCCACTGCGGTGACTGACCACGGCCAAGCGCGGACCATAACCCACTGAGTGGAGATATTGACAGCAGTGGCCAGCGCGGCGAACGTCAGATATAGCGTGGCCAGACGGATCCCGTTCATAGCTTGATTCGCACAAAGATGGGCTCCGGAATCAGCTTGATCACCTGCATGATTGCCCACCAGAATCCTGGCAGGTAGACCACCGAGCGGCGCCGATCAATGGCGGCGACGATGCCCTTGGCAATGCTGTCCGGCTTGGCCCACAGCACTCCCTTCTTGAATCCGGCGGTCATTGGTGTATCAACAAAGCCAGGCTTAATTGTCAGTACATTGACGCCCTGGGGGCGTAAGCGCTGACGCATGCCGCTCAGGTAGGTACTAACAGCGGCTTTTGCGCTGCCATACAGGTAGTTGCTGGCACGGCCACGGTCGCCGGCGACCGAGGAGATCACTGCAAGCGTGTCGCCCTTGCGTAGGCGCAGGCCGATTTGCGCGCATAGGGCGATGGTAGCGGTACCGTTGGTGGCAAACTCGGCCAGGGCCAGCGCCGGCGACGCATCACAGTCTGACTGTATCGGAAGCGTGCCGTGGGCAATCAACGTCGTGTCCACGCCGCCCAGCGTTGCCCAGACGCCCTCGATCATAGCGGCGTGATGATCGAGGGCATTGACGTCCAGTTCGGCAACTTCGACCTGCGCCGCGCCGCGTGTACGCAGGTCCTGAGCAATAGCGTCGAGCCTGTCGCGGTTACGACCGACCAGGAACAAGGTTGCGCCGCGCTGGGCGTAGACGCGGGCGGTGGCTTCGGCAATGGCAGACGTCGCGCCAATGATCAGAATGCGTTGCATGCGGACTCCGTGAGCCGGCGCCAGAGGCCGGAGGAAATGCCTGGATCCCGGTAGGCAGTAAACTCCTGCAGACGGGGATTAGATTGACGGAACAGTGCCGCGCTCATGCGCGCATCCTTGGCTGGATAAATCGCGCCACCGGCGTCGGCGACGATGCGATCAAGTCGATCCAGCAGCGAAAACACCCCGGAGTCGCTGTGCGGGAAATCCAGTGCCAGCGTGGTGCCTGGCCGCGGGAATGACAGCATGCCCAGTGAGGGCTTCGAGCCGAACTCCTTAAGCACTGCCAGGAACGAGCCGCGCTTGCTGCGTGCGATTTCTCCCAGCAGCGTTTGCACCGCATCACGGGCCGTGGCCGGAGGTAGTACGCATTGGTGTTGTAGGAAGCCGCGCGGACCATAGATGCGGTTCCAGTTGGAGATGCCGTCCAGCGGATAGAAGTAAGACTGGTAATGATTGAATCCGCGGCGTGGGGTACGCCAGTAGTACAGTGTGTTAAAGGGGCGCAGCGTCACCGAGTTCACCAGCGACAGTGGAGGCTCGAACGGCATCGGATAGCGTGGGCCGGAGCGTGGCGTGGCTGCGCCGGCAACGCCAGCAGCGTGATCGCCTCGGATGAAATGGCCGCGGCCAGTATGCTTTCCGGTCGCCAGGCAGTCGATCCACGCCACGGTGTACTCATGAGTCGATGCCGATTGTGTCGATAACTCGAAGAATTCGTCGAGGTCGCTGAAGCGGATCGTCTCGGTTTCAAGCCAGGGGCCGGGTACGCGTCGCAGCTGCAGTTCTGCGCGGGTCACTACCCCGGTCAGGCCGAGTCCACCGATGGTGGCGGTGAACATGCCATCGTCTGTCTCCGCGGCAAGTACGCGGCGTTCGCCATCGCTGCGTAGCAGTTCTAGCGAACGTACATGGTGGCCGAAGCTGCCAGCGCGGTGATGGTTCTTTCCATGCACGTCATTAGCGATTGCGCCGCCGACAGTCACGTAGCGAGTGCCCGGTGTGACTGGCAGAAACCAACCCTGAGGAAGCGCCAAATCGATGATCTCTGAGAGTGTGACCCCGGATTCGCAATGCAAGATCCCCGTTTCGGGAGAAAAGGAGATGAATCGATCCAGGCCGCGCGCATCCAACAGAGTGCCGCCGGGATTGAGACAGACGTCGCCATAGCTGCGGCCATTGCCGAATGCGAGTGCCGATGTAGGCAACGTCGGCAGGGGCGCGGAGCGATTTTTTAGAACAATGGCCTCCTGCACGACGAATGGATAGCGTCCCCAGGAACGGTAACGTGGGTTGCTCATATGGCCAGTAGCACGATGAGCGCACCTAGGGCGATGATAATCTGACTGGTACGGTCGGTTGCAGCGAAGACGATCGGGTCGTCATGCATTTCGCCGCGATGCGCCACCATCCAAACCCGGCCGATCCAGTACAGCAACACAGGGCACAGCAGCCATAGCACCTTGGGATGGGTGTAAAGCGCCATGCTCTCCGAGCTATTGATGTACAACGCAAACACCATGGTGCTGATGTAGCCTGCGGCTGTCCCCATCGATTGGATCAGCGACACGTCTTCTGCCGAGTAGCCGCGACCAGCGATCTTGTGTTTGCCGTCGCGGGCCATCGCCTCCAACTCGGTGTAACGCTTGAGCAGGGCCAGACTGAGGAAGATGAACATCGAGAAGGCTAGCAGCCAAAAAGACAACTCGCTCTCGATTGCCGCCGCGCCGCCGACAATGCGCACAGTATAAAGTGCAGCCAGTACCACTACATCGAGGATGGCGGTGCGTTTGAGTTTGAACGAGTAAGCCAGAGTGATGACAAAGTAAGTCAGTAGCACTAAGGCGAAGCTGGAATTGACCCACAGTGCGAGCGCAAAGCCAGCCAAGGTCAGCACTGGTGTCGCAACCATGCCATGCAACAAAGGGAGGGTGCCCGCAGCGAACGGGCGATTGCGCTTACGCGGATGCTGCCGGTCCGATGCCAGGTCCAGCAGGTCGTTAAGTAGATACACGCCGGATGCGCACAGGCCAAAGGCCAGGAATGCGGCCAGCGCGGCGACGATTGACTTTGGCTCCAGAAACAGGTGTGCCGTCAACAGCGGCACAAGGATCAAAAGGTTTTTCAGCCACTGGTAGAGGCGCAATGCCTTGACCCAACTGCGCAACCCGCCGTGCTGCGAGGGGAGCACCGCCAGCACCTCGGTTTCGAGGCTGGCGGCGTGCGCCAGGGCGGCGTCGTCACTGACCACTACGGCACCGGCAGCATGGCGCCAGACCTGCAGGTCAATCTTGTCGTTGGCCACGTAGTCAAAACACCTCTCACCCAAGCGTGCCACCAGCGCATCCGCCTTGCGGTGCCCAGCGAGGTTGTGTGCGCCTTCGCTGGCGATGACTTCCTCGAACAAACCTAAGTGCTCGGCGATGGGCTTGACCAGTAGCAGGTCAGACGCCGAACACAGTACGCGCGGCCGTTGCGGGGTGTTGCTTAGCATGTCCAACACATGCTGGTTGTAGGGCATGTGTTCCGGGGCGAGTGTGACCCTCCGCGCCAGTTCGCGCTTGAGAGCAGCTTTGCCGCGCAGAAGCCACAGCGGAAGCAGGAAGATATAAAGCGGATTCCGCGCAAGCAGTGCCAGCAGCGATTCGTACAAGATGTCCGAATTTAACAGCGTGCCGTCGAGGTCGACGCACAGCGCGTGCCCCTGGTGCCTTTCCGGGCTGGGGGCGGGTTCTGGGCGCGTCAACGACATTCTGAACCTGGCATCCGTAGCAGAACTTCCGATTATACGATGCGCAATGCGACATGTCGGCGTATGGCGCGGTCGAGCGCAAGTCCGGAACCAGGCTGAACTCGACCGCGAGCGTCTACTGAACGGGCATATGCCGGCTGCCGCCGCCAGGTGCTCAGGTTTTAAGGGGGCAAGATTGGAACGTGAAGCGCGGCGGCCAATCGGTCAGGCGAGCGCTCCCCCCCCCCCCCCTTGTAATGACGAGAGACCCTGCCGGTTGGCGCGCGGATAGAAGCCGAGCGGAGTATCGCAGTTGTGGCGCATGGCTGCGCTGCGAACCATCAGCCGTGCGACCTGCTGCGCTGCTTAATCGGTTGGGGGGCTCAAAGCGTAGTCGTGAACCAAGCAGGACTAAGTAAGGCGGACGGCAAATAGGGAAGGTGCCTAAGGCGGACAGGGGTAGGGCGCAATGGCCCGAAAATCGTAGATGCGCTATAAGACGAGCGCGCCAAGCATGCGTGGGAGCGCGGATTCTACTTTTCCGAAGTAGCGCATCTGCGGTAGCCACCGACCACGCCTAGTGTCATGGCCAAGGCGAAAGATGGCGAGATTGGGCAAGTCAAAGCGCTGTCTCCAGATCCGGCAGCAGTGCGAACAAGTCCCCCACCAATCCGATATCCGCGATCTCGAAGATCGGGGCGTCGGCGTCCTTGTTGATCGCCACGATGGTGCCGGCGTCCTTGATGCCGGTCAGGTGCTGGATGGCGCCGGAGATGCCAACCGCCACGTATAGCTCGGGGGCGATGATCTTGCCGGTCTGGCCGACCTGGAGTTCGTTGGGGACGTAGCCGGCGTCGACCGCGGCGCGCGAGGCGCCGACGGCAGCGCCGAGCTTGTCGGCCAGCTTGTAGATGATCTCGAAGTTCTCCTTCGAACCCACGCCACGACCGCCGGAGACTACCCGGCGGGCCGACTGCAGGTCGGGGCGGTCGGACTTGCCGGCCGCCAGGCCGACGAAGCGGGTATGGGTCGGCAGGCTCGTCTCGACGCTGGCGGCTTCGATGGTGGCGTTGCCGCCCTGTGCGGCTTCCGGCCAGGAGGCGGTGCGCACGGTGGCCACGACGGTCTGCCCGGGATCGGCCTCGACGGTGATGATTGCGTTGCCGGCGTAGATCGGACGGGTGAAGCGGTGTTCGCCTTCGACGGTGATCAGGTCCGAGACCTGGGCCGCGCCCAGCAGCGCGGCCACGCACGGCATCAGGTCCTTGCCGAAGGTGGTCGAGGGGCCGAACACATGCGTGTAGCCGGCGGCGAGCGCGGCGATCTGCGGGGCGAGCACCTGGCCGATGGCGTGTTCGTTGGCCGGATTGGCGACGGTCAGCACCTTGGTGACGCCGGCGATCCTGGCGGCGGCCTCAGCGACGGCGGTCGGATCGGCGGCCAGCACGGCCACGTCGAGCGCCTCGGGCTTGAGTGCGGCGGCGGCGCTGACGGTCTTGGCGGTGGAGGCGTTGAGCACGCCGTCCAGGTGTTCGGCGATGACGAGGACTTTGGACATGTGCGGGTTCCTCAGATTTAAACAGTGCGGGCTGCGCGCATTGAGAAGTCCGGCCATGGATGGCCGGGCTGTTGATCAGGGAAGATCACAAGAGCCCCTTCTGCTTCAGCGCGGCGACCAGCTCGGCGGCGTCCTTGACCATCACGCCGCGGCTGCGCTTGGGCGGGGCGGCGTAGTGGGTCACCTTCAGTTCCGCGCCGGCTTCCACGCCGAGGTCGGCGAAGGGGATGGTCTCCAGCGGCTTGGACTTGGCCTTCATGATGTCCGGCAGCTTGATGAAGCGCGGCTCGTTGAGACGCAGGTCGGTGGTGATCACCGCCGGCAGGTCGACTTCCAGCGTTTCCAGGCCGGCGTCGACCTCGCGCGTCACCGTGGCCTTGCCGTCGGCGATCTCGACCTTGGAGGCGAAGGTGGCCTGCGGGCGGCCCCACAGCGTGGCCAGCATCTGGCCGGTCTGGCTGGCGTCGTCGTCGATGGCCTGCTTGCCCAGGATCACCACGTCCGGCTGCTCCTTCTCGATCAGCTTGAGCAGGGTGCGCGCGGCGGTCAGCGGCGAGACCGGGCCGTCGGCGACCACGTGCACGGCGCGGTTGGCGCCCATGGCCAGGCCGTTGCGCAGGTGCGCGGCGGCGTCGGCCGGGGCGATGGTCGCCACGACCACTTCGGTGGCCACGCCCTTGTCGCGCAGGCGCAGGGCCTCCTCCAGGGCGATCTCATCGAAGGGGTTGGGGGAGAGCTTGACACCCTCGGTCACCACGCCGGAGTTGTCCGGCTTGACCTGGATGCGCACGTTGTAGTCCACCACGCGCTTGTAGGCGACGAGAATCTTCATCGTGAAAGCGAGTCCTCTGACACGGGATGCGGATGGCCCGGCCGCGGCGGCTGGCGCGGGGCTTGGCCCGCGATTCTAGCCGGGCGGGCGTGACCGTGCGACGGGGTATGGTCGTGAGGCGCCGAGGTCTGGTCTCGATGACGGCCCTGTTCACGAAAAGTGAGCTTCACAGCTTATCCTTGCGCGCTACCGCCAATGCGGTACTCATTGCCTGATCAGGAGATATGCGTGGGACAGACGTGGTTGGTCACCGGAGGAGCGGGTTTCATCGGCGGGAACTTCGTCCTCGAGGCGGTCGCCAGGGGGGTCAAGGTCGTCAACCTCGACGCGCTGACCTATGCCGGCAATCTCCGGACCCTGGCCTCGCTGGAGGGCAACCCGGGCCACGTATTCGTCCGCGGTGACATCGGCGATGGCGCGCTGGTGTCTGCGCTGCTGGTGGAGCATCAGCCCGATGCCGTGTTGAACTTCGCGGCCGAGAGCCATGTCGACCGCTCCATCGATGGGCCCGGTGCGTTCATCCAGACCAATGTGGTGGGCACGCTCGGCCTGCTGGAAGCCGTGCGCGACTACTGGAAGGGCCTGCCGGCCGAGCGCGCCGAGGCATTCCGCTTCCTGCATGTGTCAACCGACGAGGTCTACGGCACGCTGGGCGAGACCGGCAAGTTCACCGAAGAGACGCCGTACGCGCCCAACTCACCCTATTCGGCGTCCAAGGCGGCCTCCGATCACCTGGTGCGTGCGTTTCACCACACCTACGGGCTGCCGGTGCTGACCACCAACTGCTCCAACAACTACGGCGCCTTATCACTTCCCCGAGAAGCTCATTCCCCTGGTGATCGCCAAGGCGCTGGCCGGCGAGCCGCTGCCAGTGTACGGCGATGGCAAGCAGGTGCGTGACTGGCTGTTCGTGTCCGATCACTGCGAGGCGATCCGGGCGGTCCTGGCCAAGGGGCGCGTGGGCGAGACCTATAACGTCGGCGGCAACTCGGAAAAGCAGAACATCGAGGTCGTCCAGGCGATCTGCGCGCTGCTGGATCAGCGCCGACCGCGCGAGGACGGCCAGCCGCGCAGCAGCCAGATCACCCACGTCACCGACCGGCCGGGCCATGATCGCCGCTATGCGATCGACGCCTCCAAGCTGAAGAACGAGCTGGGCTGGGAGCCGCGCCACACATTCGAGCAGGGCATCACCCAGACGGTGGACTGGTACCTGGCCAATCAGGACTGGGTCAATGGCGTACTCGACGGCAGCTACCGGCTGGAGCGCATCGGAGGCGTGCAGTGACCGCTTCATTGAGAAGTCCGCACATGGATGCGCACACCCCTGGGAAGAATGCGCGTCGCGGCATCATCCTCGCGGGCGGCTCGGGCACGCGGCTGTATCCGATCACCAAGGGCGTCAGCAAGCAGCTGCTGCCGGTGTACGACAAGCCGATGATCTATTACCCGCTGAGCGTGCTCATGCTGGCGGGCATCCGGGAAGTGCTGATCATCAACACCCCGCACGAGCAGGCGCTGTTCAAGCAGCTGCTGGGCGATGGGTCGCAGTGGGGCATGGAGATCCAGTACGCCGTTCAGCCCAGTCCCGATGGCCTGGCCCAGGCCTACACGATCGGCCGTGACTTCGTGGATGGCAAGCCGAGCTGCCTGGTGCTGGGCGACAACATCTTCCACGGCCACGGCCTGACCGAGACGCTCCAGCGCGCGGATGCGCGCCGTGAGGGTGCGACGGTGTTCGGCTATTGGGTCAACGACCCGGAGCGCTACGGCGTGGCCGAGTTCGACGCCAGCGGCAAGGTGATCGACATCGAGGAGAAGCCGGCCAAGCCGCGCTCCCATTACGCGGTGACGGGGCTCTACTTTTACGACGGCCATGCGCCCGAGCATGCGGCGTCGCTGAAGCCCTCGCCCCGTGGCGAGCTGGAGATCACCGATCTCAACCGCCGCTATCTCGAGGCCGGGCAGCTGCATTTGGAAGCGCTGGGCCGCGGCTACGCCTGGCTGGACACCGGCACGCACAAGTCCTTGCACGAGGCTTCCAACTTCATCGAGACCATCCAGCAACGTCAGGGCCTGCAGGTCTGCTGCCCGGAGGAGATCGCGTTCGGGAACGGTTGGATCGACGCCGCGCAGCTGGAGCGCCTGGCAGCGCCGTTGCTGAAGAACGACTACGGCCGTTATCTGCATGAGCTGGCCGTTCGAGGAGAAGTGGTTTGAAACTGATCGAGACCTCCCTTCCAGGCTGCACCATCATCGAGCCGGCCGTCTTCGGCGACGAGCGCGGCTTCTTCATGGAGACCTGGAACGCCGCGCGCTACGGCGAGCTCGGCCTGCCCGACCGCTTTGTGCAGAGCAATGTCTCGTCCTCGTCCAAGGGCGTGCTGCGTGGCCTGCATTACCAGTGGCCCAATCCGCAGGGCAAGCTGGTCAGCGTGCTGGAAGGCGAGGTCTACGATGTGGCCGTCGACGTCCGCCTCGGTTCGCCCACCTTCGGTCGCTGGGCCGCCGTGGTGTTGAGCGCGCAGAACAAGCGCCAGTTCTGGATCCCGGAGGGCTTCGCGCACGGTTTTGCGGTGCTGTCCGAGCGCGCCCTCTTCAGCTACATGTGCACCAACGTCTACGACAAGGCCGCCGACGCGGGCGTGCGCTGGGACGATCCGGCCATCGGCATCGACTGGCCGATCGGATCGCCGAACCTGTCCGACAAGGACGCGGCCGCCCCTCTGCTGGCCGCCGTGCCGCAGGCGCGCCTGCCGGTCTACACGCCGTGACGCTCCTGCTGCTGGGCGCCAACGGTCAGGTCGGCCGGGAGCTGCGCCGCGCGCTGGCGCCGCTGGGCGAGGTGGTCTGCACCACGCGCAGCGGCACGCTGGAAGACGGTGCGGTATGCGAAGTCGCCGATTTCGATCGGCCCGAGAGCCTGCCGGCGTTGCTGGATCGCCTCGCGCCTGCCGTCGTGGTCAATGCCGCAGCCTATACCGCGGTGGACAAGGCCGAGGAGGATCGCGATGCGGCATTTCGCGCCAATGCGGAGTCGCCTGGCGCCCTGGCGCGCTGGTGCGCCGCGCATGGCGTGCCGCTGGTGCACTACTCGACCGACTATGTGTTCGATGGTCGGGGCACCGCGCCTTACGCCGTCGACGCGCCGACCGCGCCGCTGGGCGTGTATGGCGCCAGCAAGCTGGCGGGAGAAGAGGCGGTCCGCGCGGCCGGCGGCCAGCATCTGATCTTCCGCACGGCATGGGTCTACGCCTCGCATGGCAAGAACTTCCTGTTGACCATGCTGCGCGTCGGCGCGCAGCGCGACGAGCTGCGGGTGGTGGCCGATCAGATCGGCACGCCCACCTCGGCGGCGCTGATCGCCGACGTCACCGCGCAGGTCTTGCGACAGGGAACGAAAGCCTCCGGCACCTGGCATCTGACCGCCGCGGGCCAGACCAGCTGGCATGGGTTCGCCGAGGCCATCTTCGCCCGCGCCGTGGCGGCCGGCCTGCTGCCGCGCGCGCCGCAGGTGATGGCGATCCCGACGTCCGAATATCCGACCCCGGCGCGGCGTCCGGCCTATTCCTGTCTGGACACGACGAGCCTGCAACGCGACTTCGGCATTGATCTGCCGGCCTGGGAAACCGCGCTCGACAGCGTGGTGGCCGAACTGGCCTAAGGCTTTCGTGACGGCTGTTGCGCTTTGCGCGGCGGCCTTCGCGCGCAGATCGTGCTCGTCTGGCCAAGCCATCGGCGGTTATGGCGTCGTGCCGTATCGTAGGCTCGCTTCCATCCCCCACGAGGTTGCGATTCATGAAGATTGCGGTGGCCGGTACCGGCTATGTTGGCCTGTCCAATGGCGTGTTGCTGGCGCGGCACCATGAGGTGGTGGCGCTGGACATCGTGCCGTCCAAGGTCGAGCTGATCAATCAGGGCCGCTCGCCCATCGTCGATGCCGAACTGGAGGCCGCGCTGGCGCAGGGCGGCCTGAACTTCAAGGCGACGCTGGATCCGGTCGAGGCCTATGCCGACGCGCAGTTCGTCATCATCGCCACGCCAACCGACTACGATCCGGACACCAATTACTTCAACACCCGCTCGATCGAGGCGGTGATCGCCCAGGTGCTGAAGATCAACCCGGCCGCGACCATGGTGATCAAGTCGACCGTGCCGGTAGGCTATACCGAGAAGGTGCGCCAGCAGTTCGGGACGGACAACATCCTGTTCTCGCCGGAGTTCCTGCGCGAGGGCAAGGCGCTGTACGACAACCTGTATCCCTCGCGCATCATCGTCGGCGAGCGTTCGCCGCGCGCGGAGGTGTTCGCCGGCCTGCTCAAGGGAGGTGCGCTGAAGCAGGACGTGCCGGTGCTGTTCACCGAGCCGACCGAGGCCGAGGCGATCAAGCTGTTCGCCAATACTTATCTGGCCATGCGCGTGTCCTACTTCAACGAGCTGGACACCTATGCGGTGACCCATGGCCTGGACAGCCGGCAGATCATCGAAGGCATCTGCCTGGACCCGCGCATCGGCTCGCACTACAACAACCCGTCCTTCGGCTACGGCGGCTATTGCCTTCCCAAGGACACCAAGCAGCTGCTGGCCAACTACCAGAGCGTGCCGCAGAACCTGATCCGCGCCATCGTCGATTCCAACACCACGCGTAAGGACTTCATCGCCGCCGACGTGCTCAAGCGCAGGCCGCGCGTGGTCGGCATCTACCGCCTGATCATGAAGGCCGGCTCGGACAACTTCCGCGCCTCCAGCATCCAGGGCGTCATGAAGCGGCTCAAGGCCAAGGGCGTGGAGGTGATCGTGTACGAGCCCACGCTGAGCGAGCGCGAGTTCTTCCGCTCGCGGGTGGTCAACGACCTGGAGGCGTTCAAGCGCGAGGCCGACGTGATCATCAGCAACCGCATGGCGCCTGCGCTGGACGATGTCGCCGACAAGGTCTATACGCGCGACCTGTTCGGCGACAACTAGGGCAGCGATCGGCGCAGCAGAGTGAGAAGTGAGTGGCGCATGCCGCTCACTTCTCACTCCCGAGTTTTCACCCCTTCAGCAGCGCCGAAATCTCGTCGGTCTTCCGCTTCAGCAGCGCCGCGTCGCCGCGGGTTTCCACGTTCAGGCGCAGCAGCGGCTCGGTGTTGGAGCTGCGGATGTTGGCACGCCAGTCGCCGAAGTCGGCGCTGGTGCCGTCGGTGTAGTCCAGCTGCGGCTTGAGGTCGGCGTAGTGGTCCATCACGCGCTGCACGGCGGCCTTGGCGTCGCTGACCTTGAAGTTGATCTCGCCGCTGCACGGGAACTTGGCCACGCGATCGGCGACCCAGTCGCCCAGCGAGCGGCCCGAGGTGGACACCAGCTCGGCGATCAGCAGCCAAGGGATCATGCCCGAGTCGGCATAGGCGAATTCGCGGAAGTAGTGGTGGGCGCTCATCTCGCCGCCGTACACGGCGTTCTCGGCGCGCATCTTCTCCTTGATGAAGGCGTGGCCGCTCTTGCACAGCACCGGCACGCCGCCGGCGGCCTCGACCATCTCGACGGTGTTCCAGGTCAGGCGCGGGTCGTGGACGATCTTGCCGCCGGGCTGCTTCTTCAGGATTGCCTGGGCCAGCAGGCCGACCAGGTAATAGCCCTCGATGAACTGGCCGTGTTCGTCGAAGAAGAAGCAGCGGTCGAAGTCGCCGTCCCAGGCGATGCCGAAGTCGGCGCCATGCTGCTTGACCGCATCGGCGGTGGCGGCGCGGTTCTCCGGCAGCAGCGGGTTGGGGATGCCGTTGGGGAAGTGGCCGTCGGGCTCGTGATGGATGCGGATGAACTCGAGCGGCAGGTGCGGGGCGAGCAGGTCGACGATGGCGCCGGCGCCGCCGTTGCCGGCGTTCACCACCACCTTGAGCGGCTTGAGCGCGTCGGCCTTGATGTAGCTCAGCAGGTGCTGGATGTAGGCCGACTTGTCCGGGCGGTGTTCCTCCTTGGCGGTCGGCGCGGTGGCCGGCGCGGTGTCGGCCTCGGCCTTGTCGCGGACGTCGAACAGGCCGGTGTCCGAACTGATCGGGCGGGCCTGCTCGCGCACCAGCTTCATGCCGTTGTAGTCCATCGGGTTGTGGCTGGCCGTGACCATCACGCCGCCGGCGGCCTTGAGGTGGTCGGTCTGGAAATAGACCTCCTCGGTGCCGCACAGGCCGATGTCGATCACCTCGCGGCCCTTCGCGCGCAGGCCCGCGGACAGCGCGTCCTGCAGCCCGGCGCTGGTCAGGCGCACGTCATGGCCCAGCACCACCGGCCCGGCGTCCAGCATGTCGGCCAGCGCCACGCCGATGCGGCGGGCCAGGTCCTCGTCCAGCTCGTCGGGCACGCGGCCGCGGATGTCGTAGGCCTTGAATGCGGGTAGCGCCATGGGCGGGAGTCCTTAAGGAGATTGGGGGGCGGGGAGTGTAACGGGCCGGGGAGAAAGGGCGCGTGGTGCAATCGGACCAAAGTGCAACGGGAACCGCCGGGGGCCCGGCGCTAGAATTTCAGCCCTCTGTCCCGGCGGATATCGCGATGATCCCGACGTCTTCAGCGCGCCCGATGCGCGGCAAGGTGTATGAGAGCGCGCAGGCGGCGCTCGATGGCGTGGTGGCGGACGGCCAGACCCTGGCGGTCGGCGGCTTCGGCCTGTGCGGTATCCCCGAGGCGCTGATCGCCGCGCTGCGCGACACCGGCGTGCGCAACCTCACCGTGATCTCCAACAACGCCGGCGTCGACGGCTTCGGCCTGGGCCAGCTGCTGGCAACGCGCCAGATCCGCAAGATGATTTCGTCCTACGTGGGCGAGAACAAGGAGTTCGAACGGCAGTTCCTGTCCGGCGAGCTGGAGCTGGAGTTCAACCCGCAGGGCACGCTGGCCGAGCGCCTGCGCGCCGGCGGCGCGGGCATCCCGGCCTTCTTCACCGCCACCGGCTACGGCACGGTGATCGCGCAGGGCAAGGAGACGCGCGAGTTCGACGGCAAGCACTACGTGCTGGAGACCGCGCTGCGCGCCGATGTGGCCCTGATCAAGGCGTGGAAGGCGGACACCGCCGGCAACCTGCTGTTCCGCAAGACCGCGCGCAACTTCAACCCGGCCTGCGCCATGGCCGGACAGGTGTGCGTGGCCGAGGTCGAGGAGATCGTCGAGGTCGGCAGCTTCGATCCCGACCAGGTGCATCTGCCGGGCATCTATGTCGATCGCCTGGTCCTCAACGCGCATCCGGAGAAGCGCATCGAACAACGCACCGTGCGTGCCGCAGGAGACAAGTGATGGCCTGGACCCGCGAACAGATGGCCGCGCGCGCCGCGCAGGAGCTGGCCGACGGCATGTACGTCAACCTCGGCATCGGCCTGCCGACGCTGGTGGCCAACTACATTCCCGAGGGCGTGGACGTGTGGCTGCAGTCGGAGAACGGCCTGCTGGGCATCGGCCCGTTCCCGAGCGAGGACGAGGTGGACGCCGATCTGATCAACGCCGGCAAGCAGACCGTGACCGCGCGGCCTGGCGCCAGCTTCTTCGGCAGCCACGACTCGTTCGCGATGATCCGCGGCGGCCATATCGATCTTGCGATCCTGGGCGCGATGCAGGTCAGCGAGCGGGGCGACCTGGCCAACTGGATGGTGCCCGGCAAGATGGTCAAGGGCATGGGCGGGGCGATGGACCTGGTCGCCGGCGTCAAGCGCGTGGTGGTGCTCATGGAGCACGTGGCCAAGGACGGCAGCCACAAGCTGCTGCCCGACTGCGACCTGCCCCTGACCGGCGTGGCCGTGGTCGACCGCATCATCACCGACCTGGGCGTGTTCGACGTCACCGCCGAGGGGCTGAAGCTGGTGGAGCTGGCTGATGGGGTGAGCCGCGAGGAAGTTGGGGGAAAGACCGGCGTCTCGGTTGGCATGACAGCTTGAGCAGACTACTCGAGCCGTTCGCGCTTCAACTTAGATGGATGGAGCGGGATGTCGCCAGCGGGCTTGAGGTGGCTCTGACCGAAACTCTGCCCTGGTCCATCCACCGCATCCGCCTGTTCGGGCGCTGGGTGGATTCGCCGCGGCTGAGCTGCTGGATCGGCGATCCGCAGGCGGTGTATCGGTATTCGGGGCAGACCTTCGCGCCGCATCCGTGGACGCAGGCGCTGGCGGCGCTGCGCGGTCGCCTGCGCGAGGAGCTGGGCGTGCCGTTCAACAGTGTGCTGGCCAATCTGTACCGCGACGGGCGCGACGCGATGGGCTGGCATAGCGATGACGAGCCGGAGCTGGGGGCCGAGCCGGTGATCGCCTCGCTCAGCCTCGGCGCGGCGCGGCGCTTCGTGCTGCGTCGGCGCGACGACCATGCGGTCAAGCAGACCCTGGTGCTCGCGCCGGGCAGCCTGCTGGTGATGCGTGGGCCCTGCCAGCGCGACTGGCAGCATGCGCTGCCGCGCACCGCCAAGCCGGTGGGGCCGCGCCTCAACCTCACCTTCCGCCACATCCGGCCGCTGCGGCGCTGAAAGCGAGGCCGGACGCGGCAGGCGCGTTCAGCGGATCTACGGGGAGGCGCGCGGCGGTGTGGCCGGCTGCGCGGCGGCGGTGGTCAGCGTCCAGCCGACGATCTGACCGGTCAGCTGCACCAGCGCCTGGTCGAAGGCCGGCACCACCTGGGCGATGTCCGTGCCGGCGGCCGGCTGGGCAACGCTGAAGGTGCGCGAGGCGAGCACGCTCTGGTCGAGGTTGCGCACCAGCTTGGCATTGACCACCAGCGTGGCCGCCGGCGTGGCGCCGCCGGCGTAGTCCGATTCGAAGCGGCGCACGTCCAGCAGCAGTTTGTAGGTGCCGTGGATGCCGGATTCGGCGCTGCCCACGCCGCCGGTCTTGCCGCTGTCCTCGAACGTGCGCAGCACCGCGTCCTCCAGCATGCTGGTGGCGCTCTGCGCCCAGGACGCACCCTTGTAGACCTGCAGCTCGTCAGGGCTCGGGCGCACCGCGATGCGCGCGCTGTCGAGCAGGCGCGGCGCGGTCGGCTTGGTCACCACGATCGAGGCCGCCACCTGCGGCCAGGCCGGGTCGGGCGTCACCTGCACGGGCGGTGCGTAGATGGTGGTCGGCGTGCGCGCGCCGCCGCCCAGCAGGGACGAGCAGCCCGCCAGGGCCAGGGTCGAGGCCAGCGTCAAAAACAGCAGCGGCGCCTTCATTTGGGTTCGAACTCCTTGGGTGCGTCGCGGCCAAGCAGGTAGCGCGCGGGGTTGCCTTCCAGCCGGTCGCTGACCTGGCGCAGGTCGCGGATCAGGCCGCGCAGCTCGCCCAGGGTGGGCCCGAGCTGGCCCAGGCCGTCGTTGGCGAAGCTGTTGATGGCCTGGCGGTTCTCGCCCAGGATCGCATCGGCGTTGCCGGCGGCCGAGTCGAGCTTGGCCAGGGCGGCATCCAGCTTGGCCAGCGTGGCCGGCAGCTGCTGCACGACGTGGCGGTCCAGGTCGCTGAGGGTGCCGTTGGCGGTGGTCAGGGTGCGGTCCAGGTTCTGCGCCGCGTCGCGCGCGGACACCAGCAGCGCCTGCACGCCGGCCTCGCGGTTGGCGATGTCGCCGCTGATCGACTGCAGGTTCTGCAGCGTGGAGGAGATGGCCGCCACGTTCTTGTCGCTGAGCACCTGATCGAGTTTCTCGACGATGCGGTTGGCCGTGTCGGTGATGTTCTGCAGCGCCGAGGGGCTGGTGCGGATCACCGGCACGTCGCGCTTGTCCACCTCGGTCAGCGCGCGCGATTGCGGCGAGCCGCCGCTGAGCTGGATGATCGATGGGCCGGTCAGGCTGGTGATGGCCAGCTTGGCGGTGGTGTCGGTCTTGACTGGCGTGCTCGAATCCAGGCGCAGCTGGGCGATGACCTGGCTGGGGTCGTTGGGCGCCAGCGAGAGCTTGGTGATCGAACCGACCGCGATGCCGTTGTACTGCACCGGGCTGCCCACGCTCAGGCCGGTGACGGCCTCGCGGAACACCACCTGGTAGGCCTGGAAGCTGCGCTCGGACGAATACTTGGCCGCCCACAGCCCGAACAGCAGCAGGCCGATGCCGACGATGATGGTGAAGGCGCCGATCAGGACGTAATTGGCCTTGGTCTCCAAATCCGGTGCTCCGCTAGTCGTTAACGCGCATCGCGCGCGGCCCGGGCCCGTGGCCCGTGGAAGTATTCCTGCACCCACGGGTGATCGAACTGCTCGACCTCGGACAGCGGTGCGTTGACCACCACCTGCTTGTCCGCCAGCACCGCCACGCGGTCGCAGATAGCGTACAGGGTGTCTAGGTCATGGGTGATGATGAAGACGGTCAGGCCCAGCGCTTCCTGTAGGGTCTTGATCAGCGTGTCGAACGCGGCCGCACCGATCGGGTCCAGCCCGGCGGTGGGCTCGTCCAGGAACAGCAGCGGCGGGTCCAGCGCAAGCGCGCGGGCGATGCCGGCGCGCTTGCGCATGCCGCCGGACAGCTGCGAGGGCAGCTTGTTGACCGTGTCGGCCGGCAGGCCGGCCAGCTTCACCTTCAGCAGGGCCAGTTCGTAGCGGAAGGTCTCGGGCAGCTCGGGGTGGTGTTCCTTCAGCGGCACCTGCACGTTCTCGCCCACGGTCAGCGAGGAGAACAGCGCGCCGTCCTGGAACAGCACCCCCGTATTGCGCTCGATGCGCTGGCGCGCGGCGCGGCCGCCGTGGCGCGCGTCCTCGCCCAGCACCTCGATCTGGCCGGCATCGGGGATCTGCAGCCCCAGGATGCTGCGCATCAGCACCGACTTGCCGGTGCCCGAGCCGCCGACGATGCCGATGATCTCGCCGCGTCGCACGGTCAGGTCCAGCCCGTCGTGCACGGTCTGGGCGCCGAAGCGGTTGACCAGCCCGCGCACGCGGATCACCGCGTCGGTCTCGTCCTGCCCGTCCTGCTGTGCATCGTCAGGCGCGGGCGTGGCGGCGAGCGCGTTCACCAGCCCACCTGCATGAACCACAGCGCGGCGAAGGCGTCGATCACGATCACCAGCGCGATCGTCTGCACCACGCTGGAGGTGGTGCGCTCGCCCACCGACTGCGCCGTGCCCTGCACCTGCAGGCCTTCCAGGCAGCCGATCAGGCCGATCACCATGGCGAACACCGGCACCTTCACCAGGCCGACCAGCATGTGCCGCAGTTCGATCGTGTCGTGCAGGCGCGCCAGATACATCTGCGGCGGGATGCCCAGGTCGAAGGCGCCGACCGTCACGCCGCCGGCCAGGCCGGCCATCATCGCCACGAAGGTCAGCAGCGGCAGGGTGAACAGCAGCGCGAGCAGGCGCGGGATCACCAGCAGGTCGATCGGGTCCAGGCCCAGCGTGCGGATCGCATCGACCTCCTCGCGGCTCTTCATCGCGCCGATCTGCGCGGTGAACGAGCTGGCGGTGCGGCCGGCCACCACGATCGCGGTCATCAGCGGCGCCAGCTCGCGCAGGGTGGCGATCGAGACCAGCTCGACCACATAGATCTGCGCGCCGAAGTCGCGCAGGATCGTCGAGCCGAGGAAGGCGATCACCGCGCCGACCAGATAGGACAGCAGCGCCACCAGCGGCACCGCGTCCAGGCCGACCTGTTCCATGTGGTGCACGGTGGAGGTCAGGCGCAGGCGGTGCGGCTCGTGCACGATGCGCATCAGCTTGACCAGGTTCTCGCCGGTGAAGCTGACCAAGGCCATGATCGCCCGGCCGTTCTGCTGGACCTGGTAGCCCAGGCGCGCCAGCGCGGCCAGGAAGCCGTAGTCGCGCTTCTTCCGGGGCCGGTCGTCGACCACGTCCTCGATGCTGGACACCAGCGCCTGGTGGTCCTGGCGGAACAGCAGGTTCTCCAGCGGCAGGTTGTTGCGGCTGGCGTAGCGCAGCAGCGCCAGCACGCCGGCCGAATCCAGCCGCGATACCCCGGTGGCGTCCAGCGTCTGCGCCTCGGCGGGGATGGCGCTGAGCTGGCGGCCTGCGTCCAGGGCGCAGGCCAGCGTCCAGTTGCCCAGCAACCGGGCCCGCGTGGGCTCGGCCGGGTCTATGCGGACCTCGGGCTGTGTCGGGGCGGGCGTGGTCATGGTGGTCTGGCGGCGAGCATACAGGCTATGCCGGTGAAGGTCAGGGTCACGCCGACCAGGGCCCGGCGGCCCACCGGTTCACGCAGCCACAGCGCGCCCAGGATGACCAGAAAGACAGAGGCCGACTCGTTGAGGATCGCCGCCACCGCCGCCGGCGCGTACTTGTAGCCGCCCAGCCACAGCACCATCGACAGGCCCTGTCCGCACAGCGCGGCCAGCACCAGCCGGCCCCACGGCACCGGTCCGGGGTCGAAGCGGAAATGCGCGCGCGTGCGCGGCCACGCCGCCAGCGCCAGCAGGCCGGCTACCGCGCCGAGCAGGCGCAGCAGGGTGATCCACAGCAGCGCATGCGCCTCCAGCACGCGCTTGAGCATCACGATCGACACCGCCATCAGCGCGATCGAGGTCGCGCCGATCAGCACCCCGCGCAGCGCATGCGCCGGCTGGGTCTGCCAGGTGCCCGCTGGCCGCGCGATCAGCAGCACCCCGCCGGCCACCAGCGCGAAGCCCAGCCACTGCCACGGTCCCAGCCGCTCGCCCAGGAAGGCATAGCCCATCAGCAGCACCAGCGGGCTGTAGAGGTTGCCGACCACGCCCATGCGCCCGGCGCCGAGCTCGTTGAGCGCGCGGAAGTACAGCGTATCGGCCACGGCGATGCCCATGATCCCGCTGACCAACGTCAGCAGCAGCGCGCCGACGCTCAGGCTGGGCAGCTGGCCATGGGTGGAGGCCAGCGCCAGCGGGGTCAGCGCCAGCAGCACCCAGGCCGTTCTTGAACAGGTTCAGCGTCGGCGGCGGCAGGGTGCGGCCCAGCTGGCGGGCCAGAATCACGCCGAACGCCCAGGTCGCCGCGCTGCCCAGGGCCATGGCTTCGCCCAGGCCGATGTTCATGGGGAGCAGGAGCGGCATGGGCACGCGGTCGCGAAAGGAGCAGCCCATCAGTGTAGGAGAACGCGCGCCCCCGCCTACACTAGGAGTCAGCTTCCGAAGCCGTGTCGATGTCCCGTCCCCCCGCGCCCGCCACCTACGCCCAGCGCATCGCCTTTGTCTGCGAGATCGCCGCGCGCCTGCATCGCTACGGCACCACCGCCCAGCGCCTGGAGGGCAGCATCCTGGCCCTGTCGGCGCAGCTGGGGCTGGACTGCGAGCCCTGGTCCAACCCGACCGGCATGATCCTGAGCTTCAGCGATCCCAAGCGCGCGCTGGGGGCCAGCGACACGACCCGCGTGATCCGCCTGGCCCCGGGCGAGAACGATCTCTACAAGCTCAGCGAAGCCGACCGCATCGCCGACGCGGTGGCCGGCGGGCAGATGAGCCTGGCCGAGGGCCATGCCGCGTTGCGTGCGCTGGACCAGCTGCCCACGCGCGGTTTCCGCCTGATGCAGATCCTGGCCTACGGGCTGGCCGCCGGCGGCGTGGCCGGGCTGTGGCGGCTGCCGTGGCTGGACATCGCCACCGCCACGCTGATCGGCCTGCTGATCGGCGTGCTCTCGCAGCTGACCGACCGTCGCCCGCAGCTGCGCGAGGCCAGCGATGCCATCGCCTCGCTGGTGGCCGGCCTGGTCGCCATCCTGATCTCCAACCTGGTCGGCCCGCTCAACCTCAACTCGGTGATCATCACCGCGCTGGTCGTGCTGCTGCCCGGCATGAGCCTGACCAACGCCTTCAACGAGCTCACCAGCCAGCACTGGGTGTCGGGCACGGCGCGCTTCGCCGGCGCGGTCACCACGGTGATCAAGCTGGCCGTGGGCAGCATCATCGCCGTCACCCTGGCCCAGCTGCTTGGCCTCTACCCGGAGGTGCGCGCGCTGCGGCCGCAGCCGGACTGGGTGGAATGGGGCGCGCTGGTGATCAGCGCCTTCGCCTTCGCAGTGCTGTTCAAGGCGCATCGCCGCGATTACCCCTGGGCGATGGGCGCGGCGATCTGCGGATATCTGATTTCGCGTTACGCCGGCAAGGCCTGGGGCAGTGAGGTCGGCCTGTTCCTGTCGGCGCTGGTGATGACGGCGCTGGGCAATGCGTTCGCGCGTTATTACAACCGGCCCGGAGCGCTGATCCGGCTGCCCGGCATCATCATGCTGGTGCCGGGCAGCGCCAGCCTGCGCGTGCTGATGAATCTGGCCAGCGGGGCCAATAGTCCGGATTCGACCCTGCTGGTGGTGCTGCAGATCCTGATGGCGCTGGTGGCCGGCCTGCTGTTCGGCAATCTGCTGATCTCGGCGCGCAAGGCGCTCTAGCGCTTCGATTTGATTGCGCATGAAAACAAAAACGCCGGCAATGCCGGCGTTTTTGTTTGTGCGAGGAGAGCCGGATTATTTCTTGCCGGACTTGATCAGGAAATCCTCGACCTTCTTGCCGCTGGCCACCAGCGCGGCCAGCCAGCGCGGCTGCTTGCCGCGGCCGGTCCAGGTTTCCTTGCTGTTGGCCGGGTTCCGGTATTTCGGCGCGACCTTGCCCAGCTTGCGGCCGGCGGTCGGGGATTTCTTGGCGGCCTTGCCGCGGGTCGGCGCGGCGCTGCCGCCGCCGAACAGTTCCTCGATCGAGTACCCTTCCGCCTTGGCGAACTTCAGGATGCGGGCACGGACCTTGGTGATGGGCGTGCGCTTGGAGATCACGGTCTGGCGTTTCTGGGCCTGGGTAATCAGCGAGGCCAGTTCTTTGGCCGACAGGCCGGACAGATCAATCGACATCGAATAACTCCGGAAAGGGAAGGGATAACCATGCCCATCCTTGGCGAAAGCGGACCGATCCTAATCCAATCGGGTTATCGATGACAAATGTTTTTTATTATTGGCCAATATGACAAAGCCGGCATGCGCCGGCTTTGTCGATTCCAGGGCGGGAGATTCCCGCGCCGATCAGCCCGCGCGCAGGCGCTCGAACAGGGCGGCCTTGTCCAGGTTCTCCGCCGCCTCGGCGCGGCGCGCGCGGTATTCGAAGGTGCCGGCGGCCACGCCGCGTTCGGACACCACCACCCGATGCGGGATGCCGATCAGCTCGATGTCGGCGAACATCGCGCCCGGGCGCAGGCCGCGGTCGTCGAGCACCGCATCCAGGCCGGCCGCCTGCAGCTCGCCCAGCAGCGATTGCGCCGCCTCGGTCACCGCGGCATCGCCCTTCGGGTTGATCATGCACACGGCCACCTGCCACGGCGCCATCGCGTTCGGCCAGATGATGCCGTTGGCGTCGTGGTTCTGCTCGATCGCCGCGGCCACGATGCGCGAGACGCCGATGCCGTAGCAGCCCATCGACATCACCGCGGCCTTGCCGGTCTCGTCCAGCACGGTGGCGCCCAGGGCCTGGGCGTACTGCTTGCCGAGCTGGAAGATGTGGCCGACCTCGATGCCGCGCGCGAGCTTGATCTGGCCGCCGTCGGCGGCCAGGTCGCCTTCGACCACGTTGCGGATGTCGGCCACCGCGTCGGGCTCGGGCAGGTCGCGGCCCCAGTTGACCCCGGCGATGTGGAAGCCGGCCTCGTTGGCGCCGACGACGAAGTCGGCCAGCGCGGCGACCTCGCGGTCGGCGATCACGCGGATGGCCTTGGCCGGCTTGACCGGGCCAAGGAAGCCGGGCTGGCTGCCGAGGTGTTCGAGGATCTCGGCCTCGGTGGCCATGCGGTAGCCGGCCATGCCGGCGACCTTGCCCAGCTTGATCTCGTTGACCTCGTGGTCGCCGCGCACCAGCGCCAGCACGAAGCCGTCCTCGCTCATGGTGGCGATCGACTTGACCGTGCGCTGCAGCGCGATGCCCAGCAGCGCGGCCACCTCCTCGCAGGTCTTCTGCGTGGGCGTCTCGACGCGGCGCAGGGCCTCGCCGGGCGCCGGGCGCGGCGCGGGCTCGGCCGCGACGGCGGCCTCCACGTTGGCCGCGTAATCGGAGGCAGTGGAGAAGGCCAGCGCGTCCTCGCCCGAGCCGGCCAGCACGTGGAATTCCTGCGAGGCATCGCCGCCGATGGCGCCGGAATCGGCCAGCACCGCGCGGAACTCCAGCCCCAGCCGGGTGAAGATGCGCGTATAGGCCGCATGCATGTTGCGGTACTCGCGCACCAGATCATCGGCGTGCAGATGGAACGAGTACGCATCCTTCATCAGGAACTCGCGCGAGCGCATCACGCCGAAGCGCGGCCGGATCTCGTCGCGGAACTTGGTCTGGATCTGGTAGAAGTTCACCGGCAGCTGCTTGTAGCTGGACAGCTCGTTGCGCGCGAAGTCGGTGATCACTTCCTCGGCGGTGGGCGCGTAGCAGAACTCCTGCTCCTTGCGGTCCTTGATCTTCAGCAGCTGCGGACCGAACTTGGCCCAGCGCCCGGACTCCTCCCACAGCTCGCGCGGCTGGATGGTCGGCATCAGCAGCTCGATCGCGCCGGCGCGGTTCATTTCCTCGCGCACGATCGCCTCGACCTTGCGCAGCACGCGCAGGCCCAGCGGCGACCAGGTGTACAGGCCCGAGGCCAGCTTGCGGATCATGCCGGCGCGCAGCATCAGCTGGTGGCTGACCAGCTCGGCGTCGTTGGGGGTTTCCTTGGTGGTGCGGAGGTGGAACTGCGACAGGCGCATTGTGGAGGTATCGCTGGCGGAAAGCCGCCATTTTGCCAGCTGCGCGCCACGCGCGCCGGTCGGCTGGGCGCGACCGGCCCGGGATGGAGGACAGGCCCTAGCGGGCGCTATCGCGTTCCAGCGGGATGCGCTCGTAGGCGGTGCCGGCCGGGGGCGGGCGGTCGGTGATGTGCAGCACGCCGTCGGCGTCGTGCCAGCGGTACAGCGAAGGCCGCGGTTCGCCCTGCGCCTGCGCGGCCTTGGTGACGTGACGCGCCGGGTGGCCGAACCACCAGGCCAGGCCGCCGCCGAGCAGCAGCAGCGCCAGGACCGCCCAGACGACCCGCATCGTCGCTCAGGCGCCCGGCGGGCGGGTGCTGCCCTCGGCCTTGGCGGCGCTCGGCGTGCAGTAGGCCTTGACCGCCGCTTCGGCCAGCTCGCGCTGGCTGGCGCGCTCGCTGTCGGTCAGCAGCGCGCCCGGCTTGCCGTCGGCGCCGGCCTGGCGCACCGGGGCGTTGTTGGACAGGATGCGCTGGTTCAGGCGCGCGGTCGTGCACTGCGCGTTCTCGGCCGGGGCCTCCTTGGCGCTGGCCGTGGCCTCGCCGCGCGCCATCGCGTCGGCCGGGTTGATCTGCCGGCCCTGCAGATTGCTCTTGGGCGGCGGCACGTCGGAGTAGTGGGTCACGCCCTGGGCGTCCTTCCACTGGTACATGCTCTGGGCGTTGGCCAGCGGCGCCGCCAGCAGGGCCGACAGGATCAGGCAGGTGGACAGGCGCATGGCAGGCTCCGGGATGGCACAGCGGGCGGAATGGCGGCGATTGCAGCACCCCGGGCCCGCACTGGCAAGCGCCGGCATGACGGCGTGAGGGCCGCCGGCAACGCTAAACTGTGGGAATGGACCCGCTTCCCCAGCCCACCCGTGCGCGCGGCATGTATCTGCTGCCGAACCTGTTCACCACCGCCGGGCTGTTTTCCGGCTTCTACGCGATCATCGCCGCGTCCAATGGCGAATTCGTGTCCGCCGCGATCGCGGTCTTCGTCGCCGCGCTGATGGACGGCGTCGACGGCCGCGTGGCCCGCCTGACCGGCACCAGCAGCGAGTTCGGCGTGCAGTACGACTCGCTGGCCGATCTGGTCAGCTTCGGCATGGCCCCGGCGCTGGTGATGTACCACTGGTCGCTGTCGGCGCTGAAGCTGGACGGGGAGATCATCGGCCGGGTCGGCTGGGCGGTGGCCTTCCTCTACGCGGCCTGCGCGGCGCTGCGCCTGGCGCGGTTCAACACCCAGGTCGGCACGGTGGACAAGCGCTGGTTCGTCGGCCTGGCCAGCCCGGCGGCGGCCGGGCTGATGATGTCCTTCGTCTGGGCCTTCGCCGACGGCAAGCTGGAATGGACCGGCGAGCAGCTGCGCTATGTCGCGCTGGGCGTGACCATCGTGGCGGCGCTACTGATGGTCAGCCGCATCCGCTTCTGGAGCTTCAAGGGCAGCGGCAAGGGCGGCGCCAAGGCCGACCGGATCCCGTTCCTGCTGGTGGTGCTGGTGCCGGTGGTGATCGCGGTGCTGGTGATCGACCTGCCGCGCACGCTGTGCGTGATCGGCGTGCTGTACGCGCTGTCCGGCCCGGTGATGTGGGCCCTGCAGCGCCGGGGGCGCCGGGAGCCGGCGGCGTGAGCGAAGCCGGCAGCCCGCTGTGGACCGGCGAGCAGCACGCCTGGCTGCGCGCGCTCGGCCACACCGTGTGGGTGCCGGGCCAGCTGGCCGCGGCGGAAGCGCCGGCCTTGGACGCGCCGGCCATGCCGGTGCGCCGGCCGCCGGCGCCGCCCGCGCGCGAGGCGGCTCCGCCGCCTGCGTCCTCCGTGCCGCCGCGGCGTCCCCCGCCTGCCGCAGCCACCGACAGCGCGCCGGTCGCGCCACGCCGTGCGCCGTCGCGCGGCTCGCTGCTGCCGGACCGCCTGCGGATCGAGCTGCTGCGCGCCTCCGGCCTGAACCCCAGTACGCCCGAGGCCGCGGCGATCATGGCCGCCTGGCCCGACAGCGCGAGCCTGCGCGGCAACGCGGCGGCCAAGCGCGCGCTATGGCCGCAGCTGCGCGCGCTGCGCCGCAAGCGCCTGCCATGAGTGCGGTGCAGTCCGACGCCGGCGGTGCCGCCAGCCTGCGGCCGATGCGCGAGGCGGACTTGGACGCGGTGATGGCGATCGAGCAGCGCGCCTACCCCTTTCCGTGGACGCGCGGCATCTTCCGCGACTGTCTGCTGGCCGGCTATCCGGCCTGGCTGCTGGTCGAACACGGGCTGACGATCGGCTACGGCGTGATCAGCCTGGCCGCCGACGAGGCGCACATCCTCAATGTCTGCGTGGCGCCCGAGCGCCAGGGCCGCGGCCTGGGCCGCCAGCTGCTGCGCGCGCTGGTGCAGGGCGCGCGCGAGCGCCGCGCCGAGCGGGTGTTCCTCGAGGTGCGCCCGTCCAACCCGCATGCCATCGCGCTGTACCACAGCGAAGGCTTCAACGAGATCGGCCGCCGCCCGCGCTACTACCCGGCCAGGGACGGGCGCGAAGACGCCATCGTCATGGCGATCGAACTGATCGACGGCGAGATCGACCGCATGCCGCCGCTGTAGGGCGCTGCCTCGTGTCGCGCGGCTGATCGAAAGCAGAAATGCTTCGTGGGAGCCGCCATGGCGGCGATGAGGCTCTACCGGTAAAGCCCATCGCCTTCATCGCGGCCCCGCCTGTAGAGCGGAGCTTGCTCCGCTGGGGCTTCCCGACGATCCGGCCGAAACCAGCGGAGCCCCCAAGAGGGGATTGCCACAAGCTCCGCTCTACAAGAAGGCTGCGACTCGATCTGAGAGACCGTTGCTCCCACAAAATCCTTTATTGCCATGCCGGCTTGCTCAAGCCAGCCGCAGCACCGCCACACCGAGGGCGATCACCCCCGCAGCGAGCAAGCGCGCCCGCGGCGGCCGCTCCTTGAGCAGCAGCACCGAGATGCCCAGGCCGAACACGATCGCGCTTTCGCGCAGGGCCGCCACCAGCGCGACCGGCGCGCGGGTCATCGCCCACAGCGCCAGGCTGTAGGACAGCAGCGTGCCCACGCCGCCCGCCAGGCCGCGCGCGGCGTTGCCGCGCAGGTAGGCGAGAAAGGCCGCGCGCCGCGCCAGCAGCGCCCAGGCCAGCAGCGGCAGGGCGGTCAGCGCGAACAGCCACAGCGTATAGCTCAGGGGATGGCCGGAACGCCGCGCGCCGGCGGCATCCAGCAGCGTGTAGCCGGCGATCACCGCGGCATTGAGCAGGGGCAGGGCGGCGTGGTGCAGGCGACCGCTGCCCAGCGCCATCGCCAGCACGCCCGCGCACACCACGGCGATGCCCAGCCAGGCGAGCGGTGCGAGGGGTTCGCCCAGCCACAGCACGCCGACGACGGCCACCAGCAGCGGCGCGGCGCCGCGCATCAGCGGATAGGCCTGGCTCATGTCGGCCACGTGGTAGCAGCGCGCCACCAGGGCGAAGTACAGCGCCTGCAGCAGGGGCGAGACCACCAGGAACGGCCAGCTCGCTGAGGCCGGTGCGGGCAGGAAGGGCAGGGCGCAGGCCGCGATCAGTGCGGCGAAGCCGGACACCAGCACGGTGGTCAGCAGCTTGTCGGGCGCGCCCTTGACGAGCGCGTTCCAGCTCGCGTGCATCAGCGCGGCGAACAGCACCAGGCAGAAGACGCTAAGCGGCATGGGCAGGCCTGAAGCGGGGATGGGGTAAGGCTGGGTGAGGCTGGGTGGGAGCCGGCATGCCGGCTCCCACCAAGCTACCACCAGCCTCATCTCGAGCTATCAGCAGGCTCACCTCGAGCGATCAGCAGCCTTGCATCAAGCAATCAGCAGGCCCGAATCAAGCAGCTAGCAGGCTCAACTCAAGCAGCTAGCAGGCCCGCTTCAAGCGATCGGCAGGCTCGCACCCGGCTTCTACAAGGCGCCACCGCAGGATCACAGCTTGGCGCGCTGCTCCCGCAGGGCCGTCAGCTGCGCGGTCCAGTCGGCCAGGCGCGCGCGCTCCTGTTCGACCACCGCCGCCGGCACCTTGTCGCTGAACTTGGCCAGCTTGGCTTCGCTCTTCTCGCGCTCGCCGGCGACCCGGGCGATCTCCTTGTCCAGGCGCGCGCGCTCGGCGTCCAGGTCGACCAGGCCCTCCAGCGGCACCAGCAGGCGCAGCTCGCCCACCACCGCGGCGGCCGAGGCCGGCGCATCGCCGCCGTCCAGCCAGTCGATCGCCTCGAGCCTGAGCAGGAAGCGCAGCTGCGAGTCGAAGCGCGCCACGCGCGCACGGTCCTGCGCGTCGCCGGCCTGCAGCAGCAGGCGCACGCTCTTGCCCGGGGACACCTGCAGCTCGCTGCGCACGCGGCGCAGGGCGCTGATGATGGCCTTGAGCCATTCCACGTCGGCCTCGGCGCCGGCGTAGCCGGTCGCGTCCAGTGCCTGCGCGGTGGGGTAGGCCTGCAGCGAGATGCTGCGGCCGGTCACGCCCACGCGCGGGGCGACCTGCTGCCACAGCTCCTCGGTGACGAACGGCGCCAGCGGATGCAGCAGGCGCAGCAGCTGCTCCAGCACATAGAGCAGGGTGTGGCGGGTGCTGTCGGCGGCGGCCGCGTCTGCCGCGCCGCTCAGCGCGGGCTTGGCCAGCTCGACGAACCAGTCGCAGAACTGGTTCCAGGCGAACTCGTACAGGCACTGCGCCAGCAGGTCGAAGCGGTAGCTGGCGAAGTGCTCGGCGGCCTCGCCGGACACGCGCGCCAGGCCGGCCAGGATCCACTTTTCCGCGTCGGTGACCGGCTGCGGGGCGCCGGCGAACTGCGCGCCCTCGGTGTTCATCAGCACGAAGCGCGTGGCGTTCCACAGCTTGTTGCAGAAGTTCTTGTAGCCCTCGGCGCGGCCCAGGTCGAACTTGATGTCGCGCCCGTGCGTGGCCAGCGCGGCGATGGTGAAGCGCAGCGCGTCGGCGCCGTGGGCGGCGATGCCGTCGGGGAACTCCTTGCGCGTGGCCTTCTCGATCTTCTCGGCCAGGCGCGGCTGCATCAGCCCGCTGGTGCGCTTGGCGACCAGATCCTCCAGCGCGATGCCGTCGATGATGTCCAGCGGGTCTAGCACGTTGCCCTTGGACTTGGACATCTTCTGGCCCTGCGCGTCGCGGATCAGGCCGGTCATGTAGACATCGCGGAACGGGATCTTGCCGGTGAAGCTGTCGGTGGCCATGACCATGCGCGCCACCCAGAAGAAGATGATGTCAAAGCCCGTGACCAGCACGTCCGAGGGCAGGTAGCGATCGAAGCCGCGCTGCTCCATCGCCTGCTCTTCGGGCCAGCCCAGCGTGGAGAACGGCCACAGCTGCGAGGAGAACCAGGTCTCCAGCACGTCGCTGTCCTGAGTCAGCACCACCTCGTCGCCCAGGCCGTGCTCGGCGCGCACCTGCGCCTCGTCGCGGCCCACGTAGTACTTGCCGGCCGCGTCGAACCAGGCCGGGATGCGATGGCCCCACCACAGCTGGCGGCTGATGCACCAGTCCTGGATGTTCTCCATCCAGTGGCGGTAGGTGTTGATCCAGTTCGGCGGGACGAAGCGGATCTGGCCGGATTCGACTAGCTCCAGGCCGCGCTTGGCGAGCCCGTCCATCTTCACGAACCACTGGTCGGTCAGGTAGGGCTCGATCACCTGGCCGGTGCGGTCGCCGCGCGGCACCTGCAGCTTGTGCGGCTTGGTCTCCACCAGCAGGCCGAGCGCCTCCAGGTCGGCCAGCACCGCCTTGCGCGCGGCGTAGCGGTCCAGGCCCTGGTACTTGTGCGGCGCGTTCTCGTTGAGCGCGGCGGTGGGCGTGAACAGGTTGATCATCGGCAGCTCGTGGCGCACGCCGACCTGGTAGTCGTTGAAGTCGTGCGCCGGGGTCACCTTGACCACGCCGGTGCCGAAGTCGCGATCCACATAGTCGTCGCCGATCACCGGGATGGTGCGCTGGCTCAGCGGCAGCGCCACCGCCTTGCCGATCAGCCCGGCGTAGCGCGGATCCTCCGGATGGATCATCACCGCCGTGTCGCCGAGCATGGTCTCCGGGCGCGTGGTAGCCACCACCAGGTAGTCGCGGAACTCGCGCAGGGTCTCCTGGCCGTCGGCATCCACTTCGACGTGCTCATAGGTGGCGCCATCGGCCAGCGGATAGCGGATCGACCACAAAAAGCCGTCTTCCTCGACGTTCTCCACCTCCAGGTCGGAGATCGCCGTCTTCAGCACCGGGTCCCAGTTGACCAGGCGCTGGCCGCGGTAGATCAGGCCCTGCTCGTACCAGCGCACGAAGGCCTCGGTCACCGCCGCAGAGGGCTGCGGGTCCATGGTGAAGGTGCTGCGCGACCAGTCGGCCGAGGTGCCGAGCCGGCGCATCTGGCGCTCGATGGTGTCGCCGGACTGCTGCTTCCATTCCCAGACCTTGGCGATGAAGCCCTCGCGGCCCAGCGAATCGCGCGTTTCGCCCTTGCCCTCCAGCGCCAGGTTGCGGCTGACCACCATCTCGGTGGCGATGCCGGCATGGTCGGTGCCCACCTGCCACAGCGCGTCGAAGCCACGCATGCGGTGGTAGCGCATCAGCGCATCCATCAGCGTCTGCTGGAACGCGTGGCCCATGTGCAGCGTGCCGGTGACGTTGGGCGGCGGCAGCAGGATGGTGTACGGCGTGCCGGTGCCGGAGGGCTTGAACGCGCCGTCGGCTTCCCACTGCGCGTACAGGCGCGCTTCGAAGGCTTTCGGGTCGTAGCTGGAGGCGAGGGTGGTCATAGGCGGGACATCGGCAATCGGGAATGGGGAATCGACAAGGCGGGGGGGCGGCGTCGGCCGCGATCGGTGAAGCGGGATCAGGATCCCCGATGCTCCATCCCGACTCCCGGCGTCATCACATATCGTGCTTGTTGAGCGCGAACCCGCGCGCCTGGTACTGGCGCCAGCGTTCGCGCAGCGGCTCGCGCGCGGCCGGGTCGGCCGGGACGACCTCCAGCACGCGCTCGCAGGCGCCGGCATAGGCGGCGTCGCGCAGGTTGATCACCAGCGGGCGCGGCGCGGCGTCCAGCTCCGGCGCGGCGATCAGCACCGGGGTGATGTCGTCGTCCTCGTCGGTGCCGGCGATCTGGTGCGGCACGTAGGCATCGTCCTCGAAGGCCCACAGCAGCTCGTCCAGCTCCTCGGCCTGGGCGGCGTCGCGCGCCAGGATCAGCGTGGGCTGGTTGGAGGCGTAGGCGCGCTTGGCCAGTTCGCAGACCAGGTTCAGCGGCGCCTCGAGGAAGCGCGGCTTGGCGATCAGGTAGAAGTCGGCGCGCATGGGGGCTGGGAATGGGGAGTGGGGAATCGGCAATCGAAGGAGCGGTGCGCGGCAAGGTGGCCGCGCATCGGCGACGGATCGGGACTCGGGCGTCTCACCATTCCCGATTCCCGGTTCTCAATTCCCGGCCGTGCCAAAGGCGCGGTCCAGCAGCCACTGCGCCAGCAGGTTCACCGGGCGACCGGTGGCCATGCCGCGCTTGCCCTCGTCGTTGGCCACGCCGGCGATGTCCAGGTGCGCCCAGCGCTGGCCTTCGGTGAAGCGCGCCAGGAAGCAGCCGGCGGTGATCGCACCGCCCCAGCGGCCGCCGATGTTGTAGACGTCGGCGAAGGTGGACTCGAGCTGGGACTGGTACTCGTCCCACAGCGGCAGGCGCCAGGCGCGGTCGTAGACGTGCTCGCCGGCGCTGAGCAGTTCCTCGCTCAGGTCGTCGTGCTTGCTCATCAGGCCAGCGGCATGGCGGCCCAGTGCGACCATGCAGGCGCCGGTGAGCGTGGCCACGTCGACCAGGGCCTCGGGCTTGAAGCGCTCGGCGTAGGTCAGCGCGTCGCACAGGATCAGGCGGCCTTCGGCGTCGGTGTTGCCGACCTCGATGGTGCGCCCGGACATGGAGGTGATGACGTCCGAGGGACGATAGGCGTTGCCGTCGATGGCGTTCTCCACCGCCGGCACCACCACCACCAGGTTCAGCGGCAGCTTCAGGCCGACCGCCGCCACGAACGTGCCCAGCACCGTGGCGCCGCCGCACATGTCGTACTTCATCTCCTCGATGCCGCCCTGGGTCTTCAGGTTGACGCCGCCGGTGTCGAAGGTGATGCCCTTGCCGACCAGCACGTAGGGCTTGGCCGACGCATCGTCCGCGCCGTTCCACTTGAGCACGATCAGGCGCGGGCGGTTGGCCGAGCCGCGGGCCACGGCCAGCAGCGAACCCATGCCCAGGGCCTCCATCGCCGCGTCGTCCAGGATCTCGGCCTGGGCGCCGTCATGCTGGGCGGCGAAGTCCTGCGCTTGCTGGGCCAGGTAGGCCGGGGTGCAGACGTTCGGCGGCAGGTTGCCCAGCTCGCGGGTGAACTTCACGCCGTTGGCGATGGCGATGCCCTGGGCCAGCGCGGCGGCGTCGCTGCCGAGGAAGGCCACCTGGGCCAGCGCCTGCGGGTCGGGCTTCTTCTTGCCCAGCGTGGCGGTGTAGCGGTAGGTGGCGTGCTCGGTGGCGGCCACGGCCTGGCGGATCGCCCAGGCGGCGTCGCGGCCGGGGACCTCCAGCTCGGTCAGGGTCACTAGGGCCGAGGCGGACGGGCCGTCCTTGAGCGCGCGGGCGGCCTCGGTGAGCGCCTTCAGGTAGGCCGGCACGTTGAACTTGGCCGGCTCGCCCAGGCCGACCAGCAGCACGCGCGGGGCCTTCACGCCGGGCAGGTCGTAGACGGCGGTGATCTTGCCGCTGCGGCCCGGGGCGTCGCCGCGCTGGGCCAGCGCGGCCAGGCGGCCCTGGCTGGCGGCGTCGATGGCGGCCGCCGACGGGCTCAGGGTCTTGTCCGCATAGACACCCACGACCACGCAATCCACTGCGGCGGTGGTGGGCGTGTCGTGGTTCAGGGTGAATTCCAGGGCCATTGCGCAATTTCCGTCGAGTCGGTTTCACCAGCAGTTACGTACAATCGCCGGCCGCCGCGATGCTGGATGCCCCGGCGCCGACTCGGTCCGCGCGTGCGCGCACCGGCATTCGAACCTGCAATTGTAAGGCAACCCCATCCGATGCCGA
This sequence comes from Pseudoxanthomonas sp. SORGH_AS_0997, assembly GCF_031453535.1. Taxonomy (NCBI): domain Bacteria; kingdom Pseudomonadati; phylum Pseudomonadota; class Gammaproteobacteria; order Lysobacterales; family Lysobacteraceae; genus Pseudoxanthomonas; species Pseudoxanthomonas sp. SORGH_AS_0997. Next base: position 4,124,339 of record NZ_JAVIZI010000001.1, read on the forward strand.
AGCTGGACCGCTACCTGTTCTCCGAGTTCACCCAGAGCTTCCTGGCCGCGCTGATGGTGCTGCTGATCGTGAGCATGGGCGGCCTGCTGGTCGACGTGCTGGGCGATGTGGCCAACGGCAAGCTGCCGGCCGGGCTGCTGCTGTCCCAGCTGGGGCTGGCCACGGTGCAGTTTCTGCCCCTGATCCTGTCCCTGGCGCTGATGCTGGGCCTGATGCTGGCCATCGCCCGCCTGTACCGCGACTCGGAAATGGCGGTGCTGACCTCGATCGGCGTGGGCCCGCGGCGCCTGCTGCGCCCGCTGCTGCTGCTGGTGGTGCCGATCGTGGCGATCGTGGCCACGGTCTCGCTGTGGGCCGGCCCGCTGTCGCTGCGCACCAGCCAGGCGATGATCGACAACGCCAACCGCTCGCTGATCCTGGCCGGGCTGGAGCCGGGCCAGTTCACGGTGCTCAGCAACGGCGGGGTGGTCTACGTCAACGGCATGTCCAGCGACGGCACGCGCCTGTCCAAGGTGTTCATGCAGCGCCAGCAGGGCGACCGGCTGGACGTGGTCACCGCCAAGACCGGGCACATGTACTTCGAGGGCGAGACCTCGCGCTTTTTGAAGCTGGAGGACGGCTACCGCGTGGAAGGCCCGGCTGGCGACGGCAAGGACTACCGCATGATGCGCTATGCCAGCAACGAGGTCGCCCTGCCCGACGGCAGCGACAAGAAGACCCAGGACGATCCCGAGCTGCTGCCGACCAGCCAGCTGCTCGGCGATGCCCGGCCGGAGGCCAACGCCCAGCTGCAGACCCGCATCACCCCGCCGCTGCTGTGCCTGGCCTTCGCCCTGCTGACCCTGCCGCTGGCGCGCAGCGCGCCGCGCCAGTCGCGCTACGGGCGGGTGATGCTGGGCTTCCTCGGCTATCTGGTGGCCTTCCTGATGATGATCAACGGCAGCCAGTGGCTGGCCAACGGCAAGCTGCCCGGCGCGCTGGGCCTGTGGTGGCTGAGCCTGCCGCTGCTGGCGCTGGGCGTCTGGGCCTATCTGCGTGACGGCCGGCTCTCCCGCCCGAAGGGAGCGCGCGCATGAGGTTCACCCCGCGCATCCACGACCTGTACGTGGGCAAGGTGGTGCTGGGCACCGTGCTGCTGGTCTGGGCGGTGCTGCTCGGCCTGGACGTGACCAACGGCATCTCCGGCCAGCTGCGCGACGTCGGGCGCGGCAACTTCACATTCACCCACGCGATCGTGTTCACCCTGTACACGGTGCCGCGCCGGGCCTACACGCTGTTCCCGACCGCCGCGGTGATCGGCGCGCTGATGGGCCTGGGCCAGCTGGCCGCCAGCTCCGAGCTGACAGCGCTGCGCGCGCTGGGCCTGTCGCGGCGCCGGCTGAGTCTGTCGGTGGCGGTGACCCTGGCGATCCTCACCGCCGGCATGGTGCTGTGCATGGAGACCGCCGGCGCCTGGGGCCAGACCCAGGCCGACAATCTCAAGGCGGCGGCCAAGTTCGGCAACGTGGCGCGCGGCATGTACGCCGGGCTGTGGGCGCGCGAGGGCGATACCTTCCTCAACGCCCAGTCCGGCGATCTGGTGGCCGGCGCCGACGGCAATTCGCAGCTGCAGCTGCAGGACGTGCGCCTGTATCAGCTCGACGCCGACGGCCGCCTGGCCTCGATCACCCACGCGGCCAACGCGGTGCACGTCACCGATAGCTGGCTGCTGAGGAACGTCACACGCACCACGTTCGCGCCGCGCTCGGTGCAGCAGGAGAAGCTGCCGCAGGAGAACTGGCCCTCCAAGCTCGATCCGGCCGCGCTGGCGGCCACGCTGGGGCAGCCGCGCTACATGTCCGCCGCCGACCTGTCGCGCAGCATCGACTACCGCACCCGCAACAGCCTGGATGCGCGCGACTACGAAGAGGTCTACTGGGGCCGCTGGTTCTATCCGATCAACGTGCTGGCGCTGTGCCTGGCGGCGATCCCGTTCGCCTTCGGCAGCCTGCGCAGCGGCGGCATGGGCAAGCGCCTGTTCCTGGGCATCATGTTCGCGCTGGCGTTCTGGCTGTTGCAGCTGCTGTTCGGCCGCATGGGCACGGCGCTGCGCCTGGATTACCGCCTGGCCTATACAGCCACGCCGGTGCTGATGCTGGTGATCTCGTACTGGCTGTTCAAGCGCAGAAGCAGCTAGACGGCAGGAGTGAGCGAAGGCGGCGCGCCGCGCCTTCCTCGCGCTTGCTCACTCCTCACTCCTCGCTTCACCGCTCACGCCCAGTCTCACCACGCGTGTGCCGCTGGCGCGGTCATGCCAGGTCAGGCGCTCGCGGTCGATCCAGGCCCACCAGAAGCCCAGGCCGCCGCACAGCAGCGACAGGGTGCCCACGCCGTAGCGCAGCCACAGCGCGGTCCAGGACGGACGCGCGGCGGAGGCGCCGGCCACCGCGATCTTCCACGGGCGCATGCCCAGGGTCTGGCCGCCGCGGCGCCAGCTCAGCGTGGCGTACAGACCGGTCACCAGCCAGCAGCACAGCCACAGCAGCCACTGCAGGGCGCTGAACGGGGCGATGTTCTGCCGTGCGGCGTGGTGGCCCAGATAGGTGTAGCCGGCGGTGAAGGCCGCGGATACCGCGAACCACAGCGCCAGCGCCGGCCAGGCGTCGTAGAACAGCGCCAGCAGCCGCCGGCCGACGTAGGCGCGGCGGGGCGCGGGCAGGGCGAGCGGGGCGGCGTCGGGTTCGGCGGACATGGCCGCCAGCATAGAGCGCGCCCGGGCCGGCGCGCACCGCCGTGTCCCTTGGCGGCGCAGTCCGCCGCCTCGATGGCAGGCGCTACCCTTGCCGGCATGAGTACCCCCGCCGAACGCCGCCAGCGCGTGGCCGAGCTGCCGCCCTGCGGCGATGCCGACCAGCGCCAGATCGACCGTTTCCTCGACGCCATCTGGGCCGAAGGCGGCCTGGCCCGCGCCACCCTGGACAGCTACCGGCGCGATCTGCAGGGCTTCGCCCGCTGGGCGAGTTGGCGCGGCGGCGAGCCACCGGCTCGCGCGCCAGCGAGCGCCCCGCCGGGGATGGCCGCCACGGACAACGTGCTGGCGAGTGCCGATCGTGCCCTGATCTTCGACTACCTGGCCTGGCGCACGCGCCAGGGCTATTCGCCGCGCAGCAACGCACGCCTGCTCTCGTGCCTGCGGGCCTTCTACGGCCAGCTGGTGCGACGTGGCGCACGCGCGGACGACCCGACCGCGCTGCTCGATCCGCCCAAGCTGCCGCGCGCGCTGCCCAAGGCGCTGTCGGAGAGCCAGATCGACGCGCTGCTGGCCGCGCCCGACGTGGACACCCCGCTGGGCCTGCGCGATCGCGCGATGCTGGAGCTGATGTACGCCTGCGGCCTGCGCGTGAGCGAGCTGGTGGGCCTGGCCGACGCCGGCGTCAACCTGCGCCAGGGCGCGCTGCGCGTGCTGGGCAAGGGCAGCAAGGAGCGGATGGTGCCGCTGGGCGAGGAATCCCAGCACTGGCTGCAGCGCTATCTCGACGGCGCGCGCGCGCAGCTGGCGGGCAAGCGCGGCGCGGCGCGGGGCGACGGCCGCACGCCGCTGTTCATCGACGCGGCCGGCCAGCCGCTGAGCCGGCAGGCGTTCTGGGGGCTGGTGAAGCGCTACGCGGTCCTGGCCGGGATCGACGCCGCCAGGGTCAGCCCGCACGGCCTGCGCCACAGCTTCGCCACCCACCTGCTCAACCGCGGCGCGGACCTGCGCTCGCTGCAGCTGATGCTGGGCCACAGCTCGCTGTCCACCACCCAGATCTACACCCTGGTCGCCCGCCAGCATCTGCAGCAGCTGCATGCGAAGCATCACCCGAGGGGGTGAGCGCCCGGCTAGGGCTCGCTCGGCCGGGGGGCGTCATCGCGCGACCCAACTGCGCCATTCAGGGTCGCATGGCGCAGCCGGCGCGATGGGCGCGCTTTTGTGGGAGCAACTGGCTCCTCAACGCAAGCGGCCGCCCGTTTGTAGAGCGGAGCTTGCTCCGCTGGGGCCTTCCCCACGAACCGAACGAAGAGCAGCGGAGCAAGCTCCGCTCTACAGGTGGGAGCCGCCCTTGTGGCATTTTCGGCCAATGGCGGAGATGCGGCCTTCCCGGGAAAGCCCCTCGCCGGCATGCCGGCTCCCACCGAGCGCAGCGGGGCACGCCGCTCCTGGGGCGGGCCGCCGCCGCGCAAGCCCTTCAGCCGGCCTGTGCGAGAATCCGGTCCGATGCCCCGCCTGGCGGGGCCCCGCGCCGAGCGCCGTCCGCGGCCGCCGGCCCCGAACCAGGAAGTCCCACGATGCGCCGTCTTGTCCCCCTCGTCCTGCTGACCGGCCTGAGCCTGACCGCCTGCGCCAAGTCGCCGCAGTCCGCCGCCGATACCGCCAAGCCCGCCACCGCCGCTGCTGCGGCCGCGCCGGCCGGCAACGACCAGGTCGAAGCCCGGGTCCGCGCCGCGCTCAAGCAGCTCAATCCCCAGGTCGACGTGGACTACATCGGCAAGGCGCCGCTGCCAGGCTTCCGCGAGGTGATCGCCGCCGGCCAGCTGGTCTACATCAGCGACGACGGCAAGTACCTGGTCCAGGGCAACGTGATCGACGTGGCCCAGCGCAAGGACCTGATGCAGGGCAGCGACGCGCTGGCCCAGTACCGCCAGAACCTGCTCAAGTCGGTCAAGCAGGCCGACCGCATCGTGTTCGCGCCGGCCAATCCCAAGTACACCGTCAGCGTGTTCACCGACATCGAGTGCGGCTACTGCCGCAAGCTGCACAGCCAGATCGCCGACTACAACAAGCAGGGGATCGCGGTGGAATACCTGGCCTGGCCGCGCATGGGCCTGGGCAGCCAGGACCATAAGGACATGATCTCGGTCTGGTGCGCGGCCGATCGCCGCAAGGCCCTGACCGAGGCCAAGGCCAGCGGCCAGGTCACCGCGCGCGACTGCAACAACCCGGTGAACATGGAATACAACGTCGGTCAGCGCCTGGGGGTCAACGGCACCCCGGCCGTGTTCGCCCCGGACGGCAACCAGATCGGCGGCTACCTGCCGCCGGCCGAGATGCGTGCGGCGCTGGACAAGCTGGCGGCCGCCGACGCCGCCAAGGCCAAGAGCGCCGGGATGCCGTAAAGGCGTGGGAGCAACGGCCTCCTCGAATCTAGCAGTGACCTGCCTGTAGAGCGGAGCTTGTGGCAATCCCCCCTTGGGGACTCCGCTGGGGCTTTCCCACGATCCGGCCGAAAAGCAGCGGAGCAAGCTCCGCTCTACAGGTGGGGGCGCCACGGCGGCGATGAGGGTCTTCCGGGAAAGCCCTGCGCCGCCATGACGGCGCCCGCCGCCGGTACAATGGGCGGCCCCGCTCCACGGCTCCCACGGTTCCCGGACATGATCGTCCTCGAAGGCCAGCCGGCCTTGTCGCAGTTCCGCCGCGCGCGGCTCGAATCCCGCCTGCAGTCCGTCGCCCCCCAGGTCCGCCTCCTGGGCACCTGGCAGGTCTACTTCATCGATCCGCAGCCGGGCACCGCGCCGGACCTGGAGGCGCTGCGCCGCATCCTGCAGGCCGGCGACACGCCGGCAGCGCAGGAGGACGGGGCCACCAGCCGCCTGGTCGTGCCGCGCCTGGGCACGCGCTCGCCCTGGTCGAGCAAGGCCACCGAACTGCTGCGCGGCGCCGGCATCGCCGTGCACCGGGTCGAGCGCGGCACGCGCGTGGACCTGGCCGGCTGGCCGGACGATGCGGCCGCCCGCGCTGCGCTGGACAAACTGCTGCACGACCCGATGACCCAGTCGCTGCTGGCCGGCGTCGAGCAGGCCGGTGCGCTGTTCGAGGCGCCGCCGCGCGGCGCGCTGGCGCGGGTGCCGTTGGACGCGCTGGAAGCGGCCAACGCGCGCCTCGGCCTGGCCCTGGCCCAGGACGAGATCGACTACCTGCGCGCGCGCTACGCGGCGCTGGGGCGCGACCCGTCCGACGTCGAACTGATGATGTTCGCGCAGGCCAATTCCGAGCACTGCCGGCACAAGATCTTCAACGCCAGCTGGACCATCGACGGCCGCGCCCAGGAGCGCTCGCTGTTCAAGATGATCAAGCACACCCACCAGCAGACCCCGCAGTACACGCTGTCGGCCTACAGCGACAACGCCGCGGTGGTCGAGGGCCTGCCGGCGGCGCGCTACCGGCCCGATCCGGCCAGCGGCCGGTACCGCAGCGAGGCGGTGCTGCCCAGCGCCTTCCAGATCAAGGTCGAGACCCACAACCACCCGACCGCGATCGCGCCCTTCCCCGGCGCCTCGACCGGCGCCGGCGGCGAGATCCGCGACGAGGGCGCCACCGGGCGCGGCGGCAAGCCCAAGGCCGGCCTGACCGGCTTCAGCGTCTCGCACCTGCGCATCCCCACGCTGCCGCAGCCGTGGGAGGCTCCGCGCTCGCTCAACCCGCGCATGGCGCCGGCGCTGGAGATCATGCTCGACGGCCCGCTGGGCGGGGCGGCGTTCAACAACGAATTCGGTCGGCCCAACCTGCTGGGCTACTTCCGCAGTTTCGAGCTGCCCGAAGGCGCCGGCCTGACCCGCGCCTACGACAAGCCGATCATGCTGGCCGGCGGCCTGGGCGCGATCGACCGCTGCCAGGTCGAGAAGAAGACCCTGCAGCCGGGCGATGCGGTGATCGTGCTGGGCGGCCCGGCGATGCTGATCGGGCTGGGCGGCGGCGCGGCCAGTTCGGTCGCCTCCGGCGACAGCGCCGAGGACCTGGATTTCGCCAGCGTGCAGCGCGACAACCCGGAGATGGAGCGCCGCTGCCAGGAAGTGATCGACCGCTGCGTGGCGCTGGGCGCGGACAATCCGATCCGCTGGTTCCACGACGTCGGCGCCGGCGGCCTGTCCAACGCCATCCCCGAACTGCTGCACGACTCGGGCGTGGGCGGCATCATCGACCTGGACAAGGTGCCCAGCGACGATCCCTCGCTTTCGCCGCTGGAGCTGTGGTGCAACGAATCGCAGGAGCGCTACGTCCTGGGCGTGCCGCAGGCGCGCCTGGCCGAGTTCGCCGCGATCTGCGAGCGCGAGCGCTGTCCGTTTGCCGCGGTCGGTGTGGCGACCGCCGAGGAGCGGCTGGTGGTGGGATATGGCGTCTTGGGCGCCGGGATTCGGGATTCGGGATTCGGGATCGACAAGCCCGCCGCTTCCGCTTCTGACCAATCCCCAATCCCCAATCCCCAATCCCCGCACCCGATCGACTTGCCGATGGACGTGCTCTTCGGCAAAGCGCCGAAGATGCATCGCGATACGGCGCATCCGGCGCCGGCGCGCTGGCCCGAGCTGAAGACCGAGGGGCTGGAGCTGCGCGAGGCGGGGCTGCGCGTGCTGGCGCATCCGTCGGTGGCGTCCAAGAGCTTCCTGGTCACGATCGGCGACCGCAGCGTCGGCGGGCTGACCGCGCGCGATCAGATGATCGGTCCCTGGCAGCTGCCGCTGGCCGACTGCGCGATCACGCTGGCCGGGTTCGACACCTTCGCCGGCGAGGCGATGTCCATCGGCGAGCGCGCGCCCCTGGCGCTGCTGGATGCCGCCGCCTCGGCGCGCATGGCCGTGGGCGAGGCGATCACCAACCTGTGCGCCGCACCGGTGCCGGCGCTGGAACACGTCAAGCTGTCGGCCAACTGGATGGCCGCGGCCAACCACGCCGGCGAGGACGCGCTGCTGTTCGACGCCGTGCGCGCGGTCGGCATGGAGCTGTGTCCGCAGCTGGGCCTGAGCATCCCGGTGGGCAAGGACTCGCTGTCGATGCAGGCGGTTTGGACGGCTGGGAATGGGGAATCGGGAGTCGGGAATCGGGAAGCGGCGGTCGCCGCGGTTGCCGACGCTTCTGCTTCGCCCACTCCCCATTCTCCATTCCCCATTCCCGGCGAAACGCTGAAAAGCGTTTCGCCCGTCTCCCTGGTCATCTCCGCCTTCGCGCCGGTCGACGACGCGCGCACGCAGCTCACCCCGCTGCTGTCGCGCGAGCCGGACACCGAGCTGTGGCTGATCGGGCTGGGCGGCGGCAAGCAGCGCCTGGGCGGTTCGGTGCTGGCGCAGGTGTTCGCCGGCGACGAGGCGCTGCCGGCCTTCGGCGGCGATGTGCCGGATCTGGACAACCCCGAGCTGCTGCGCAATTTCTTCGAGATGGTGCGCGAGGCGCGCGCGGCCGGGCTGCTGCTGGCCTATCACGACCGCAGCGACGGCGGTGCCTTCGCCGCGCTGTGCGAGATGGCCTTCGCCGCGCGTCTGGGCGTGGACATCGCGCTGGATGCCTGGGGCGAGGACGCCTTTCGCGCGCTGTTCAACGAGGAACTCGGCGCCATCGTGCAGATCGCCGCCGAGGACCGCGCCGCCTTCGCCGACCTGGTCGAGCGCCATGCGCTGACCGAATGCGCGCAGCGCATCGCCAGGCCCACCACCGCGCCGAGCGTGCGCGTCACCCAGGCCGGCCAGCCGCTGGCCGAGTGGCGCTGGGAGGAGCTGTTCGACGCGTGGTGGTCGGTGACCCACGCCATGCAGCGCCTGCGCGACAACCCCGAGAGCGCCGACGAGGAGCGCCACACCGCGCGCACCTTCGCCGAGCCGGGCCTGAAGCCGAAGCTGGTGTTCGATCCGGCCGAGGACGTGGCCGCGCCGTTCATCGCCACCGGGGCGCGGCCGAAGGTCGCGATCCTGCGCGAGCAGGGCGTCAACGGCCAGATCGAGATGGCCAACGCCTTCGAACGTGCCGGCTTCGACGCCTTCGACGTGCACATGAGCGATCTGATCGAGGGCCGCGTGACGCTGGAGCGCTTCACCGGCCTGGCCGCGTGCGGCGGCTTCAGCTATGGCGACGTGCTCGGCGCGGGCCGCGGCTGGGCGACCTCGATCCTGGAACGTCCGGCATTGCGCGCGCAGTTCGCCGCGTTCTTCGCGCGCGAGGCGACCTTCTCGCTGGGCGTGTGCAACGGCTGCCAGATGCTGAGCCAGCTCAAGGACATCATTCCCGGCGCCGAGCACTGGCCGCGCTTCCTGCGCAACCGCAGCGAGCAGTTCGAGGCGCGCACCGCGCTGCTGGAGGTGGTGGAATCGCCGTCGGTGTTCTTCCGCGGCATGGCCGGCTCGCGCATTCCGGTGGCCGTGGCCCATGGCGAGGGCCGCGCCGAGTTCGATTCGGCGGTGGACCTGGCCGCCGCGCGCGTGTCGCTGCGCTATGTCGATGGCGATGGCCAGGTGGCCACGCGCTACCCGACCAACCCCAACGGTTCGCCCGAGGGCATCACGGGCCTGACCACCAGCGACGGCCGCGCCACCATCCTGATGCCGCATCCGGAACGCACGCCGCGCACGGTCAATCTGAGCTGGTCGCCGGCCGGCTGGGCGGACGACTCGCCGTGGCTGCGCATGTTCCGCAATGCACGCGTGTGGTGCGGCTAGCGCCGGGTCTTCGACGTTCGCGACATTGCGCCGCACAGATCAACGCCCATCGCTTGCGATGGGCGTCGTGCGTTATGTGACCTCTGTTCCTTTACGCGATATTCGTTCTCGCAATTTGCGCAGGCCATCTCGGCATGAAGTCGTTGAAATGGCTTGTTTTGCCGCGTCTTCGCATGGCGTTGCAATGCATGAACGGCACTTGACGTCAAGAAATTGACTCGCGGACTATCGATCCAGACGCATGACGCGAGTCCATGCGTTCGGTCCGCCATTAAATCCCCCGCAAGGTGGACCGTCGCCGTTCAACGAGAGAGAGACATCCGACTGCTGTGACCGTGTGCGCGAAGCGATTCGCGCGCCGACGGGGGTCTCTTGCCCGCAACAACACAACGCCAAGGAAAGGAACGCATGAATCGCATCTTCTGCAAGCTGTGGGATGCCCGACGCGGGCAGGTCGTGGTGGCCTCGGAACTGGCCTCGCGCCACGGCAAGGGCAAGGGGGCGCGCATGGTGCGGGCCGCGCTCGCCGCGGTGGTGGTGTTCGCCGCGCACAGCGCGCTGGCGCAATCGGTGGGCGGTGGTGTTGCCTCCGGCAAGGCGAGTACCGCGATCTCGCCGCAGACGGCCGACTGCGCCGATGCGGCCACGCGCACGGCGCGCGCCGGCGGCGGGAACGGCATCGCGATCGGCTGCGGCGCCGATGCCTCGGGCGATGCGTCCACGGCGGTGGGCTTCCAGAGCGAGGCCAGTGGCGCGCAGTCCACCGCCAGCGGCGCGGCGGCGCTGGCCAGCGGCGATGGCGGCGTGGCGCACGGTGCGCTGAGCGAGGCGTCCGGCGTGGAATCCACGGCCAGCGGCTACTACAGCGCCGCCACCGCCGACGGTGCCACCGCGCATGGCGCGGAGAGTGTGGCCAGCGGCATCGAATCGACCGCTGGCGGTTTTTTGTCCACCGCCAGCGGCGCCGGGGCGACCGCGCACGGCGCCGAATCCGTGGCCAGCGGCGACTACGCCACCAGCCTGGGCCTGGCCGCGCAGGCCACCGGCACCAGCGCCACGGCGCTGGGTGAGTTCTCCATCGCCGGCGGCGAGGAAAGCACCGCGGTCGGCGGCTCGGCGCTGGGCGGCATCTACCAGACCCAGGCGCTGGGCATAGGCGGCGCGGCCTTCGGCAACGGCGCCTGGGCCAATGGCGACTATGGCACCGCGCTGGGCTATCTGAGCTCGGCCGATGCGCAAGGCGCCAGTGCGCTGGGCGCGGGCGCGTGGGCGCAGGCCAGCGACAGCACCGCGCTGGGCTTCGGCGCGCACGGCGCCGCGGCCAACAGCGTGGCGCTGGGCGCGCGCTCGGTGGCGCAGCGCGAGAACAGCGTGTCGGTCGGCGATGCCGGCGCCGAGCGCCAGATCGTCAACGTGGCCGCCGGCACCGAAGCCACCGATGCGGTCAACAAGGCGCAACTGGATGAAGTCGCCGCGACCGCCAACACCACCAGCACGTATTTCCAGGCCAGCGGCAGCGCCGACAGCGATGCCGGTGCCTACGTCGAAGGCGACAACGCCGTGGCCGCGGGCGAGGCCGCCAATGCCATCGGCAACGGCGCTTCGGCGCTCGGCGGCGGCGCCACGGCGGCCGGCGTCAACGCGACCGCCAGCGGCTTCAATGCCACCGCCAGCGCCGACTCGGCGACCGCGGTGGGCGGCACGCTGACCTATGCCGATCCGGACACCGGCGAGGTGCTGCTGGACCAGACCACCAGCGCCAGCGCGGTGGGCGCCAGCGCGCTGGGCGCCGGTGCGCAGGCCAGTGGCGCGTTCAGCACCGCCACCGGCGCCGCCGCCACGGCGACGGGCCTGCAGGCCACGGCGAGCGGCTTCAGCAGCAGCGCGGCCGGGCTGGCCGCCACGGCCAACGGCGGCTTCGCCAGCGCGGCCGGGGACTTCGGCTCGGCCTTCGGCTATGGCAGCGAGGCGGTGGGCGTCAACGCGACCGCGCTGGGCGCCGGCGCCGCGGCGCAGGGCGGCAGTTCCACCGCGGTGGGCGAGAGCAGCCAGGCGCTGGGCGAGGAGGCGACCGCCGTCGGCGGCAGCACCTTCTTCGGCCTGATCGGCACGCGCGCCAGCGGCACCGGCAGCGCCGCGTTCGGCAACGGCGCCTGGGCCACCGGCGAATACAGCACGGCGCTGGGGCATAACAGCTATGCCGACGGCACCAGCAGCGCGGCGATCGGTGTCAACGCCTTCGCCGAGGCGGAGAACAGCGTCGCGCTGGGCGCCGATTCGGTGGCCTCGCGCGCCAAGACGGTGTCGGTGGGCGATGCAGGCGCCGAGCGCCAAGTCACCAACGTCGCCGCCGGCACCGAGGACACCGACGCGGTCAACAAGGCGCAGCTGGACGAGGTCGCCACGACCGCCAACACCACCAGCAAATACTTCCAGGCCAGCGGCAGCGCCGACAGCGATGCCGGCGCCTATGTGGAAGGCGATGACGCGGTCGCCGCAGGCGAGGCCGCCAACGCGCTGGGCACCGGCGCATCGGCCTACGGCGCGGGCGCCGGCGCGGCGGGCAACCAGGCCACGGCCATCGGCCACAACAGCGCGGCGGTGGGCGAGGGCAGCGTCGCCGTCGGCGGCATGGGCCAGGCCTTCGATCAGTACAACAGCCCCATCGAGGATGCGGACGGCAAGCCGGTGCTGGTCGGCGCCAACGCCACCCAGGACGCCACCGCGGTCGGCGCCGGCGCGCAGGCCACCGGCACGGTGTCCTCGGCGTTCGGCTACGGTGCGCAGGCGCTGGGCGAACACAGCACGGCCGGCGGCTACAAGGCGCGCGCGGTCGGCGGCTATGCGGTGGCTTTCGGCGACAGCGCCTGGGCCAGCCAGGATTACGCCACCGCGGTCGGCGCCTATGCCTGGGCCACGGCCGAGGGCGCCTCGGCCTTCGGCCAGGGCGCGTGGGCGACCGGGCTCAACACCTCGGCCTTCGGCACCGGTGCCTGGGCCAGCGGCAGCGGCGCGACCTCGATCGGTTTCAACAGCTGGGCCCCGGGCGCCAGCGCCACCGCGATCGGTCGCGGCGCGTTCGGCTATGGCGACTACAGCATCGGCCTGGGCTACCAGGCGCTGGGCAACACGATCAACAGCATCGCCATCGGCACCAACGCGCTGGCCGACAACGAGAGCGCCATCGCGCTCGGCGCCGGCAGCGAGGCCACCGGCAACAACGCCGTGGCGCTGGGCGCCGGCGCGGTGGCCGCGCGCGACAACAGCGTCTCGGTCGGCGATGCCGGTGCCGAGCGGCAGATCACCAACGTCGCCGCGGGCACCGAGGACACCGATGCGGTGAACAAGGCGCAGCTGGACCAGGTCGCCGCCACCGCGCAGACCACCAGCAAGTACTTCCAGGCCAGCGGCAGCGCCGACAGCGATGCCGGTGCGTATGTGGAAGGCGACAACGCCGTGGCCGCGGGCGAGGCGAGCAATGCGATCGGCAGCGGTGCCTCGGCGTTCGGCTCGGGTGCCAACGCCAGCGCGCAGAACGCCACGGCAGTGGGCTTCAACGCCGTGGCCGCGGGCCAGAACGCGGCGGCCTTCGGCAACAACGCGCAGGCCGCCGGACCTGCGAGCGTGGCCGTGGGCGGCGTGGCGGTGGACGAGAACGGCGATCCGCTGATCACCGTCGAGGGCGCGCCGGTCAGCACCGGCGCGACCAGCGCCAGCGTGGGCGGCACCGCGCTGGGCGCCAGCGCGGATGCCTCCGGCTTCGCCGCCACCGCCACCGGCGTGGGCGCCTACGCGGCCGGCGCGCAGGCCACGGCGGTGGGCGCGGTGGCCAATGCGATCGGCGACTACACCACCGCGGTAGGCACCTCGAGTGCGGCGGTGGGCACCAGTTCGACCGCGGTCGGCGGTGTGGTCGATCTGGTTCCGGGGCAGGGCGCGTTCGTTTCGACGCAGGCCAGCGGTGAATCGGCCAGCGCCTTCGGCGCCGGCGCGATCGCCGCGGGCGACTACAGCCTGGCCAGCGGCGTGCTCAGCGGGGCCGACGGGCTGGAGAGCACGGCGGTGGGTTACTTCGCCTATGCGCCCTCCGCCCTGTCCACCGCGCTGGGCGCCGAGACCTGGGCCAGCGGCGAGGCGAGCACCGCGATCGGTTACTACGCCACGGCGTTCGGCGACAACAGCGTGGCGCTGGGCGCCAATTCCAAGGCCACGCGCAACAACACGGTCTCGGTCGGCGATGCGGGTGCCGAGCGCCAGATCACCAACGTCGCCGCCGGCACGCAGGACACCGATGCGGTGAACAAGTCGCAGCTCGATGCGGTGGCGGCCTCGGCCGAAGGCACCAGCGCGGGCTTCCAGTTCTCCGGCAAGGGCCTGGCCAGCGCCGGCGGCAGCGATGCCACCGCGGCCGGTTCGGGGGCGAACGCCGCTGGCAATCGCAGCGTGGCGCTGGGCGCGGGCAGCGCGGCCAGCGGTGCCGGTGCCATCGCGGTGGGCGCGGCGAGCAAGGCCAGTGCGATCAACGCCACCTCGGTCGGCCTGCAGTCCAGCACGCTGGGCGCCAATGGCGTGACCGTGGGCTACAACGCCTTCGTGCGGCAGAGCGCGAGCAACGGCGTGGCGCTGGGTGCCAATGCGGGTGCGACCGGCGCCAACTCGGTGGCGCTGGGCGCGGGCTCGCGCACCTACGAGGCCGATACCGTCTCGCTGGGCAGCGGCAACGGCCGCGGCGGCCCGGCCACGCGCCGCATCGTCAACCTCAGCCAGGGCCTGCTGGCCGAAGGCAGCACCGAGGCGGTCACCGGCGGTCAGCTCTACCAGTCGCTGCAGGCCTATGCGCGCTACCTCGGCGGCGGCGCCTCGGTCGGCCCGCTCGGTGGGCTGACCACGCCGACCTTCATCGTCCAGGGCGATGGCTACAACAGCGTGGGCGATGCGCTGGCCGCGCTGGATTCGAAGGTGACCGAGCTCGACGCGCGCAGCGGCACGGCCAGCGCCAGCAAGGTCGCCACCTCCGCGCGCAGGACGCTCAGCGCCGCCGCCCCGGCCAGCGTCGAACCGGCAGCGGAAGAAGCGTCCACCGAGACGCTGCGCACCGCCGCGAGCGAGCGCTCCACGCCCGCTACCTCCACCGCCACTGCCGCCGCCACGACCGCCGCAGCGGTCACGCCGGCCTCCACCACGCTCGGCGACGCGGCCCAGGCCAATGCCGACAGCGGCACCGCGATCGGTGGCGCCGCCTATGCCGCCGGCCCCGGCGATACGGCCATCGGCAGCAATGCGCGGGTCAACGCCGACGGCAGCACCGCGGTCGGCGCCAATGCCACCATCGCCGCCGAGGCGACCAACGCGGTCGCGGTGGGCGAAGGCACCTCGGTGACTGCGGCCAGCGGCACGGCCGTGGGGCAGGGCAGCAGCGTGAGTGCGCAGAACGCCGTCGCCCTGGGCCAGGGTTCGACCAACGACCGCGCCAACACCGTCTCGGTGGGCAGTGCCGGCAACCAGCGTCAGGTCACCAACGTGGCCGCCGGCACGCAAGCCAACGATGCGGCCAACGTCGGCCAGGTGCAGGCCGGCGACGCGCAGTCGGTGGCCACCGCCAAGGCCTATACCGACAACACCGCCACGCAGACGCTGAGCAGCGCCAACAGCTACACCGACGCCAAGTTCAATGCCTGGAACCAGGACCTGGACGGCTACAAGCAGGGCGTGGACCGCCGCTTCGCCGAGCAGGACCGCCGCATCGACCGCCAGGGCGCGATGAACGCGGCGATGCTCAACATGGCCACCAGCGCCGCCGGCATCCACACCGAGAACCGTGTCGGCGTCGGCGTGGGCTTCCAGGGCGGCGAGAACGCGCTGTCGGTGGGCTACCAGCGCGCGCTCAGCGAGCGGGCCACGATCACCGTCGGCGGCGCCTTCAGCGGCGACGAACGCTCGGTGGGCGTGGGCGCCGGCTTCGGCTGGTGAGGCAACACCACGGGCCGTCGCCCTCGCGGCGGCCCGTGCAGGGATGGAACGCCGCCCGGCCCAGCCCGACGCGGCGCACATGCGTCATCGAATCCGGCCCGCCAGGCGCCGGGCTGACACTTTCACTTGCGCAAAGGGACGACCAGCAATGACCAGCACACCTCGCGGCATCCTCCTTCCGGCCCTCGTGCTCGCGCTCGCCGCCAGCACGGCCAGCCACGCGGCCACGCCGACGCAGACCACGCGCCTGCCCACGGCGGGCGCGGAGAGCGAGCAGAAGATCGGCCGCTTCATCATCACCTACCGCGACGGCAGCACCGCCACCGCGTCCAGCGCGACCGGCGCCGCAGCGCGCGCCACCACCGCGCTGTCGCGCGCCGGCCTGAGCGCGCCCGGCCGCATCGCCACCGCCAGCCATCTGCGCCGGCTCGCCACCGGTGCCGAACTGGTCAAGACCTCGCGCAAGCTCGATCGCGTCGAGGCCGAGGCCTTCATGCGCCAGCTCGCCGCCGACCCGGCCGTGCTGCGCGTGCAGCCGGACCTGCTGCGCCGCCCGGTGCGCGACATCCGCGCCCCGGCCGCGGCCGCGCCGGCCACCTTCACCCCCAGCGATACCTACTACGCCAAGTACCAGTGGCATCTGAAGGCGCCCGACGGCACCGCCACCCAGGGCGGCAACGCCAACAACGGCGGCGCCAACGTCAACAACGCCTGGGACCTGGCCGACGGCAACGGCATCGTCATCGCCGTGCTCGATACCGGCATCACCCGCCACGTCGACCTGAACACCGAACTGGCCGGCGACGGCTACGACTTCATCACCGACAAGCTGATCTCCGGCCGCGACGCCGACGGTCGCGCGCCCGGCGGCTGGGACACCGGCGACTGGACCACCGAGGAGCCATGGCTGAGCGCGTGCACCAACGCCGACAACCCGCCCGAGGACAGCACCTGGCACGGCACCCACGTGGCCGGCACCGCCGGCGCCGAGCTGACCAACAACGCCGCCGGCATGGCCGGTGTGGCCTACAACGCGAAGATCCTGCCGGTGCGCGTGCTGGGCCACTGCGGCGGTTACGACAGCGACATCGCCGACGCGATCATCTGGGCCGCCGGCGGCAGCGTGGACGGCGTGCCGGCCAACACCCATCCGGCCCAGGTCATCAACCTCAGCCTGGGTGGCAGCGGCGTGTGCACGGCCAGCGACGTCACCGGCCAGGCCGTGGCCCAGGCCAACGCGCTGGGCGCCACCGTGGTGGTCTCGGCCGGCAACAGCAATGCCGATGCGGCGGGCTATTCGCCGGCCAGCTGCCCGGGCGTGATCACCGTGGCCTCCACCGGCATCACCAGCCGCCGCGCCTACTACTCCAACTACGGCACCAGCGTGGAGATCGCCGCGCCCGGCGGCGGCGTGTATCCCAACGACGGCACCTCCGGCACGCCGACCAACGACGGTTTCGTCTGGCAGGCGCTGAACTCGGGCACCACCACGCCGGTGGACAACGACAGCGACTACGGCGGCTACGCCGGCACCTCGCAGGCCGCCCCGCACGTCAGCGGCGTGGTGGCGCTGGTGCAGGGCGCGCGTCTGGACGCCGGCCTGCCGCTGCTCACGCCCACGGAGGTGGTCGACCTGCTGCAGCGCACCGCCCATGCGCCGGCGGTGGCCCCGGTCGCCAACCGGCCCATCGGCGCGGGCATCGTCGATGCCGCCGCCGCGGTGAAGGAGGCCATCGCCACGCCGTGCGATCCGCAGACCGAGACCTGTGGCCCGCAGGCCACGCCGCTGACCAACAAGGTCGGCGTCACCGTCTCGGGCACCGCCGGCAGCGAGACGCTGTACAGCTTCGAGGCCGTGGCCGGCAAGACGCTGTCGTTCATCACCCTGGGGGGAACCGGCAACCTGTCGCTGTACGCCAGCTTCGACAAGGCGCCGACCAGCAGCGACTTCGACGCCAAGTCCACCCGCGCCGGCAACAACGAGACCGTGCGCTTCACCGCGCCCAAGGCCGGCACGTACTACCTCAAGGTGGTGGGCACCGGCGCCTATGCGGGCGCCACGCTGTCGGCGCGGCAGTAAGGCAGGGCATCGCGCCGGGGCCCGGTCCCGGCGCGGCGTCGTCTGCGGGGCGCGGTGCGCCGCGCCTCTGCCGCCGCGTCGCGGGCCGCTGTTAGAGTTGCGCCCTACGCTGCGCAAGGGTCGTACGTGAACGCTGTCCCCGTCACCGCTCTGAAACCCCGCCTGTCCCCCTCGGCCGACGAACGCGTGGTCGCGGCCCTGCTGTCCAAGGGCAAGCTGAAGGAGGCCGACCTGGGTCGCGCGCGGCGCCTGCAGGAGGAGACCGGCGGCCACGTGCTGGCCTTGCTGCTGCGCCTGGGCCTGGTGTCCGAGCGCGACCACGCCGAGACCAGCGCCGAGGTGCTGGGCCTGACGCTGCTGTCGGCCAAGCAGCTGCCGGACGTCCCGCCCGAACTGCCCGAGGACGTGGCGCTGTCGCTGCGCTTCCTCAAGCAGTTCCACGTCTGCCCGCTGGGCGAGGCCGACGGCGCGCTGTCGCTGTGGGTCGCCGACCCGTGCGACCCCTATGCCGTGGATGCGGTGCAGATGGCCATCGGCGGACCGGTGCGTGCGGTGGTCGGGCTGCGTTCGGAGATCGACGACACCATCGAGCGCTGGCACGGCCAGGGCCGCAGCGCCATGGGCGCCATCGTCGAGACCGCCGACGGCGAGGCCAGCGGCGAGCTGGACGATGTCGAACATCTGCGCGACCTGGCCTCCGAAGCGCCGGTGATCCGCCTGGTCAACCTGGTGATCCAGCGCGCGGTCGAACTGCGCGCCTCGGACATCCATATCGAACCGTTCGAGAACCGCCTGAAGGTGCGCTACCGCGTCGACGGGGTGCTGGAGGAGGGCGAGAGCCCGCCGGCCAACCTCACCGCCGCGGTGATCAGCCGCATCAAGATCATGGCCCGGCTCAACATCGCCGAGCGGCGCCTGCCGCAGGACGGGCGCATCCAGCTGCGCGTGCAGGGCAAGGAGCTGGATCTGCGCGTGTCCACCGTGCCGACCGCGCACGGCGAGAGCGTGGTGATGCGCCTGCTGGACCGCGAGACGGTGGTGTTCGACTTCCAGCGGCTGGGCTTCACCGAGGACTTCCTGCCGCAGTTCCTGCGCGTGCTGCAGCAGCCGCACGGCATCCTGCTGGTGACCGGCCCGACCGGTTCGGGCAAGACCACCACGCTGTACACCGCGCTGAGCCAGCTCAACACCGAAGACGTCAAGATCATCACGGTCGAGGACCCGGTCGAGTACCAGATCGAAGGCATCAACCAGATCCAGGCCAAGCCGCAGATCGGCCTGGACTTCGCCAGCGCGCTGCGCAGCATCGTGCGCCAGGACCCGGACATCATCATGATCGGCGAAATGCGCGACCTGGAAACCGCGCGCATCGCCATCCAGTCCGCGCTCACCGGCCACCTGGTGCTGTCCACGCTGCACACCAACAACGCCGCCGGCGGCATCACCCGCATGCTCGACATGGGAGTGGAGGACTACCTGCTGACCTCCACGGTCAACGGCATCCTGGCCCAGCGCCTGGTGCGCCGGCTGGAGCCGCAGCATGCCGAAGCGTATCCGGCCACGCCCGAAGAGATCGCCCGCTTCAACCTGCGCCGCTACCAACCTGATGGCGAGATCTTCCTGTACCGCCCGCGCGCTTCGGCCATCGCCCCGACCGGCTACCTGGGCCGCACCACCATCACCGAGTTCCTGGTGATGGACGACGCCCTGCGCGCGGCGGTGATGCGCCACGCCGGCATGGGCGAACTGGAGACCCTGGCCCGCAACGCCGGCATGCGCAGCATGTACGAGGACGGCATCGCCAAGGCCCTGGCCGGCATGACCACCATCGAGGAAGTCCTGCGGGTGACCGAGGATGCGTAAGGCCGCGCGGGTGCTTATAGATCGCGGTGGCAGTGACGGAGCAACGCCGCTGCGCGCCATCTCTGAACTCGTCATTCCCGCGAACGCGGGAATCCAGTGCCTGCCTCGCCACGCATGGAAATCTCACTGTGACGGCAAGTCGCTGGATCCCCGCGTTCGCGGGGATGACGGTGTAGACATGGCGGCGACCTTGCATAGGCCTGCAGTCACGGAAATGCGTCGGTGTTCAAGGAAGAACCATGCGCGAACGACAACCCTGCGTCTATATGTTGGCGAGCGATCGCAACGGCACGCTTTATGTCGGCGTGACCAGCAATCTGCCCGCCCGGATCTGGCAACACCGGGAACATGTCGTGGAAGGTTTCACCGACCGTCATGCGGTGGTGCGCCTGGTCTGGTACGAGCTTCACGAGACGATGGAATCCGCGATCCTGCGCGAGAAACGGCTCAAGAAATGGCGCCGTGCTTGGAAGGTCGATCTAATCGAGCAGGGCAATGCGTATTGGCGCGATCTTTGGTGCGAGATCGTGAAATGAACGTCGAAACCGCCACCGGTGTCCTTCCCATGGACGCGCCATCTCAGGTCACTGTCCTTGCCGTCATTCCCGCGAACGCGGGAATCCAGCGACTTGGCTCCACGGCCCGCGGGGCGGTGCCAGTGCGGAAGGCACTGGATTCCCGCGTTCGCGGGAATGACGAGTTCTGGGATTCCGCGTGTGGCGACGGTGCGCATGCACCCCGGGCCTCTACGCGCCGAGTTCCCGCTTCCCAGGCCCGGCTGCCCTGATGCCCGTGTATCGCTACAAAGCGCTCAACGCGCGCGGCGAGGTGCTGGAGGCGCAGATGGAGGCGGCCAGCGAGGCCGAGGTGGTGGCGCGGCTGCAGGAGCAGGGCCATCTGCCGATGGAGGCGCGGCTGGCGTCCGAGGGCGGCGGGCTGGGCTCGTTCAAGCTGCTGCTGCAGCCCAATGCCTTCGGCGGGCAGCGGCTGGTGCTGTTCACCCAGCAGCTGGCGACGCTGCTGAGCGCCGGGCAGCCGCTGGACCGGGCGCTGACGATCCTGCTGGAGCTGCCGGACGAGGACAAGGCGCGCCACACGGTGGCCGACATCCGCGAGGCGGTGCGCGGCGGTGCGCCGCTGTCCACCGCGCTGGAGCGCCAGCACGGCACGTTCTCGCGTCTGTACATCAACATGGTGCGCGCCGGCGAGGCCGGCGGCACGCTGCACGACACGCTGCAGCGCCTGGCCGATTACCTGGAGCGCAGCCGCGCGCTCAAGGGCCGGGTGATCAACGCGCTGATCTATCCGGCCATCCTGATGGTGGTGGTCGGGCTGGCGATGCTGTTCCTGCTGGGCTATGTGGTGCCGCAGTTCTCGCAGATGTACGAGAGCCTGGACGTCACCCTGCCGTGGTTCACGCGCATCGTGCTGGCGGTGGGGCAGTTCGTCGCAGGCTGGTGGCTGGCCTTCATCGTGCTGCCGGCGCTGGCGCTGCTGTGGATCGACCGCAAGCGGCGCGACACCGCCTTCCGCGATCGCTTCGATGGCTGGATCCTGCAGCGCAAGCTGATCGGCCCGCTGATCGCGCGGCTGGAAACCGCGCGCCTGGCGCGCACGCTGGGCACGCTGCTGCGCAACGGCGTGCCGCTGCTGGGCGCGCTGGGCATCGCGCGCAACGTGCTGGGCAACCGCGCGCTGGCCGCCGACGTGGAAGGCGCCGCCGATGCGGTCAAGAACGGCCGCGCGCTGTCGACCGCGCTGGGCGCGGGCAAGCGCTTCCCGCGCCTGGCGCTGCAGATGATGCAGGTGGGCGAGGAGTCCGGCGCGCTGGACGCGATGCTGCTCAAGACCGCCGATACCTTCGAGGCACAGACGGCGCAGGCGCTGGACCGCATGCTGGCCGCGCTGGTGCCGGCGGTGACCCTGGTGCTGGCCGCGGTGGTGGGCGCGGTCATCATCGCCGTGCTGGTGCCGCTGTACGATCTGGCCGGTGCGATCAACTGACCCGCACGCTGTTTTTCCCTGACTTCGCAATACGTAAATGGAAGACCTCTCATGCGCAACGCACGCTCCCTGACGCCTCCGCCCGCCCGCAGCGCCCAGGCCGGCTTCACCCTGATGGAAATCATCGTGGTGGTGATCCTGATCGGCGGCATCGTCGCCTTCGCCGCCAGCCGCATCCTGGGCAACGCCGACCGGGCCAAGGTCAACCTGGCCAGGGCGCAGGTGCAGACCGTGGCCGAGAAGGTGCAGCAGTTCGAGATGGACACCGGCCACCTGCCGGGCTCACTGTCGGATCTGGTGAGCGCGCCGGCCGGCACCGCCGGCTGGCTGGGGCCCTACGCCAAGGAGAGCGAGCTGAAGGATCCCTGGAACCACCCCTACCAGTATTCGGTGCCGGGCCAGCAGGGCCCGTTCGACCTGGTCAGCCTGGGCAAGGATGGCCAGCCCGGCGGCGACAGCGTCAACGCCGATATCGCCTACTCGCCCTGAGCGGTCCATGCGCGGCCGCGCCCGCCCCGGCAAGGGCCGCGTCCGGCGCCGGCCGGCGGGCTTCACGCTGATCGAAGTGCTGGTGGTGATCGCGCTGATCGCCTTGATCGGCACGCTGACCGCCGTGGCCATGAGCGGCGGCCTGCAGGGCCTGCGCCTGCGCGGGGCCACGCGCGAGGTGGCCGCGCAGCTGCGCTTCACCCGCGCCCAGGCCATCGCCACCGGCCAGCCGCAGCGCTTCACCATCGATCCGGCCGCGCATCGCTACAGCGCGCCGGGCAAGCGCGAAGGCCGCCTGCCCGAACAGCTGGGCGTGCGCTTCTACGGCGCGCGCCAGGCCGCCGCGCAGCCGGGGCAGGGCGCGATCGTGTTCTATCCCGACGGCGCCTCCACCGGCGGCCAGCTCGAACTGGTCGCAGGCCAGGCCACGCGCCGGCTCAGCGTGGCCTGGCTGACCGGCGAAGTGCGCGTGGATGGACAGGTAGGAGGCGCGCCATGAGGCGCCAGCGCGGCTTCACGCTGATCGAGGTGGTGGTCGCCTTCGGCCTGCTGGCGCTGGCCTTGACCCTGCTGCTGGGCGCGCTGACCGGCGCCTCGCGGCAGATCCAGCGCGCCAACCTGGCCGGGCGCGCGGCGCTGCATGCGCAGAGCCTGCTGGCCCAGGTCGGCGCGGGCGCGCCGCTGCAGCCGGGCGAACAGGACGGCGCGCTGGACGATGGCCGCTATCACTGGCGCCTGGAGGTCGCGCCCTGGAGCGATCCGGGCCGGCCCGCCGACGGCCTGATCGACCCGGCCGCCACGCGCCTGCTCGAAGTGCGCCTGACCGTGCGCTGGGGCGAGGGCGAGAGCGAGGCGCTGCAATGGCGCAGCCTGCGCCTGGCCGCGGCGCAAGGCACGCCGGGCACATGAGGCGCAGGCTCCGCGCCCCGGTCGCGCCGCGCCGCGCCGCCGGCTTCACGCTGCTGGAGATCCTGCTGGCCACGCTGCTGCTGGCCGCTGGCCTGGCGGTGGGCTTCGCCACGCTGCGCGCGGCCACCGGCCTGGTCCATCGCGGCGAGGCCACCGCGGCGCGCAACGAACGCATCCGCGCGGTGCAGGGCTTCCTGCGCAGCCACCTGGCCTCGGCCCAGGCCATCGCCTTCGCGCGCGATCCCGAGCGCGGCCTGGCCTACCGCTTCGCCGGCACCGGCACGCGCATGCGCTTCGTCGCCGACCTGCCCGACTATCTGGGGCGCGGCGGACCGTACCTGCACGACGTATCCGCCACCGAGGACGGCAGCCGGCTGCAGGTCGACCTGAAGATGGTCCAGGCCGGCCAGACCATCGACGAGCCGGGCACGCCGCGCCCGCCGGAGCTGCTGGCCGACCGGCTCAAGTCGGTGCGCTTCCGCTACCGCGGCCTGCTGCCGGACAACGGCGGCCTGGGCCCGTGGCAGGACGGCTGGACCCAGGTCGAGGCGCTGCCGGTGCAGGTGTCCATCGAGATCGTGCCGGCCGACGGACCGCGCTGGCCGGACATGGTCGTCACCCTGGCCCAGGGCAGCGGCAGCAGCCACGAGGTCACACCGTGAGCCGCGTCCGTCCGCCGCGTTCGCCCGCCGCCCAGCGTGGCGTGGCCCTGCTGCTGGTGGTGTGGCTGATCGCGCTGCTGACCGCGTTGATCGGCGCCTTCGCCCTCGCCGCGCGGGTGGAGGCGCTGCAGGGACGCGTCACGGCCGAGGGCAGCGTGGCCCGCGAAGTCGCCCGCGCCGGCCTGGAGTACGCCATGCAGCGCGTGGACGACCAGGACCCGCGCAGCCGCTGGATTCCGGACGGGCGGCCCTACCGCTGGCGCTACGCCGGCAGCCAGGTGCTGGTGCGCATCACCGACGAGAGCGGCAAGGTCGATCTCAACCAGGTCGATGCCCAGACCCTGGCCAGCGTGCTCGTCGCCACCGGCGTCGAGCAGGCCCGCGCCCAGCAGTTGGCCGGCGCGGTGGTGGACTGGCGCGACGCCGATTCGCTGCGCCAGCCGGTCGGCGGCGCCGAGGACGGCGACTACGCCGAGGCCGGCCTGCCCTACGGCGCCAAGGACGCGCCGTTCGAGACCGTGGCCGAGGTCGAGCAGGTGCTGGGCTGGACGCCCGAGGTCTATGCGCGGATCAAGCCCTACCTGACCCTCTACGGCCGCGCCCAGCCCGACCCGGCCTATGCCCAGGGCCCGGTGCTGACCGCACTGGGGCTGGACCCCGGCCTGATCCAGCAGCAGCGCGAGGCGGCGCAGCAGGTGGGCGCGCCGCAGGTCGGGCGCGGCACCGGCACGTATAGTATCGAGAGTCGTGCACAGCTCCCCGATGGCCGCCAGGCGGTCCTGCGGGCGGTGCTGCGCACGGGCGGTGGCCCCACGCCAGGGGCCCTGTACACCACGCTGCGCTGGGAGGAAGGTTGGGAACCCCGATGACGACACCACGCGCAGCCGCCCCGGTGCTGCCGGCCCTGGGTCGCTCCGTCGGCGCCGCCAGCGGCTTCCTCACCTGGTGGCGCGATGCGCTGGCCAGCTGGCTGCCGCCGCGCTGGCGTCGCCTGTTCGGCCTGGCCGCCGAGCGCCTGCTGCTGGTCCCGCGCGATGGCCAGGCGCAGCTGCTGCGCGCCGGGCTGGACGGGTCGGAGGCGCTGGCCGAGCTGCCCCTGCCGCTGTCCTCGGCCGAACTGGATGCCGTGCTCCATCCGCGCGTGGCCGGGCTGCCGCGCTGGGGCCTGCTGCCGGCCGTGCGCGTGCTGCGCCGGCCGCTGCTGTTGCCGGCCGCGGCGGCCGAGCGGCTGCGCGAGGTGGTCGGGTTCGAGATCGACCGGCAGACCCCGTTCACCGCCGAATCGGTGTACTACGACGCGCGCATCGTCGCCCGCCGCGGCGACGGCCAGATCGAGGCCGAGCTGGTGGTCGTGCGCCGCCAGGCCGTGGACCGCGCGCTGGAGGAACTGGGCTCGGTCGCTACCGGCCTGGCCGGCCTGGACGTGGCCGACGAGGCCGGCCAGCCGCTGGGCGTGAACCTGCTGCCGCCGGCGCTGCGCGTGCGCCGGGCCAGTCCGGCGCGGCGCTGGAACCTGATCGCCGCGCTGGCCGCGGTGGTGTTCGTCGTCCTGGCCGGCTGGCAGGTGCTGTCCAACCGCCAGGCCGCCGCCGACGACTTCACCGCCCAGGTCGAACGCAGCGCCGCGCAGGCGCGCGGCGTGGCCGCCCAGCGCCAGCAGCTGGTGGATCTGGTTGAAGGCGCGGGCTTCCTGCAGCGCCAGCGCGCCGCGCGCCCGACCACCATCGAGATCCTCGACGAGCTCACCCGCCGCCTGCCCAACAACACCTACCTGGAGAAGGTCTCCATCGAGGGCGACCGGCTGCTGCTGATCGGCCTGAGCTCGGAGGCCCCGGGCCTGGTCAAGCAGCTGGAAGGCTCGGCGCTGTGGACCTCGCCGGCGCTGACCGGCGCCCTGCAGCAGGACCGCCGCACGCGGCTGGACCGCTTCAGCATGACCGCCCAGCTGGCCGGCGCCACGCCGCCCGCGTCCGCCGCCAGGAGGCCCAATGCGCGCCAGGAGTGAACGCCAGGACCGCTGGCTGGCGCTGGGCCTGCTGCTGGCCGCGCTGACGCTGGCCTATCTGGTGCTGGTGCATCCGTGGTGGACCGTGCCGATGCGCGCGCTCGATGCGCGCATCGACGCCGCGCGCGAGCGCGAGCTGCGCGTGCGCACCCAGCTGGCTCAGCGCCCGCTGGTCGCCCGCCAGCTCGCCGCCGCGCAGGCCGCGCTGGGCAACCGCCCCGGCTTCCTGGCCGAACCCACCGCCGAGCTGGCCACCGCCGCGCTGACCCAGCGCCTGGAGACGGTCGTGGCCCAGGCCAGCCCGGGCAACCGCAGCTGCGCGATCACCAACCGCTCGCCGGTCCCGCAGCAGGGCACCGAGCGCTTCACCCGGGTCACCGTGCAGGTCACCCTGCGCTGCGGCGTGGACCAGACCGCCGCGGTGCTGCACGCGCTGGAATCGGGCAGCCCGCGCCTGTTCGTGGACAACCTCAACATCCTGGCGCAGACCTTCAACCTGCGCGCACCCGGCACGGAGGATCAGAACGCCGGGCTCAACGTCAGCTTCGACCTGTACGGCTACCTCAAGCCGGCCGCGCAAGCGGCGGCGCCTGTGGCGGGAGGTGTGCGTGCGCAGTGACACCCTGGGTGCGCGCACCTGGCTGCTGCTGGTGATCGCCGGCTGGGCGCTGCTGGCCTGGGTGCTGGCGCTGGCCGGCATGGGCCGGGCGATCGCGCCGCTGGCCGACGATCCGGCGTTGGTGCAGCGCCTGCCCGCGCTGCCGCCGCAGGCGCCCGAGCGCCTGGGGCCGGCCGACCAGTACGCGGCCATCGGTCAGCGCCCGGTGTTCGCGCCGGACCGGCAGCCGCATCCCTTCTTCCTCGAGGGGCAGGGCGAGGCCGCCGCCAAGACCAGCTTCGACTACGTGCTGACCAGCGTGCTGATCACCCCGACGGTGCGGCTGGCGATCCTGCAGAAGCCCGGCGACGGCGGCCCGGCCTCGGCGGTGCGGGTCCGGGTGGGCGAGGCGCCGGCCGAGGCGCCGGCCTGGCACCTGACCGAGCTGGCGCCGCGGCAGGCGGTGTTCGACGGCCCCGAAGGCCAGCGCACGCTGGCCCTGCGCGTGTTCGACGGCCAGGGCGGGCAGCCGCCGACGGCGCTGTCCTCCGGCGGCCGGCCGCCGCCGGCCGGCATGCAGGCCGGGCAGGCGCCGCGCAGCTTGCCGGTGCCGCCGCCGCCGACTGCGCCCGCGCAGGCGCAGGCGCAGAACCAGGCCCGCAACGCCGCCCAGGCCGGCGCCAGCGCCAATGCCGCGGCCGGCAGCCCGGCCCAGCAGGCGCCGGCCGAAACGCCGGTCACCCCCGAACAGCAGATGCAGGCCATCCGCGAACGCATCGAAGCCCGCCGCCGCCAGCTGCGCGAGCAGGGCGCCGGCGCGCCGACCGGCAACTAGCGCCTTGCCCCTGTCCATCGCATCGAACGATCCATAGAGTGCAGACATGACGTCACGCTTCGTCCTCCCGCTCAGTCTCCTGCTCGGCCTGCTGGCCGGCTGCGCCACCGCGCCGGTGCCGAACGTGCAGCGCCAGGGCAACCTGGCCAATCCGGGCGCGACCGCCGGCGCGGCGCAGACCTCGCCCATGACCTCGCCCGAGGAGCCGCAGACCGGCCCGCAGGCGCAGATCCGGCGCGGCACCGGCCAGGTGATCAACCGCAGCGCCGCGGCCGCGCCGCCGCCGGCCTTGCGCGGGGCCACCGGCGGCGGGGCGATGTTCAACTTCGAGGGCGAGTCGCTGCAGGCGGTGGTCAAGGCGATCCTGGGCGACATGCTGGGCCAGAACTACGTCATCGCGCCCGGCGTGCAGGGCACGGTGACCCTGGCCACGCCGCGCGCGGTGTCGCCGGCGCAGGCGCTGTCGCTGCTGGAACAGGTGCTGGGCTGGAACAACGCGCGCATGGTCTACAGCGACGGCCGCTACAACATCGTCCCGGCCGACCAGGCGCTGGCCGGCACCGTGGCGCCGCGCTCGGGCGATGCGGGCAACGCGCGCGGCTACGAGGTGCGCGTGGTGCCGCTGCGCTTCATCGCGGCCAACGAGATGAAGAAGATCCTGGAGCCGTATGCGCGGCCCAACGCGGTCATCGCCACCGACCCGACCCGCAACCTGATCACCCTGAGCGGCTCGCGCACCGAGCTGGAGAACTACCTGCGCACGGTGCAGATCTTCGACGTGGACTGGCTCTCGGGCATGTCGGTGGGCGTGTTCCCGCTGGAGACCGGCCAGGCGAGCAAGGTCGTGGCCGATCTGGAGAAGGTGTTCGGCGAGAACAGCAAGACGCCCAGCGCCGGCATGTTCCGCTTCATGCCGCTGGAGGGCGCCAATGCGGTGATGGTGATCACCCCGCAGGCGGCCTACCTGGACCAGATCCGCGACTGGCTCGAACGCATCGACAACGCCGGCGACACCCCGCGCCTGTTCTCCTACGAGCTCAAGTACATCAAGGCGCGCGACCTGGCCCAGCGCCTGTCCGAAGTCTTCGGCGGCGGCAGCGGGCGCGGCGGCGGTTCCACCAGCTCGCTGGCGCCGGGCGCCATCGGCACCTCGCTGACCTCCAGCGGCATGGACGGCAGCGGCAGCACGCTGCAGTTCGGCGGCAACCAGGACGGAAGCCGCAGCGACGATGGATCAAGCGGCCTGGGCAGCAGCTCGGGGCTGGGCGGTAGCAGCGGACGCAGCGGCTCGGGTTCGGGTGATGTGTCGCTCAATGCGCGCCAGGAAGGCAACGGCAACGTCACCCTGGAAGTGGAGGGCAGCAAGGTCGGCGTGGCCGCGGTGGAGGAGACCAACTCGCTGCTGGTGCGCGCCAACGGCAACGCCTGGCGTTCGATCAAGGACGTGATCGAGAAGCTGGACGTGATGCCGATGCAGGTGCATATCGAGGCGCAGGTGGCCGAGGTGGCGCTGACAGGCCAGCTGAAGTACGGCGTGAACTGGTATTTCGAGCAGCAGGGACTGCAGCCGGATCCCACTAGCCTGACCGGCAACGTCTGGGGCCGCAGCATCACCTCCGGCGCCGGATTGACCTGGACTTTCCTCGGCAACAATGCCGCCGCTGTGCTGAGCGCCCTGGACACCGTCACCGACCTGCGCCTGCTGCAGACTCCTTCCGTGTTCGTGCGCAACAACGCCCAGGCCGAGCTGAAGGTCGGCGAGCAGATCCCGGTCAATTCCTATTCGGTCAACACCGGTCTGAACTCGCAGACCTACAGCCAGGTGCAGTATCTGGATACCGGCGTGATCCTCAAGGTCCGCCCGCGCGTGACCAAGGACGGCACGGTGTTCATGGAGATCGCGCAGGAGGTCAGCTCGCCCGGCGCCTCGCCTGCCAACTGCGATGCCAGCGTCAGCGCCTGCAATGTGCCGATCAACACCCGCTTCGTGAAGACCGAGGCGGCCGTGCAGAGCGGTCAGACCATCATGTTGGCCGGCCTGATTACCGATTCTGTCAAGGCCGGCTCTTCTGGTGTGCCGTATCTGAGTCGTATCCCGGTGTTGGGTTCGCTGTTTGGGCAGAAGACCCAGGACACCAACCGCAGCGAAGTCATCGTCCTGATCACCCCGACCATCGTGCGCAACCCGGCCGAAGCGCGGAACCTCACCGACGAATACAGCCAGAAGTTCCGCGCCATGGAACCGCTGCACCCGCCGAAGGGCAAGTGAGCCCGCACGACGCCGCACCCCTGCCGATCGTGCTGCTGCCGGTCGGCGTGGACGATCAGGCGCTGGACGCCTGCCTGGGCGCGCTCGAGGACGGCACGCCGGCGGGCACGCAGGTCTGGCTGGCCGACAACGCCCAGGTCGGTCCGCGCGGGCTGGCGCTGATCGAGCGCTGGCTGGCGCGCACGCGCCTGAAGGCCGATTACACGCGACGTCCGTATCCGCTCGGCGAGGTCGCGCACCTGGACGAAATGCTGCGCGCCTGCGCCGGGCTGGACGTGGTGGTGCTCTCGCCCGACGCCCAGCCGCTGCCGGGCTGGCTGAACCAGCTGGCCGCCTGCCTGGCCGGCGACGCCTCCATCGCCACCGCCACGCCGTGGTGCAACGCCGGCGAGGCGGCCGCCTGGCCGCGCGTGGGCGAGATCGCCCCGCCGCCGGTCGACCCGCAGCGCACCGCGCGCGCCTGCGCCGCCCTGCCGGCGACCTATCCGGAGCTGCCGGCCGCGGTCAGCCATGCGGTGGCCCTGCGCGGCCGCGCGCGTGCGCGCGCCGGCGGGCTGGACCTGGACAGCTATCGCAGCTGGTATGCCGCCCTGATCGACCTGTCGCTGCGCCTGTCCGGGCTGGGCTGGCGCAACGTGCTGTGCGAGACGGCCTTCGTCGCGCGCGGCGGCGAGGGCGGCCCGGACGAGGGCGACATGGACGCGCTGGCCGGGCGCTGGCCCGACTGGAATCCGCGCGTGGCCCGCTTCCTGATGGACGATCCGCTGCGCGCCCTGCGCGAGCGCCTGGAGGCCTGCTACGCGCAGGCGGGATCCACGGAACAACGTGAACTCTTCGGCTGACGCCGGCGGCATCGCCGCCATCGTGGTAACCCACCGCAGCGCCTCGACCATCGAGGCCTGCCTGACGCGGCTGCGCGCGGCGCGCGATGTCGTGCAGATCCGCGTGGCCGACAACGCCTCCGACGACGGCACGCTGGAGATCGTCCAGCGCCACGCCGCGCGCGATCCGCGCGTGCACTTCATCGGCAACCCCGACAACCCCGGCTTCTCGGTCGGCTGCAATCAGGGCGCGCGCGATTCGGACGCGCCCTGGCTGGCCTTCGTCAATCCCGATCTGATGGTCGAGGCCGACACGCTGGTGCGCCTGCGCGCCCATGCGCAGGCGCTCGGCAATGCGCTGCTCGGCGCCGACCTGGTCGGCGAGGACGGCGTGCGCGACGCCGCCGCGCGGCGGCGCGACCCGGACTTCGCGCAGATGCTGCGCAGTCCCGCACGCGGCGCGCAGCTGGGCGTGCCGATGGACGCCGCACAGGCGGTGCAGCCGGTGCAGGCCGTCTCCGGCGCGCTGATGCTGATGCCGCGCACGCTGTTCGACGCGCTGGGCGGCCTGGACGAGGGCTATCGCCTGCATGCCGAGGACCTGGACCTGTGCCGGCGCGCGCGCGAGGCCGGCGCCACGGTGGCGGTGGCCAACGATGTGCAGGTGCTGCACGTGCGCGGCGTGTCCAGCCGCTCGCGGCCGCTGTTCGTCGAGTGGCACAAGCATCGCGGGCTGTGGCGCTATTTCCGCCGTTTCGAGGCCCCGCGGCGCTCGTGGCCGGTGCGGGTGGCGGTGTGCGCCATGATCGCCGGGCACGCGCTGCTCCGCCTGGCGCTGGCGGCTCGCCCGCGCTCCTAGCGCGCCGCGCGATGGGCACCGCCGGCGCGTGCGTGCCGGCTTCGCGAGCCCGCCCGTGCAGGTCATCGAAATGGCGGGATGCGCCCTGCAAACGGCGAGAGCTCGGCCGCGCGCCTGACTAATGTCGGCGCTTGGCTCCCCACGGCCAGGCTGGCGTCGACTCGGCACGCCTGGCGCCGGCGGAGCTCGCCGACCATCTCACTGGGGACATGATGAAGACCAAACTGCTCTGCGCCGTCGTGGCGGCGTGTGGATGCGGGCTGCCGGCGACGGCGCTCAAGGCGCAAACCTCCGATCGGGACTGGTATGCCGGCGCCAAGTTGGCCTACGTGCACAACGACGCCTTTCGCACCGATCGCGCCGGTGTGGCGGGCGAGGCGCTGGTCGGCACCACCGCGGGTGCGCACTGGAACCTGGAGGCCAGCGTGCAGCTGGCCGACCTGGACGCGAAGGACGACATGGCGGTGGTGGCCGCCGACGCGCTGTACTTCTTCGATCGCGACGCGAAGATCGCGCCCTATGTGACGGCTGGCCTGGGCTATGCCTATGAGGGTGGGCTGCCGCGCGAGGCCAGCCGAGGCGGAGTGATGATGCGCGCGGGGCTGGGCATCGAGACGGCGCTCGGCCAGCGGTTCCGGTTGCGTATCGAAGCGCGCTACCAGCGCCATGAAAGCTCCGGCTCGCGTGCGAGTCTGACCGACCCGATGCTGTCGGTCGGCGTGGTGATGCCGTTTCGCTGATCCCGGCGTGCGTGGCCCAGGGCGCTAGCGGCCCTGGGCGCGCGGGCCGCGCAGCAGCCTGCGCGGCCGCGCGCAGGCCTGGTGCAGCTGGCCGAGGAGACGGCCGCGTTCCTGCGCATCGAGCTGCCAGCGCCAGAAGGCAGCTGCGGCGATCGGGATCAGCGCAAGCACGGCGACGGCGCGAAGCAGCGGCTGGCCCGCGGGCAGCAGCAAGGGAGTCATCGCCAAGGCCAAGGTGGCCAGGGCCAGGACGGCGCAGCGCCGCAGACAGGGGCCGGTGATGCCGGCCATGCGCCGGCTCATCCACCCGAGCAACGCCGCATCGAGCACCATGCGCAGGCTCCACGCCAGGGCCGCGCCGACGATGCCCCATTGCCGCGTCAGCGCGATCAGCGCCACGACGTAAAGCGGCAGTTCGACCATGTGCAACCGGGCCGTGACATCGGCACGGCCGTGGGCCTGGATGGCGTTGAAGGCGACCTTGGAGAAGCCGTTCACCAGCAGGCCGAGTGCCAGCACCTGCATCACCACGCTGCTGCGCAGGGCGAAGTCGGGCCCGAGCCACAGGCCGAGGAAGGGCTCGGCCAGCGCCACGATCAGCACGACCGGCACGAGGAGCCCGGCGGCGATCATCCGCGCACCGAGCGAGAACAGGCGATCCGGCTCGGCCTGGCTGGCGGCGAACCGGTTGGCCATCAGCGGGAACAGCACGCCGAACAGGCCCTCCGACACCACGTTGAGCTTGAACACCACCTCGTAGGGCGAGGTGTAGTAGGCCACGGCCGAGGTCCCGAGCAGGGCGCCGATGAAGAAGCGGTCCATGTAGACCATCAGCGGCGAGATCACGTTGGACACGGTCATCCAGCCGCCGAAGTGGAGCAACTCGCGCCAGGAGGCGTCGCCATCGTGCGCGCGCGCCAGGCGGCCCACTTCGCGCGCGGTGGCGATCGCATAGGCCAGCAGGGCGATGTAGCGCCCCAGCACCAGGGTGACCACGACCCAGTCCAGACGATCGGTGAAGGGCAGCACGCACAGCGGACCGCCGAAGGTCCACAGCCCGACCGGCGTGCGGATCGCATTGGTCACCCCGAAGCGATGATGCGCTTCCAGCACGCCGCGCAGGCCGGTGGACAGCACGACCGCGGGCACCGATGCGGCCAGCAGCAGGAAGGCGTTGCGCGTCTCGCCGCGCAAGGCCTCCGGCACCCGCAGCAGATCGGTCATCCAGGGCGAGGCGACCGCCAGCAGCACGCCGCCCAGCACACCGAGCAGGCTCATCAGCGACAGTCCGGAGGTCACCACCTGCGCGACCTGGTCGGCGCGGCCACGGCCGAGCCGCTCGGCCACCAGCCGCGTCATCGCCCGGCCCAGGCCCAGATCGAACAGGCTGAAATACCCCACCACCATCCAGGCGATGGTCAGCAGGCCGAAGCGGTCCACGCCGATGTGGTGCACCAGCATCGGCACGGCGACGGCGGCCAGCACCAGCGGGATCACCTGGCCGCCGATGTTGTAGGACAGGTGGCGCGCGAAGCGATGCCCCGGCGCCTGGTTCGGCGTCGTCGAGGCGGTCATGACGCCGCCGCGGGCGCGCACGGCAGCACCGCATCGCCGATCGCCTGGCGGTAGCCTTCCACCGTGAAACGCTGCTGGTAGCTGCGACGCGCGGCGAGCGCCATGTCCTGGTAGGCCTGGGCATCCAGCGCGAGCGCGCGTTCGACCGCCGCGGCCAGCGCCTGGGCGTTGCCGGGCGCGAACAGAAAGCCGTTGACGCCGTCGGCGACGATCTCCTGCAGGCCGCCACCGGCCGAGGCGATGACCGGCCGGCCGATCGAGAACGCCTCGATGGCGACGCGTCCGAAGGGCTCGGGCAGCAGCGAGGGAATCAGGACGAAGTCGGCCCACTCGAAATGCGGGCCCGGCTGGCGCACGAAGCCGATCCGTTCGACCGGGAAGCGGCAGTCGGCGGCGGTCTGATCCAGCGCGGTGAGCAAGGGCTCGTAGCCCGGGAAGACGTCGCCGACGATGCGCAGCTCGATCTGCGGCGCCGACGCCAGTCGCGCCAGCGCCTCCAGGGCGAACTGCTGGCCCTTCCAGGTGTTGATGCGGCCGATGATGGCGATCCGCCAGCGCCGATGCGCACCCGGCACGGTGGGCGGCGCGTCGGAGATCGGCGCCACGCCGTTGTGGATGACCCGCCCGGGCAGCCCGAACGCCAGCGCGGTGGCATAGGAGTTGTAGATCACCTGCGCGCGAGAGAGGCGCAGCAGCGTGCGGAACAGCACCAGCGCGGCCGTGCCAGGGATTTCGCGCACATGGACATAGCCGCCGGCGCAGCCGCGCAGCGCCAGGATCGCGGACACGCAGACGGTGGTGTTGACGTAGCAGAGATCGTGTTCGGCCGCCAACGCCCGGTAGCGCCGCCATGCCGCCACGATGCCCGACAGGCTCTTCAACGGATGCCGCTTGAGCTCGATCTTGCGCAGGATGCCGCGCGGTTCGAAGCGGCATGCATCGGCCCAGGGCTCCAGCAGCGACTGCAGCGGGCCCGGCTCGGGGAGCACGACCTCGATGCGCGCCTGCGGATGACGCTCGCGCAGCGCCTGGACCGCGGCGGCGAAGCTGCGGTCCGAGCCATACAGTTCGCTGCCCTGATGGATCGCCAGGATGCGAAGCGCACGGCTCATCGATAGACCTCGGCAAGAATGGAACGCGCACCGCGGCGCCGCCCCGGTCCGCTGACCAGGCGCAGGACCGTCCAGGCGATATAGAGGTGCACGCCCAGCCGTTCCAGCCGGTTGCGGTCGAACACGTGCCGCCACGAGCGCATGAGCCAGATCTTGCGCTGCACGTAGTGCTCGGGGTCGCGCCTGTCGCGCAGCGCGGAGTCGTGGTCGAGCGTCCCACGGTGCACGTAGGCCCGGCCGCCGCGCAGGTTCAGCTCGCGGCACAGGCGGGTATCGATGCCGTAGAAGCGCAAGCGCTCGTCGAACGGGGCCGGCCCCAGCGACCACAGGAACCGTTGCGAGATGCACAGGCCGCTCATCATCGCGGTGAAACAGCGCGGCAGCACCGTGCCCGGTGTGACCCCGGGCAGGGGCGCGCCCTTGATCCAGCGCAGCCGGCACGGGCTGATCACGCGACCCTGATGGGCGATCCGCGGCACGTACATGTCGGCCGGGACCGCGCGCATGGCGGCGCACAGCGCGTCCAGGAAGTCCGGTTCGAAGCGCGAGTCCTGGTCGAACACCAGCACATACGGCGAAGCGGCGTGCAGGAGCATCGCGTTGTAGGCCACCGAGAGCGGCGCGTTGTGACCGTTCCAGGAATAGCGCCAGTCGGGCGCCAGGATGACGGCCTGGGCATCGGCTTCGGGCGAGTTGTCCCAGAGCTGCACACGCAGCTGGAGCTGCGTGCAGGCGGTCGTCGCGCGCAACAGGCTCTGCACCGTCTCCGATTCGGCGATCTTGCGCCGGTAGAGCACCACGAACACGTCAATGCTGATCATGAGGGCCTCCCTGGCGCAGGCGCAGCACACGCGCCGGGACGCCGGCGGCGATAGCGAAGGCGGGGATGTCTCGGGTCACCACACTGCCGGCGGCGATGACGCAGCCCGGTCCGATCGTGACGCCGGCCAGCACGGTCACCTTGGCCCCGATCCAGCAGCCTTCGCCGATCTGGATGGGCGCGCGGGTCGTGCCTTGCACACGGATCGGAACGGACAGGTCGGCGTGGTTGTGGTTCTCCGAATGCGCGCTGAAGTACTGCCCGATGATGGTGTCCTCTCCGATGGAGACTCCACCGGACCCGCCGATGCTCGAGTACTCGCCGATCCCGCACCGGCGGCCGATCCGGATGTGGGTGCCAGGGCGCGCGATATCGGTGCCCGTGACCAGCCTGGAGTAGGCGCCGATGCTCGATCGCTCGCCGAGGACAAGGCCGTCGCTGCCCAGTCCGCTGAGGATGACGCCATCGCCGATGGCCGCATGGCGGCCGATGACGATCCTGCGCACGAAGCGCAGGCGCACCGAGCGCCCGACGAAGCACGGAGAGATCCGCCGGTGCGTCGCCGCCACCAGCAGGCCACGGCAGGCATGCATCCCTTGCTCAAGGCCATGCCGGAACAGGTCGCGTCCGTCGATGCCGGGGGCGATCCGCTTGCCCGGTCGTACGCGCGCCAATGCCTGCTCCAGCAGGCGGCGCATCAGCGCGGAGAGCATGTTGCCGGTCGCGGCCAGCGGCCCGCGCGATGGCGGTTGTGTCTGCGCACTCATGCGGCGACGTCGAAACGGCGCGCGTCGTGTCCGAGTTGGGCGAGGCACGCGGCGGTGACCAGGCCGGGGGAGCCCGCGCCTATGACCGTGATGTTCATGAAGGAGGCCAACTGCGACAGATGGGTGGGGCGCTGCGCCGGTGCAGGCGTCGGTATGGCGCGCAGCGGCGAGAGGAACATTGTGGCCGCCTACCCGCGCACCGAGTCCGCCGATGGCGGCAGGGGACCGGATGATTGCCGGGCCTAACCTGATGTACCGGCGGCACCATGGCACGTTGCTGCTCGTCGACGAGATCGCACTGCGGTGAGTGCTTGCGATCCAAGACCTGTCGCTGCGCGCGACTTCAGATATTGGAGAGCGGCTCGCTGCACATTCGGTGCGCGATGGCGTCAGCAGACCTGCGGATTGCCAGCGCTAGCGCGTCTG
Organism: Pseudoxanthomonas sp. SORGH_AS_0997; assembly: GCF_031453535.1. Taxonomy (NCBI): domain Bacteria; kingdom Pseudomonadati; phylum Pseudomonadota; class Gammaproteobacteria; order Lysobacterales; family Lysobacteraceae; genus Pseudoxanthomonas; species Pseudoxanthomonas sp. SORGH_AS_0997. The sequence goes on from NZ_JAVIZI010000001.1 coordinate 4,160,581, forward strand.
CGTTCGCTCCGGATCGATGCCTGCGCCAGCGGGCTTGCTGGCGATCAGCAGAAGCGCGATGAGGACCAGGAAGAGCTGCATGGTTTCCAGCACGCCGGTGGCCAGCACGAACAGGATGTAGCCGGTGACCATCGCGTTGATCGCCGCGTAGCTGGTGCGGTCGCCGATGCGCTGACGCGCGCAAGTGTAGATGCGGCCGAACAGCCACACGAAGCTGGCCAGCCCGACCAGCCCCAGGTCGATCATCCATTGGAAGAGCGCACTCTCGGCGTTGTAGAAGTCCGGATATTTCCCGGAAGCCACGATGTCGCGGGACATCGTGATGCCGTTGCCGAACAGGGGCGACTGGATGAAGAAGTTCCAGGCTACCGCCATTTGTCCCAGGCGCATGGCCAGCGAACTGCCATTGCGGCTGGCTGCCGCGTCGTTGCTGAAGATCGATGCGACGAAGTCGGCGAATCGCTCGACGTATTCCAGTCCGGCCAGGCACACCACGGCCAGCGCCACCGCGCCGACCTGGGCGAAGAACAGCCGGTCCCTGCTGCTGGCAAGCATGAAGAAGACGCAGATGGACAACAGCAGGAAGATCAACGGAGTGCGCGAATTGGTTACCACGATCCCGACGAACAGCACCAGCTGCATCGCCAAGAACAGCGCGACCCGCCCGGTGTTGCGGCGGTCGCGGTTCAGGAAGATCCCGACGATGAAGGCATAGACCTGGAACGCGCCGTAGGTGATGGGATGCGACAGCGTCCCCACCGCGCGCATGCCGCGGACCGAATCGCTGTAGTCCTTGGCCAGTACGCGCCCGGTCGGCGTGGTGTGCTGGAGATAGTCGAAATAGGGATTCACATGCGCGAAGTAGGCGAGCGTGCCATAGAGCGAGACGACGACCCCCACCAGATAGAAGTACCGCAACGCCCGCTTGGCCGCCGCGGGGCTCTCGCAGAACCGGAACACGAGGTAGCAGGGCAGGGAGATCTCGATGAACTCCATCGCGCCGGTGACTGTATCGGAGGCCCAGCGCGCAGGGTTGATCGCCCAGGCGGCCAGATAGGCCACGGCCATCAGCCCGAACGGCCCGCTGAAGGGGAACGGCGAACGCTTCAGCCTCCAGCCGTTGGCTATCACCCGAAGGGCGTAAGCGCCCAGCATCACCAGCACCAGGGCGCGGTTGACGGAAAGATAGGGCAGGGCGGGCACGTCGATCAGGCCCAGCCCCTTGGGCGTGAACAGGCACAGCACCGGGAACAGAAGCACCAGGCTGCGCAGGCGGGACAGCGCCAGCCAGCCGCCGTAGAGGACGATAAGAAAGTTCATCTGATGCTCGATCCTTGCGCGCGAACTCAGGGGCTCGCTTGCAGCTCGTACCAGGGCGCGGCGGCCTGGTCGGGCGATTGCAGGTGCAGTTCGAAGCCGGTGGACGTCTTGCGCACCGCGTCGCCGGCCAGCGGCGGCAGGCGGTTGCCGCGCGCGTCCAGCGGGTAGACCGTCAGCTGTCGCGCCGGCAGGGTCAACCCGACCACGCAGGGCTGCCGCCGCATCCAGATCGGTGCGCGGATCTCGCGCAGGTTCTGGCCAGCTCCATGCTGCGGGTCGCGCAGGGTGTAGTCGCCGGTGGTCGCGCCGACGGCCGCGCCTGCCTGCCCGAGCAAGGTGGCTGGCACCAGATTAATGGGCGACCCGTGCGCGTCCGAGCCCAGGGTGTAGCCGGGCAGGGTCAACAGGAGGCGGCTCGACGATGCGATCGCCTTGCCGTCCTGGGCCGAGAGCATCAGTGCGGTCATGCCGGCGTGGGCCATCTCCACCGACAGCGGACCGCTGGCATAGCGCTGGCCTGGCTGCAGCCGGCCCACGATGCCCGCGACCCGCGGCGCGGCGACCAGCAGGGTCGCTTGCTGCGGATCGACGGCCACTTCGCTGTCCCGGACGGAAGCGGTGTTCTGGGCTGTGGAGGTGCCGATGCCGACCCGACGGTCCAGCGCCCAGTCCGCGGAAGCGACGCCCTGCGCATGGAGAAAGTCGCCCAGCAGCGTCGTGATCCGTCCACGGGTGGCGCGCAGTTGCAGGCCCGCGTCGGGCGTGTAGCCGAAGGCCGTGGACAGCGGTCCGATCGCGCCGGTCCGGAACAGCCAGGCCATCTGCCCGAACTGCGCGCGCCGCCCGCCATCGCCGGACAGGCTGAACTCGTAGGGGACCGTCGGTGTCTGGCTGCCGCGACGATGGGCGTAGTCGTAGTAGGCCAGTCCGGCCCAGCCCTGCAGGCTGGCCAGCACGGCGGTCTCGGGCAGGATCTCGGCGGCGTTGCGATTGGGCCAGGGCTGGTTGAATTCGGTGATCAGGAAGGGCGCCCCGTAGACCCGATAGAACGCCGCGCCCAGCAGCGGGGCGAGGCCTTGTTCCAGGCTCGACGTGTCGCCGATGCGCCAGTCGTCCCACTGCCACTGCGTGCCGGGAAAACGGTAGTGATCCACATAGAAATGGCTGTCGCGCAGGTCCATGCCGGCCAACGCCCGCATGCCGCCAAGACCGCTGAAGTTCATCTGTGTCCCGATGGTCAGCGCCGCAGGCGCGGCCCCGGCGATGACTTGGGCGATGCGGGTATCGTAGCCGGCGTCCTGGGCGGCCAGGAATTCCAGGAACAGGGCGGCGGTCGTCTCATCGGCGTCGTCCAGCCGTGGCAGCTGGCTGGTATCGATGTCGGGCCCTGTCCGGTGGGTCTGCAGCCATTGCCGCCAGGCATCGAGGAACACCTTCAGCGGGGCGCCTTGCACCAGGCGGGCGAGACTGCCGTCCATCCACGCATAGACCAGCGAGCTTTCGTTGTCGATCTCCACGATCGCCAGCGCCGGCTCGCCCGCCCCCTGCAGCGCCATCAGCAGCGCCTGTGCGTAGCGCGCCTGAAGACGCGCCGCGGCGGGGTCGATGCGCAGCAGTGGCTTGGACTGGTTGGGCCACTCCGTTTCATCGTCCACGGCCAGGGTTCCGTCGATCGACGGACGGAAGGCATAGCGCACGTGCAGGTTGAGATCGACGTAGATCCCGGCCTGCCTGCAGCGTTCGAGCAGTCCGCGCAGACGCTGGATCGCGACCGGGTCCAGCGTGGGAAAGGGGTCGCCGGTGAGCAGACCATCGACCCGCTGGCCGTCGGCGATCGCATCCAGGGCATGCAGGCGGATCAGATTCACGCCCAGGGCGCGCAGGTCGGTCACCAGGCGCTCGGCCTCGTCGGCGTCGCGCAGGGCAGCTTCGAAGCCGACATTGACGCCGAACAGGCGCACCGGTGTCGCGCCTTCCTGGGTGCAGAGCGCCTCGCCGCAGGCCCGCAGCCGGTCGCCCGCGGTCAGGGGACGATTGAGGTAAGCAAAATCGACCAGGCTGCCCGGTGTCGCCGACGCGGCCTCGAAACGGTAGAAGTCCTCGGCGCTCGTCTGCGTGTCTTCAAGACCTCCGCTGGCGCCTGCGGCCAACAGCAGGCCCGTCATCGCGGCTACCCCAACGCAGGCGGCAAGGCGCGTGGACCTGGATGGACGTGCGGACACGCTCAGCGTGCGGGGCCGCGGCCTGGCCCGATATCGGCCGCCGTCGGCGTCGGCAGCGCAGCGGGCCACGTGGAGGCGCGCGGCAGCATCCCCTCCAGCAGCGCCTGGTACTGCGCCAGAACGAAGGACCAGCGGAACTCCCGATCGAAGCGTTGCCGGCTGGCTCGGCGCATGGCGGCCACCGCCTCAGGATCTTCCAGCAGCGCCGACAGATGCATGTCGCAGTCGATCACCGAATGGAAGTAGCGTGCGCCGTCCTGGGCGACCCAGCGGTTGAAGGGATTGTCGTGGGCGATGACCGCGTTGCCTGCGCCCAGCGCTTCCACCAGGGAAGGGTTCGTCCCGCCCACCGTGTGGCCGTGCACGTAGAACAGCGCGTGCCGCCGCAGCGCGCGCAGCGTGGCGGGGTCGTAGATCGCACCGGGGAAGTCAACCTCCGGACTGGCGGCGTCCAGCACTTGGCGGTGATAGGCATTGCCCTGCGGTTCGTAGCGCCCCAGGACCACCAGGCGCGCGTCGCGGCGGCGGCGCGAGAAGGCGGTGACGATCTCCAGCAGCGAGTTCTCAGGCTCGGGCCGCGCGATGACCACGCCGTATCGGGCTCCCTTGAGTCCCAACGGCTCCAGGGCCTCGTCGCCGATGTCTTCGATCAGGTCGGCACCATAGGGAATCATGGCGATCTTGTCGGTCCGCACGCGGGTCGCCAGATGCTGGGCGATCTCCGGGTGGTCGGCGATCAGATGATGGCCGGCCCAGCAGCCGATGCGCTCATTGGCCCAGAGCCACAGGCGCTCGTGCGTGCGCCACTTGCGCCGCTTCCATTCCAGGCCGTCCATGTTGATCACGTTGGTCACGCCGCACAAGCGCAGCCAGGTCGAGAACAGGGCCGTGTTGTAACCCAGCGTGAGCACCAGCGGCGCGCGGGTCCGCGCGGCATGGCGGATGGAGCGCCAGTCGAAGGCCATGGTGCCGCGCGCGCCACTGGCCTTGACGCCGATGGTGACCCGGTGCACGCCCTGCCACTGGTCCTCGATCACTGGCTGTTCCTGCTCCGGGCCCGCCTGGCAGTACACAGTGACGCGCCAGCCGCGCTGCACCAGGTGCAGGGCCAGCCGTTCGGCGAAGGTCTCGAAACCGCCGTGCATGGCGGGAATGCCACGCGTCCCCAGGATCGAGATCTGACGATGGGGCATGGCTTGTTCCTTCTGTAGGCACATCGCAGCGACGGCGTTCATCATGCGCAGCGCGCGGCTGGCCGATTCGGCCGAATTGGGCGCCATTTCCGTCAAGCCCCGCGTACGCGATGGCGGCGCTTGCCCAGGGAATGTCCGAAAGCGGCATCGCCACCCTTCCAGCATGTCCGCTCGTCCATGAGCGGGCCGATGCAGGGTCCGCGCATCCTGACCGGCTCCGATCGCCGTTCCTGATGCCCAGTGCCAAGCCGTGGAGAAGACCCCTTGCGCTGCGATGACCTGACCGGGGCATCGCAGCGCTTTTTTCTCGCGCAGGTGGCGACGCGTCGGTTCCCGTGCGGCGTGCCGCTCGCGCGCCACGGGGATCTTCGCGGAACTGGTCATGGCGATTATGGCTGCCGGCTGTGCTTGCCGCGCAGGGGGTTGGATCTGGTCAGGAATCGCGCATGCGTTTTGCTCTGCTGTTTCGTCGGCTGCGGCGTCGTAAGTTCAATCTCCGCCTGCTCTTGCTGCTGCTGGTCGTCGCGGGCGTGTCGCTGTCCGGTTGCGCCATGCTGCCGGCGTCGCGCTTTCCGGCGCCGCTGGAGCGCGCGGATGAAGCCTCGGAGCTGGTCCAGAACGGCATCCACTTCAGCCTGCAGCGGATCGAGCCGGGCATGCCGGCACAGCCAGAACCGCCTGCGCACGCGCCGGTATCCGAGGCGCCCGACGCCGACGGCGCGCCGCAGGACTATGTGGTGCAGGCCGGCGACACCCTGCGGGTCACCGTCTGGGATCATCCCGAACTGAACAATCCCGGCCTGGGCGCGCTGACCTCGGCGACGGGCAACGCCGGCGTACCCGGTGCGGAGACCTTGCGCATGGGCGGGGCCAGTTCGCTGGACGCGCAGGCGCGCCTGGTCCAACCCGACGGCACGCTGTATTTCCCGTACGTGGGCACGGTCAAGGTCGCAGGACTCGACGTGCCGCGCATCCGCACGCTGCTGACGCGTCGCCTGAGCGCGGTCATCCCCGCCCCGCAGCTGGACGTGGCGGTGGTGGGCTTCCGCAGCCAGCGCGTGTATGTGGCCGGCGCGGTGCGCACGCCCGGCGCGCAGCCGCTGACCGACGTGCCGATCACGGTCGCCGATGCGCTGGCGGCCGCCGGCGGCTACGTGGAAGGCGCCGACCTGCAGTCGGTCAGCCTCAATCGCGGCGGCAAGACCCGCACGCTGGACCTGTACGCCTTCTTCTTCCAGGGCGACCTGACCCAGAATCCGCGCCTGCGCAGCGGCGATGTCCTGAATCTGCCGCCGCGCCGGGACAAGAAGGTCTTCGTCCTGGGCGAGGTCGCCAAGCCGGGCTCGCAGGTCATGCCGCTGGGGCCGATGAGCCTGTCCGAAGCGCTGGCCGATGCGGGCGGACTGAATCCGGTCTCGGCCAATGCCGCGCAGATCTATGTGTTCCGCGCGGGCGACCAGCCCCAGCAGGTCAAGGTCTACCAGCTCGATGCGATGAATCCCGGGCTGCTGGTCCTGGGCGATCGTTTCGTGCTGCGTCCGCGCGACATCGTGTTCGTCGATCCCGCCAACCTGACCCGCTTCTCGCGTGTGGTCTCCCAGATCCTGCCGCTGGCCAGCTCGCTCTACATGACCAGCGCGGCGGCCAATCGCTGATCCGCGCATGGCCGACGGAACCGTGCTGAGGCTGGCGGTGTGCTGCCGCATCAACCTCGTTCGCAGCCCGATGGCCGAGGCGGTGCTGCTCGCGCGGCTAGGGGCGACAGGCGAGGTGCAGGTGCGCTCGGCCGGGCTCGAGGCGATCACCGGCCTGGAGCGTCCGCGCGGCGTGCTGGATGCGCTGGAGGCGGCCGGCTATCCGCCTCCCCCGAGCGCCTTCAGCCGCCGCCTGGACGTGCAGCTGCTGCAGTGGGCCGACCTGGTGCTGGTGATGGAAGCCAGCCAGCGCCAGACGCTGCTGCGCCTGGCCCCGGCCGCGGCGGCCAAGGTCTGGCGCCTCGGCCACTGGCAGGCCACCGAGGTGGCCGACCCTGACGGGCTGGCGCCGCAAGCACTGGCCGCCACCCTGAGAACGATCGAGACCTGCGTTGGCAGCTGGCTGCCGCACCTGCAATCCCCTCTTCACCAGAGCGACCCGATCCGCCCATGAGACCCACCACCCCACCAGCCGCCGAAAGTCCTGAAGAGGACGAGGTCAATCTGCTCCTGCTGTTGCGCAACGTCTCGACGCATCGCCGGTTGTTCCTGCTGGTGGCTGGCGGCGTGTTCGCCCTGGCGCTGGTGTACCTGCTGTCCGCGCAGCCGACCTACCGGGCCCAGGCGCTGCTGCAGATCGATGAGGACCAGGGGTCCATGCTCGGTGCGTTGTCCGATGTGGCCGGCGCGCTGAATCTCAACAAGTCCATCGACGGCGAGCTGGACATCCTCACCTCGCGCACCGTGATGGGCGAGGCCATCGACCGCACCCAGGCGCAGCTGGACATCGAGCCCAGGCACCGCATTCCGGTCCTGGGGCGCCTCTATGCGCGCCTGGCCACGCCGCCCAACGGTTTGGCCGATCCTCCGCTGGGCCTGTCGGAGCTGCCCTGGGGCGGCGAGCGCCTGCGTCTGGCGCATTTCGAAGTGCCGCGCGCGCTGTACGGCAAGCCCTTCGTCCTGACGGCCGGCGAGGACGATGCCTGGGCCCTGAGTTCGCCCGACGGCGAGGAGGTCGCGCGCGGCAGGCTGGGACAGCGGGTGGACTTCAACGTCGCCACCCGCTTCGGCCCGGGACGCGGGTCGATCCAGGTCGAGGAACTGCGCGCGCGCAGCGGCGTGAGCTTCGGCGTCACCGCCTCGTCGCTGCAGACCGCGTTCGAGGAGATGGGGCGCCGGGTCAAGGCGACGGAGACTTCCAAGGATTCCTCGATGATCGAGCTGACGGTGAGCGGCAGCGACGCCGAGCGCACCGCCGACTTCGCCAACGCCCTGGCGCGCGCGTATGTCGCGCTGAACATCCGCCATCGCGCCCAGCAGGCGCATCTGAGCCTGCAGTTCCTGGAGCACAGGCTGCCGGCGCTGCGCGCGGAGCTGACCCGCGCCGAGGACGCGCTCAACGCCTACCGCATGCGCAGCGGCACCATCGACGTGGAGCAGCAGAGCGAGGCCCTGCTGGCGCGCGTGGTCGAGCTGACCCGCCAGCAGACCCTGCTGGAACTCAACCGCGAGGCCAGCGCGCAGCAGTTCCGTCCCACCCATCCTGCCATGCGCATGCTCGAGGCGCAGCACGCGGCCGTGGCCGAGGCGCTGACCCAGGCCGATGCGCAGATCCGCGCGCTGCCAGCCGCGCAGCAGGAGTACCTGCGCCTGGCGCGGGATGTGGCGGTCGATACCCAGCTCTACACCGCGCTGGCGGCCAACAAGCTGCAGCTGGAGGTCGCCGAGGCCGGCACCACCGGCACGGCGGCCATCATCGACCCCGCGCTCTCCCCGGAGCGACGCCACTGGCCCACGACGTTGCCGGTGCTTGCCGGCGGCCTGATGGGCGGCCTGCTCATGGGTTTCCTGGCCGTGCAGGTGCTGGCCGGCATGCGCCGCGCGCTGCACGACCCGCTGGAGGTCGAACGCCTGAGCGGCGCCCCGGTCTACGCCGTGGTGCCGGAGAGCAAGGTGCAATCGCGCATGACCCGCGTGCGCGGCGGCAGCGAAGACCCGCTCTACCATGCGCTGCTGTCGCGACAGTCGCCGACCGATCCCGGGGTGGAGGCCTTGCGCACCCTGCGCAGCACCTTCCGCCTTGCGCTGCGTGAGGCGGGGCGTACCGCGGTGGTGTTCACCGGGCCCACCGAGGGCGTCGGCAAGACCTTCGTCACCGCCAACTTCGCCTATCTGCTGGCGCTGACCGGCGTGCGCGTCCTTTTGGTCGACGGCGACCTGCGGCGCGCCGGACTCGGGCGCTACTTCCCCGATTCGGTCGCCGCGCCGGGCCTGTCCGATGTCCTGGCCGGGCAGGACACGCTGGAGGCCGCCATCCAGCACACCGACCAGGAGGGGCTGGACCTGCTGCCCTCCGGGCGCCATCGGGTCTCCAACCCCGGCGAACTGCTGGCGCGTCCGACCCTGGACGTCGTGCTGCGCGAGGCCGAGCAGCGCTACGACTATGTGATCGTCGATTCGCCGCCGGTGCTGCCGGTCGGTGATGCCATGACCCTGGCGCGCGCCTGCGGCGCGGTCTTCATCGTCAGCCGCTACGAGCTCACCAATGGACGGCAGCTGGTCCAGACCCTCAAGCGCCTGACCCAGGTCGAGGCGAAGATCTGCGGCCATGTCTTCAACGGCCTGCGCGCCAGCCGCTACGGCGATGGATACGGCTACGGCTATGGGTACGGAACCTACGGCGCGGACCCCAAGCGCTGAGCCCGGTCATGCGCGCAGCGGCATCGGCCCTGCGCGCGTGCCCGGACAGGCATCGCTGCGGGGCGGCGCCCGCAGGAAGATCTCGGATCGGTGAGGCGAACGAGCACGTCAGGGCGCTGGCTTCTCGCGCAGCGCCACTCGCCGGCCGCTGGCGCGCCCGGAGGACAAGACGATCGCGTGTCAGCGACAGCCTTCGCCGACGCTGCCCAGCGTTTCCAGCGTCGGTGCGGCCAATCCCGGAAGACGCTGCAGGTTCATCGCACCGGGCAGCAGCCCGTTGGCCAGCTCCGCGCCGAGGTCGGCCGTGCGCAGCGCATTCCTTCCCTGCGTGGCACGCTTGGCCAGGCCGGTGCCGTGGCAACCGAGCGAGATCGCAGCCGGATCCTGGATCGCGGATGGATCCTGTCCCGAGCGCCGGCCAGGCGCGCGTCGGGCCATCCCGGATGGCAGCGAGCTGTCGATGCCCGGGATGGCCTGCTTCTGCTGCTCCGGCGAGGTCAGCCCGATGGCCTGCTGACTGGCGCGGATCAGCGCCATGTAGGGGTCCGGAGACGTGCGCCGCCCGGTCCGTGGCAGCAGGGCGGGGTCACGCGCCAGGCCGAGGCCGGGCGTCTGCAGCGGGGTGAGGGCAGCGGCGGCTTCCTGCGCGTGGCCAGGTGCGACCCCGGCCGCACAGAACGTCAACGCCAAGGCGGCCGCCGTCGCCGCGCCGATCGAGCAGGGCCTAATAGGCATTGCGATGCACCAGGCCCTTGTGCACGGTCATCGCCACGATCTTCAGGTCCAGCGCCAGCGTGCGATGCTGGATGTAGTGCAGGTCGTGGGCGACGCGCTCGCTCATCTTCTCCAGGCAGTCGATCTCGCCCCGCAGCCCGTTGACCTGGGCCCAGCCGGTGATGCCCGGCTTGATCCGGTAGCGATACATGTAGTCGCGCACCAGTTCCTTGTACTGATTGTCGTGCGGAAGGGCGTGCGGACGCGGTCCCACCACCGACATCTGTCCCTTGAGGACATTCAGGAACTGCGGCAACTCGTCCAGGCTGGTGCGGCGCAGGAGCCGGCCCAGTCGGGTGACGCGCGCATCGTTGCGGCGCGCCTGGCTCAACGTGCCGGGGCCTTCGCTGTGGACGCGCATGGTGCGGAACTTGTAGATCGTGAAGCGGCGCCCGTCGGCGCCCATGCGCTGTTGCAGGAACAGCGCCGGGCCGGGCGAGTCGATCCGGATCGCGAGCGCGATCAGGGCCAGCAGCGGCGCCAGCATCAGCAGCACCGTGGCGGAGAAGGCCAGATCGAAGGCGCGCTTGCCGAGCGGATGGCGCGCCTGCCAGGGCATGCCGACCAGATGGATCCCGCCGGCGCCCGTGCCGGTGCGCGTCTGGTCCAGCCGGGCGAGCGGGTAGGCGCGCAGATCCGGAATGAAGCGGATATCGACGAAATCCTGGCGGAACTCCTGCACCAGCCGCTCCAGCGACGCGGCCTGATCCAGCGGCGCCAGCAGCCAGAGCTCGCGGATGGCGCCGCCGCGCAGCAGCGAGCGGAAGGTGTCGAAGTCGCCGATCACCGGCAGCCCCTCGCGTTGCGCGCCGGTGGCCGCGCCTTCCTCGTACACCAGCGCCGGTCGATAGCCGGGCCCTGGCCTGCGCAGCAGCTGCGGCAGCAGCAGCGTCGAATCGGCGCTGACCATCAGCGCCACCCGGCGCGCGCGGGATCCGAGCTGGCGTTGCCAGGACTGCGCGGCGCTCAGGCCCAGGCGCGCCAGGGACAGCGCGCCGGCGGCCTCCATCGTCGTCAACAGCAGCGCGTGCGAATTCATTGGACCGGACTCCGATTGAAGCGTTGCGGTGCCACGGCCCGGGCCCTGGTGCCGGCGCGATACTCGCCCGGGCTGCGCGCGAGGTGCTTGCGGAAGATCTTGGCGAGTCTGCCGCCATCGCCGATGCCGCAACGCCGCGCGATCTTGTCGATGGGCAGGTCGGTCTCGGTCAACAGCTTGCAGCTGCGGCGCAGGCGCACGCCCAGCAGATAGTCCGAGGGCGTCATGCCCAGTTCCAGCTTGAAGCGACGCAAAAAGTTGCGCTCGCTCATGGCCACCGCGTGCGCGGCATCGGCGATGCTCACCGGCTGCTCGTGGTGGGTTTCCAGCCAGCGGGCCGACGCCAGGATCTGCTCGGTCACGCGCGTGCGCGCGACCGGACGCAGGACTTCTGGCTCGGCCGGTGCCTCGGTCTGCGCCGGTCCGTGCAGCTCCAGGCAGCGCGCGGCGACCAGCTCGCCCAGGTCCGCGGCGATCATCGCCATGGCGGCGGCGAACGCGGTGCGCTGTTCGCCGGTGCTCTTCACGAACAGACCCGCCGCTTCGATCAAGCGCCGGCCCTCGGCGATCGGCACGATCATGACGCCCAGCTCGTGCTGGTCCCGCAGCCACTGGCACAGCCGCGGGCTGGCCTCCAGCGTCGCCGCGCCCACGCCACCGGCCACGAACACGATGCGCAGACGCTGCCCGCGCGGGGGAGGCAGACGTTCGGTGGCCACATGCATGCCCGAGGCGCTGGCCACGGTGCCACCGGATTCGGACAGCAGCACGGGCATGTAGAGGCGTTTGAAGCCCGAGGCGCGCTGCTCGATGGCATTGGCGGTACACAGCAGGTCGATCAGGGCCACCACGTCGGCCAGCCCGAAGCCGTCGAAGACGACCAGGCCCAGACGATGGGAGAGGTTCAGTCGCTCGGCCGGGAAGGCGGGCAGGCGGCTGACGGACGACTTGATTCCGGTGATCACGCTCATGTTTTCCCCTTGAAGCTCTGGACGAGCCGCCCTCCCGCGCGGCCCGCAGTTCGCGCCCGGCCCGCCGGCTCGCGGCGTGGTCGTGGCTGATGTCCCGCCCTCCCAGCGGGTCTTTGCAAGCGCGCGGTCCCCGTTGCCCATTGCGGCCGAGCAGAAGGACCTGGCTCGCCCAAGCGCTTGTGCTGCGGTTGCTCGTCCCCCGATCAGGCCGCGCTTCTACAGACCGGCGGCAGGCAGACGCGCGACGGCGGCCAGGCTCCCGCGGGTCGCGCGATGGCCAGGCCTTGCAGGCAGTTGACGCCGCCGGCCAGGGCCACGGCGGTGTCGCTTGCGCGTTCGACGCCTTCGGCGACCACGTACGGCGCGATGCTTCCGCCCAGCGCGACCAGGTGCGAGAACTCGCGCGCCCCGGTGATGCTGCGCATCGCTTCGGCCAGGAGCGTGCCGCTGATCTTGACCACCTGGGGCAGGATCTGGCGGACGAAGTCCAGCCGCGTGTGGCCCTCGCCGAAGTCATCGATGGCGATCTGGCAGCCCAGCGCGCGCAGGCGCCCGACGAAGGTCTTGGCCGACTCGAAGTCGCCCAGCGGCGCCGTCTCGGTGATCTCCAGCGTCAGCCTGGCGGCGACGGTCGGCTGCTCCTGCAGCCTTGTGAGCGGCCCATGCCACCAGGCGTCGTCGACGAGACTGTGCGAGGACAGGTTGCAACCGGCGTGCAGGGTGGGCTCGCGCTCCAGGCGTTCGATCACCGCGTCGAGCACCACACGATCCAGCAGCCTGACCAGGCCCAGACGCTCCATGGCGGCGACCAGGCCGGAGGCGCCGATGCCGGGCTGGTCCAGTCGCAGCAGGGCCTCCTGATACAGCGAGGCGTCGCGTCGATCGCCGGCGTTGCGTCGCATGATCGGCTGGAAGGACAGGCCGACCTCGCCGCTGCGCAAGGCCTCATGAAAGGCCAGGGCCAGGGCCATGTCCTTCTCGTAGCGCTCGCGCCAGATCCAGCCGCACTGGACCGGTTCCAGGATCGGCGCGCGGCCGCCCAGGCGCTCCAGCTCCTGCGGCGGATAGGGCCCGGAGCTCGAGCTCAGCCTGACTTCGCCGACCGTGACCACCGGCAGCGCGCGCTGCCCCAGGTGCTCCAGCGGCAGGCCCGCGAGCTGGAGTTGCCAGTGCTCGGCGAAGGACCCGGCCTCGGCGATCCACGCGACGAAACGGCGATCGCCCGCCTGCTTGATCGAATGGCCGGCCAGATGCATGCGCCACTGCAGCGCGGCCAGGGCCGCACGCGCGAAGGTCTCGCCGTAGGCCGCCGCCAGGTGGTCGCGGTTATGCAGTTCGACCAGCAGATGGCAGCCCGATGCCGTCGGCGCAAGCTCGATGCGGCTCATGCGCCGCTCCCCAGGCAGCCGCGTGCGTCCTCGGCCCGCTCACCTCCTGGATCGCGGGCAGACCACCGCGATACGCCGGCTGACGCGCGTACGAAAACGGTCCTTTCTGGAAGGATCGGGGCGCGTGAAGGAATACCGCGGATAGCTTGAACTCTTGGCGATCAATTCGACATGAAAAGTGCTGGGACAGAAAGGACCATTTCTGTCAAATGTCGATCCGCCACCGCCACCCCCCGAAGCCCGAGCGCAACCCCGGATCAAGATGCCCAAGGCGCATCGCGTACAGGCAGGCAGGGAAGAAGACGCGCTACACCCGACTTCGTGGCCGGGGGCTCGGAACGTCCTGGGAGGCCGAGCGACTCGGCGTCCGGCCGATCAGGACGCGATGGCCAAACCGCGCAGGCGCGGTGCGTGCGTTGCTTGTCAAGGCAGCTGCGTCACTGCAGGAGGGTGACTGCCTTCGCTGTATCGGCCGCGAAGTCGCCGATCGGAACGCGGAGTCCCCCATCCTGTTCATACAACGCATAATCACGGTGTTCGTGGATTCCGCGGCCTGGCCCAAGCAGGGCCCAGGCGGCGGAACAGTCAATCAGGGGGGGGCAGGCGCGTGCCCCATTACGCCGTCAGGCCTGGTCCTGACGGCGTGGTCTACGCGTGCACTGCGTTCGACCGGCGGAGCCCGATGCCACCTGGTGGGCAGTGTTGGAAGACCATGCTAAGAGCAAGACAGAGCGACCAGACACGACATGCGACATTGACGGAACAAGAGTTGGGCAAGCGCAGGCCGCAGGTTCGCACAGGCGACCGCGCATGCTTGACCAGTGCCATGTTCGAACGCTGTCTTCTCTGGATTTTCCGCTGGATCCGCAGATGTGGTCCCACCCGGCGCGGTTGGCAACACTGGGGGGCGTCACCATGATCATCGGCTACGCGCGCGTCTCGACGGGCGACCAGAATCTCGACCTGCAGATCCTGGCGCTCAAGGCCGCCGGTTGCACCAAGATCTATACGGACCAGGGTGTCTCGGGCAGGCACGGCAGCCGCCCTGGCCTGCACAAGGCGCTGCGGCGACTCAAGCCGGGTGGGAAGCTCGTCGTCTGGAGGTTGGACCGGCTTGGCCGCTCGTTGATCAACCTGGTCCAGCTGCTGGATGTGCTGGGCGAGCGCGACATCTGCTTCCAGTCCCTGACCGAGAGCATCGACACGGCCTCATCGGGAGGCCGCCTGGTGTTCCACATCATGGCCGCGCTGGCCGAGTTCGAGCGCTCGCTGATCAGCGAGCGGACGCGAGCCGGCCTGGCCGCTGCGCGTGTGCAGGGCAGGAAGCTGGGCCGAAGGCCATCGCTGACGGTCGAACAGTGCGTGGAAGCCAGCGAACTGGCACAGCTGCGTGGCTGGGATTCGAAGCAGCTGGCCAAGCACTACGGCGTCCACCCGCGCACGCTGGCCAGGCTGATGGCGCAACAGCAGGACCAGGTGGAACCGGCGTTGATGAAGGGCGGGCGCGTGGTGGACTAGCGGCGCGGGCGTCGACGCCATCGCCGTGCCCGCGCGGTGCACAATGGCCGCATGATCATCCAATCGCTGCTCGACACCGACCTGTACAAGTTCACGATGATGCAGGCGGTGCTGCATCAGCACCCTGCCGCGCAGGTGCAATACCGCTTCAAGTGCCGCACGCCGGGCATCGACCTGGCCGCGCACCTGGACCGCATCTCCGAGGAGATCGACGCGCTGTGCGCGCTGCGCTTCACCGCGGACGAGCTGGACTACCTGCGCGGGCTGCGCTTCGTCAAGCCGGATTTCGTCGACTTCCTCGGCCTGTTCCACTTCGATCGCAAGTACATCACCCTGCGCGCCTCGGACCAGGTGCCCGGCGAGATCGCGCTGGAGATCGAGGGGCCGTGGCTGCACACGATCCTGTTCGAGGTGCCGCTGCTGGCGATCATCAACGAGGTGTACTTCGACGCGCTGGGGCAGGGCGATCTGGTCGAAGGCGAGCGCCGGCTGCAGGCCAAGCTGGCGCGCCTGCGCGCCATCCCCGACGCGGCCGGCTGCGCCATCGCCGACTACGGCACGCGCCGGCGCTATTCGCGCGCCTGGCACGCACGCCTGCTGCCGCAGCTGCGCGACGGGCTGGGCGAGCAGTTCGTCGGTACCAGCAACGTCCACTTCGCCTACCGGTACGGCATGACGCCGCTGGGCACGATGGCGCACGAGTGGCTGCAGGCCTTTCAGGCGCTGGGCCCGCGCCTGCGCGATTCGCAGGCCGCCGCGCTGGAGGCCTGGGCGCGCGAGTACCGCGGCGACCTCGGCATCGCGCTGAGCGACGTGGTCGGCACCGATGCGTTCCTGCGCGACTACGACATGTACTTCTGCAAGCTCTTCGACGGCATGCGCCACGACTCGGGCGATCCGCTGCGCTGGGGCGAGCGGATGCTGGCGCACCTGGCCGCCAACCGCGCCGACCCGCGCGCCAAGACGCTGGTGTTCAGCGACGGCCTGGACGTGGACCGGGTGGCCGAGCTGTACGCGCACTTCAAGGGGCGCTGCCGCCTGGCCTTCGGCATCGGCACCAACCTGACCAACGATCTGGGCCCCAAGGCGCTGAACATCGTCATCAAGATGACCCGCTGCAACGGCCAGCCAGTGGCCAAGCTGTCCGACTCGCCGGGCAAGAGCATGTGCGACGACCCGGGCTATGTGCGCTATCTGCGGCAGGTCTTCGGGCTGCCGCCCGAGCAGGATCTGTGACCTGCGGCAAGCTTTCGATCACCGACAACTTGGCGGACTTGACACCTATTTTGGCGTAATTTTCACTCTGTCTTGACGCCGCAGCCGACGGCGATCATCCGCCGCTTCGGGCGGATCAGGGGTGGCGCCGGGGTGCTCGACATGACGCTTGTACGCGCGGCTGCCACGCTGTGGCTGCTGCTCCTTCTGGCTGGCTGCGGCGGCGGCGGGGGCGGCGGCGGGTCGTCTTCGGCCTCGACCTCGCCCTCCACGCCGGTCACCACCCCGACCACGCCCAGCGACAAGCCGACCACCGATGCGGAGGCGGCGCGCTTTCTGACCCAGGCCAGCTTCGGCCCGACCAAAGCCGACATCGCCCGCGTGCGCCAGATCGGGTACGGCGCCTGGATCGACGAGCAGATCGACGCGTCTAAGACCGCGCCGACGCTGATGGAGCCGCACATCCTGTCCATCCCGGTGGCCAGCCTGAGCTACGCCGAGCGCCGCAACTACTGGCTGTGGCAGGCGGTGACCGCCAAGGACCAGCTGCGCCTGCGCATGGGCTTCGCGCTCAGCGAGATCTTCGTGGTCTCCGACCGCGACTACAACACGGCCAACTTCGGCCGCATCGCCAACTACCAGGACATGCTGGACAGCAATGCGTTCGGCACCTATCGCGACCTGCTGGAGAAGGTCACCCTGCACCCGGCGATGGGCACCTACCTCAGCCACATCCGCAACCGCAAGGCGGTCAGCTACAGGAATGGCCAGGGACTGACGGTCACCATCGTCCCCGACGAGAACTATGCGCGCGAGGTGATGCAGCTGTTCTCCATCGGCCTGGTCCAGCGCAACGCCGACTTCACCGTCAAGACCGATGCCTCGGGCAACACCATCCCCACCTACGACCAGGCGGTGGTGAGTGCGATGGCGCGGGTGTTCACCGGCTGGTCGATCAATGGCGCGACCAAGGACACCTTCTACAAGGGCCTGCCGGACAACGACGCCAAGCCGATGACCTGCGTGCCGGACTACCACGACGACCAGCCCAAGACCATCTTCAACGGCATCGTCATCGCCGAAGGCAACGACTGCACCAAGACGCTGGCCAAGGCGCTCGACGCGCTGGCCAGCCATGCCAACACCGCGCCCTTCATCAGCCGCCAGCTGATCCAGCGCTTCGTCACCAGCAATCCCAGCCCGGCCTACGTGGGCCGCGTGACCAAAGTGTGGGCCAGCTCCAACGGGGATCTGGGCAAGGTGATCAAGGCGATCCTGATGGACACCGAGGCGCGCACCGCGCCGGCCGCCACCGACACCAGCTACGGCAAGCTGCGCGAGCCGCTGATCCAGCTGACCACGCTGTGGCGCGCCTTCGACGCCAAGTACGTGCCGCGCGACGACGGCCAGTACGCGTTCTCCTTCGGCGCGTCCTACGACTTCAGCGTGTCGCTGGGCCAGGACTCGCTGCGCTCGCCGTCGGTGTTCAACTTCTTCTCGCCCGACGCGCGCCTGCAGGCCGCCGACGGCGTCGATGGCCTGTATGCGCCGGAGTTCGACCTGCTCAACGACTCCAGCTTCGTGAGCACCTTCAACGAGGTGTGCAACGCCGCCTGCGGCAATCTGAAGACCGCCGCGCCGACCGCGCGGACCAACGCGCCGGTGCTCGACGCCACCAGCCTGCAGGCGCTGGCCGATGCCGGCAACCACGCCGGCATGGTCGATGAGATCTCCGCGCTGCTGTTCGCCGGCAACCTGTCCGCCGACACCCGCGCCACGATGATCGACATGCTCAACAAGCTGCAGACCGAGAAGCGCAGCAGCGCCGAACGGGTGCAGTCCCTGGTCCAGCTGGCGCTGGCCTCCCCCGATTTCGTGATCCAGCGATAGGAGCCGCACGAACATGTCTCGACAGGTCAATCAGGACCGCCGGACCTTCCTGCGCTCGCTGCAGCTGATGCTGGCCGGCGGCGCCGTCGCCGCGACCCTGCCGCAGTTCGAACTGGTCGGCCGCGCGCTGGCGCAGAGTTCCACCGCGGTGGGCACCGGCAACTACCGCGCGCTGGTGTGCATCTTCCTGTTCGGCGGCAACGACTCGTTCAACATGCTCATCCCGCATGTGCAGGCCGAGTACGACGTCTATCTCAAGAGCCGCGGCGGCGTGTACGACGCGGCCGCCAACAGCCAGGGCCTGGGCATCGCCCGCGACGCGCTGCTCAAGGTCACCGACACGGCGGGCAAGGCCTGGGGCCTGCACCCGGCCTGCGCCGGCATGAAGACCCTGTTCGACAACCGCGAGCTGGCGTTCATGGCCAACGTCGGCACGCTGGTGCAGCCGACCACCAAGGCCGAGTACACCGCCAAGGCCAAGCGCCTGCCCTACAACCTGTTCTCGCACAACGACCAGCAGGCGCTGTGGATGCGCGGCGAGTCGGAACTGCGCAGTTCCAACGTCGGCTGGGGCGGCACCCTGGGCGAGCGCATCAAGGGCGCCAACAGCGGCGGCTTCACCGCGCTGCCGCCGACCATCTCGCTGGCCGGCAACAACCTGTTCCAGACCGGCACCTCGATCTCGCCCTATGTGATGTCCACCGGCGGTCCGGCGGCGCTGCGCAACTTCGAGAACGTCAACTCCACGCCCGACCGCATCCGCCGCGAGGCGCTGGCCGCGCTGGTCAAGCATCGCTACACGCCGCTGATGCAGGACCAGTACGCGCTGCAGGGCGAAAGCGCGATGCTGATCGGCAGCACCATGCGCACCGCGCTGGATGCGAACAACGGCGGCGACATCGCCACCGTGTTCCCGTCCGGCAACGGGTTGGCCTCGCAGCTGCGCATGATCGCCCGCTCGATCAAGGCCAGCCGGACCAGCGCGCTGGGGCAGAACCGGCAGATCTACTTCGCCAGCATGGGCGGCTTCGACACCCACGACGGGCAGATGGTCGCCAACGGCCAGCCGCGGCTGCTGGGGCAGGTCTCCGATGCGCTGTTCGCCTTCCGCAACGCGCTGGTGGAAATCGGCGCGCTCAACGACGTGGTCAGCTTCACCAACAGCGACTTTGCCCGCACGCTCAACAGCAACGGCAATGGCACCGACCACGCCTGGGGCGGCGTGCAGCTGATGATGGGCGGCCCGCAGTCCTCCGGCGGTCCACTGGCCGGCGGCCGCGTGTTCGGCAGCTATCCGATCCTGGAGTTGAACGGCGACCAGGCGGTCGATCGCGGTCGCATGATCCCGACCACCTCCACCAACCAGTTCGGCGCCACCTTCGCCCAGTGGATGGGTGTGGGCGCCTCGGACCTGGCGGCGATCTTCCCGGGTCTGGGCAACTTCGCCAGCCCGACGCTGGGCTTCCTGGCCTGACCCGGCGCCACGCGCCAGGTGCGGGCCGGCCGGGCCGGGCTTAAGCTCGGGGCTTCCGAAGTCGCAGGAGTCGCCCCGATGATCCGCAACATCGTCCGCATGGGAGCCCCCGTGCTGCTGGCCCGGGCCGAGCCGGTCGAGCACTTCGCCACCGGCGAGCTGCGCGACCTGGTCGATGACATGTTCCAGACCATGGACGAGGCCGGCGGCGTCGGCCTGGCCGCGCCGCAGGTGGCGGTGAGCAAGCGCGTGATCGTGTACGGCTTCGAGCACAACGCGCGCTACCCCGACGCGCCCTCGGTGCCGCGCACGGCGCTGTTCAATCCGCTCATCGAACCGCTCACCGACGAGCTGGAGGACGGCTGGGAGGGTTGCCTGTCCATTCCCGGCCTGCGCGCGGTGATTCCGCGCTATCGGCGGATCC
Source organism: Pseudoxanthomonas sp. SORGH_AS_0997 (assembly GCF_031453535.1). Taxonomy (NCBI): domain Bacteria; kingdom Pseudomonadati; phylum Pseudomonadota; class Gammaproteobacteria; order Lysobacterales; family Lysobacteraceae; genus Pseudoxanthomonas; species Pseudoxanthomonas sp. SORGH_AS_0997. The sequence continues at coordinate 4,180,403 of NZ_JAVIZI010000001.1, forward strand.
GGGTCAGCGGCTGGAACGCCGGCGGCCAGCGCGTGGAGCAGGTCGCCGAAGGCTTCCATGCGCGCGTGATCCAGCACGAGGTCGATCACCTGGACGGCATTCTGTATCCGTCGCGGATCAAGGATTTCTCCACGTTCGGGTTCACCGACGTGCTGTTCCCGGAGATCGGCGAGGGCAAGTGAGCCGGCGCACGCCGCATGCGGCAAGGCGCGGCATTAACGCCACGCTGCTAGCCTGCGCGATCTGTCCACGGATCTTGCGAAGGTAGGTCATGAAGACGACATCCCGTTCCCTGAAGGCCGCGCTGATGCTGGGCGCGCTGGCCTTGGCCGGCGCTGTGCAGGCGCAGGATTTCAAGCAGTTGCTCAAGCAGCACACCGGCCAGGCGGCGCCGGCCGGCGGCGAGGCGGCCGGTGGCCTGGGGGCGCTGGGCGGGCTGTCGCTGCCGGCGATCGGTGGCAACACCGCCGGCAATGCGGCCGGTGTGCTGCAGTACTGCGTGCAGCGCAAGTACCTCAGCGCCGATGCGGTCAGTGGCGTCAAGGACAAGCTGCTGTCCAAGTACGGCCTGGGCGGCGCGCAGAAGCCGGAGCAGTCGCCGGACTATCAGCGCGGCCTGATGGGCGTGCTCAAGGGCGAGGGCGGGCAGTCGTTCAACCTGGACGCGGTCTCGGGCAAGCTCAAGGACAAGGCCTGCGACTACGTGCTGAACAACGCCACCAAGCTGATCTGAAGGTGGGAGCCGCCCTTGTGGCCTTTTCGGCCAATGGCGGCGATGGGACATTACCGGGAAGAGCCTATCGCCGCCGGCGACTCCCGTAGAGCGGAGCTTGCTCCGCTGCGTTTCGGCCGGATCACAGGGAAGCCCCAGCGGAGCAAGCTCCGCTCTACAGGGAGAGATGGTCGCTCCCATCCAAAACAAAGGCCGCCCGCGGAGGCTCTGCGGGCGGCCTTTGCTTTGGATGGTTGCAACGCTCGGTTTAGAACGCCGGCGCCCCGAGTGAGGGCGCCGGGAATCTCCGTCACGGCAGGGAGTAAGCCACCAGCGCGTCGCTGATCGGGGTTTCCATGAAGTGGTGACCGCCGGCCATCTGCACCACGTACTGCTTGCCGTTGACCGTGTAGGTCATCGGCGTGGCTTGGCCGCCGCCGGGCAGCACCGAGGTCCACAGCACCTTGCCGGTCTTCAGGTCGATGGCGCGCAGCAGGTTGTCGGTGGCCGCCGCGACGAACACCAGTCCACCGGCGGTGATCGCCGGGCCGCCGTTGTTGGGCGTGCCGATCTGGATCGGCAGGCCGGTCGGCAGGCCGAGCGGGCCGTTGGCGCGGGCCGTGCCCAGCGGCTGCTGCCAGATCACCTTCTGATCGTGCAGGTTGATCGCGGTGATCATGCCGTAGGGCGGCTCGTTGCACAGGGTCTTCAGGCCCGGGACCATGAAGGCCGACGCCGAGATCGCATACGGCGTGTCCTCCATCGCGCCGGGGCCTTCGGCGCCGCCCTTGCCGGGCGTGTAGCGCGGATCGTCGATCGAGTACAGGTCCTGCGCGTCGGCCTGCTTGCGCGGGATGTAGTGCTCGTACATCGGGGTGACGTTCCAGTTGGCCACCAGGATGCCGCGGGCCGGGTCGTAGGCCACGCTGCCCCAGTCGCTGCCGCCGTTGTAGCCGGGGAAGACGATCCACGGCTGCTTGAGCTGCGGCGCGGTGAACTCGCCGGTGTAATGCGCCTGGCGGAACTTGACCCGGCAATACAGCTGGTCGAACGGCGTCATGCCCCACATGGTCGATTCCTTCAGGTCCGGCATACCCAGACGCGGCATCCCGGTCGACCACGGCTGGGTGCTGGCGCGGCTCTCGCCGGGCACGGTCACCTTGGTGTCGGCCGGGCGCTCCTCGACCGGCAGCAGCGGCTTGCCGTTGCGGCGGTCGACCACGAACAGCTGGCCGCGCTTGGTCGGAATGATCATCGCCGGCACCGGCGTGCCGCTGTGGTCGGGGAAGTCCAGCAGCGTGGGCTGCGAGCCGATGTCGTAGTCCCAGGTGTCCTTGTGCACGGTCTGGAACACCCACTTCTGCTCGCCGGTGGTCGCATCCAGCGCCACGATCGAGGACGCCACCGCGTTCTCCGCCGGCGTGCGCAGCTGGTCGTAGTAGTCGGCGGCCGAGTTGCCGGTGGGGACGTAGATCAGGTTGAGCGCGTTGTCGCCGGCCATCGGGCCCCAGGAGTTGGGCGTGCCGCGGCTGTATTCCTGGCCCGGGCCGGGCTCCTGATGCCACACCGTGCCGGGATGGTTGACGTCCCAGGCCCACTTGAACGCGCCGGTCTCGGCGTCATAGCCGCGGATCACGCCCGAGGGCGCCCAGCGGCGCTGGTTGTCCAGCACCTGGTGGTTGAGCGAGATGGTGCCGTTGACCACCACCGGCGGCGAGGTCACCGCCAGCTGGCCCGGCACCGACTTGCCCATCCCGGTCAGCAGGTTGACCGTGCCCTCGCTGCCGAACTGCGCGCAGGGCTGGCCGCTTGCGGCGTCCAGTTCGATCAGGCGCATGTCCAGCGTGGCCACGATGATGCGCGCATGGCAGCTCTGGCCCTCCGGCACCGCGTTGGAGACGAAGTAGGTCACGCCGCGGCAGGCGGCGGTATAGGGCACGTTCTCGTACTTGACCCCGGAGACGAACTTCCAAATCTCCTTGCCGGTGGCCGGGTCGAGCTTGGACACGTTGTTGGTCGCCGAGCACACGTACAGCCCGTCGCCGATCATCAGCGGCGTGTTCTGCGCGCCCCACTTGTTGGTCTTGCCCGGGGGCGGCAGATCGCCGGTGTGATAGGTCCAGGCGACCTTGAGCTTGCCCACGTTCTCCGGGGTGATCTGCGCGGCCGGCGAATAGCGGGTGGCGTCGGTGTCGCGGCCGTAAGCGGCCCATTCGCTGTCGGCCTGCGCGGCGCGGGCCTTGGCGTTGTCGCCGGCGGCCAGCGGGGCCTGCGGCGCGTCATCGCCGTGTTCGACGTATTGGGTGCGGAAGACCAGCGCGAAGGCGATCGCCGCGAACACGATGCAGCCCGCCGCCGCCAGATAACCGTGCTTGCGCAGCCGGCCGGCCGACAGGCGCGGCACCATCAGCGCGACGAAGAAGCCCAGCAGGGTGATGTAGCCCATGCGCGGCACCCAGCCCCACAGGCGGGTGGCCGATTCGACCAGGGTCATCACCAGCGCGAGCAGGAACACCACGCCGTAGAGCTTGGCGCCCCACAGCCGGCCGGCGAACAGCAGCACGCCGCTGATCAGCATCAGCACGCCGTTGACCAGGTAGTACCAGGTGCCGCCCAGCGACAGCAGATAGGCCCCGGCCACGGCCAGGATCAGGCCGGAGACGGCGACGATGACAGCGACGATCTTCTGCCAGAGAGGGAGCCCGGGACGGGGCGCGGCAGTGTTCATGCACAACTCCAGATCATGGCCAGGGCCATGGTGTTTCACTCGCTGACGCCTGTCCCCAAGCGGATCGAAGGGGAGTCAGGCTGCGTCGCCGGCGAGCTGCATCTGCGGTCTTCCGTCGCACGCAGCGACGCACGGAACGCAGGACCACACGCCTTGGCGTGCGGCGCGATTCTAGGAAGGGCGCATGCGAGCGGGCCGTGAATTTTTCGACAGTTGCGACGCGGAGTTCCACTTGCATGCGTCACGCGCGCACGCCAAGAGCCGCGCCCGGCCTGGGCGCGGATGCGGTTGAGGTGAGATCCGATGCCTGGTGTGCAGCGGCAGGGCGGCGTGGGCCGCGCGCTGCTCTCGGCCCCGTTGCGTGCGCAGATCCAGGGCCCCGATGCGCCCATGGCCGCATCCAGCGGCCATGGGGCGATGCCTTACTTCAGCGCCTTGTAGCGCAGGCGCTTGGGACCGGCGTCGTCGCCGAGGCGGCGCTTCTTGTCTTCCTCGTACTCGCGGTAGTTGCCCTGGAAGAACTCCACGTGCGAGTCGCCCTCGAAGGCGAGGATGTGGGTAGCGATGCGGTCCAGGAACCAGCGATCGTGGCTGATCACGAAGGTGTTGCCCGGGAACTCCAGCAGCGCGTCTTCCAGCGCGCGCAGGGTCTCGATGTCCAGGTCGTTGGACGGTTCGTCGAGCAGCAGCACGTTGCCGCCCTGCAGCAGGGTCTTGGCCATGTGCAGGCGGCCGCGCTCACCGCCGGACAGCGAGCCGACCAGCTTCTGCTGATCCTGGCCCTTGAAGTTGAAGCGGCCGATGTAGGCGCGCGACTGGATCTCCACGCCATTGATGTTGAGGATGTCCAGGCCGCCGGAGATCTCCTGGAAGACGTTGTGGTTGCCTTCCAGCGCGTCGCGGCTCTGGTCCACGTAGGACAGCTGCACCGTCGGGCCGACGACGATCTCGCCGGAGTCCGGCTTCACCTGCCCGGTGATCATCTTGAACAGCGTCGACTTGCCGGCGCCGTTGGGGCCGATGATGCCGACGATGGCGCCCGGCGGCACCAGGAAGCTGAGATCGTCGATCAGCAGGCGGTCGCCGAACTTCTTGGAGACGTGCTTGAACTCCATCACCGCATTGCCCAGGCGCTCGCCCGGCGGGATGAAGATCTCGTTGGTCTCGTTGCGCTTCTGGTAGTCGACCGACTGCAGCTCTTCCAGTCGCGCCAGGCGCGCCTTGCCCTTGGTGCGGCCGCCCTTGGCGTTCTGCCGCGACCATTCCAGCTCCTTCTGGATCGCCTTCTGGCGGGCCTTTTCCTGGTTGTCTTCCTGCTTCAGGCGCTCTTCCTTCTGGGTCAGCCAGTCGGTGTAGTTGCCCTTCCACGGGATGCCGCGGCCGCGGTCCAGTTCGAGGATCCACTCGGCGGCGTTGTCCAGGAAGTAGCGATCGTGGGTGACGGCCACCACGGTGCCGGAGTAGCGCGCCAGGAACTGCTCCAGCCACTCCACCGACTCGGCGTCCAGGTGGTTGGTCGGTTCGTCGAGCAGCAGCATGTCCGGCTTCTGCAGCAGCAGGCGGCACAGCGCCACGCGGCGCTTCTCGCCACCGGAGAGCTTGCCGACGATGGCCTCCCACGGCGGCAGACGCAGCGCGTCGGCGGCGATGTCCAGCTGCTGCTCAAGCGTGGCGGCGTCGCCCGCGGCCAGGATCGCCTCCAGGCGCTCCTGTTCCTTGGCCAGCGCATCGAAGTCGGCGCCTTCCTCGGCATAGGCGGCGTACACCGCATCCAGCGCGGCCTGGGCCTGCAGCACCTCGCCCACGCCTTCCTCGACGGCCTGGCGCACGGTGTGTTCGGGGTTGAGCTCGGGCTCCTGGGCCAGATAGCCGACCTTGATGCCCGGCTGCGGGCGGGCCTCGCCCTCGAAGTCGGTGTCCACGCCGGCCATGATCTTCAGCACCGTCGACTTGCCCGCGCCGTTCAGGCCGAGCAGGCCGATCTTGGCGCCGGGGAAGAAGCTCAGCGAGATGTCCTTGATGATCTGCCGCTTGGGCGGGACCACTTTGGACACGCGGTTCATGGTGTAGATGTACTGCGACATGGGGTCTCCGACGAGGACGCAGCCGCGCCGTCACGCTTGGGACTTCAGGCGCGCGACGCTGGCGGGAAAGGGATGCGCACAGTATAGCGGGCCGGGCCCGGCGAGCGCCTTGGGGCCGAAACTGAACAGGGGGTGCTAGGCGTCGTGAACGGCGATTTTTGTAGCCGTTTCCAGCCAGTTTCCGTTCACTGGCCCGGCGCATCATCGCATCGTGCCTCGAAGCACTGGAGACCCCTCATGAAGCGCACGATCCTGACCCTGCTGAGCATTCCCGTCCTTGCCATGTCGCTGGCGGCCGCGCCGGCGATGGCGGACGACTGGCGCCACGGCCCGCCGGGCCCCGGCCCGGGCGCCGGCCCCGGCCCTGGCCCCGGTGGTCCGCGCGGTTGGGCCGACCGCCACGACGAGCGCCGCGATCGCCACGATCGTCGCGATGCCTACCGCGATGGCTATCGCGACGGCCGCTACAGCCGCCCGGTGGTGGTCGAGCGCAACTACTACAGCGGTGGCTACTACCGTCCTGGCCCGCCGCCGCCGCCCCCGGTGTACTACCGCCCGCCGCCGCCTCCGGTCGCCTACTACCGCCCATACGGCTATGAGCGCGGCTACCGCTACGTGAACTATTACAGCGGTCGGCCGATCGTGGTGAACGACTACGATTACTACGGCGTGCGTCGCCCGCCGCCGGGCTACCACTGGATCCGCGACGATCGCGGCAACCTGATCATGGTCGCCATCGCCACCGGGATCATCACCGACCTGCTGCTCAACCGCTGAGCCGTCGGCCGCAGGGAAGCAACAAGAGGGCGCGCCCCAACGGCGCGCCCTTTTTTTGTTTCTGTGGGAGCCGGCATGCCGGCGATGAGGCTCGACCAGCGCTCGCCAAGGCCCCACCCGCGCGGCATCCGCCCTGCGGCCGCCCACGCCGCAAGCCCCGGGCGACATGGCCTCGGGGGGCTCAGGGGCTTACAATCCGGGCCCCGCTTCGCCCGCCTGCCTGCCCCTGGAGACCCGATGTTCCCGCGTGACGTCCGCATCGAAAGCTACGATCCCGAGCTGGCCCAGGCCATCGCCCACGAGGTCCGCCGTCAGGAGGATCACGTCGAGCTGATCGCCAGCGAGAACTACACCAGCCCGGCGGTGATGGAGGCCCAGGGCAGCCAGCTGACCAACAAGTACGCCGAAGGCTATCCGGGCAAGCGCTATTACGGTGGCTGCGAATACGTGGACATCGCCGAGCAGCTGGCCATCGACCGGCTCAAGCAGCTCTTCGGCGCCGATTACGCCAACGTGCAGCCGCACAGCGGCTCGCAGGCCAACCAGGCGGTGTATTTCGCCCTGCTGCAGCCGGGCGACACCATCCTGGGCATGTCGCTGGCCCACGGCGGCCACCTGACCCACGGGGCCAAGGTCAATGCCTCCGGCAAGCTGTTCAACGCCGTGCAGTACGGCGTGGACGAGGCCGGCCTGATCGATTACGACGAGGTCGAGCGCCTGGCGCTGGAGCACAAGCCGAAGATGGTCGTGGCCGGCTTCTCGGCCTATTCGCAGGTGGTGGACTGGGCGCGCTTCCGCGCCATCGCCGACAAGGTCGGCGCCTGGTTCTTCGTGGACATGGCGCACGTGGCCGGGCTGGTCGCCGCCGGCGTATATCCGACCCCGCTGCCGCACGCGCACGTGGTCACCTCGACCACGCACAAGACCCTGCGCGGCCCGCGCGGCGGCATCATCCTGGCCAGCGCCGCCGGCGCGGGCGACAAGCTCGAGGACCTGTCCAAGAAGCTGCAGTCGATCGTGTTCCCGGGCATCCAGGGCGGCCCGCTGATGCATGTGATCGCGGCCAAGGCGGTGGCCTTCAAGGAGGCGCTGGAGCCGGCGTTCAAGACCTACCAGCAGCAGGTGGTGAAGAACGCCCAGGCGATGGCAAGCACGCTGATCGCGCGCGGCTACAAGATCGTCTCCGGCGGCACCGAGAACCACCTGATGCTGGTGGACATGATCGGCAAGGACGTGTCCGGCAAGGATGCGGAGGCCGCGCTGGGCAAGGCCCACATCACGGTCAACAAGAACTCGGTGCCGGGCGACCCGCGCTCGCCGTTCGTGACCTCTGGCCTGCGCCTGGGCACGCCGGCCATCACCACGCGCGGCTACCAGGAGGCCGACACGGTCGAACTGGCCAACTGGATCGCCGACGTGCTGGACGCGCCGAACGACGAGGCCGTGATCGCCCGCGTGCGCGAGGCGGTGACGGCGCAGTGCGGGAAGTTTCCGGTGTATGGCTGAGAAGCGGGGATTCGGGATTGGGGATTCGGGATCGGGCGTAAGCTCGTTTTCTGAAGCCGTTGCTTTTCCCAATCCCGAATCCCCAATCCCCAATCCCGGCACCTGATGCACTGCCCCTTCTGCCAGAACAGCGACACCCGCGTGATCGATTCGCGCGTGTCCGAGGATGGGGCGACCATCCGGCGGCGGCGTGAGTGCGAGGCCTGCGGCGAGCGGTTCTCCACGCTGGAAACCATCGAGCTGCGCCTGCCGGCGATCATCAAGTCCGACGGTCGGCGCGATCCATTCGACGCGCGCAAGCTGCGCCAGAGCTTCGACCGCGCGCTGCACAAGCGCGCGGTGTCCGAGGAGCAGGTCGAGGCGGCGGTGCGCGCGGTGATCCAGCAGCTGCGCCGTACCACCGAGCGCGAGCTGCCCTCGCGCCGGGTCGGCGAGTTCGTGATGGCCGAGTTGCGCAAGCTCGATCATGTGGCCTTCGTGCGCTATGCCTCGGTGTATCGCAGCTTCGAGGACGTGGCCGACTTCCGCGAGGAACTGGACCGGCTCGAGCGCGACCTGCCCGGCGAAGGCCAGCTGCCGCTGCTCGGTGGCGAGGTGCTGCCCTTCGGCAAGGCCGGCGACAAGAACAAGAAGCGCTGACCGGCGCGGCCGTGCAGATCGCGCCGCTGTGCCATCACCGGCAGCATCTGGACGAGCTGGCGCGCACGCATGTGCAGGCCTTCGGCGCACTGCTGCCGGAGTGGACCTTCGAACAGGCGCGCGACGAACTCGCCACGCATGTCGCGCCCAACGCCATCGCTAACACCTGGCTGGCGCTGGACGGCGCCGACTGGCTCGGTTCGGTGAGCCTGCTGGCCGAAGACGATCCGCGTCTGGCCGCGTACACGCCCTGGCTGGCCTCGCTGTACGTGCGCCCGGCCGCGCGTGCGCGGGGCGTGGGCGCGGCGCTGGTGCGGCACTGCGTGGCCGCCGCCGCCGCGCTGGGCGTCGCCCGCCTGCATCTGTACTGTGAGCCGGCGCGCGTGCCGTATTACGCGCGGCTGGGCTGGACACGCCTCGACCACCTGCCGCTGGGAGCGTTGCAGGTGGTGGTGATGACCATCGAACCGGGATCGCCCCATGTCTGAGTTCTCCGCCATCGACCACGCCCACATGGCCCGCGCCCTGCGCCTGGCCCAGCGCGGCGCGTGGACCACCAAGCCCAATCCCATGGTCGGCTGCGTGATCGCGCACGGCGGCGAGGTGGTGGGCGAGGGCTTCCACCAGCGCGCCGGCGAGCCGCATGCCGAGGTGTTCGCGCTGCGCGCGGCCGGGCAGCGCGCGCGCGGGGCCACCGCCTACGTCACCCTGGAGCCCTGCGCCCACCACGGCCGCACGCCGCCCTGCGCCGATGCGCTGATCGCCGCCGGCGTGGCGCGCGTGGTCGCCGCCATGCGCGATCCCTTCGCCCAGGTCGACGGCGCGGGCTTCGGCAGGCTGCAGGCCGCCGGCATCGCCGTGCAGGTCGGCCTGCTCGAGGCGCAGGCGCGCGAGCTCAACCGCGGCTTCCTGTCGCAGGTGGTGCGCGGCCGGCCATGGCTGCGGGTCAAGCTGGGCGCCAGCATCGACGGCCGCACGGCGATGGCCAGCGGCGAGTCCAAGTGGATCACCGGCGCGGCCGCGCGCGCGGACGTGCAGCGCTGGCGCGCGCGTTCCGGCGCGCTGCTGACCGGCGCACGCACCGTCATCGCCGACGACCCCGCGCTGACCGCGCGACCGGAGGAAGACCAGCCCTTCGTGGCGCCGCTACGCGTGGTGCTCGACGCCACCCTGTCCAGCCTGGCCCACACCCGCGTGCAGCAAGGCGATGCGCCCACGCTCTACCTGCACGGCCCGCAGGCCCCGCGCGTGGCCGACCACGGCCAGGTGCACTACCAGGAAGTCCCGCTGCATGAGGGCCGGCTGGATCTGCGCGCGGTGCTGACGGTGCTGGCCCAGCACCGGATCAACGAGGTCCAGGTCGAGGCCGGCGCCACCCTGTCCGGCGCGCTGCTGGCCGCCGGCCTGGTCGACGAGCTGCTGCTCTACCAGGCGCCGACCCTGCTCGGCGACGCCGCCCGGCCGCTGCTGCACCTGGGCCTGGCCAGCCTGGCGCAGCAGCATCGCCTGCGCGTGATCGACCAGCGCCAGGTCGGCGCGGACCTGCGCCTGCTGCTGCGGCCGGACGCGCCCTGAGCGCGTCAGCGGGCGAAGTCGATCGCCAGCTTGCCGAAGTGACCGCCCGAGGCCAGGGCCTGCAAGGCCTGGCCCGCCTGGTCGAAGCCGTACACCGCATCGATCACCGGCTCCAGTCCGATGGCTTCGATGGCGGCGACCATGCGCTCGTGCGCTTCCAGCGATGCGACCGAAATGCCCTGCACGCGTAGCCGCTTCAGGATCACCTCGCTCAGCGCCAGACCGGCCTGACTGCCGCCCAGGAAGCCGATCACCCCGACGAACCCGTGCATGCGCGTGGCCTGGATCGACTGCGCCAGCGTGCTGGCGCCGACCGTCTCGACCACCGCATCGACGCCATGCCCGCCGGTCAGCTCGCGCACGCGCGCGGCCCATTGCGGAAGCGCGGTGTAGTTGATGCCCGCGTCGGCGCCCAGGCGCGCGGCACGGGCGAGCTTTTCGTCGCTGGAGGAGAGCACGATCACGCGCGCGCCCCTGGCCTTGGCCATCTGCAGGGCGAACAGCGACACGCCGCCGGTGCCCAGCACCAGCACGGTCTGCCCGGCGGTGATGCGCGCCTGTTCGAGGGTCTGCCAGGCGGTGAGCGCGGCGATCGGCAGCGTGGCCGCCTGGACGCTGGACAGCCCCGCGGGGGCGGGCGCCAGCGAATAGGCATCCAAGCAGGCCAGCTCGCGCAGGACGCCAGGGCATGGGCCGCCAAGATCGGCGCCCTCCCATTCCGGGCGCATCCGTCCGGCCAGCCAGCGCGCCTTGTAGAAGGTCGTCACCCGGTCGCCGGGCTTGAAGCGGGTGACCGCCTGGCCTACCTCCAGCACCGTCCCGGCGCCATCGGAGATCGGCACGATCGGCAACTGCACGTTGCGATAGAGCTGGCCGGTGGCCAACAGCAGGTCGCGGTAGTTGAGCGAAGCGGCTTCGAGCCGGACCAGCACTTCGTGCGGTCCGGGGCGCGGGTCGGGGGCGTGGGCGTGGGCGATCTGCAGCTGGTCCAGGCCGAAGGCGGTGAGCAGGTACTGGCGCATGCGAGGGACTCGATGGTGGCAAGGGAGACGGCACCGTATGCCTGTGCGCCCAAGGCGTGAATCCATGCCAAAGGCATTTATCATGTTCACTCAATGAACGAATCGAGCACCCTGGCGCCAGCCCAGCTGCGCGCGCTGCGCAGCTTCGCCGCCGCCGCGCGCACCCTGAACTTCTCCCGCGCCGCGCGCGAGGTCGGCTGCACGCCATCGGTGCTCAGTCGGCGCATCGCCGCGCTGGAGGACAGCGTCGGGACCAGGCTGTTCCTGCGCACGACCCGACGCATGGCGTTGACCGAGCACGGCGTGCGCCTGCTGGCGCAATGCCAACGCCTGGAGGCGGCACTGGCCGACATGGCGCTCGCCCTGCAGCCGCGGTCGCGGGGCGCCAGCGGGCATCTGCGCCTGCAGGTGCCGGCAAGCTATGGCCGCTACCGCCTGGCGCCGCTGCTGGCCGACTTCATGCGTGCCCATCCCGGGATCGCGCTCGACGTCGCCTACGACGACGCCTTTGTCGATCTGGTCGCCGGCAAGGTCGATCTGGCCGTACGCGTCGGTCGCCTGGACGACGCGCGGCTGGTGGCCCGGCGCGTGAGCACGATGCACCGCTACCTGTGCGCCTCGCCGGATTACCTGGCCAACGCGCCCGCGTTGCTCGAGCCATCCGATCTTCGGGCCCATCGCTGCATCGCGTTCGACGGCCTGCGCACCGGTACGCTGTGGCAGTTCCACCGCCAGCGTCAACGCCGCTCGGTCCGCATCACGCCGGTGATGACCTGCAACGACGCGCAGGCCGCGCGCGATGCGGCCCTGGCCGGCGTGGGCATCGCCCTGCAGGCGGACTACATGTCCGATGCGCTGGTCGCGCAGGGACGGCTGGTACCGGTGTTGACCGACTGGCCGGTGAGCGACTCGCCGGTGCACCTGCTGTGGCTGCCGGGCGCGGACCGCCAGCCGGCGCTGCGCCTGCTGATCGATGCGCTGGTGGCCGCCATGGCCGACTAAGCGCGCGACCTGGGCTGGCGCAGGCCACGATGCGGCGGCGCGACGTTCACCGCGAACGGCATGCGGCGCCCTCGACGATGCCGCGAAGGCGTCGCTACGGTGTCATCCGCCGCCGTGGTGCGCGCGCCAGTCGGTGCCGACGGTCTGCAGCAGGCGCCAGGCGCGGGCGCGGTCGCTTTCGCCGGACTGCGGCAGCACCGGCAGGTCGGGCGCGATGCCGGCGACTTCGTCGCTGCCATCGGCACGCAGGCGCACGCAGTCCGGCATGCGCAAACGCAGACTGGAATGCGGCAGCACCACCGGTTTGGACTTGCCCATGAAGCCGCAGCCATCGCCGCCGGTGCGCACGCCGACGGTGCGGGCGATGCCGTTGTCGTGCATGCGCGCGGCGAACATTTCCGCCGACGAATAGGTCCTGGCATCGGTCAACACGTACACCGGGCCGGTCCATGCGCCCCAATGGGCGCGCACGTCCTGCGCCCAGTTCAGCCGATGCGCGATGGTCATGTCGGCGATCGCATCGGCCGGCAGGTAGTCCAGCGGGCCGCCGGAGCTGCCGGCCTCGACCAGACGCCGGCACGGCATCGCGTTCCAGTCCCGTCGTTCGCTCCACGTCCACGACAGATCGCATGGCGCGTCACCGGCGCTGCGCCTGGACTGCTGGAAGGCGGCGATGGATTGGCGCAGCAGGCGGCGCGAGGCGGGATCGGGATGATGCTCCTGCAAGGCACCGGTCAGTCGATGCAGCTGTTCGTCCAGATACGCCGTGCCCGCCGGCGATTGGCTGACCAGCAATGGCGCCGAATGGACCGGCCTGGTCGTGAACAGGCGCGTCAGGACATCGCCGCTGTCGTTGCCGCCCGGGTCGTTGCCGACATCGACCAGCACCAGGTCCGCCTTGGCGGCGGCGAAACCCTGCAAGGCGGTGGCAACCGCGTCGGCCAGGGCGTCCATCAGCGCGTCGCGCATGTCGTCGGCAGAGTCCTCGGACCGCAATTGCTGCCAGACCTGGCGGCACAGGCCGAGGTAGGCGGTGGGGGCGAACTCCGGCAGGCGCAGCAGGCCGACGCGCTGGCCTTGCGGCGTCGTCAACAGGCCCGTGCGCAGCGGCTGATCCATGCCGTCGGACAGCAGCTTGAACCCGGGCAGGGATTCGAACGGCAGCGAGAACCCCGGGTGCCCACCGGCGCCCACGCCCAGGGCTGCGCAGCCCGATGCCGCGTCGGCGGCGGTGAGGTCCACGCTGGCCGGTTCGGCCGCTGCGGCCCCGGTCTGCAACGTGGTCAGAAACGAGAAATGCCCGTCGTGGAAACCGGCGACGAAAGCGCGGATCGCCTGTTCTGCCTGGGCGTCGTTCTCCGCGCTGTCCAGCGCGCGCCGGGTCTGGCGGTCCAGTGCGGGCAGGTCGACGCCGCTTTGGGTCGAGCCGATCCAGGCCAGATTGGCGTAGTCGCGCTCCAGGGCCTGTTTCAGGGTGGCGTAGTCGGCCCGCCAGGCATCGCGGTCGAAGTCGGGGGCGGCCAGCGCGCACAGCGGGACGGCGGCGAACAGGAGCGCAGGCAGGACGCGGCGGACACGGAACATGGTCGGCAATTCCCGAAAGGATGCGGCGATCCTGGCGCCTGCCGCCGTGCCTGTCTTGCAGCGGCGAAGCGTTTTTGTCTGCGCTTAGCGCCGCTCGCGGCGGAAGCGCGACGGTGGCACGCCATAGGCGGCGCGGAAGCTGCGGCTGAAGTGCGCCTGGTCGGCGAAACCGCAGTCGGCGGCGATCGTGGCCAGCGGGCGACTGGTCTCGCGCAGCAGCCGCGCCGCTTCGGCCACACGCAGTTGCCGCACCATGTCGCCCACACTGCGGCCGAACGCCGCGCGGAAGCTGCGCGCGACATGCACCGGGTGGTGCTGCAGCGCCTGCGCCATGTCCTCCAGCGCGAAGCCGGAGCAGGCGTGCGCATGCACGTACTCGCGTGCGCGCTGCAGCCACGGCTCGACGCGCACGGGCGCCGCGGCGTGGCGGGCGAACTCGGCCAGCGCCTCCATCGCCAGCCCCTCGGCGGCCAGCCGCGCGGCGCTGTCCGCCGGGTCGGCGCACAGTTCCGCGCGCAGGCGGCGCGCGATCGCCGCCAGCTGGACCGAGCCGGTGAACGGCGCCTCGGTGAGCGGCAGGTGCCCACGCAGATAGTCCAGGGTGCCCGCACGCGGATCGAGCAGGATCTTCACGGCGCCCGTGTCGGCGAAGGTCTGCGCGTGCGGCTCGTCGGCCGGGCAGAACATCATCTCGCCGGGGCGGTGCCAGTCGGCGCGGCCGCGGATGCGCTCCTGGTAGCCGCCGTCGACGACCAGGCAGAGTGAGGGGCGATCATGATGGTGCGCCTGCATCGCGCCGTTGGCGGCGTAGCGCATCAGGCGCATCTGCGAGAACCAGGAAGAAGGCGGCATCGGCAGGCAGGCGCGGTTCGGCGGGTCGCAAGACGCCGGTCATGCGCCGGCACAGCCGCACTGTACACCGCGTCATCGGCACACTGCGTGCCGCCGGGGCCGGCGGCCGCGGCGCTATACTGCGCGCGCCGGTTCGCCGGCATCCTTAAGAACGTCTTCAGGGCGGGGTGAGATTCCCCACCGGCGGTAGATGCGCCATCGGCGCATGAGCCCGCGAGCGCTGGGGTTGGTGGGTCCCTCTCGAGAGCGCGTCTCTCCGCTTGCGGACTTCACGCCTGCCACAGGTCAGCAGATCCGGTCCGATGCCGGAGCCGACGGTTGGCGCAGCCTTGCCGCGCCAGAGAGTCCGGATGAAAGAAGACGACCCGCATCGCGGCCCTTGGGCTGCGCGCGGGTCATGGCCTTGTGGCGTTTTTCGCTTTCCACTTTGCGAGAAACGTTGATCATGAATCAGAGTAGTGCGTGTATTGCCGCCCTCCTGCCGCAGGAGGTGCGCTGATGTTCACCGGCATCATCGAGGGCGTCGGCCGTCTCGCCGCGGCCACCCCCATCGGCGGCGATACCCGCTTCAGCTTCGAGGTCGGCACGCTGCCGTTCGACGCGGTGCAGCTGGGCGAGAGCATCGCGGTCAACGGCGTCTGCCTGACCGTGATCGCCTTCGATGCGACCAGCTTCCAGGCCGATGCCTCGACCGAGACGCTGTCGCTGACCACGCTCGGCCAGCTGCCGGTCGGCGCGGCGCTGAACCTGGAGCGCGCGATGCGCCCGACCGATCGCCTCGGCGGCCACCTGGTCAGCGGCCATGTCGATGGCCTGGGCCGGGTGCTGTCGGTGCACGAGGACGCGCGCGCGCAGCGCTGGCGCTTTGCGGCGCCGGCCGCACTGCTCAAGTACATCGCCAGGAAGGGCTCGATCTGCGTCGATGGCGTCAGCCTGACCGTCAACGAAGTCGATCCGGAAGGCTTCGAAGTGGCGCTGATCCCGCACACCGTGGCGCATACCCGCTTCGCGCAGACCGGCGTGGGCGATGCGGTGAATCTGGAGATCGACCTGGTCGCCCGCTACGTCGAACGCCTGCTGGGCGAGCGCGGAGCCGCGCTGTGAACTTCGCGCCCATCCCCGAGATCCTGGAAGACATCCGCCAGGGCCGCATGGTCGTCATCGTCGACGACGAGGACCGCGAGAACGAAGGCGACCTGATCATGGCCGCCGAGCTGGTCAAGCCCGCGGACATCAACTTCATGGTCACCCATGGCCGCGGCCTGGTGTGCCTGCCGCTGACCCGCGAGCGCGCCGCGCAGCTGGGCCTGGCGCCGATGGTCCAGGCCAACACCGCCCAGTTCCAGACCAACTTCACCGTCAGCATCGAGGCCGCCGAGGGCGTCACCACCGGCATCTCGGCCTACGACCGCGCCCACACCATCCGCACCGCGGTCAAGCCCGACGCCAAGCCGGCCGACCTGCACCAGCCGGGCCACATCTTCCCGCTGATCGCCCAGCCCGGCGGCGTGCTCACGCGCGCCGGCCACACCGAGGCCGGCGTGGACCTGGCCATGCTGGCCGGCCTGGAGCCGGCCGGCGTGCTGGTGGAGATCCTCAATGCCGACGGCAGCATGGCGCGCCGCCCGCAGCTGGAGGTGTTCGCACGCGAGCACGGGCTGAAGATGGGCTCGATCGCCGACCTGATCGCCTACCGCCTGGCGACCGAACACACCGTCGAGCGCGTGGACGAACGCGACATCGACACCGAGTTCGGCCCGTTCCGCCTGGTCACCTACCGCGACCGCATCGCCCGCGAGCTGCACTTCGCCCTGGTCAAGGGCGCGCCGCGGGCCGAGGTGCCGACGCTGGTGCGCGTGCAGGTGGAAAACCCGCTGGCCGACCTGCTGCACTGGCGACGCGAGGACTTCGGCGTGGCCGCCACCGACGCGCTGCGCGCCATCGCCGCCGAAGGGCAGGGCGTGATGGTAGTGCTGTCGGCCCCGCGCGATTCCGACGCCCTGCTGGCGCGCCTGCTGCAGCAGCCCGCGCCGCGCGCGCCGGGCAAGGACAAGGACGTGGGCCAGTGGCGGCGCAACGGCGCCGGCGCCCAGATCCTGGCCGATCTGGGGCTGGGCAAGCTGCGCGTGCTCGGCACCCCGCGCCGCCAGGTCGGCCTGGCGGGGTATGGGCTGGAGATCGTGGAGACGGTGGAAGTCCCGCCGCCCGCCCGTGGCTGAGGCCGGCCTGCCCGCGCCTGATAAACTGTCCGACCCTCGATCCGCACGATTCCCATGACCCACTACGAAGGCGACCTGCGCACGGTCGGCGGTGCGCGTTACGCGATCATCGCCAGCCGCTGGAATGCGCGCATCACCGATGCGCTGGTGGCCGGCGCGCGCAAGGAGCTGGCCGGCAACGGCGTGGCCGAGGACGCGATCGATGTGATCCGCGTGCCGGGCGCGTGGGAGATCCCGGTGGTGGCCGCGCGCCTGGCGGCCGGCGGCGGGCATGCGGCGATCATGGCGCTGGGCTGCGTGATCCGCGGCGACACCCGCCACTACGAACACGTGGCCGACGGCTGCGCCGAAGGCCTGATGCGCGTGCAGCTGGACTACCGCCTGCCGGTGCTCAACGGCGTGCTGGCGGTCGAGGTGGCCGAGGACGCCGAGGCGCGCGCCGGCGGCAGCCACGGCAACAAGGGCGAGGAAGTGGCCCTGGCCGCGGTGGAAATGGTCAATCTGCTGGAGAAGCTGGCATGAGCCGTCCCGGTCCGCGTCGCGGCGATGGGGTCGATCCGGTCCTGCGCGCGCGTGCGCGCCGGCGTGCGCTGCAGGCGATCTACGCCTGGCAGCTGGCCGGCGGCACCACGCAGGCGGTGATCGCCCAGTTCGCCCACGAACAGGCCCACGAAGTGGCCGACCTGGAGTACTTCGAGGACCTGGTGCGCGGCGTCATGGCCCACCATGCCGAACTCGACCAGGCCCTGCTGCCGCACCTGGACCGCAACGTGGCCGAGGTCGACCAGATCGAGCGCGCGGTGCTGCGCATCGCCGCCTACGAGCTGCGCCACCGCATCGACGTGCCGTATCGCGTGGTGATCAACGAGGCCATCGAGACGGCCAAGCGCTTCGGCTCCGAACACGGCCACACCTACGTCAACGGCGTGCTGGACCGCGCCGCGCTCGAGTGGCGCCCGGCCGAGGCCAAGCATCCGCGCGCGGGCAAATAAGCCGGGCCCGTTCCGTGGCATTCAACGTGTTCGTGGAGGCCAGGGAAACGGTCAGCGTCGGCGGCGGCGTCTTCCTGTCCGATGCGGCGGTGGAGCAGCCCTTCTCGGTGGTCTTCGAGGACGACGGCGAAACCGGGTATTTCTACGCGCACCGCTGGAACTCCGCGCTGGCGTTATGGGAGATCGTCGATGCGCTGCATGTCTACAACGTCGAGGACGTGGTGGATCGCCAGGTCCCCGCGGAAGTGAAGATCGGCTGGTCGCGCGACGACGCCAAGGCGGTGCTGTTCATCAACGACCAAGCGCAGGCCGCATTCGATTTCCCGGGGAAGTGCGGCTATTGCCGCAGCGAATTCCCGGCACCTGCGCGCGAGTCCGGGTGGAGGCGCCCGGCCTGGAGCGAAGAGGTCGAGGGGTTGTTCGCTTGACCGCCTCGCCGGCCGGATCCGAGTTCGACCTGATCGCGCGCATCCGTGCGCGCGCCGGCACGCGCGACGACGTGGTGCTGGGGATCGGCGACGATGCCGCGCTGCTGGCGATGCCGCCGGGCATGGCGCTGGTGGTCACGGCCGATACGCTCAATGCCGGCGTACATTTTTTCCCCGACGTGGCGCCCGCCGACCTGGGCTGGAAGGCGCTGGCGGTGAATCTCTCCGACCTCGCCGCGATGGGCGCCAAACCCGCGTGGTGCACGCTGTCGCTGTCCCTGCCGCAGGCCGATCCGGCCTGGATCGATGGCTTCCTCGATGGTTTCTGCGACCTGGCCGCGCGCCACGGCATCGCCCTGGTCGGCGGCGACACCACGCGCGGGCCGCTGTCGGTGTCGATCACGGCGATGGGCCATGTCGAGGCCGGCCATGCGCTGCGCCGCGACGGCGCGCAGGTGGGTGACGAGATCTGGGTGACCGGCACGCCGGGCGATGCGGCGGCGGCGCTGCAGTCGCTGCTGTCCGGCGCTGCGGTCGAGCGGGCCCTGCGCGCGCGCCTGGACCGGCCCACGCCGCGCGTGGAAGCCGGACGCGGGTTGCTGGGCCTGGCCAGCGCCTGCGTCGACATCTCCGACGGACTGCTGGCCGACCTGGGCCATCTGTGCCAGCGCAGCGGCGTCGGCGCGCAGGTGCAGCTGGAACAGCTGCCGGTCTCGCGCGCGCTGGCGGCCTTCCGCCCGCAGCTGCGCTGGGCCTGGCAGGCCGGCGGCGGCGACGATTACGAGCTGTGTTTCACCGCCGCGCCGACGCGCGCCGACGAGGTGCAGGCGGTACTGGATTTCGCCGGCGTGACCGGTGCGCGCATCGGCCGCATCGTCGCGGGGCAAGGCGTGCAGGCCCTCGACGCCGCCGGCGCGCCCTGGCAGGCGCCGCGCGTGGGATACGACCACTTCGGTTGAAGCCCGAGGGCGGGGTCGGGCGCACGTTTTCTCGCTCGGTGGGAGCCGCCATGGCGGCGGTAAGGCCTTCCCCGTAAAGCCCCATCGCCGCCATGGCGGCTCCCCCTGTAGAGCGGAGCTCGCTCCGCTGGGGCCTTCCCCATGAACCGAATGAAGCGCAGCGGAGTCCCCAAAAGGGGATTGCCACAAGCTCCGCTCTACAGGCAGGCCGTTGCGAGATTTGAGGAGACAGTCGCTCCCACCGGGCCGGCTCCCACACTGGCCCCGTGCTGCGCTGCAGCTTGGCTGCCTCCATACGCGCAAGTACGGTGTCCTGGCCGCCCGCGGCGGGCGGCATTCGAACACCACGGCCGGCCTGCGTTCGCGGCGACCGGCCCTTGCCTGGGAGGGCGTTCCATGCACGGATTCACGCGGCGGGTTGGGCTGTTGCTGGTGCTGTGTCTTTGTTCGGTGACGGCGTGGGCAGGCGGCTTCAACAAGACCTACGAACGCATCGCCAGTTTCGACGGCACCGAACTGGGCGCAATGGTGCTGGTGCCGACCGGGCAGGGCAGCGGGCCGTTCCCGCTGGTGGTGATGCCGGCCAGCTGGTCGCTGCCCAACCTGGAATACGTCGGCCGCGCCACCCAGATGGCGAGCCAGGGCTATGTGGTGGTGAGCTACACCTCGCGCGGCTTCTGGGACTCGACCGGGCAGATCGACGTGGCCGGGCCGGCCACGGTGGAGGACGTGAGTTCGGTGATCGACTGGGCGCTGGCGCATACCGCCGCCGACCCGGCGCGCATCGGCGTCTCGGGCATCTCCTACGGCGCCGGCACCAGCCTGCTGGCCGCCGCGCGCGATCCGCGCATCAAGGCGGTGGCCGCGCTCAGCGGCTGGGCCGACCTGGAGGCCTCGCTCTACGCCAACCAGACCGTGAGCCAGCAGGCGGTGCTGATGCTGGCCGCCACCGGCAGCCTGACCGGCCGGCCCGGGCCGGACCTGCAGACGATCACCGCGAAGGTGGCCCTGGGCGACTTCGACGGCGCGGTGAACGGCTTCCTGCCGCAGGCCGCCAGCCGCGGCGCGGTGCATGAGGTGGCGCAGATCAACCGCAACGGCACCGCGGTGCTGCTGGCCAATGCCTTCAACGATGGCCTGTTCCCGCCCAGCCAGTACGTGGCCTTCTACAACCAGCTGACCGGCCCGCGGCGCCTGATCTTCAGCCAGGGCGACCACGCCACGGCCGAACTGCCGGGCGCGCTGGGCCTGCCCAATGCGGTCTACGACGAGGCGGTGGCGTGGTTCGACCACTTCCTCAAGGGCCAGGCCAACGGCGTGGACGGGCGCGGCTCGGTGCGGCTGA
The DNA here is from genome assembly GCF_031453535.1 of Pseudoxanthomonas sp. SORGH_AS_0997. Taxonomy (NCBI): domain Bacteria; kingdom Pseudomonadati; phylum Pseudomonadota; class Gammaproteobacteria; order Lysobacterales; family Lysobacteraceae; genus Pseudoxanthomonas; species Pseudoxanthomonas sp. SORGH_AS_0997. The sequence goes on from NZ_JAVIZI010000001.1 coordinate 4,200,827, forward strand.
CCAGCATCGGCGGGCGCAACCTGGACTACGGCAGCTGGGCGCAGGTGCAGGCCGATCCGGTGGTCTACGGCCTGGGCCGGCCCACCGGCCTGCTGCGGCCGACCGGCACGCTGTCCAGCGGCGATGCCACCGGCTGGAGCGCCTCCATCCTGACCGGGATCCCGACCCTGGCCGATTCGGGTGTTGTCATGCTCAGCGGCTTGCTGCAGGCGTTCGGCCAGCCGATGAAGACCTCGATCCCGCTGGTCAGCCGCGTCGGCGGCGCGGTGTGGTCCGGGCCGGTGCTCGAGCGCAATCGCGTGCTGGCCGGGGCGCCGAGCCTGCGCGTGACGGTCACGCCCAGCCAGTCGCACGTGACCCTGATGGCCTACCTCTACAGCATGGATGCCCTGGGCACCGGCACGCTGCTCAGCTACAAGCCCTACAGCCTGCGCGACGCGGTGCCGGGCCAGGCGCGCACGCTGGAGATCGGCCTGGAAGCGGCCGCCGCCGAAATCCCGGCCGGCAGCCGCCTGGTCCTGGCGATCGACACGCTCGACCCGCGCTACACCGACGCCACCGATGTCGGCGGCAGCGTGGCCTTCGGTTCGCCCACCGCGGCGCCGTCGCGCTTGAGCGTGCCGCTGCGCTGAGGCCCTAGGCCTCGTCGGCGCGAAAGGCGTCGCGCAGCCAGGTCAGCTGGGGGTTGGCGGGATCGCCGTGCGCTTCGACCACGTCGAAGCGGCACGGCAGGCTGGCCCAGCGCGGATGCTGGGCCAGATACAGCTGGGCCGCGTGGACCAGCTTGCGGCGCTTGGCCGTATCGACCGAGGCCGCGCCGCCGCCGAAGGCGCTGGCCCCGCGGTAGCGCACCTCCACGAACACCAGACAGGCGCCGCCGCGCGCGGCCGCGTCGTGCATCACCAGATCCAGTTCACCGCCACGGAAGCGGACATTGGCGGCGATCAGGCGCAGGCCGTCGCGTTCCAGCAGCACGCGGGCGGCGGCTTCCGCCGCCGCACCGCGCGCCTGACGCTCGGCCATGGGCGTTGGCTCAGCCGCCGGCGATCGGCACCGGCACGCCGCCGCTGAAGGTCGCCCAGGCCGGCGCGCGCAGCACGGTGCCGAAGCCATCCAGGGTCAGCGTGCCGGTCGCGCCGCGCACGTCGGCGTTGGCGTTGCCGACCAGGCGCGGCAGGTAGGCCGCCAGCTGCCAGGCGTCGTAGCCGAAGGCGAACAGGCGCGCCGCGCCGCCGCGGGCGGTCGGCAGCGTGGCCGCCACGGTCGCGGCCGAGGGCAGGCCGGTGACGCCGTTGGCCGACCAGGTCTCGGTCGGGTAGATCACCCCATCGAGCACGTTGTCTTCCTCCGGCTTGCCGGTGCCTTGCACCAGCAGCGAGGTACCCACCCGGGTCTTGCCGCCCAGTCCGGCCAGGGCCAGCTGCGGGGTCAGCACGCGCGCGGTCGAGCCGCGCACGGCCAGGAAGATCGCATCGATGTTCTTGCCCGCGGCCGCCGCCAGCGGCGCGGACAGGTCGGCGGGCGCATCGCCCACGGTCATCACGTCGGCGACCACGCCGCCGCCTTCGCTGAAGCGCTTGCCGAAGGCATCGGCCGCGCGCCGGCTGCTCTCGTCGCTGCCGCCGATGATCAGCACGCGCTTGCGCTCGAGCTTGAGCAGGTAATCGGCCACGCTCACGCCCTCGGCCTCCGGCGCCAGCGAGAAGCTGGCCGCGCCCTGCGGCGGCTCCAGTTCGCCGCGATTGAGCGCCAGCACCGGCACGCTCAGGTTGCCCTGGCGGAACAGCGCATCGACCTGTTCGCGCCCCAGCGGGCCGACCACCAGCTCGGCGCCGTCGGCGACCGCGCGCGCATAGGCGCTGGTGGCATCGGCCGGACTGCTGGCGGTGTCGTAGAAGCGGATCTCCGGACGGCGGCGGTGTTCGCCGTAGTAGCCGGCCAGCAGGCCGTCGCGCACCGGCGCGGCGGCGGCGCTCAGCGGGCCGGACAGCGGCAGCAGCACGGCCAGCTTCTGCGGCGGGCGGTAGCCATCGCGCTCGGCCGGCGGGCGGCCGTTGGCGTCGAAGTTCCACTTGCTGCCGTGGTCGAACGGATGCGGCAGCGGCAGCTTGCGCTCCAGCAGGGCGTTGCCGGCCAGCGGATAGAGCGGATCGCCTGGCGGCAGCGCGGTGGCCTCGCGGGTCAGCGTGGCGTTGTCCAGCTCGGCCAGCAGCGCCTGGATGCGCCGGGTGTTGTCGCTCAGGGCCTGGCCGCTGAGGCCGGGACGCTGGGCGGCCAGCTGCTGGGCCTGGATGAAGGCCGCGTTCTGTTCGGCGCGCGTGGCGGTGCCCGCGCTCGGGGCCACCTGCGTGGTGGCGCAGCCGACCAGGAGCAGGCCGAGCAGGGCCGGGGCGAACAGCAGGGCAGTGCGCGTATGCATGGGCAGTGCGGGGCCGGGTCTGGAGGAACGGGCTAGGATTCTACCCTTTGCCAGATGAGCGCCTCTCCATGGCCCAGCCCACCCTCCATGTCGTCGCCACACCGATCGGCAACCTCGCCGATCTCTCGCCGCGCGCGCTGGAGACCCTGCGCGGCGTCGATGCCATCTGCGCCGAGGACACCCGCCGCACCGGCCAGCTGCTGGCGCATTTCGGCGTGTCCACGCCGCTGCTGGCCCTGCACGAACACAACGAGGAGGCGATCGCCGCGCGCATCGTCGCGCGCCTGCTGGAAGGCCAGTCGCTGGCGCTGGTCTCCGACGCCGGCACGCCGCTGGTGTCCGATCCCGGCTACCGGCTGGTGCGCGCCGCGCGCGCGGCCGGCGTGCGGGTCAGCCCGGTGCCGGGCGCCTGCGCGGCGATCGCCGCGCTGAGCGTGGCCGGCCTGCCGAGCGATCGCTTCGTGTTCGAAGGCTTCCTGCCGGCCAAGGCCAGCGCCCGGCGCGACGCGCTGCGCGCGCTGGCCGGCGAGCCGCGCACGCTGGTGTTCTACGAGTCCTCGCACCGCATCGCCGAGTCGCTGGCCGACCTGGCGCAGGCCTTCGGCGCGGAACGCCCCGCCGCCATGGCGCGCGAGCTGACCAAGCTGTTCGAGACCGTGCTCGACGGCAGCCTCGGCACGCTGCTGGCGCAGGTGCAGGCCGACGACAACCAGCGCAAGGGCGAGTTCGTGGTGATGGTGCAGGGCGCCGGCGACGATGCTGATGCCCAGCTGGCCGAAGGCCACCGCGTCCACGCCCTGCTCAAGGCCCACCTGCCGCCCTCGACCGCCGCCAAGCTCGCCGCCGAGATCACAGGCGCGCCGCGTAAGGCGTTGTACGGGGCTTGAGGCGAGGAACGGGCGCGGCGGAACGGGAAGCGTGGAAGGCGTAGAGGCCGTTCGCGCCGACGGTTTCTTGTTTTTTCCCCTGGCTCCTGCCGGCATGCGACAATCCGCGACGGCGGAGCCGGCCGGACAGTCGCGTCGTCCGCTCCATTTCGATGGAAGCGGGCGCCGAGGAAAGTCCGGGCTCCACAGGGCACGGTGCCAGGTAACGCCTGGGCGGCGCGAGCCGACGGCCAGTGCAACAGAAAGCAAACCGCCGATGGCCCGCAAGGGATCAGGTAAGGGTGAAATGGTGCGGTAAGAGCGCACCGCGAGTCCGGCAACGGACCGGCACGGTAAACCCCACCGGGAGCAAGACCGAATAGGGACCTCATGACGCGGCCCGCGTCGGGTCCGGGTAGGTTGCTTGAGCGTATCGGTGACGATGCGCCTAGAGGAATGACTGTCCACGACAGAACCCGGCTTACAGGCCGGCTCCGCCACCTCCATCTCGCGCAGCGAGATGGAGCCCCCAGAACCTCGCACCGCTGCACGCGGCGCGACGTTTCGGGCCCCGGCGCTTTGCCCTCCACACCCCGCGCCTGTCGGCGCGCCCCCTGACTCAGGGGGCTTGCGATCGCCAGCAGGGCCTGGCGTCCTTCTCGCCTTCTCGCCTTCTCGCCTTCTCGCCTTCTCGCCTTCTCGCCTTCTCGCCTTCTCGCCTTCTCGCAGGCGCTGACGCTGACGCAGGCGCAGGCGCAGGCGCAGGCGCAGGAACGTCGAATTTCAGGCCCCCTCCCTTGCGCGTAGCGCAGGGGAGGGTCGGGGAGGGGTTAGCTGTTGCTGTTGCTGTTGCTGTTGCCGTTGCCGTTGTCGTTGCCGTTGCCGTTGGCTCTTGGCCTCTCAAGTTCCCCGCGAAAAGCGACCCCTCCCCAGCCCTCCCCTGCGCTGCGCGCAAGGGAGGGGGCCAATCAAGCGGTCTGACACGACGCTGCCAACGCCAACGCCAACGCCAACGCCAACGCCAACGCCAATCCCAATCCCAATCCCAATCCCAATCCCAATCCCAATCCCAATCCCAATCCCCAATCCCCAATCCCCAATCCCCAATCCCCAATCCCCAATCCCCAATCCCCAATCCCCAATCCCCAATCCCCAATCCCGAATCCCGAATCCCGAATCCCGAATCCCTCAAATCTCCAGCCTGGTCTCCCCCACAGAAACACCATCAGGACCAAACCGCCGCTCAGCGATCCAGCCGCGGCCGGCGTGGTCGAGGGCGATCAGGGTGCTGGCGCGGGTGCCGTAGCGTGGGTCGGCGATGAAGGTGGCGGACAGGCGGCGCTCCAGGTCCGGGTCGATGCCGGTGTCGGGTAACTGGTCTTCCGGGGCGAGGCTGCGGTCGGCCAGGGCGGCCCACAGCGCGGCCGGGTCCTCGGCCGGGCCGTCCAGCCAGCCGGCCAGGGCCGCGCACAGGCGCCGGGTCTTGGGCCAGGGGGCGTCGAAGGGACCGTTGGACACGCCGTGCACGCCCGGCGGCACGGTGCGTGTCTGCGGGCCGGGCCAGTTGCCCACGTAGCGACAGTCGGCCGCATCGGCCAGCAGCAGGTTGAAGGGGGCGAAGGCCGCGGCGCGGGCGTGCAGGGTGTCGGCCGCTTCCGTCGCGGACGCCGGCCCGGCCAGGAAGTCGGCCACCAGCGCGCCGCGCGACGGGGCGCCGGGCGGGGCGGCCAGGCGCGGGTCGCGGACATTGGTCACCACGGCCATGCGTCCCTGCGGCCCCACCCCGGCCCAGCTGCCGCCGGACCGCAGGTCGCGCCCGGCCATCACGCCGGGACGGTCGGCCCAGGGCGCCAGCGCGGCGGTGGGACGGGCGTGGAATTCGTCGCGGTTGCCGGCCAGGACCAGGCGCCAGCGGGGGTGGGTTTTCCAGGCGATCGCGACCAGGCACATGCGCCCATTGTCGGCCGAGTCTGCGCAGTGCGCGCGCCCGGCCGCCGCCCGGGCGCGGCCGTGACAGCGGTCACTTCACATCCCCTGCACAGCCCTGAATCTCCGTCCAATCTCAAAATTTGAGACGAAACAGCAACTTGTGGATAAGGCTTGAACAAGTCTCTGAAGTTCGTTGCAAGCCATTGATCCGGAAAGTGATTTTCCCGTGTGCGAGTTGTTGACAACCCTTTGCCCAGTGCTAAGGTGGGCACGAGCGGGAAATCCGGGGTTTCTGTGGTTTTTCGTGGTTCAATGATCGCCGCAGTGCTGAAGTCGAGGTAGAGGGGACGTGTTCCAGGGCGAAACCGCCATCACAGTGGACGACAAGGGCAGGTTGGCGGTCCCCACCGCTTACCGTGACCAGGTCGCGCGCGCGTGCGGCAACCGCCTGGTGCTGACCTACAACCCCTTCGAGGCCGGCTGCCTGTGGCTGTACGACGCCACGGCCTGGGAGCGCGTGCGCGACGAGGTGATGGCCATGCCCAACACCAAGCGCACCGTGCGCACCCTGCAGCAGAAGCTGGTGGGCTCGGCCGCGTTCCTGGAGCTGGATGGCAACGGCCGGGTGACCGTGCCGCCGAGCCATCGCGCCGCGGTCGGCATCGAGAAGAAGGCCGTGCTGTTGGGCATGGGCGACAAGTTCGAACTATGGAGCGAGCAGGCGCACCGCGCGCAGATCCAGCAGACGTTGTCTGACGAGGATCTGGGCGAGGAGCTGCTCGAGCTCAGGCTGTGACGGCAGGTGCCCGGATGCGCCCCGACGCGCAGCCCGGCCACCTTCCGGTGATGTTCGCCCAGTGCATGGACGGGCTGCAGGTGAAGGTGGACGGAACGTATCTGGACGGCACGCTCGGCCGCGGCGGCCATGCGCGCGGCGTGCTGCAACGACTCGGCCCGGGAGGCCGACTGCTGCTGATGGACAAGGATCCCGACGCGATCGCCCATGCGCACGCCGTGTTCGACGGCGATGCACGCGTGTCGGTGTATCGCGGCAGCTTCGCCGAGCTGGCGCAGTGGGACGCCACGGCCGATGGCCTGGACGGCGTGCTGCTGGACCTGGGCGTGTCCTCGCCGCAGCTGGACGTGGCCGAGCGCGGCTTCTCCTTCGGCAAGGACGGCCCGCTGGACATGCGCATGGATCCGGACGCGGGCGAGAGCGCCGCGCAGTGGCTGGCGCGCGCCGAAGAGGCCGAGATCGCCGACGTGCTGTGGCAGTACGGCGAGGAGCGCATGAGCCGGCGCATCGCCCGCGCCATCGTCGCGCGCCGCGGCGAGACCCCGCTGACCCGCACCGCGCAGCTGGCCGAGCTGATCGCCAGCGTGATGCCGCGCGGCAAGGACAAGATTCATCCGGCCACGCGCAGCTTCCAGGCCATCCGCATCCACATCAACCGCGAGCTGGCCGATCTGGAGCTGGGCCTGGACGCGGCCCTGTCGCGGCTGAAGGTCGGCGGCCGGCTGGCGGTGATCAGCTTCCATTCGCTGGAAGACCGTATCGTCAAGCGCTTCATCGCCGGCCACGCCAAGGCGCCGGCCGGCAACCGCCGCCTGCCGGTGGCGCAGGACTTCACGCCCACGCTGAAGATCATCCAGGACGCGGCCCGCGCCGACGCCGAGGAAACCGCCGCCAACCCGCGCGCCCGCAGCGCGGTGCTGCGCGTGGCCGAGAAGCTGGGGCAGGCCGCATGACCCGCCTGCTGCTCATCGTCGTGATCGTGGCCAACATCGCCACCGCCATCGCGGTGGTGTACGCGCGTCACCAGCACCGCGTGCTGTTCGTCCAGCTCAACCAGCTGGACAAGGCGCGCGATGAGCTGAACATCGAATTCGGCCGGCTGCAGCTGGAGCAGGCCACCGTGGGCGAGAGCAATCGCGTCGAGCGCATCGCGCGCGAGCGTCTGGGCATGAAGTCGCCCGAATCGGCCGACGTCGTGGTGATCCGCCCATGAGCCTGCGCGATGCCATCGAGCGGGTGATCAAGCGCAACGGCGAGCGCAAGGGCGCGCTGCCGCGCAACCGCAACCGCGCGCGCTACGACCTGCGCAACCGCCTGCTGCTGGTCGGCGGCGCGCTGGTGCTGTGCTCGGTCAGCCTGGTCGGCCGCGCCGCCTACGTGCAGCTGATCAACAGCGACTTCTATCAGAAGGAAGGCGACGCGCGGTTCACCCGCGAGCTGGCCATCCCGACCTCGCGCGGCATGATCACCGACCGCAACGGCGAGCCGCTGGCCGTGTCCTCGCCGGTGGAATCGGTGTGGTGCGATCCGCGCGAACTGCTCAAGTCGCCCGACCGCCTGCCCGAGCTGGCCCAGGCGCTGGGCGAGCCGCTGGAGAGCCTGACCCGCCGCGTGAGCCAGAAGGCGGACAAGGAGTTCATGTATCTCAAGCGCCGCATCAATCCCGACGCGGCCAAGGCGATCCTGGCCCACGGCGTGCCCGGCGTGTATTCGCAGCGCGAGTACAAGCGCTTTTACCCGCAGGGCGAGGTGATGGCCCACATCCTGGGCTTCACCAACATCGACGACCGCGGTCAGGAAGGCCTGGAGCTGGCCTTCGACGACTGGCTGCGCGGCAAGCCGGGCCTGAAGAAGGTCATCCGCGACCAGGCCGGCCACATCGTGGAGAACATCGACCTGGTGCGCCCGGCGCAGCCGGGCAACGACCTGACCCTGAGCGTGGACCGCCGCATCCAGTACATCGCCGCGCGCGAGCTGCGCCGCGCGATCGACGACAACCAGGCCGCAGGCGGCTCGGTGGTGATCCTGGACGTGGCCACCGGCGAGGTGCTGGCCATGGCCAACCTGCCCACGTTCAACCCCAACGCGCAGGACCTGGGCAAGCCGGACGTGCACCGCAACCGCGCGGTCACCGACCTGGTCGAGCCGGGCTCGACGATGAAGCCCATCACCATCTCCACCGCGCTGGCGGCGGGCGTGGTCACGCCGAGCACGCTGATCGACACCAACCCGGGCTACATGGCGCTCAAGGGCGGCTTCACCATCCGCGACGTGCCGCGCAACAACGGCGTGCTGACCGTGGGCGGGGTGATCACGCACAGCTCCAACATCGGCGCGGCCAAGATCGCCGACAAGATCCAGGACCAGACCTTCTACAACACGGTCAAGGCCTTCGGTTACGGCAGCGCGCCGCATAGCGGATTCCCGGGTGAAGCCTCGGGTCTGTTCCCTTCGCCCGCGCGCTGGAGCGGCACGTCCAAGACCACGATGTCCTACGGCTACGGCCTGGCAGTGTCGCCGCTGCAGATCGCCCGCGCCTACGCGACCATCGGCAACGGCGGCGTGCTGGTCACCCCGACCTTCATCAAGGGCATGCGCAGCGAGAACAGCGTGCAGGTCGTGCCCCGGGAGGTGACCAAGCAGGTCATCGCCATGATGGAGACCGTGGTCACCCAGGGCGGCGCCAAGGATGCGGCCGTGCCGGGCTATCACGTGGCCGGCAAGACCGGTACCGCGCGCATTGCCTCGGGCGGCAGCTATGCCTCGGGCCACTACACCGCGCTGTTCGCCGGGCTGGTGCCGGCGACCAATCCGCGCTTCGTCATGGTCACCGTGATCCGCGACCCGCAGGCCGGCAAGTACTACGGCGGCCTGGTGTCCGCGCCGGTGTTCCACAACGTGATGGAAGACGCGCTGCGCCTGATGGACGTGCCGCCGGACGACATCGACAGCTGGCTGGCCGCGCAGGCCAAGGACGAGGCCAAGCGCGCCGCGCAGGCGCCCAAGCGTCCGCCGACCGTCGCCGCGCTGCCCAAGCCGTTGCCCGCGCCACTGCCCGCGCCGATCCAGGCTAAGGCCGAGCCGGCGCTGCCCAGGAGCCTGGAATGAGCCGCGCCATGGCCCTGTCCACGCTGCTGCCCGACGTGCCCGCCGTCCCGGCGGGCCTGATCGTGCACGGGCTGACCCAGGACAGCCGCAGCGTGCGGCCGGGCGATGCCTTCGTGGCCATTGGTCCGGTCGACAACAGCCCCTCGACCTGGCACGGGCTGGGCTTCGTCGAGCAGGCGCGCGCGGCGGGCGCGGCGGCGATCCTGTTCGAACCGCCGGCGCCCGACACGCTGCCGGCCCCGGCCGATGCGATCGCCGTGCCCGGTCTGCGTCATCGGCTGGGCGCGATGGCCGACACCTTCTACGGCCACCCCTCGCGGCAGATGACCGTGGTCGGGGTGACCGGCACCAACGGCAAGACCTCCTTCGTGCAGCTGCTCGGCCAGGCCTGGCATCTGCTCGGCGTGACCGGCGGCAGCATCGGCACGCTCGGCGCCGGCCTGTACGGGCAGGTGCAGCCGACCGGCTTCACCACGCCGCTGGTGCTGCAGACCCATGCGCTGCTGGCGCAGCTGCACGAGGCCGGCGCGCAGGCGGTGGCGATGGAAGTCAGCTCGCACGCGCTGGTGCAGACCCGCGTGGATGCGGTCGCCTTCGACGTGGCGGTGTTCACCAACCTCACCCGCGATCATCTGGACTACCACGGCACCATGGAAGGCTACGGCGCGGCCAAGGCGCGGCTGTTCCAGCGCGCCGGCCTGCGGGCCGCGGTGGTCAACCTGGACGATGCCTTCGGCGCGAGCCTGCCGGGCAAGCTGGCCGACGGAGTGCAGCTGGTCGGCGTCAGCGCGCTCGGCGCGGCGCAGGCCGCCGTGCAGGCGCGCGATGTCGTGCTGGATGCGTCGGGCATCGGCTTCTCGCTGGCGCTCGGCGATGCCGTGCATCCGGTGCGCTCGCCGCTGCTGGGACGCTTCAACGTGGACAACCTGCTGGCCGTGGCCGGCGTGCTGCACGCCACCGGCATCGCGCCGACGCGCATCGCCCAGGTGCTGGGCCAGCTGCGGCCGATCCACGGCCGCATGAACCGCCTCGGCGGCGTCGACGGTCAGCCGCTGGTGGTGATCGATTACGCGCATACCCCCGACGCGCTGCAGCAGGCCTTGACCAGCCTGCGCGGCCACCTCGAGGGGCGCCTGATCTGCGTGTTCGGCTGCGGCGGCGACCGCGATCGCGGCAAGCGTCCGCAGATGGCGCGGATCGCACAGCAACACGCCGACGCGGTGATCGTCACCGACGACAATCCGCGCAGCGAGGACGGCGATGCCATCGTCGCCGACATCGTGGCCGGATTCGACGCGCACGGCGTGCGCTTCGAGGTGCAGCGCGACCGCGCGCGCGCCATCGCCCACGCGGTGAGCCAGGCGCAGGCCGGTGACATCGTGCTGATCGCCGGCAAGGGGCATGAGCCCTATCAGGAAGTCCACGGCGTCAGGCATGCCTTCGACGACACTGTGCAGGCGCGGGCGGCCCTCGAGGCGCGCGCGACGCTGGACCGGGACCTGGAGGCGCGGCGATGAACCGTCTGCCCCTGTCGCTGATCGCGCACCTGGCCGGCGGCGAGCTGCATGGCGATGACGTCACCGTGGCGGCGGTGTCCAACGACACCCGCGCGCTGCGCCCGGGCAGCCTGTACGTAGCCCTGCGCGGTGAGCGCTTCGACGGCCACGACTTCATCGCCCAGGCCGCCGCGCAGGGCGCCGGCGCGCTGCTGGTCGATCACGCCGTGGACAGCGCGCTGCCGCAGGTGGTGGTGGCCGACACGCAGCAGGCGCTGGCGCGCCTGGCCGCCGGCCTGCAGCGCGATCGCGCGGGCAAGGTGGTGGCCATCACCGGCAGCAACGGCAAGACCAGCGTCAAGGCGCTGGTGCTGTCCATCCTCGAGCGCGCCGGCCAGACCTGGTCGACGCCGGGCAACCGCAACAACGAGATCGGCCTGCCGCTGGCGGTGATCGAGGCCCCGGACGCGGCCGAGTACGCCGTCTACGAGATGGGCGCCGGCAAGCCGGGCGACATCGCCTACCTGACCGACATCGCCCGCCCCGACGTGTCGCTGGTCAACAACATCGCGCCGGCGCATCTGGAACGCATGGGCAGCCTGCTCGGCGTCGCCCAGACCAAGGGCGCGATCTACAGCGCGCTGCCTGAGACGGGCGTGGCGGTGATCAACGCCGACGATGCCTTCGTCGAATACTTCGCCGGCCTGGCCGCGGGCCGGCGCGTGCTGCGCTTCGGCCTGGAAGGCAGCGCCGACATCCGCGCGCGCGACATCGTCACCGACGCGGAAGGCTCGCACTTCACCCTGCTCACCCCGCAAGGCGAGGCGCAGGTGCGTCTGCCGCTGCCGGGCCGGCACAACGTACGCAACGCGCTGGCCGCCACCGGCCTGGCGCTGGGCTGCGGCGTGGCGCTGGCCACCATCGTCGAAGGCCTGCAGGCCGCGCGCCCGGTCGCCGGCCGCCAGGTCTCGCACACGCTGCCCTCCGGCGCGGTGCTCATCGACGACAGCTACAACGCCAACCCCGGTTCGCTGGCCGCCGCGATCGACACGCTGGCCGCCACCACCCGGCACGGCTGGCTGGTGCTGGGCGACATGCGCGAGCTGGGCCCGGAAGGCGCGGCGCTGCACGCCGCCGCCGGCGCCCAGGCCAGGCAGGCCGGGATCGCCCGCTTGTACGCGCTGGGCGAACTGAGCGCCCACGCGGCCGCGGCCTTCGGCGACGGCGCGCGCGTGTTCGACACTCACGCCGCGCTGGCCCAGGCGCTGGCCTCGGAGCTGGACGCGTCCGCGTCCGGTTCCGCTTCGCCGGCCTCGCGTCCCGTGATCCTGGTCAAGGGGTCCCGCGGCAGCGCGATGGACCGCATCGTCACCGCGCTGCTTCCCGCCGCGCCCGCGCAATCCACGGGAGGCACCGCGCATGCTGCTTGAACTGGCCCGCTGGCTGAGGCAACTGGACTCGGTCTTCGCGATCTTCAACTACCTGACCCTGCGCGCGATCCTGGCGGCGCTGACCGCGCTGTTCCTGTCGCTGTGGATGGGCCCGGCGGTGATCCGCCGGCTGGCGCAGTTCAAGGGCGGCCAGCCGATCCGCAGCGACGGCCCGCAGACGCATTTCTCCAAGGCCGGCACGCCGACCATGGGCGGCGCGCTGATCCTGATGACCGTGGCGCTGGCCACGCTGCTGTGGGGCGACCTGCGCAACCGCTACGTGTGGCTGGTGCTGGCGGTGATGGTGGCCTTCGGCGCGATCGGCTGGTACGACGACTGGATCAAGATCGTGCGCCGCGATCCCAACGGCCTGAAGTCGCGCTGGAAGTACCTGCTGCAGTCGATCTTCGGCCTGGCCGCGGGCATCTTCCTGTGGCACACCGCGGATGTGGCGGCGGCGACCACGTTCTACATCCCGCTGTTCAAGGCCGTGGCGCTGCCGCTGGCCGGGGTGGGCTTCGTCACCATCGCCTACTTCTGGATCGTGGGCTTCTCCAACGCGGTCAACCTCACCGACGGCCTGGACGGGCTGGCGATCATGCCGACCGTGCTGGTGGCCTGCGCGCTGGCGGTGTTCGCCTACGCCTCGGGCAACGTGGTGTTCTCCAACTATCTGCAGATCCCGCAGGTCCCGGGCGCGGGCGAGCTGGTGATCATCTGCGCGGCCATCGCCGGCGCGGGCCTGGGCTTTCTGTGGTTCAACACCTATCCGGCGATGGTGTTCATGGGCGACATCGGCGCGCTGGCGCTCGGTGCGGTGCTCGGCACCATCGCGGTGATCGTGCGTCAGGAACTGGTGCTGGTGGTGATGGGCGGCATCTTCGTCGTCGAGACGCTCTCGGTGATGATCCAGGTGGCCAGCTTCAAGCTCACCGGCAAGCGCGTGTTTCGCATGGCGCCCATCCATCACCACTTCGAACTCAAGGGCTGGCCCGAACCGCGCGTCATCGTCCGGTTCTGGATCATTTCGGTGATCCTGGTCCTTGTCGGTCTGGCCACGTTGAAGGTGCGCTGATGAACGACTTCCGTAAGCAGGCCATGCGCCTGGAATCGATCGGTGGGCAGTACGACTTCTGGCTGGTGGCCGCCGCCGGAGCGCTGGCGGCGATCGGCGTGGTGATGGTGGCCTCGGCCTCGATCGCCATGGCCTCCACGCCGTACTACTACCTGAGCCGCCACGTGGTGTTCCTGGCGCTGGGCGTGGGCCTGGCGATCACCGCCATGCGCATGGAGCTCAAGTCCATCGAGAAGTACAACCAGCTGCTGCTGCTGGGCTGCTTCGCGCTGCTGGTGGTGGTGTTCGTGCCGGGGCTGGGCAGCACGGTCAACGGCGCGCGGCGCTGGATCAATCTGGGCTTCACCCGCTTCCAGACGGTCGAGGCGGTCAAGGTGCTCTACATCGTCTGGCTGGCCAGCTACCTGGTGCGCTTCCGCGACGAGGTCAATGCGACCTGGGGTGCGCTGATCAAGGCCATCGGCGTGGTGCTGGTGCTGATCGCGCTGCTGCTGCTGCAGCCGGACTTCGGCTCGTCCACGCTGCTGCTGGGCATCACCGCCGGCATGCTGATCCTGGGCGGCGCCAACCTGCCGCGCATGACCATGCCGGTGCTGGCCCTGCTGCCGGCGCTGGTGGCGCTGGTGGTGTTCGAGCCCTACCGCATGCGCCGCGTCACCTCCTTCCTGGATCCGTGGAAGGACCAGCTGGGCTCGGGCTACCAGCTGTCCAACGCGCTGATGGCCATCGGCCGCGGCGAATGGACCGGCGTGGGCCTGGGCAGCTCGGTGCAAAAGCTCAACTACCTGCCCGAGGCGCACACCGACTTCATCTTCTCGGTCATCGGCGAGGAGCTCGGCTTCCTCGGTGTGTGCGCCATCATCGGCCTGTACGCGCTGCTGGTCGGCCGCGCGCTGTATGTCGGCTACCGCTGCATCGGCCGCAACCGTCACTTCGCCGGCTACATCGCCTTCGGCATCGCGCTGTGGATCGGCATGCAGGCCTTCGTCTCGATCGGCGTCAACCTGGGCCTGCTGCCGACCAAGGGCCTGACCCTGCCGCTGATCTCCTCCGGCGGCTCGTCGGTGTTGATGACCTGCGCGGCGATGGGCCTGCTGCTGCGCGTGTCCTACGAACTCAGCCGTGCCGAGAAGCACATCGCGCTGACCCGCGGCATCGAGTCGCGCGATCAGCGCGACGAGGGCTCCTCCCCGCAGGTTGCTCAAGTCGCCACGCCCGCGCGCGCCGGCGAGCCCGCGCCGCAGCCGGCACCGGCCAAGGCCGCCGTGCGCGGCAACGCGCGCCCGCAGCGCATCGAACCCACTTTCGAGCGGATTGGTTGATGGCAGGCAACGCGCCCGTGATGATCCTGGCCGGCGGCACCGGCGGCCACATCTTCCCCGCGCTGGCCGTGGCCAAGGTGCTGCGCGCGCGCGGCGTGCCGGTGACCTGGCTGGGCGCCGACGGACAGATGGAAACGCGCCTGGTGCCGCAGCACGACATCGCGCTGGACACCATCGCGGTCAAGGGCCTGCGCGGCAAGGGCGCCGCGGCGCTGTTCGGCGCGCCGCTGCGCATCGCCGCGGCGGTCATGGCCGCCGCCGGCGTGCTGCGCCGGCGTGCGCCGCGTGCGGTCATCAGTTTCGGCGGCTATGCGGCCGGCCCGGGTGGCGTGGCCGCCCGGCTGCAGGGCCGGCCGCTGCTGGTGCACGAGCAGAACCGCGCGCCGGGCATGACCAACAAGCTGCTGTCGCGTGTCGCGCGTCGCGTGCTGACCGGCTTCCCGGGCAGCTTCGCCACGCGCGAGGAAGCCGTCGGCAACCCGGTGCGCGAGGAGATCGCCGCCATCGCCCCGCCGCGCGAGCGTCTGGCCGGCCGCGAAGGCCCGCTGCGCCTGCTGGTGCTGGGCGGCAGCCAGGGCGCGCGCGCGCTCAACACCGCCGTGCCGCAGGCGCTGGCCGCGCTGAAGCTGGAGGCGCAGGTGCGCCACCAGTGCGGCGAGAAGCTGCGCGCCGAGGCCGACGCGGCCTACGCGAAGGCCGGCGTGCCCGCCAGCGTGGAGAGCTTCATCGCCGACATGGCGCAGGCCTATGCGTGGGCCGACCTGGTCGTATGCCGCGCCGGCGCCTCGACCCTGGCCGAGCTGTGCGCCGCCGGCATCGGCAGCGTGCTGGTGCCCTTCGCTGCGGCGGTGGACGACCACCAGACCCGCAACGCGCAGTACCTGGTCGAACACGGCGCCGCGGTGCTGCTCAAGCAGGACGACAGCTTGAACGTGCACCTGCAGCGCGTGCTGGCCGTGCTCTCGGCCGACCCGCAGCGCCGGCTGGACATGGCCATCGCCGCGCGCGGGCTGGCCCGCATCGATGCGGCCGAACGCATCGCAGACATCATTCTGGAGGAAGCCGCATGA
Organism: Pseudoxanthomonas sp. SORGH_AS_0997; assembly: GCF_031453535.1. NCBI lineage: Bacteria > Pseudomonadati > Pseudomonadota > Gammaproteobacteria > Lysobacterales > Lysobacteraceae > Pseudoxanthomonas > Pseudoxanthomonas sp. SORGH_AS_0997. Next base: position 4,216,338 of record NZ_JAVIZI010000001.1, read on the forward strand.
TTTCCGCGGCGCGTGAACGCCGGCTGCAGAACACCGGCAACCTGGCGCAGGCCTTTCGCCGTGTGCACTTCGTCGGCATCGGCGGCTCGGGCATGAGCGGCATCGCCGAGGTGCTGTGCACGCTGGGCTACGAGGTCTCCGGCTCGGACGCGTCGGAGAACGCGGCCACCCGGCGCCTGGCCTCGCTCGGCGCGCGCGTGATGCGCGGCCACAACGCCTCCAACGTGCTGGGCACCGACTGCGTGGTCGTCTCCAGCGCGATCAAGGCCGACAACCCCGAGCTGATGGAAGCGCGCAGCCAGCGCATCCCGATCGTGCCGCGCGCGATGATGCTGGCCGAGCTGATGCGCTTCCGCCGCGGCATCGCCGTGGCCGGCACGCACGGCAAGACCACCACCACCTCGCTGACCGCCGCGGTGCTCAGCGAGGGTGGCCTGGACCCGACCTATGTCATCGGCGGCCAGCTGCTCTCGGCGGGCGCCAACGCCAAGCTCGGCGACGGTCAGTGGCTGGTGGCCGAGGCCGACGAGAGCGACGGCAGCTTCCTGCGCCTGAATCCGCTGATCGCGGTCATCACCAACATCGATGCCGATCACCTGGAGAACTACGGCAACGACTTCGCCCGCGTGCAGGCGGCCTTCGCCGAGTTCCTGCAGCGCCTGCCGTTCTATGGCCTGGCCGTGCTGTGCATCGACGATCCGGAAGTGGCCGCGCTGGCCGCCGAGACGCCGCGCCATGTGATGACCTACGGCCTGTCCGACGGCGCCGATATCCGTGCCGAGAACGTGGTGCAGGAGGCCGGGCGCATGCGCTTCACCCTGTGCCTGCCCGAGGACGTGTCGGTCGGCGTGACCCTGGCGCTGCCGGGCAAGCACAACGTGCTCAATGCGCTGGCCGCCGCGGCGGTGGGCTGGCAGCTGGGCGTGCAGCCGGGCACGATCGCGCGCGCCCTGGCCAACTTCTCCGGCATCGGCCGGCGCTTCAACGACCTGGGCGCCATCGACACCGGGCGCGGCGCGACCGTGCAGCTGATCGATGACTACGGCCACCATCCCAAGGAGCTGGCCGCGGTGTTCGCCGCCGCGCGCGGCGGCTGGCCGGACAAACGCCTGGTGGTGGCCTTCCAGCCGCATCGCTACAGCCGCACGCGCGATCAGTTCGACGCCTTCGCCGCGGTGCTGAGCGAGGTCGACGCGCTGGTGCTGAGCGAGGTCTATCCGGCCGGCGAGGCGCCGATCGCCGGGGCCGACGCCAAGTCGCTGGCGCGCGCCATCCGCGCGCGCGGCCGCAACGAGCCGGTCGTGGTCAGCAGCGTGGCCGACCTGTCCACCGTGCTGCCCGACGTGCTGGCCGATGGCGACCTGCTGCTGATGATGGGCGCCGGCGACATCGGCGCGGTCGCCCAGCAGATCGCCGCGCAGGGCTTCGCCCCGGGAGGCCAGGCATGAGCGCGCTGTCGCTTCCGTCCTCGCGCATCGTCGATGCGGCCGCGTTCGGCCGCGTCGCCGTGCTGATGGGCGGCACCTCCAGCGAGCGCGAGGTGTCGCTGAACTCCGGCGCCAACGTGCTCGAGGCGCTGACCGCGCGCGGCGTGGACGCCTTCGCGGTCGATGGCATCCCCGCGCTGGCCACGCTGCTGGCGCAGGGCGGCTGCGATCGCGTGTTCAACGTGCTGCACGGTCACAACGGTGGCGGTGAGGACGGCGTGGTCCAGGGCCTGATGACGGCCTTCGGCGTGCCTTATACCGGCTCGAACGTGCTCGGCTCGGCGCTGAGCATGGACAAGGTGCGCACCAAGCAGGTGTGGCTGTCGCTGGGCCTGCCGACCCCGCGCTACGTGCGCCTGGCGGCGACGGCCGATGCGGCCGCCGATGCGCAGGATCGCGCGAGTGCCGCTGAAGGCAGGATGCCGAAAGCGGCCGTGCATGCCGCGGCCGCCGAGCTGGGCCTGCCGGTGATCGTCAAGCCGGCCAACGAAGGCTCCAGCGTCGGCGTCACCCGCGTGTTCGAGGACGCGCAGCTGGACGAGGCGGTGGCGCTGGCCGCGCGCTACGACGGCGAGCTGCTGATGGAGCAGCTGGTGGTCGGCGACGAGCTGACCGTCGGCATCCTCGGCCAGACCGCGCTGCCCTCGATCCGCATCGTGCCCAAGGGCGCCTGGTACGACTACAACGCCAAGTACATCGCCGAGGACACCCAGTACCTGTGCCCCGGCCTGGAGGGAGAGGCCGAGGAAGAGATCCGGCGCATCGCGCTGGCCGCCTTCAACGCCGCCGGCTGCGGCGGCTGGGGCCGCGTGGACGTGATGCGCGACGCCGCCAGCGGCGCGTTCTTCCTGCTCGAGGTCAACACCGCGCCGGGCATGACCAGCCACTCGCTGGTGCCCAAGGCCGCGCGCCAGGCCGGGCTGGGGTTCGAGGATCTGTGCTGGCGCATCCTGGAGCAGACGGTATGAAGCCGGGATTCGGGATTCGGGATTCGGGATGGGTCGACAGCGGCGCCGCATGCGTCGCCGCGGCCGTTTCCCATCCCCAATCCCGAATCCCGAATCCCGCGCGCGGAGCGCGCCCATGAGCAATGCCCTGCGCGTGCTGACCTGGATCCTGGCGCTGGCGCTGGTCGCCCTGCCCGGTCGTGGCCGTGTTCAACGGCTGGATCGGCGCCGAACGCTGGCCGCTGAAGCGGCTGCGCGTCGGCGGCGAGCTGCACCGCGTCGATCCGGCGCAGCTGCGCGCGGTGGTGCTGCCGTATGCGGCGCGCGGCTACTTCGCCGTGCAGCTGAGCGATGCGCAGCGCGCGGTCGAGCGCCTGCCCTGGGTCGAGCGCGCGCAGGTGCGCAAGCGCTGGCCCGACGTGCTGGAAGTGACCGTGATCGAACACAAGCCCTTCGCCCGCTGGGGCAGCGACAAGCTGCTGTCGGTGGACGGGGCGCTGTTCCCGCTGCCCAAGAACGTCGACGCCAGCGCGCTGCCGCAGCTCGGCGGTCCGGAGAGCCAGGTGGCCGAGGTGGTGGCCCTGTACAACGAATCGACCCAGCTGTTCGCGCCGCTGGGGCTGAAGGTGGACGCGCTGGCGATGGATGCGCGCGGCAGCTGGTCGCTGACCCTGGGCAACGGCCTGAACGTGGTGATCGGCCGCGCCGACGCCCGTCCGCGCCTGCAGCGCTTCGTGCGCCTGCTGCCGCGCCTGCTCGGCGATCCGCGCCAGCTGGCCAGCGTGGACCTGCGCTACACCAACGGCTTCGCCCTGACCTGGGGCAACGCCAGGCCGGCCGCCAACGATGGCGCCGCCACGACTCCTCCTCCCGTCAGCGCACCGGCCCCGATGGCCGCGCTGACCGCACACGCATCGCAGCAGGCATTCCACGCATGAACCGCAAGGGCGACAAATCCCTGATCGTCGGACTGGACATCGGCACCTCCAAGGTGACTGCGCTGGTCGGCGAATATTCCCCGGGCAATCCGATCGAGGTGATCGGCATCGGCAGCCATGAGTCGCGTGGGCTCAAGCGCGGCGTGGTGGTCGATATCGAATCGACCGTGCAGTCGATCCAGCGCGCGGTGGAGGAAGCCGAACTGATGGCCGGCTGCGAGATCCGCAGCGTCTACGCCTCGATCTCCGGCGCCCACGTGCAGTGCAAGAACTCGCCCGGCATCGTGCCGATCCGCGACGGCGAGGTGACCTGGGCCGACCTGGATCGCGTACTCGACGCCGCCAAGGCCGTGGCCATCCCGGCCGACCAGAAGATCCTTCATGCCATCCCGCGCGAGTACAAGCTGGACAACTCGCAGGAAGGCATCCGCAACCCGGTCGGCATGACCGGCGTGCGCCTGGAAGTGGACGCGCACCTGGTGGTCTGCGCGCAGTCGGCCGCGGCCAACATCTCCAAGTGCGTGCAGCGCTGCGGCCTGCAGATCGACGATCTGATCCTGTCCTCGCTGGGCTCCTCGGTGGCGGTGCTGACCGCCGACGAGCGCGAGCTGGGCGTGGTCCTGGTCGACATGGGCGCCGGCACCACCGACCTGGCGGTGTTCGTGCACGGCGCGATCTGCCACACCGCCTCGCTGCCGATCGCCGGCGACCACGTCACCAACGACATCGCGCACATGCTGCGCACGCCCACCCCGGAGGCCGAGCAGATCAAGGTGCGCTACGCCTGCGCGCTGGCCCAGCTGGCCACCGCCGAGGAATCGATCCAGGTGCCGTCGGTGGGCGATCGCCCGCCGCGGCGCATGCCGCGCCATTCGCTGGCGCAGGCGGTGCAGGGTCGCTACGAGGAGATCTTCGAGATGGTCCAGGCCGAGCTGCGCCGCTCCGGCTTCGAGGAACTGGTGCGCGCCGGCATGGTGCTCACCGGCGGCGCCTCGAAGATGGAAGGCGTGGTCGAGCTGGCCGAGGAGATGCTGCAGATGCCGGTGCGCATCGGCATTCCCCAGCACGTCACCGGCCTGGGCGAGGTGGTCGGCAACCCGGTCCACGCCACCGGCGTGGGCCTGCTGCTGATGGGCAGCCAGATCGAGCATCCGCGCCGGCCGTCGCTGCCCACGGGCAAGGCCGGCAGCTTGTTCAAGAAACTGCAGAACTGGTACCGCGGCGAATTCTGATTCGACGCGGCAAGAGGCACGACGCCGACGCGAGGGCGCGCCGGCGTGAGGCGAGGGCAGGGACAACGGGATTTGAGCGTCACCCAGCTGTATTCAAAAGACATACCCACACAAAGATGAGGACAACGGACATGGCACATTTCGAACTGGTTGAAACGATGGCTCCCAACGCGGTGATCAAGGTCATCGGCGTGGGCGGCGGCGGCGGCAACGCCGTGGCGCACATGGTGGCCAGCAGCGTGGACGGCGTGGAGTTCATCACCGCCAACACCGACTCGCAGGCGATCAAGAACTGCGGCGCCAAGCAGCAGCTGCAGCTCGGCGGCAACGTCACCAAGGGCCTGGGCGCAGGCGCCAACCCGGAAGTCGGCCGCCAGGCCGCGCTGGAAGACCGCGACCGCATCATCGAGGCGCTGACCGGCGCGGACATGGTGTTCATCACCGCCGGCATGGGCGGCGGCACCGGCACCGGCGCCGCGCCGGTCGTGGCGCAGCTGGCCAAGGAGATGGGCATCCTGACCGTGGGCCGTGGTCACCAAGCCGTTCCCCTTCGAAGGCCGTCGCCGCATGCAGGTCGCGCTGAAGGGCATCGAGGAGCTGTCCACCCACTGCGACTCGCTGATCACCATCCCCAACGAGAAGCTGATCACCGTGCTGGGCCGCAACGCCACGATGATCCAGGCCTTCCGCGCCGCCAACGACGTGCTGCTGGGCGCCGTGCAGGGCATCGCCGACCTGATCGTGCGTCCGGGCCTGATCAACGTCGACTTCGCCGACGTGCGCACCGTGATGAGCGAGATGGGCCTGGCCATGATGGGCACCGGCGCCGCCCGCGGCGACGACCGCGCCCAGGCCGCCGCCGAGGCCGCGATCCAGAACCCGCTGCTGGACGACGTCAACCTGTCCGGCGCCAACGGCATCCTGGTCAACATCACCGCCGGTCCGGACTTCACCATGGCCGAGTTCGACGAGGTCGGCCGCACCGTGGAGGGCTTCGCCTCGGAGGACGCCACCGTGGTGGTGGGCACCGTGCTCGACCCGAACATGCAGGACGAAGTCCGCGTGACCGTGGTCGCCACCGGCCTGAACCGCGCCGTCGCCCGCCAGCCGGTGCGTGGCACCGACCTGGGCGGTGGCTACCAGCCGCGCGAGACGGTGCGTGCGCCGATCAAGCTGGTGCGCGATGCCACCACCGGCCTGCCGGTCGACGCCGTGCCGCTGCCCAACACCACTGCCACCGGCAAGATCGACCCGGTGATGGGCGCCACCCAGGGCCTGGGCCTGCGTCGCAACGCCGGCACCGAGCCCAGCGTCGGCGGCCCCGCCGGTGCGGCCGAGCTGCCGGACAACTACCTGGACATCCCGGCGTTTCTGCGCCGCCAGGCCGACTGATCCACCGCTTCACCCGGTCACGCGCGCGAACCGGCAGCCTGCTGCCGGCCGCGCGCCGACACCGGCGCAGTACACACCGTGACGTGTCCAAGTGATTTCCCGCCGGGCCGGCGTGCCCGGTCCGGCGGGCTTTTCACCGCCAGGACGCGCGCCGCGCCCGTGGGGCAGGTACGCGTGCCGTGACACGCTTCCATTCAGGTTCAGACCCGGGTGGTATCATCACGAATTGTTGACATTTCGCGTGCGAGCTCCCCGATGATCCCCCAGCGCACTCTCAAGAACGTGATCCGCGCCACCGGCGTGGGCCTGCACAGCGGCAACAAGGTCTTCATGACCCTGCGCCCGGCGGCCCCGAACACCGGCGTGGTGTTCCGTCGCGTCGATCTTGATCCGGTCGTGGAGATCCCCGGCGATGCCTCGCTGGTTACCGAGACCACGCTGTGCACGGGCCTGAGCTGCGGCCCGGCCAAGGTCCAGACCGTCGAACACCTGATGTCGGCCCTGGCCGGCCTGGGCATCGACAACATCTATGTCGAACTGTCCGCGGCCGAACTGCCGATCATGGACGGTTCGGCCAGCCCGTTCGTGTTCCTGCTGCAGTCCGCCGGCATCGTCGAACAGAACGTGCCCAAGCGCTTCATCCGCGTGACCAAGCCGGTGGAAGTGCGCGACGGCGACAAGATCGCGCGGTTCGAGCCCTACGACGGCTTCAAGCTGGGCTTCACGGTCAAGTTCGACCACCCGATGATCCCGGCCTCGCAGTCGCGCGCCGAGGTGGACTTTTCCACCGGCGGCTACATCCGCGAGGTCGCGCGTGCGCGCACCTTCGGCTTCATGCGCGATCTGGAGTACATGCGCGAGCGCAACCTGGGCCTGGGCGGCTCGATGGACAACGCGATCGTGCTGGACGAGTTCCGCGTGCTCAACGACGACGGCCTGCGCTACGCCGACGAGTTCGTGCGCCACAAGATCCTGGACGCCATCGGCGACCTCTATCTGGCCGGCCACGCGATCCTGGGCAAGTACGAGGGCTACAAGTCCGGTCACGCGCTCAACAACACCCTGGTGCGCTCGCTGATCGCCCAGACCGACGCCTGGGAAGAGGTGTCCTTCGGCCCGGAGGCCACCGAGCCGCCGCCGCCGATCCACTACGCGGCCATCCCCGCGCTGGCGCACTGAACGCCTGCCCGCGCCGAGGCGCGCGGGTCGGGCGCGTCGACGAAACGTGAATCCGATCGCCTGAACAGGCGCGGCTTAACCGTTTTCTAACTTTGAGCTAACGACTGGCCCAGCCCGGGTCGGTACGATGCCTGCCGGCCTTCCACCCGGTCTTAACGTTTGGACTTGGGACGCGGCCCTGCTGTTCCACCCGCGCCTGGCGCGGGAGACGCCTCCAGCATCTCCATCGCCTCGCGCAGGGCGGCACGCGCGACCGGGGAGCCCGTGCCGGAGCGCTGGCCCGAGGTCTCGGCCTGGAAGAGGGGTTGCAGGGAAGTCCGGGCGATCACGGAGTTGATCCCAAGACCGAGGGAGCGGGCGACTTCGACCAGGTGTGCGGAGGCCAGGCGGAGCTTGGCGTTCCAGACCGGCGAATCCACCACGAAGACCAGACGGTCCCCCGTCACATTGGCCAGCCGGCAGTGCGCGGCCAGCGCCGGGGGCAGACAGGGGCGCAGTTGCTGTTCCAGCGCGTCGAGCCGGATGGCATGACGCAGCGGATCGGCCGCCGCCGACGCCAGCGCGGCCTCCAGGGCCGGCACCGGCGCCGCCGGCCGACGCGACTGGGACTTGGCTTGAGACATCGATATTCCATGAGCTTCAACAACGTTCTTCACAATACGCGCTCCTGGGCACGCCATCACCTGGCCCTGGGGGCCGTGCAGGCGCGCCGCTTCAGCCACGCCCGCCCGCTGGCCAGTGCCGGCATCCTGCTCGCCGCCGGCCTGCTGGCCGGCCTGGCCACGCGCAGCGCCTTCGGCCTGGCGCAGGTGTCCTACCTGCAGGCCAAGACCGCCAGGCAGCAGGCCGAGCTCGAGCAGGTCAAGCGCGGCGCGCAGCAGGAGATCAACGCCATGTCCGCGCGCCTGGGCGAGCTGCAGGCCCAGGCCAACCGCCTCAACGCGCTGGGCGAGCGGCTGACCCAGATGGGCAAGCTGGACGACGGCGAATTCGACTTCAACGAGCCGGTCGGCGTGGGCGGCCCGGAAGGCGCGGTCAGCGACATGCCGCCGCGCGAGCTGGCGCAGGGCCTGGACGCGCTGGGGGCCAAGTTCGACGCCTCCGGCCAGCAGCTCTCGGTGCTCGAGTCGCTGCTGTTCAACCGCCAGCTGGACCGCAACGCGACGCCCTCGCGCATGCCGCTGGCCAATACCTACATCACCTCCGGCTTCGGCGGCCGCGCCGATCCGTTCGGCGGCGGCGGCGAGCGGCACAAGGGCATCGACTTCAAGGCCAACGTCGGCGATCCGGTCATGGCCGTGGCCGACGGCGTGGTCAGCTTCGCCGGGGTCAAGAGCGGCTACGGCAACGTGGTCGACATCGACCACGGCAATGGCTATGTGACCCGCTACGCGCACAACTCGCGCGTGGTGGTGAAGCCGGGCGACCTGGTGCGCGCCGGGCAGGAAGTGGCCAAGGCCGGTTCCACCGGGCGTTCGACCGGCGCCCACGTGCATTTCGAGGTCTGGCAGGACGGCCAGGTGGTGAACCCGAGCAAGTTCCTGGGCCAGGGCCCCACCCCGGTGGGCGTGCGCGGCCGCGGATGAGGCGCGTCCGCGGGGCGCCTTGATTCGATCAGCGGCGCCCCAAGCTACAATGTCGTGTTCTCGTGACGGGGCGCCTTGCGCCCGCGTTGCGTTTTTCGGCATCCGGCCTTGGGGAAGCAAAGAGGCCAGCGGTGGTGCCGACGCTCCTTCCCATTCCGGTTCTTCTTCATGATCAACAGCTTGCTCACCCGCGTCTTCGGCAGCCGTAACGAACGTCTGCTCAAACAGCTCGACCGCCTGGTGGTGCGCATCAATGCGCTGGAACCGGAGCTGCAGAAGCTCAGCGACGAGGAACTGAAGGCCAAGACCCCCGAATTCCAGAAGCGCGTCGCCGAGGGCGAGGCGCTGGACAAGATCCTGCCCGAGGCCTTCGCCGTGTGCCGCGAGGCCTCGCGCCGCGTGCTGGGCCTGCGCCACTACGACGTGCAGCTGGTCGGCGGCATGGTGCTGCACCTGGGCAAGATCGCCGAGATGCGCACCGGCGAGGGCAAGACCCTGGTTGCGACCCTGGCCGTGTACCTCAACGCGCTGGAAGGCAAGGGCGTGCACGTGGTCACGGTCAACGACTACCTGGCCCGCCGCGACGCGGCGCAGATGGGCAAGCTGTACAACTGGCTGGGCCTGAGCGTGGGCGTGGTCTACCCGGGCATGCCGCACGGCGACAAGCGCGCGGCCTACGCCAGCGACATCACCTACGGCACCAACAACGAGTTCGGCTTCGACTACCTGCGCGACAACATGGCCATGGCGCGCGAGGACCGCTACCAGCGCCAGCTCAACTTCGCCATCGTCGACGAGGTCGACTCGATCCTGATCGACGAGGCGCGCACGCCGCTGATCATCTCCGGCCCGGCCGACGATTCGCCCGAGCTGTACGTGCGCGTCAACCGCATCGTGCCGGCGCTGATCAAGCAGGAGAGCGAGGAAGGCGAGGGCGACTACTGGGTCGATGAGAAGTCCAAGCAGGTGCACCTGTCCGAGGCCGGCCAGACCCACGCCGAGGACCTGCTGCGCCAGGCCGGCATCCTGAAGGACGACGAGGACGATGGCCTGTACTCGCCGCAGAACCTGGGCGTGGTCCATCACCTCAACGCCGCCCTGCGCGCCCATGCCATCTATCAGCGCGACGTGGACTACATTGTGCGCGACGGCGAGGTGGTGATCGTCGACGAGTTCACCGGCCGCACGCTGGTGGGCCGGCGCTGGTCCGACGGCCTGCACCAGGCGGTCGAGGCCAAGGAAGGGGTGCAGGTGCAGCGCGAGAACCAGACGCTGGCCTCGATCACCTTCCAGAACCTGTTCCGCATGTACAACAAGCTGGCCGGCATGACCGGTACGGCGGACACCGAGGCCTACGAGTTCCAGAGCATCTACGGCCTGGAAGTGATCGTGATCCCGACCCACCGGCCGACCATCCGCAAGGATTCGCCGGACCAGGTGTTCCTCAACCGCAAGGGCAAGTTCAACGCGGTGCTGGCCGACATCCAGGACTGCTACAAGCGCGGCCAGCCGGTGCTGGTGGGCACCACCTCGATCGAGACCTCGGAGATGCTCTCCGAGCACTTGCGCAAGAACAAGGTCCCGCACGAGGTGCTCAACGCCAAGCAGCACGAGCGCGAGGCCTCGATCGTCGCCAACGCCGGCCGTCCGGGCGCGGTGACCATCGCCACCAACATGGCCGGCCGCGGCACCGACATCGTGCTGGGCGGTTCGCTGGAGGCAGAACTGGCCGCGCTGGGCGAGGACGCCTCGGAGCTGGAGATCGCCCGCGTGCGTTCGGAGTGGAAGACCCGCCACGAACAGGTCAAGGAAGCCGGCGGCCTGCACATCGTGGGCACCGAGCGCCACGAGAGCCGCCGCATCGACAACCAGCTGCGCGGCCGTTCCGGCCGCCAGGGCGACCCGGGTTCCTCGCGCTTCTACCTGTCGCTCGAAGACAACCTGATGCGCATCTTCGCCAGCGACTGGGTGCAGAAGGCGATGAAGCTGATCGGCATGAAGGAGGACGACGTGATCGAGGATCGCCTCGTCAGCCGCCAGATCGAGAAGGCCCAGCGCAAGGTCGAGGCGCACAACTTCGACATCCGCAAGAACCTGCTGGACTTCGACGACGTCAACAACGACCAGCGCAAGGTCATCTACGCCCAGCGCGACGAGCTGCTGGACGCCGAGTCGGTCAAGGAGAACATCGAGGGCATCCGCGGCGACGTGGTCGCCGACCTGGTCGCGCGTCACGTGCCGGCCAATTCGGTCGACGAGCAGTGGGACCTGCCCGGCCTGCAGGCCGAGCTGGCCGCCGAGGCCGGCCTGGACCTGCCGGTGACCCAGTGGCCGACCCAGTTCGAGGAGCTGGACGCCGAGCGCATCGAGGCGCTGGTACAGGAGGCGATGGACACCCACTTCGCGCAGAAGGAAGAACAGATCGGCGCCGAGACCATGCGCGCGCTTGAGAAGCACGTGATGCTGACCGTGCTCGACAAGGGCTGGAAGGAGCATCTGGCGCGCATGGACTATCTGCGCCAGGGCATCCATCTGCGCGGCTATGCGCAGAAGCAGCCCAAGCAGGAGTACAAGAAGGAAGCCTTCGAGCTGTTCTCCGAGATGCTGGAAGGCGTCAAGCGCGAGGTGATCACCATCCTGGCGCGCCTGCGCATCCGCAGCGAGGAGGAGGTGGCCGAACTGGAGGCCCAGGAGCGCCGCGTGGCCGAGGCCCAGCAGCGCGCCATGCAGTTCCAGCACGCGCCCACCGGTGGCTATGGCGCCGATGAGGAAGCCGCGCAGGTGCAGGCCGCGCAGGCTGCCGCGGCCGCCGCCCCGGCCACGGTGTTCCGCGACGAGCCCAAGGTGGGCCGCAACGATCCCTGCCCCTGCGGCAGCGGCAAGAAGTACAAGCACTGCCACGGCCAGCTGAGCTGATCCAGGCCCAGCACCTGGCAAAAACGAAGAAGCCCGGATGTCGCCATCCGGGCTTTTCTCGTTCCGGGCACTGCGGCACTCGCATGATCCGGACCGCCCGCCCTGTAGAGCGGAGCTTGCTCCGCTGCTCTTCGTTCGGATCGTTGGGAGAGCATAGCGGAGCGAGCTCCGCTCTACGGCTCTTCGGTCGGATTGTTGGGAGAGCCACAGCGGAGCGAGCTCCGCTCTACGGCTCTTCGGTCGGATCGTCGGGAGAGCCACAGCGGAGCAAGCTCCGCTCTACGGCTCCTCGGTCGGATCTTTGGGAGAGCCATAGCGGAGCAAGCTCCGCTCTACGGAACAGCGGCGGCACCGCGAGACCGGAGCGCGTGCTAGCGCGCCTGCGGCTTCTTCGCCGGCGCGAAGCCCGGCTTGCCTTCCTGCTCGGCCAGCTGCGGCACGCGGATCAGCTTTGCCCGTGTCCACGCCGTGGGCGCGCATCCGGGCCACCAGGTCGGCGTACTGCGCATCGGGCAGGTCGGCGGTGCGCGAGAAGATCCAGGCCAGGTCGCGGCCCGGATAGTCGACCAGCGCCCAGGAGTAGTCCGGCGCGGTCTCCAGGATGCGGTACTTGGTCGGGATCACGCCGAAGAACCAGGTCGTCCAGCGCCGGTTGCCGGTGCCGGCCTTGACCGTGGCGCGCGAGTCCAGGGTCTTGACCGGCTCGCCGAAGCCTTCCTGATAGACGTAATGCACCGCGATGCCGCCGCCGGGCTTGAGTCGGTACTCGTCGCGGCTGGCGACATGGCCGCGCTCGCCGAAGTAGGGCACATGGGCGATCACATGCCAGGCGCCCATGAAGCGCGGCAGGTCGATCGGCGGGGCGGCGTCGGTACTTGTGGTCGGCATGGGCACGGTCCCGCAGGCGGCGATCAGGGGCAGCAGCGCCAGGGCCAGCAGGTGGCGGCGCTTCCGGGGCGAGGCGATGGTCGGCAGGGCGGGCATCGGCGAGCAGGCTAGGCCGGCCGGCGTCAAGGCCGCGTTCGCCCGCACGGCGGTCGCAACCGGTGAGAAGGGGCGCGGGCAGCCTGCGCTTCCACCTCCGACCGGACGCACCGCCATGGCCCACGTTTCGCACGCTGCCCGCACCGCTTCCCACGCCGATCCCCGCCTGGAGCTGACCCTGCGCACGATCGCGCTGACCGGCCTGGCCCTGGTGGTCCTGCTGCCGGCCGCGCGCGGATCGACCGAGGCCCTGGGCTGGACCCCGCTGTGGCTGGCCGGCCTGCCGCTGGTGGCGTGGTGGTCGCTGCACCGCTTCCGCCTGCCGTCCTGGCCCGCGCCGGCGCATCCGGCCATCGATGCGGTGCCGCGGCGCCGGCGCGGCGGTCAGCAGGCCCGCCGCCGCCGCTCGATGACCATCGGGTCACGCAGCCGTTCGCCCGCCCGCGTGGCCTGACCTTCGGCACGGGCAGGGCACCGCGAGGGCTGTGCTAGCGTGCGGCGGCTGCAATGCCTCGTACGGAGCCCGCCTTGAACCGATTCGCCCTCGCCCTGGTCGCAGGCCTCGCCGCCGCCAGCGCCCATGCCCAGGAGACCCCCGTGGACAACGACCCCTACCAGTGGATGGAAGAGGTCGAAGGCGCCCGGCCGCTGGCCTGGGTCAAGGAGCACAACGCGGTCACCGAGGCGCAGCTTGCCGGCACGCCGCAGTTCAAGCAGCTGGAAGGGCAGATCCGCGCGATCCTGGACTCGGACGCCAAGATCCCCTACGTCAGCAAGATCGGCGACTACTACTACAACCTGTGGAAGGACAAGGACCACGCGCGCGGCGTCTGGCGCCGCACCACGCTGGCCGAGTACCGCAAGCCCAATCCCACCTGGGAGACCGTGCTGGACCTCGACGCGCTCAACGCCGCCGAGCACGAGACCTGGGTCTGGCACGGCGCCGAATGCCGCAAGCCCGACTACACCCGCTGCCTGATCGCGCTCTCGCGCGGCGGCTCGGATGCCGACGTGACCCGCGAGTTCGACCTGACCACCAAGACCTGGGTCAAGGACGGCTTCTACCGGCCGGCGGCCAAGGGCGGCCTGGGCTGGATCGATGCCGACACCGTCTATGTCTACACCGATTTCGGCGACGGCAGCCTGACCACCTCGGGCTATCCGCGCATCGTCAAGGAATGGAAGCGCGGCACGCCGCTGGCTTCGGCCAAGCTCGTCTACGAGGGCAAGCCGGAGGACATGTACATCGCGGCCGCGCATGACGCCACGCCGGGCTTCGAGCGCGACTTCGTCACCCGCACCATCGCCTTCTACAACGACGAGCTCTATCTGCGCGGCGATGCACACGGATGTGCGAGTGGCGCGGGCGCAGGATGCGCAGGAGCGCCCGGCGCACTGACCAAGATCGATGCGCCCAACTCGGCGCAGAAGACCGTGCAGCGCGAATGGCTGGCGCTGGAGCTGCGCGAGCCCTGGACCGTCGGCGGCAAGACCTACAAGGCCGGCTCGCTGCTGGTCGCGCGCTTCGACGACTTCATGGCCGGCAAGCGCGACTTCGAGGTGCTGTTCGAGCCGACCGACACGACCTCGCTGGCCGGGGTCACCTTCACTCGGCACCACGTCGTCCTCAACGTCATGCAGGACGTCAAGAACCGCCTCAGCGTGCTGACCCACACCGAGGGCAAGTGGGTGTCCACGCCGCTGAAGGTGGGCGACTCGGCCTTCGGCGCGATCAGCGCCAGCGCCGTGGACGGCGACGATTCCGACGCGCTGTGGCTGACCGTCACCGACTACCTGACGCCGACCACGCTGATGCTGGCCGACGCCAACGCGCCGACGGCCGCGCTGGCGCCGCTGAAGACGATGCCGACCTTCTTCGACGCCTCGCGCGATGTGATCGAGCAGCACTTCGCCACCTCCAAGGACGGCACGCGCGTGCCGTACTTCCTGGTGCGGCCCAAGGACCTGAAGTACGACGGCCGCGCGCCGACCCTGCTGTACGGCTATGGCGGCTTCGAGATCTCGATGACGCCCGGCTATTCCGGCGGCATCGGCAAGGGCTGGCTGGAGAAGGGCGGCGTATACGCGGTGGCCAACATCCGCGGCGGCGGCGAATACGGACCGCGCTGGCACCAGGCCGCGCTCAAGGCCAACCGGCACAAGGCCTACGAGGACTTCGCCGCGGTGGCCCAGGATCTGGCCGCGCGCAAGATCACCTCGCCCGCCCACCTGGGCGCGATGGGCGGCAGCAACGGCGGCCTGCTGATGGGCAACATGCTGACCCAGTATCCGCAGCTGTTCGGCGCGATCGTGGTGCAGGTGCCGCTGCTGGACATGAAGCGCTACAGCCACCTGCTGGCCGGCGCCTCGTGGATGGCCGAGTACGGCAACCCGGACACGGCCGACTGGGACTACATCAAGACCTTCTCGCCGTATCACCTGTTCGATGCGGGCAAGGACTACCCGCCGACGCTGTTCCTGACCTCCACCCGCGACGACCGCGTCCACCCCGGTCACGCGCGCAAGATGGCGGCCAAGATGCTCGACGCCGGCAAGAACGTGCGCTACTACGAGAACATCGAGGGCGGCCACGGCGGCGCGGCCAACAACGCCCAGTCCGCGCACATGAACGCGCTGGCCTACACCTTCCTGTGGGAACAGCTGAGCCAGTGACGTGAGCCGCCGACGCAGGGCGCGGGCGCCGCAGGATGCGCGGCGCCCGCGTCCGGCCCTTGCAACCCGATCCAGACGGACCTATCCATGAAGCCCCTTCCCGCCCTGCTGGCCGCGACCCTGCTGATGAGCACTTCCATTCCCTCGACCCTCGCCGCCACCCAGGCCACGCCGCCGGACGTGGCCAAGAAGCCGCACGTGGTCACCGCGCCGTTCGGCGCGCAGCGTCAGGACGAGTACTACTGGCTGCGCGACGACACGCGCACCAACCCGCAGATGCTCGACTACCTCAAGGCCGAAAACGCCTACGCCGATGCGGTGCTGGCGCCGCTCAAGCCGCTGCAGGACACGCTGTACAAGGAGATCGTCGCGCGCATCAAGCAGGACGACGCCTCGGTGCCGTACCGCGAGCGCGGCTACTGGTACTACACGCGTTTCGAGACCGGCAAGGACTATCCCGTGCACGCCCGCCGCAAGGGCAGCATGGAGGCGCCGGAAGAGGTGATGCTGGACGTCAACGCGCTGGCCGACGGCAAGGGCTATTACAGCGTGGGCACCTGGGATGTCAGCCAGGACAACCGTCTGCTGGCCTATGCCGACGATGCGGTCGGCCGGCGCCAGTACACGATCCGCTTCAAGGACCTGAGCACCGGCCAGGTGCTGCCGGACCAGATCCCTGGCGTGTCGCCCGACGTGGTCTGGGCCGACGACAACAAGACCCTGTTCTACGTCGAGAACGACCCGGAGACGCTGCTGACCGTGCGCGTGAAGAAGCACGTGCTGGGCACGCCTGTGACGCAGGACACGCTGGTCTACGAGGAGCACGACGACAGCTTCTACATGGGCCTGGGCCGCACCCGCGACGACAAGTACATCACCATCGGCGTGCACAGCACGGTCTCCAGCGAGGAGCGCTACGCGCCGGCGGCCGATCCGCAGGCCTTCACCGTGCTGGCGCCGCGTGCGCGCGATGTGGAATACGACGCCGACCATTTCGACGGTCGCTGGGTGATCCGCACCAATGCCGACGGCGCGACCAACTTCAAGATCGTGACCGCCGCCGACGGCGCCACCGCGCGCAAGGACTGGAAGGACTGGATCGCGCACAGCGACAGTGTCTACATCGACGGCTTCGAGCTGTTCGACGGCTTCACCGCGATCGGCGAGCGCTCGGAAGGGCTGGAGCGCATCCGGCTGCTGGGCAAGGACGGCAAGTCCTCCTATGTCCAGGCCGATGAGCCGGCCTATTCGATGGGCCTGGACGCCAACCCCGAGCACGACACGCCGTGGCTGCGCTACAGCTATACCTCGCTGACCACGCCGGCCACGACCTACGAGCTCAATACCGTCACCGGCGAGCGCCGCCTGCTCAAGCAGCAGCCGGTGCTGGGCTACGACCCGGCCAAGTACACCACCGAGCGGCTGTGGGTGACCGCGCGGGACGGCACCAAGGTGCCGGTGTCGCTGGTCTACAAGAAGGGCTTCAAGAAGGACGGCACCGCCGCGCTGCTGCAGTACGGCTACGGCAGCTACGGGATGTCGATGGATCCTGGCTTCTCCGGGCCGGTGGTGAGCCTGCTCGATCGCGGCATGGTCTACGCCATCGCCCACATCCGCGGCGGCGAGGAGATGGGCCGGGCCTGGTACGACAACGGCAAGCTGCTCAGGAAGAAGAACACCTTCACCGACTTCATCGACGTCACCGAGGCGCTGGTCAAGCAGGGTTACGCAGCCAAGGACCGCGTCGCGGCCATGGGTGGCAGCGCCGGCGGCCTGCTGATGGGCGCGATCACCAACATGGCGCCGGACGACTACCGCGTGATCATCTCGCAGGTGCCGTTCGTGGACGTGGTCACCACCATGCTCGACCCGAGCATCCCGCTGACCACCAACGAGTACGACGAGTGGGGCAACCCGGAGAAGCGCGAGTTCTACGACTACATCGTCACCTACTCGCCCTACGACAATCTGAAGAAGCGGGCCTACCCGGCGATATTCGTCGGCACCGGGCTGTGGGACTCGCAGGTGCAGTACTGGGAACCGGCCAAGTACGTGGCGCGCCTGCGCGATCTGGACACCGGCAAGTTGCCGGTGGTGTTCCGCACCAACATGGAAGCCGGCCACGGCGGCAAGTCCGGCCGTTTCCGCCGCTACCAGGAAATGTCCGAGTACTACGCCTTCATGCTCGACCAGCTGGGCGTGACCCAGCAGCACTGAGCGCATCCCCGGCCCGGGGCTGACCCGCCCCGGCCGACCCGGCGCACCGATGTTCCCACCCATGGGGACATCGACGCGGCCTGCAACGCAGCGTGCGCCTTTCGCGATGCCGCCTACACGCGCGGCGGGCGACAATACGCAGGTGGACACGCCCCTGCCGCCGGAACTGACGCCGCCCCCCAGCCGCTTTCGCTGGGCCTGGTGGCTGCTGGCCTGGACCAGCCTGCTGCTGGGCCTGATCGGGCTGTTCCTGCCGGTGATGCCGACCACGGTGTTCATCCTGATCGCGGCCTTCGCCGCCTCGCGCGGGTCCGAGCGCCTGCACCGTGCCCTGCTGTCGCATCGGCACTTCGGCCCGCTGATCCACGACTGGCAGGCGCACGGGGCGATTCCGCGCCGGGCCAAGTGGCTGGCGAGCTGGACCATGCTGGCCAGCGCCGCGTTCACCGTGACCGCGATGGCCTGGCTGACGCCGGCGCACTGGTGGCTGTCGGCCATTCCGGTGGCCTGCCTGTCGGCGGTGGTGCTGTGGATGTGGCAGCGGCCCGAGCCGCCGCCGGCGCCGTGACGCGGCGCTGATCGCGTGCGGCGCGCGCCGGCGGTTGTGCGCCGGCAATCGCTATACTCGAGCCATGAAGACCGTATCGCGAATCGCGCTCGTAAGCGCCGTGCTGCTGGCGCTGTCGGCCTGTGGCAACAAGGGTCCGCTGGTGCTGCCTGAGCGGCCCACGCCGGTGCAGCAGCCCGCCCCGGCGCCCAAGACCCAGACCGGCGCGCCGCCGGTGCAGGTCAAGCCGCAGGAACCCACCTCCGCACCGAGCCCGCAGGACGATGCCGCCACCCAGGCCATCGACCAGGGCAGTGGCAATGGCAAGCCCTGATCCCGCACCGCTGCGGTTCTCCAAGATGCATGGGGCGGGCAACGACTTCGTCGTGCTCGACCTGCGCGGCGGACGCCCCGCGCCGGACGCGGCCCTGGCCGCGCACCTGGCCGACCGCCATCGTGGCGTGGGCTGCGACCAGCTGCTGACCATCGAGGCGCCGCGGGCCAAAGGCTCGGTCGCCTCGTACCGGATCTGGAACGCCGACGGCTCGCTCTCGGGCCAGTGCGGCAACGGCGCGCGCTGCATCGCCGCCTGGCTGGTGCGTGCCGGCCTGGCCCAGGCCGAGGTCCCCTTCCAGATGGACAGTCCCGCCGGTACCCATCGCGTGCAGCGCACCGAGGCCGGCTTCGCCGTGGCCATGGGCGTGCCGCGCTGGCAGCCGGCGCAGGTGCCGTTGGCCGGGTTCGACAGCGAGCAGCCGAGCTATTCGGTGCGGATCGACGGCGAGGCGGTGGTGTTCGGCGCGGTGTCGATGGGCAATCCGCATGCGGTGGTGCAGGTGGCCGATGTGGCCAGCGCCCCGGTGGCCGAGCTGGGCCCGGCGCTGCAGGCCAGCGCGACGTTTCCCGAATCGGTCAACGTCGGCTTCGCCCAGGTGATCAGCCGCCAGCGCATCGGACTGCGCGTGCTCGAGCGCGGCGTCGGCGAAACCCTGGCCTGCGGCAGCGGCGCCTGCGCCGCGGCGGTGGTGCTGATGCGCGCCGGCCTGGTCGAACGCAGCGTCACCGTGTCGCTGCCCGGCGGCGACCTGCAGATCGACTGGCCCGACGATGCCGCCGAGGTGGTGATGTCCGGGCCGGCGACATTCGTGTTCGAAGGGGAATGGACGCAATGAGCGAGACCAACGAGAAACTCGGCAGCCACGAGGTGGCCGCCTGGCTGCGCCGGCATCCGGGCTTCCTGCAGCAGTTTCCGGACCTGGCCCAGACCCTGGTGGTGCCGCGCGAGAAGGGCCCGGCCGCCTCGCTGGCCAGCTACCAGCTGGAGGTGCTGCGCGACAAGAACCGCGAGCTCTCGCGCCGCCTGGGCGAACTGTCGGCCAACGCGCTGGAGAACGAGCGCCTGGCCGTGCGCGTGCATCAGCTGACCCTGGCGCTGATGCGCCAGTCCAGCGTCGCCGACACGCTGGCGGCGATGGCGGCCTCGCTGGAGGAGGATTTCCAGGGCGATTTGGTGCGGATCGTGATCTTCGCGCCGCTGCCGGAGTCGCTGATCGACGCGCCCTGGCTGCAGTCGATCGCCGACGGCAGCTCGCACCTGGTCCCGTTCCGCGACTGCCTGGCCGATGGCGAGCCGCTGTGCGGGCGCCTGCAGCCGCAGAAGAACACGCTGCTCTACGCCGCCCAGGCCGAGGAGATCGGTTCCTCGGCGCTGCTGCCGCTGCCCGGCGTGGGCTTGGTGGCCGTGGGCAGCCGCGATGGCAACCGCTTCTACCCCGGCATGGGCACGCTGTTCCTGCGCATGATGGGCGAGGCGCTGACCACCGCGTTGAAGCGCTTCGACGCCTAGGGCGAGGGCGATGTTCTTCCGCGCCTTGGTCATGCTGTCCATGGCGATCTTCCGGCTATGGCCGCTGTTGGCCACCGGCGTGTACGCGCGGCGCCATCCGGTGTCGCAGGGCACCTGGGGCGTCGCGCTCGCGGCGACCTGCGTGCTGCTGGTGATCGCCCAGGTCTCGGCCATGCGCTGTTCCAGCGAACACCTCTCGCACACCCGTGGCCTGTTCGCGATCGGCGCCGCGATGAGCACCGGCTGGTTGTACGTGGATGCGCTGCTGGTGCCCGCGGTGGTCACCGCGGTGCTGCTGCTGTCGGTGGCGATGGCGCTGCTGCCGCAGGCGCCGGCGCGCTACCTGCGCCTGGTGCAGCGCATGCTGCGCCATCGGATGCAGCAGTGAGGCCGCGGCATGTCCGCCGTTGAGGCCTTCCTGGATCACCTGCGTGTCGAGCGCCAGGTCTCGGCGCATACGCTGGACGCCTATCGCCGCGACCTGACGGCGCTGACCCAGTGGGCCGCGCAGACGCAGGACGGCACGCCGGTCGAGGCGCTGCAGGCCGATCAGCTGCGGGCCTTCATCGCCGCCGGCCATCGCCAGGGGCTGGCGCCGACCAGTCTGCAGCGCCGGCTGTCGGCCTGCCGCAGCTTCTATCTGTGGCTGCTCAAGCACGGGCGCATCGCCGCCAGTCCCGTGGCCGGACTGCGCGCGCCCAAGGCGCCGCGCAAGCTGCCCAAGGTGCTCGACGCCGACGAGGCCGTGCGCCTGGTCGAGGTGCCGACCGATGCGCCGCTGGGCCTGCGCGATCGCGCGCTGCTGGAACTGTTCTATTCCTCCGGGCTGCGCCTGAGCGAACTGTGCGCGCTGCGCTGGTCCGACCTGGATCTGGCCGCCGGCGTGGTCACCGTGCTGGGCAAGGGCCGCAAGCAGCGCATCGTGCCGGTGGGCTCGCACGCGCGCAACGCGCTGGCGGCCTGGCGCGAGGAAAAGCCGGCCGAGGACGCCGCGCCGGTGTTCCCCGGCCGCGGCGGCGGGACGATCTCCCAGCGCGCCGTGCAGCTGCGCATCCAGCAGCTGGCGCAGCGCCAGGGGCTGTTCAAGCACGTGCATCCGCACATGCTGCGGCACAGCTTCGCCAGCCATATCCTCGAGTCCTCGGGCGACCTGCGCGGCGTGCAGGAACTGCTCGGCCATGCCGACATCGCCACCACGCAGATCTACACGCACCTGGACTTCCAGCACCTGGCCAAGGTCTACGACGGCGCGCATCCGCGCGCCAAGCGCAAGGTCTGATCCGGCGCGCCCGGTCGATTCCGGCACGCGCTGCGCGGCCTAGAACCCGAGCACTTCGCCATCCAGTGGCATCTGTCTGGAATGGGGGATGCGATCCGGGCTGAACTTTGCCTCCGGGTCGATCGCCTGGGTGAGCGACCAGTGGCCCGGAGACCCATTGCTGTCGAACACGAACGGCAAGCCTTCCGAGCCTTCGAACGTCGCCGCGTCGGAGACGTGGAAGTGCAGGTGGGGCCCGTTGGAATTACCCGACTGACCCAGGCGTCCGAGCACCTGCCCGCGATGCAGCCGCTGTCCCACGGTGACCGCCACGCTGCCGGGTTGCAGATGGGCGTAGTGGACGAACACCTTCGGCGCGATCTGAAGCACCACGTAGTTGCCGTACAGGCCCTGCGCGGTCAGCGAATCGGGCTCGGCCTGCGCTTCCAGGGGCGCATGCTCCGGGGCGCCGTCATGGACATCGCGCACCACGCCGTCGGCCACGGCCAGGACCTGCGCGCCGTAGCCGATCCAGTCCTCGCGCCGGCTCCTGCTGAAGTCGACCGCACCACCGCGCAGGGCGCGGCCGTTCGCGTCGAGACCGAACACATCGATGGCATAGCGTTGTGGAATGGTGAGCTGGCCATTGACCGCGACCAGGCTGCCCCAGTGATGCGATTGCGCGTTGCCCGGCCCTTCGCTGGTCAGCCACAGTCCCGGTGGCAGCGGCGGGCCCAGCACGAGCGGTGAGGTCGTGCCCACCTCTACAGACGCGCCATCGACCAGCGAGGTCCGGCCCTTGTCGTCGACGAAGACGAGCCGATGGCGCAGCACGCGCGGCGTCTGCCGGCCATCGGGCAGGGTCAGCCACAGGAACGCGACCGCGCGCATGCCCGCAGCGACGAGAACCTGGGTGGCATCCTTGTCGGCAGTCCGGGGCTGCACGGCCTGGACCAGATCCCGGCCGGTCAGGCTCATGAGCGGCGTGGTCTCTTCGCCGGCGAAGACCTCGATGCGCTGCAGCCGCAACACGCCGGTGTCGCGGTAATAGTTGGTCACATGCAGTTCGTACGCCAGGTGCGTGCGGCCATCGTCACCCACCACCGGTATCGGCGCGCATGGCGTGCGCACCTCGACCGGTGCCAGGGCACGCTCTGCATTGACGTCGGCGGGCGGGAGCAGATTCAGCGCCGCCAGCACGAGCCAGAAGCCGGCCTTGCCAGGGGCGCGACGCGTCGGCGAACGCAAGGGTCTGATGGCAGGCATGATCATCCAGGGCAAAGGCATGTGAGCGCTGCCATGCCAGGCACCTTAGCAAGGTCTCCGCGTCCTGCGCAGGCTGACCGGGGATGAAACGGAGTCGGGCACTGGCAAGGCCCAGCAAGGGCCACGCTCCTGAAATTCGTGTCGACGCACGCCGGACCAAGGCGTGTTCCATAACACCACGAGCGTGTTTATCCGCCGCAAAGGAAAAGTCGTCCCGAGATATGGGCAGGATCCGCGAAGGCGTGCATCCGCGGGCATGGCAGGAACATGACACCCGCGTATTGCGCGGGCTGACAATCTGGTCAAGGTTCAGCTTGGACCGGCAAGGATGCGGCTCCCTTCAACAGGACCAGGAGTCGTTGCATGAGGCAGTTCCTTTCTGCGTTGACGCTGTCGCTGGCCATCGCTGCGCCCGCCATGGCCCAGGACGCGGCCGCCACCCGCGACGCGATCATCAAGAACGGTGCGCAGCTCAACGGACTGGCGCAGCAGTGCGGCAACATCACCCCGGAACAGGCCAAGACGCGCAAGGAACAGTCGCGCGCGGCCATCTACGGCAAGGGCGCCGATTCGAGCGGCTTCGATGCCTTGTACGACGCCGGCTTCAACGCGGGCATCGCCAGGATCAAGTCCGCGCCCGATGGCGGCAAGCAGATGTGCGAGCGCCTGAAGGCGCTGCAGCAGGGCCCGGCGAAGAAGTAAGCACGATCCGCCGCGCCTGGGCGTTGGGCCCAGGCGCGGCGGGCGGGTTGAAGACCCGCGCTGGGCGCCCCATCTGCTCTGGAGCATTCCGGAGCCTGCCATGGACCCCAGTCAGAACCCCAACGTCTTCCACGCCACCACCATCCTGTCGGTGCGCCGCAACGGCCACGTCGCCATCGCCGGCGACGGTCAGGTCACGCTCGGCCACACGGTGATGAAGGGCAATGCGCGCAAGGTGCGGCGGCTGGGCCGCGACGGCCAGGTGCTGGCCGGTTTCGCCGGTGCCGCGGCCGATGCCTTCACCCTGTTCGAGCTGTTTGAGGCCAAGCTGGAAAAGCATGGCCAGCTGCAGCGCGCCGCGGTCGAGATGGCGCGCGACTGGCGCACCGAGCGCCGCTACGGAAAGCTCGAGGCCCTGCTGGCGGTGGCCGACAAGGACACCTCGCTGATCATCAGCGGCACCGGCGATGTGATCGAGCCGGAGGACGGCATCATCGCCATCGGCTCCGGCGGCTCCTATGCCCTGTCCGCCGCGCGCGCGCTGCTGGCGCATACCGAGCTGGAGGCCAAGGCCATCGCGGTCGAGGCGCTCAACATCGCCGGCCACATCTGCATCTATACCAACCGCAACGTGGTGGTCGAAGAGCTGTGAATGGGGAGTCGGGAGTGGGTAATCGCAAAGGCGGTTTCCCGTGCCCCGATGGCCCCGCTCTTGATCCCTCCCATTCCCCATTTCCCATTCCCGATTCCCACCATGAGCGAAGCGAATAACTCCACCATGACCCCGCGCGAGATCGTGCAGGAGCTGGACCGGCACATCGTCGGCCAGCACGCGGCCAAGCGCGCGGTGGCCATCGCGCTGCGCAACCGCTGGCGCCGCGCGCAGCTCGAGCCGGAGCTGCGCAACGAGGTCATGCCCAAGAACATCCTGATGATCGGCCCCACCGGCGTGGGCAAGACCGAGATCGCGCGGCGCCTGGCGACGCTGGCCAATGCGCCGTTCGTGAAGGTCGAGGCCACGCGCTTCACCGAGGTCGGCTATGTGGGCAAGGACGTCGAGCAGATCATCCGCGACCTGGCCGACACCGCGGTCAAGCTGTATCGCGAACAGGCCAAGACCCGGGTGCGCACCCAGGCCGAGGAGCGCGCCGAGGATCGCATCCTCGATGCGCTGCTGCCCAAGCGCAGCGGCGGCATCGGCTTCGATCCGGCGGTGGTGTCCAGCGAGCCGTCCGCGCAAGACAGCGACACCCGCGCCAAGTTCCGCAGGATGCTGCGCAAGGGCGAACTGGACGACAAGGAGATCGAGCTGGAGCTGGCCGCCAGCGTCGGCGGCGTGGACATCATGACCCCGCCGGGCATGGAGGAAATGGGTCAGCAGCTCAAGCAGATGTTCTCCAGCCTGGGCGCGGCCAAGACCCACAAGCGCACCGTGACCATCAAGGCCGCGCGTCCGCAGCTGATCGAGGAAGAGGCCGCCAAGCTGGTCAACGAGGACGACGTGCGCGCGGCGGCGATCGAGGCCTGCGAGCAGCACGGCATCGTCTTCATCGACGAGATCGACAAGGTCGCCAAGCGCGGCGAGAACGTCGGCGGCGGCGATGTCAGCCGCGAGGGCGTGCAGCGCGACCTGCTCCCGCTGGTGGAAGGCTCTAACGTGTCGACCAAGTACGGCACGGTCAAGACCGACCACATCCTGTTCATCGCCTCCGGCGCGTTCCATCTGGCCAAGCCCAGCGATCTGATCCCCGAGCTGCAGGGCCGCTTCCCGATCCGCGTGGAGCTGGGCGCGCTGAGCAAGGAGGACTTTGTGCGCATCCTCACCGAGCCCAAGGCCGCCCTGACCCGGCAGTACGTGCAGCTGATGCAGACCGAGGGCGTGACCCTGGCCTTCGAACCCGACGCGGTGGAGCGCCTGGCCGAGATCGCCTTCCAGGTCAACGAGCGCCAGGAGAACATCGGCGCGCGCCGCCTGCACACCGTGCTCGAGCGGCTGCTGGACACGCTCAGCTACGAGGCGCCGGATCGCGACGGCGAGGCGGTGACGGTCGATCGCGCCTACGTCGACAAGTACCTGGGCGAGCTGGTGCAGGATCCGGACCTGAGCCGTTACATCCTCTGACCGATGCCGGCGGTCGAGAAGACGAAGGCGCCTGCGGGCGCCTTCGTCGTGTGACGCCGGCGACGCATGCCATGCCTGCCGGGAGCCGCCATGGCGGCGATGAGGCCTTGCCGGGCAAGCCCCTCGCCGCCATCAGCGGCTCCCCTAGGTAGAGCGGAGCTTGCTCCGCTGGGGCTTCCCCACGATCCGGCCGAAATGCAGCGGAGCCCCCAAGAGGGGATTGCCACAAGCTCCGCTCTACAGGGAAGCCGCGACGTGGTCGGAACAGACAAGGGCTCCCAGCGTGGTCACAGCGCGTTGTCGGTCCGTTCTGGATGCGCGGCATACGCTGCGCCTGTCTTTCCCGTCATCGAGGTGCGTCATGCTGCGTCCTCTCGTGCTCGTGTCGGCGCTCGCGCTGGCCGCCATCGCCGCGCCTGCGCAGGCGCGCACCACCTGCCACCTGACCTTCCAGATGTCGGGATGGTCGGTGTTCTACAAGACCTCCCAGGGCACCGGTGAAATCACCTGCGACAACGGCCAGCGCATGGCGGTGAAGGTCAGCGCCAAGGGCGGCGGGCTGACCGTGGGCAAGTCCAGCATCCACGGGCGCGGCGAATTCACCGAGGTGCGCGGCATCGATGAGCTGCTGGGCAGCTATGCCACCGCCGAGGCGCATGCCGGCGTGGAGAAATCCAGCAAGGCCCAGGTGATGACCAAGGGCGAGGTGTCGCTGTCGCTCGCCGGCACGGGCAAGGGCTGGGATCTGGGCGTGGCCTTCGGCGCGTTCCATATCGAGCCGCGCTGATTGCAGCGCGGCACCGGCTCGGGCGCGATCGTGCGCGCTGGTAGGCGAGCAAAGTCCCTGGGTTCCCGCGTTCGCGGGAACGACGAGGTGGGGGTTGTTGTTGAGCCGCGTTGGTGGAAACGATGAGGAACGACGGTGAGCCGCTTCAGTCCTCGCCGATGTCCTCGTTCCACACCTCGGGGTGGGCGGCGATGAAGCCGCCGAGCAGGTCGACGCATTCCTGATCGTCCAGGTCGATGACCTGTACGCCCGATTCGCGCAGCCAGTCGATGCCGCCCTGGAAGGTGCGCGATTCGCCCACCACCACGGTGCCGATGCCGAACTGGCGCACCAGCCCCGAGCAGTACCAGCACGGCGCCAGGGTGGTGACCATGATCGTGTCGCGGTAGCTGCGCTGGCGGCCGGCCTTGCGGAAGGCGTCGGTCTCGCCGTGCACCGAGGGGTCGCCTTCCTGCACGCGGCGGTTGTGGCCGCAGCCGAGCAGGCGGCCGTCACCGTGGTAGAGCGCCGCGCCGATGGGGATGCCGCCCTCGGCCAGGCCGGCGCGGGCTTCGTCGATGGCCGTGCGCAGCAGGGCGGCGTAGTCGAGGGTGGCGATCATGCAGGGGCTCCAGCAGGGGCGAGGACATCGCCGTTAGACCAAAGGATATTGCATCGCAACAGGAGCTGGACGGGCGACATGGAATACTCTGCGCCGTCGCCGACCACCCCAATCCAGGATTGTCCATGATGCATGCCACCCCCACGCCCACCTCGACCTCGGTGGCGCGCTCCACGCCCAAGCTGGCCATGGCGGTGGTGACAATCATCTTCTTCATGTGGGGCTTCCTGACCTGCCTCAACGACATCCTGGTGCCGCATCTGAAGTCGGTGTTCACGCTGAACTTCACCCAGGCCGCGCTGGTGCAGTTCACCTTCTTCGGTGCGTACTTCCTGATGTCGCTGCCGGCCGGTCGCGTGGTCGCCGCGCTGGGCTACAAGGGCGGCATCGTCTGCGGGCTGGCGGTGGCCGGCGTCGGTGCGCTGCTGTTCTGGCCGGCGGCCGGGGCGCACAGCTATCCGCTGTTCCTGTTCGCGCTGTTCGTGCTGGCCACCGGCATCACCGTGCTGCAGGTGGCGGCCAATCCTTATGTCGCGCTGCTGGGGCCGGAAAAGACCGCCTCCAGCCGCCTGAACCTGTCGCAGGCCTTCAACTCGCTGGGCACCGCGATCGCGCCGCTGTTCGGCGGCCTGCTGATCCTGGCGGCCGATCCGAAGACCCCCGAGCAGGTGGCCGCGATGTCGCAGGCCGATGCGCTGGCCTATCGCACCGCCGAGGCAAGCTCGGTGCAGATGCCGTACCTGGGCCTGGCGATCGCGCTGTTCGCGCTGGCGGTGTTCATCTTCGCCTTCCGCCTGCCCAAGCTGTCGGAAGAGAGCGAGCAGGGCGACGGGCGCCACTACGGCATCTTCGAGCCGCTGCGCCATCGCCACGTGCTGCTGGGCGTGCTGGGCCTGTTCTTCTATGTCGGTGCCGAGGTGTCCATCGGCAGCTATCTGGTCAACTTCCTGGCCATGCCCGACATCGGTGCGATGACCGAGAAGGCCGCGACCAACTACGTCTCGGCCTACTGGACCGGCGCGATGGTCGGCCGCTTCGTCGGCTCGGCGCTGCTGGTGCGCATCGACGCGGGCAAGCTGCTGGCGGTGTTCGCGGGCGTAGCCACGGTGCTGCTGCTGGTCACGTTGGCCACGACGGGCATGACCGCGGTCTATGCGGTGGTGGCCATCGGCCTGTTCAATTCGATCATGTTCCCGACCATCTTCACGCTGGGCATGGCCAAGCTGGGGCCGCTGACCAACCGCGCCTCCTCGCTGCTGATCATGGCCATCGTCGGCGGCGCGGTGCTGCCGCTGCTGATGGGCTTCCTGGCCGACCATATCGGTCTGCACCACGCCTTCGTGCTGCCGCTGGTGTGCTATCTGTACATCGCCTACTACGGCATCAGCGGGTCGAAGGTGCGCGAGCCGGTGCCGGTGGCTGGGGTGCAGCGCTGAGGGCGGATTGACTCTCTGGCGAAGGGGAGGGGCTAGAGGTCTTTTGGCGTAGTGCGAAGAGCACCCCTCCCCATCCCTCCCCTTCGCTGCGCGAAAGGGAGGGGGCAAAAGGCCGGCGGGGGAGCAGATTCAAGGGCGCACTTCGGTGCGCCTTTTGCGTTTGGGGTGGCGCGCGGCGTCTCGACGCCATCGCGCGCCGGTCGGTGCGATAATCGCGGGCATGAGCGAATCCCCCTATACCTCCGGCACCACCCACTTCGGGTTCCGTGACGTCGCCGCGCGCGACAAGCAGAAGCTGGTCGGCGAGGTCTTCACCTCGGTCGCCGGCAAGTACGACCTGATGAACGACCTGATGAGCCTGGGCATTCATCGGATCTGGAAGCGCTACTTCGCCGCCACCGCGCAGGTGAAGCCCGGCGACCGCGTGCTGGACCTGGCCGGCGGCACCGGCGACATCGCCGCGCTGCTGAAGGATCGCGTCGGCAAGGCCGGCAGCATCGTGCTGGGCGACATCAATGCCGGCATGCTCACCGTCGGCCGCGACCGGCTGACCAACCGCGGGCTGGTGTCGGGGCTGGAATACGTGCAGCTCAACGCCGAGGCGCTGCCGTTCCCGGACAACAGCTTCAACCTGGTGACCATCGCCTTCGGCCTGCGCAACGTGACCGACAAGGACGCGGCGCTGCGCGAGATGCATCGCGTGCTCAAGGTCGGCGGCCAGGCGCGCGTGCTGGAGTTCTCCGAGGTCAAGCCCGAGTGGTTCCGGCCGATCTACGACTTCCACTCGTTCAAGGTGCTGCCCAAGCTGGGCAAGCTGTTCGCCGGCGACGCCGACAGCTACCAGTACCTGGCCGAGTCGATCCGCAAGCATCCGCCGCAGGACCAGCTCAAGGCGATGATGACCGAGGCTGGCTTCGCCCGCACCCGCTACACCAACCTGTCGGCCGGCATCGTCGCCATCCACGACGGATACAAGGTCTAAGCGGCCCGGCGGGCGCCTGGAGGTCGCAGGCGCACCCGCAGGCACGCGACGCAACGCCCGGCCCAGGCCGGGCGTTGTGCATTGGGCGATCGGCCCGGGACGCAGGGGCTAGAATGCAAGTTCCCGTCCCAGACCGGCTGATTCCCCCGATGCGCTCTGTGTTGTTCACCCTGTCCTGCGCGGCCCTGCTGCTGTCGGCCTGCTCGAAGGAATCGGCCACGTCCGAGACCGCACCCACCGCCACGCCCAAGGCCGCCGCCGTGTCCAAGCCCGACCGTCGCCACGACGAGAGTTCCTACGCCCAGCCCGAGAAGGTCGTGATCAAGGACCTGGCGCTGGACGTCAAGCTGGACTTCGACACCAAGCAGATCGGCGGCACCGCCACCTATCGGCTGGACTGGAAGGATCCCAAGGCCACCGAGCTGGTCCTCGACACGCGCGCGCTGACCATCGAGAAGGTCGAGGGCGCCGGCACCGACGGCAAGACCTTCGCGCCGCTGCAGTACGCACTGGCCGACGCGGACAAGACCTTCGGCAGCAAGCTGACGATCCAGGCGCCGCAGCGCAATCCGGTGGTGCGCGTGACCTACCACACCTCGCCCGACGCCTCGGGCCTGCAGTGGCTTGCGCCGTCGATGACCGAGGGCAAGCAGCTGCCCTTCATGTTCAGCCAGTCCCAGGCGATCCATGCGCGCAGCTGGGTGCCGCTGCAGGACACCCCTGGCGTGCGTTTCACCTATACCGCGCACGTGACCAGCCGGCCCGACGTGATGGTGCTGATGAGCGCCGGCAACGACCCGGCCGCGGTGCGCGACGGCGATTACTTCTTCGTGCAGAACAAGCCGATCCCGTCCTACCTGCTGGCCATCGCCGCCGGCGATCTAGTGTTCCGCAAGCTCTCCGACCGCGCCGGCATCTGGGCCGAGCCGGCCATGGCCGACAAGGCCGCGGCCGAGTTCGCCGACACCGAGAAGATGATCACCACCACCGAGGATCTGTATGGCCCGTACCGCTGGGGCCGCTACGACATCCTGGTGCTGCCGCCCTCGTTCCCGTTCGGCGGCATGGAGAACCCGACGCTGACCTTCGCCACGCCCACGGTGATCGTCGGCGACAAGTCGCTGGTCTCGCTGGTGGCCCATGAGCTGGCGCACAGCTGGTCGGGCAACCTGGTGACCAACGCCTCGTGGAAGGACATCTGGCTCAACGAGGGCTTCACCACCTACGTGCAGGGCCGCATCACCGAGGCGGTCTATGGCCAGGAAATGGCCGAGATGGAGCGCCAGATCGACCAGACCGATCTGCTCAACGAGCTCAAGGACATGACCCCGGCGCAGCAGGCGCTGGCGCTGCCGCCGCTGGGCGAGACCGATCCGGACGAGGCGCTGAGCCAGGTCGCCTACGTCAAGGGCGCCTGGTTCCTGCAGTTCCTGGAGCAGCGCTTCGGGCGCGCGGTGTTCGATCCATTCCTGCGCGGCTGGTTCAACGACCACGCCTTCCAGAGCGCGACCACCGACCAGTTCGTCGCCTACATGAAGCAGCACCTGCTGCCGAAGAATCCCAATGCGGTCACCCAGGCGGAGCTGGATGCGTGGCTGGACCAGCCGGGCATTCCCGCCTTCGCCACGCGCGCGCAGTCGCGCGGGTTCGCGCTGGTGGACACCGCCCGCATCGCCTGGCTGGGCAGCGGCACGCTGCCCAACAAGCAGGTCACCGAGGACTGGGTGACCCAGCAGTGGGTGCACTTCATCGAAGGCCTGGGCCAGACCCTGCCGGTGGACAAGCTCAAGCAGCTCGATGCGGCCTACCACTTCACCGGCGCGCCGAACGGCGAGATCGCCATGCGCTGGTATCCGCTGGCCATCCGCAGCGGCGATCACGACGTGTGGCCGGCGGCGGGCGAGTTCATCGGCCGCGTCGGCCGGCGCAAGCTGATCATGCCGATCTACGCCGAACTGGTGAAAACGCCCGAGGGGCTGCAGTTCGCCCGCGAGGTGTTCGCCAAGGCCAAGCCGGGCTACCACCCGATCACCACCGGCTCGGTGGAGGCGATGCTGGACAAGGCGGGTCAGGCGGCGGCGCCGGCTGCCTCTGCGCCTGTCTCGACTCCGGCTCCGGAGGCCGAACCGGCGGCTTCGACGCCGGCCGCGAGCACGCCTGCCGCGACCAAGCCGCCGGCGCAGTAAGCGTTGTTCGGGTTGAGCTTCGTGTCGCGCTAGCCGGGCGGGACGGCCCTCCCAACCATTCTTCAGACGAAGCGCTCCGCTCCCTCCCTTTGGCCGAAGGCCAAGGGAAGCTCGAAGTCGCGGCTAGCGACGGAGGGGGAGGGGGGCTTTTCGCGGCTAAGTCAAAAGCAAAAGCACCCCCTCCCAGCCTCCCCCTTCGCTTCGCGAAAGGGGAGGGGCGTGAGCTGCTTCTTGTCTGTTGAGTGGCGCGCGCTTCTGCCCCCTCCCTTTGGCCGAAGGCCAAGGGGAGCTCGAAGTCGCGGCTAGCGACTGAGGGGGAGGGGTGCTTTTCGCGGTGACGTCAAAGGCAAAAGCCGCCCCTCCCGACCTCCCCCTTCGCTGCGCGAAAGGGGAGGGGCGTTAACTGCACCTTGTCTCTTGGGTGCGGTGCTTCTGCTCCCTTCCTTTGGCCGCAAGGCCAGGGGGAGCGCGAAGTCGGCTAGCGACTGAGGGGGCTTTCAGGCTTGGGCGAGGGCCTGGTCGGCGTCGGCCAGGGCGCGCCAGCGCGGCAGTTCGTGCAGCTTGCGCACGCGGCGCAGGTAGTCGGTGTCGACTTCGCTGCCGTCGATCAGCGCGGCCGCCACGTGTACGGCGCCGGCGACCCAGAACAGCGTGCCGGCGCGCGCCGGCTGCTGGTGCCAGGCGACCGCTTCGATCATCGGCGCGGGCAGGCCCCACAGGCCGAGCAGATAGGCGCCGGCGACGCTGTGCGGCAGGAGAGTCGGGCCGTCCGGCTCGTGCAGTTCCAGCGGCGGGAGCAACCTGCCGACCTGGGACAGCAGGCCGGCGGTGGCGGCCACGCCGGTGCCGGCCTCGGGCAGCAGCTGGTCGGCCAGGCGCGAGATGCGCAGCGCGCGCTCGCGCACCTCGTCCACGCCGGGGCCGGAGGAGAACACCTCGCTGGCCAGCACCAGCCGGCGCAGCGCGTCCTGGCCCAGGCGCACCACCGCCATGCGCAGGTCGCTGATCTCGCGCCCGCCAGAGTAGTAGGCCGAGTTGCTCAGGCGCAGCACGCGTGCGGCCAGCGCCGGGTCCTGCGTGACCACGTCCACCAGATCGGCGGCCTGGGTGCTGTCGTTGCGCAGCAGGCGGCTCAGGGTGAGGTATTGCTTGGGCGCGGCCGGCAGCGGGCCGGCCTGCTCGATGGCCTGCTTGAGCCGCGCATCGTCCAGCAGCGAGCGCAGCTCGACGATGTCGTCGATGGCATCGATCAGGGCGACCGGATCGAAGGGCTCGGGCAGCACGCGGTGGGCCACGTCCAGCGCCTGCATCATCTCCTCGCCCTGCGGATCGGGGACCAGCACCACGCGCGCGGCCAGCGGGAAGCGCTCGCGCAGCTCGTGCATCATCAGGTTGCAGCGGTTCCAGCCGGTGCCGGAGAAGCACACCAGCGCGTCGGGCGCCAGGGCGTCCAGATGCGGGGTGGGACCATCGCCCAGCTGCAGCCAGCTCACCCCCCAGTCGCGGCCACGCGCGGCCAGGTGGATCTGGAGTTGCGCTGCCTGTTCGCTGGTTTCACCAGCCACGACGATGTGCACGGAGCCCTCAGGAGGTGTTGCGATGCGATGCCCGCATGATAGCAACGCTATTTATCGCAATCGCGGCGTTGGCGCGCCTTTGGTCGGGGACGCCGGCCGGTTCGCTCAGCCTGCCCCGCCCAGCGGGAAGGTCGCGCGCACGCAGGTGCCCTCATCGTCCGAGCTCTCGTGCAGCTGGCCTGCGTGCTGCCCCGCGCGGGCGTGCATGCCGCGCCGGCCGAAGCCCGCCGGGCTGCCCACGTCGTAGCCGGCGCCGTCGTCGCGCACGGTCAGCTGCAGCGTGCTGGCGCGGACCAGCAGGCTGACCTGGATCTGCGTGGCGCGGGCGTGGCGCAGGGCATTGGTCAATGCCTCCTGGGCGATGCGGTACACGGCCAGCTCCAGTGCGTCGGGCAGGCGCGGCAGCTCGGCCGGGGCCTGCAGGGTGCAGCGCACCGCGCCCGAGGCGTCGTGGCGCTGGCACATCGCCTCCAGCGCGGCGACCAGGCCGGCCTGCTGCAGCAGCGGCGGCTGCAGGGCGTGGGTCATGCCGCGCACGGCCTGCAGGGCCTGGGCCGAGAGCGCGTCGAGATCGCAGGCCAGATCCTGCTGCTGCGGCACGGTCAGGGTGGCGGAGAGTTCGGCCAGGCTCAGGCGCAGGGAAGTGAGCAGCTGGCCGAGCTCGTCGTGCAGTTCGCGGGCGATGCGCGCGCGCTCGGCGTCCTGGGCGGCGATCAGGGCGTCGCGGAAGGCGGGGTCGTGGGCCGCGTCATGGGCAGGGTCGGGCATGGGCGCCAGCCTAAAGCGTGCGACGGGCTTCGACGTGAGGATGGGTCGGCAGGGACGCCTCGAATCGAGCCGCGCGGTACAGCCTCACGCTGGCGCGTCGCGCGCTTGATCTCGGAGTGGATCAGCCGCGCCGGCGTCGGAGCCCGTGCGGCTGGCTCATGACCGATCGTGCGGGAGGGCGCGGCTGCGCTGGTAGCGGTCCAGCCAGACGTCGAAGTCCACCCGCGGCAGCGCCGGCGAGTACAGATAGCCCTGCACCTCGTTGCAGCCCAGTGCACGCAGGAAGTCGGCCTGGGTGTCGGTCTCCACGCCTTCGGCGGTGACCTGCAGGTCGAAGTTGCGCGCGATCAGCAGGATCGAGCGCACGATCGCCGCATCGCCGCGGTCCTGCATCACATCGCGCACGAAGCCGCGATCGATCTTGACCCGGTCCACGGCCAGGTGATGCAGCGTGGACAGCGAGGCATAGCCGGTGCCGAAGTCGTCGTAGGCCACGCGCAGCCCGCGCCGGCGCAGCTGCTGCAGCGTGGAGGCGGCATTGCCGTCCTCCCGCAGCGCGATGATCTCAGTCAGTTCCAGCTCCAGCCGCGCCGGCGCCAGGCCGCTGCTGGCCAGGGCGTTGTCGACTTCCTTGAGCAGATCCTCGTGGGCGAACTGCACCGGGAACAGGTTCACGCTCACCGCCAGCGGGCGGCCGTCCATCAGCGGCCAGCTCACCGCGTCCTTGCAGGCCTGTTCCAGCACCCACCAGCCCACGGTGGTGGCGATGCCGCTGACCGCCAGGGCTTCGATGAACTCCGCTGGCAACAGCACCCCGCGCTCGGGGTGGCGCCAGCGCAGCAAGGCCTCGGCGCCGGACACGCGGCCGGACTTGAGCTCGATCTGCGGCTGGTAGTGCAGTTCGAACTCGCCGTCGCGGTGGGCGCGGCGCAGCTCCAGGTCCAGCCGCCGCCGGTCGATGGCCTCGGTGCGCATGCTCGGTTCGAAGCGCCGCAGCGAGCGGCCGCGGCTGCGCTTGGCGTGGTGCATGGCCAGCTGCGCGCGGGTGACCAGTTCCAGCGCATCGGGCAGCTCGGGCGAATCGTCGACCGCGGCGACCTCGTCGGCCGGCACCGCCGGCAGCGCCGGCTCGGCCTCGCCGTCCATCGCCACGCCGATGCAGGCATCCAGGTGCACGCGATGCAGATCGACCTCGCACGGCTGGGCCAGGTCCAGCAGCAGCGCGTTGAGCATGGCCTCCATCGGCTTCTGCCGCGCGCTGGGGAAGCACAGCGCGAACTCATCGCCCTCCAGCCGCGCCAGGAAGACATCGTCGGGCAGCCGCGCGAACAGGCGCGCGGCCACCACCTGCAGCACCGTATCGGCGGTGGCATGACCCAGGGTCACGATGATCGAGCGGAAGTTGTCCAGGCCCAGCACCGCCACCGCCGTGGGAATGCCTTGGTTGCGGCGTTCGTCCAGCGCGACCAGCAGGCCGTTGCGCGTGGGCAGGCCGGTGACCGGATCCTCTTCGGTGCGCGCGCGCTCGCGCGCGGGATCGTCGAGCAGGGCATCGACATAGCCGGCGATCGGATCGTCGGAGGGCGAGCGGTTCACGCGGCCTGGCTCCGTGTGGCGGACAGCGGCGGCTGGGCCTGCAGCCAGGCCAGCGCCTGGCGGTAGGCGTCGGCACCCGGGCCGGTCATGGGCGCGGCCGAGGCCAGCGCGCGCGCATCGCGCAGGCGCGCATCCATCGGGATGGCCTGCGGCCACACGCGGCCGGTGTGCAGGTCGTGCAGCAGCTCCAGGCTCTGCGTGCCCAGGGTGGTGCGGCTGTCGTACAGCGTGGGCAGCACGAAGCGCGGCAGCGGCCGGCGACGCGAGGTCTCGACCATCTCGGCGGTATGCAGCATGTCGGTCAGGCCGTGCAGGGCCAACGGATCGGTCTGGGTGGGCACGATCAGCGCGTCGGCCGCGGCCAGGGCGTTGACCATCAGCAGGCCCAGCGTGGGCGGGCAGTCCAGCAGCACCTCATCGTAGAGGTCAGCCACGCCGGACAGGGCGCGCTGCAGCGCCATGCCCAGGCCCGGCTGACTGGCGCTGCGGCGCTCCAGCGTGGCCAGCGCCGGCTGCGCGGCGAGCAGGCGCAGGCCCTCGATGGGCGTGGTGCGCGCCAGCGTATCCGCGCCGGGCGCGCCGTGGGCGAACAGCTCGTGCGTGCCGCTGGGCACCGGATGGCGCGGCACGTTGAACGCCCGCGTCATCGAGGCATGCGGGTCCATGTCCACGATCAGCACCTGGCGGCCGGCCTGCGCCAGGCAGCGCGCCAGGCACAGCGTGGTCGTGGTCTTGCCCACGCCGCCTTTCTGGTTGGCGATCGCCCAGGTCTTCATCAACCGGCGGCCTCCACGTTGGCGGGCAGCGGGGTGACGGCCACCGGCGTGGACGGCTGCGGCTGGAGCGTGTCGGGGCTGACCGAGTCCGGGCCGCGCGGGCGGCCGCCGTTGGGCGTGGCCAGGATCACCAGCACCACGCGGCGGTTGGCGTTGCGGCCCTGTGCGGTGGCGTTGTCGGCGACCGGCTGGAACTGCCCGTAGCCCACCACCGCCAGCCGCGCCGGCGACACGCCGGTCTGGGTCAGCACGTGGACCACGCTGGCCGCGCGCGCGGCCGACAGCTCCCAGTTGGAGGCGAACTGCGCCGTGGCGATGGGCTGATCGTCGGTATAGCCCTCCACGCGCACCGCGTTGGGCACGTCGCGCAGCACCTCGGCCACGCGCTGCACGGTCGAGGCGGCCACCGGGCTGGGCGTGGCCACGCCGCTTGGGAACAGGATGTCGCTCTGGATCTCCACTTCCAGATAGTTCTCGCCGCGGCGCACGGTGACCTGGTGCTTGGCCACCAGGTCGGAGAGCACGGCCTGGATGTTCTCGCCGACCGCGCCCAGCTGGCCGCCGCCGATGCCCGGGCCCCGGCTCGCGGTGGCGTCGAACGCGGTGGGCGTCATGCCGACGGTGGACTGGCCGTAGCGCGGCGCGTCCAGCGCCTGACGCATCTTGGCCTGCATCAGCTGGCTGGCCGGGGCCGGGCCGATGCGCGCGGCCGAGGTCGCCAGCGAGGGACGGTCGAAGGAGGAGCCCAGCAGCTGGTGCTTGCCCAGCTGCACCGGCGAGACCGAGCGCGGCGGGCCGCCGAACTCGGCGTTGAGCGCGTCGGACACCGCGCGGAACTTGCCCTCGTTGACCGAGGAGATCGCGTACATCACCACGAAGAAGGCCAGCAGCAACGTCATGAGGTCGCCCATGGGGATCGCCCAGGCCTCATGGTTGACGTGGTCTTCGTGCTGGTGCTTGCGCGCCATGGGGGGAGGTCGTCCTTGTGTTCTAGTGCGCCACGTAGACCGACAGTCGGGATTCGATGTTGCGCGGGTTTTCGCCCTGCGCGATGGCGATCAGGCCCTCGAGGATCATCTCACGGGACTCGTTCTGTTCGGCGATCAGCGCCTTGAGCTTGGCCGCCACCGGCAGGAACATCAGGTTGGCCATGCCGATGCCGTAGATGGTGGCGGTGAACGCCGCGCCGATGCCGTGGCCCAGCTTGGACGGGTCGGCGAGGTTCTTCATCACCGCGATCAGGCCCAGCACCGCGCCGATGATGCCCAGCGTGGGCGCGTAGATGCCCATGCCCTCGAACACCTTGGCCGCGGCGGTGTCGCGGGTCTGCTGGTGGTGCATGTCGGTCTCCAGCACGTTGCGAATCGACTCGGGCTCGATGCCGTCGACCACCATCTGCAGGCCCTTCTTGATGAAGGCGTCGTCCTGCTCCTTGACCTGCGCCTCCAGGCCGAGCAGGCCCTGCTTGCGCGCGGTGTTGGACCACTCGACGATCTTGGCCAGCACGCCGGCGCGGTCCTGCGCGGGTGGCATGAACACCCATTTGACCAGCTTGAAGGCCAGCAGGAAGGTGGACATATGGGTCTGCAGCATGATCGAGGCGAAGGTGCCGATGACCACGATCACGAACGCGGCCGGCGACCACAGGCTTTCGATGCCGGCGCCCTTGAGCACGCTGCCGAGCAGCAGCGCGACCAGCGCGAGAATGGCACCAACGAGGCTGAGCTTGTCCATGATCTGTATGACGGCCGCGCGCCGGATTCCTGAAGAGAGGTTTTTCGCACGCGGCGCGACAGGCGGGATGAGGCGCGCGCGATGCGCGCGCCTCATGCACCTGGGATGCGTTGCGGCTGACCCTGTGTTGCAAGATACGCGCCAGGCTCATGGCGCGGCTCCGCGATGGATCACTGTCGCGGCGTGATGCAGTGCGCGGTTTCTTGATGTGGCTGAAATCGCGCCGTCCCTTTGCGCAGCAAGGGAGTTGGGATGCGGGGATCTTCAGGTTCACCGCGAAGAGCACCCCTCCCCCTCAGTCGCTAGCCGCGACTTCGAGCTCCCTTGGCCTGCGGCCAAAGGGAGGGGGCAGACCGCGCGCGGCCATTGAAATGGCTGAGGCTATCGCTCCCGCGAAAGGCAGGAGCCGGCTTCGGGCTTTGCTGGGAGTGGCTTGCTGTCGTGGGAGCCAACTGTCTCTCAAATCTAGCGGCCGCCCGTCTGTAGAGCGGAGCTCGCTCCGCTGCTCTTGGTTCGGTTCGTGGGGAAAGCCCCAGCGGAGCAAGCTCCGCTCTACAAGTGGGAGCCGCCATGGCGGGTCCCACCAGGCAATCTGCCCCCCTTTCGCGTTCTGCCCCTCCCCTTTCGCGCAGCGAAGGGGGAGGTTGGGAGGGGGGCTCTTCGGCTCTTCAGCTCTTCAGCTTCTAGCTTTGCAGCTTCTAGCTCTTCGGCTTTCAGCACCCCCCCAAACAGCCACCCTCAGTCGACCTCCGCCGGCTCGCGCTTCCATTCGCCCAGGCGGGCGCGCAGGCGGATCACGGCCTGGCCGTGGATCTGGCAGACGCGCGATTCGCTGACCGACAGCACCGCGCCGATCTCGCGCAGGTTGAGCTCCTGTTCGTAGTACAGCGAGAGCACCATCGCCTCGCGCTCGGGCAGGCCGGCGATGGCCTCGGCCAGGGCGTCGCGGAAGGCGGTCTGCTCGAAGGCCCGCGCCGGGGTGGCGCTGTCGGCGCCGGCCAGGCGCGCCTCGCCGTCGTGTTCGGCGATGTGCGCGTCCAGGCTGGTGAGCTGGCCGCGGGCGGCGTCCTCGACCAGATGGTGGTACTCGTCCAGCGGGATCTGCATGACCGCCGCCACCTGCGCGGCGGTCGCGGCGCGGCCGGTGGCCTGTTCGACCTGGCGCACGGCCGAGACCATCTCGCGGTAGTTGCGGTGCACCGAGCGCGGGGTCCAGTCGCCGCGGCGCATCTCGTCGATCATCGCCCCGCGGATGCGGATGGAGGCGTAGGTCTCGAAGGTGGCGCCCTGGTCGTTCTGGAAGTTCCGGGCCGCGTCGATCAGGCCCAGCATGCCGGCCTGGATCAGGTCGTCGATCTCCACGCTGGCCGGCAGGCGCGCGGCCAGGTGGTGGGCGATGCGGCGCACCAGTTCGCCGTGCCGCTCGACGATCTCGGCGGGCGAGCCCTGCTGGTGGGCGCGGTACTGGGCAGCGGCCATGAGGTTCATGCCGGGCTCCCTTGGGCGGGCTGGCCGACCAGGCGTTCGAGGAAGAATTCGACATGGCCGCGCGGCGCGGTGGGCTGCTGCCACTGGCGCGCGCGGCGGGCCATGTCGCGGAAGGCGATGGCCGAGGGCGCCGAGGGAAAGGCGTCCACGACGGCCTCCTGGCGCTGCACCGCGCGGCGCAGCCATTCGTCGCGCGGCACCGCGCCGAGGTAGTTCAGGGTGATGTCCAGGAAGCGGCCGACCACGCGTTCGAGCTTGGCGAACAGCGCCGGGCCCTCGGTCGCATCGCCGACCTGGTTGGCCAGCACATGCACCCGGCGCACGCCGCGGTCGCGGCCCAGCACCTTGATCAGCGCGTAGGCATCGGTCATGGAGGCCGGTTCGTCGCAGACCACCACCACCACGTCGTGCGCGGCCTGGCAGAAGGTCAGCACGCCATCGGCGATGCCGGCGGCGTTGTCGATCACCATCACGTCCAGCGGCACGTCCAGCTCGGAGAAGGCGTGGATCAGGCCGGTGTGCTCGGCCGGCGTCAGCTGGGCCATGTGCTGCTTGCCCGAGGCGGCCGGCACCACCAGCAGGCCACCCGGGCCTTCCAGCAGCGTGTCGGCCAGCGTGCACTTGCCGGCGAACACATCGGCCAGGGTGAAGCGCGGGGACAGGCCCAGCATCACATCGGCGTTGGCCAGGCCCAGGTCGGTATCCAGCAGCAGCGTGCGCTGGCCGGCGTTGACCATGGCCGCGGCCAGGTTGATCGAGGTCGTGGTCTTGCCCACGCCGCCCTTGCCGCTGGCCACGGCGATGACGCGGGGAATGCGCGGGGCGCGGGGATCAGGCGACTGCATGGCGGGTCTCGATGCCGTGGGTGGCCACATCGCTGCTGCGGCGCGCGCTTTCCATCGCCTGGGCGATGGACAGGGCGTCGGCGGCGTCGATGTCGCTGTCGATGCGCTGGCCGTTGGTGGTGTAGGCGATGGGCATGGCGGTGCGCGCGGCCACCGACAGGGCGCTGCCCAGGTAGCCGGTCTCGTCCAGCTTGGTCAGGATCAGGCCTTCCGGCGCGGCCGGGCGGTAGCGGCGGATGACCTCGCCCATGTCCTGGGCGTGGCCGTTGGCCGGCAGCACCAGCAGGCTGCGCACCTTGGTGGTCGCGCGCAGCCACAGGATCTGGTTGAACAGCGCGCGGTCGGTCGGCGCGTAGCCGGTGGTGTCCACCAGCACCAGCGGATAGTCGGCCAGCTGTTCCAGCGCCAGCTGCAGGCCGCCGATGCCGCGCGCCTCGCACACGGTGATGCCGAGCTTGCGGCCGTAGGCCTGCAGCTGTTCGTGCGCGCCGGGGCGCTCGCAGTCGGTGGTGATCAGGGCTACGTCACGGGCGCGGTGGCGGGCGGCGAAGCGCGCGGCCAGCTTGGCCGCGGTGGTGGTCTTGCCGGCGCCGGTGGGGCCGACCAGGGCGATCACGCCGCCTTCGTCGATGGTCTCGCTGGCGCAGATGCTGAGGCTGTCGGCCAGTTCGGCCAGCATCGCCGCGCTGACCTCGGCCAGCGGCAGGGACGGGTCCACGCGCAGGGCCACGGCCTGGGCCAGGGCCTGCTCGCAGCCGTAGCCGGTCAGGGCGTCGAAGGCGGCCGCGCGCGCCGGCGAGCCGCGCAGGCGTTCGAGCGAGAGCTGCTCCATCTGCGCCTCCATCAACGCGCGCATGCGGGCCATTTCCTCGCGCATGGCGACGATGGCCGGGTCGGTCTCGATGCCGGGCACCAGCGCCAGGGCGGGGCGGGCGGTTTCGGTCGGGGCTTCGATAACCGGGGTCGCGGACTCGGCCACCGGCGCGGCGGTGATCGGCTGCGCGGGGCGGGTCATGTCCAGGGTGACGGTGGCCTGGGCCTCGCTTTCGGCAAGGCGCGCGCGCAGGGCGGCGGCGAAATCTTGCACGTCGACCTGGGCGGTGGTATCGGGTGCGGTGACGTGGACCGGGGCGGACTCGGCGGCCGGCGCCGGTTCGGCGGGCTGGCCGAGCAGGCGCGCGCGGGCGCGTGCCAGCAGCGAGTCGGCGCCGTGCGTTGCGGGGCGGGCCTTGTCCATGACCGCGGCGAAGGCGGCGGCCGGATCGGGCTGCGCGCTCGGCGGCGGCGGTGCGGAGATCGGCTGGGCGGCGGCGACCGGCTGCGCCGGGATTCCGACGGATGCCGGGATCCCGGCGGGCAACTGCTGCTGAGCCAGCGCCGACAGCGCGGCCGGGCTGACATCGGCCGGGTCGGCGCCCGCCGCGCGCATGGCGCGGGTCAGCGCGGCCTGGTCGTACTCGGTGGCCGAGACCACTTCGATGCCGCCGGCCACCGGCCGGCTGGACAGGATCACCGCGTCCGGCCCCTGCGCGTCGCGGATCATCCGCAGCGCGGTGCGCATGTCGCTGGCAACGAAACTCTTGATGTTCATCGGGCGGTGGTCTCCTGCGCTGCCGGCCCTCCGGCATCACGCTTGGTTGGACTCATGCAGGAGTTGTGCCGCGGGTGGGGCGGGGATTGGGGATTCGGGATCGCAGGAAGCGTGAGCCCAACTGATCTGCCCCCTCCCTTGCGCGTAGCGCAGGGGAGGGTTGGGGAGGGGGGCTTTTCGCGCGTGGCCGGAGGAGAGCGAAGCAGCAAAAGCAACAGCAACAGCTGACCTCTCACCCCTTGGTCGCTAGCGCGACTTCGAGCTCCCTTGCGCTGCGCGCAAGGGAGCGGGCGGGTCATGCGGCTAGCGTGAGCGTCGCTTAATTCCTGGATCTCGCCTCGATCACCAGTTCTTCTTGCCCACTTCTGGCAAAGCTCTTAGCTTCGCCCGAATCCCGAATCCCGAATCCCGAATCCCGAATCCCGAATCCCGAATCCCGAATCCCGAATCCCGGCCTCCTCACCCCACCGCCCCCACCAGCCTCAACCGCTTGTCCTCCGGCACTTCCGAATAAGCCAGCACCGACAGCGAAGGCACGCTGTGGCGGACCAGGCGGGCGATGGCGGCGCGGACGTTGCCGGGCACCAGCAGCACGGCCGGTTCGCCCTTGCTTTCCTGCTGGGTCACGCACTGGCTCAGGTTCTGGTGGATGCGCTCGGCCAGGCCGGGTTCCAGGGCGCCGCCCTGGCCGCTGACCGAGTCCTGCATCACCCGCTCCAGCTGCGGGGCCAGGGTGAACACCGGCAGTTCGTCGGCCATGCCGTTGAGTTCCTGCACGATGAAGCGGCCCAGCGCCACGCGCACCGCGGCGGTCAGCTGGGCCGGATCCTGGGTGTGGACGGCGTGCTCGAGCAGGGTCTCGACGATCTGGCGAATCTGGCGCAGCGGCACCTTGTCGGCCAGCAGCGACTGCAGCACCTTGGCCACCACCGACAGCGGCAGCAGCTTGGGCGTGAGGTCCTCGACCAGCTTGGCGTTGCCGCCGCGGCCCAGCGTGGCCAGCAGCTGCTGCACCTCTTCCAGGCCCAGCAGTTCGGCGGCACGCTCGCGGATCAGGTGCGACAGGTGCGTGGCCACCACGGTGGCCGCGTCGACCACGGTATAGCCCAGCGATTCGGCGTGCGCGCGCTGGGCGGGCAGGATCCAGGTCGAATCCAGGCCGAAGGCCGGGTCCTTGCCGGGGATGCCGTCCAGCGCGCCGAACACGCGGCCCGGGTCCAGCGCCAGCTCGCGGTCGGGATGGATGTCGCCGGTGGCCAGCGGCACGCCGTGGACCAGCACGCGGTACTGGCCCGGGGCCAGCTCCAGGTTGTCGCGCACGTGCACGGCGGGAATCAGAAAACCAAGGTCCTGGGTCAGCTTGCGGCGCACGCCCTTCAGGCGCGCCAGCAGTTCGCCGCCCTGGTTCTTGTCCACCAGCGCGATCAGCTTGTAGCCCACTTCCAGGGCCAGCGGCTCGACCGGGCGGATCTCGTCCCAGCTCAGCTCGGCATTGCCGGCCGGCGTGCTGGCGGCCGCCGCCGCGGCCGCGGCGTCTTCCTGCGGCGCGGCCAGGCGCCGCTTGTGCAGCTGCCAGGCCGCATAGCCCAGCACCGCCGCCAGGATCAGGAAAGGCACGTTGGGCATGCCCGGGATGATGCCGATCAGGCCCAACAGCAGCGCGGCGATGGTCAGCGCGCGCTGATGGCCGAAGACCTGCTTGGACACCGTGGCGCCCATGTCCTGCTCGCCGGTGGAGCGGGTCACCAGCATCGCCACGGCGGTGGCGATCAGCAGCGCCGGCAGCTGGGCGACCAAGCCGTCGCCGATGGCCAGCAGCGTGTAGGTGCGCAGCGCGTCGGCGAAGGACATGTCGTGCTGGAGCACGCCGATCAGCAGGCCGCCGACGATGTTGATCGCCAGGATCAGGATGCCGGCGATGGCGTCGCCGCGCACGAACTTGCTGGCGCCGTCCATCGAGCCGTAGAAGTCGGCCTCCTCGCGCACTTCCTGGCGGCGGGCCTTGGCCTCCTCGCGGGTCAGCAGGCCGGCGTTGAGGTCGGCGTCGATGGCCATCTGCTTGCCGGGCAGGGCGTCGAGGATGAAGCGCGCCGACACCTCGGAGATGCGCCCGGCGCCCTTGGTCACCACCACGAAGTTGACGATGGTCAGGATCGCGAACACCACGATGCCCACCGCGAAGCTGCCGCCGATCACGA
Source organism: Pseudoxanthomonas sp. SORGH_AS_0997 (assembly GCF_031453535.1). Classification (NCBI taxonomy): domain Bacteria; kingdom Pseudomonadati; phylum Pseudomonadota; class Gammaproteobacteria; order Lysobacterales; family Lysobacteraceae; genus Pseudoxanthomonas; species Pseudoxanthomonas sp. SORGH_AS_0997. The sequence continues at coordinate 4,260,195 of NZ_JAVIZI010000001.1, forward strand.
ACTGGCCGAAGGACTCGATCACATGGCCGGCCGCGCCGGGGCCCTTGTGGCCGTGCAGCAGGACCACGCGGGTGGAGGCGACGTTCAGCGCCAGGCGCAGCAGGGTGACCAGCAGCAGCACGCTGGGGAAGATCGAGAACTCCAGCGGGCGGCGCACGTAGACCACCGCCAGCAGCACCACCAGCGACAGGGCGATGTTGATGGTGAACAGCCCGTCCAGCACGAACGGCGCCAGCGGCACGATGATCATGGCCAGCATGGCCACCACCACCAGCGGCGCGGCCGCGCCCGAGCGCACCGCGCCCATCAGCCCATCGACGGAGAACCGACCTTGCTGCGCACTCACGGTGACGGTTCCTTGGCGATGGCGCCGACGGCGTGGGGGTCGTAATCCACCGCGCCCTCGGGGCCGGCGTCGAGCGGCGCCAGCGCCGGCATCGGGCCACGGCCCGGCGCCCAGGCGCGCAGCTGGTAGACGTAAGACAGCACTTGGGCAACGGCGGCGTAGAGCTTCACCGGGATTTCCTGATCGACCTGGGCCTGTCTGTACAAGGCGCGTGCCAGCGGCGGCGCCTCGACCACGGCGATGCGGTGGGCCTGGGCCAGTTCGCGGATGGCCAGGGCGGTCTCGTCCACGCCCTTGGCCACCACCACCGGCGCGCGCATGCCGGCGTCGGCCTTGTACTTGAGCGCCACCGCATAGTGGGTGGGGTTCATCAGGATCACATCGGCGGTGGGCACCGCCTCCATCATCCGGCGCTTGGACATCTGCATGGCGACCTGGCGCACGCGCGCCTTGACCTCCTGGTTGCCCTCGGCCTCCTTGAACTCGTCCTTGATCTCCTGCTTGGTCATCTTCAGCCGCGCGCGGTGCTGGTAGTGCTGCCAGGGCACGTCCAGCAGGGCCAGTGCGCCCAGCGCGCCGATCATCGCCAGCAAAGTGGACATGGCCATCTGCACGCCGCCGGCCACCGACTGCTCCAGCGAGGCCTGCGGCATGCCCAGCAGCGCCTTGAAGGCGCGATAGACCATCCAGGTGCCGATGCCGCCGATCAGGCCCACGCGCAGCAGCGAGCGCAGCAGTTCGGCCAGGCTCTCCTTGCCCCACATGCGGCCGAGGCCGGTCATCGGGTTGAGCCGGCTGAAATCCGGCTTGAGCGCCTGGCTGGTGAAACGCAGGCTGCCCATGATCGCCGGCGCGATCAGGCAGGCGGCCAGCGCGGCGGCCAGCAGCGGCAGCATCGGCTTGAACAGCGCCACGGCCAGCGAGGCGGGCGTGCGGCAGCAGGCGCTCGGGCGCGTCGAGCATGGCCCGGTCCAGCTGCAGCGCGCCGCGCATCCAGTCGCGGCTGACCGCGCCGATGTGGCCGGCGCTGGCTTTGAGCGCGATGACCGCACAGCCCAGCACCGCCACGTTGGCCAGCTCGCGCGAGCGCGGCACGTTGCCCTTCTCGCGGGCCTCGCGCAGGCGTTTTTCGGTGGGTAACTCGGTGCGGTCTTCCTGGTCTTCGCTCATCGTCCTGCGCTCCTGGTCAGCCCGTGATCGCGCGGGCGGCGGCGAAGGCCTGGTCGAACAGCGCCTGCACCGGGGCCTGCAGCTGGCGTGCCAGCAGCATCAGCAGCACAAGGCCGACCAGCAGCGAGACCGGCAGGCCGATCTGCATAGGGTTGAGCTGCTGGGCGGCGCGCGAGAGCACGCCGAAGGCGATGTTCACCGCCAGCAGCGCCATGATCACCGGCAGCGCCAGCAGCACCCCCGCGCGCAGCGCGGCGCCGAAGAAGTCCGGCACCGCCGACAGCACCGCATGCGGATCGGGCAGGGCCGCGCCGATGGGCAGGCTGGCATAGCTGCCGGCCAGCAGGTTGATCAGCGCCAGGTGCCCGTCGAAGCTGAAGAACAGCAGCGAGAACACCAGGAAGAACCACTGCGAGAGCACCGGCGAGGACGCGCCGGACAGCGGGTCGGCCATGGTCGCGAACGACAGGCCCATGCCCTGGGACACCAGTTCGCCGGCCAGCTGCCCGGCCTCGAAGGCCAGGCGCAGCACCAGGCCGATGGCGAGGCCCAGGGTGAACTCGCGCAGCACGCCCAGCACCGTGGCCGAGTCGATCGCCAGCGGCGGCGCGGCGGGCAGCACCGTGGACAGCGTGGCCGACAGCGCCACCACCAGGATCAGGCGCACCCGCGCCGGCAGCGTGCGCCCGCCGATCACCGGCAGCACCTGGAACGCCGCGCCGATGCGCAGCCCATGCCACAGCACCGTGGCCAGCAGGCCGAACAGGTCCACGCCGGTGGACGTGGTCAGAGTGACGGCATCCATCGTCGCGCGCCTTGAGGCTTCAGCCGATCAGCTGCGGGATGCGGTGGAACAGGTCGATGGTGAAGGCGGTCAGGCGCCCCAGCAGGAAGTTGCCGGCGATCGCCAGCGTGGCCACCAGCGCCAGCGCCTTGACCACGAAGGCGATGGTGGCCTCGTTGATCTGCGTGGCCGCCTGCACGATGCCCACCACCACGCCGACCACCAGCACCATCAACAGCGGCGGCGCGCCCAGGACCAGGGCGATTTCCAGGCCACGGGAGATTTCGGTGAGGGCGGTTTCGGGGGTCATGGCCGTATCGGGCGAAGCGCGTCGGGCGCCGGGTTTCCGGCGAATGCCGGCAAGGCTGCAAGGCGCGTGCCTGGAAAGCAGGAGCAAAAGCTCACCCCTCCCCAGCCCTCCCCTTCGCTTCGCGAAAGGGAGTGGGCAAAAAGCACGGCCGTGCGGATTTGGGCTGAACTCATGACTTGCCCCCTCCCTTTGGCCGTAGGCCAAGGGGAGGGCTGGGGAGGGGTGAGCTTTTCCGCTTTTTCGCTTTTCCTACGTCGCATTCTGTAGCGACCACCCAAGGAGCTCAGGCATGGATGCCCTGCGCCACCGCGCACGCCAGCTGCGCAACGCGCCGACCGACGCCGAACACCGACTCTGGCAACGCTTGCGCGGCGGGCGACTGGCCGGAGTGAAGTTCAGGCGCCAGATGCCGATCGCCGGCTACATCGCCGATTTCGCGGCACCAGCGATGGGGCTGATCATCGAACTCGACGGCGGGCAGCACGCCCAACAGCTCCAGGCCGATGCGGCGAAGACGCGGGCGCTCAATGCGGCGGGCTATCGCGTGCTGCGCTACTGGAACGACGACGTGCTGCAGCGGACCGACGCGGTGCTGGAGGACATCCTGCGGGCGCTGGGGTTGGAGGGCTGATGCGGGTGGCAACAGCAACTGCAACGGCAACGGCAACGGCGTAACCCCTCCCCAGCCCTCCCCTTCGCTTCGCGAAAGGGAGGGGGCGGGTCATGGGGACGGCAACAGAGTCGCTTGATATTGCTGTCGCGGAGATAGTGCTTGGCCCTGCTTTTGCCCCCTCCCTTTGGCCGCAGGCCAAGGGGAGGGATGGGGAGGGGTGGCTCTTCGCGGGGACCTGTCAGAAGAGCCGGAGCTCGAACTCCAGAACGAAGGCGAGCTGGAGGCCAATGGCCCTAAACAGTCACATGGATCGCAGCGCGCGAGCCAACAGGCCCCATCAAAACGGATTGAAGCTGGACGCCAGCGACCCCACCACCAGCACCCAGCCGTCGACCAGCACGAACAGCAGGATCTTGAACGGGGCGGAGATCAGCATCGGCGAGAGCATCATCATGCCCATCGACATCAGCACGCTGGCCACCACCAGGTCGATGATCACGAACGGGATGTAGATCAGGAAGGCGATCTCGAACGCGGTCTTCAGCTCGCTGGTCAGGAACGACGCGGCCAGCACGCCGAACGGCACGTCCTGCGGGTTGGCGTACGGCCCGGTATGCGAGAGGTTGGCGAAGGTCATCAGGTCGTTCTGCCGCACCTGGGCCAGCATGAAGCCGCGGAACGGCTCGATCGCCGCGCTCCAGGCGGACTTGAAGTCCATCGTCTTGTCCAGGTACGGCGCGATGCCGTGGGTCCAGGACGCGTCGAACACCGGCGTCATGATCATGAAGGTCAGAAACAGCGCCAGCGCCAGCAGCACCTGATTGGACGGCGTCTGACCGGTGCCCAGCGCCTGGCGCAGCAGGCCCAGCACGATGATCACGCGAGTGAAGGCGGTCATGCCCAGCAGCGCCGCCGGCAGCAGTGTGATGCTGGTCATCAGCAGCAGCACCTGCAGCGGCATGCTGACCTTCTCGCCGCCGACCTGGCCGACGTTGACCTGGGGCAGCGGCTGGCCGGCCAGGTCGGTAACGCTGGGCAGGTTGTTCTGCGGCGCGGCGGCAGCCTGCGCCGGTGCGGCCTGCGGGGCGGCCTGCTGGGCCAGGGCGCTGCCGGTCAAGGCCAGGCCAAGGCCGAGCAGCAGCACCGCCAGCAGCGGCATCAGGCGCGAACGCGACAGGCTCATGATTTCTTACCGAAGTGCTGCGCCAGCACCTGGGCGAAGGCAGGCGGCGCTTTGTGTTGGGGGAGCGGCAGCGGGGTGTCGAGCTGGTGCAGCACGCGCGTGCCGCCGGCGCCGGTGCCCAGCACCAGCTGGGTGTCGCCGACCGCCACGACCACCACGCGCTCGCGCGGGCTCAGCGACAGCGAACCGACCACCTTCAGCGCCGGATTGCTGGCGCCGCCGATGCCGGGCATGCGCTTGGCCAGCCAGCCCAGCAGCAGGATCAGGCCGACCACCAGCACCAGGGCGAGCACCGCGCCGCCGATGCTGCCGGCGCCGGTCCCGCTGGCCGGGGCGCCGACCGGCGCGCCGAGCTGGGTGGTGGTGGCCTGCGCGGCCAGGCGGCCCGGCACGGTGAACTGTTTGGCCGGCTGCGCCGTGGACGCGGCTGCGGCCTCGGCCTCGACATTGGTCGGCAGCGCGGCGGCGGACGCCTGATCGGTCGTCGCCGGCGCGGTGGAGGCCGGGACGCTGGTGGCCGCGGCCGGCGCCGTGCTCGTCGGAGCGTGGCCGTCGATCTGCGGACTGGCGGCGGCCGTGGCCGGCAGCGTGTCGGCGGGAGCGACGACCGCGTCCGGCGCCGCCAGCGACGCCGATGCGGACGCCGCCGTGCTCACTTGAGCCTCTTGATGCGTTCGGCCGGGCTGACCACGTCGGTCAGGCGCACGCCGAAGCGGTCGTTGACCACCACCACCTCGCCCTGGGCGATGAGCGTGCCGTTGACGTAGACGTCCATCGGCTCGCCGGCGGCGCGTTCGAGCTCGACCACCGAACCGGCGGTGAGCTGCAGTAGGTTGCGGATCGGGATGCGGGTGCGGCCGACTTCCAGCGACAGCTGCACCGGCACGTCCAGGATGACGTCCAGGTTCAGATCGCCCGCCACGGCGCCGGGTTCGGCGGTGAGGGAATCGAAGGCGGCGGGCGCGGCGGGATCGGTGCTCATAGGAGGTCGGACTCGGGGGAATCGTTGGAGGAGGGCACGCGCGGGAACTGCACCTGCGTGACCTTGAAGGCGTTGAAGCCGTTGTGGACGCCGAACTCGCCGGCGAACATCGGCGTGCGCTCGACTTCCAGATGCACGGGGCGTGCCAGCTCGATGGGGATGATGTCGCCCACGCGCAGGCGCGAGAGATCGCGCAGGCTGATCTGGCGGTGGGCGATGGACAGGCTCAGCTCCAGGTCGGCGTCCTGCAGGCCGGCGCGCAGCGCGCGCGACCAGCCGGCGTCGGCCTCGGCCTTGGGCCGCTTGGTCGAGACCTCCAGCTGTTCGCGCACCGGCTCGAGCATCTTGTAGGGCATGGCCAGGTGCAGATCGCCGCCGCCGCCTTCCAGCGCCACCGAGAAGCGGCTGACCGCGATGTAGTCGCGGCCGTCCATCAGGTCGGCGGTGGCCAGGTTGGGGTCGGGCGGCAGCACCGACAGCGCCACCGGCGCCAGCGGCGTCCAGGCCTCGGCCAGGTCGGCCAGGGTCTGCTTGAGCATCAGCTGGATCACGCGCTGCTCGGTCGGGGTGAACTCGCGGTTGTCGATGCGCGTGGGCAGGCGCCCGGCGCCGCCGAAGAAGTTCTCCACCGTGCTGAAGACCAGGCGCGGTTCGTACACCACCAGCGCGGTGCCCTTGAGCGGGGCCATGTGCACGCGGGTGACGCTGGCCGGCATCGGCAGCGCATTGGCGTATTCGTCGAAGCGCAGCACGTCGGTGCCGCGGTAGGTCAGCTCCGGCGCGCGGCGCAGCAGGTTGAACAGCCCGGTCCTGAAGTTGCGCACGAAGCGCTCGTTGAGCGCGTCCAGCCCGGGCAGGCGGTTGCGGATCGCGCGGCCGGCCTGCTTGAAGTCGTACAGGCGCACCTCGCCGGGCGCGGCGGCCTGGCCGGTGCCGACCGCGCCGCTGTCCACGCCGTGCAGCAGCGCGTCGATCTCGTCCTGGGACAGCAGTTCGTTGCTCATCACTGCACGACCAGGCTGGTGAACAGGACCGCTTCGGGCTTGTTGGGACCGCCTTCGCCAGCCAGGACCTTCTTGACCTCGACCAGGGCGGCCTCCTGCAGGCGCTCCTTGCCGCTGCGCTGGGCCAGGCCGGCGGCGGTCTGCTGGCCGAACAGCAGCAGCAGGCGGTTGCGGATCGCCGGCGCCTGGTCCTGCAGCGCCTTGAGCGTTTCCGGGTCGCGCGTCATCACCTGCACGTCGGCCTGCAGATAGCGCGTGGCGTCGGTATCGGCCAGGTTGACCACGAAGGCCGGGTCCAGCGCGAAGTAGGTCGCGCCGGCCTTGGCCTTGGCGCTCGCGCCGTGTTCGCCCGCCGGCGCGCCTTCCGCCGCGGCGTGGCCGCCGCCGGCGCGCTGCTGGATGAACCAGCCGCCCGCCATGCCGCCGCCGAGCAGCACCACGGCGCCGAGGATCAGGGGCAGCTTGCTCTTCTTCTTGGGCGCATCGGCCGCTGCTGCGGGTTTGGAAGCCACGGGAACCACTCCGGTATCGACGAAAGGGGAGACTGCCCCGCGTGATGCAAGCGGCGTGCCGTGCGTCGGATGCCTGGGTGAGCCTGCGGGGAACGTCCGATGCGCCTTGTTGGCGGCGGAATTCCGTCGCGGCCATGGGTTCGCGCCCAACGATCCGCCGGCGCCGAGGCGCCTTGGCGCCCCCACGAAACGTCTATCGTCGTTCCCGCGAAAGCGGGAACCCATGGACGTTGCTCGGCCTGCGCGGACGTCCCTGGATCCCCGCGTTCGCGGGGATGACGGGCTTTGAACTCATCGCGCGGAGTGGGATTGGCTTTCGGCGAGCAGGTGGCTTCAAGGCGCGCCGCACCTAGCAGCTACCCTCCTTATCGCCACCAGTAGCAAAACCTCCCTACCGTCGTTCCCGCGAAAGCGGGAACCCATGGACGCTGCTCGACCTGCACGGACGTCCATGGATCCCCGCGTTCGCGGGGATGACGGGCTTTGAGTTCATCGCGTGGAGTGGGGATTGGCTTTCGGCGAGCAGATGGCCTCAAGGCCCGCACCGCACCCAGCAGCTAGCCTCTCTATCGTCACCAGTAGCAAAACCTCCCTACCGTCGTTCCCGCAAAAGCGGGAACCCATGGACGTTGCTCGGCCTGCACGGACGTCCTTGGATCCCCGCGTTCGCGGGGATGACGGGCTTTGAATTCATCGCGCGGAGTGGGATTGGCTTTCGGCGAGTAGGTGGCTTCAAGGCGCGCGCCGCACCTAGCAGCTAGCCTCCCTATCGTCACTACTAGCAAAACCTCCCTACCGTCGTTCCCGCGAAAGCGGGAACCCAGTGGCTTTACACGCGAAGGGTCAAGGCGCTGGCCTCCCGTCTCAACGGGAGCCGCGGCTGTCCTCTGCCGGCGCCATGGCGATGAGTGCGCGCAGCGATCAGGCGTACTCGTCGAGCAGGCCCCGGCTACGCACAACCACCGGAGCGACCGAGGCCTGCGCTGTGGCGCGCCCATTGCCGAACGCATCGCTCCCGAAGGACTGCCCCTGCGAGCGCGGCGCGGCGCCCTGATCCTGCTGCTGGCCGGACTGCTGGCGCTGGCCGATGTCGGCGTTGCCCAGCTGCAGGCCCTGCTGGCCGAGCAGGTCGCGCAGGCGCGGCAGGCTGGCTTCCAGGGCCTGGCGCACATCGGCGTTGGCGCTGTGGAAGGCGGCATTGACCTGGGTGCCGTCCAGCTGGATGCGCACGTCGATCGGGCCGGCGTGCTCCGGGTTGAGGCGGATCTCGGCGTGGCCCAGCTTCTGCTCGGCCATCCACGCGATGCGCGTGCCGAAGCTGTCGTCGAAGCCGTCGTCCAGTTGCGCCGGCATGCTCATCGGCGTGGCGGTCACGGCATTGGCGGTGAGCGGGCGATCCAGGCTCGGCGTGCTCTGGACCAGTCCGCCGAAGCTCAGCGCGTCGGACCTGTCGTCCTTGCTGTCCGGCAGCGCGAAGCCGTTGGCGCCCTCGCGCTCCAGCGCGGCGCCGACCGCCAGCTTCAGCGCGTCGGCCGGCGCGGCAGTGGCGGCGGCCTTGGGATCGAGCAGGGCGGCCAGCGCATCGGTCGAGACCAGGCCTGGCGACTGCTGCAGGGCGCCGGCGGCGTTGCCGGCGATCAGCGCGGCGGTCGCGCCCTTGGTGGCGCTCGTGGCACTGCCATCCGCCGTCGGCAGCGTCGCCGCGTCGGTGAGCGGCTGGGCCCGCGCGGTGAACGCGACGCCGGTGGCGAGCGACGGCTGGGCATCGCCGGTGGGCGCAGGAGCGGTCGCAGCCGCGGGCGTGGCAGCGGTGGACGCAGCGTTGGCGCCGACGGCATTGCCGGCGAGCAGCGCCGGATTCACGGCCCTGGCCGCGCCGGTGACGCTGGCGTCCGCCGCCGGCAGCGTGGAGGCGTTGGCCGCCGGCGTGACCGGCGCGGTGATGGCCAGGCTGCCGGCCAGCAAGGCCAGCAGCTGCTGGGGATCGCTCGACGGCACGGGCGCGGCCTGGGCGTCGTCCTTGCTGGTGGCCGTGGAAGTAGTCAGCGGCGCCGCGACGCTGTCTGCGATCTGGGGCGTCAGCGCGGCCTGCATCGACTGCGTGGCATCCGGGATGGCCGCTTCGGGGTCCGCGCCGCGGCGGATCTGGTGCGCGGCGGCCGCGAGCCCGGCGGCGCCGGCATTGGCGGCAGGCAGCGGAAGCGTGGCATTGGCGGGGTTGGGCTGCATGGTGTCGCTCCCGCCGGCGGGCGGCGTGGCGCTGCCCGCCGCCGGCGCGGCGGCGGCGCTGGGGTTGGCGGGCTGCGAAGAGGTGGCATTGGCGGGAGCACTCTGCGCCGCAGCGCCGGCAGCGCCGGCAGCGGCCGCCGGCGTGGCGCTCCCGGTCGCGGCAGTGGCCGCGCTGGCGGCGAAATCGGCATAGCTGCGGCCGTCGCCGGCCGTCGCCGCCGAAGCGGCCGGTGAGGCCGACGCACCCGGCGAGGCCAGGCCCGCGCCGCTCAAGAACGCTGCGCCCCCGGCGATCACGCGCCTTCTCCTTCGGCCTGCAGCGCGGCGGCCCGCGCGGCGACGCCGCGGTTGCCGATCTCGTCCAGCTCGCGCTGGGCCTTGGACTGCTGCACCTGCGCCTCCTGGGCGCGGTAGCTGTCGGCGAGTTTCTCCAGCACCAGGGTCTCGCGGCTGGCCAGCAGCAGGCGCGCGCGTTCGACGTCGGTGACCTGCTGGCTCTGGCTGACGATGCCGGCCTGCTGCACGACCGCGGCATTGAGCCGTTCGCGGAAGGCGACGCGGTTGACCAGCAGCGCCGGCGACATGGTGGCGTTGGCCGGCGAGGCGGCGTACTCCTCGGCGTAGCGGCGCAGCGCGTCCAGGCGCTCCTGCTGTTCGTGCACGACGCGCTCGCGCTCGGCCACCGCGCGGGCGGCGTCGTCCTGGCGCTGCTGGGTCACCTTGATCAGCGGTTCGAGGCGTTGTGAGCGCATGGGGGCGTTCTCTTGCGTGGATTGCGAGGGGGGAGCAGCGGTTACTGCTTGAGCGGGAAAGGCTGGCCGGGCGTGTCGTCCAGCAGGCGATGCAGCGACTGGCGGCTGGCCTGCACGTCGGAGGCTTCGCGCACGTCCTGGCCGAGGAAGTTCTGGATCGCCGGCCAGCGCGCCATCGCCTCGTCGACGTTGGGATCGCTGCCGCGCTGGTAGGCGCCGATGGCGATCAGGTCGCGCTGCGCCGAGTAGGCGGCCATCAGGCGCTTGAGCTTGCGGATGTGCTCGCGCCACGGCGCGTCGGTGATGTCCTGCATCACGCGGCTGACCGACTGCTCGATGTCGATGGCCGGGTACTGGCCGGCGTCGGCGATGCGGCGGGTCAGCACGATGTGGCCGTCCAGGATCGCGCGCGAGGCGTCGGCGATCGGCTCCTGCTGGTCGTCGCCCTCGGTCAGCACGGTGTAGAAGGCGGTGATCGAGCCGCGCCCGTCGGCGCCCATGCCGGCGCGCTCGACCAGCGCCGGCAGCTTGGCGAACACGCTGGGCGGATAGCCGCGCGTGGTCGGAGGCTCGCCGACCGACAGGCCGATCTCGCGCTGGGCCTGGGCGAAGCGGGTCAGCGAATCCATCAGCAGCAGCACGTGCAGGCCCTGATCGCGATACCACTCGGCGATCGCGGTGGCGCGCAGCGCGCCGTGCAGGCGCGCCAGCGGCGGCCGGTCGGCCGGCGCGGCGACCACGACCGCGCGACGCAGGCCTTCCTCGCCGAGGGTGGCCTCGACGAAATCGCGCACTTCGCGGCCGCGTTCGCCGATCAGGCCCACGACGATGACATCGGCCGAGGTGTAGCGGGTCATCATGCCCAGCAGCGTCGACTTGCCCACGCCCGAGCCGGCGAACAGGCCCACGCGCTGGCCGCGGCCGATGGGCAGCATGGCGTTGATGGCGCGCACGCCGACATCGAGCGATTCGACGATGGGCTGGCGCGAGAGCGGATTGATCGGCACGCCGGCCAGGGCGACATAGCCTTCGGCGCGGATCGGGCCCTTGCCGTCCAGCGGCGCGCCGTCGTTGTCGATGACCCGGCCCAGCAGGCCTTCGCCCACCGCGACCTCGCCCTTGGTGCGGGTGGCGATGACGCGCGCATTGGGCAGCAGGCCCTGCAGGTCGCCGGTCGGCATCAGGAAGGTGCGCTCGCCGGAGAAGCCGACCACCTCGGCATCCACCCAGCGCCCGCCGGAGGTGGCCACGCGGCAGCGCGAGCCCATTGGCGCGCTGCAGCCGGAGGCTTCCAGGGTCAGGCCCACCGCGCGGCGCAGCACGCCCTCGCGCACCAGACCCATCGATTCGTTGGCCGGATCGGCCTGGCGCAGTCGCTGCGCCAGGCGCAGATTGCGGGTGCCTTGCAGGCCATCGGTCACGGCGTCGTGGGGCAGGGCGTTCATGGCGCGGGCGCATGTCCTTCGCCGGAAGCCAGGGTGGCCTCCAGCACCGACTGCAGCCGTGCATGAAGCGTGCCGTCGATGCGCACGCCCTCGCTGTTGAGGCGCAGCTCGCCGCGGCCCAGGCCGGCGTCGGCGGTCAGGCGCACGCCGCTCAGGCCCGCCAGATGCGGGGCCAGCACGCCGAAGTCGTCCGGGTGCAGGCGCAGTTCCAGTTCGCGGCTGCCGCTGCCGACCGCGTCGATCGCCTCGCGCACCAGGTCGGCCAGCAGGCTGGGATCGGCGGCATAGGCGCGGCCGACCAGCACGCCGGCGATGCGCGTGGCCAGGTCGGCCAGCGCGTCGGCCACCTCGCCATCCAGGCGCGCCAGCGGCCGGGTGAAGCCGTCCAGCACGGCCTGGATCTGTTCGATGCGGCGCTGGATCTCGGCCTGGCCCGCGGCCAGTCCCGCCGCGTAGCCGGCGGCGTGGCCTTCGGCCTGGGCGTCGCTGCGGATCTGATCGATCTGCGCGGCGGTCGGCGGCTTGGGCAGTTCGGGCGCGTCGCGGCGCGGGCCCAGGCCCGGGGCGGTCCAGCGCACCGCGTCGGCGGCCGGGGCGAAGGCGTCGATCACACCAGCGCCTCGCTGCGGGTGCTGATGGAGATGTCACCGGCCTCGGCCATCTTGCGCACCTGGTCCAGGATGTCCTTCTGCGCGGCCTCCACTTCGGCCAGGCGCACCGGGCCGCGGGCCTCCATGTCGTCGAGCAGGATCTCGGCGGCGCGCTGGGACATGTTCTTGGTGATCTTCTCGCGCACGCGCACATCGGCGCCGCGCATGGCCAGGGCCAGCTTGTCGGTGGAGACCTCGCGCAGGATCGCCTGCATGGTGCGGTCGTCCAGATTGGCCAGGTTGTCGAACACGAACATCAGGTCGCGGATCTCGGTGCCCAGCCCGTCGTCGACCGCGGCGATGGCCTTGAGCAGGGACTCGTCCTGGCCGGCCTCGACGAAGTTGAGGATGTTGGCCGCCACCTTGGCCCCGCCGATGGCCGAGGGCTTGCCCTGGCTGCCGCTGAACTGGCGCGCCATGACATCGTTGAGTTCGGCCAGCGCATGCGGCGGGATGCCGTCCAGCGTGGCGATGCGCACCAGCAGATCGCCGTGCAGCTCGGCCGGGATGTGCTTGAGCACCTCGGCGGCCTGGTCGCCTTCCAGATGCGCCATGACGATGGCGATGATCTGCGGGTGCTCGTTGCGCACCAGCTGGGCGATGGCCTTGGGCTCCATCCACTTCAGCGCTTCCAGGCCCGGCGTGTTGCGCCCGGACAGGATGCGGTCGATCAGGCCGCTGGCGCGCTCCTCGCCCAGGGCCTGCATCAGCACCGCGCGCACGTACTCGTCGGCGCCGTCGCCGATCTTGGCCGGCTGCTCCAGGGTGTCGACGAACCGGGCGATCACCTGCTGTACCAGCGAGTGCGGGATGTCGCCGACGCTGGCCATGGCCACGCCGAGCTTCTGCACTTCCTTGGCCTCCATGTGCTTGAGCACCTCGGCGGCCTGGGCCTCGCCCAGCGACAGCAGCACCACGGCCGCGCGCTGGGTGCCGGTCAGCGGCGCATCCTGATCAGCCATCGGAGTTCACCATCTCGCGCACGACCTGGGCCACGCGCTTGGGATCGGTGCTGGCCACCTCGCGTGCGGTCTGCAGCTTCTGCTCGAAGCCCGGCCCCGGCGGCAGCACCGGCTTGGGCGAATAGGCCGGCGAGAGCTTCACCGGCACCTCGTCGTCGTCGACCATCTCGGCGGTGACGGTGGGCATGACCTGGCCGCCGACGCCGGCGGGCACCAGCGCATTGCCGACGGCCACGCGCGGGGACAGCATCGCGCGGAAGGCCGGGCGCAGCACGAAGAAGATCAGCCCCAGCACCGCCAGCCCGCCCAGCACCATGCGCGCGATGTTGAGCGCACGCGGGTCCTGCCACAGCGGCAGCGCGTCCTGCGGCGTCTCCACCGCGGCCGGGGCGAACGGGGCGTTGACCACCGAGACCACGTCGCCGCGCTGTTGGTCGTAGCCGATGGCCTGCTGCACCAGGGTCTCGATGCGCTTGAGTTCGCCGTCGTTGAGCGCGCGGGTGGCGGCCGGCTTGCCGGCGCTGGCGCTGCCGGCCGGCACGTTATCCACCAGCACCGCGGCGGTGACGCGGCGGATGCGCGGGGTCGCCTGCCGGGTGTGGGTCAGGGTTCGGTCGATCTCGTAGTTGCGCACCGTGCTGCGCGAGCCCTGGTTGTTGCCGGCGTTGGCATTGGCCTGCTGCGGCGCGGCGCCGTTGGCCGGGTTGGCGCCGTTGGCGGGCGCGGCCGTGTTGTTGGCGTTGGGCGTGTTGCTGGCGCTGCCCGGCACGCCCTGCGCGTTGGCGTTGGAGGCCGACAGGTTGCCCGACTCGCTCAGCTGCTCGCTGCGCACGATCGCCGGCTGCGGGCCGTAGGTCTCGCTGGCCTGCTCGGTCTGGGCGAAGTCCATGTCCACGCTGACCTTGGCGCTGACCCGGCCCGGGCCGGTCATCGGCGCCAGCAGTTCCTCGATGCGCTGGACGTAGAGGGCTTCCTGGCGACGCTGCTGTTCGAACTGCTTGGCGTTGACCGCCTCGGCGCTGTCCGGATCGTCCTGCGAGAGCAGGCGGCCGAACTGGTCGACCACGGTCACGTGCTCGGGCGACAGGTCGGGCACCGACGAGGCGACCAGGCGCTCGATCGCGTCGATCTGGTTCTGCTCCAGGGTCTGCCCGGCGCCCAGCTGCAGCACCACCGAGGCGCTGGCCGGCTCGTTCTGGCGGGTGAAGGCCGAGGGCTTGGGCATGGCCAGGTGCACGCGCGCCTCGCGCACGGGGCGCAGCTGGGCGATGGTGCGGGCCAGCTCGATCTCCATGGCGTGCTGATAGCGCGCGTTCTCGACGAACTGGCTGGTGCCGAAGCCCTGGTCGCCCTGCAGCGACTCGAACCCGGCCGGACCGCTGCTGGTGATGCCGGCGCTGGCCATGGTCATGCGCGCCGCGCCGGCCTGGTCGGCTGGCACGGTCAGCGCGCCGGTGGCCGCGTCGAGCTTGAACGGGATCTGCGCGCCGCGCAGCGCCTCGGAGGCCTGCGCGGTGGACTTGGCGTCCAGCCCGGCCTGCACGGCCACGTAGTCCGGCTTCTGCGTCCAGAAGAACAGCCACAGCCCCAGCGCGATGGCCGCCGCGGCCAGGATGAACACCGCCAGCTGGCGGACCACCGGGATGTCCTGGAAGCGACCGAGGTCGCGCAGCGCATTGGCGGCTTTGGGAAGGGCGGTGGCGCTCATGGGTGTCTGGGGCCGCAGGTCAGGAGTCGAAGGTCAGAGGATCAGGAGGCGCGGATCGCCGGTCAGGCGGGGAAAGCGAATGCGGTCTTGCACGAAGCGAGCGCCGGGTGCGCAGGCGCTACACCGGCATGTTCATCACGTCCTGGTAGGCCTGGACCAGGCGGTTGCGGACTTCGACCGTGGCGCGGAAGGCGACCTGCGACTGCTGCATGGCCACCATCGTGCGGGCCAGGTCGGCGCGCGGATCGCCCAGTTCGAAGGCGGTCTGCATGGCGCTGGCGTTGGCCTGGGTCGCGCTGACGTTGTCGATGGCCTGGGACAGCAGCTGGCCGAAGCCGCCGGTGCCGGCCGGGTTGACCGCGTTGCTTCCCGCCACGCCGCCGACGTTGCCCAGGCCGTTCACGTCGATGGCGTTGCCGACGCCTTCGCGCGTGCGCAGCTCGTGCGCGCGGATCTGGGACAGGATCGAGGAGATGGCGTCGGTCATGGCCGTGTTGCCGTTGGGTGCTTGACGGGATCAGGCAAGACGCGTGCCATCCCCCAAGTCAGAAACCCGCCGCCACTGCGACGCCTTCGGCTTCGCGGTCGATGCCGTACTTGCGCAGCTTCTCCACCAGCGTGGTGCGGCGCAGGCCGAGCAGCGGTGCGGCATGGGCGACCACGCCACCGGTCTGCGCCAGCGCGGCGCGGATCAGGTCCAGCTCGATGCTGGCCATGTGGTGGCGCAGGTCGATGCCCGCGGCCGGCAGCACGGCCTCGCCGGCCGGCGCGGCAGGCGCCGGCATCGCCACCGCGGCAGCGGGAGCGGCGGCCTTGGCCACCGGCGTGGCGTTGACCAGCGCCGCCACCGCGCTCTGCGGCTGGGCGATCCGCTGCAGCGCCGGTGCGTCTTCCAGGCCTTCGCCCGGCGCGGCGCTGCGATAGCGCGCCGGCAGATCGGCCGCGCGCACGGTGCCGGCCGGATGCAGCACCGACAGGCGCTCGATCAGGTTGGACAGCTCGCGCACGTTGCCGGGCCAGCGATGCCGGGCGAGCGTGGCGATGGCCTCGTCGGACAGGGTCACATGGCCGCGGCCGTTGTCGCGCAGCTGGCGGGTGATGGCGTCGACCAACTCGGGCAGGTCCTCGATGCGCTCGCGCAGCGCCGGCATCTCGATGGGGAACACGTTGAGGCGGTAGAACAGGTCCTCGCGGAACTGGCCGGTGCCGATGCGCGCTTCCAGGTCGCGGTGGGTGGCGGCGATCACGCGCACGTCGCACTTGATGGTGGCCGTGCCGCCGACGCGCTCGAAGCAGCGCTCCTGCAGCACGCGCAGCAGCTTGACCTGCATCGGCAGGGACATGTCGCCGATCTCGTCCAGCAGCAGC
Source organism: Pseudoxanthomonas sp. SORGH_AS_0997 (assembly GCF_031453535.1). Classification (NCBI taxonomy): domain Bacteria; kingdom Pseudomonadati; phylum Pseudomonadota; class Gammaproteobacteria; order Lysobacterales; family Lysobacteraceae; genus Pseudoxanthomonas; species Pseudoxanthomonas sp. SORGH_AS_0997. The sequence goes on from NZ_JAVIZI010000001.1 coordinate 4,276,213, forward strand.
GTGCCGCCCTCGGCCATCTCGAAGCGGCCCTTGCGCTGGGTCAGCGCGCCGGTGAAGGAGCCCTTCTCGTGACCGAACAGCTCGCTCTCCAGCAGGTCGGCCGGGATCGCGCCGCAGTTGACCGCCACGAACGCACTGTCGCGGCGCGAGGAGCGATCGTGCAGGGCGCGCGCGGCCACTTCCTTGCCGGTGCCCGACTCGCCCAGGATCAGCACGGTGGTGTCGTGCGGGGCGACCTGGTCGATCATGCGGTTGAGTTCGATCGCCGCCGCGCTGCGCCCGGTCGGGCCGGACTGGGCGCGGCCGACGCGGGCCTCCGCCTCGGCGTGCTTGACCGCGGCCTTGGACAGCGCGTCCTGCAGCTGGGTGCGGCGCACCGGGAAGTCCAGCGGCCACACCGTCTGCCGATGCAGCGGCGCGCGCCAGGCCGCGTCCGGCGCGTGGCCGGGCAGCTCCAGCACAGGCGGGTGCAGCGGCTGGGTCGACAGCCAGCTGGTGAAGGTGACCAGCGCGGACGCCTCGACGTCGCCGACGATCACCGCCATCCAGTCGTTGGGACGCGCGCGGCCCAGGTCCAGGTCGGCGACCTCGGCGACGATGCGCGGGGTGTAGTCCATGAATTCCAGCAGCGTGGCCACGCGCTCGGCGCGGTCCATGTCCTGGTCGATGACGAGAATGCGGGCGGTGTTCATGTCAGGCGGCAACCGAAATGGAAGGACGGGACAGCTGGCGGGCCTTGGCCGGGCCGATGGCCAGCTGGTCGCGGTACTTGGCCACGGTGCGGCGCGCGATGCGCACGCCCTGGCGGGCCAGCAGGCTGGCGATGACGTCGTCGGCCAGCGGCGCGGTGCGGGGTTCTTCCTCGATCAGGCGCTTGACCATGGCGCGCACGGCGCTGCCGGAGACGTCGGCGCCTTCCAGGCGCACGGCGAACAGGCGCTTGAGTTCGATCGTGCCGCGCGGGGTCTGCATGTACTTGCCGGCGACGATGCGCGAGACGGTGGACTCGTGCACGCCGATGGCGTCGGCCACCTCGCGCAGGGTCAGCGGCAGGATGGCTTCCTCGCCCTGCTCCAGGAATCCGCGCTGGCGCTCGACCAGCAGCTGGGCGGTGCGCAGCAAGGTGTCGTTGCGCATGTTCAGGCCACGCACCAGCCAGCGCGCCTCGTCCAGCAGGCCGCGCAGCACGGCGTTCTCGCCGCCGTTGCCGGCCAGGGCGCGCTCGCAGTGGGCGCTGATGCGCACGCGCGGGGTGGTGTAGCGGCCCAACGCCACGCGCCAGGCGCCGCCGGCGAACCAGGCCACCACGTCGGGCAGGATGTGGCTGTCCTCGGTCGCGGCCGGGGCCTCGACCGGATGGGCGCGCAGCGACAGCACCAGCGCCACCGCGGCGCGCACCTCGTCCAGGCTGGCCTGGGTGGCGGCGGCCAGCGCGGCATCGTCGTGCGCGGCCAGCAGGTCCAGGTGATCGGCCAGGATGCGCGCGGCCAGGGTGCGGGCCGGGCTGTCGGCCAGCGTGCGCAGCTGCGCGCGCAGGCACTCGGCCGGGTCGGTGGCGGCCATGCCGGCCCATTCGCCGTGCAGCAGGCGCTGGCGCACCAGCTGCAGCGCGTCCAGGTCGAAGCGCTGCCCGCCTTCGGCCAGCAGCGCGTCCAGCGGCTGCTCCAGATAGCCGCGGTCGTCGCAGCGGTCCAGCCACCAGGTGGCCATGGCCAGGTCGGCGGCGTCCCAGCTCACCGCCAGCAGGGTCAGCAGGCGCACGCGCATGTCCGACGACTCGCCGGCGGCGATGCGCGCGGTGGCGTCTTCGTCCAGGGTGCCGCCGGCGTTGCCGGACAGGCCGGCCATGAACGCGGGCTCGGGCAGTTCGTCCCACGCGGCCGCTTCCAGCTGGGCTGCGTCATCGGCTTCGAGCGTCTGCGCCTCGGCCTCGGGCTCGTCGGTTTCCAGCAGCGGGTTGCGCTCCAGGGTCTGGGCCAGCTCCAGCTCCAGCTGTTGGCTGGTGAGCTGCAGCAGGCGGATGGACTGGAGCAGTTGCGGCGTCAGGTTGACGCCTTGCGCCATCTTGGCGGTCAGGGTGCCTTTCACGTTGATCTCTCCGTGGCATCCGGCCCAGTGCCGGTGTGTGGAGCTATCGTGGAATTGACGCGCCGACTTCCGAATCGGGGCAAACCCTGTAGGGACTCAGGGTAATCCTGTCGTCTTGTAGGGGCGTCCCCCACTTTGCGTCGTAAATCTGACGTGAAAGCCAGCTGAACGTAGAAAGTTGACCCAATGCGTCACGTGCGACACGGATCACAAGCCGGGTTTTTGGCGGACTGTGCGCCATGTGCCGACACCTTGCGGCAACGCACCCGGGCAGGGCGTCGAAAAGTGGTCGCCGATGCGCGGGCTGCGGAGCGTGTCAGCACGCGCCGTGCCACGGGGCGGCGACGGCCTTCCGACGCGCGATCAGGGACGATCGTGGTGACGCATCGCCACGCGCAGCAGCTCGCTGGCGTTGCGGCAGCCCAGCGCCTCCATCATCCGCGCGCGATGGGTCTCTACGGTCTTGACGCTGATGCTGAGGTCGGCGGCGATCTGCTTGGTCGTCCGCCCGGCGCCGAGCGCGTCGAGGATCTCGCGCTGCCGGCGCGGCAGGCTCTCCACATCGCCCGGCTCGCGCGGGGCGCGATAGCCGCGCAGCTGCGGCGCGGACACCTGCGGGCTGAGGAAGGTCCGGCCGGCCGCCGCGGCGCGCAGCGCGATCTCCAGCTCCGCCGGCGAGGAATCCTTGACCACATAACCCAGCGCGCCGCGCGTGAGCGCCTCGCGCACGTGCAGCACATCCTCGTGCATGGACAGCACCACGATGGCCACGTCGGGATGCAGCCGGCGCAGTTCGGCCAGCGCGTCGAAGCCGGTGCGGCCCTTGAGCGAGAGGTCGAGCACCACGACATGGGGCAGCAGCTGCTTGGTGCGGATCACCACCTCGTCGGCGTTGGCGGCTTCGCCCACGATCTCGACGCCTTCCATGGCTTCCAGCAGGCGTCGCACGCCGGCTCGCACCAGCGCGTGGTCATCGCATATCAGGACGGACAGCACGCGCCGCTCCTTCGTTTTGTTTCCGTGTAACCCCCTGCGCGTCGCACCTTAACGAACCACGTCGCGGCTGAAAAGGGCTTGCATCACGTCGCAAGCGTGCCTAGGTCCCACGCCGACGTTGCGCGATGTCACGTCGATGGATGCGGAACACGTGCCGTTCCAGCGCCGCCTCGAGCGTGGGCGAGCTCGGCGCGAAGGCCAGCCAGGCGCGCGTGCCGCCCGCTTCGGGCGCGGCCGCCACCACCTGCGCGGGCAGCACCAGCGGGGAGGGCAGCCAGTCCGAGGCGCGCACGCGGAAGACGCCCTGCGTGCCGGGCTGCGCGGCCTGGTCCAGCACCAGTTCGACGCCGCGCGCCGACCAGCGCAGCGCGCGCTGTGCGTCCTGGGCGGCCTGTCCGCCGGCCAGGTCGGCCACCAGCAGGGTCAGCAGATCCAGCTTGGCCTCCAGGCGCAGCAGCGCCGGGTCGGGCGGCTGGTCCGGGTCGTCGCCGCGGCCGATGCCATCGTCGATCACCGCCAGCGCGCGCAGCAGCGACTCGGCCCGGCCGAGTAGTCCATCCACGGCCGAGGGCGCCAGCGCCTGCGGCACGAAGGCCGACGCGCGCGTCTCCTCCAGCGTCAGGATCTCGTCGAACAGCAGCGCGTGCGCCTGTTCGGGCGTCGCGGGCACGGGGTCGGTCATCGCGCGGACTCGGGGGACGAAGGCGGCAGGATGCCGCAAGTCGCGTGCAGGATGCGGATAGGACAGCGGCGGCGCGTCAGCTGCGCCGGCGCGGGGCGCTACTTCAGCGCACGCATCCAGGCATTGGCGCCGCGACGGCCGGCGCCGAGGCGGGCCAGTTCGGCGCTGGCGGCGTCGCGGCCGGCGCGCAGTTCGTCCATCAGCAGCTGGTAGTCGGCCAGCAGGGCCAGCCACGGGCCGCGGTCGGCGGTCTTCAGGTCGATCCGCGACAGCGCCAGGACCAACTGGTGCTGGTAGCGGCTGAGCAGTTCGTCCGCCGCCTCCCAGGTCTCCAGGTGGATGGCGTGGCGGATCTGCTCGATCGGCAGCGCGGGCACCTGCGCCAGGGCCGACGGGGGCGGCTGCGCGATCTCCATCACGCGCCTTGCGGCGCGATCTGGCGCCAGGCGGCCTCGATCTCGCCCAGCAGGCCGTCCACTTCCTGCAGCGGGGCCAGGTCGTTGTTGAGGTTGGCGGCCAGCAGGCGGCGCTGGCAGTAGTCGTACAGCGCGGCCAGGCCCGCGGCGATCTCGCCGCCGGCGTCCATGTTCAACGAGCCGTTGAGCCCGCCGATGATGGCGCAGGTGTCGGTGATCGCATGCGCCTTGCGGGTGACGTCGCCGCGTTCGAGCGAGGCGATCGCCAGGCGGATGCGCTCGCGCGCGGTGGACAGCATGATCGCGATCAGCTGGTGCGGGCTGGCGTCCAGCGTCGCGCTGCTGGCGCCGGTCTGCTTGTACTGATTGGCTAGGCTGCGGGCATTCATGGCAAGGCTCGTCGATTAGTCTTCGCTGCTGCTCTTGTTGAGCTGCTGGGTCAAAAAGTCGCTGGTGCTCTGCAGCTTGGTCATCATCGTGTCCAGTGCGGTGAACTGCGCCTTGTAGCGGGCCTCGGCCGCGGCCATGCGCGTGTCCAGAGCCTCCTTCTGCGCATCGAGCTTCTTGGTCTGTGCGGTGAGGCTGTCGCTGCGCGTGCTGAGCAGGCCGCCGCTGTCGATCATCGCGCCCATGGTCGTGGCCATCTTGCCGGCCATGGTGTCGCTGCCGCTGCCGAACACGCGGCTCAGCGCGGCGGGGTCCTTGGACAGCCCCGCGTTGAACTGGGTCTGGTCCAGGGTCAGCGTGCCGTCGGTACCGATGCTGATGCCCAGCGACTTGAGGTCGACCACGTTGGCGCTGAGCGTGTTGCGCAGCTGGCTGGTCACCCCGCGCACCATCGCATCGCCGTTGAGCGCGGCGGCGACCTTGGTGCTGGCGTTGTAGTTGGTGGTGCTGGCGATGGCGTACAGCGCGGCGTTGAACTTGTCGACGAAGTCCTTGACCGCGCTCAGCTGCGCCGAGGTGTCGGTGGCCACGTCCATGGAGATGACCGTGCCCGGCGCGGCCGCCTTGAGATTCAGGGTCACGCCCTGGACCAGGTCGGTGATGGTGTTGCTCGAGCTGGTGCGCAGCACCCCGTCGACCTTGACCTGGGCGTCGCTGGCGGCCACCAGCTGGTTCATGCCGCTGCCGGCGCTGCCGTCGTAGGAGAACGCGGCCAGGCCGCCGTCGCCGCCGCTGGCGGTGACCGAGATCTGGTTGGCCGTGCCGCCGTCGAGCGAGGTCAGCACCAGATGCGCGCCATCGTCGCCGTTGACGATGCTCGCCGAGATGCCCGAGCCGCCCGCGGCGGTGTTGATCGCATCGCGGATGCCCGACAGCGTGCCGTTGGCCGTGGTGATGTCCACCGACAGCGTCTTGCCGCCGTAGCTGATGCTGAGGTTGCCGGTGCCGACCACCGCGGTGCCGTCGCCGCTGAAGCCGCTGGAGGCGAGCTTCTGCGCCGCGGCCAGCGACAGCACTTCGACGTTGTAGCTGCCGCGCGCCGCGCCGGCCGCCGCCGTGGCGCTGAAGCCGGTGTTGGCCGACAGGCTGACCGCGCGCGCGTTGGCGGTGCTGCCGCCCTGCAGGACGGTGAGCGAGGAGTCCAGGTTGGAGAAGGCCGAGCGCAGCGTGGCCACGGCCGAGACCTGGGCGGTGATCTTGGTCTGCGTCGCGGCGTAGCGGGTGTCGGTTGGCGCCCGTTCGGCGGCGACCAGCTGCGCGGCCATCGTCGCCGGGTCGATGCCCGAGGAGCTGCTGGTGCTGCCGATGGTGGTCATGCGCGGCCTCCGGCGAGGGCGCTCGGCGCGGTGGGCAGCGTGTCGGCGTTGCGCATGGCGCGGTCCTCGCGGGGCGGGAAGAACGGGTGGGCGATCGTGCTGGCGGCCGTGGGGTCGCCGTGGAAAGACGCATCTCGTCCTGTTCCAAGCCGGCGCGGCGCGCGGGCTTGGAACAGGACGCGACCGGAAGGTCGCGTCCTGGTGACGCTTGGGATTACGAGATCAGCTTCAGCACCGACTGGGCCGACTGGTTGGCCTGGGCCAGCATCGCCGTACCGGCCTGCTGCAGGATCTGGTTGCGGGTCAGCTTGGCCGACTCGGCCGCGTAGTCGGTGTCCTGGATGCGGCTGCGGGCCGCCGACAGGTTCTCCGAGGTGGTCGACAGGTTGGACACCACCGAGCTGAAGCGGTTCTGGATGGCACCCATGTTGGCGCGGGCGGTATTGACCGAGGCCAGGGCCGCATCCATCAGGTTGATCGCATCGTTGGCATCGGCCGCGGTGGTCAGCTTGAGGTCGGTCAGGCCGGTGTGGCTGACCGAGGTCGCGGCTGCGGTCGTGGTGCCGCTGACGCCGCCGGCGTTGGTGAGCGCGGTGAAGGTGGCCGTCGAGCCCTGGCCGGTGACCGTGAACTTGCCGGTCGCATCGTCGAAGGACACGTTGGCCAGCGCGGTGTTGGACGCCTTGGCGGTGTTGAACGCCGACTCGAACGCGGTGGCGGCCTGCGCGGCGGTGCGGCCGGACGCGGCGGCGATGGACACGGCCACGCCGTTGATGGTCACCGAGGTCGCGGCGGCGGCGTCGGTGTAGGTCAGCGCGGCGCTGTCGGCGGTGTAGGTGGTCGAGGTCCAGGTGCCGCCCAGCGAGGCCTTGGTGGCGTTGGCGATGCTGGCGATGGAGATCGTGTCGCCGACGTTGGCGCCGACCTGGAAGGCCTGCGCGGTGAACGAGCCGTCCAGCAGGTTCACGCCGTTGAACTTGGTGCTGGTGGCGACGCGGTCGATTTCGTCCTTCAGGGCCTGGGCTTCCAGATCCAGCGCGGCGCGGTCGGTCGAGTTGTTGGTGGCGTTGGCCGACTGCACGGCCAGTTCGCGGATGCGCTGCAGGTTGTCGCCGATGGCGCTCAGCGCGCCTTCGGCGGTCTGCGCCAGCGAGATGCCGTCGTTGGCGTTGCGGGCAGCCTGGTCCAGGCCACGGATCTGGGCGGTCATACGCTGGCTGATGGCCAGGCCAGCCGCGTCGTCCTTGGCGCTGTTGATGCGCAGGCCCGAGGACAGACGCTGCATGGCGGTGGCCAGGTCGCTGCTGGACGCGGTCAGGTTGCGCTGAGCGTTCAGCGAGCTCACGTTGGTATTGATGACAGACGACATGAGAAGTCTCCTAGTTGAGGGTCCGGCGGCGACTGAGAGGGTTGGGGCCGGTTCCGCAGGGTGTGGCCGGGATTGGCCCTCTCCGCTGCTGATAGGGTTATCGGCGCGCTCGGCGCCGCCTTTAGCCCTGGGTCGAAAGAAATCCGAGCTTTCTTCCCAGCGCGACATGCCAAACACGTGCACAAGCAGTAGCGCGAACCGGACGTGTCATGTGGGTCATGCCGCGACGCCAACGCGCTTGCCTCCTGTAACGGCGACCCGAGCGCGGACTTGAGTCCGGATCAAAAATCCCTTGTTTTGCGCTGTTTCCCGCGCTCTTGACCTCGAAGCTTCTTGTGCGAAAACACAGAACCGCACTGGCTTGGTGGGAGCCGCCATGGCGGCGACCAGGCTCTCCCTGGACAGCCCCATCGCCGCCATGGCGGCTCCCACCGAGCAGCCGAACGACTGTCGCGTTCTGTGACCTACATCAAATCGAACAGTGACTTGCTTTGCACCGCGAGCATCGTCTTCTGCGCCGCCTCCAGCGCGACCTGCTGCAGCGAGAGCCGGCTGGCCGCCTCGGCCGGGTCGACGTCGCGCAGGTTGGACAGGGTGCTCTGCAGGCTGACGCCGTAGGCGCTGCGCGCGTCGGTGGCATCGTCCAGCGCGGCCAGGCGCGAGCCGGTCTGCGAGCGCGACAGCAGGAAGTGGTCCTGCGCGCTGGCGATGTCGCTCAGCGCGCCGTTGAGCGCGTTGCTGCGCGCGGCCTTCTGCGCATCGGTCGTGGCCGGGGTCTCCAGCGCGGTGGCCAGGCTGTCCAGCGTGCTGAAGATGTCGCGGTTGGGCGCCTTGCCCACGGTGAAGGTGTCGCCGGCCGCGGGCGCGCCGCTGAGGGTCATCTGGATGCCGCCACCGCTGATCGCGCTGCCGGCGGTGTAGGTGCCGGTGGAGACGACCGCGCCGCTGCCGTCCAGGATCTGGTAGCTGTCGGCGGCGGTGAACTTCACGGTGACCGACTGCCCGTTCCAGGCGCCGCTGTCGATCACCGAGCTGTTGCCCAGCACGCCGGTGCCTGTGTTGCCGGCGCCCACGCTGGCCACGCTGATGCCATCGCCGGTGCGCACGCGCAGGAACAGGTCGCTGCCCGGATCGGTGTCGGCCACCTTGAGGTTGGGCGCCACCTCGACCTGGTTCTGGCCGTCGTCGCCGACATAGGTGACCTGGCCGCTGGCGTTCTGCGCGAAGGGGATCACGCCATCGCGCGATCCGGCGAACAGCTGCTTGCCGGTGCCGTCGTCGCGGTTGGCGATGGCCAGGATCGCCGCGCGGATCTGGCGCAGCTCGTCGGCGATCGAGGCGCGGTCGCTGTCCGAGACGGTGGCGGTGTTGGCCTGGATGGTCAGCTCGCGCGCGCGGTCCAGCTGCGTGCCGACATCGCTCAGGGCCTGCTCCTGCGAGCGCAGCCGGTGCTCGACCAGCGCCGCGTCCTTGTCCTGCTGGTCCAGCGTGGACAGCGCATGGTCCAGGCGCTGGGCCTGGGCCATGCCGGCCGGGTCGTCGGCGGCGGTGATCAGTTTCTTCTGCGTGGTCAGCTCCAGCTGCGTGCGCGAGACCTTGGACTGCTGGGCCAGCATCGCGGCCAGACTCTGCTGGTGCATGCCGTTGGTGGAAAGGCGAAGGGTCATGAACAGGCTCCGGGTTCAGCGCGCCACGGCGGACAGAAGGGTCTGGAACAGGGTGTCGGCGGTCTTGAGCACCTGCGCGGCGGCCTGGTAGGCCTGCTGGAACTTCATCATGTCGGCCGCTTCCTCATCGAGGTTGACGCCGCTGACCGACTCGCGCTCGGCGCTGACCTGCGCATCGATGGTCTGCTGCGCCTCCAGGCTCATCTGCGCGTGGCTGGCCTCGGTGCCGGCCTTGGCGGTGAGCTGGCTCATGGCCATCGTCAGCGACTGGGTGCCCCCGCTGAGCAGTTGCTTGGTATCCAGGGTCGAGAACGCCTGGGCATTGGCATTGCTGGACGAGCGCGCCGGCGTCGGCGCCAGGCTGAAGCTGTCGCCCGCCGTGGGCGTGCCCTTGAGGGTGATCGACCAGCCGCCGGCCGGATCGCTGATGGCGCCCCCGCTATAGGTCTGCGGACTGCCACCGTTGATGGTGTAGGTGGTGTCGTCGATGAATTCGATCTGGGCGCCGCTGAAGGAGGCGAAGGCACTGGCGCTGGTCACCGCCGTGCTCGCCACCGAGGCCTTGCCCAGGTTGCTGGTGGCGGCGCTGGCGCTGATGGCGCCGGCCGCGGCGATGCCGGTCGGGTCGCTCATCGCCACCGTCAGGCTGCCGGCCGCGCCGGTGGTCGGGCGCACGGTGAACTTGTCGCCGGCCGTGGCCGCGCCGGACAGCACCAGCGAGACACCTTGCACGACGAACGGGTTGCCGGCCGAGCCGTCGCCGCTCATCGGCCACCGTCGCGCCGGTGTCGGCGCGCTGGGCGGTCCAGCCGCTGCCGCTGTAGCGCAGCACGATGTCGCTGCCGGTGAGCTGGGAGACGTCGCCGACCGTGACGGCGAAGCTCGCCGAGCCGGTGTTGGCCGCGTTGGACGCCACCGCCGGTGCGGCCAGCTTGAACAGGTCGGCGCCGATCTGGCCGTTGTAGTCCACGCCGTTGGCCTGGGCCTGGTTGAAGGCCAGCGCCACACCGGTGGCCAGGCGGCCGAGTTCGTTGCGCGCCGGGTCGAGCACGTTGGTGCGGAACTGCAGCAGGCCGCCCAGCTCGCCCGAGATCGAGGCATCGGGCAGGCGCACCGGCGTGCCGTTGCCGGCATCCAGGCCCACCTGCAGCCGCCCGGGCTGGTCCGGGTCCTGCAGCGCGGTCAGCGTGCTGGCCTTGGCGCCGATCACCAGCGGCTGGCCGCCGGTGGTGAACACGCTCAGCGAGCCGTCGGTCTGCTGGACCGTCGTCGCCCCGATCAGCCCGGCCAGCTTGGTCACGCGCAGATCGCGCGCGTCCAGCAGTTCGGAGGAGGCGTTGGCGCCGGAGGAGGCGATGGTCTTGTTGAGGTCGGCGATCTCCTTGGCCAGCTGGTTGGCTTGGCCGACCTTGTCGGAGAGGTTCTGGTTGGTCTCGTCGTCGATGGTGGACAGCTGGCCATCGAGGGAATTGAAGCGGCCGGCCAGCGACCGGGCCGCGGCCAGCAAGGCCTCGCGCGCGCTGGTGCTGGTCGGGTCGCTGGACACCCCGCGCGCGGCATCGAAGAAGGCCGACATCGGCGTGGACAGGCCCGTGCTCGAATCGGACAGCAGCGTATCGACCCGCCCGGCCATCGACGACAGGCTGGTCAGGCGCCCGACCTCGCCGCTGCTGTCCACCTGGCGGGCGAACACCAGCCCGTCGGCCAGGCGCTGCAGCGCGGCCACATCCACGCCCTGGCCGCTGTTGCCCACGCCGGCGGCGATGTTGTTGCCCACGCGCGCGGCCAGGCTCACGCGCTGGCGGCTGTAGCCCTCGGTGGTGGCGTTGGCCACGTTGTTGCTGACGGTGCCCAGCGCGCGCTGGAACGCCAACAGGGCCGAGCTACCGGTGGAAAGCAGACTGGTCATGGCGCGGTCCTGTCAGAGGTCAGTAGCGCGCCACGGCGCGATAGCGGTCGCCGAGCGCGGCGAACACCGAGGTGTCCACGCCGGCGCCGGAGGCGGAGGCGGCCGGCTGGGCCGAGGCCAGCTGCGCGTCGTTGCCGTAGCGGCCCAGTTCGCCGCCGCCGGGCAGGCTGGCCAGCGCGCGGTTGATCGTGGCGCCGTTGGCGATCGCGGTCAGCTTGGAGGCGTAGTGCGGGTCGGTGGCATAGCCGGCGCGCTGCAGCGCGGTGGCGAAGCGGTGCGTGTCCTGGCCGGTGCCGCGCGCCCCGGCGTAGCGCTCGTTGCCGAGCAGGCGCGTGTAGTCGGCGAAGCTCTCGGCGGCCGAGCCGTAGGCGCGGAAGTTGGCGCGCTCGGAGCGGCGCACGCCGTTGCTGTATTCGGTGGTGGCGACGTTGACGCTGTCGCCGTCCCAGCTGGCGCCGGCCTTGATGCCGAACAGGTTGTTCGAGGTCACGCCGCCCTTGCCGGCCAGGCGCCGGCCCCAGCCGGTCTCCAGCGCGGCCTGGGCGACCAGCGCCTTGGCCGGGACGCCCAGGGCCTGCGCGGCCTTCTGCGCGTGCGGCCAGATGGACTGGACGAAGGCCTCCGGACTGCTGCAGTCCAGCTGGCAGTCCTCGTCGATCGGCGGCGGCAGCGGCGTCGCCGTGGCCGGCAGCGCCTGCAGCGACACCCCGGCATGGGAGGCCGCCAGCGACAGGCCGCCGACGCCGGCCACCGGCGTCGCGCCGGAGGACGCATTGGGCGCGCGCAGCGGCAGCACGCCGGACAGCGGGAAGGCGCTGGCGCGCGCAGAAGTGTCCAGCCGCATCGGCGCGCCCTGCGCGCCGCGGGCCGCCGGCAGCGTCGTGTCCAGCGCCTGGCCGGCCGCGCTGCCGCCGTTGTCGCGGCTCAGCTGCTTCTCGATCACCGCCTGCAGGCCCAGGCCGCGGCCCTTGGTCAGCTCCTTGGCCAGCTGCTGGTCGTACATGTCGCGGTAGGTGGTATCGCCGCCGGCCAGCGGATCGCCGCCGGTGGTGCCGCGCATGGACTTGACCAGCATCGAGGCGAACTGGGTTTCCAGTTCCTTCGAGGCCTTCTTGATCTGCTCGGGCGAAGCGGTATGCGACTTCGTCAGGGGCAGTGCAGTGGTGCCGGGCAGCTGCAGGGTCATGGCGGTAGGTCGGGCGGGCCGGGAAAGCGGTGTCGTTCCTTCCTAGGCAAGAGCTGTGCCGGGGGGTGTCAAAAGGTCGGCGGGGGATTGGAGCTGGGAATCGGGAATCGGGAATCGGGATTCGGGAATCGGGAATCGGGAATCGGGAATCGGGAATCGGGATTCGGGATTCGGGATTCGGGATTCGGGATTCGGGATTCGGGCAGCGGCGTCTCCGACCGCAGGGTCTGCCCCCTCCCTTGCGAAGCAGGGGAGGGCTGGGGAGGGGTTGGCTTTTGCTTTTGCTGTTGCATCAAGCGAAAAGCGACCCCTCCCCAGCCCTCCCCTTCGCTGCGCGAAAGGGAGGGGGCGGAAGCGTCGCTTTGGGCGAGTTGATTGCGTGCGTCAGCAGTTCAATCCGCGGCATTGAGTTGCCGCCACTTGGGCCTGGCCCCTCACCCCTTAAATGATCTCCAGCTCCGCTCGCAGCGCTCCGGCGCGCTTCAGCGCTTCGAGGATCGCCACCAGGTCGCCGGGTGCGGCGCCTACGGCGTTGACCGCGCGGACGATGGATTCCAGCGAGGTGCCGCCCTGGAACATGAACATCTTGCCGCCCTCGGCGGTGGCGCTGATGGTGGACTGCGGGACCACCGCGGTCTGGCCGCCGCGCGAGAAGGGTTCGGGCTGGCTGACCAGCGTGTTTTCGCTGATCGACACGGTCAGCGAGCCATGCGAGACCGCCGCCGGCAGCACGGCGATGTTGCCGCCCATGACCACCGTGCCTGTGCGTGCATTGACCACCACCTTGGCCGCGGCCGCGCCGGGGCTGACGTCCAGCGACTCGAGCTGGGCCATGAAGCCGATGCGGTTGCCCGGCGGAGCGGCGATCTGGATGGTCACCGGATCCACCGCCTGCGCGCGGCCGTTGCCGAAGGTGCGGTTGACCGCATCGACGATGCGCGAGGCGGTGGTGAAGTCGGCCTCGTGCAGGTTCAGCGTGACCAGGCCGTTGTCGGCGCCGCCGCCGGGGGCGGGGCGTTCGACCGTGGCGCCGTTGGGGATCGAGCCGCCGTTGGGCGCGTTGACCGAGATCTTGGAGCCATCCTTGCCCGAGGCGCCGAAGCCGCTGACCACCAGCGTGCCCTGGGCCATCGCATAGATCTGGCCGTCGGCACCGCGCAGTGGCGCCATCAGCAGCGCGCCGCCGCGCAGCGAGCCGGCGTTGCCGATCGAGGACACGGTCACATCGATGGTCTGGCCCGGCTTGGCGAACGGCGGCAGCTCGGCCTGGATGGCCACCGCGGCGACGTTCTTCAGCTGCGGATTGGTGCCCGGCGGCAGGGTCACGCCCAGCTGGTCGAGCATGGTCTTCAGGCTCTGCACGGTGAAGGGCGTCTGGCTGGTGCGATCGCCGCTGCCGTCCAGGCCCACGACCAGGCCATAGCCGACCAGCTGGTTGCCGCGCACCCCGGCCACCTGGGCCAGGTCCTTGATGCGTTCGGCCTGGGCGGGAGCGGCGATGAGCGCGGCCAGGGCCAGCACGGCGGTGACAAGACGGGAATTCGAAGCACGCATGGCGGCGTTACTCAGTAGGGCGCGGCGGCGGAATTGAAGAAGCGGCTCAGCCAGCCCATGGCGTTGGAACGCGCCACGGCGCCACGGCCGCCGTACACGATGCGGGCATCGCCCACGCGGTCGGAGGTGATGCGGTTGTCCGGGCCGATGTCGGCCACGCGCACGATGCCCTGCACCTGCACCAGCTCGTCGCCCTGGTTCAGGCGCACCTGCTTCTCGCCGGCCACGCGCAGGTTGCCGTTGCCCAGGCGCTGGACCACGGTCACGGTGATGTCGCCATCCAGCGAGTTGCTCTGCTGGGTGTCGCCGGCGCCGTTGAAGCCGCGCTTGGCGTCCACCTCGGCCTGCAGGATGTTCTTGCCGTTGTAGGTCACGCTCTGGCCGAGCACGGTCGGCGCGCCCATGGCGATGCTGTCGTTCTTGCTGATGCCGGTCTTGGCGTTGGACTTGGCGCTGGTGCTCTCCACCAGCACGATGGTCAGCAGGTCGCCGACCTCGCGCGCCTTGTTGTCCTGGAACAGGCGAATGCCGCGGTTGCCGCTGCCGTCGGCGGCGGTGGCGAAGATCGAGCCCCCGCCATCGCCCGGCGTCGGCTGCGCATAGCCCGGCTGCGGCGAGGGCAACTGCGTGTACTGGCCCGGCGAGCGGCCCAGCAGCGTGTTCTTGTCCAGCGCCTGCTGCGGTGCCAGCTGGTCGGAGAAGGGACGCACGTCGCCGACCACCGTGGCGCAGCCGGTGAGCGCGCCGAGGGCGCAGAGCAGGGCGAAAGAAAGGAGCACACGCATGGCGGCGGTCACAGGTTCTGGTTGAGGAAGCCCAGCATCGAATCGACGGTGCTGATGGCCTTGGCGTTGGTTTCGTAGGCGCGCTGGGTCTCGATCATCGACACCAGCTCTTCGACGCTGTTGACGTTGGAGCCTTCCAGCGAGCCCTGGATCAGCAGGCCGGCGCCGTTCTCGCCCGGCGTGCCGGTCTGGGCCGGGCCGGAGGCGCCGGTCTCGGTGTACAGGTTGCCGCCCTTGGACTGCAGGCCGGCCGGGTTGACGAAGTCGGTGACGGTCAGCTGGCCCACCTGCGTGGCCGCGGCCTGGCCGGCCAGCTGCACGCTGACGGTGCCGTCGCTGCCGATGGTGATGCTCTGCGCGCCTTCGGGGATCTGCAGGCCCGGCTGCACCGGATAACCCTCGTTGGTCACCACCTCGTTCTCGGCGTTGACCTGGAAGGCGCCGTCGCGGGTATAAGCCGACGAACCATCGGGCAGCAGCACCTCGAAGAAGCCGCGGCCGTTGATCGCCACGTCCAGCGCGTTGCCGGTCTGGCTCAGGTTGCCCTGGGTGAAGGACTTGGCCGTGGTGGCCACGCGCACGCCGGTGCCGGTGGACATGCCCGAGGGCAGCATCGTCTGTTCGGAGGTCGCGCCGCCGGGCTGGCGCTGGGTCTGGTAGAGCAGGTCCTCGAAATTGGCACGGTCGCGCTTGAAGCCGGTCGTGTTGATGTTGGCGAGGTTGTTGGAGATGACCGCCATGCGCGTCTGCTGCGCGTCGAGGCCGGTCTTGGCGATCCAAAGCGCCTGGGTCATGGCGGTTCTCCGTTACGGGAAAGAGTGAGGGTCAGCTCGAACGCAGCAGGGAATTGGCGCTCTGCGCGGTCTCGTCTCCGCTGTGCAAGACGCGTACCTGCATCTCGAACTGGCGCGCCAGCTCGATCATCGACACCAGCGAACCGGTGGCATCGACATTGCTGTTCTCCAGCACGCCGGTGGAGAGCACCGCGCCGGCGGCCGGCGTCGGCGCCGGCGCGCCCGGCGCCTGGCGCATCAGTCCATCCTCGCCGCGGGCCAGGTCGAGGGTGCTGGTGCGCACCACCTGCAGGCGGCCTATCTGGGTCATCGACGAGGCGGGCGAGCCCTGTGGGATGACCGAGATCGTGCCGTCGGCACCGATGTCCATGCCGTCGTTGGGCGGGATCACCATCGGCGCGCCGCCGGCATCGAGCAGCTGCAGGCCGGAGGCGGTGGTGAGCAGGCCGTTCTGGGTGATCTTCAGGTCACCGGCGCGGGTGTAAGCGGTGCCGCCGGCCTTGTCCTGCACGGCGAACCAGTGGCCTGGCTGCAGCGCCACGTCCATGCCGTTGCCGGTGGTGCTGAGCGAACCGCTGGCATCGGAGACGCCGACCAAGCGCTGGGCGGTGGCCACGCGCGAGGCCAGCCCGTTGCCGGTCACCGGCATCGCCTGGGTCGCATCGAGCGTGGCCTGGAAGCCGACGGTCTGCGCATTGGCCAGGTTGTGGGACACGGTCGCCTGCGACTTGAGCGTCGCGCTGGCGCCGGTCATGGCGATGTAGAGGGCTCTGTCCATGCCCGGAGCATGCAAGTGGTGTGCCGGGGGGCGAGGAGTGAGTGGAGAGCAGTGAGGAGCGAGCGAGAATCGCAATCCGTAAGAGGCGGGAGCCGCGAGGAATTCGAGCCGCAAGAAGCGCACGGCAAGGAGTCGTTCCGACGCGGCTTGCAGCCGCCAAAGCGAAAGCGCCGGCACAGGCCGGCGCTTCGCTTTGGCTTCGGCCCCCTCCCTTTCGCGCAGCGAAGGGGAGGGCTGGGGAGGGGTGCTTTTGCTTTGTACGGCAGCAACAGCAACATCCAACGCAACAGCAACAACAAAAGCCAACCCCTCCCCAGCCCTCCCCTGCTTCGCAAGGGAGGGGGCAAGAGCGATTACCGCAGGTTGATGATCGTCTGGGTGATCTGGTCCTGGGTCTGGATCATCTGCGCGTTGGCCTGGAAGTTGCGCTGGGCGCTGATCATGTTGACCAGCTCGGCGGTCTGGTCGACGTTGGAGGCCTCCAGCGCGCCGCCCTGGACCAGGCCGAAGTCCGAGGTGCCGGCCGCGCCGCGCACCGCCTGGCCCGAGGCGAAGGTCTCGGCGAAGGCGTTGTCGCCCTTCTGCTGCAGGCCTTGCGGGCTGGCGAAGCTGCTCAGGGCGACCTGGCCGATCGCCTTGGTCACGCCGTTGGAGTAGCTGGCCTGGACCACGCCCTCGGACGACACCGAGATGCCCGACAGGCTGCCGGTGCCGTAGCCGTCCTGGTTCAGCGCCGACACGGCGAACTTCTGCCCGTACTGCGCCGACTTGCTCAGGTCCAGGCTCAGCGCCATCGCGCCGGCGCCGCCGGGCGGGGTGTAGGCGGGCAGGGCGAGCTGGCCGTTGGCCGGGCTGACCAGCGCACCGCTGGAATCGTAGGTCAGCGTCTGCGCGCCGCCCACGCTGACCCCGTCGATCTGGGTCTGCACCGTCCATTCGTTGGCGTTGGCGGTCTTGCTGAAGTACAGCGACTGGGTGTGCGCCGCGCCCAGCGAGTCGTACACCGTCAGCGAGGTGGTCTGGCTGTAGGTGGTCGGGTCGGCGGCGTTGAACGGGCTGTTGGTCGGCGCGGTGGCGTTGCCGGGCAGGGTCACGCTGGCCTGGACCTTGGTGGTGACCTTGGGCGGCGCATCGCCGGTGGCCAGCTGCAGGTCGCTGAGCTTGCCGGTGTTGAAGGTGGTGCCGTCGTCGTTGGGCGCGAACACCTGCAGGCGCTGGCCGGACGGGTTGACCACGTAACCGCTGGCGTCGGTGCTGAAGTTGCCGGCGCGCGAATAGACCGTGGTGCCGTTGTCGGACAGGGTGAAGAAGCCCTGGCCGGAGACCGCCATGTCCAGCGAGTTGCCGGTGAAGTCGATGTTGCCCTGGGTGAACTGCTGGGCCACCCGCTGCAGGCGCGCGCCGGCGCCGGTGGCGTTGCTGGACACGCCATAGACCGAGGCGGCGAACACGTCGCCGAACTCGGCGCGGCTGCTCTTGAAGCCGGTGGTGTTGCTGTTGGCGATGTTGTTGGAAACGACGTTCAGGTCGGACGAGGCGGCGTTCATGCCGCTTAAGGAAATGCGGAAGCTCATGGAAGGTTCTCCGTGGAGGCGTGACGGTGAGAGGGATCAGCTGACGCGGCGGATCGAGGACAGCGGGAAGCCGCCCACGCCCGCCAGGTTCAGGGTCAGTCCGGTGGACTCGATCGAGACGCTGTCCACATGCGCCATCACCCCGATGTCCAGGGCGGTGGCGGATTTCATGTCGGCGGCGGCCACCGAGCCGGTCACCGCCTTGAGGGTGTAGGTGCCGGTGCCGGCGGCCGTGCCGCTGTCGGTCAGGCCGTCCCAGTGGAACGCGGTGGCGCCGGACGCCGCCGCCTCCACCTGCAGGGTGCGCACCACGTTGCCGTTGGCGTCGGTGACCTGCAGGGTGACCGGGCCGGCGGTGGCGGCGGTGATCTCGCCGTCCAGCGTGGTGCCGGCGGTGTGGGCGACCGAGGAGGCGGTGACCATCGCGTCGTGGCCGACCAGCGAGGCCGCGCGCAGGGTCTGGTCGGACTCCATGACGCTGGCCATCGAGCCCATCGCCGTCTGCATGCCCTCGATGCCCTGCACCGTGGAGAACTGCGCCAGCTGGCCCAGGAACTGCTGGCTGTCCAGCGGCTTGAGCGGGTCCTGGTTCTTCAGCTGCTCGGTCATCAGCTTGAGGAAATCGGCCTGGCCGAGCGCGCCGGTCGAGGCGTTCTTGTCGCTGGTGGACTTGGCCGTGTTGCTCAGGCCCAGGGCGGTGAGCTTGTCGGTGCTGGCGGTGGTGGTGACCATGTGTGCGTGTTGTCCTGGGAAGATCCGTTTTAGCGGCCCATGTTCAAGGTGGCGGTGGCTGTGTCCTTGGCGCTGTTGAAGACCTCCACGTTGGCCTGGTAGCTGCGCGTGGCCGAGATCAGGTCGACCATCTGCGCCACCGGATCGATGTCCGGCGCGTAGACGTAGCCATTGCCGTCGGCCAGCGGGTTGTCCGGCTCGTAGCGTTTGATCGGCGCGGCGTTGGAGTCCTGCACGGCGGCCGTGCGCACGCCGACCAGCGCCGGGTTGTTGCCGACCTGTTCGGTGGTGAACACCGGTTGCTTGGCGCGAAACACGCTGCTCGGGTCGCCGGAGACCGAGTCGGCGTTGGCCAGGTTGGAGGCCACGGTGCTCAGCCGCACCGACTGGGCGTTCATCGCCGAACCGGCGACGTCGAAGATGGGCAGGTTGCTCATGGCGGGACCTCGCTTACTGGCCGGTGATGGCGGTCAGCATCGACCGCACCTTGGATTCGATGAACGACAGCGAGGCCCGGTACTCCAGCGTGGCCTGGGCGTAGGCGGCGTTCTCGCGATCGCCGTCCACGGTGTTGCCGTCCAGGCTGGGCTGGCTGGACGGGCGGTAGAAATGCGCCGCCGCGCCGGCCTGGCCGATGGCGTTGCCGCCCTCCAGCGCGTTGGCGCCGGCCGGGGCCTGCAGGGCCGCGCCCAGGGCCGCGTTGAAGTCCAGGTCCTGCGCCTGGTAGCCGGGGGTGTCGGCGTTGGCGATATTCGAGGCCAACAGCTGCAGCCGCTGCTCGCGGATGGCCAGCGCAGTGCCGTGGATACCAAGGAAGTCGGACATGGGACGCTCCGGGGACGGATGTACGTCCAGGGCAAGGCAAGCGGCGTGCCACGCCCGGCGCGCAGGCGCGGGTGTCGGGATGCCGACGGCTTTGGTGTGCGGGGTCTCACGCGCCTACGCGCGCGAGCACTAATTGGGTTTGGTGCGGCGGCGCGTTCGGTACGGGCGCGCAGCGGCGAGCGCGTGTCAGGCGACGCGCTCGCCGCCGCCTTGCCAAAAATCCGGCACCTGCGACGCATTGCGCAGTTCGCGCTTCTCATCTCCCTCGCGCGCGTCTCGCGATGCGGGCCTTGGTCTCCTTCCCCAGCGATGCTGCTTGGCCCCCTCCCTTGCGAAGCAGGGGAGGGCTGGGGAGGGGTTGGCTTTTGATTTTGCTGTTGCTGTTGCCGTTGCTCCTTCTCGCCCATCACGAAAAAAGCAAAAGCAAAGGCACCCCTCCCCATCCCTCCCCTTCGCTTCGCGAAAGGGAGGGGGCGATCCCAGAGGACTGAAAGGGCATGGCCACGCCCCCACCGGCACAGGACTTGCACCCACCCCGCCATGAACCGATGCCTCGCTTCCGTCGTCCTGTCCCTGGCCGCGCTGGCGCCCGGCGATGGCCGTGCCGCCGATCTGCAGTCGCTCGACGCCGTGCGCGCCGCGGCGCTGCAGGCGGTCGGCGGCCCGCAGGCGCAGGGCGAGGCGCGTCTGGACAACGCCCTGCGGCTGGTGGCCTGCACCCAGCCCCTGCAGGCCGTGGCCCAGGGCACGCGCATGGCCCAGGTGCGCTGCGACGATGCCCCGGGCTGGAAGATCTTCGTCCCGGTGACCGTGCGCCGCGAGGCCGACGTGGTCGTGGCCGGCGGCCCGGTGCGCCCGGGCGAACCGGTGGCCAACGCCAACCTGGTCGTCCAGCGCCGCGATCTGGGCACCACCGAAGGCGCGGCCTTCGCCAGCCCCGAGCAGCTGACCGGCGCCATCGCCGCCCGCGCCCTGTCGGCCGGCGACATCGTCACCGCCGGCGACCTGCAGCAGGGCCAGCCGCTGCACCGCGGCGACCCGGTCGTGCTGGTCTCGCGCGTGGCCGGGGCGGAGATCCGCATGCCCGGCGTGGCCCTGGGCAACGCCCAGGCCGGCCAGCGCGTGGCCGTGCAGAACAGCGCCTCCAGCAAGGTGGTACGCGGCCGCGTATCGCTGGTCCCCGGCGAAGTGGACGTCGTCCAGTGAAGCTGAACAGGCACGTGACAAAATATGTCACCCAGGTCTCAAGTTCCTGCCTGGGACGCCGTTACCGGGTTCGACTGAAGCACTTCAGGAGTGCCCCATGAGCTACAAGATCGACGGACTGCCGCCGGCCGCACACGCCGCCACCGTCGCCGCCTCGCTGGCGGCCACGCGGGTCGGTGGCGCGCGCAACGAACCCATTTCCGCCACGGCCGAGACCGATCGCCTCAGCCTGACCGGCGACGCAGAAGGACTCAAGGCCATGGGACGTGAACTGGGATCGGCACCGGCGGGCATCGACATGGGCCGCGTCGCCGCGCTCAAGGACGCCATCGCCCACGGCCGCTACACGATCGACCCGCAGGCCATCGCCTCGCGCATGCTCGACCTGGACCGCGAGCTGGGAGGCTGACATGACGACCGCCACGCTCGACCACGGCCCGCTGGGCGCGCTGGAGCAGGCGCTGCAGGAAGAACGCCGCGCGCTGCTGGACAACGATGTGATGGCCCTGCTGGCTTCCACCGAGGCCAAGGTGCGCGCGCTGCGCCAGGCCGAGGCCAACCCGCCGCCGGCCGCCGCCGCCGAACGCCTGGACGATCTGCGTCGGCTCAACCAGGCCAACGGCGTGCTGCTGGCGCGCCGCCGCCGCGAAGTGGACTGGGCGCTGCGCCACCTCGGCCGCGTCGAATCCACCGGCACCTACAACGCCGCCGGCCTGGCCGGCACGCGCGCCCACGGGCGCAGCCTTGCCGTCGTCTGAGCGGCCTGCGGCCGTGCCTGTCCACGGGCGCGCCCCACCGCGCTCGGCAGGCGCAGCCACGCCCTGTACGCTGTGCGCCGTGTGCCTCGCCACGCGCCGCCTGGCTTCGCTGGTCACCGACTGACTGAACCGGTGCAAGCGGCTTCCCAAGCGCGCCGGCGGGCCCGAACCCGCCCGCCGTTGAGGAGTCGCCCGTGATGAAAGCCGTGCTGTCCGTCGCCCTGTGTGCCCTGGCCCTGGCAGGCTGCACCGACCAGGAGGCCCAGCGCCGCGAACAGGCCGCCCAGCAGGCCGCCGCGCAGGCCAAGGCCGCCGACGCGCTGGCCGCGCAGTTCGACCAGGCGTATACCGCGCAGAACTGGGACCTGGCCCGCGCCCACGGCAGCGCGCTGCTGCAGCAGTATCCCGACAGCCCGGCCGCGCAGAAGATCCAGGCGCAGTACGACCAGGCCAAGTCCAAGGCCGACGCCGCACGCGAACAGCGCCGCTTGGCCAACCTGTGGAACTACAACCAGGTGATGATCGGCAAGGGCGCCCAGGTCTCGGCCTCGATCATGAGCGCCGAGCCGCTGGACACCGACGGCAGCGGCCGCAAGCAGGACGTGCAGCTGGTGTTCCGCGACCATCCCGAGTGGAAGCGCAGCGCCTATCTGGTGCTCAAGGCCGGCGACTTCCCGTGCCTGAAGGGCTGCAAGGTCAAGGTCAGCGTCGACGACGGCAAGCCCAAGGCGATGGACGCCTGGCGCCCGGACACCGACGAGGCCATTGCCATGTTCATCGAGGACTACAAGGGCCTGTGGAAGCTGGCCGCGCAGGCCAAGACACTGAAGATCGAGTTCCCGGTCAAGGCCGGCGGCACGCGCACGGCCGAGTTCGAGACCGGCGGCCTGGATACGGCGCAGATGCCGGGGTGGGGCGGGAAGTAGGCGATTGGTCGTTGGCGGGGATCTGCTGGCTGGCGTCAGAAGCAAGCCATCCGGCCAGCCCTTATTCCCGCGAAAGCGTGAAGTGCTTCTTGGCAGGCGCATGTCTGACCATCCAGTGCCTTCGCCCTCCGGTGCGAGCCCTCGCAAAAGTCCCTGGATTCCCGCGTTCGCGGGAATGACGCGAGTGGGGGCTTCGCTGGCGTCGGGGTTGAAGGCGGTGAGTGCGAAGGGCGCTGATGCGCCTGCGGCATCTGCTCATGGTCGATGCTTATCACCGCGCCGCGCGCGGCGTGATGCACTGGCCGGCCTCGATCTGCCCGGGAGCCGCCCTTGATCCGCGTGCCTGGCGATGCCCTCGCCATTTCGCCCCGTTCCTGCCACGCCGCGTCCCCGTTCAGGCGCATCGCGGCCCGATGTCGCGGGCCCACGGCCTGCCCGCGACCCGCGCTTTCGACGATTGGGCTATACAGCCCGGCCGGCGCGGGCGACTAAAGTCCTGCACACGTCATCTGGCTGACAAAGCCGTCACACCCGCATGCCACGCGGCCAAACGCCGCGCCTGGGCATGCACAAGCACATTGGGAGAGAACATGAAGCGGACACTGCTCACCGCAGGTCTTCTGTGCGCCGCGGGCGCTGCGAGCGCGGCGGACTGGCCGACCAGCTACAAATTCGACAACGGCGGGCAGCTGGGCATCACCGGCAACTTCGCCTACGACCAGAACCACTTCAGCGGCGACGACGCGCGCTTCGAGAACGCCGACGACATGCGGCGCAAGGAGTTCGGCGCGTTCTACAAGCTCGATGGCGTGTTCGAGATCGGCGCCCAGTACGACTACCAGTCGCACCTGTGGCTTGACGTGGCCGCGCGCTTCCAGACCAAGGCCTGGTTCGGCAAGGACTACGGCGCCATCCGCGTGGGCTATTTCAAGACCCCGATCGGCCTGGACTCGGTCGGCGCCTCGCGCACCATCTCCTTCCTGGAAGCGCCGCTGGCCACCCAGGCCATCTACGAAGGCCGGCGCACCGGCGTGGAGTGGTCGCTGACCCGCAAGACCTGGAACGTGCAGCTGCAGGCGCTGTCCGGCGCGACGATGGAAGGCACCAACTCCGGCACGACGATGGCGGGGCACTTCGCCTGGACGCCGCACAAGGCCGAGGGCGATGTCATCCACCTGGGCGTGGGCTATTCGGTCGAGAACCCGGACGCCACCTCCACCCGCGTGCGCACCAAGATCGAGGCCGGCCTGACCGACACGCGCCTGATCGACAGCGGCGCCCTGCCGGGCACCACCCATATCGAACGCGGCGGCCTGGAGTTCATCCGCATCGCCGGCCCGTTCACCGTGCTGGCCGAGCACCTGGAGGAACAGGTCGCGCGCGATGGCTACAGCGACTTCCACGCCCAGGGCAACACCGTCTACGGCAGCTGGATCGTCACCGGCGAGTCGCGCCCGTACAACGGCACGCTCGGCAACGTCGTGCCCAAGAACCCCGCCGGCGCCGTGGAACTGCTGCTGCGCTACAGCGACCTGGACCTCAACGACGCAGGCATCCGAGGCGGCTACCAGCACGACTGGACCGTGGGCGCCAACTACTACTACTCCAAGCACTTCAAGGTGCAGGCCAA
Source organism: Pseudoxanthomonas sp. SORGH_AS_0997 (assembly GCF_031453535.1). Lineage (NCBI taxonomy): Bacteria > Pseudomonadati > Pseudomonadota > Gammaproteobacteria > Lysobacterales > Lysobacteraceae > Pseudoxanthomonas > Pseudoxanthomonas sp. SORGH_AS_0997. The sequence continues at coordinate 4,299,851 of NZ_JAVIZI010000001.1, forward strand.
CTACATCAAGGCCTACAGCCGCCGCGCCGGCGTGGAAGTCGACCCCAACGCCTTCGAAGTGCGCGCGCAGGTGATGTTCTAAGCACGCCGCGCCGCGTTCTTCGACGTGGAAGAGAGCGGGCCTTCGGGCCCGCTTTTTTTGTTCCTCACGGAGTGCGCAGACGCGAATCAGCTGATGGCACGCGAGCAGGTCGGTGAGCCGACTTCGCCGCCTAGCCTCGACGCATGGATCAGCACCTCCTTCCACCCCAAGGCGTGGGCAAGCGCTTTGCCCCCTCCCTTTCGCCGCAGGCGAAGGGGAGGGCCGGGGTGGGGTGCTGTTGCTCTTCGCTTCTGTGGCTTGCCCGGTAAAGCCCCAACCCCTCCCCATCCCTCCCCTGCGCTGCGCGCAAGGGAGGGGGCCTCAAGTCGATAACTTCCCGTAGCTGATCGCGTTGTGCGCCAGGAAGGGCGGCTCGAACAACCACGCAACCCGGAGCCTTGTGACTTAACGCTCGAGGCAGCGGTCCGGCGGGCGGGGGCCGCGCCTAGCGAGGCAGGACGCCGAGCGCCCGAATCAGGGCAGGATGCCCTGATTGAGGGAAAAGCGGCCCCCGCCCGCCGGACCGCTGCCCTTCCGAAGTCAAAGCGCCGACGCCACTTGGTCCGCCGAAAGCGAGCAGCGTGGCTACCTCGCCCCCGCGCTGCCGCTCAAGAAGCCAACCGCGACGACAGGTTGCGCAGCTTGATCGAGGTCGAGCGCGCCGCGTAACCCCACAGCCGCGGCGTGGTGGCCAGGTCCAGCACCGCCGCGGCGCGGCCCCCGTAGAGATCGGCCTTGATCTGTTCGAACTGCTGCAGCCCCTGCGCCCCCTGCTTGCAGCGCGCCAGCGCCCGCCGCAGCTCGGGCGACAGACGATCGCGATAGGCGTGCAGCAGATGGTCCACGTTGCGCAGCACCGGCTGCAGATTCATCACCGTGCGCGAATGCGGCGAGCGCGTCCTGGACACCTCGCTGTACGGCAGGGTGTACACGTAGTACGCCTCCGGCACGATGACCACGCTGGCGCCTTCCAGCAGGCAGCGGATGTGCAGATCGAAGTCCTCCCCGATCTTGCAGGCCGGGTCGTAGCGCAGCGCACGCGCCTGCAGGAACTCGCGGCGCACGATCGGCTTGATCACCGGAAAATAGGCGGCGATCCGCCCCGACAGGATTTCGCGCACCTTGGGCACGTTGTCGGAATTGCGCAGGAACGTCGCCGCATCCAGCCGCATCGGCGCGTCTCCCGGATTGAACGCCATCACCCCGACGTTGCGATCCAGATGCACATCGCGCAGCCACTGGTTGTCGCCGACCACGTCCAGCGCCTGCGCATCGGCCAGCGCGACCAGCCGCTCCAGCCGCTCCGGCAGCAGCGCATCGTCGGCATCCAGGAACGCGAGATAGCGCCCGCGCGCCTGATCGATGCCCGTGTTGCGCGCCACCGCCACGCCCCCGTTGCGCGCCTGCGTGAAGACCCGGATGCGCGCGTCCTGCGCGGCCAACGCCTGAGCCGTGGCCAGCGTGTCGTCGCCCGAGGCGTCGTCGACGATGAGAATCTCGAAATCCTGCAGCGTCTGCTGCTGCACCGAGGCCACCGCACGGCCGATGAACTCGGCCGCGCGGTAGGCGGGAATGACGATCGAAACCAGAGGGGCCATGGGGGAGGGCTGCCTATGCGTGGGGGAGGGGTTTGCGAACCAGGTGCGCGCGCAGGACCGAACTGCCCAGCGCCGCGGCGGCCATCACGCACAGGCCCATCGCGCTCAGCGCCAGGAAGATCTCCAGCCGACCCAGGCCCATGACCCAGTGCCGCCCGAGCCCGTACAGCACGGCCAGCGTCACCAGCGCACAGGCGGCGATCGGCAGCAGATCCTGGCGCATCCAGGCGCCATAGAGGCCCGGCACCAGCCGCCGCTGCACCACCGGCGGATAGGCCACAAAGGTCACCACCTGCACGGCGCAGGTGGACAGCGCCGTGCCCATCGCCCCGTAGCGGTAGGCCGACCAGGCGATCAGCGGCGCCCCCAGCACGGCCTGCACCGTGCTCACCCGCAGGTTCAGGCGCAGGTCGCCGAAGGCGTACTGCAGGTAGTACTGGTAGGAGGTAAAGGTGAGGAACGCGATGCCGACCATGTACCAGAACAGGATCGGGGCGGCCCACTGCGCCGCGGCCAGGTTGCCGGTCCAGGCGTACATGAGCTCCTCGCCGAACACCGCCACCATGCCGGTCAGGGGAATCATCACCACCGCGGTGAGCTGGGTGGCGCTGCGGTACAGGCGCACCAGCGGCCCGATCTCCCCGCGCGAGTGCAGATAGGTCAGACGCGGGATCAGCGCACTGCTGATCGGCGAGGCCGCCAGGATCACCGCCCCGCACAGCGCGGTGACCAGCGAGAAATAGCCGTAGTCGGTCAGCGGCAGCAGGCCGGACAGCAGCAGCCGGTCCAGCTGCGACAGCAGCATCCACAGCACCGAGGTATAGGCCACGCTCAGGCCGAAGGGCAGGGCGGCCACCAGCGGCGCCCGGGCGAAGCGCAGGCCGATGCGCATGGCCGTGGCCGGAAACACCTGGTAGCTGCGCCAGGCCAGCACCAGCGGCTCGACCACGGCCACCACCAGCTGGAACAGGAAGAACGCCAGCGGCGTGGGGCTGACGAACTTCAGCACCGCCAGCGACCCCAGCGCCTTGACCAGCGCCAGCACGATGTTGATGGCGTTGAGCGAGACCTGCGCCTCCATGCCGTTGAGCGCGGTGCGGTAGATCGAGGCGAAGAAGCGCAGGCCGATCATCCAGCCCATCAGCGCCACGCACAGACTGACCTGGCCCGGGTCCAGCGTCTGCACCTTGAACCAGTGCGCGCCGATCAGCGGACTGGCCGCACTCATCGCCAGCCCGGTCACCAGCGCGATGCCGGCGAAGATCAGCTCGACGCTGCGCAGGATCCGGCGGAAGTCCGTGAAGCCCTCCGCCGTGGCGCGCGCACGCGCCACCTCGCGGTTGAGCATCGGCGACAGCCCCACGTCCAGCAGCCCCAGCCACAGCTGCAGCACCACGAAGAACCCGACCAGGCCATAGGCCTCGGCCCCCAGGTACTTCAGATAGAACGGCACGAACACGATGCCGACCAGCGTCGAGACACCCTGCCCCAGATAGTTGGCCAGCGCATTCATGCGCACGGAGGGGGAGCGGGTCATGGAATCCAGGTGTGGCCGAAAGCTGCGAGAGAACATAACGCGCGGACCGGTCTTTTTAGGACGCCGTCGCACGAATCTGTAACGTCCTGACAAAAAGGGGTTCTTGGCCGAGGCAGCGTGAGGTCCGCGTACGCGCCCAGCCCCCTCCCTTTCGCCGCAGGCGAAGGGGAGGGCCGGGGAGGGGTGCTTTTGCTTTTGCTCTTGCTTCGGTGGCTCGCCCGGTAAAGCCCCAACCCCTCCCCATCCCTCCCCTGCGCTGCGCGCAAGGGAGGGGGCTTAAACCGAAGTCCTGTGACCTGACGCGCGCGGCTGCGGGCCGGCGGGCGGGGGCCGCGCCTCGCGAGGCAGGACGCCGAGCGCCCGAATCAGGGCAGGATGCCCTGATTGAGGGATAAGCGGCCCCCGCCCGCCGGACTGCTGCCCTTCCGAAGCCAGAGCGCTCTAAACCGCCGCGATCCCCAAGCCGAAGGAAGAACCAAAACAAAGGGCGGCCCAAAGGCCGCCCCTTCACACCCAGGCCGCGACCAGCGCAGCCCCTACAGCGCGTAGCCGAACTGCTGCTTGAACTGGTCGTTGAACTCGTCGAAGTCGAAACGCTGGTTCTGCGTGCCCGGATGCTCGACCTTGAGCGCGCCCATCAGATTGCCCATGCGGCCGATGGTCAGCCAGTCGCAGCCACGCTCGATGCCGAAGATCAGCCCCGCGCGGAACGCATCGCCGCAGCCGGTCGGGTCCACCACCCGGCGCTCGTGCGCCGGCGGAATGTCGTAGGTCTTGCCCGGCGTATGCACCAGCGCCCCCTTGGGGCCCTGCGTGGTGATGTAGGCCTCCACCCGCGAGACGATGTCCTGCTCGTTCCAGCCGGTGCGCTCCTGCAGCAGATTGGACTCGTAGTCGTTGACGACCACGTAGTTGGCCTGCTCGATGAAGGTGCGCAGCTCCTCGCCGTTGAACAGCGGCATCGCCTGGCCCGGATCGAAGATGAAGCGGATCCCGCCTTCGGCGAACTCCTGGGAGTTCTGCAGCATGCCTTCGCGCCCGTCGGGCCCGACCAGCCCGATGGTCACCCCGGGCACGTCCTTCACGTGGTTCTCGTAGGACCGCATCATCGCCCCCGGATGGAAGGCGGTGATCTGGTTGTTGTCGTGATCGGTGGTGATGAACGCCTGGGGCGTGAACAGCTCATCGATCACCTTCACACAGGACAGATCGATGCCGAGCGACTCGAAATGCTCCCGGTACGGCCCGAAGTCCTGGCCCACCGTGCCCATCGGCAGCGGCTTGCCGCCCAGCAGATGCAGGTTGTAGGCGATGTTGCCGGCGCAGCCGCCGAACTCGCGGCGCATGCGCGGGACCAGGAAGGACACATTCAGGATGTGCACCTTGTCCGGCAGGATGTGGTTCTTGAACTGGTCCGGAAACACCATGATGGTGTCGTAGGCGAGGGAACCACAGATCAGTGCGGACATTGGCTCGTGTCTGGCTGGCGTTGGCGCGGCCGGCCGGCGCGGGTCGCACGCGGCAGGCTCGGGATAAGAGGAACCGACCCGACCGGGGCGGCAAACGGCGACAAGGGTATCGTCTGGGGCCGGGCAGGGCCAGACGCGCGTGCAGCGGCCGACCCGCCGAAGGTGGCCGAGGGCCTTGTTCAGCCAGCGATTTTCCTTGTATGGCGCAGGGGGGATTGCTAGGCTAGCCGACCCCTTTTTTGCCCATTTTTTCGCCAGCGGCGCAGGGCATTCGCACTTCTTTCGAAGGATCTGGTCCCCCGATGTTCAAAAAGCTGCGCGGCATGTTCTCCAACGACCTGTCCATCGACCTGGGCACGGCCAATACCCTGATCTACGTGCGCGGCCAGGGCATCGTGCTCAACGAACCCTCGGTGGTCGCCGTGCGCCAGGACCGCGCCATCGGCGGCACCCGCTCGGTCGCCGCGGTCGGCTCGGAGGCCAAGCAGATGCTGGGCCGCACCCCCGGCCACATCACCACCATCCGCCCGATGAAGGACGGCGTCATCGCCGACTTCACCTACACCGAGGCGATGCTCAAGTACTTCATCAAGAAGGTGCACAAGTCGCGCGTGCTGCGCCCCTCGCCGCGCGTGCTGGTGTGCGTGCCGGCCGGCAGCACCCAGGTCGAGCGCCGCGCGATCAAGGAATCGGCCGAGGAGGCCGGCGCCCGCGACGTCTACCTGATCGAGGAACCGATGGCCGCGGCGATCGGCGCGGGCCTGCCGGTGACCGAGGCGCGCGGTTCGATGGTCATCGACATCGGCGGCGGCACCACCGAGGTGGCGGTGATCTCGCTCAACGGCATCGTCTACTCGCAGTCGGTGCGCATCGGCGGCGACAAGTTCGACGAGTCGATCACCAACTACGTGCGCCGCAACCACGGCATGCTGATCGGCGAGGCCACCGCCGAGCGGATCAAGGTCGAGCTGGGCTGCGCCTACCCGCCGCCGGTGGTGGAGGAGATGGAGATCTCCGGCCGCAACCTGGCCGAGGGCGTGCCCAAGATGATCCGGATCAACTCCAACGAGGTCCTCGAGGCCCTGCACGAGCCGCTGTCGGGCATCGTCAGCGCGGTCAAGCTGGCCCTGGAGCAGACCCCGCCGGAGCTGTGCGCCGACGTGGCCGAGCGCGGCATCGTGCTGACCGGCGGCGGCGCCCTGCTGCGCGACCTGGACAAGCTGATCTCCGAGGAAACCGGCCTGCACGTGCAGGTCGCCGACGATCCGCTGACCTGCGTGGCCCGCGGCGGCGGCCGCGCGCTGGAGCTGGTGGACATGCACGGCAACGAGTTCTTCGCGCCGGAATGAGAGCAGCGCAGGGAGCGGAGTCCAGGGGCCAGCGGCCAGTGCAAGGCGCCTGATCGTTCGTTTCCCTTGCGCGCGCCGTCGGTGCCGCCCGCGTTCGCTGTTTCCTGATCCCTGGCCTCCGACCCCTGGCCCCTGCCGAGTTCATGCCTTCCTACGCCGGCCCTCCCGTAGCCCCCCGTCCGGGCGAGATCGCCAGCTCCCTGCGGCTGCTGGCGTACCTGGCGCTGGGCGTGGCGCTGGTGATCCTGGACCACCGCGGCGGCTGGCTGGCCCAGGCCAGGCAGCAGCTGGGCCTGGCCGCGCAACCGCTGTGGTGGGTGGCCGGGCTGCCCGGCAAGCTGGGCGCGCGCCTGCAGGATGACGCGGCCACGCTGGGCCAGCTGACCGAGGAAAACCGCCGCCTGCGCGACGAGCTGCTGATCTCCAACGCGCGCCTGACCCGGCTGAGCGCGGCGGTGGCCGACAACGCCCAGCTGCGCGCCCTGCTGGGCGCGGCCGGCAACCGCGGCCTGGACGTACAGCTGGCCGCGGTGCTCAACATCGACCTGGACCCGACCCGGCAGCGCCTGGTGATCGACGCCGGCAGCCGCGACGGCGTGCACGTGGGCCAGCCGGTGATCGACGCCGGCGGCCTGCTCGGCCAGATCGTGCAGGTGATGCCGACCTATTCCACCGTGCTGCTCCTGACCGACCCGGACCACGCCGTGCCGGTGATGGTCCAGCGCAGCGGCGTGCGCCTGCTGGCCTCCGGCAACGGCCGCAGCGACCAGCTGCAGCTGGTCAATGTGCCGCTAAACGCCGACATCAAGGACGGCGATGTGGTGGTGACCTCCGGACTGGGCGGGCGCTTCCCGCCCGGCTTCCCAGTCGGCACCGTGGCCGACCTGCACGCCGACGACAGCCGCACCTTCCTGGTCGGCGAGCTGCGTCCGGCCGCGCACCTGGACCGCGGGCGCAATGTGCTGCTGCTCAAGGCCGCCGCGGCGGTGCCGGCGGTTCCCAATGTCGGGATGCCAGGCGAGGGACCGGAGGCCGGGGGCCAGGAGCCGGCGAAAGGCAACGGCAAGGTCAGCGGCAAGAACGACGGCGGTGGCGTGGCAGGCGCGACCACTTCGCAGCCCTCGGCATCTGCCGCTTCCGCGCCTCGCCCGGCACCTGGCGCCCAGCCCGCAACCCCAACTCCCGGCGCCTCCGCTTCTGCCCCGGCCGCAGGCGCACGCTCCCCGAGCCCGGCGCCTGACGCCTCTGCCTCTTCCCCGGCCCCCGCCTCTGCGCAGGAGCCCCGCCCATGAGCCGCCAGCGCAAGGGCTGGGTGCTGCCGGTGAGCGTGCTGGTGGCGCTGTTGCTGGCCCTGCTGCCGCTGCCGCCGCTGCTGCAGCCGCTGCGGCCGTACTGGCTGGCGCTGGTGCTGGCCTACTGGGTGATCGAGCAACCCGAGCGGGTCGGGCTGGGCTTCGTGTTCGTGGTCGGGCTGATCGCCGACATCAGCTTTGGGGGCCTGCTGGGCGAACAGGCGCTGCGGCTGGTGGTGATGGCCTTCATCCTGCAGCGCTTCCGCGCGCGGCTGCGCTTCTTCCCGCTCTCCCAGCAGGCGCTGGCGCTGGGCGGCCTGCTGCTCAACGACCGCATCGTCGCCAGTGCGATCCATCTGGCCATCGGCGAGCCGCTGCTACCCTGGGCCTACTGGTGGGCGCCGCTGATCGGCATGGCGCTGTGGCCGCCGGTGTTCGTGCTGCTCGACGCGCTGCGCCTGGGCCGGCGTTCCTGAGCGGGCAACCCTGACCATGTCGCGTCGCCGCCCGCTCAAGAATGCCCATGCCGAGGCCGACCAGTTCCGCCGGCGCGCGGCGCTGGGCTTCCTGGGCGTGTTCGTCTGCCTGGCCGGGCTGGGCGCGTGGTACTTCAAGCTGCAGGTGCTCGATCACGCCGAGTACGCCACGCGCTCGGAGGCCAACCGCATCAAGCTGCGCCCGGTGGTGCCGGCGCGCGGCAGCATCTACGACCGCAACGGCGTGTTGCTGGCCGAGAACATCCCGGCCTTCCGCCTGGACGTGGTGCCCGACCAGGCCGGCGATCCGGCCGAGTGGCTGGACGCGCTGGGCAAGGTGGTGGCGCTGGATCCGGAGGAGGTCAAGCACTTCCTGGCCGTGCGCAAGGTCAGCCGCGGGTTTCGCGGCATCACCATCAAGCCCAAGCTGAGCGAGGAGGAGATCGCCGCGCTGGCGGTGGATCGCTGGCGCTTCCCGGGCGTGGAAGTGGTGCCCTACCTGACCCGCCACTACCCCTACGGCCCGCTGCTGGCGCACGTCATCGGCTACGTCGGGCGCGTGGACGAGGCCGACCTGGCGCAGCTCGGTGAAGGCAACTCGGCGCTGACCCATGTCGGCAAGACCGGCCTGGAGCGCTATTACGAGCAGCAGCTGCGCGGCAAGGTCGGCTACGAGAAGGTCGAGACCAACGTGGAAGGCCGCGCCCTGGGCGTGGTCGGGCGCGTGCCGGCCCAGGCCGGCACCGACCTGAAGCTGTCCATCGACATCAAGCTGCAGCAGGCCATGACCGAGGCCTTCGGCCAATACGAGGGCGCGGCGGTGGCGATGGACCCGCGCACCGGGCAGATTCTGGGCATGGTCAGCCTGCCCAGCTACGACACCAACCTGTTCGTCAACGGCATCTCCACCCGCGACTTCAAGGCGCTCAACGAGAACCCCTCGCGCCCGCAGTTCAACCGGCTGGTGCTGGGCGGCGTGGCGCCGGGCTCGACCATCAAGCCGCTGATGGGCCTGGCCGGGCTGGACAGCGGCACGCGCCGGCCGCAGGACAAGATCCTGTCCACCGGCATGTTCTACCTGCCCGGCGTCAGCCGCGGCTGGGGCGACTCGCACCGCGGCGGCCATGGCTGGACCGACCTGCGCAAGTCCATCGCGCAGTCGGTCAACACCTACTACTACAAGCTCGCCGTGGACATGGGCATCACCCAGGTCGACGCGTACATGACCAAGTACGGCTTCGGCGCGCCCACCGGCATCGACCTGGCCGGGGAGATCGGCGGCATCGTGCCGTCGCCGGCCTACAAGATGAAGAGCCGCAAGGAGGCCTGGTATCCCGGCGATACGGTCAACATCGCCATCGGCCAAGGCGACTGGAAGGTCACCCCGCTGCAGCTGGTGCGCGCCATCTCCGGCGTGGCCGACGGCCAGCTGCGCACCCCGCGCCTGGTGATGGACACGCGCAACGGCTTCGACCAGCCCTGGCAGCCGATCGCGCCCGGCCCGACCAAGCCGATCAGCGATCGCCCGGACAATCTGCAGTGGGTGCGCGAGGGCATGATGGACACCATGCGCCCGGGCGGCAGCGGCTATGCCATCGCCGTCGGCGCGCCGTACCAGATGGCCGGCAAGACCGGCACCGCGCAGGTGGTCAGCCGCAAGGGACTGGCCGCGGTGGATCCGCGCAGCCTGCCCATGCACCTGCGTCACCGCTCGCTGTTCGAGGGCTTCGCTCCCGCCCAGGCGCCGACCATTGCCCTGGCCATCGCAGTGGAGGGCGGCGGCTACGGCGCCAGCACCGCCGCGCCGATCGCGCGCAAGATCTTCGACGCCTGGCTGCTGGGCAAGATGCCGGGCGACACGCCGGACGCGCCGGACATCGTCGTGCCCGAGGACGGCACCGACACCGGCGCCGCGCCGCCGGCCCCGTCCGAGATTCCGGGCGCGCCCGGACCGACTCCGCCGCCGCCACCGGCCGTCGCGCCGGTGCCGGCCGAGGCGCCGCGCGAACCGCAGGCCGCGCCATGACCGGCCTGCTGCGCTACCTGGGCGATCTGGTCTGGCGCTTCGCGCGCAGCCTGGACTGGGTGCTGTGCCTGGCCCTGGCCGGCGTGATGTGCTTCGGCCTGGCGGTGATGAAGAGCGCCGGCGGCGCCACCGGCGGCACCCATCTGGTGATCGCCCAGGGCATGCGCTTCGTCATCGGCGCCGGCGCGATGTGGGCGCTCTCGCGCGTGCAGATGCCGCGCCTGCGCGCCTGGACGCCGCTGATCTACGCGCTGTCCATGTTGCCGCTGCTGGCGGTGTTCGTGCTGGGCACCGGCAAGTACGGGCGCCAGTGGCTGGACCTGAAGGTGTTCTACCTGCAGCCGGCCGAGCTGCTCAAGATCACCATGCCGATGATGGTGGCCTGGTACCTGTACCGCGTGCCGTTGCCGCCGCGCTTCACCACCGTGCTGATCGCCGCGGCGATCATCGGCATCCCCACCGGGCTGATCATGCTGCAGCCGGACTTCGGCACCGGCGTGCTGATCGCCGCCTCCGGCGCGTTCGCGCTGCTGCTGGCCGGGCTGCCGTGGTGGTGGGTCGGCATCGGCGTGGCCGGCGTGGCCAGCGCCGCGCCGCTGGCCTGGTTCTTCCTGCTGCGGCCCTACCAGAAGGACCGCATCATGATGTTCCTCAACCCCGAGAGCGATGCGCTGGGCGCGGGCTGGAACATCATCCAGTCCAAGATCGCCATCGGCTCGGGCGGCCTGACCGGCAAGGGCTGGGGCCTGGGCAGCCAGTCGCATCTGAACTTCATCCCCGAGCAGACCACCGACTTCGCCTTCTCGGTGCTGAGCGAGGAGTTCGGCTGGATCGGCGTGGCCACGCTGCTGACGCTGTATCTGGTGATCGTCGGGCGCTGCCTGTGGATCGCCATGCAGGCGCGCGATACCTATTCGCGGGTGCTGGCCGGCTCGCTGGGGCTGGCGTTCTTCGTCTATGTGCTGGTCAACGGCGGCATGATCTCCGGCCTGCTGCCGGTGGTGGGCGTGCCGATGCCGCTGATGAGCTACGGCGGCACCTCGGCGGTGTCGCTGCTGGCCGGACTGGGGCTGGTGATGGCGGTGCGCTCGCACCGGCCCGTCAACCGCTAGGGCCGGCCTGGGCGCCGATCACGGGCCTTAGATGCCCGTCGCAATCCCGCGACGGCACATGAACAAAATCGGGCAAGTGACTGACGCGACAGGGTTCATTTCCCGTTATCGCGTGCTAATCTCGGCGCCGATGATCCGACGCGCACTTGCCTGCCTGTTCACGCTCGGCCTGGTCGCCTGTGCGACCCAGCCAAGGCCTTCGACCCCGCCGAAACAGACCGCCCCGCAGCCGCGTCCCACGCCGGCCGCGCCGGTGCAGACCGGTCCTGCGCCCGCGGAGACCTCGGTCGAGCGCCGCGCCGACGCGGCGCCGGTGGACCTGACCCCGGTGCCGTTCGAGGTGGCGCGGGCCAACTTCATCCGCGACACCGCCGCGCGCTTCGGCCTGGATCCGGCCTTCATCGAGGCCACGCTGGCCCGCGCCAACTGGCGCGAGGACACGATCAAGCTGATGTCCAAGCCGGCCGAGCGCACCATCGGCTGGAACGAATACCGCCCGCGCTTCATCACCGCCTCGCGCATCAGCGCCGGGCAGGCCTTCCTGGCCGAGCATCGCGCCCAGCTCAGCCGCGTCGAGCAGCGCACCGGCGTGCCGGCCGAGATCATCGTGGCCATCCTCGGCGTGGAGACCAGCTACGGCGGCTACACCGGCAAGACGCCGGTGATCGATGCGCTCTACACGCTGGCCTTCCGCTATCCGCGCAGCGGCAATCCCGACCGCGCCCAGTACGAGGCGCGCCGCGAGCTGTTCTTCCGCGACGAGCTGGCGCAGCTGTTCGCCCTGGCCAAGGAGCAGCGGCTGGACCTGTCCACGCTTACCGGCAGCTATGCCGGGGCGATGGGGCTGGGGCAGTTCATGCCCTCCAGCTATCGCGACTTCGGCGTGGACGGCGACGGCGATGGCCGCATCGACCTGCTGACCGACCTGGACGATGTCTTCGCCTCGGTGGCCAACTACTTCGTCAAGAAGGGCGGCGCCTACGGCTGGGAACGCGGCGGCCCGGTGGCCGTGCAGGCCAGGCTGGCGCCGGGCGCGGTGGAGTTCAACCCCGACGACTGGACCCCGACCTGGACGCTGGGCGAGCTGGCCACGCGCGGCTACACCCCGCTGGCGCCGGTGCCGGCCGGCGAGACCGCCACGCCGGTGACCCTGTCCACCAGCAGCGGCCCGCAGTACTGGCTGGGCTTCCGTAACTACTACGCCATTACCCGATACAACAACTCCAAAATGTACGCGATGGCCGTATGGCAACTTTCCGAAGCGATCGCCGGCCGCCCGCTGCCGCCGGCATGAAAAGCTGGCTCCTCCTGGCGCTGGTGGCGACCCTGGCGGCGTGCAGCAGCGCGCCGCGCAGCAAGGGCGCCAAGCCGGGCGAGGCCACCATCATCGTTCCCAAGGGCGAGAAGGCCCCGGCCGCGGTCGCCGCCGGCTGCCTGGGGCGTTACGCCCCGGCGGTCGAAGACCCGTCCACGCGCGGCGACTACACCGCCGGCGGGCTGTACAAGCCCGGCGTGTCGGACAGCACGCCCACCGAAGTCCCCGACGTGGACTGCATCGCCGAGCCGACCATCGCCGCCGAGCCGCTGTCGGACTACGGCAACAAGTCGCCCTACAGCGTGCTGGGCAAGAACTACACGGTGCTCGACACCGCCGCCGATTACGAAGAGACCGGCCTGGCCTCGTACTACGGGCAGAAGTTCCATGGCCGCAAGACCTCCAACCACGAGGTCTACGACATGTACCAGTTCACCGCCGCGCACAAGACGCTGCCGCTGCCCAGCTTCGCCCTGGTGACCAACCTGGACAACGGCAAGAACGTGATCGTGCGCATCAACGACCGCGGGCCGTTCCACGATGGTCGCGTGATCGATCTGAGCTACGCCGCGGCGGTCAAGCTGGGCATCACCGGGCGCGGTACGGGCCGGGTCGAGGTCAAGGCGCTGCATCCGGACGATCCCAAGCTGCCGGCGCTGCTGGCCAGCCGCAACACCGTGCGCAGGCCGGTGGCCACCACCGTGGCGACCGGCGTGCCCACCACCATCGCCACCGGCAAGCCGGCCGCGGTCAGGCCCTCGGCCATGGATCAGCTGGTCGGCGGCCTGCCGGCGTCGTCGCGGACCGCGGCGGTCACGACACAGCCGGCGCCTGCCGCCAATGCGGCCGCTGCCGTGGCCGCAGCGCGCGCCGCCCCGGTGGCCACCAAGGCGGTGCCGAGCGATCCCTCGCTGCGCTACTACACCATTCCCAATACCAAGGAGCCGGCCAGTGCCGACCGCTTCGAGGCCTGGATGAAGAGCCGGGGCGTGCACGTGGCCACTGGCAAGCCCGGTGCCCCGGCACCCGCACCGGCGACCGCGGTCGCCGTGGCGACGCCTGTCGCCGCCGGCAAGGGCGCGGCCGAGGCGGCGCCTGCCGCACGCCCGGCGCCAGCGCCGGCCCGGCCGGTCGCCTCGACCGCCAGCGCCGGCAATGGCACCTATGGCCAGTCGGCCATGGCCGTGCTGCTGCAGGTCGCCAGTTTCGCCAGCCGCGACAATGCCGAGCGCGCCCTGGCCCGGCTGGTGGCGGCCGGCATCCCCACCGCGACGCTGAGCGATGTCATCGCCGGCGGTCGGACCCTGTGGCGCGTGCGGGTCGGCGCAGCGGACAATGACGGGGCCGACGCCCTGGCCGCGCGCATCGCCGGGCTGGGCTTCGCGCGGCCGCAGGTCGTGCGCGAGTGATCCGCACGCCGCCGCGCGGGTCGCGGCCGGCGTCTCTCCTTCGTCTTCGCTTTTGCAAAGGTAAGTCTTCCATGAAGTTCCGTTTCGCCTTCGCCGCCCTGGCGACCGTCGCCTTCGGCGCGGCCATCGCCCAGACGCCGCCGCCCTCCGACGCCGTCACCGCGCCGCCGCCGGACATCAAGATCCCCGATGCGCCGGCGCCGGCCGTGGCCAAGGCCTGGATCGTGATGGACGCGGCCAGCGGCCAGGTGCTGGCCGGCAACAACATCCATGAGCATCTGGCCCCGGCCAGCATGACCAAGGTGATGACCTCCTATGTGCTCGCCGCCGAACTGAAGGCCGGCAAGATCACCCGCGACGACCAGGTGATGATGAGCGAGCGCGCCTGGCGCGAGGGCGGCGCCGGCACCGACGGCAGCTACAGCGGCTTCCCGGTCAACCAGACCGCGCGCCTGGAGGACATGGAAAAGGGCATGGTGGTGCAGTCGGGCAACGACGCGGCCATCGCCCTGGCCGAGCACACGGCCGGCAGCGCCGAGGCCTTCGTCGAGCTGATGAACGCCTACGCCCAGCGCATCGGCATGAAGGACACCCACTTCGTCGACGTCCACGGTCTGGCCGCCGACGGCCACTACTCCAGCGCCTACGACATGGCCCTGCTGGGCCGCGCGCTGATCCGCGACTACCCCGACACCTACGCCTACAACAGCATCAAGGAACTGACGGTCAACGGCATCACCCAGCCCAACCGCAACCTGCTGCTGTGGCGCGACGCGAGCGTGGACGGCATCAAGACCGGGCATACCTCGCAGGCCGGCTACTGCATCATGAATTCGGCCAAGCGCGGCGACCAGCGCCTGATCACCGTGATCATGGGCGATGTGTCGGAGAAGCAGCGCGCCGAGGACTCGCTGGCCCTGCTCAACTGGGGCTTCCGCTTCTACGAGACCCATCGCCTGTACGAGCCGGGCAAGGTGCTGGCCACGCAGAAGGTGTGGAAGGGCGACCAGCGCCAGGTGCAGCTGGGCGTCGCCGCGCCGCTGCTGGTGACCGTGCCGCGCGGCCGCTATGAGCAGCTCAAGCCGTCGATGGACGTGCCCAAGCAGCTGGTGGCGCCGATCAAGCAGGGTCAGCAGATCGGCACGGTCAAGGTCAGCCTGGACGGCAAGGTCATCGCGCAGGCGCCGCTGGTGGCGGTCAATGCGGTCGAGGAGGGCGGCTTCTTCCGTCGGCTGTGGGATGCGTTCTGGATGTGGTGGGAATCGGTCTGACCAGACCCGTGGCGCCCGCAAACGTGTGAGCTGGGCGCCTGTGTCTGAGAGTCCCGCGTTCGCGGCACGACGATGAGACCGCATGTTGGAACGAGGAAGCCGGCGCAAGCCGGCTTCTTCGCGTCTGGGCCGCGGTGGACTTGGGTTTGCGCGGGTCCGACCCGATAATCCGCCGATGGACATCACCTCGGACAATCCCGAACACGGCTTCCAGTTTCCCGGCACCTTCGAGCTCAGCGCCATGGGCCGGGCCGGCATCGAACTGGAGCGCGAACTGCCGCGCCTGCTGGCCGGCGCCGGTGTGGACGTGCTCGAAGAGCGCGTGAGCTGGAAGCACTCGGCCAACGGCAAGTACGTCTCGGTGCGCATCGCCTTCCGCGCCGATTCGCGCGAGCAGTACGACGCGGCCCACCGGGCCCTGCGCGGCCACCCGGAAGTGAAGTGGACGCTCTAGCCGCGGCCTGCCCCTCGCCGCAGGGCGATGCGGCCATCGCCGCGCGCGCGCCGCTGCCGGCCAGCGTGTACGAACTGGGTCGCCAGCCCTACGAACCGGTCTGGCGCGCGATGCAGGCCTTCACCGATGCGCGCGACGAGACCACGCCCGACGCGCTGTGGCTGGTCGAGCACGCACCGGTGTTCACCCTGGGCCAGGCCGGCAAGCCCGAGCACGTGCTGGCGCCGGGCGACATCCCGGTGCTACACGTGGACCGCGGCGGCCAGGTGACCTACCACGGGCCGGGCCAGATCGTGCTCTACCCGCTGCTGGACCTGAAGCGGCTGAAGATCGGCGTGCGCGACTACGTGTGCCGCATCGAGCAGGCGATCATCGACACCTGCGCCGAATGGAACATCCATGCCGAGCGCAAGGACGGCGCGCCCGGCGTGTACGTGGCCGGCGCCAAGATCGGCGCGCTGGGCATCCGCGTGCGCCGCGGCTGCACCTTCCACGGCCTGAGCTTCAACATCGCCATGGACCTGGAGCCGTTCCACCGCATCAATCCCTGCGGCTACGAGGGACTGCAGACCGTGGCCCTGTCCGACCTGGGCGGCCCGTCCTCGATGGAGGCGGTCAAGGCGGTGCTGCTGGAGAAGATCGGCGCGCTGTTCGGGCTGGCGCTGACGCGTGCGGACGGCTTGCCGCCTAGCGTGCCCGCTCCGCACGCCGCCTAGCGCGACCCGCCCTGCGGCTGCCACCTGTAGAGCGGAGCTTGCTCCGCTGCGTTTCGTCCGGATTGTCGGGAAGGCCTCAGCGGAGCAAGCTCCGCTCTACAAGGAGGCGGCGACTCGATCTGAGAGACCGTTGCTCCCACAGGGCATAGCGCGCCATGCGCAACGCAGGCTGATGCACACTTGCCGCCCATGATCGATGTGCAAGCCCATGTCGCCGCGTCCCTGCGCCGCCTGATCGCCGCGGCACCCGAGCTCGAGGCCACGCTGGCCCAACCGCAGACGCGGGCCGCGGTCCAAGCGCTGGCGCTGGTCAGCGACTTCGCCATCGACACGCTGTGCCGGCAGCCGGCGCTGCTCGAGGAGCTGCTCGACGATGCGGCCACCGCCTTCGCGCCGCCGGACCTGCGGCAGGCGCCGGCCGCGCAGTGGCCGGCGCTGCTGCGCCGCTTCCGCGCGGCCGAATCCACCCGGCTGATCTGGCGCGACGTGGTCGAGGGCGCCGATGTCGACGAGATCCTGGCCGGCAGCACGGCCCTGGCCGAGGCCTGCCTGCATGCCGCGCTGGACGCGCTGGAGGACGAATTCGCCCAGCGCCACGGCGTGGTGCGCGATGCCCAGGGCCAGCCGGTGCGGCTGGTGGTCTTCGGCCTGGGCAAGCTCGGCGGTGGCGAGCTGAACTTCTCCTCCGACATCGACCTGGTCTACGCCTTCGCCGGCGGCGGCGAGTCCGAGCCTGTCTCCGCGCAGGCGGGGAGGCCGCGCACGCTGGCGGCCGAGGAGTACTTCTCCCGCCTGGGGCAGCGGCTGGCGCGGTTGCTGGACGAGAACACCGCCGAGGGCTTCAGCCACCGCGTCGACCTGCGCCTGCGGCCGTACGGCAGCGCCGGGCGGGTGGCGCTGTCGTTCGCGGCGATGGATCGCTATTTCCAGACCGAGGGCCGCGACTGGGAGCGCTACGCCTGGCTCAAGGCGCGCGCGGTGGCCGGCGACATCGCCGCCGGCGAGGCCTGGCTGCGCACCCTGCAGCCGTTCGTGTACCGGCGCTACCTGGACTTCACCGCGCTCGATGGCCTGCGCGCGATGAAGGCGATGATCACCGCCGAGGTCGCGCGTCGCGAGCTGGCCGACGACATCAAGCGCGGGCCGGGCGGCATCCGCGAGATCGAGTTCCTGGCCCAGGCGCTGCAGCTGGTGCACGGCGGCCGCGATGCGCGCCTGCGCCAGCGCGGCCTGCGCGCGGCGCTGCAGGCGCTGGTGCAGGCGCGCCTGCTCGCGCCGGAGACCGGCGCCGCGCTGCGCGAGGCCTACCGCTTCCTGCGCGTGCTGGAGAACCGCCTGCAGATGCTGCGCGACGCGCAGACCCACGTGCTGCCGGACAACGCGCAGGACGCGCTGCGCATCGCGCGCGGGCTGGGCCATGCGGACGGCGACGCGCTGCGCGCCGCCCTGGCGGCGCAGCGCGCGGTGGTGAGCGCGGCCTTCGCGCCGCTGATGGCCGCGCCGGAGGACGCCGAGGACGGCGCGGCGCTGGCGCCGTTCCAGCGCATGCTCGATGGCGCCAATGCGAGCCAGGCGCTGGAGGATGCCGGCTTCGCCGATGCCGCGCAGTCGGCGTCGCGGCTGCAGGATTTCCTCGCCTCGCCGGGCGTGGCGCATCTGTCCGACAGCGCGCGCACGCGGCTGGAGCGCGTGCTGCCGGCCATGCTGCAGGCCGCGGCGGCTTCCGACCTGCCCGATGCCGCCCTGCAGCGCTGCCTGGCGCTGCTGCAGTCGATCCTGCGCCGCACCAGCTATCTGGCGCTGCTGGACGAGGTGCCCAGCGCGCTGGCGCGCCTGGTCGATGTGGTCGCGCGCAGCGCCTGGCTGGCCGAGCGCGTGGCCCAGTACCCGCTGCTGCTGGACGAACTGCTCGACGCGCGCGCCGCCGGGCCCTTGCCCGATCGCGCCGCGATGCAGGCCGCCTGCGCGGCCGCGGGCCAGCACGCCGACCCCGAACAGGCGCTGCGCCGGCTCAACGAGACGCGCCTGGCCTTCAGCTTCCGCATCGCGCTGGCGGCGCTGGACGCGCGCCAGCCGCCGCAGGATTCGGCGCGGCAGCTGGCTTGGCTGGCCGATGCGGTGTGCGTGCAGGTGCTGGCGATGGCGCGGGCCGCGGTCGAGGCGGCGCACGGCCGGGTCGCCGGCGGCCAGTTCGGGCTGATCGGCTACGGCAGCCTGGGCGGGCTGGAGATGGGCTTCGGCTCGGACCTGGACCTGGTGTTCCTCTACGACGCGCCGGCCGATGCGCTCTCCGAGCCGGCGCAGGCAGGGAGCGGGCGCGCGCTGGAGCCGGGGCGCTACTACGCACGCGTGGCGCAGAAGGTCGTCGCGCTGCTGGAAACCATGACCGGCGCCGGCCGTCTCTACGCGGTGGACGTGCGCCTGCGCCCGGACGGCGCCAAGGGCCTGCTGGTGACCTCGCGCGCCAGCTATGAGGACTACCAGCGCCAGCGCGCCTGGACCTGGGAACATCAGGCGCTGGTGCGCGCGCGGCCGGTGGTCGGCGATGCGGCGCTGCTCGAGGCCTTCGAACGCATCCGCGCCGAGACGCTGGGCCGGGCGCGCGAAGCGGAGGCGCTGCAACAGGACGTGGTGCACATGCGTGGCCGCATGCGCGCCGAGCTGGATCGCAGTGCGCCGGGGCGGTTCGACCTGAAGCAGGGTGCCGGCGGCCTGGTGGATCTGGAATTCCTGCTGCAGGCGCGCGTGCTCGAACATGCTGTCGCGCACACGGCCGTGCTGGCCCCCCGCAACACCCGCGACCTGATCGCCGCGCTGGCCGATGCCGGGCTGCTTGAGGCCGGCGAGCGCACGGCGCTGCTGGAAGCGCACGCGACCCTGCTCGCCGCCGGGCTGTCGTGCACGCTGGACCGCCGCCCGCGCCTGACCGCGCCGACGCCGGCGCTGGAGCACGCGCGGCAGGCGGTGACGGCGGCCTGTCGGGCCCATGGCTTGGCGTTCGCGCCGGGCAAGGACGTCTGAAAGCTCAAAGATTCGATCATCCCGCGCATGCGGGAAGGGCTGTTCGGCGGACGCATGTCCGGCTGTCCAGTGCCTGTGCCGTTCCGCGCGAAAGTCCCTGGCTTCCCGCATTCGCGGAAACGACGGTCTGGTTGAGTGCGCGCGCCTCAACTTCCCCGATGTGGCC
Organism: Pseudoxanthomonas sp. SORGH_AS_0997; assembly: GCF_031453535.1. Lineage (NCBI taxonomy): Bacteria > Pseudomonadati > Pseudomonadota > Gammaproteobacteria > Lysobacterales > Lysobacteraceae > Pseudoxanthomonas > Pseudoxanthomonas sp. SORGH_AS_0997. The sequence goes on from NZ_JAVIZI010000001.1 coordinate 4,319,144, forward strand.
TGAGCGAAGCGGCCCAGTCGCCGCCGCAGAACGCAGCGGCTGCTGAGGCACGCGCAAAGGTTCGCTTCTTTTGTGGGAGCCGCCGTGGCGGCGATGGGGCTTTACCGGTAGAGCCCTATCGCCTCCATTGGCCGAAAAGGCCACAAGGGCGGCTCCCACCTGTAGAGCGGAGCTCGCTCCGCTGGGGCCTTCCCCACGTACCGAACGAAGCGCAGCGGACTCCCCGAAAGGGGATTGCCACAAGCTCCGCGCTACAGGCAGGCCACCGCGAGATTTGAGGAGGCAGTTGCTCCCACCCAGCATGACCAGCCGTGCGCCTCACGCGAAAGTGATGTCTTGCTGCGCGTTACTGAGCGCCGGCCTCATCCCACCCGCCCAACCGCTCGCGCACCAGCGCGGCGATCCGCGCGGTCTCGCGCAGCGGGGTGACGGCAAACGGCGCAAGCCCCCCGTCCAGCGCGGCGATGCGCCCGCGCGCCTGCAGGGCGGCGATGAACTGCGCCGGCCGACCGCGCACGCGCTGCGGCGCATGCACGAACACCGGCGCGGGCGTGGCACAGGCCTCGGACAGCATGTTGACCGAGTCGGCGGTGCAGACGATGCGGTCGGCGCAGGCGAGCAGGCCAGGGTAGGGGTTGGGCCCGTCCTGCGCGCCGGTCCACACCAGGTGCGGCGTGCCGGCGTAGTGGCGGCGCAGCGCCTCCACCAGCGCCGGCGGCGTGCGCCGCGACACGGTGGCCATCACCGCGCCGCCGTGCGCGCGCAGCGCGACATCGAGCGCGGAGGTGATCGTGGCGAGCTCCTCCGCTTCCAGCCGCGCATGCGCGCTGGGCCCGCCGACCAGCAGCGCGGTCCGCGGGCCGGGCAGGGCGCCCAGGGCAGGGAAGTCCGCGCGCGCCTGTGCCAGCCAGGCGTCATCGACCGGATGCAGGCTGCCCAGCAGGGTCAGCACATTGGCCGCGCGCAGGCCGTCGTGTTCCGGCGCGATCACCAGGTCCCAGTGCCGCGGCGCGAGGCGCGGATCCAGGATCTGCACGGCCTGCGCGCCGCGCGCCCGCAGCAGCCGCGTGGCCAGCGCCGCCTGGCGCCCGCAGCCGATCGCCAGCCGAGGTGGCGCCGCCAGCGCCTGCGCGAAGCCCGGCCCGAACGCCTGGTCCGCGCCCGGCAGCCAGCGCGGCGCGAGCGCCTTCCACGGCGCGCGCGGCTGCAGCGTCCAGGCCTGCGCGGGCAGGCGCAGGGCCCGCGCCAGCGCCTCGGCCTGGCGCACGTTGCCGGCATGGCCATCGGTGAGAGTCCAGGTGCGCGCGGGCGTCATGGGCAACGTTCGACGAAACCGACAAAGCTGTCAGGAGGGGATTGGTGTTGCAACCCAAAACAATCCGTTGCGGGTCCCCTTGGTGTCGCCGGGGTGGTCGCACCCTACACTGCGCCCGGTCGTCGCGCTGGTTCGGCGTACGTACCCCCTTGCTCTGACGGAGTGGTTCCGATGTCGCAGTCCCTCGATGCCGCCGCGCTGGATCAGCTGTTCCGCAGCGCGCGCACCTACAGCGCCTTTACCGACGAGCCGGTCACCGATCAGACGCTGCACGCGCTCTACGACCTGCTCAAGTGGGGCCCGACCGGCGCCAACAGCACCCCGGCGCGCTTCGTCTTCGTCCGCTCGCCCGAGGCCAAGGCCAAGCTCAAGCCCTCGCTCGCCCCGGGCAACGTGGACAAGACCATGGCCGCGCCGGTGACGGTGATCGTGGCCTACGACCTGGATTTCCACGAGCACCTGCCCAAGCTCTACCCGCACACCGATGCCAAGGCCTGGTTCGACGGCCCGCAGGAGGCCCGCCGCGAGCCGGCCCTGCTCAGCGCCGTGCTGCAGGGCGCCTATCTGATCCTGGCCGCCCGCGCGCTGGGCCTGGATGCGGGCCCGATGTCCGGCTTCGACGCGGCCAAGGCCGACGCAGCCTTCTTCGCCGGCACCTCGCTGCGCGCCAGCTTCCTGGTCAACCTGGGCTATGGCGATGCGTCCGCGCTGCATCCGCGCCTGCCCCGGCTGTCCTTCGACGAGGCCGCGCGCATCGTCTGATGCCGCGGCCGGTTTGCGATTCACCCGGCTCCAACGCCACCGCTGTTCCCTTAGCGCCACACCACCAAGGAGTTCCTCGCATGCGCAAGTTCCTGCTCGCCGCCGCCCTGTCGGCCCTGGTCGCCCCGGCCTTCGCCGCCCCGACCACCTACAAGCTCGACCCGGGCCACACCGATGTGATCGCCACCTGGAACCACTTCGGCTTCTCCAACCCCAGCGCCCACTTCGGCAACGTCGACGGCACGCTGACCTACGATCCGGCCAACGTGGCCGCCTCCAGCGTCCAGGTGACCCTGCCGCTGTCGGGCCTGGAGAGCTTCGTGCCCAAGTTGAACGAGCACCTGGCCGGATCGGATTTCTTCGACGCCGCCAAGTTCCCCACCGCCACCTTCAAGTCCACCAAGGTCCAGTCGACCGGCAAGGACAAGCTGAAGGTGACCGGCGACCTGACCATCAAGGGCATCACCAAGCCCGTCGTGCTGGACGTCACCCTGAACAAGGCCGGCGAGCACGCGATGAAGAAGGTGCAGTCGATCGGCTTCGACGCCACCGCCACGGTCAAGCGTTCGGACTTCGGCGTCGGCGCCTACGCGCCGATGGTCAGCGACGAGGTCAAGCTGCACATCACCACCGAGGCCGACGCGGCCAAGGCCAAGTAAGCCCGCGCGGCCGCCTCGGCCGCGTCTTGCGCAAGCACGGAAGCCGCTGGGGATGTCCCAGCGGCTTTTTCTTTTGGGGTGCTTCGCGCGGTGCGAGGCTGGAGGTCCCACTTCGCAGACCAGCCTCGACCCGATCGGCCTTGACCCGCCCGGGCCCGGCTCCTCAGCTCGGTCGGCATCTCTGGCGGACTCGCCGCCGCGGGGCATCCCTGGCCCGCTCTCCGTGCGCTCGTCCGGGTCGAGGCTCTGCGGGGCGTACAGAACAGGACTCCTTCCAACTCGAAGCGCTCTGCCCCCTCCCTTTCGCCGCAGGCGAAGGGGAGGGCCGGGGTGGGGTGCTTTTGCTTTTGCTCTTGCTTCGGTGGCTTGCCCGGTAAAGCCCCGACCCCTCCCCATCCCTCCCCTGCGCTACGCGCAAGGGAGGGGGCTCAAGCCAAAGCCGTGTGACCTGACACGCGCGGCAGCGGTCCGGCGGGCGGTGGCCGCGCCTAGCGAGGCAGGAAGCCGAACGCCTTAAGGCAGGGCTGGATGCCATGATCGCGGGAAAGCGGACACCGCCGGCCGGACCGCTGCCCTTCCGGAGCCAGAAACGCCCAGCGTGAGCGCCAGCCTCGTGGTCGTTTTGATCAATGGCGAAAGGTTTCGCCGGGAAAGCCCCATCGCCGCCCTGTCCGCTCCCACAGGGAGCGGACAGGGGCAGGAGCTCTTTCAGGCGCCGGTTTCCAGACCGTACAGCGCCAGCGCACGCCGCAGGGTGGCGGCGCTCGAGAAGCCCAGCGCGTCCAGTCCCGCAGCGCGGGCGCCGTTGACGTTCTCGTCGCGGTCGTCGATGAACAGCGTCTCGGCCGGCGCCGCGTCCAGCAGCGCGAGCGCACGCAGGTAGGCCTCCGGCGAAGGCTTGGCGATGCCGACATCGCCCGCGCCCACGACCCGGTCGGCGAACAGCGGAAACAGCGGCGGACAGATGCGCCCCAGGTGCAGCGTCAGGAACGGCCCGTTGTTGGTGAAGATCGCCACCGCCGCCTGCCGCGACACCGCCCCGGCCAGCGCCACCATCGCCGGATCGGCCGGCGTGGCCAGCGCACGCGCGGCGATGCAGTCCTCCAGCGTCAGCCGCGCCCCCAGGCGGCGCGAGAGCTCGTCGGCATAGTCCATCGGCCGCCACAGACCGACGTCCGACTCGTGCTCCAGCCCCGAGTCGAACAGCGCCGCCTGCACCGCGCCCGGCGTGGTGCCGCTGCGGCGCGCCAGCTCGCACAGGCGCAGGCGGCGGTCGTAGCGCGCCAGCACATCGTCCAGATCGAACAGCACCAGCCTGGGCTGGCGGAACGGGCGTGGCCGGGAGCGGGGTTGGGGTGTGGACAACATGAACAGGCCGATCGGAGCGAGCTGCCGAGCATAGCCGCCTCCGGGCGGGTGGGCCGAGGTTGTCCCAATTCCTGTCCCGGCCTACCCACCAAGGCGCCACTCACCCGTCACGGGAGATGGCCGGGGTGACAGCTGAGGTTAGCTTCGTGTCAACGCAGGGCGTCGCCTTCCCGCACGCCGCACGGTCAAGGGGGCCGTTGCGCCGCCCTGCGCCCCACCCCCCACCTCGCTTTACCTATTCCGCCTTGCAAGGAGTACAGGTCATGCGCAGTCGCTTCACCCGCCATTCCCTCGCCGTCGCCGTCGCGGCTTCCCTCGCCCCCTCCCGTGCAAGCCTGCGTGGCATGTCCTCGGCCATGCTGCTCGGCCTGGCGGTCCAGGCGGCCAGCGCCGCCGACCTGCCCGCGGCGCCCGCCGCCGACGAGACGCCGGCCGAGCCCCAGGCCAAGACCCTGGACGCCGTCAGCGTCATCTCCACCGGTACGCGCAAGGCCAACATGGCCGTGACCGACAGCCCGGCGCCGATCCAGCTGGTCAGCGCCGAAGCGCTGTCCAAGACCGCCGCGCCGGACCTGATGAACGCCATCGCCAACCAGGTGCCCTCGTACAACGCCTCCCAGGTCGGCGGCGACATGGCCAGCCAGACCCTGACCGCCTCCATGCGCGGCCTGACCGCCAACCACACCCTGGTGCTGGTCAACGGCAAGCGCCGCCACGTCACCTCCAACTTCGGCGTGGCCGGCAGCGGCGAGATGGCGACCGACCTGTCCTTCATCCCGCAGTCCGCGATCGACCATGTCGAAGTGCTGACCGACGGCGCCGCGGCGCTGTACGGCTCGGATGCCATCGCCGGCGTGATCAACATCATCCTGAAGAAGAACTCCTCCGGCGGCGAGTTCAACGCCGGCTACGCCGGCTATTCCGACGGTGGTGGCGGCACCGATTCGTGGGGCGGCAACATCGGCCTGGGCGGCGACAACGGTTTCGTCAGCATTAGCGTCGAGGCCGAGAACCGCGAGTCGGTCTACCGCTTCTCCAACCCCAGCTACGCCAACTGCCTGCTCAACCAGGACGCGTGCCGCGCCTACGCCACCGCCAACGGTCGCTCGGACCTGCTCAGCCGCCTGGCCAACGACCAGGGCGCGCTGCTCAACAAGCGCTTCCCCGGTCTCAACGCCTGGCTGAACCCGCCCGAGATTCACCGCAAGATCGCCATGTTCAACGCCGGCTACGACTTCGGCGACGGCCTGGAGTTCTACGCCTTCGGCAGCTACGGCAAGAAGACCGCCCAGTCCGAGGAGAACTATCGCCGTCCCTCGCAGGACGGTGGCTACACCGATCCGACCACCGGTGAGGTCAAGCACAAGTACGCCTACGGCTTCAATCCGTCCGAGCGCTCGGAGGAGAAGGACTACGACATCACCGCAGGCCTGAAGGGCGATTTCGCCGACGGCTGGATGTGGGACATCTCGACCGAGTACGGCCGCAACGAGATGGACGTCTACACCGTCAACTCGATGAACTTCTCGCTGTGGCAGGCCACCGGCAGCTCGCCGGAGAACTTCTACGACGGCACCTTCTACAGCACCCAGTGGGACACCAACGCCAGCGTCACCAAGGACTTCGACATCGGCCTGAGCGGCGGCCCGCTGACCCTGAACGCCGGCCTGAACTACCGCCGCGACGGCTACGGCATCGAAGCCGGCGAGCCGGCCTCCTACTACGGCGCCGGCGCCTCGTCCTTCCCGGGCTACAACCCCCTCTCGGCCGGCGACTACTCGCGCCACAGCCAGGCGGTGTTCGCCGACGTGATCCTGTACCCGGTCGATGCCTGGCTGGTGGACATCGCCGGTCGCTACGAGAAGTACAGCGACTTCGGCAGCAAGGCGATCGGCAAGTTCACCACGCGCTACGACTTCTCCGACACCTTCGCCATCCGCGGCACGGCCAGCACCGGCTTCCGCGCGCCGAACATGGGTGAGAACTACTACACCGCCATCCAGGTCAGCCCGACCGGCGCGACCGCCACGCTGGCCGGCGCCTCGGTCGGCAACGGCCTGAAGCCCGAGACCAGCACGAACTTCTCGCTGGGTCTGGTGTTCTCGCCGCTGCCCAACCTGACCTCGACCCTGGACGCCTACCAGATCAAGATCTCCGACCGCACCTACATGGGCTCCTTCGCCTATTCGCAGGCGCAGTCGGCGGCCACCCGCACCGGCCGCACCACGGGCCGCTGGAACGCCGACCTGCCCGATCCGGCCGATACCGACGGCGACGGCGTTCCGGACGACAACTACAACCAGATCCTGGGCAACGCCCTGGTCGCCGGCGGCTTCATCAGCAACGCCAACGACCCGTCCGCGCCGGGCGGCAGCTTCGACCAGACCGCGCGCGCCAACATCAACCTGAGCTTCCTCAGCAATGTGCTGGACACCAAGACCACCGGCGTGGACTGGGTGACCAACTACACCAGCGACATGTCCTGGGGCTCGATCGACTGGCTGCTGGCGGCCAACTACAACAAGACCGAGGTGACCCGGGCCGGCCGCGTGCCGGGCTTCGAGACCATCCCGCTGTTCACCGAAGCCAACATCTACGACATCGAGCACGCCAGCCCGAAGTTCCGCGTCAACCTGGCGGCGACCTTCAACTGGCAGAAGTTCACCCTCACCCTGCGCGAGTCGATCTACGGCCCGCAGACCCAGGTCAACAGCCTGGCTGGCTATGAGAGCCTGGCCGACCAGCTGGACGTGATCACCCTGGGCAGCGGCGAGTACTACAAGCTCAAGCTCGGCACGATGGCCACCACCGGCTTCGACCTGAGCTTCAAACCCACCGACAGCTGGATGCTGAGCGTGGGCGGCGACAACGTGTTCAACAAGTACCCCGACAAGATCCCGTCGGCGGTGTGGAACTACGACGTGGCCAACTACCAGAACGGCAACAACGAGTACATCGCCAGCAGCAACTACGCCGGCTTCAGCGGCAGCCCGATCGGCTACTTCGGCGCGCGCTACTACGCCAAGCTCACCTACCGCTTCTGATCCAAACCCGCCGGTGCGCGCCTGGTGCGCGCATCGGCGGTGCCTTGCGCGGGTGCGTTTCCGCGTTCTCCCGAAACAGGCCGCTTCGGCGGCCACGCAGACGAGTCAGACATGCAAGACAGTGTTCGTAACGGCATGACCCGTCGCCAGCTGCTGGGCCGCATCGGCCTGGCCGCCGGCGGCACGATGATGTACCAGGCGATGACCAGCCTGGGGTTCGCCGCCGATTCGGGCTACGCCGGCCCGGTCAAGCTGCAGGGCAATCCCAAGGGCGCCACCGTGCTGATCCTGGGCGCGGGCCTGGCCGGCATGAGCGCGGCCTACGAGCTGCGCAAGGCCGGCTACAAGGTCAAGATCCTCGAGTACAACGCCCGTCCCGGTGGTCGCAACTGGACCCTGCGCGGCGGCGACACCTATACCGAGCTGGGCGGCGAGACGCAGCACTGCGGCTTCGACCCCGGCCTGTACATCAATCCCGGTCCGTGGCGCATCCCGCACCACCACCGCGCGATGCTGGCCTACTGCAAGCAGTTCGGCGTGGCGCTGGAGTCCTTCGTCCAGGTCAACTACAACGCCTACCTGCACAACACCAACGCCTTCGGCGGCAAGCCGCAGCGCTTCCGCGAGATCGATGCCGACTACCAGGGCAACGTCTCCGAGCTGCTGGCCAAGATCACCCGCCAGGGCGCGCTGGACAAGCTGGTCACCAAGGAGGACCAGGAGCTGCTGCTCGAATCGCTGCGCAGCTGGGGCGCGCTGGACAAGAACTTCGCCTACACCACCAGCGACATCAGCAGCATGCGCCGCGGCTTCGCCAAGTACCCCGGCGGCGGCGTGTCGGGCAAGCCGGAGTTCTCCAAGCCGATGTCGCTGCAGGACGTGCTGGGCTCGCACCTGTGGAACCAGCTGGCGGCCGGCAAGAACATCGAGATGCAGACCGCCATGTTCCAGCCGGTCGGCGGCATGGACATGGTCGGCAAGGCCTTCGCCCGCGAGCTGGGCCCGGGCGTGATCCAGTACAACGCCAAGGTCGTGGACATCGACCAGGACGACCACGGCGTCAGCGTCACCTACGAGGACACCGGCGCGCCGGGCAACAAGCAGGTCGCCAAGGCCGACTGGTGCATCTGCACCATTCCCTTCTCGGTGCTCAGCCGCATCCCGGTCAAGGTCGGCTCGGCCATGACCGAGGCGATCACCAATCTGCCCTACGCCTCCTCGGTCAAGGTGGGCCTGCAGTTCAAGCGCCGCTTCTGGGAAGAGGACGACAACATCTACGGCGGCATCAGCTACACCAACCTGCCGATCACCAACATCAGCTATCCCAGCACCGGTTTCCACGCCGCGGGCAAGGGCGTGCTGCTGGGCGCCTACATCTGGGGCCTGGACGCCTACGACTTCACCTCGCACAGCCCGGCCGAGCGCGTGCGCCGCGCGGTGGCCTTCGGCAGCCAGATCCATCCGCAGTATCCGGCCGAGTTCGACAACGGTGTGTCGGTGGCCTGGCATCGTGTGCCCAGCAACCATGGCTGCTTCGGCCAGTGGGACGAAGCCCTGCGCGCCAAGCACTACGCCGCGGCCACGCAGATCGACGGCCGCATCGCCATGGCCGGCGAACACATCTCCTACATCCCGGCCTGGCAGGAGGGCGCGGTGCTGTCCGCGCACGATGTCATCGGCCGCCTGCACGCCAAGGTCATGGCGACCGGAGGCCGGGCATGAGCCGCCGCACGTGGTATCGCTTCGGCGGCGCGCTGACGCTGGCCGCTTCCGCGCTGGCCCTGCCGGCGCTGTGGGCACCGGGCGCGCAGGCGCAGACCTCGGACGCTACCGGCCTGCTGCAGACGCGCGATTTCTCGCACGCCGACGGCGCCCAGGTGTACGCCACCATCTGCGCCGGCTGCCACATGCCGGCCGGGCAGGGCGCGCGCGGCGCGGGCGAATACCCCGCGCTGGCGGGCAACCCCAAGCTGGGCGCGGCGCCGTACGTGGAAATGATGGTGTTGAACGGCCATGGCGCCATGCCGGGCTTCGGTCCTATGCTCAGCGACGGGCAGATCGCGCAGGTCACCACCTACGTGCGCACCCATTTCGGCAACCAGTACGACGATGCGGTGAGCGAGGCCGACGTCAAGGCGCTGCGCGCCTCGCTGGCGAGTACGGCCACGCCCGAGCAAGACGACTGACATCCTTTCCATGAAGATCCCAGGAGCCACCATGACCCTGTCCCGCCGCCTGTCCCTGTTCCTGCTGGCCGCGCCGCTGGCGCTGTCGGCCCACGCCGCCGACGTCAAGCGCTACGCCATCCCCGGCAGCGACTTCCCGATCGCCTCGGCCGTGGAGATCCCGGCCGGCAAGACCACCATCTACCTCAGCGGCAAGGTGCCGGCCGTGGCCGACCCGGCCGCGCCCAAGGACTCGATGGAGGCCTTCGGCGACACCAAGACCCAGACCATCAGCGTGCTTACCCAGATCAAGCAGCAGCTCGAAGGCATGGGCCTGGGCATGAAGGACGTGGTCAAGATGCAGGTCTTCCTGGTCGGCGGCCCGGAGAACGGCGGCAAGATGGATTTCAAGGGTTTCATGGAGGGCTATACCCAGTTCTTCGGCAAGGAGGCCAAGCAGATGAACCTGCCGGCGCGCTCGGCCTTCCAGATCGCCGCCCTGGGCAATCCGGGTATGCGCATCGAAATCGAAGTCGTCGCCGTCCGTCCCTGATCCCGATCGAGGAATCGTTCCCATGAAGCAGCCGCTCTCCCGTCGTGGTTTCCTGCGTGGTTCCGCCCTGGCCGCCGGTGCGGGCGTCGGCGCACCCCTGCTGTCCTTGTCCGGCCTGGCCCTGGCCCAGAACCAGTCGCGCAAGCGCCTGAAGGTCGACCCGGCGGCCTCGGCCGCCGCCGGCCTGGCGCCGGTCTACATCAACGCCAACGAGAACCCCTACGGCCCCAGCCCGGCGGCGCTGAAGGCCATCGACGGCATCGCCCCGCAGGGCGGTCGCTACCTGGGCGATCTGCAGACCGAGCTGGTCGGCGAACTGGCCAGCCAGCTCGGCCTCAAGCCGGAAAACATCGTGCCCTACGCCGGCTCGACCCCGCCATTGCAGTACACGGTGATGGCCTTCACCTCGCCGAGCGCGGCGCTGGTCACCGCCGACCCCACCTTCGAGCAGGCCTGGCGGGTGGCCGACGCGATCAAGGCGCCGGTGCACAAGTTGCCGCTGCGCAAGGACTACAGCCACGACGTGCAGGCCATGTGCGCCGCCGACGCCAGCGCCGGCATGCTCTACATCTGCAATCCCAACAATCCCACCGGCTCGCTGACCACGCGCAAGGACATCGAGTACGCCCTGGCCAACAAGCCCAAGGGCAGCATCCTGGTGCTGGACGAGGCCTACATCCATCTCTCGCCCAACGCCGTCAGCGGGGTGGACCTGGTGGCCAAGGGCGAAGACGTGGTGGTGCTGCGCACCTTCTCCAAGCTCTACGGCATGGCCGGCATCCGCCTGGGCTATGCGGCCGCCCGCCCGGACCTGCTGGCCAAGCTGACCTACTACGGCTTCAACTCGCTGCCGGTGACCGCCGCCGCGGCCGGCCTGGCCAGCCTGCGCGATCCGCAGCTGGTCCCGCAGCGGCGCAACGCCAACACCGTGCTGCGCGATGAGGTCACCACCTGGCTGACCGCGCAGGGTTATCCCTGCACGACCTCGGAAAGTAACTGCTTCATGGTCGACGTCAAGCGCCCGGCGCCGGAGTTCATGAAGGCCATGGCGACCTACGGCGTCTTCGTCGGTCGCGCCTGGGCGGTGTGGCCGACCTGGTCGCGCATCACCGTGGGCACGCCTGAGGAGATGGCGCGATTCAAGGACGCCTTCGCCAAGGTCATGGCCGGGCAGATGGGTCCGCTGGACGTCAAGACCGCGATGCTCAGCGACGAACGCCGCGACGGCAGCCTGACCCTGGTCTGATCGCTGCGTTGAAGCAAGGGCCGGCGCGCAATGCGCCGGCCCTTTGCGTTACTCCGGGCTGCTGGCCGCGCCGATCAGCCCGCGCTGTAGGGCGTTGCCCAGCGCGGCTTCGCGGGTGCCGGCTTCCAGCTTGCGGTAGAGGTTCTTCAGGTGGAACTTGACCGTGTTTTCCGACAGCGACAGGCGTCGGGCGATCTGCTTGTTGGACAGGCCGCTGGCCAGTTCCTGCAGGACTTCCAGCTCGCGCTCGCTGAAGAGTTGCACCGCCAGCGCATCCTCGCAGGACAGCTTGTCCAGCAGGGTCTGGATGGTCAGGGCGCGGGTGGTGCCGGCCACGGCGTCGGGATCGTGCTGACGCGCCACGCGTAGCAGCGCCTTGACCGGCAGGCCCGGTTCCAGTGCGACCTGCCAGGCGCGCGTGGCGGCGATGCGGTCCAGGGCGGCCGACAGTGCCGGCAGGGCCTGCTGCAGTTCGCCGCGCTGCTGACGCACCAGGGCCATGCGCACGCGCACGCGGTCCAGGTGGTGGGCGTCGTCGCGTTCGCGGGCATCGTTCTCCAGCGCCTGCAGCAGCGCCAGGGCGCGACCGCTGCGGCCGGCTTCGGCATGCCAGCGCGCCAGCGCCAGGCCCAGCGCCTGCGACTGGCGCCAAGTGTGGGCATTGGCCAGCGCGTGCTGCAGGGCCATCTCGCCGCCGCTGCGGGCCAGGGCGGCATCCAGGGCGTGGTCGGCGGGCAAGTCCAGCTGCACGTCCACCCGCCAGGCGGCGGAGAGGTCGGCCAGGCGCGTCAGGTGACGACGCGCCGCCAGTGCATCGAGGCGATCGAGCAGCGCGCAGGCGGTGCGGCCGCTGCGATCGCGCTGGCGCGCCAGTGCGAGCGCGGTGCCGAAACCGGCGACGTAGACATCGACCCAGCCGTCGCCCGCTTCCAGCACCTCGAGCGCGCCGTCGAGCTGGTCTGCGGCCTCGTCGTGGCGCCCGCGTTCGAGCAGCAGCTGGGCGATCAGGCAGCGGCAGGCCGCCACCAGCACCGCATCGCTGCCCTGGTGCGATTGCGCCAGCTGCATGGCACGTGCGTAGACCGCCTCGGCCTGATCCAGCGCGCC